>NZ_JBVYOK010000001.1:0-1202330 GCF_056120445.1 Paenibacillus sp. sgz302115
CAGAACATGAAGAAGATGGCGATCCACCTGGATCGCCGGGAAAAACGGGGGTAACCCCCTCGTTTTCCCGCGCGCACGCCGACATTGAAACACAAAAGAAACCCAAGGCCATTAAAAGACCTGGGTTTCTCGACACTCTGAGGCGCCTTTGGCGCTTGTTTTTTTGTTGTCTGTACACTTTTAAATTCAAGTTTATATTCAGTTTAAAAAGCTGCTTCATAGTAGAATTAATACTTAGAAGGTGGCTGAATCCTTTGCAATTGTTTGAATTTATTTTATTGATGCTGACCGCTGTCTCCCTGTCCAATCTGGTGCATCGGTTTATTCCCTCCGTCTCTATTCCTATCATTCAAATTGTGCTGGGAATGGCAATTACATTGTTGCCCCTGCATTATGAGCTAACCTTAAACCCGGAATTGTTTTTATTGTTATTCATCGCTCCCTTGCTATTTAATGACGGGAAGCTCGCAAATAAAGAAGCGTTGTGGGAACTCCGGAAGCCTATTTTATGGCTGGCCTTGGGCCTGGTATTTATGACGGTTGCAGCTCTAGGTTATTTCTTGAATTGGCTGCTGCCCGTTATTCCATTAGCGGCGTCTTTTGCTTTGGCTGCTGCGCTGGCGCCTACGGATGCTATAGCTGTCGGTGCGCTCGAAGAAAAAATCAAAATTCCCCATCAAACGATGAAAATACTGGAAGGCGAGTCCTTGATCAACGACGCTTCAGGACTAGTCTCCTTTCAATTTGCTGTAGCTGCTATGGCAACGGGGGCGTTCTCGTTCAAGCTCGCCGGTCTCAGCTTTATTGGCATTTCGCTCGGCGGAATCGTTCTGGGGCTGCTGCTGACCTTCATCAAATATTTGCTTGTGAGATGGCTGCGGAGCCTGGGAATGGAAAATGTCACGCTGCACATGCTGATTGAAATCATAACGCCGTTTGCCATTTTTATTGCGGCTGAGAAGCTGGGGGTCAACGGAATCCTTGCTGTAGTCAGTGCCGGAATCGCCCATTCTTTCGGGTTCAAGCAATTGCATCCCGAGCTGGCAATGCTTAGAGTTGTATCCAAAAGCACCTGGTCCGTCATCATCTTTGTCTTGAACGGAGCGGTGTTTCTGCTGCTGGGCACACAACTGCCGGACATTATTCAGACAATATGGGAAAGCTCGGAAATCGGGAATTGTCAAGTTATATTCTACTCCTTAGTGATCACTGTGTTTGTGCTCGGACTGCGGCTGCTCTGGGTTCTTGTGATGGATACTCGCCGCAGCAGGGCAACAGGTGAGCCTTGGCGCGTCAGGATGCAGCATGCCCTCATTGTCACCTTGTCCGGTGTACGGGGCACTATAACACTGGTAAGTGCTTTGTCGCTGCCGTTCTTTTTAGATAATGGGCTGCCGTTTCCGGCAAGAGATCTGATCATTTTTTTGGCAGCCGGTGTCATCATCTGGACGCTGCTTGGAGCGAACTACCTCCTGCCTCTGTTGGTGGGAACAGAAACTGCTGAGGAGCAAAGTGAGGATGAGGCTCAGGCAAAAATTGATATTCTGCGCAATGTCGTTGCCGGGTTGAATGAGCAAATTACCGACAAGAATAAACTGGCCGTGGGCCTGACTATTGATACTTATAAATCCAGAATTCAAAAGCTGCAGAACAACGCGCAAACGCAATCAAAGGAGCGGGCCCTTGGCATTAGTATGCTGAAATGGGAAAAAGAACGGACGCTGCTTGCAATCAGCTCTAAAGAAATCAACTCTTATACAGCACATCGTTATTTGAGAAAAATAAATAGACTGCTGTTAATGTACACCCATGAAGCTGAATATAAAAAGGAACTGAGCTCCTTAAGGAGCTGGCCGCGATCTATGGAGCTGCTGCAACAGGCCGCGATGAGTTTTTCTGAAAAACGCGCAGAATTGAAGGCTTTGCGGATTCTTAATTGTACTTATGTCCTCAAGCAGTTGAATGAACTGCTGGCTGGAGACGAATGGGATATTGAGATTGTCAGCTCGATGGTTGTACGTTATGAAAGAGAACTGGCGGTACTAAAGGAAGCAGGGGCGAAGTTCTCCAAAAAGGAGGAGGTCGACTCGGCGCTCTATGAGCTGTCCAGAATCGGGATTCAATTGGAACGCGATCAGATTCGGGACATGTTCGAGGCCGGGCGGATTCGAAGAGCCGTTATGAAGGAACTGAAGAACAATTTATCAATCATGGAGCATGATCTGAGGGAAGAAGCGCTGTAATTGTGCGAGCCGGTTCAGACTGCCCGAGTCCTGTGGCCATGAAGGAAGAAAATTGACGAATAGAAGGAGATAGCCTCATACTTTATCGCTGGTTAATACTTCCGTTATATGCTTATAAGAGAGTGACAAAATTCACGAGGATAGGCATACAGGTGATTGAATGACGAAACGTAAGGCGTTAACCCAAAAGCTGCTTGCGATCCCCCAGTATTTCCAGCATGTCAACGGGAGGCTGCGGAATGAGGTCAAGGAGCTGGGAAGATTGTCCGCGCTTCTCGAAATTATGGATAACGGAAGGCTGGATACCTTTTTTCAGCCTATATTGGAGCTGGGAAGCGGGCGAACCATCGGACATGAGGTGCTGAACCGGCCGCCGGCCTCCCCGCATTTTCCGACCACGGAGCATTTTTATGAATTTGCCGGACGAACGGAGCAGATGTTCAGGTTCGAGCAGTATTGCCGGCGGATTTCGCTCTCGCGGTATGTGGAAAGATTGCCTGAGCCGGAGTGCGGGGCGGAGAGGCTTGTTTTTATCAATGTGCATCCGGGGGTGCTGAATGATGTCCGGCATAAAAGCGGGGAGACGCTCGGTCTGCTGCAAGAGCTGGAACTTTCTCCGGAGCGTGTCGTATTCGAGCTGACGGAGAGGCAGGCGGTGCAGGACTATGTAGGCTTTGAAAAGGTGCTCTCCCATTACCGTGAGCAGGGTTTTCGCATCGCAGTGGACGACGCCGGCTCCGGGTATAACAGTCTCAAAACTCTGGTATACTTGAAGCCGGAATTCATCAAGCTGGACAAGTCACTGATCCGCGGAATTCATGACAACCGGGAGCAGCAAGAGCTGCTGGAGCTGATCCGAGAATATGCCGAACGTTCCGCAACCCGGGTGATTGCCGAGGGGATTGAAACGCCGGAGGAGCTGCTGTATCTGCAGCTGGCGGGCATTGATTTTGGACAAGGGTATGCGCTGGGCAGGCCGGGCCACTGGCCTGTTCAGGGAGAATTTCCGCCGTCTTCGCCAAAAGTTCCAGTTAGAGGAGGCTATAAGCATGTTTCTTCAGATCGGTGAAATCGCAGAGCAAATCCCGGAGATTTCGCTTCATCATAAATGTGAATATGTGGACCAGATTTTCAAATGCAATCCCCAGCTTCAGGGGGTGGCAGTAACGGATAATGGGCATCCTGTGGCGCTGATCATGAGAATTCGCTTTTATCAGCAGATCGGCACCTTGTATGGCTTCACGCTCTATATGGGCAGGTCCATCGGGCTGATCATGGACAAGCATCCGCTGGTTGTGGAGTATAAGACGCCTATCACCGAAGTGAGCAGACTGGCAATGGACAGAAGTGAAGAGAATCTTTATGATTATGTGCTTGTCGTCCATGAGGATTCGTTGTTTGGAGCGGTGAGCGTAAGGGATTTATTGCTTAACTTTGCCGAGATTCAGGCGGTTGCTGCCAGCTTCCTGAATCCGTTGACCGGTCTGCCGGGCAATCTCAGCATCAATGAATGGATGGTAAAATCACTGCTGCAGGAGCAGTTCAGTGTGCTCTATATTGATCTGGACCATTTCAAAGCATACAATGATACATACGGATTTAAGGAAGGCGACCGGATGATTCAGGCTACGGCAGAAATTCTGAAGCATTGCACGCTGCGGCTGGATGGCTTTCTCGGACATATCGGCGGGGATGATTTTATTATTTTTATCGATAATTATTATTATGAGGATTACTGCCGGACAATTATCGCTGAGTTCGACAGGGCGGTAAAAGGCTTCTATACTCAGACTCACCTGGCGCAGCAGTATGTGCTGTCCGAAAGCCGTTCAGGAATGATGGAAGAAATTCCGCTGGTCTCAATCTCCATTGCTGTCGTCACCAACCGCTTCCGGCGCTTCGATTCCACCCAGGATATTTCAGGTGAAGCGGCACGGCTTAAGAAAAAATGCAAAATGATCAATGGCAGCAGCTATGTGGATGACAGAAGCGTCCCGGCAACGAAATCAGGCTGACTAAGCTTGCTCAACAAACGTCAATAGGGTAAGATTGACAACAATAAGAGCATGCCACGGTGGAGTGTGATGAAGATGCAGAGCAAGGGGATGGATGAATGGGGGGTATATGAGCCCTTCCACATCATGCTAAATGAATACAGGGTTGCTGATATCTTCATAACCCCTCATGCGAGGAGCCGTTTTGCGGACAGAATCAATCAGGAAGACGGCAAGGACGAGGACCTTGGTGCATGGATCTGGCAATGTGTGAAGATGAACCGGTTAAGACCGTATTCGCACAGAGAGTATAATGCGTATCTGATTGACAATGATATGGCGGTTATCGTTGAGTTTACGGAGCTGGAAGGGGTAACATCGCTTTCCGGCCATCCGCTGTATGTTATGGTGATTGTATCGTTTCTTGGCAAAATATCAGCTACTCCCCAGCTGCGGGATTTGAGGAATTACTATTCCTTTCTGCGCTACTCCCGCCGGATGAAGCTGATGAAGAAACGCCGCAGACGCAGATGACGCATACAAATTTAACAAGAAGGCATGCGGCTGACGGCTGCATGTTTTTTTTGAACTAGAAGAAGGAGTTATGAACGCATGAATTTTCATCAGCTTCATATTTTTTATACAGTTTCCGAGCGGGGGAGCTTCTCTGCGGCAGCCCAGACGCTGCATATGACACAGCCGGCGGTGACGATGCAGGTGCAGGCGCTTGAGGATTATTTCGGAACCAAGCTCTTTGACCGTTCCAGCAAAAAGATCATGCTCTCCGAAGCCGGCCGCACCCTGCTGCCGTTCGCACTGCGCAGCATTCAACTCATGCGAGAGACGGACCAGGCGATGTCTGCTTTTACCCACATGCTGGAAGGGCGTCTGCAGCTCGGAGCAAGTCTGACGATCGGCGAATATGTGCTGCCGCGCCTGCTGGGGCCTTTTGGCAAAGAGTATCCGCACATCTCGATTATGATGAAGGTGATGAATACCTCGCAGCTCATGGAGGAGATTCACAAGCACCAATTGAACTTCGGACTGATTGAAGCCCCGGTATCCCATCCCGACATGGTTATTGAGCCGGTTATGGGTGACGAGCTGAAGCTGATTGTGCCCCGGGAGCATCCGCTTGCAGGAAGGAACGAGGTAACGCTGGAGGAGGCGCTGCGCCATCCGTTTGTGCTGCGTGAGCAGGGCTCGGGAACCCGCCGGGTGATGGTGGAGCAATTGCTCGCCAAAGGACTTGATCCGGGCGCGATGCGCGTGGTCATGGAGCTGGGAAGCACGGGAGCTGTGAAATCGGCGGTGGAAGCGGGGCTGGGGATTACCATTATCTCGACCTCTTCGGTCAAGCATGAGGTGGCGCTGGGTCTGCTGAAGGTCGTGAACATCACGGACGCATCTTTTAAAAGACAATTCTATGCGATCCATCTCAAATCAACCCTGCTGCCGATCTCAGCGGTTACGTTTCTCACCTTTTTGCGCCAGCATGCGGGGGATAAATAAAGGAGTATAAAAATTTTGTACATACGAAAAATCGTTTTTTTGGAGTATTATGGTACTCGAATGCGAAAAAAACGAGCGGAGGATACGTATGGCGATTTTGCTGCAGGGAGACAAAGTCACACTGAGGGACTTGACGCAAGAGGATATCCGCACCATCTATTATTACAATTTTGAAGCGGATGATCGTGAGCATTTGGAATGGGACGGCCCGTATTACCAGCGGGAATGGGAAAGCTATGAAGCTTTCGAACCGAAATTCGCTAATACACTCGAACTGGTGGGTACAGATACGCCCCGCAGCCGCCTGATCATCGAGATCAATGGTGAACTTAAGGGAATGGTAAGCAGGTATTGGGTGTCTGAGGAAACGAATTGGTTCGAGATCGGCATCTCAATCTATGATTCGCGTTATTGGTCTGGCGGATATGGGACTGAAGCGTTTCGGATGTGGATGAGTTATCTGTTTCAAGCGATGGATACGGTCCGCCTCGGGATTGGCACGTGGTCCGGCAATGTGAGAATGATGGGGCTGGCCGCCAAATGCGGCATGATCGAAGAAGCGCGGGTCCGTAAAGCGCGGATTGTGCGCGGCGGGTATTATGATGCAATCAAGATGGGAATTCTTCGTGAGGAATGGGAAGCCGGAATGGGGCATTAACTTGAACAGTGAGGTGACGGACAGGTGAAACAAGCGAACCATAATGATCATTTAAAAGATAGCGGCGGATTGGCAGGCCGCTGCGATCTGCATACTCATACATTGTCTTCGGACGGCATGCAGCCTCCGGCGGAAAATGTGCGGCTGGCCCATGAAAAAGGGCTCGCAGCGGTGGCGATCACCGACCATGACACGGTAGCCGGAGTGGCGGAAGCGCTGGAAGCAGGCCGGAAATACGGAATTACCGTTGTTCCGGGTGTCGAGATCAGCACACGTGCGGGCGGCAAAGAGATTCATGTGCTTGGATATTACATCGACACGGAGCAGGAGCTGTTCCTCTCCCGGCTTGCCGAGCAGAGGGATACGCGGGCCCGGCGCAATGATGCCATTATTGCCAAGCTGCAGGGGCTGGGTATAGGGATCACGCTGGATCAGGTAATAGCAGGCATAGGCCGTGAACTGAAGCCGGACGAAAGTGTCGGCCGTCCGCATATTGCCGATGAACTGGTGCGGCTGGGTGCGGCGGAGAATATGCGGGACGCCTTTGACAAGTATTTGGCTGAAGGTGCTGCAGCCTACGTATCGCCGCCGCGGATTACGCCGGAGCTGGCCTGTGAGTGGATCGTGGAAGCAGGAGGCGCACCAGTGCTTGCCCATCCCGGCATCTACGGGGATGACGAACTGGTGCGCGGTATCATAGAGCGTAGCGCTCTGCGCGGAATTGAAGTGTATCATTCGGATCACAGCTGTGAGGACGAGGAGCGTTATCTGGCGCTGGCGAATGAATTTGGCCTGCTGGTCACAGGAGGCTCGGATTTCCACGGAGCACGCCAGGGTGTTGTGTTCCACGGTGAGATCGGCAGCGTGTCGGTTCCGGCCGCTGTGCTGTCCCAGCTCAGACAGCTTGAACAGAAGCCGGAGCAGCTCTGAGCAGCTTGCAGCGGTGCTTGGGACGATAGAATTGCATACGCGGGAAGCGGCAGCTTACTCCGCTCACTGGAATATAAAGAACCTCCAGCCGAATGGCGGGCATGAGAATGACCCGCACATGGCTGGAGGTTCTTTTTGAAAATACATGGACGGCGTAGCCGTTTCTACTTGTTAGGATGGCAGACGGCCATCCGTGATCGCCATTACATTCAGTGGCTGCTGTTAGCTTCTAAGCGTGTTCGGCAGGCTTTTGATCCGCTCTTCATCCGGGGTAACGAATAGGGTCTTCTGGTGATCGTAGATCACGAATCCGGGTTTGGCCCCGCTTGGCTTGCGGACATGACGGATCAGGGTGCAATCTACCGGAACGCTGCTGGACTGCTTGGCCTGGCTGAAATAGGCGGCTAATTGTGCGGCCTCTTCAAGTGTGGCGTCCCCGAAGGATTCGCTGCGGATCACGACATGGGAGCCGGGAATATCTTTAGTGTGCAGCCAGGTGTCATTCGCAGAAGCCAGACGGTTGGTGACGTACTCGTTCTGCAGATTGTTTTTGCCTACATAGATATCCACGCCTTCAGAAGAGGTGAACACCTGCAGCGTAGGGCGGGCGGTTTTCTTTTTCTTTTTGCCTTTTTTGCTGCGGTCGCGCAGGTAGCCCTGGCTCACCAGCTCGTCGCGGATTTCCTCGATATCGTTCAGTGAAGCGTGGGCAAGCTGCTGCAGCAGCGTCTCCATGTAGGTAATCTCTTCATGGGTCTTGAGCAGCTGCTCGTTGATCACCAGCAGGCTGTTCTTGTATTTGTTGTATTTCTTGAAATAACGCTGCGCATTGTCCGAAGGATTCAGCAGCGGATCGAGCGGGATGGTGATTTCCGCCTGGTCTTCGTCGTAATAATTCACAAGCGTAGCTTGCTTGTCGCCTTTGGACACCGCATGCAGTGAAGCGAACAGCAGCTCACCCCAGATGCGGAATTGATCGGCATCCTGGGCTTCGTCGAGATCCTTTTGCAAATTCGCCAGCTTTTTGACATTTTTGCTCCGTTCATTCCCGAGGAACCGGATCAGGTCGCTGACCCGCTGTTTTACTGTATCGCGTTCGGCTTTATCCCCGTAATAATCCTCTAGACAGGCGCTGATGGTGCTGTAGTGCTTCACATGCTCATCCGAAAGCGAGAGCGGAATCGCCGAGAAGACCGGTTTGCCTTTGGCGTTCAAGCCGGACATCGGGGAGAATCTGGCTTCCCGCACCGGCGCAAGAACCGCATCGAAGGCTTCCCACAATGCAGCCGCATCTGCCCGGGCGCTGCCCTCCGCTGATGAACCGCTATGCGCGGCGCCAGCGGCGTCCCTCTTCGAAGCTGCAGCCTTGCGCTGCAGTACAATCTCCCCGGCAATCAGCGGACTCATGCCGCTGAAGGCATGGACCATCCAGCCTATAGGATCGGCGGATGGCGCTGGTCCCCCGGAGCCTGAGGCTTTCGGCTCCTCCAGCGATTTCAAGAGGTCGGCCAGCTCGCCCTCGATCATTTCCTCGGGTTCCTGCTCTTCCTTGCTGCCAGCCAGCAGCGCCTCCTCCTCGGCGGCAGCCGCAAGATTAAGAAATGCCTCGCGGCCAACATCAAGCGGGTTCAGCTTATGCTGCTGCGGCGGTTCGATGTAGGCGATACCCGGCATTACATTGCGGTAGCTGCTGATGGATGGCGTGACGTGATGAATCCCGTCGATAATGGTGCCGGTAGCCAGCTCCGTGAGAATGATATTGCTGTGCCGGCCCATCAGCTCGATGATGATTTTTTTGGCGGATACATCCCCCAGCTCATCCCGGGTCCGGACATTAATATGAATGATGCGCTCCATGCCGACCTGGCTGATGCTCTCGATGGTTCCGCCTTCGCAGTGCTTGCGCATCAGCATGCAGAACATCGGGGCTTCCGCCGGATTGATGCTGTTCCTGTCGGTAAGATGAAGGCGCGGGTATGTCGGATTGGCCGACAGCAGCAGCTTGCCGCCGCCGCCGGAGCCCCGAAGGATAAAGATCAGGTCGTGGGTGCTGGGTTGATATATTTTGCCGATGCGTGCACCAATAAAGGGTTCAAGCTCGTGCACGATCGCTCTGGTTACAATGCCGTCTAATGCCATGATAATGTTCTCCTGTCGCCTGATAATAATGTTCTCTTCTCTATGATGCCATACTTTGACACTTTTGCGCAAAAGGAGAAGCCTGTCTTCAGTGATATTTTGGGACGACCATGAATACACTTGGACATGAACAGGTGGAAAAGCTGTGCGCCGCCGGAAGTCAAGAAACGACCGGGAGGGGAAAGAAGGATTATGGAACAAAAAAGTTGGCACCGGCTCGGTGCAGAGGAACTGCAGAAGATGTTCAGCGTTCATCCGGAGTCGGGCCTAAGCGGAGAGGATGCCGCAGAGAAGCTGAAGGAGAACGGGCACAATGAGCTGTCGGAAGGGAAGGCCGTATCCCCGCTGACGTTGCTCCTGAACCAGTTCAAGGATTTCATGGTGCTGGTGCTGATGGGAGCAACGCTGGTGTCCGGCCTGCTGGGTGAATACCTGGATGCAATAACGATTGTCGCCATTATTATGCTGAACGGGGTGCTGGGCTTTGTGCAGGAATTCCGTGCCGAGCGTTCGCTGCGGGCACTGAAGCAGCTCTCCGCACCGTCCGCGAAGGTGCTGCGGGATGGCAAGCTTATGCATATTCCGGCAAAAATGCTGGTCCCCGGAGATATTGTGCTGCTGGAGAGCGGCGACCGGATTCCCGCCGATGTCCGCTGGCTGCAGTGCAGCGCGCTGTACGCCGAGGAGTCGGCATTAACCGGTGAATCCGTACCGGTCTCCAAGCATTCGGAAGCGATTCATGCCGAGGAGATTCCGCTTGGCGACCAGAAAAATATCGGCTTCCTGGGCACGATGGTCACCAGGGGGACCGGTAAGGCGATTGTTGTCCGTACCGGGATGGATACCGAAATGGGCAAAATCGCCGATTTGATTCAGAATACCGAATCTCAGGAGACGCCGCTGCAGCACCGGCTGGAGCAGCTCGGCAAAATTCTGATCTATGTCTCCCTAGGATTAACGATTGTCGTTGTCGTTGCGGGCATTCTGCACGGCCAGCCGGCGGCGGGCATGTTCCTGGCCGGAGTCAGCCTTGCCGTCGCTGCTATACCGGAAGGGCTGCCGGCCATTGTGACGATTGCACTGGCGCTGGGCGTGCAGCGGATGATCAAGCGCAAAGCCATTGTCCGCAAGCTGCCTTCGGTGGAAACGCTCGGCTGCGCCTCGGTGATCTGCTCTGATAAGACAGGTACCCTGACCCAGAACAAAATGACAGTGACGCAGCTATGGAACGCCGGACGCAAGCTGGAGGTCACCGGTGAAGGTTATGCTCCGAGCGGGCATGTGCTGCAAAAGGGCAAGCCCATTGATCTGAAAAATGATCAAAATCTGCGGCGCATGCTTCAGATTGGCGCCTTGTGCAGCAATGCGGAGATCGTAGAGACCTTTTCCGGGGAAGCACGCGGGAAACGCAAGGGTAAGGAAAAGGGCGGCGAAGCGGATAAAAGCCCTGCGGGCCAGTCGTCGGTATGGGAGCTGAAGGGCGATCCGACTGAAGGCGCGCTGGTCGCCTTGTCCGCGAAGATGGGGCTGACCGCACAGACCTTGGCGGTAACGTATACAAGGGAGAAGGAATTTCCGTTTGATTCGGAACGCAAGCTGATGTCTGTCGTTGTGAGCCATCCCGGCGGACGGATGATCTGCACCAAAGGGGCGCCGGACGTGCTGCTGAATTGCTGCTCCTATATGCTGTGGGAGGGCGGTGTTGTACCTTGCACGCCAACCCTGCGCCAGAAGGTGCTGGAAGCGAACGAGGAGATGGCCTCCGGCGCGCTGCGTGTGCTGGGGATGGCCTACCGCGATATGCGCACAGGAGAAGTGGCGGGGAGCGAAAAGGAAGCGGAAGCCCAGCTTGTGTTCGTTGGGCTGGCCGGCATGATCGACCCGCCGCGGCGTGAGGTCCGCGATGCGATCAGTGTTACCCGCCGTGCCGGAATCAAGACGGTGATGATCACCGGCGACCATGGCACAACAGCCGAGGCGATTGCCCATCAGCTCGGCATCCTGCAGCGCGGCGGAACCGTGCTGACCGGCAGCCAGCTCTCCCGGATGGATGACGATGCTCTGGATAAAGTCTCGGATAATGTGTATGTATACGCGCGGGTATCCCCGGAGCACAAGCTGCGCATCGTCAAGTCGCTGCAGCGCCACGGCCATGTGGTGGCGATGACCGGAGACGGTGTCAACGACGCGCCGGCCATCAAAGCGGCGGACATCGGCATAGCCATGGGCATCACCGGTACGGATGTAACGAAAGAAGCTTCCGCGCTGGTACTGGGCGACGACAACTTCTCCACAATTGTCGCTGCTATTGAGGAGGGGCGGAATATTTACGAGAATATCCGTAAATTTATCCGCTATCTGCTCGCCTCCAATGTCGGAGAGATCCTGACGATGTTCTTCGCCATGATGCTGGGGCTGCCGCTGCCGCTCGTTCCGATTCAGATTCTCTGGGTCAATCTGGTGACCGACGGACTGCCGGCTATGGCGCTTGGTGTGGACCAGCCCGAGAAGGACCTGATGGAGCATAAGCCGCGCGGGGCGAAGGAGAACATTTTCGCCCGTCGCCTCGGCTGGAAAATCATCAGCCGCGGGCTGCTGATCGGTCTGTGCACGCTGGCCGCCTTCTGGCTGACGCTGCGGATTGACCCGGGCAGTCCGGCGCAGCTAATCCGGGCGCAGTCGGTCGCTTTTGCAACACTCGTTATGGCACAATTGATCCATGTCTTTGACTGCCGCAGCTCGCGCTCGGTGTTCCACCGCAATCCGTTCCAGAACAAATTTCTGGTGCTTGCTGTGCTGTCATCCGTTCTGCTAATGCTGGCTGTGATGTATCTGCCGCCGCTTCAGCCGGTCTTCAAGACTGTGCCGCTCGGCTTACGCGACTGGAGCCTGGTGCTGGTCGCCGCCGGAATCCCTACATTTGTAATGGGGGCGGGCAGCGTGTGGGGAGGCAAGAAGAACCGCAGCCGCAGCGGCGGACGGGCAATGATAAAAAGTACAAAAATTTCGGCATAAAATCAATAGCTTAAACCCACTCCTTGAGGTATGCTTGGTTCACGATACTTTGTTATTAGGAGTGGAATTTCAATGGAATTTACCAAAATGCATGGCTTAGGCAATGACTTTATCATCGTATTCGGCGAGCAGGAGCTGCCCGGCAATGCTTCGGAGCTTGCGGTTACCTTATGCAACCGGTTCTTCGGCATCGGCGCCGACGGCCTGGTATACATTCTCCCTTCAGAGCGCGGAGATTATATGATGCGCATAATGAACTCGGACGGCTCGGAAGCGGAGCAGTGCGGCAATGCGATCCGCTGCGTATCCAAATACGTCTATGAGCACGGTCTTGTCAGCTCAGAGCAGATTGTTATTGAAACGATTGGCGCCGGTGAGCAAAAAGTATCCCTGCAGGTGAAGGATGGCATAGTGGAGACCGTTACAGTCGATATGGGCGAGCCTGTATTGTCCGGCTTGCAAATTCCGGTTGCCATTGATGCCGAGCCTGTGCTGGATCAGCCGATTGAAACGGACGGAACTGAGTTCAAGTTCACCGCCGTATCCATGGGCAACCCGCACTGTGTAATCTACGTGGACGATGCCGTAGGTTTTGATTTGAACACCTGGGGGCCTAAGCTGGAGGTGCATCCTCTGTTCCCGAGAAAAGTTAATGTAGAGTTCGCTACCGTAACCAGCCGCAGCCATGTGGATATGCGTGTCTGGGAACGCGGCGCCGGCCCTACACTCGCCTGCGGCACCGGTGCCTGCGCTACGCTGGTCTCCTCCGTGCTGAACGGTCTGACCGACCGCTCGGCTACAATCAGCCTGAAGGGCGGCGATCTGTTTATTGAATGGAACGAACAAGACAATCATGTGTACATGACCGGCCCGGCGAAGGTTGTATATACGGGTTCAGTTGAAATCTAAATCTGTAACTTAATGTATCTTCGAATAGGAACGGTACAAAGATGCCCCGCAGCGTGACGCCTGCGGGGCATCTTTGTTGTGCCGCTGTGGAAGAACACCCGAATAATGGAAGAGCTTAATGCAAATAATAGCACCCAGTATGGATGGGGGGGCTAACATGGACACAAAGAGGAATGCTGCAAGCAGAGGCAAAACGGCGCAGAGTGAACAATCCGGTTCATCGCAGATAAGCGGACCTTCAAGATTATCTACGGAGCTGTCCGTGAGCCTTGCAGGTATTCAGTCAGAGCTTGGAAACAGCCCTGATCTCAAAATCCGGGAGGTCCAGCTTGGCGGGCCTCACCGCATCCGCGCCGCAGCTGTCCACCTGAGCGGGCTGGTTGACTCCACCGCTGTGAACGAATTTGTGGTCGGCTCACTCCTTGCTGTGAGTACGGACGGCCTGATCATGGACTGTGCAGAGAGTGACGACGGGAGCGGCAAGCTCCCAGGCATGATTCTGAGCAGGGCCCTGGAGATCGGTGAGGCGGAAATCATGGATGATTGGAAAGAGATTATGCTGGCGGTTCTCTCAGGGGATACGGCAATTCTGCTTGATGGCTATAGTGCGGCAATCCTGTGCGCAACGAAGGGCGGTGAATGGCGATCGGTCAGCGAGTCCTCCTCGCAAATGGTCGTCAGAGGCCCGAAGGATGGTTTTGTCGAATCAGTCGCCACCAACATCTCCCTGATCCGCCGGAGAATCAAGTCCCCCAAGCTTCGCCTGGAGTATATGAAGATCGGGAGCGAAACACAGACGCTTGTGGCGCTAATGTATGTAGAGGGTTTCGCAGGAGAGGATTTGCTCCGCGAGGTCCGGGAGCGCCTGAACAAGATTGCTATGGATGAAGTGCTGGAGTCCGGTTTTATCGAAGAGCTTATTCAGGACAAGACCTTTACTCCGTTCCCGACGATCTATAATTCGGAGCGTCCGGATGTTGCCGCCGGCAATTTGCTGGAAGGGCGGGTAGTGATCATTGTCGATGGGACTCCGTTTGTGCTCATTTTACCGGCTGTATTCACCCAGTTCTTCCAGTCGGCAGAGGATTACTCGCAAAGGTTCGATATTGCCATTCTGATGCGGATTGTACGGTACTTAAGTTTTATTGTCCTGATTCTTGGGCCTGCGGTTTACATTGCGCTGACGACCTATCACTATGAAATGATTCCGACGACGCTGCTCGTTAGTCTACTGGCTCAACGGGAAAATGTGCCGTTCCCGGCGTTTGTCGAGGCTCTTCTGATGGAGAGCGCTTTTGAAATCCTCCGTGAAGCCGGAGTTAGGATGCCGCGTGTCATTGGACAGACCGTTTCGGTCGTCGGGGCGCTGATTCTGGGGCAGGCTGTCGTCGAGGCCGGTATTATCGCCCCGATTATGGTGATTGTAGTCGCCTTGACCGGGATTGCCAGCTTCGCGATTCCGGCGTACAACATGGCCATTGCCGGGCGACTGATCCGCTTTGCTTTTCTGCTGCTTGCCGCGATGTTCGGCTTCTATGGCGTGACCCTGGGGCTGATTGTGATGGTAGCTCATATGAACAGCCTGCGCTCCTTCGGTATCCCGTATTTGTCCCCGTTTGTGCCGCTGTCTGTCAAAGGCCAAAAGGATACGATCTTAAGAATGCCGCTCTGGCTCATGTCTCCCCGTAAATCACCGCAGCAGATGCGTGCCGAGCTGCCGAAGTTTATGCGGGTGACAACGGGAAATGAGGAAGCGCTGGCGCCGCCGATTCGTGAGAACAAGACCGCAGGGAAATCTGGAACAGGAGATCAGCTTGATGAAGATTAGAAGCCTCGCTTTCACACTGCTTGCAGCTATGCAGGTTCTGCTGCCGCTCGTGCTCACCGGCTGCTGGGACAGTGTCGAGCTTAACCGCCGGGCGATCGTATCCGGAGTTGCCATCGACAGGGGGCCTTCGGATGACGAGAAATATATGCTTTCCTTTCAGGTCATTGTGTCAGAAGAAATTTCCGGGGAAAAAACCAGGAATACTTCACCGGTGGCCTTATATACCGGCAGCGGACGCACAATGTATGAAGCGCTCGCGAATGCTTCGCGGCAGACGGCGCGTTTCTTATCCCTCGGGCATATCAGGGTTATAGTGATTTCCGAGAAATTTGCCCGGGAGGGCATCAAGGACATGCTGGATGTGATGGAACGGGAGAGCGATATGCGGATGACCAGCCTGGTTTTTGTCTCCAAGGATCAGCCGGCCCGCGAAGTGATGTCAACGATGACCGTGTTCAGCAAGATTCCTTCGAGTGATCTGGTTGAAAAGCTGGCTACCACCTCGAAGCAGTTTGGCTACAATTTCAAGATGGAGGTCGATGATGTGATCAGGGGGATTCAAATCAGGGGCGGCGGACCGGTCATTAACGGTGTTTTTACAAGCGGGAACAGAGAGAGCGCGGACACCAACGACAATTTGAAAACCATCGCACCGCAAACAATTCTGAGAGTTTCCAAACTGGCGGCTTTCAAGGATGATAAGCTGAGAGGCTGGCTTGAGGGGAAATCCGCGCTCGGCACAGTTCTTTTGCTCAACAAAACCAAAGAGTTTCCGGTAGTGATAAAAAATGAGAAAGGATATCTGGCTTTTAATGTCTATCAATCCCAGGTATCGGTTACCGCATCAGCAAAGGACCCGGAGCATCCCGTTATTAACATCAAAATTACCCAGCAGGCGGCTCTTAAGGAGTCTCCCAATTCATTTGACCTTACCTCGCCGAAAGTACTGGAAAGGCTGTCGGATCAACTGACAGAAGAAACCCGCAGTCAAATTCAAACCGCGATTGCCTCTGCCCGAAAGCTGGGAAGTGATTACCTTGGCTTCGGTGAGGTGGTGGAGCGGGAAAATCCGCGCGGATGGAAGAAGGTGAAAAATCATTGGGAGAAAATCTTTGCGGCCTGTAACGTCAACATTGATGCGGACACCGTAATCAGACATACAGATATGCGCGAGAATTCATTCCAGGTTTACTAATGAGAGTGGAAGGGGAGAGATTATGGGAACCGTAAAAGTCGGGCTTGTCCAGTTCTTCAGCATTACCCTGCTGTTCGAGTTAGGGACGGCGCTTGTCGTTAATTTGGGCATGGCAGCGGGCAGGGATGCCTGGCTCTCCATTTTATTCGGCAGCGTGGCGGGTGTAATTGTTTTTGCAGGTTATGCCTATCTGTACCGGAAGTATCCTGAAATGCCCTTAACAGGTTATGCCAGAAAGCTGCTGGGCAAATACATCGGAGCTCCGGTTGCGTTAATGTATATTATTTTGTACATCAGTCTGGCAGGCCGGGATTTGCGCGATGGCAGCACTATGCTGGCGATGGCTACGATGCATAATACCCCGTTGTTCATTCTAAGTACGCTGATGATTCTTTCAAGCGCTTATGTGCTGCATAAAGGTGTTGAAGTTCTTACGCGGACATCCATGGTTTTTCTGATTCTAGTGTTGTTGATTGGCATATTCAGCACAATTATGCTGGTGCTCTCAGGGTCTGTTGATTTGAACCGCCTCTTTCCGATGCTGGAGGATGGGGCAGAGCCTGTGATTCGTTCCGTGCTGCAACAAAACTACATGTTCCCTTTTGGCGAAATGATTGCTTTTACCATGCTGATGCCCTTGCTCTCCAATTCCAAAAAAGGGCCCTGGGTCATCGCGGCGGCGATGCTGTCTGCAGCCCTGATGCTCAGCTATACGATGGCTCTAAACATTTCGGTGCTGGGGGCAGATATTGTGGAACGTTCTCCGCTGCCGCTCATGCCGACGATCAGCAAGATTTCCATCTCGGACTTCATTCAGCGCGTGGATATCTTTGTGGTCATGGTGCTCATTATCGGAGTATTTTTCAAAATGGCTGTATTTTTTGCCGCAGCGCTGATCGGGATTTCCGATTTGTTCGGAATCGCCTACCGCAGAATGATTTATCCCTGTGCGCTGATCATTCTGTTCACCTCCATGCTCGACGCCCGCAGCTTTACCGAGCATTTGGATGAGGGCGGAAGGCTGCTGTACACGGTGTTCCCTTTTTTCATGCTGGCCGTTCCGGTTGTTCTGATTCTGATCTCTTTGCTGAGAAGTTATTTCTCGGCCCGCCGCCCGGGCTGACTTCCCCGAATGAAGCAGACGGCATCCGGGATGATGAGACACAGCAGCATGATCACGGCGGCCAGCTTTTCGGAAGCGGTATACAATAAATAGTTCAAAATGTACCTGATATTCCCCATACCATAGCCGAAGAGCCAGTCGCCAAAATATAAATAGAGTAGAGAGAGCGCGGCCAGCAGCAGAATTATTGTGTATTTTTTCAGCAGTTGCCTTCTGGTTTTTTTCTTCATGGAATACTTCCCCCTATTGAATCACTTTCAGCTAGTATGAATCATTTCCCCCGCCGTCATGCAATTTCCGCTTTATCAATGCTTCGCTTTTACCTGTGAAAGCTTATCATCCATCCCGTTTTATGTTACATTAGTATGAAACTATGGTCTGATAGGGGAGGTTCTTGCGGTGAAGCCGGATTTGCGCTCTGCATGGAATAATAACGTATTGGTCGGAGACGGAGCGATGGGAACTTTCTTGTATCAGAAAGGCTTCCCTGTCGGCATCTCCTATGAAGAATTGAATTTGACCTCTCCGGGGGTCATTGAGGATGTACACCGAAGCTATATTGAGGCCGGGGCGGTGCTGCTGGAGAGCAATACGTATTCGGCCAATTATGATAAGCTGTCCAAGTTTGGCCTGGAGGCCAAGGTAAATGAAATTAACCGTGCCGGTATGCGGATTGCACGGCAGGCTGCCGGTGATGCAGGATATGTCGTAGGTGCGGTAGGCTCGATCCGGGCCGGCAAAAGGGCTAATCTGTCCAGCTCGGAGCTGAAGCGGTTCTATGCCCAGCAATTTTCCGCGCTGCTTGAAGAGCAGCCGGACGGCATCCTGCTGGAAACCTTCTACGATGTGGAAGAGCTGCATCTGGCGCTAAGGGCGGTCCGCAAGCTCAGCGAGGTTCCCGTGATTTGCCAGTTGGCGGTGGACGAGACTGCTCGTACTCTTGACGGATTGACGCTGCAGGAGGCTTTTCATATTCTGGAGCAGGACGGGGCGGATATTATCGGCTTCAACTGCCGCACCGGACCGAATGGGATCAAACGGGCGCTCAAATCGCTGCAGGGAAGCCTTAAGCTTCCTGCCTCGGTATATCCGAACGCCGGCATTGCCGATTATGTAGATGGACAGTACCGCTATGGAGCATCGCCGGAATATTTCGGCCAGATGGCTCCGGTCTTTGCGGATATGGGCTGCCGGATTATCGGGGGCTGCTGCGGCACAACGCCACAGCATATTGCAGAAATCTCTGCAGCGCTGAAGGATTATGCGCCGCAGCCTCTGCCAGAGCCAACTCTACACACCAAGGTGGAGCGGATCGCCGTACAGGAGCATCTCGGTGAAGATGAGGGACGTGACGGCAGTGAGCCGAATTTGGTGGATCTGGTCAAGGAGCGGCATACGGTAATCGTAGAGCTTGATCCGCCGCGTGACCTGGACATTGCCAAATTCATGAGAGGCGCGGATGCGCTGCGCAGAGCGGGGGCGGATGCCCTGACGCTGGCGGACAACTCGCTCGCGGTGACCCGGATGAGCAACATGGCGCTTGGGCATTTGGTTCAGGCCCGCACGGGGCTGAGACCGCTGGTGCATATCGCCTGCCGCGACCGCAATCTGATCGGAACACAGTCTCATCTGATGGGCTTCGATGCCCTCGGCATTGATCATGTGCTGGCAGTGACCGGCGACCCGGCCCGCTTCGGGGATTTGCCGGGCTCAAGCTCGATTTACGATCTGACCTCATTCGAAATTATCCGGATGATCAAACAGCTTAACGACGGCATTGCCTTCTCCGGCAAGCCGCTGAAGCAGAAAGCGAACTTCGTCATCGGCGCGGCATTTAACCCTAATGTCAAACATTTGGACAAGGCGGTAGAACGGCTGGAGAAAAAGATTGCCTCCGGCGCGGATTATATTATGACTCAGCCGGTATATGATTCCGAGTTGATTGAACGTATCGCGAAGGCTACCGGGCATCTCGATATCCCGATTTTTATCGGCATCATGCCGCTGGCGAGCGGGCGCAACGCCGAATATCTTCACAATGAGGTCCCCGGCATCCAGCTCTCCCCTGAGGTACGCAGCCGTATGGAGGGACTGGAAGGAGAAGAGGGCCGCGCAGAGGGCGTACGGATTGCCAAAGAGTTGCTGGATGCGGCTATGGCGCATTTTAACGGCATCTATCTGATGACGCCATTTATGTTTTATGATATGAGTGTGCAGCTTCTGGAGTACGTGTGGGAGAAACAGGGGCGCAAATTGTCCCCCTTGTTTCGCTAGTAATTATCAATTACAATAGTGTAATGGATGTGATTCCGTTGTCATTTAGCATGACCGGATACGGTCAATCATCCCTGCAATTCGGCGGTTACAAGATTACGTTCGAAGTCAAATCGGTGAATAACCGTTACTGCGAAGTTGTGCTGCGGATGCCCCGGGATTGGACGGTTTATGAGGATATGCTGCGAAGACAGGTTCAAGCTCATATCAAACGGGGACGGGTAGATGTCATCATTAGTAGGGAACATACCGAAGAAACGGCTCCTGCACAGGTGCTGAACCGTTCAGCGGTGCGTTCCTATTTGAAGTCAGCGGAGCAGCTGAAAGATGATTTTGGACTTAAGGGTGAGCTGAGCCTTCGCGACCTGCTCTCTATGCCCGGTGTAATGGAATTCAAGGAGGATGCCCACACGCAGGCCTCGTTTGAAGATTTTGCGGAAGTCCTTGAGCTTGGGCTGAACCAGAGCTTGCATTCTCTGATGGAGATGCGCGCACGGGAAGGCGGTTATCTTGCCGCTGATCTTGCGCTGCGGCTGACCCATTTGGAGGCGTTGCATACCGAAATGGCCGGACTTGCTCCGGCTGTGGTAAGCGAGTACCGCGAGAAGCTGCGGCAGCGGCTGAGCGTGCTGAATGACGGGACGTTCCCTTTTGAAGAGCATAAATTTGGAATGGAGATTGCTATCTTTGCCGACCGCTGTAATATTGATGAAGAGCTTACCCGGCTGAACAGTCATTTTGAACAATGCAAGGCTCTGCTCAAGGGGAGCGAGCCCGCAGGACGCAAGCTGGACTTTCTCATTCAGGAGATGAACAGGGAGACGAATACAATCGGGTCGAAGTGCAATCATCTGACTCTGGTGAACCTTACGCTTGAGATGAAGGCCGAGCTGGAGAAGATACGTGAACAAGCAGCGAATATTGAATGACAGGTATCTGAGTAAGCAAAGATGTAACCTATGGGGGGAACAACCGGAACATGGCAATTAAATTAATCAACATCGGCTTTGGAAATATCGTATCGGCGAACCGCATTATTTCCATTGTCAGCCCGGAATCTGCACCAATCAAACGCATCATCCAGGAAGCCAGAGACCGGCATATGCTGATCGACGCCACGTATGGCCGCCGGACGCGGGCTGTTATCATTACAGACAGCGATCATGTTATTCTCTCGGCGGTTCAGCCGGAGACCGTGGCGCACCGCTTGTCCAGCAAAGATGACGATAATGACGAATAACAACAAATGGAGTGTACTATGTCAAAAGGATTGCTGATCATTTTGTCCGGCCCTTCCGGTGTCGGTAAGGGTACCGTGTGTACCGCGCTGCGGCCGAAGATGCCCGAGCTTGTCTATTCCGTATCCGCAACTACACGCTTGCCGCGCGAAGGCGAGGAGAACGGAGTTAACTATTTTTTCAAAACGAAAGAGCAGTTCGAGGCGATGATTGAAGCTGACCAGCTGCTTGAATTTGCGGAGTACGTAGGCAATTATTACGGGACTCCGCGTGACTTTGTAGAGAGAACACTCGAGAGTGGAAAAGATATTATCTTAGAGATCGAGGTTCAGGGAGCACTCAAGGTCAAGGAGAAATTCCCTGAGGGCATCTTTGTGTTCCTTCTTCCGCCTTCCATGGATGAATTGAAGGACCGCATCCGCGGGCGCGGCACGGAGCATCCTGATGTCATTAGCCACCGTATGTCCGTGGCAGAGGATGAGATCGGCCTGATCCGGCATTACGACTATGCAGTAGTGAACGATGAGATTGATCTGGCCTGCAAGCGAATAGAAAGCATCATTATCGCCGAACATTGTAAGGTGAGATGACAGGCGCAACAGTTATAAGATCATAGTTACAGTAAAAGATGAAGAGGTGTCTTACATGCTATATCCTTCTATTGATGAAATGGTAAACAAAGTAGACAGCAAGTATTCGCTGGTTGTCGCTTCCGCCCGCCGGGCAAGATCGCTCCGTGAAGGCGGCAAGACTGAGATCAAAGCGCCGAAATCGCACAAATACGTGGGTGTTGCTCTGGAAGAAATCTATGAAGACCGTATTGTTGTAACACGCGGCGAAGAGTAGTTCCGAATTTCCTGCTAAGCCCTGTACAAGCGGACATCGCCTTTGAACAGGGTCGCTTGCAGAAACGATGTCGTCCTCAGAGAGGCTGATATCGTTTCTGCTTGGCTTAGTAGATCAAATCGTACAAATTCAGCTCGAGAATAGCCCGAACCGGGCTGTACCTGACAACCGGAAGGTTGTTATTTTTTTCTCAAAATATAGGGTGAGGAACAGGGGGGAACCATGTTGAAGAGCTTACAGGGCAAAACGATTATACTGGGAATTACCGGGGGAATCGCTGCTTACAAGGGAGCGGCTTTGACCAGCAAGCTGACGCAAAAAGGGGCCGAGGTTCATGTCATTATGACGGCATCGGCCAAGCAGTTCATTACCGAGCTGACACTGCAGTCTTTGTCCAAGCAGCGCGTCTATAGCGATACCTTTCAGGAGCGCGATCCGTCCTCAATTTCACATATTGATCTGGCCGATGCTGCCGACCTTGTGCTTGTTGCACCGGCTACAGCCAACATTATCGCTAAAATGGCGCATGGTCTGGCTGATGACATGTTATCTACCACTCTGCTTGCGACAACCGCTCCTGTGATGGTGGCGCCGGCAATGAATGTCCATATGTATCAGCATCCGGCGGTGCTCGCCAATATTAACACTTTGCACAGCCGTGGAGTGAAGTTCATTGAGCCGGGCGAAGGCCTGCTCGCCTGCGGGTATGTCGGAAAAGGACGCCTGGAGGAACCGGAAGCGATTGTTAGCGTGGTGGAAAATTATTTTGCAGCTCAGGCTAACGCCGCCGCAGGAGCTCTTGCCGGTAAAAAAGTCATTATCACCGCAGGGGGAACAATCGAGCGCATTGATCCGGTACGGTACATATCTAACGACTCCTCCGGCAAAATGGGCTTTGCCCTGTCCCGCGCAGCACGCGCAATGGGAGCCGATGTTACCTTGATCGCAGCGCGTACAGATGAAGCGCCGCCGCAGGAACCGGGAATTCACGTTGTCCGGGTAGAATCAGCACAGGATATGTATGAGGCGGTAATAAGCCGCTGGGATGACTGTGACATTCTGGTTAAGGCTGCCGCTGTGGCGGACTACCGGCCTAGAGAAAGTGCGGAATCCAAGATTAAGAAGAGTGGCGATACGCTGACGCTTGAACTGGTGAAGACGACTGACATTCTCGAAAGCCTGGGGAAAATCAAGGATAAGCAGTACCTGATCGGTTTTGCCGCCGAAACGGGAAATGCCGAATTTTATGCCAAGGACAAGCTGGTCCGCAAAAATCTGGATCTGATTGTAGCCAACGATGTCTCCACGGAAGGCGCCGGGTTCGGGACGGATACCAATATCGTGTCCATCTATGATGCGGGCGGATTAGTGCTGGATCTGCCGCTCGTATCCAAAGATGAAGTGGCGCGCCAGTTGCTGCTGCTTGCGGCTGAGCGCATTGCGGGAGCCGCATTATAATGGAAATAGCCAAGGTCATTGTCGATGTTCCTGTTCGCAGCACCGACCGGCCGTTTGATTATTTGATTCCTGACGCTCTCCTGCTGTGGGTTGAAGTGGGGAGCAGGGTAGCCGTGCCGTTTGGACATCGGACGGTGCAGGGATTTGTTGTTTCGGTAGAATCGGGGGTAAGCGGTGCAAATTCCGGCTTGAAGCCGATTCAAGAGGTGCTGGATCTGCTTCCGCCCCTCTCTCCCGAGCTTGTGGAGCTGGGAGACTGGATGAGTCAAAGATATGCCTGCAGGCGGATATCTGCCCTCCAGGCCATGCTTCCAACAGCCCTGAAGGGCAAAGCCGAGCGGTTGATTATACTCGGCGATGCGGCGGAAGAGGATGGCGGCCCGATGGATGAGCTGTTTCCAATGTTCCTGGAGACAGACCAGGAGGAACGCAGGATTACCGAATTTGTCGGGCGAAACGGCGAGGTTTCAATGAAGCAGTTGACCCGGGCCTTTCCGCAAGCGGCTGAGACGGTGAAGTTCATGCTCCGGCGGGGCGTGCTTGCCGAGAGCCAGTCGATCAAGGATAAGATGGGCAAAAAAAAGCTGAAGGCGGTTGATTTGGCAATCGGCCTCGCCGCTGCCCGTGAATCGCTTGCCAGCTTCCCGGCACGCTCTGCACGGCAGAAGGAAGTGCTCTCTTTCCTGATCGACATGGAAAGAACACTGCCGATGCCGCTCAAGGATGTGCTGTCGGTACTGCAGGTTACTGCGGGAACCGTGAAGGCGCTGGAGGACAAGGGCTTCATTGAAATTAGTGAAATTGAGGTGTACCGCGATCCTTACCAGGGCCGTGATTTCAAGCCTAGCACGCCTTTGCCGCTTACAGCAGAGCAGGAAGCTGTATATACGCGAATCGCTTCTACCGTTGAAGAGCAGCGGCATGAGGTTTTTCTGCTGCATGGGGTTACAGGGAGCGGGAAAACAGAAATTTACCTGCAGTGCATTCAGCGCTGTGTGGATCAGGGACGACAGGCGGTAGTGCTTGTTCCTGAAATTGCCCTTACTCCGCAGATGGTGGAGCGGTTCAAGGGCCGGTTCGGCAGCGGGGTAGCGGTGATGCACAGCCGCCTGTCAGTCGGCGAACGTTATGACGAATGGCGCAAAATCCGCGAAGGCAAGGCGAATGTAGCTGTGGGGGCCCGTTCGGCGGTGTTTGCCCCGTTTGTCAATCTGGGCCTGATCATTATGGATGAAGAACATGAGTCCTCCTATAAGCAGGAGGAGAATCCTAAATACCATGCGCGTGATGTTGCTGTACGCAGGGCTGAGCAATGCGGGGCTGCGGTGATTCTTGGCTCCGCCACGCCGTCCCTGGAGAGCTATCATGCCGCCAGGGCGCAGAGCGACATTCATTTCTCGCCTGTCCTTCTGGAAATGCCCAGCCGGGCGCTGGGCAATGAATTGCCTAAGGTGCATGTGACCGATATGCGCAATGAGCTGAAGGAAGGCAACCGTTCCATGTTCAGCCGCAGGCTGCATGCTGCTCTGGAGAGCAGGCTGGAGCGCGGTGAACAGACCGTGCTGCTGCTGAACCGCAGAGGCTTCTCGACCTTTGTGATGTGCCGCAGCTGCGGTTATGTCGCCGGTTGCCCGGATTGCGATATTTCGCTAACCTATCACAGCCGCAGCGATAATTTGCGCTGTCATTACTGCGGTCATGCCGAGCCTTCGCCCAAGCTGTGTCCGGAATGCGGAAGCGAGCATATCCGCTTCTTCGGCACAGGAACGCAGCGGGTTGAAGAAGAGCTGGGCAAGCTGTTTCCCGGCATCCGGGTAATCCGGATGGATGTGGACACAACAACGGAGAAGGGCTCGCATGAGAAGCTGCTGGGCCAGTTCAGGGACAAGAAGGCCGATGTGCTGCTGGGCACGCAAATGGTGGCCAAAGGACTCGACTTTCCCGACGTTACCCTTGTCGGTGTCATTACTGCGGATTCTGCGCTCAATCTGCCGGATTTCCGCGCAGCCGAGAAGACGTTCCAATTGCTCACCCAGGTTGCGGGGAGAGCGGGACGCCATCAGCTTCCGGGGGAGGTTGTAGTACAATCCTATACGCCGGAGCATTATTCCATCATTCATGCCAGCGGGCATGATTATCATTCCTTTGTGCGTGAAGAGCTGAAGCATCGCAGGGAGCTGCACTATCCCCCATATTGCAGGCTGATCCTGGTGACACTGTCCCATGAGCAACTTCCTGTGCTGCTGCGGATGGCTGAGAATTATGCGCTCAATATTCAAGGCAAGGCAAGACAGCTCCGCTGGTACGGCAGTCTGGATAAGCTGTCCGCCGATGCGCTGGATCTGCTGGGTCCGGTGGCTTCCCCGTTGCCCCGGCTTAAGGGCAGATACAGATTCCAATGCATCATCAAATGGCGGGGTTCCATTGATGCCATCGGACTGGCCCGGCAGGTCGCGGAGGAGCTTGAGGATTCGGTCCGCGACACTGGGCTGCAGATCAGTCTGGATGTAGACCCGCAAATGTTGATGTAAATGGCGTACGTGTTACAATAAGTTGGGAATTGAGGTCTGAATTATCGGGCTTATGCTGATATACAGCTTTGTTTTACTATAGAAATTTTCAAGGATGGTGTTTATGTAATGGCAATCAGGCTGATCGTGAAAGAACCGGATGAAGTGCTGCATAAGACAGCGAAAACAGTAACCAAGGTTACCCCTAATGTCCAAAAGCTGCTTGATGATATGGCAGATACTATGTATGACGCTGAAGGCGTTGGCCTCGCTGCGCCGCAGGTTGGTATATTGAAACGGCTGATCGTAGTCGATGCCGATGAGGAGCATGGTCTGATCAAGATGATTAATCCGGAGATCATCAGCAAGGAAGGCGAACAGTTCGGCCCGGAAGGCTGCCTGAGTATTCCCGGCCTGAATGGCGATGTGCGCCGCGCGGAGACGGTAACTGTACGCGGTCTTGACCGTGAAGGCCAGGAAATTACAATCACCGGAAGCGGACTGCTGGCCCGGGCTTTTCAGCATGAGATTGATCATCTTAACGGAGTGCTGTTCACGGATATAGCCGAGAAGGTCTATGAGTATACGGCTGAGCGCAGCGAAACTGAGGAGTGATTGATATGAAGATAGTGTTCATGGGTACTCCGGCTTTTGCGGTGCCTTCCCTGCAGATGCTGGTGGATGAAGGCTACGAGGTTGTAGCTGTTGTCACTCAGCCTGACCGTCCGCAGGGGCGGAAGAAGACGTTAACGCCTTCTCCGGTGAAGGAGGCGGCTCTGTCTCTGGGGCTGCTGGTGCTGCAGCCCGAGCGGCTGCGGCGGCCGGAAGCGGTGGCCGAGCTGGCCGCCTATGAGCCGGATCTGATTGTTACGGCGGCTTACGGGCAGATTTTGCCCAAATCGGTGCTGGAACTCCCGCAGAATGGCTGTGTGAACGTGCATGGCTCGCTGCTGCCGAAATATCGCGGCGGCGCTCCGATCCAGCGCTGCATTATCAACGGCGAGAAGGTCACCGGAGTCACGCTGATGTACATGGCGGAAGGTCTGGACACAGGCGACATGATCTCGCGCGTTCAGGTGCCGATTGAGGATGAAGACACCTCGGGAACGTTGTTTGAGAAGCTGAGCCTTGCCGGACGCGAGCTTCTTAAGGCGGAAATGCCGCGCCTCGCTGGCGGTCTTGTGCAGGCTACGCCGCAGAACGACAGTGAAGCCACTTATGCGCCCAATCTCAGCAGAGAAGATGAACGGATTGATTGGAGCGCAGGCTCGCGCAGTATCTACAATCGTATACGCGGGCTGGTGCCCTTCTCCGGTGCGTTTACGCTCTGGAATGGCGAGACGTTCAAGGTGTGGGCTGCGCTTAAGCCTGACGGGAATGGCGGCGGCGGTGCTGCTGCATCCGGTACGGTGCTGGCGGTAAGTGAACGTGGCGTTGAAGTGAAGACAGGGGATGGCAGCCTGCTGCTTACCTCGGTGCAGCCTGCGGGCAAAAAAGCCATGACCGCCGCTGATTTCAGCCGCGGCGGGACGCTGAAGCCCGGGACGGTGCTAGGTTGAGCGCGGGCAATAGCGGCGCAGGCGGGCACGGGCGGCGCGTTCAGCCGTCCGGCGGGAATGCGCGCAAGACTACAGGTGCTGCAGGGAAGAATAGCCGCCCCGGCGGCACACGCACACCGGGAATTGCGACTGCCCGTGAGGTGGCGCTTGATATTCTTGTCCGTGTCGAGCAGGAGGGCGCGTACAGCAATCTTCTGCTGAACAGCAGTCTGCAGAAGTCGGGACTCAGCCGTGAGGACTCGGGGCTGGCTACAGAGCTTGTGTACGGAAGCATCTCGCGGATGATCACGCTTGATTATGTGCTGGAAGGGTTCGTCAGCAAGGGAATAGCCAAGCTGCAGCCCTGGGTGCGCAATCTGCTGCGATTAAGCCTGTATCAGATCATGTATCTGGATCGCATTCCATCGCATGCGGCTGTCAACGAGGCTGTGAATATAGCCAAGAAACGAGGACATCAGGGAATATCCGGAATGGTGAACGGTGTGCTGCGAAGCGTGCTGCGTGCCGGTGATTTGCCGGTGATTCCTGAGAATCTCAGCCGCGAGGAACGCATCTCCATTCTGCATTCACACCCGCTGTGGCTGGTTCAGCGCTGGACAGCCGAATATGGAGCGGATACGGCTGAAGCCATATGCGCAGCCAACAATGAACCGCCTGCGGTCAGCGTTCGTGTGAACACTACTATGATCAGCCGCGACGCGCTGCTTGCGCAAATGCTTGAGGCGGGATTGGATGCTTCCGCCTCGCAGGTAAGCCCGTTTGGCATCGTCGTAAAAGGCGGCGGCAATCTGGCGCTTACTTCTTGGTACCAGGACGGCCTTCTGTCCGTACAGGATGAGAGCTCGATGCTGGTTGCGGAAGCAGTAGCGCCGGAGCCGGGCATGCGTGTGCTTGACTGCTGCGCCGCCCCCGGAGGCAAAAGCGCCCATATGGGCGAGCTGATGAAGGACGAAGGCTACATTTATGCTAACGATCTGCATCCGCACAAAGCGAAGCTGATCGCGGACCAGGCGCAGCGGCTTGGACTGGACTGCATTAGTACAGGCAGCCGTGACGCGCTCCTGCTTGCGGAGGCTCTTGAACCGGAATCCTTTGACCGGATTCTGCTGGATGCTCCCTGCTCCGGCCTCGGCGTTATCCGCCGCAAGCCGGACCTCAAATGGCGCAAGCAGCCTGAGGATATAGCCAGTGTGGCTGATCTGCAGGGCGAGCTGCTGCAATCGGTCTCCGGACTACTGAAGCCCGGAGGCGTGCTGGTCTACAGTACCTGCACCACGGAGCAGGCGGAGAACAGCAGGATTGTTGCTGAATTTTTGAAGAACAATCCCGGTTTTGCATCTGTCACGTTCAGCTCTCCCGTATGGGAGCGTCTCGAAGGCACCGCGCTGGCTGAAGGGGAGGGAATACAGCTTCTCCCGCAGCATTACGGCAGTGACGGGTTCTACATCGCCCGGCTGGAACGGCTCTTGTAATATAGTAAAACGGCAAGGCATTTACAGGTATCCCGCCCGCAGGGTTTTACTTGCGCGGCGGGCTTTTCTTTTACCGTCTCTAATATTTGTGTTAAAATAGGAAGAATGAGAAATAATACGCATATCTTTAAGAAGAAATGACATAGCGTATAGCCAAGAAATTTTATACTTTAAGAAAGAACAGGTGCTGATTTTGATGAAACCTTTAATATATGATTTTTCGCTGGAAGAGTTGCAGCAGTGGGCCAAGGACAACGGAGAGCCAGCTTTTCGCGGCGGGCAGATTTTCGACTGGCTGTATGTAAAACGCGTTAATGATTTTGAGTCCATGAGCAACTTGTCCAAAGCGCTGCGCGCCAAGCTGAATGAGCAGTTCAGAATTACGGCATTGACCGAGATTACCAAGCTGGAGTCCAAGGATGGCACTGTGAAATTCCTGTTCGGTCTGCATGATGATCATGCGATTGAGACAGTTATCATGAAGCACAATTATGGCAACAGCGTCTGCGTAACGACGCAGGTGGGCTGCCGGATTGGCTGCACCTTCTGTGCCTCTACGCTTGGAGGACTTAAGCGTGACTTGACAGCCGGCGAGATTGTAGCTCAGGTTGTCCGCTCCCAGCAGATCCTCGATGCGCGCGGCGAACGCGTCAGCAGCATTGTCATCATGGGGACAGGCGAGCCTTTTGAGAACTATGATGCGACGATGAGATTTCTGCGTCTGATGATCCATGAGAAGGGCCTGAATATCGGCCAGCGGCATATTACAGTCTCCACCAGCGGGATTGTGCCAAGCATCTATAAATTTGCCGATGAAGATACCCAGATCAATCTGGCGATCTCCATTCATGCGCCCAATGATGCGCTGCGCTCCAAGCTGATGCCGGTCAACCGGCGTTATCCTTTTGATGATGTTATCGAGTCTCTGCGTTATTATCAGGCCAAGACCGGCCGGCGCATCACCTTCGAATATGCGCTTATTGGCGGCGTCAATGATCAGAAGGAGCATGCGGAGGAGCTAGCCGGAGTGCTTAAGACCATGCTATGCCACGTCAACCTGATTCCGGTCAATCATGTGCCGGAGCGCAAATATGTACGGACTTCCCGCAATGATATTTTTGAATTTCAGCGTGTTCTGGCCGACCACGGCGTGAATGTAACCATCCGCCGTGAGCAGGGCCATGATATTGCGGCCGCATGCGGACAGCTGCGCGCCAAACACATGGAGTTGGGGTGAGGATATTTGATCAGAACAGTTCATGCCAGCGACATTGGCCGGGTACGTACCGTCAATGAGGATTCGGTCTGGATCGGCGTGACACGCCACGGTTATACCCTCGGCATTATCGCCGATGGAATGGGTGGACATTTGGCTGGCGACACCGCGAGCCGTCTTGCTCTGGAGACAATGAAGAATGCCCTGGACGGGCTCTTGCCTGATCTTCCGGAGGAAAGCTTACGCGAAGCGTTGTCTGCCGCTATTTTGGAAGCTAACAGCACGGTCTACCAAGAGGCTTCAAGTGACGAGAAGTACCATAACATGGGAACAACTGTCGTTGCCGCGCTGCTGAAGGGTCCGGCGGGATATATCGGCCATATCGGAGACAGCAGAGCCTACTTGATTAAGGACGGTGCAGCAATTCAGTTAACCGAGGACCATACGCTGGTCAATGAGCTGTTCAAGAGCGGACAGATCAGCCTTGAGGAGCTTGACAACCATCCGCGCCGCAATGTGCTCACAAGAGCGCTTGGGACGGATGCCGAGGTTGTGGCCGATTTGGCTCCTGTTAACCTGGAACTTGGAGAACTTTTGCTGCTATGCAGCGATGGACTGAGCAATTTCGTCAGCTTGGAGCATTTGGGCAAGGTTGCAGGAATCCTCGAAATACCGTTAGAGGAAAGAGCGGACCGATTACTTCAACTGGCATTGCTTGCCGGTGGCGGCGATAATATCAGCGTCGCTATGTTAGAACATCAAGGAGAGGCCGCAGTGCCCGAAACAAAGGAGTGGGGTAGATGATCGGTCACGAATTGGGCGGCCGTTACCAAGTCATCGAACGGATCGGGGGAGGTGGCATGGCGCTCGTCTATCGGGCACATGACATACTGCTTAACCGGAACGTCGCTATCAAAGTATTGCGTAACCAGTTTGTGCATGATGAGGAGTTCATCCGCCGCTTTCGGCGGGAGGCGCAATCTGCTGCATCATTATCGCATCCGAATGTGGTCAGTATATACGATGTGGGACAAGAAGATGAAATTCATTATATTGTTATGGAATATGTCGAAGGCAAGAATTTGAATGAGATTATAAAAGAGCGGGCTCCGCTGCAGGTTGACGAATCCATCCGCATTGCATCCCAAATCTGTGACGCACTTGATCATGCGCATCAGAATCAGATTATCCACCGCGACATCAAGCCGCATAATATTCTGATTGGCCGCAATGGCAGGGTGAAAGTGACGGACTTCGGGATTGCCCGGGCTGTCACCTCTACAACCATTACCCAGACAGGCTCAGTGGTGGGGTCGGTTCATTATTTCTCGCCGGAACATGCCAAAGGGGTTACTACAGGGGAAAAGTCAGATCTGTATTCTCTAGGTATCGTACTCTATCAGATGCTGACTGGAGTACTTCCTTTTCTGGGCGAAAGCCCGATCAGTGTTGCCTTGAAGCATCTTCAGGAGGAGTTTGAGGAGCCGCGCCTGCTGAATCCGCTGATTCCGCAAAGCGTTGAGAATGTCATATTAAGATCCATGCGTAAAAATCCCGACGAGCGTTACCAGTCGGCCAAAGAAATGCTCCATGATCTGGAGACCTGCCTGCTGCCGGAACGGCGGAGTGAGGCCAAGGCCATGTTCAATGATGATGATGACGAGGATCGAACGCGGATTATTCCGGCAATCAAGCCGCTGCAGCGCGGACTCGGCAGCCGCAGCGGCGGCGGGGGAGATGACAGAGGCTGGCGCGAAGAGGAAGCTGCGTCATCGGGTTCCGGTAAGGCAAAGCGGGGACGCCCAGTGCTGTGGATTAGCCTCACGCTGATTATCCTGCTGGCTATGGGCGGTGTGGTATGGTATGTGAACGCCAAGCTTGCTGTTGACGAAGTGGCGGTACCAAGCCTGACGAGCAAATCTTTTGAGGACGCCAAAGCGGCCCTCACTGAAGTTGGACTTATCGCGGAGGAGCCTCCGCTGCAAGTATACAATCCGAATTTCGAGCCTAACATCGTATGGAAGCAAAGTAAGAATCCTAATACTATGGTCAAAGAAGGCACACATATCACTCTTACTGTAAGCACCGCCAAAGTACTGCCCAAAATGCCCGAGCTTTCTACCAAAAGCTATGATGATGCGGTGAAGATGCTGATTGCGGCGGGGGTGGAGCAAAGCCGGATCAGTCAGGACCAGCGCTTCAGCGAGGATTATCCTGAAGGTCAGGTAATCAGCTCTGAGCCGGCCGCCGGCAGCGATTATGATCCCGAGACGGCGACCATCAAGCTGATTGTCAGCCAGGGGAAAGAGACTACGCCGATACCGGATCTCGTCGGCTCGACCCAGAAAGAGGCCCAAGCCAAGCTGGAGGAAGCAGGACTTGCGCTGGGTGAAATCAAAGAAGAATCCAGCTTCACTGTAGATAAAGGCAAGGTAATAGAGCAATGGCCTTATGAGAAGGGCGATACTGCTTCACCGGGCGAGAAAATTAATATTACGGTAAGCACAGGTTACCCGCCTGAGGCATTGGAGTATACATTCAATGTGCCGGTCACTCCATCAAGCAAGGGCAAGAAGACCAAAATCCGCATTATCTATGCCGATGCGCGCAAGGATGGCGAGAACCAGGAATGGGGAACACGTACGATTGCCAAGAGCCAGATGTTGTCGGTGAACTTGCTGCTCGCCCCTAATAAGGACGGTTCCATCTCCGTCTACCAGGATGGGGAATTCATCGCAACCTATACGATTAAATATGCGGATGCCAAAAACGGTACTGTGCCGCAACCTGAGCTCCCGGCCGATCCTACGCCTGTACCAACACAGGCGCCTACTGATACTCCGGTTACCAGCGAACCGACCATTGAACCGGAGATTTTGCCTCCAAGCACGGATAATGGAGGGAATACAGGGGCGGCGAACCAGACAGGTTTTGTGACAACCAATGCTAAGGACAAGGGAAAAAAGAAAGACAAATAAAAGATAAAAGCGGCAGCCGATCCTGAAGTTACTCAAGAGAAGGCTGCAGCAGCAGAATGACCCGGGTACCTTGCAGGCTTGGGTCATTTGTGCAATATCAGGAGAGGAAGGCTCATTATGTATGCCTGAGGGTATTATTGTCAAAGCATTAAGCGGTTATTACTACGTTAAGCCGCTCCATGAAGGATCAATCGCAGCAGAGGAAGAAGCTGTGCAGTGCCGGGGACGGGGAATACTTAAGAAAAAGGGAATCACGCCACTGGTTGGCGACCGGATTATTTATGTTCTGACCGAGAACGGGGAAGGCATGGTCGATGAAATCCTCCCCCGGGAATCCGAGTTGATCCGTCCGCCGGTTGCCAATGTTAAGCTGGCTGTGCTGCTCTTCTCTGTACGCGAGCCGGACATGAACCTGAATCTGCTGGATAAGTTTCTGGTGCACATTGAGCATTCCGGCCTGAATACGCTGATCGTGCTCACGAAGCAGGACCTGGCCGATGACGAGGGCGAAGCTACTGCGCAGGTCAAAGCACTTTATGAGCGTATTGGGTATGAAGTGCTGGTGACGAGTTCCCTTACGGGCGAGGGCAGCGATGAGCTGCGTAAACGTCTCGCGGGGGGCATCAGCGTCTTCTCGGGCCAATCCGGTGTCGGCAAGTCAACGCTGCTGAACCGTCTTGTCCCCGGCCTTGAGCTGGAGACAGGAGAGATCAGCCTGCGCCTGGGCCGTGGGCGCCATACCACCCGCCACGTGGAACTGATGGACATTGGCGAAGGCGGATTTGTGGCGGATACTCCAGGCTTCAGCCAGTTGGACTTTCTGGAGCTGGGTGTGGAGGAGCTGTCCACCTGCTTCCGGGAATTTGCCCCTTATGCTGAACAATGTAAATTCCGCGGGTGCAGCCACCTGCATGAGCCGGGCTGCCGCGTTATTGAAGCTTTTCAGGCAGGCGACATCGCCAGCAGCCGTTATGAGCATTACAAGCTGTTTTACAATGAAATGAAAGATAAAAAGCGGAGGTACTAACATTATGATTACAATCGCACCATCAATATTGTCAGCCGATTTTGCCGCACTTGGCGCAGAGGTTGCAGAAGCCCAGGCCAGTGGCGGAGACTGGATCCATGTGGACGTCATGGACGGCCATTTTGTGCCGAATATTACTCTTGGACCAGCGATTGTAAAAGCAGTGAAGGGACACACCTCATTGCCGCTGGATGTTCATTTGATGATCGAGAACCCGGAACGTTATATTCCCGAATTTGCAGCCGCAGGAGCCAGCGTGATTACGGTACATGCCGAAGCTTGTGTCCATTTGCACCGTGTGGTGCATCAGATCAAGGAGCTGGGTCTTATGGCAGGTGTAGCAATCAATCCGGGCACTCCGGCGCTGGCTGTGCGCGAGGTGCTGGAGGATGTGGATCTGGTGCTGGTGATGACGGTTAACCCGGGCTTCGGCGGCCAGTCCTTTATTCCTCATACTCTGGGGAAAATCCGCCAAATCCGCGAGTGGGCCCGGGAAGTGAATCATACGGATTTACGCATTGAAGTTGACGGCGGTATCGCTGAGGATACGGCTCCATTGGTTGCAGCGGCAGGCGCCGACGTGCTGGTAGCCGGGAATGCCGTCTTTGGACGCAGTGACCGCGCAGCAGCGATTAAGGGCATTCGGGAAGCGGCAGAGGCGGCGCTCCGTTAATCCTTAACCTGCTTAGACTTAAGGTATAGGCCAAGTTATGAGCGCATAAACATGGTTACATGAGCAGAAATCTCATGTAGCCTTTTTTTGTTCAACAAGGGAGGTCTGCAGTTCGTTACGAAAGGCCGAGAGCCGGGAAAGTCTCCTACCGTACGGCATGAATTGATTGGAGGGTTAAGGATGAAATTTTACACGTTCAAGCTGCCAAAATTTTTGGGAGGTTTTGTTAAGGCGATTTTGAATACTTTTCAGAAAAACTGAGGCTGAATCTGAACAGAAAACATGAAAAAAAGCACCTTACGAATGTAAAGGGTGCTTTTTGCTACATATGAGATATCGCTAGGTCTAGGATAATCCAAGACTAAACGCGTTCAACTTTACCGGCTTTCAAAGCACGGGTGCTGACGTATACGCGTTTCGGTTTGCCGTTCACGAGGATACGGACCTTCTGAACGTTAACTCCCCAAGAACGACGGTTGCGGTTGTTAGCATGGGATACATGGTTACCGCTGCCTGGTTTCTTGCCAGTTACAGAACATTTGCGGGACATAGATTACACCTCCTTGATTACTTACACCTGCATAAAACAATACTTAAATATAATATCACAGCAAAAATTGCTTCGTCAACCGCTTCAAAAACATTTATTTCTTTAGTCTCTTATAGTACAATATAGATTAGTGTATTATGTCCAGTTAATCCGAGAATTGATTAGGCATAAAGTTAGGAAGGGGAATTCTCATTGAGTAAGCGTTCTATAAACGGGACAGATTTTACCGCAATGGTACTCGCCGGAGCGGAAAAGCTGCAGCAGCATGCAGAGCACGTCAATTCCCTTAATGTTTTTCCGGTTCCGGATGGTGATACGGGAACAAACATGAATTTGACGATGACCGCAGGCGCGAACGAATTGAAGAAAAATAATACGGCCTCTGTCGGCCAATGTGCAGGAGTATTGTCCAAGGGTCTCCTGATGGGCGCCCGGGGGAACTCCGGTGTTATTTTGTCACAACTGTTCAGAGGGCTAGGACGGTACGCAGCCCAATACGATGAACTTAATGCGCAGCAGTTCGCAGCAGCGCTGCAGACCGGTGTGGATACGGCCTATAAAGCGGTGGTGAAGCCGGTAGAGGGCACGATTCTTACCGTTGCCAAAGAAGCGGCCAGACATGCCGTCTATTATGCACGCCGCACAACAGATGTAACTGAGCTTATGACTGAAGTCCTGGCCAAAGCCAAAGAAGCCTTAGCCAACACGCCTGAGCTTCTGCCTGTGCTTAAGCAGGTTGGAGTTGTTGACTCCGGCGGTCAGGGTTTGGTGTACATTTATGAGGGCTTTCATCAGTACTTGACGAGTGGTGGCGCAGTAGTAGCGCAGTCTGTTCAGGGACAAGCTCCAGCTCCTGCCGCAGCACCGGCAGTGGTGCTCACTAAGCATGAGAATATATTGTCCTCCGTGCAGTCTTCTGCACAATCCCAACTGTCTACGGAAGATATTGAATTTTTATATGATATGGAATTTTTCATTAACCGGTTGCTTGGCGGCGCCGTGAAAGCGGAATTTGATGAGGAAGTTTTTCGGAAAGCGTTGTCAGTAAATGGCGATTCGATTATTGTCATTTCGGATGATGAGACCATCAAGGTCCATGTCCATTCCAAAACTCCGGGCGAAGTGCTGAATCTGGCGCTGCAGTATGGCGAGATTACCCAGATCCATATTCTGAACATGCGTGAGCAGCATCGTGACCTGCTGACCGCAGGGATGGATATTGCGCCGATGCCGGATGTATTTGCGGATATTCCGAAGGAAGAGAGCAGCGTGCAGTCACCGGCGGTTCCTCCGGCGGATGATATGGCGCTATACGGATTCATTGCGGTCTCTTCCGGGGAAGGGATCTCGGATATTTTCAGAAGCCTTGGCGTAGATGCCATTCTGTCCGGCGGACAGACGATGAATCCCAGTACGGAGGATTTCGTGAACGCGATATCGTCTATTTCCGCGAAGCATGTCTACATTCTGCCTAACAATTCGAACATTGTACTTGCCGCCCAGCAGGCCAAGGAGCTGCTTGAGGGTGAACGTGAGATCACCGTTATTCCAAGCAAGAGCATTCCGCAGGGAATTGCCGCTGCGTTTGCCTTTCAGGAGGAAGATACGGTAGATGCCAATACAAGCAACATGCTTGAGGCCATTTCACAGGTCAAATCGGGGCAAATTACGAATGCGGTCCGCGATACGGTTATCGAGGATCTGGAGATCAAATCCGGCCAGTATATCGGGATTTCGAACTCCAAGATTGTCACCGCTGCGGATGATCTGCTGGCGGCAAGCCAGGCGCTGCTCTCTAATATGCTGGAGAACGGCGATGAGATTGTCACTGTGTTGACCGGGGCGGACTCGGAAGATAAGGTTACGGCATCGCTTGAAAGCTGGCTGGAAGAGACCTATCCGCAGGTTGAAGTTGAGATTCATGAGGGTGGACAACCGCTGTATTATTATCTTTTCTCAGTTGAGCCTTAAGTTGAAAGGTAGGGGAAGAAATTCATGAATCGTACCGTTATCGTCACCGACAGCACTTCTGATATCCCGCCGGCCATGGCGGAAGCGTATGGCATAGAGGTTGTTCCGCTGAACTTGATGTTCGGCGGGGAGACTTTCCGGGATAATGTGGATATGACACCGGAGCAATTCTATGAGCGTCTACCCCGCGCAGCTCAACTGCCGACCACATCTCAGCCATCGCCAGATCAATATATGAACGTTTATAGTGGCATTCTGGAGCGTAACCCGGATAGCACTATTCTGTCTTTTCATATTTCTTCAGGGCTTAGCGGTACTTACCAGTCTGCTGTTCTGGCTAAATCCATGCTGGAAGAGGAGGGGGAGGCAATCACCGTTATAGATTCGCTATCCGCTTCTTACGGGTTCGGATTCATGGTGGTGCAAGCGGCGAGATTGGCTGCGGAAGGCAAAGGCCCTGAGGAAATTTTACAGACAGTAGAGAGTCTGCGCCAGTCGCGCAAGCTGTATTTTCTCGTAGATACGCTGGAATATTTGCAAAAGGGCGGCAGAATCGGGAAAGCCTCAGCTTTTTTGGGTACGCTGCTTAATATTAAGCCGATTCTCTCCATTGATTCGGAAGGAATCATCTATGCGGTCGAGAAGGTGAGAGGCCGCAAGAAGGCAGTAGCCCGCATGATCGAGCTGTTCAAGAAAGATCTGCCGGGTGTGGACAAAATCAATGTGGCCGTGGGTCATACGGCTGAACCGGCTTCCGGCGAAGAGTTCCTTAGGGAGCTAGCCGGGCACTTTACCCTGGAAGAGAAAGTGCTGACTAATGTGGGACCTGTAGTAGGGAGCCATGTCGGCAACGGAACCTTAGCCGTATTTATTTGGCCCGCGTAAATAGGGGATGAACATGCTGCTATCACTCGAATCAATAGAAGTGAAACAAATAAATGGCGTGAGCGCTCAAAAGCAAAGTGAGCTTCACGCCTTTGGCGTCTTTACAGTGAAGGATCTGCTGGAGTATTATCCTTTCCGCTATGAGGATTTTCGGCCCCGCTCGCTTAGCGAGGTCAAGCATGGCGACAAGGCGACCCTGGTTGCCAAGGTCATTGGCATTCCCGTACTGCAACGTTTCGGAGGCAAGTCGCGCCTAAGCTGCAAGATGGTGGCGGAACCGTGGATGTTCACGGCTACGTGGTTCAACCAGCATTATGTGCGGGAGCAACTGACGGTCGGCCGTGAAATTGTGCTTACCGGCAAATGGGATCAGAAGCGGAGCGCCATCACGGTTACAGATTATGAATTTACAGACCGGGGGGAAGGCAAGATCGGCACGCTTCAGCCGGTCTATTCTGTTGGGGGCAAGATCACTCAATCCTGGATTCGTAAAATGATCAATCAGGGACTTAAGCAGTACGGCGAGATGATTCCGGAAATCCTGCCGCACACGATCATGCGGAAATATGACTTCATGTCCCGCAAGCGGGCGATTGCCACAATTCATCAGCCGGAGGATACACGTGAAGGCCAGCAGGGCCGGCGCAGAATGGTGTACGAGGAGCTGTTTCTGTTCCAGCTCAAGGTGCAGGCTTTCCGTGTCCTGAGCCGCGGCAGAATGGACGGTGTAGTGCATACCGTGGACAACGCGACCGTTCGCCAGTTTGTGCGCAGTTTGCCTTTTGAGCTGACAGATGCCCAGAAGCATGTTGAACTGGAAATTCTGCATGATATGCGGGCACAGTATTGCATGAACCGTCTGCTGCAGGGCGATGTAGGCTCCGGCAAAACGGTGCTGGCGGCAATCGCGCTGTATGCCACAGTAAGATCGGGATTTCAGGGGGCGCTGATGGTCCCCACGGAGATTCTGGCCGAGCAGCATATGCGCTCGCTAACGAAGATGTTCGAACCGTTTGGGATTACAGTAGGCCTGCTGACGGGAAGTGTGAGCGGGCGCAAGCGCAAGGATCTGCTGGCCTCGCTGCAAATGGGGATGCTTGATATTGTTGTCGGCACCCATGCCTTGATCCAGGACGACGTATTCTTCCGTGGACTCGGGCTGGTGGTCACCGACGAGCAGCACCGTTTTGGCGTCAACCAGCGCAGCGTGCTGCGCCGCAAGGGCTACAACCCGGATGTGCTGACGATGACCGCGACTCCGATTCCGCGTACACTGGCCATTACCGTCTTCGGTGATATGGATGTATCCACGCTGTCAGAACGCCCCAAAGGGCGGGTTCCGATCACAACTTATTGGGTCAAGCCTGATCTGCTGGAGAGGGTCCTGAAGCTGGTCAGCCGCGAGATTGACCAGGGACGGCAGGCTTATCTGATCTGTCCGCTCATCGAGGAATCGGAGAAGCTGGATGTGCAGAACGCGATTGATCTGCATATTCAGATGTCGCAGGCTTTTCCGAATTACAAGGTAGGTCTGCTGCATGGCAGGATGACTCCGGGGGAAAAGGACGAGGTCATGCGCGCTTTTTACAGCAATGAATTGCAACTGCTCGTATCGACAACCGTTGTTGAAGTTGGTGTCGATGTTCCGAATGCGACGCTAATGATTATTATGGATGCGGACCGCTTCGGCCTCTCCCAGCTGCATCAGCTGCGCGGCCGGGTCGGCCGGGGGCAGTATGCCTCTTACTGTGTGCTTATAGCCGATCCGAAGTCGGAGATCGGGCGGGAGCGGATGACAGCCATGACCGATACGGATGACGGCTTTGAGGTCTCGAGGCGGGACCTGGAGCTGCGCGGACCGGGGGATTTCTTCGGGACGAAGCAGAGCGGACTGCCGGAGTTCCGGCTTGCGGATATGACCGCTGACTTCGAGGTGCTTGAGATGGCCCGTGATGATGCAGCAGAGCTGCTCAAGGATGCGGCGTTCTGGACCTCCCCCGATTATGCGCCGCTGCGGGGTTATCTGCAGAACGAGCAGATTTTCCAGGGAGATTTAATTGATTGAACAGGCACATGCCGCTGCTGCTCCTCATATACTGTGAATGATTGGATATGATTGGAGGTGCTGTGCTTGGGTTATCAGCAATATGGAATCAGTCCGCAGCTTGTGGAACGCATCAAGCTTAAGATGAAGAATCCGGCTGTCAAAGAACGCATTAAGAATATGATTAATGGAATTTCCAAGCAGGAGCTCCAGGACACAGCAGTTGTGCGAAGACTGGTGCGCAATGCTTCGGCAGTTCTGGGTGAGAGGCTGACATCGGTGCAGGAAGACCAAATTGTAAAATTTGTTATCGCGCAAAAAATTGATCCCAGCAACACTTTTCACCTGATCAAGTTATGGGGCATGTTCCGCTGAAAGGAACCACTGCTGAAACGGACAAACCAAAAAAGCGTTCCTGCGGTATCATCGCAGGAACGCTTTTTTGCTGTAGAAGAACGCTAGTCGCGGAAGAGGGCTGTCAGTCTTCGTTTGCCGGCCGCGTGGACAACAATTTGGCTGTCCTTATCACACTCGCGGACAATGGAAGCCACCTCTTCTTCCTCCAATTTGCTCGCGATACAGAACAGAGTGCCCGGCTGGCCTGCCGGATCAGCAGCCTGAATGAGCTTGGCTTCGCGGTCCAGCAAGAGACGCAGTGCCTGGCGGATTTCTTCAGTACGGGTGCTGGTGATCCAGATAGCCCTTGAGCGGGACAGGTCCCTTAAGGAGATGCGCACAGCCTCGAAGGCCAGCAGGTAGGCGATAATCGAATACATCGCCTGATCCCAGCCGAACAGCAGTCCGCCATACAACAGGATGGCGCAGTTTAACAGCATAATAAGAATCTCCGCCGATTTGGGCGGACTGCCGCTGAGCAGGGTATAGCCCATGTCCGCAGCTCCTCTGCTCATGCCGCCGAAGCGGATGGAAATACCGATCCCGAAGCCAAGGCATAACCCGCCTGCGATAGCCGCGCTTAATGGTTCCCCGACTGCGGCAGGGGCATGATGCAGGGCAAGAGAGCCGATGATCAGGCAGATTAACCCAAGCATCACATACAGCGCGAAACGCAGATTGATCTGTCTTCGGGAAATCAGGATAAACGGCAGATTGAACAGGAACAGAAATAAGCCAAGGCGCATTTCCGTAAGATGCGCGAATAAGGCGGACAGACCGGCGGGACCGCCGGGAACAAGCTTATGAGGCATCAGAAACAGTTCCAGTCCGGCAGCGGCAAGCAGGCCTCCGGCAATAACGGCCAGAATACGGAGAGCTTTGCGCCGGCGCGGCTGAGGTATTCCGTTCAGACTTTTTTTCACATGTTCTCCTCTCTCCCGGAGAGAACCGGAATTTTATTCGGGTTCCATTACAGCCGCAGACTGTTTGGCTTTGCGGGCAAGATGCCGCTTCTCGAACCTGAAGACTTTATCAAGCAGCTTGTATATGATCTTGGATTCTTTGGTTAACAAGGGGCCCAGGATAGCCAGCATGAGCACATACATGGCCGCAAAGGGCTGAAGAATAGCCAGCAATCCGCCTGCCTTGCCCAGATTCGCCATGATGATGGAGAACTCGCCTCTGGAGACAATGGTCAGTCCAATGTTGGAGGAGGCACGCGGACTCAGACCGGCGCTGCGCCCCGCCAGCATCCCTGCTGCGAAATTGCCGATTAGGGTAACAATTACGGCGGCAAGCGAGTACCAGAGCGCATCTCCGCCCAGTGTGAGCGGATCAATGGTCAGCCCGAAGCTGAAGAAGAAGATGGCCCCGAAGAAATCGCGGAACGGAATGACCAGCTTTTCAATCCGTTTGACATGCTCGGTTTCGGCAAGCACCAGCCCGATGAGCAATGCGCCGATGGCTTCAGCTACATGAATCGTCTCGGAGAATCCGGCGATCAGAAACAGTGCGGCGAAGATGACCACTGCAAACAGCTCGTTGGAGCGGATATTCAGCACCCGGTTCAGCCAGGGAACCAGCTTGCGGCCGATCACAAGCAGTGCCAGCATATATCCGAGAGCGATCAAGGCGGACAGCAGCACGCCGCCGAGTGAAGAGGAGCCGCTGAGCACGAGTCCTGACAGAATCGAGATATACACAGCAAGGAAGACGTCCTCGAACATGATGATCCCCAGGATCATCTCGGTTTCAGGATTGGCCGTTCTTTTTAAATCAACCAGAACTTTGGCGACGATCGCACTTGAAGATATGGTAGTGATTCCGGCAATAACCAGAATCTCCTCAAGCGGGAAACCGAGAGCCCAGCCCAGGATCAGACCGAGGGAGAAATTAATCAGGATATAAATCGTACCGCCCGTTACGATCGAACGGCCCGCCTTGACCAGCCGTCCTACGGAAAATTCCAAACCGAGATAGAAGAGGAGGAAAAGCACACCAATCCTGCCCATGAACTCAATCAAGGCAGCACTTTCAATAAAACGGAAGTCGAGGTGCCATATTTTGAAGGCGTGTGGACCTACGGCCATGCCGATCAGAATATAGAAAGGAATGACGGAGAAACGGAGCTTCGCGGAAATCAATCCGGCAAGGGCAATCAGGGCAATCGCCAATCCAACTTCAAAAACGATATAATGATTCATCCATTAACCACATCCGTTCCGCAGAATGTGTTTGAATTGCTTATGCTGGTGTCTCTCCCCGGCGGCAACGACGGTGCACTCTGCGCTCAGCACCACTTCCGGTCCGGGATTGATATGCTTCTGATGATTTTTCTCGATAATAGCAATGATGGTTACCCCCGCGCGGGCGCGGATATCCAATTCTCCGATGCTGTAGCCCACACAGCCCAAGCCATTTTCCAGCCGGTACCACTCAATGATCAGATCATCAAGGGCAACTTCGATAGATTCCAGAGCTTTGGGTTTGTAGGTGACTCCACCGATCAGGGCAGAAATATGGCGTGCTTCGTCATCATCTAGCGTAACCATAGAAATGCTCTGTTCCGGATCATCATAATCAAAATGGTACAGCTCGCGTCTGCCGTCGTCGTGGACAATCACTACAAGCTTGTCGCCGCCACGGGTCTGCAGTACGAATTTCTTGCCGATTCCCGGCAAATCTGATTCTTTATAGTTCATGAAAGTCAAGCCTCCAGTTGAGATGTGTTTGGTTGTTCAGCACGGTATTAACAACGGATCAGGAAGTGGTTATACGTATTGTGAAGTATATTTAAGCGGATACAGCAGCCGCCGCTTCAGGATAAGGTAAATGATAGGATACAAGGATACGCTAAGGACAATAGCGAAAGCCTTCGCCGGAGGCACCGGGATGATCCCAAGGGGTGACAAGCGCGATAACGACAGAGATTTCTGCTGCAATGAATGGGTACGCACCGGCTGCACCATTTTATGCTCAATCCGTTCGATTTCGTAGCGGGTATGCTCCTGGCTGCTGCTCTGAAAGTGCTGTGAATGCACTCCGGTAAAAGACAACAGCAGCAGCGGAATAAGAATTATCCGAAGCAGTCTGAATAAGGCCGAACGCGCTATATATGTCATTCTGGGATCACCTCCTTACTGTATCTTGTGTATCAAGCATAACATAGGAGCCACAGGTGAACCAAATCGAAGACACAATTTTTTGCTGAAAAAGATCACGAAAAAGTGACTTTAGAGTAGATAAACTACGAAAAACGCAGTAAACCGGACTTTTCAAATTAAATTTGCTGTGGAAAAGGGAAATATGAACAAATGGATGCTTTTACCGGGTTCGACAACATGATTTATGCATTAAAAAATGCAAGGAGCTCATGAGCTTCGGCTGTCCGAAGCCCTGATCTCCTTGCATTTTTTTGTGTATGCCAGTTGTGCCCAGTTAGAGTATCCGCTGCATATTCAGCGTGACTTTGCTCCAATAGCCGCTGTCCAGCTCGCTGATCTGAACGCCCGGATCACCCCAGGTGTGGATGAATTTGCCGTCTCCGATATAAATGCCGACATGCCCCGGAATCGCATTGTTATCAAAGCGTCCGGGAACCGTGAAGAAAATCAGGTCGCCTACGGCAAGCTCACCGCGGTTTACCCGTGTGCCAAGATTGGCCTGGTCTTTGGCCAGACGGGGCAGATCCACCCCGAATTTCTTGAAGACATGCCGGGTGAAGGAGGAGCAGTCAAACCGCTTGGTTTCTTCATAGGGTCCTGCACCGAATTCATAAGGAACACCCAGGAACTTCTTGGCATATGCCACCAGCTCGCTGCTGTCCGCTGCGGACAGACTTTGAATGCGCAAAGGCTTTGGTGTAGCGGTTGTCCCGGCCTTTGTATGGTCTCCACGCACAGTCGGCGAAGCAATATTGATCTCACCAGTGCTGGGATTCCAGCCTACCTCGGTTTGAAGGAGCTTGGACAGCGCGGTCGGAGTGATATAAATTTGACCGTTTCGCCGCATGGGAGCCTCTTGCAGCTTAACCTTCTGGCCGAGGGAGAACACATGGGGGGAATTAGGACGCAGCATGTACATTACGTCTGTATAGCCGATTTTGGCATACCCTCCGCTCGAGGTGTCATCTTTCATCCGGTAGCCAATGGATGCGGCCGCTGGTTTTAAGGGAATCCAATAAAGGCCGTTCTTGTCAGTGAAAGAGGATTTCTCATAGTAGCTGCCTGCATTTGAACCCGCAGGAGTTATCGAATTGACCTTTGGAGTCTGTTTTTGCTTAGTGTAGCTGCAGGCGGTACTTGATACAAGAGCTGCAGTGAGGAGGGCGGCGGCAGCAATCTTTATAGGTTTATTAGTTATCATATGGCACGCTCCATGTTCAGAACTGTAATCTAAGTTTGCGCAGGGAGTGAATTTTTATGTGGATCGGGGGAAGGGAATGAATGTCAGCAGCAAATGATATGGAAAAATCTATGCTTCTAACAATTGTAATCTAGCAGTGATAAATCATTGACGGAAAATCATCCTTTATATAATATAGGTCTAATAGAATTGCGACATGGCTGCGGGATTCGTGAGGGCTTCTACTTTAACGCTTTTATATATGAAAGCGATACTGCTGAGACGCTTACTCTGATGCACGCGCTGATCCTGTAACAAGAAAAGGGGTTAATTTATGAAAACAAAGAAAATATGGTTGAGCTTGAGCCTGTGCCTGATGCTGGCCGCTACCGGCTGCGGAGCAAACAAAAATAATGACAGCGCGGCTGCGCCTTCAGCGGGTGCAAGTGCTGCAGCGGATAACGGAGGAACTGCTGACAAGAAATCTTATACAATCGCTATTTCTCAATACGTTGAGCATCCGTCGCTGGACGCTACCCGGGAAGGGTTCCTTGCCGCGCTCAAGGATGCCGGAATCGTCGAAGGCGAGAACCTGAAGGTCGATCTGGAGAACGCGCAAGCGGACCAGTCCAACAACCTCTCCATCGCCCAGAAGATTGCTGCAGATAAGAATGATCTGGTGCTTGGTATCGCGACACCTTCTGCCCAAGCTGTTGTACAGAATGTAAGCAAGGATACACCGGTTCTCTTCGCGGCGGTTACTGACCCGCTGGACGCGAAGATTGTGAAGGATCTTGATCATCCCGGCGGCAACGTTTCAGGAGCATCCGATACAAATCCTGAATCCATTACACGGCTGATGGCGTTTATTGCCACACAGTTCCCGAATGTAAAAAAACTGGGTCTGATCATTAACGAAGGTGAACCAAATGCTGTGGTTATGGCTGACATTGCCAAGAAAGAGCTGGACAAGCATGGCATTGAGCTGGTCAAAGCAACAATCACCAATACCTCAGAGGTGAAGCAGGCGGCGGAATCGCTTGTGGGCCGGGCCGATGCCTTTTACATTACACTGGACAACTCGGTGGTAAGCGCCGTGGACACGATTATTCAAACTGCCAATGACAACAAAATTCCATTCTTCTCCGCAGACCGCGACACCGTTGAGAAGGGTGCATTTGCTACTGTAGGGTTCAAATATTATGATCATGGCTACCAGGTGGGGCAGATGGCTGTGGAAGTGCTGAAGAATGGCAAAAACCCAGGCGATATGAAGGTTACGAAGCAGGAGAAGCTGGATCTCATCCTTAACCTGAAAGCGGCGGCTGCGCAGGGAATTAAAGTGACTGACGCCATGAAGGCTGAAGTAGTTGACCAAGCCAACAATATTATTCAATAAGATATAGACACAAGCAGAAACGGATATGCTGATCTTCAAAGGACGGTATCCGTTTCAGGGAGGACGCCATCTATGTATGATTCAATACTTGGAGCCATAGAAATGGGCTTGATCTACGCTTTTATGGCTTTGGGAGTATATATTACCTTTCGAATTCTTGATTTTCCTGATTTGACTGTGGATGGAAGCTTCACCACCGGCGGAGCGATTGCCGCAATGATGATTACGCATGGCTATTCGCCTTGGCTGGCAACGCTCTGTGCGCTGGCAGGCGGGATGGCGGCAGGCATGTGCACTGGACTCCTCCATACCAAGGGAAGGATCAATGGACTGCTGTCAGGTATTCTGATGATGATTGCCCTCTATTCGATTAACTTGCGGATACTCGACAACAAACCCAATGTTTCGCTTATGGGCGAGGATACCCTGTTCAGCTCTATTAACCCTTTATTGGTTATGCCTTTCGTAATGCTTGCGGTTAAACTCCTGATGGATCTGTTCCTGCGGACCGATCTTGGGTTTGCCCTGCGGGCTACCGGCGATAATACGCGGATGATCCGCAGCTTTGGGGTCAATACAGATTCAACGACTATTCTCGGCATCAGCCTGGCGAACGGGATGGTGGCGCTCTCGGGAGCACTTATTGCCCAATATTCCTCATTTGCAGACTCGTCTATGGGGATTGGCATGATTGTGATCGGGCTGGCTTCGGTTATTATCGGTGAGGCGATCTTCGGAGCCGGAACTATATTCCGCGCCACTTTGGCGGTTGTACTTGGCTCGATTGTCTACCGTATCGTAGTGGCGCTGGCCCTGCGCGTGCCGTGGCTGAAGTCTTCAGATCTGAAGCTGATTACGGCAATTATCGTCATCATTGCTTTGGTCTTCCCGTCAGTACGGCGTTTCCTGAAGCAGAAGAGCACGGCCCGCAAACGGAGTGCTGAGCTTGCCGAGCAGGCTTTGCGCAGCAAGAGAGGGGGCACGGCTAATGCTAAAGCTTGATAACGTGTCCAAGCTGTTCAATCCCGGCAGCCCGGATGAGAAGATCGCGTTGCTGGGGATTGATCTGGAGCTGCGTGCCGGAGATTTCGTGACGATTATCGGCAGTAATGGCGCAGGCAAGTCTACTCTGATGAATGTGATATCCGGTGTAATGAAGCCCGACCTCGGCGAAGTGCGCATTGAAGGTAACCCCATCAGCAGCCTGCCGGAATTCCAGCGTGCCCGCTGGATCGGCCGGGTCTTTCAGGACCCGATGGCCGGCACGGCGCCGCATATGACGATTGAAGAAAATCTGGCGATGGCCTTTAAGAGAGGGCAGAGCCGGGGCTTGTCTTTTGGTGTATCCTCTGCACGGCGGACGATGTTCCGCGACCAGCTCAGCCGGCTGGGCATAGGCCTAGAGAACCGGCTGCGTGCGAAGGTGGGGCTGCTGTCCGGCGGAGAACGCCAGGCGCTCAGCCTGCTTATGGCAACCTTCACCCAGCCGCAGATTCTGCTGCTGGATGAGCATACAGCGGCACTCGATCCTTCGCGTGCCGAGCTGATCACAAGACTGACCGAGTCGATTGTCCGTGAGATGAAGCTGACGACACTGATGGTTACCCATAATATGGATCAGGCGATCCGGTTAGGCAACCGGCTGATCATGATGGATAAGGGGACCATTATTCTGGATATTGATGAGGAGCGCAAGAAGGACCTGACTGTCGAGCGCCTGCTGGGTGAATTTGAGTCCATCAGCGGGCATAAGCTGGCGGATGACCGGATGATGCTGGGCTGAGGAGAACCCGGTAATTAATTCAATACTGCGGCGAAGCATTGGGATTGCCCTAAAGAGTTAAACCAAAGACCTGGGAGTACAGTTGGATTGGACTGTGTTCCCGGGTCTTTTGGTTTATATTTCCAAAGTAGAAACTTTCGTTTAAAATATAAGAAATTCATAGAGAAAGCAGAGTGAGTAAGATTATGGTCTCCCAAAATAAGAGCGCTTTCAAAAATTCCGGAATCTTTAACAAAATGATCATGCTGATTTCATTTTTGCTCCTGCTGTCCTTCCTGTTTTCGCTCATCTTCCTGCAGTATGTATACCGCATTTATGACCATCAAATATATGAAAAATCATCTGAGGTGCTGGGAATGTCCTCGATCAGCATTGAGAATGAGCTTAAGGAATTGGAGCAGTTGTCCTTTACGGTAGTTTCGGATGAGCAGATTCAGCAATGCCTGCGGCAGCTGCAGGATGATCCTTCGCCATATGAAAGGCAGCTCCTGCATAACAAAATCATTAACCGGCTGGTAGCCTTTGCGGGTGCAGAGAAGTATGTCTACTCGATGATGCTGATGGATACGAACGGTGGAGCAATGACGGCGGGCAACCGGGAGGGAGTGTCCCAATCGCTGCAGGATGAGTTGAAACCGCTTGCGGCAGCGGGTGCGGGCAGTAATGTCTGGTACACCCAAGGCAGCAAAAACTCCCTGCTGGCCGTGCGCCAGATCAAATCGTACACCGGCTCGACCTTTACGCTGGACAATCTGGGCACATTGGTCATCCGCATCCGCGTAGACCGGATTATAGCTGACAGCACCAGCATGACGCAGGATGGCGGTCAGCTTATTGTCATTGATAAGGCGAACAGCCGGACCGTCTATCCCGGGAAGCCGCTGCTGTTACCCCAGGAGCTGGCAAAAGAGGTGCACCGGCCTGAATCCTACCGTACCGCCAGCTACAGCAAAGGGACGTATTTTGTAGTCAAGACCGGCTCCTCCTATATGAACTGGACCTACATCAATGCTACCCCCTTTAATGAAATGTTCAAGCAGATTACTTTTATCAAAAGACTGGTTGTATTTGTCTTCGCGTGCATTTTGCTATTGGGGCTGCTGCTGGGCTACCGGCTGGCCCGGAGTCTGGTAAGGCCCATCTCGAAGCTGACGGAGAAAATGAAGCGGATCGAAAAAGGCGATCTGGACAATCTGGAAGAGCAGGCGCTTGGATTCGTCTCACAAACGGCCCAGGATGAGGTAAGCCAGCTATACCGCACCTTCAAAATGATGATCCGCCGGATCAGAGAGCTGATTGATGAGAATTATGCCAAACAACTGGTGATCCGGGAGACGGAGCTGAAGGCGCTGCAGGCGCAAATCAACCCCCATTTTCTCTACAATACGCTGGAGTCTATTAACTGGCTGGCGAAGGTGAACAAGCAGGCGCAAATTTCAGAAATGGTGGAGGCGCTGGGATTCCTGCTGCGCAGCTCCATCGGGCTGAAAGATCCGCTGATTACGCTGGAGAAGGAGCTTAGCATTGTCCGAAGCTATATCACTATTCAGCGCACGCGGTTTGAGGAGCGGCTGGATTTTCATATGGATATCCTGGAGGAGCTGCAGGATGCGCTGATTCCGAAGCTGACGCTGCAGCCGCTGGTCGAGAACGCTATCCGTTATGCGCTTGAACCGAATATTGAGCCTTGTACGATTTCAATCTCCATTACCCGCGAGGAGGGTGCACTTGATCTTAAGGTCAGCGATAACGGTCCGGGAATGACCGGTGAATTCATTCGGGAGCTGCTGCAGGGCAAGATCCAGACCCGGGGGGAAGGGATCGGACTGGCAAATATTACGGAGCGGGTGCAGCTTGTTTTTGGACAGGAATGGGGAATGGAAATTGAAAGCCAGCCGGGAGAAGGAACAACGATTCATGTGCGTATCCCCTATTTGAGAGGAGAGGTCAGACATGTATAAATTGCTGCTTGTTGACGATGAACGCTTGATTCTGGAAGGGATTTCGCAGGTGGTGGATTGGGAAAAGGCGGGAACTGAGCTTGCAGGGACGGCCCGCAACGGGATTGAGGCGCTGGAGAAAATTGAGGGACTGGCCCCGGATATTGTGATCACCGACATTTCGATGCCGGGACTGGATGGACTCGGATTGGTTGAGCGCTGCAGTGAAAAGTTCCCCGCCATAAAGTTCATTATGCTGACCGGCTACAAGGATTTCGATTATGCCTGTACCGCCATGCAGCACGGGGTCAAGCATTATTTGCTGAAGCCCTGCAATGAGCAGCAAATTCATGAAGCATTGATAGAGCTTGTGAAGGAACTTGATGAGCGAAAGAGCCGTGAGCTGTTCGTTACCGAGATGAAGCATAGGCTGACCAAGGTGCTGCCGCATGTCAAAGAGCAGTTTCTAAAGGAATGGATCTCCAATAAAACCTATGGCAGTTATGATCTCGACTACTATCAGGAGCTGTTTGGCACCCGGCTCGACGACAAAAGCGTAAGGCTGATTCTGCTGCATTTGGAGGGTTCCTTTGAATATGAGCATCTGTTCGCGCTGCAAAATATTGCAAAGGACATGCTCTCTGAGGTGCTCCTCAGCACGACCATCGGTTCTCATGTGCTGATTCTGCTGGAGCAGCCGGAAGATGGGGGGCAGCAGGCCGATTTGCTCGAGCGGATTGCTGAAGTGAAGGAGATATTTCATAATTTCTATAAAATCCATGTCACAATTGCGGTTAGCGACCAGGGCCGGATGATCCACTCCCGCTCTCTGTACCGGCAGACGCTGCAGTGCCTGAATCACCGTTTTTATCTGGAGGAGGGCAGTCTGATTACAGGAAGCGATATCCCGGCAGATGAGCTGAGCGGCAAAAACGAGATTGATCTTGAGGAGGAGCAAATCTGCCTGTTAATTAAGGCGGGGGATCAAAACGCAGTCGAAGCTGAATTGGAACGGTTATTTGGCGTATTATCAGAGCAGCGTTTTGATATCAATGTGACCCGCTCCTATGTGCTCCAGCTCTATTCGGCGATGATCAGACTATGCATACCTGAGGAGCGGAGTACTTTTACTTCAGGACTGGCGGAGCTGGCAGAGCTGGGCAATTTGAGCAGTCTGAAAGCTTTTGTCAAAAAAGAGGCCGGACGTCTCACCCAGATGTATGACCGCCATTTCGTAACCCGCCAATCCTCCATCGTGGACAAAATGCTCCGCATTATTGAGGAGGACTATTGCAATTCGGAGCTTTCTCTTAGCTCGGTTGCCGCTGAAATGCTGTACATGAACCCGGATTACCTCGGGAAAATCTTCAAAAAAGTGACCGGCGAGAAATTTTCCAACTATGTGACCCATTACCGGATTGGCAAAGCCTCCGAGCACATTATCCGCAGCGGAGATGTGAAGGTGTTCGAATTGGCGGAGCTGTACGGCTTCGGCGGCAATGCCCAGTATTTCAGCCAGGTGTTCAAGAAGGTTACCGGCAGAACTCCAACGGATTTTATGAAGCCGCAAGTGAATGGGACGGGTGAATGAACCTGATTATTGAACAAAGATAACGGTTTTTTGTATTCAAGAATGGACCAGGATTTGCGAAAATTTACACATGGAAGCGTTACCAGTGGAACTGGTCTTCCTGCTCACTATCATTTTACGAAAAGGGGAGAGTTGAATTTGAAAAAGAGATTCGCATTATTGGCCGTTCCCATGCTGTTATCCTTGCTGGCCGGATGTGGCGGGAACAACAGCAATAACGCCAAGGACTCGGCAGCCACAAACGCCGCGGGCAACCAGGCGTCAGCACCAGCAGCAAGCAGCTCGTCAGAGCCGGTAACTCTGCGGATTGCCTGGTGGGGCGGGGATACGCGTCATTCTTATACTCAGCAAGTCATTGATATGTATGAGGAACAGAACCCTAACGTAAAGATTGAACCGGAATATGCTTCCTTTGATGATTACTGGAAAAAGCTTGCTCCCCAGGCTGCAGCCAACCGTCTCCCCGATATCGTGCAAATGGATGTGTCGTATATCAATCAATACGGCTCGAACGGCCAATTGGAGGATATGACCTCCTATCTGAACAAAAGCATTCAGGTCGGCGACGTGAACGAAAATGTCCTGGCTACCGGTAAAATCGGAGACAAGCAGTACGGGATTCCGCTGGGTGTCAATGTACTTGGTTTTCATTATGACCCTGCGCTCTTGAAAAAGGCCGGCGTGGATTCGATTCCGGAAAATTGGACTTGGGATCAATACAAGGAAATCGCCTTGAAAGCCAAATCTGCCGGGCTCTACATTGACGGCTCGATGGCAGCGGATGTCTTTTTCAACTACTATCTGCGCACCAAAGGCTTGTCGCTCTACAACACAGACGGCTCCGGGCTTGGTTATGAAGATGATGCGCTGTTCACCGACTTCTTCGGGATGCTGTCGGACCTGATTGCGAAAGGTGCAGTTCCGTCACAAGACAAACTGAGCCAGAACAAAGGTGTAATCGAAGAGTCGGACATTGTTAAGGGAACAGGCATCGGCGTCTGGCAGTGGTCGAACCAATATGTGGCCTTGCAAATCGCTGTTAACCGTCCGATGGCACTGGCACAAATGCCGGGACCGGATATGGAAAAAGGGCTGTACATGCAGCCAAGTATGTATTGGTCGATTACAGCCAATTCCAAAGTCAAAGAAGAAGCTGCTAAATTTATTGATTTCTGGACCAACAGTGCTGAAGCCAACAAGCTGATCAAGGGTGAGCGCGGCGTACCGATTTCCAGCAAAATCAAAGAATCCCTGGCTACGGAGCTGACGGATGCCGGCAAGCAGGTATTCCAATTTGTCGCAGATATGGAGCCTAAGACTTCTCCAATGAGCCCGCCAGTAGGCTCGCCGGAAGTGGTAGCCCTGCTGACTGACCTTGCTGAGCAAATGAACTTCGGACAGATTAAGCCGGATGCCGCTGCTGCCCAGTTCCGTAAAGAGGCTACAGAGATTCTCGCCAGCCGTTAACTGAGTGTAAGACCATACTGTGATTCTAACAAGATTGGAGTTGGAGACCTTGGCTGTGAGCAATCCTCTTACCGCTAATCCGCAGGCCTACAGAGCGAAGAAGCCGTTTGGACAGCGGCTGCGCAAAAATTTAACGGGTTATGCCTTTATCAGTCCGTTTGTGATCGGCTTCCTATGCTTCACGCTGGTGCCGATGATCATCTCGCTCTACCTGAGCTTCACCAAATATAATTTGTTCGCCCCTCCACGCTGGGTGGGGCTGGACAATTATATCAAAATGTTCACCGGTGATCCGAAATACGTGCATTCTCTAACGGTAACGCTGCTGTATGTTTTCGTTGGTGTACCGCTTCGCCTGGGCTTTGCTTTGTTTGTAGCGATGATTCTCAATACGAAATCACGTATGGTAGGCGCCTACCGCACCGTGTACTATCTGCCCTCCATCATCGGCGGCAGTGTCGCCGTATCCATCATGTGGCGGAACATTTTCAGCGATACGGGAATTATCAACGGCATGCTTGGCTTTTTCGGGGTGGGCCCGGTAAGCTGGTTCGGAAATCCCAATGCGGCGCTCTTCATGCTGATCACGTTGTCCGTATGGCAATTCGGTTCCTCCATGCTGATCTTTCTGGCCGGACTGAAAAATATTTCGGGTGAAATGTATGAGGCTGCAAGCGTGGACGGAGCGAGCTTCTTCCGCAAATTTTTCAAGATTACCCTGCCGCTGCTCAGCTCCGTGATCCTGTTCAACCTGGTTATGCAGACGATCAGCGCATTTATGACCTTCGTGCCAGCCTACATTATCTCCAAGGGCGAGGGCGGCCCAATGGACGGAACGATGCTTTATTCTCTGTATTTGTTCCGCCAGGCCTTCATGTTCAATAACATGGGCTACGCTTCGGCTATGGCTTGGGTGATGCTGCTGCTGGTAGGAATATTGACAGGCATTCTGTTCAAAACATCGAAATCGTGGGTCTTCTACGAATCCGGAGGAGGAAAGTGAGCCATGGCGAAGAATAAAATCAAATGGCCGATCTATCACATACTTATCGGCGGTCTCGCCATCATCATGATCTACCCGATCTTCTGGATGATCATGAGCTCCTTCAAAGAAAGCCGGCTGGTGTTCGTTACTGCGCAGACGCTGCTTCCGCATCCCTGGGAATGGGGCAATTACGCCAAGGGCTGGGAAGGCGTCGCCGGATATTCCTTCGGTGTCTTCATTAAGAACTCTTTAGTTATCGTTGTGGTGGCTACGGTTGGCGCGGTTTTCTCCTCGTCGCTGGTCGCCTTCGGCTTCGCCCGCAACAAATTTGTCGGCCACGGCCTGTGGTTCGGGATCATGATGATGACGCTCATGCTGCCTTCGGATGTTGTGCTAGTCCCGCAATATATTATTTATACGAAGCTCAACTGGCTGGACAGCATTAGGCCGATTGTCATCCCGCAGTTCTTCGGCGTTCCGTTCTTTATCTTCCTGATGCTGCAGTTCATACGCACGATTCCGGCCGAGCTGGATGAAGCGGCGACCATTGACGGCTGCGGCAAATTCCGGCTCTATTATAAGATCATTCTTCCGCTGATCCGGCCTTCGATGGCAACGGCGGCAATCTTCTCCTTCTACTGGCGCTGGGAGGACCTGCTCGGACCTGTGCTCTACCTCAATTCCCCGGCCAAATATACGGTGTCTATGGGACTCAAAATGTTCCTCGACAGCGAATCCGTATCCAACTGGGGACCGATGTTCGCGATGTCCGTGCTGAGCCTTACGCCGGTGATGCTGATTTTCTTCATCTTCCAAAAGCAGATCGTCGACGGCATCAGCACCAGCGGGCTGAAAGGCTAGTCATCGGCTGCTGATAGCAGGCGGAGTAGAAAAAACGCTGGGGGAAAGGTGCGCGGTAACGTGGAAAGCTATTGTTTTGATTTTGGACTGGAGGCTGCGGCTCCCGGCTATACCAAGGTGAAACCGGATACAGTGTATACCGCCGGGCAGGGCTATGGCTTCACACCCGGTTCGGTGGTGTTCGGGCGGTTTCGCAGTGGAAGTGACACGCTGCATAATGACTGCTGTATCCCGCAGAAAGCGAAATTTCTTGCAGATGTGCCGGACGGGATTTACAGGGTCACTGTGCTGGTTGGCGATTCTCTCGCCGATACGAGCACAGTGATTACTGCCGGGGCGGGAAAGCGTGTGCTCGAACCGCTGAACGTGCCGGCAGGGCAGTATCTGCGGGAAGCCTTCGCGGTGCGGGTCAGCGGAGGGCAATTGAGCCTTTCCTTCTCGGGGCCGGCTCCGCGGATCAACGCTCTGGACATTCAAGCGGATGGCGAAGCGCTGGCACTTGTGCTTGCCGGAGATTCAACCGTTACGGATCAAGGCGAGGAGGGTTATCCTTATGCGGGCTGGGGCCAATTGCTTCCTCAGTTCTTTAAGCCCGGCGTTGTCGTGGATAACCGCGCCTTATCGGGACGCAGCACAAAAAGCTTCATCAGCGAGGGGCATCTGCAGCGGATCGCCGCCGAGCTGCGGCCGCGCGATTATCTGTTCATCCAGTTCGGCCACAATGATTCCAAACCCGATGAAGCCCGCCATACCGAACCTTATACGACCTATAAGGAGCATCTGCTGCAGATGATTGCCGCCGCCCGGGACGCTGGCGCGTATCCGGTTCTCGTTACCCCGATGCACCGGCGGCGGTTCGACCGTGAGGGCAGCATTGTGGACACGCATGGCGATTATTTGCCGGCGATGTGGGAGCTTGCGGCTGACGAGCAGGTGCCGCTGATTGATCTGGAGCCGCGCAGCCGCAAGCTTTTTGAAGCTTATGGGCCGGAAGGCAGCAAGGCGCTGTTCATGTGGAGTTATCCCGGGGAATATCTCCGTCACCCCGCTGGTGTCCAGGACAACACGCACTTTCAGATCCTTGGCGCGCGCCTCCTGGCACAGCTTGTGGTCGAGGGCATCCGCGAAGCAGGATTGAACGACCTAATTATTCACTTGCGCCAGGGCGAGTAGCCCTGGTGGTAACAAACACTATAATAAGATGAACTTCTACGACTAGTAAAAGGGGCGGAAGTAACGGAGGGGAAGTTTGGAACTGGAGGAGCGTAGCGTCCGCCTTTGTCTCCGGATTTCAACTGCTGCAAGCAGTATAAATCAAGAAATCTGGAGACAACAGCGGCCGGAAGTCCAAACATTCCCTGGAGTTACGACCAGCCCTTCAAACAGGACTTAAAGTTCAGCTTATTTAAAGAGAAAGGTGTGGAAAAGAATGCCTGCTTTTACCTACGATGAGGAACAAATCAAAGCTACCATAGACCGTGTGGTGGAACGTACCCTGCGCATGGACTTCTCCTGGGATTGGCCGGGCGGTGTCGCTTTTTACGGGATATGCGAAGCCTATGAGGCGACGGGCAAGGAAGAATATCTGCTTGCGCTCAAGACTTGGGTCGATGACAACATTGCCGAGGGTCTGCCCAAGCTGTCCGTAAACGGTGTGTCCATCGGACACTGTCTGATCACGCTGTATCAGGCTACAGGGGAGCAGAAGTATCTGGACATTGCCTTAGAGATGGCCGAGTTTTTGCGGCATAAGGCGGAGCGCTTCGCACAGGGTATTTTCCAGCATACAGTGAATTCCCTAAGCCATGTATTCCCGCAGCAGGCCTGGGTGGATACGATGTTCATGGCCGGATATTTTCTGCTGCGAATGGGCTATCTGCTCGATAACCGGGAATATATTGAAGATGGATTGGTCCAGTACCACGGACATGAAGAGTTTCTGCAGAATTCCGATACCAACCTGTATTATCATGGCTGGGATCATGTGAATCAGAATAATATGTCGGGCATCTACTGGGCACGCGGCAATTCGTGGGCGGCGTTAACGATGGCCAAAGCGCTGCGGCTGGTGGAGGTCACCCATCCTTCGTTTATGATTATTGAAGGCTCGCTGCGCGATCAGCTTGCGGCGCTTGTCCGCCTGCAATCGCCTGAGGGCTTGTGGCATACCGTGCTTGATGATCCAAACTCTTATCTGGAGATGTCGGCATCGGCGGGGATTGCCACTGCGGTGCTGATGCAGGGCCGGCTCTATAACAAATACTCGCAGCTTGCTCTCCAGGGGATTTTGTCCAGAATCAAGGAAGATGGCACGGTGAGCGAGGTATCTGCAGGTACAGCCGTGATGAATGATATCGACGGATACCGTCAAGTACCGAAGAAAAGGATCCAGGGATGGGGCCAAGGCCTGACGCTGGCGTATCTTTCTCAGGTGCTGCGGACAACAAGTAATCCATTTGGATAATGGCTTATTCTATATCACTTGAACTAAAGAAAACATAAAAAGGGCCGAAGTGACGGAGGGGAAGTTTGGAACTGTAGGAGCGGTAGCGTCCGCCTTTGTTCACAGATTTCAACCGCCAGCAGCGGCTTCAAATCAGGAAATCTGTGAACAACAGCGGCCGGAAGTCCAAACATTCCCCGCAGTTACGACCAGACCCCAATATGGAATCTAAAGTTTAACTGAACATCACCTAAAGAAACGGATTCCGTCTCTTGCATGCTTCGCGCCGCTCCCGGTGGCAGAAGCCTCTGCGGAGACCAGGGATGCCGTTTCTGTTTGTGAAAAGGGCTGCACATTTGCTGCATTTTTCAGGTATACTATTCCTATCTGTCTTAGAAACGAGGGCACTTATGGATATTAATCTGCACACAGAATCAATTGTTAAACTGCTTGTGGCCATGCTGTTCGGGCTGTTCATCGGCATCGACCGCCAATTGAAACAGAAGCCGCTGGGAATTCGGACCAGTATGGTCATCAGTATTGCGAGCTGTCTGGTGACGCTCGTCTCCATTCACGCATACGACAAGTTTGGAGGAACGAATCATCCAAGTATGGACCCTATGCGTCTGGCGGCGCAGATTGTCAGCGGGATCGGGTTCCTGGGAGCGGGAGTGATCCTGCGCCGGGGAGGGGATGCCATTTCCGGCCTGACCTCGGCGGCGCTGATCTGGACAGCATCGGGGATCGGCATCGCGGTCGGCGCGGGCTTTTTTGTGGAAGCGGGTTATGCTGTCGTACTGCTGATGTTCGCAGTGAATGCCGTACCGTACTTGATCAAGCTTATGGGACCGCAGGTGCTGAACAAGCATGAAATTTCCGTCAGAATTATTATGCAGCCGAATTATGGACTGACTGACGTGATTCAAAAAATTGAGCAGCGCCAGGCGGCAGACTCCAGAAAATTGAAAAAAAACGGACGAATCATCCGACGGACGACGATTAAGGATCTTGACGATGGCAGACAGGTGATCGAGATGCTGATCTCTGCCCCAGACCGGGAATATGTTACAGAAATTTACTATGATGTGAAGAAAATCGAACATGTGATGAGCGTGGAGGTTGAACAACTGTAAAAATGACATTTTACCTCCTGGGCAGATGTGGTAATCTATCTAGGAGAGAGTCATTTTGAGATTATGGAAGGGAGAAACATTCAATGTCAATTACAGCATTTGAAGGACAATACGAGGGAGAAGTGGCAATCTGGCTGAAAGCCGGCCGTTATGAGGCAGCGGTACTGCCCGGAATCGGCGGCAACCTGATCTGCTTCCGCGATACCGAAAACGGTTACCGTTTCCTGCATGAGCCGGGTGCGGAAGAAATGGAAGCGTTTAAGGCTAATCCGGGGATTCATGGTATCCCGGTATTGTTTCCGCCGAACCGTTATGAGGATGGGAAATTTCCGTGGAATGGACATACCTATCAGCTCCCGGTCAATGAAGCAGCGACCGGCAACCATCTGCACGGGTTCTTACATACAGCAGCTTGGCAGGTTGAGGAATTCGGCGCCGGCAAGAATGAAAGCTTCGTGACTGTGGCGGTCAAAGTGGATGAAAATCATCCGTCTTACCAGTACCTTCCATTCAAATACACGATCAAGCTGCGCTACAGCCTGGGAGAAGGAGGTTTGTCCCAGCACCTGCAGGTGCATAATGATGGGGAGGAGCTTATGCCTTGCCTGCTCGCCTTCCACACGGCGATTAATGCACCGTTCGCACCTGGAAGCTCACCGCAGGATTACCGCGTGAAGCTGACACTTGGCAAACGCTGGGAGCTTAATAACCGCATGCTGCCGACAGGCGCATTCCAGGAGCTTACTGCCGATGAGGTTGCAATGCGTGACGAAGGGTTATATCCTTTCTACGCGCCGATGGACAACCATTACACCGCTGTGGCCCAGAATGGACGCAACCGCATGGAGCTTACGGACAGCAAAGCCGGAGTTACTCTTGTATATGATGTCGGAACCTCCTACAAGCAATGGATGATCTGGAACAACGGCGCAACAGAAGGCTTCTTCTGCCCAGAGCCGCAGATCAATCTGGTCAATGCACCTAAGGTGGATCTGCCTGCAGAAGAAATTGGTCTGTTCAGCCTCGCGCCAGGCGAATATTGGGAAGAAACCGGCCGCTTGTACGTGAAATAGTTTATCCTATCCGTATAGATAGCAGGTGCAAACGGGGTGCAGAGATATTTTTCTGCGCCCTGTTTTTTTGCTGCTGCTTTTTAAGCCTCCTTTAAGAAAAGAGGTGTATACTATTCGTTTAGACAGATAGGAGTGGATTGCATTGCGTCATTTTATACCTTCCAAAAAATTAGGAATTTTCCTTCTCAGCTTGCTGCTGGGAGGTTTTGTGCTGAACTTTTTTATGCAGGCGGCTTCACTTAAAATGGATTTCATGAGTGTATTTACCTGGATTGGGCAATCCTATTGGCTGTATACCTGCGGAAGCTTGTTGTTTTTCTTTATTCTATTGGCCTCTTCGGTGGTTTTACCCAATATCTATGCGGGACCGGCGCTTGCTTCGGTGCTGATCCTTTTGCTGGGCATTGCCAACTACAAGAAACAGCACACGACGGGAGAGCCGCTATTCCCCTGGGATTTGATGCTGCTGAAAAATGCCTCTGAAATGAGCAAAATCACCAAAGGCATGATCTCTCCGCTGGCCATTGGCCTTGCGGTTCTGCTGGTCGCCGGAGGAATCTGGTTAACCGTCAAGCTGCCCAAAGTCAAAATTCAACTGCCGCTGCGACTCTTGTTTACAGCCGTTTCCGCTGGTATGATTGCCGGCTTTATTCTATTGGTCAGCGGGCAAGCAACGTTCGCCTCCTCGCTGAATTACCAGAATATTTTCTGGAACCAGAAGGTGAATTACTCGGAAAATGGCTTTGTGTTTGCTTTTGCCGGGAACCTGCGCCAGAACCTGCTAGAGAAGCCTGAGGGCTACAGCCGCAAGGCTATAGAAGACATTGCTGCAAAATACAGCGTCTTGCCGGATGCAGCGTCTGCAAAAGCGCCGGCGGAGCAGCCTAATATCATGTTCATGATGGATGAGGCGTTCTTTGATCCTACCCGGCTGCCGGGACTTGAATTCAGCGAAGATCCGCTAAAGTTTATTCACCAGCAAGAGAGTGTCACTCCAGCCGGATTCCTGCTCTCGCCCGAGTTCGGCGGCAATACGGCGAATATTGAATTTGAGGCGTTGACAGGGCTGTCGATGTATTTTCTGGGGGACGGCTCGATTCCTTACCAGCAGCGGATTGTCAAAATGTCCTCGCTGCCATCCATCGTCAGCATCCTGAAGGAGCGGGGCTATCAGACGCTTGCGCTGCATCCGTTCGACGATACGTTCTACAACCGCAACCGGGTCTATCCAGTGCTTGGCTTTGACCGGTTCACGAGCGAGAAGGATCTGCCGGATGCCGAGCGGATGACGCCGAATGGTTACATCTCCGACAAAGCTGCTGTGCAGGAGGCCATCAGTGAACTGAAGGCATCGGATAACCCGACCTTTTTGCATTTGGTAACGATGCAGAATCATTTTCCCTTTACCAAAGGTCTGAATGGTCCCAATACCATTACCGTACAAGGAGGACCGGAGGACCGGAAAGATGAGCTTGAAACCTATGTTCAGGACACCAAGCTGACCGATGAGGCGCTTAGCCTTTTGCAGCAGGAGCTGAAGACGATTAAGCGGCCAACGATTGCTGTGTTCTGGGGGGATCATCTCCCGGCGCTGTCGGAGGGAATCTATACGGATGCGGGCTGGGATAAGGAGCCGAGACTTAAACATGAGACCAAGCTGATGATTCTCGCTAATTTTGATATCGGCAAGAAGCCGCTGGGTACGATTAGCCCCGCATATCTTGGACCTACCGTATTTAAGCTGTCGGGCCAACCGCTGACCCCTTACTATAAAATGCTGGAGCAGATTCAGACAGAGCTTCCCGGCCTGAGCAAAGACGTGCTGATCGGCGCTTCCGGTGTGCTCTCCGGGCTGACTGCTGACCAGCAGGCGCTGCTGGATGACTACCGTATGGTGGAGTATGATCTGCTGGAGGGAGAAGGCTACGCCGCGGAATTGATGTATTAGACAGCCATGCCGCTCTTTCGCGGCACTCCAGACGATGAAATTTCATAGAAGACCCTCAATTTGGCTTCGCCAAATTCGAGGCTTCCATAACAATGTCCTCTGTTCGGACATCGTTATTTCAGGATAGAAGAACCGTAAATATATATAGACGGCCAGGAACCAAAGATTTAATATAAAAAAGCAGTGATCCTTTGTTATAAGCGATCCTGCTTTTTTGTAAATCCGGTATCTCATCCTTGTTTATTTTGAAAGGGGTTACACCTGTGAAAAAACTGTGGCTTGTCTATGTGCTGCTGATTGGCATTTTCCTGATTTATGTGCTGAACTACAAGCTGCAGAGCAAACCCGCAGACCCGTGGGAAACAACCGGACTGCGCGGCAATATCGCAGATAAATACGTGATGGTTACGTTTCAGATCGGCATTGATTACTGGAAAAGCGTGCTGAAGGGCTTCGAGGATGCGGCAGAGGAGCTGAACGTCTCCGTAGAATATCACGGCTCGACGCAGCATAATGCAAGTGAGCAGATGACGGTGCTGGAGCAGGTCATTGCCAAGAAACCCGCCGGCATCGCGATATCGGCAGTAAATTCCAAGCTGCTTACGGCTACCATCAACAAGGCGGTGGAGAGCGGCATTCCGGTGGTGCTCTTTGACTCGGGGGCGCCGAACAGCAAAGCCTATTCGTTCCTTGGCACAGATAATTACAATGCCGGGGTCGAGGCGGCGCGGAAGATGGCCGAGCTTACCGGAGGCAAAGGCGAGGTCGCGATTATTACAACCCCTGACCAGCATAATCATCAGGAACGGACTGAAGGATTCAGCTACACCATCCGCAGCGAATTTCCGGGGATGAAGCTGGTGGCGGTGAAGGATGGCCGCGGTGACCAGGTCGCTTCCCGGAAAGCGGCGGAGCAGCTTTTGACCCAGTATCCGCAGCTTGCGGGGATTTTTGCCACAGAGTCGAATGGCGGGATCGGCGTGGCTGAAGCGGTGGAAGCGCAGCAGGGCAGCGTGTCAACACTGAAGATTATCAGCTTCGACACGGATAAAGGCACGCTTGATCTGGTGAAGGAAGGGAAGATCGCGGCAACTATGGCGCAGGGAACCTGGAATATGGGCTATTGGTCTTTAATGGAGCTGTTCCAATTGCACCGTAATCTGGCTGAGAATCCGAATGCATATCTCGGGAACAAGCCGCTGCCCGTGCCGGATACGGTGGATACCGGAATCGACGTGGTAACCCGGGCCAATGTGGACAACTATTATGCCAAATAGGCTGCTGCAGAGGAGGAAATGCGGATGCGAAGAGGCAGCCTGACCGTGGAGAAGCTGAAGTTCAACAATTTGCCGATCCGTTATAAGCTGATTATCCATTTTCTGCTGATCAGTATTCTGCCGTCCATCGGGCTCGGGCTGCTGATTGGCTGGACCGTTGACCGTATTGTGGAGCAGCAGAGCAATGAGAATACGATGCAACTGATCGGCAAGGTCAACTCGGCGCTGGAGAATGATGCAGAGAATCTGCAGAAAATCACCTATCTGATCTCCTTTGACCCGGGGGTGCAGGCGTTCCTGAAGGGCACGATGAAAAATCCGGCACAAGCCGCAGGCACGGGTGTCAAAGGGGAGTCAGCAGAATATAACATCCGCAAGTTTCTTCAGGGATTTACTACACTCAGCTCCGAGATTGCCGGGATCATGCTCGTTAACCGGGATGGAGATTTCATCAGCAATGAAATGTATACCCGCCCCGGTACGCGTCTGACTAGCGAGAAGTGGTACAAGGAAGCCGTATCCAATAAAGGGATTTTCAAAATTGTAGGCCATCCCTACGGCCGCGCGGTCATGTCACATGTGGAATACAAGGAGAGCGAGGTTGTGTCAGCCGTCCGGGCGATTATTGATCCAGAGACACAAGTCGTTCAGGGGGTTGTGCTCGTGGATCTGAAGCTGCGTGTCATTGCTGAAACGGCCAAGGACGTTACACTGGGCAAAACCGGCTACCTGACAGTGTTCGATGACCGGGGAGAACTGATCTACGCGCCGCAGCATCCTTTTATGAAAAATATCCCTGCAGGCCTGTTCACCGGAACCTCAGGCATTACTTCAGAGAGGGTAGACGGCCGTGATTTGCAGTTGATCTACAGAACCTCATCCTTTACGGGCTGGACGACCCTGGGCGTGTTCCCGATGGAGGAGTCGGCCTTTGGGGTGCGGGAGATTACCTTTAACGTTGTCACCTTTGTATTTGTTGTCTGTTTGCTGGGCATGACGGCTTCGTTCTATTTGGCCTATTCCATTTCCCGCCCGATTGGACAGCTCGCCTCCTTCATGAGCAAGGCGCAGTCGGGGGATTTGACGATCCGCTACTGGGGCAACCGCTCCGACGAAATCGGCCTGCTCGGCCGCAGCTTTAATACCATGCTCGCCCAGATTTCCCGGCTGCTTGCCTTGACGGAGCTGCAGGCACGGCAGAAGCGGGAGGCGGAGCTGCGCAGTCTGCAGGCGCATATTAAGCCGCATTTTCTGTATAATACCTTGGATACTATACACTGGATGGCCCGCAGCAAGGGGGCGGAGGATATTGCCGAGGTGGTACAATCTCTCTCCAAGCTGTTCCGGCTGGGTCTCAGCAAGGGCAGTGATCTTGTTCCGCTCTCCGATGAACTGGAGCATATCGTAAGCTATCTGAAAATCCAGCATGTCCGCTACAGCAGCAAGCTGAATTACAGTATTCATGTAGAACCTCAGCTACAGGAGCTGTATGTGCTGAAGCTGCTCCTGCAGCCGATTGTGGAAAATGCAATTTATCACGGAATCAAGGAGCGGCGCGGTCCCGGACAGCTTGCCATCGAGGTGACCCAGCGGGAAGGCGATCTGATCTTAACCGTCCGCGATGACGGAGCGGGTATGCCGCCCGAACGCCTTGCCATGCTGCAGCAGCGTCTGCAGGCAGTGGGAGGGACTGCCTTCGATGCCGCCGAGACGGAGCAGCCCATGCCGGGCAGTGCGGGGAGCGGATATGGCATCCTGAATGTGCAGGCCCGGATCAGACTCACTTACGGCGAGCCTTACGGACTCAGCATTGAAAGTGAACAGGGCGCAGGAACTGTAGTGACTGTCCGCCATCCGGTGGTCCGCAGCAGCTATCCTGATGACTAATGAGAATAGGAGGAACCTTGAGCGTATGGATTACTGGAAGGTATTGATTGCCGATGACGAAGCGATTATCCGTGACGGCATTAGACAATGTGTGGATTGGGAAGAGCTGGGCATGCAGGTGGTGGCGGAAGCGGAGGACGGCGAAGAGGCGCTGGAGCTGGCTATCCGCAATGAAGTGCATATTGCGCTGGTCGATCTGAATATGCCGATCATGCATGGCATCGAGCTGATGAAGAAGCTGAGAGAGGAGCTGCCTCACTGCAAAATCATCGTGATCACCGGACATGATGAGTTCTCGTATGCCCAGGAGTCGATCCGTCTGCAGGTGAATGATTACATTCTCAAGCCCGCAGAGCCGAAGCAGCTCATGCAGGTGCTGCGCGGTGTCAGGGATGAGCTGCAGCTTGAGCAGCAAAAAAGCCAGCATCTGCAGCAAGCCTCCCGGCAGATTCTCAAGAACTTTCCGCTGCTGCGGGAACGCTTCTGCCAGGAGTGGCTGGAAGGCAGCTTAAGCCAGAGCGAAATCAGAGAGCAGCTGCGTTTCCTGCAATTGCCAGAGGAGCGGCCGGAGCTGATCGGCATCATCCGCTGGAGATGGGAAGCCCATCCGTCAGGAATGAAGGAGAAGGAGCGGCAGTTGTTTCTATTCGCGATTGAGAATATTGTCTCAGAGCTGCTGCAGGATTATCCCAAGGCTGTTTTTCGCGATGCCGCCGGCCAGATTATCATTTTGCTTTGGGATGCTGCTGGCGAGAAGGAGCTGGCCGGGGCTGAAGAGGCGGTGCGGAGCAACCTCAAAATCGCTGCGCAAGTGGCAACAGAAGCAGTCCAAGGTGAAATTACCGAGCTGGCTGCAGCCTACCGCAAATGCAGAACGGCCCTTTCGCAGGAGCAGCCGCTGTCGCCTTTGGTCCGCAGAGCCAGGCAGTATATGTTGGAGCACTACGGCGAATACGGGCTTACCCTGGAATCCATAGCCGGCAGCCTACAGGCTTCACCGGTCTATCTCAGCCGGTTGTTCAAGCAGGAGCTGGGCGAATCCTTCGGAACCTACCTGACGCAAATCCGCATCCGCAAAGCAGCGCAGCTGCTCCACTCAACAGAGCTGAGTATTCTTGAGGTGGCCGAGCGCACAGGCTACGAAACCCAGCATTATTTCAGCACTGCGTTTAAGAAGCAAACCGGCGTCTCTCCCCTGCAATTCCGCAAAGGTGTACTGCGGAGCGAAGAGGATTTAACTTGAACATCCAATAAAACCAATAGATACCGTTTCGGCTGGAGCCGTGTTCCTTAACCCAAGGAGCGCGGCTTTATTCATTTTCTAAATGAAAACGCTGACAAAGGTTGTTTTTTTATAAAAACAGTAGCCTGAGTGTAAATACGCTTCCCTGTCCCCCTTGCTATACTCAACTTGTCAAGCGGAAGGTATCCGCTAAGGACAACAGAACAGTTCAGGGGGTAGTGCACATATGAAAAAATATTCATGGATGATGTTGACACTGGCACTTGTATTGATTTTATCGGCTTGCGGCAACAACAGCGGCGGCAACAGCGCAGGCGGAAGCTCGGAAGGCACGAACGGCAAGGTAGGGATCGCCATGCCAACCAAGTCCTCGGAGCGCTGGGTGAACGACGGCAACAACATGGTAAAAGAATTCGAGAAGCTGGGTTATGGTACGGATCTGCAATATGCGGAAGACGTGGTAGAGAATCAGGTATCACAGATTGAGAATATGATCACCAAAGGCGTAAAGGCTATTGTAATCGCTTCAATTGACGGCGAGGCGCTGACAGATGTGCTGCAAAAAGCACATGATGCAGGCGTTAAGGTCATCGCTTATGACCGGCTGATCAAAAAAAGTGAATATGTCGATTACTACGCCACCTTCGATAATTTCAAGGTCGGGGTGCTGCAAGGCTCCTACATTGAACAAAAGCTGGGCCTGAAGGAAGGCAAAGGGCCGTTTAACATCGAGCTGTTCGGCGGTTCACCTGATGATAACAACGCTTATTTCTTCTTTGACGGTGCGATGTCGATCCTGAAGCCTTACATTGATTCCGGCAAGCTGGTCGTACGCAGCAAACAGACAACGATGGACCAAGTTGCTACTCTACGGTGGGACGGTGCAGCCGCTCAAGCCCGGATGGATAACCTGCTGAGTGCAAACTATGCCAGCGACAACCTTGATGCCGTTCTTTCACCTTACGATGGCATCAGCATCGGGATTCTATCCTCTCTTAAAGGTGTAGGCTACGGTTCGGGAGACAAGAAGCTTCCGATTGTAACCGGACAGGACGCAGAGCTGGCTTCGGTCAAATCCATTCTGGCCGGCGAACAAACGCAGACTGTATTCAAGGATACCCGCGAGCTGGCTAAAAAAGCGGTAGAAATGACGGAAAGCGTGCTGAAAGGAACTAAGGCTGAAGTCAACGATACGAAGACCTACGACAATGGGGTTAAAATCGTACCTTCCTACCTGCTGGAGCCGGTCTCCGTAGATGCCAGCAATGTAGACAAAGTGCTTGTGGACAGCGGCTATTATACCAAAGATCAGCTCGGCAAATAACCGGCTGTAATCCTTATAGCGGAGGCGGAAAATGCGGCGGCAGTTCTTGTACAGGGCTGCAAGCCGCCGCCGCTTCTACAGTCACAACGAAAGCTGGGTGAGAGGCAAATGAGTGAGATTATTTTGGAAATGAAAGGAATAACGAAGACCTTCCCCGGAGTCAAAGCACTTTCGAACGTGAACCTGCAGGTCAAAGCTGGCGAGATTCACGCTCTCTGCGGAGAGAACGGAGCTGGTAAATCCACTTTGATGAAGGTGCTGAGCGGGGTTTATCCGCATGGAACGTATGAAGGGGATATTTTGTTTAATGGCGGGGTATGCCAATTCAAAGACATTAAGGACAGTGAGGGCCTGGGCATTGTCATTATCCATCAGGAGCTGGCGCTGATTCCGTATTTGTCGATTTCGGAGAATATTTTCCTCGGCAATGAGCAAGCGAAGCGCGGGGTAATCAACTGGAATGAAACGACGGTGAAAACCAAGGAGCTGCTGCAGACCGTCGGCCTAAGCGAATCGCCGTTTACCCAGGTATCAACGATAGGCGTCGGCAAGCAGCAGCTTGTGGAGATCGCCAAGGCGCTGTCCAAAGAGGTGAAGCTGCTCATCCTTGACGAACCGACAGCGGCGCTGAACGAGGATGATAGCGAGAACCTGCTTACGCTGATTTTAGAGCTGAAGAAACGCGGAATCGCCTCCATTATCATTTCACACAAATTGAACGAAATCGAGAAGGTAGCGGATTCTGTGACGATCCTGCGTGACGGGCAGACGATCCGCACTCTGGATATGAAGCTTGATGCGGTGACAGAGGATGTCATTATCAAAGGCATGGTTGGACGCGATTTGACGAACCGTTACCCGGAGCGGACACCGAACCTTGGAGAGACCATCTTTGAGATCCGTGACTGGGAAGTATATCATCCGACACAGACTGACCGCAAAATGCTGGACAAGATCAATCTCAATATCCGCCGCGGGGAAGTGGTCGGCATCGCCGGTCTGATGGGAGCGGGACGGACGGAGCTGGCGATGAGTGTCTTCGGCAAATCGTACGGCAAACGGATCAGCGGCCAGATCTATATGCACGGCAAAGAGGTTCACCTGAATGACATCAACAAAGCGATTGACAGCGGACTCGCCTATGTGACCGAAGACCGCAAGCATTACGGATTGATCCTGATTGACGATATCAAGCGGAACATCTCGCTCAGCAGCCTGAAGAAGCTGTCCCGCCGGGGTGTGATCAATGAGAATGAGGAAGTGCTGGTCGCAGAGGAATACCGCAGAAAGCTGAATATCAAAACACCGAGCATTTTGCAGAAAACGGTCAATCTCAGCGGCGGCAATCAGCAAAAGGTGGTTCTCAGCAAATGGATCTACGCCCAGCCGGACATCCTCATTCTGGATGAACCCACACGCGGTATTGACGTGGGAGCCAAATATGAAATTTACTCGATCATTAACGGACTTGCGGCAGAAGGTAAAGGGGTGCTGGTCATCTCGTCCGAGCTGCCGGAGATTATCGGAATGTGCGACCGGATATACACGATGTGCGAAGGCCGCATCAGCGGCGAGGTGGAGCGTGAGGATGCAACGCAGGAGCTACTGATGAAATATATGACACGAAGCAGGGGGTAACACCGATGGGAGCCATAAACGATATTTTTAAAAAGAACATCCGCCAATACGGCATGATCATTGCTCTGATCTTCATCTCGATTTTCTTTCAAATTCTTACGGACGGTATTCTGCTCAAGCCGCTGAATATTACGAATCTCATCCTGCAGAACAGCTACATTCTGGTGCTGGCTATCGGTATGGTGCTGGTCATTATTACCGGTCATATTGATCTTTCAGTCGGTTCGGTGGCCGCTTTTATCGGCGCACTGTCGGCAATCATGATGGTGGATATGCACATGAATCCGGTGCTGGCCGTTATTCTCTCGCTGCTGATGGGGGCACTCGTTGGGGCATGGCAGGGCTTCTGGGTCGCTTATATCAAAATTCCCGCATTTATCGTAACCCTGGCGGGCATGCTGCTGTTCCGCGGTCTGACCATGATCGTGCTGAACGGCCAGTCCATCGCCCCTTTTCCAAAATCCTTTCAGAAAATCAGCTCGGGCTTCATCCCGGATTTCCTCAGCGGCAGTTCGCTGAACGGGCTGACTCTGGTTGTGGGCGTTATTCTCTCAGCCCTTGTTGTCTATCAGGAATTCAAAAACCGTAAAACCTCTGCGAAATACGGCTTCGAGCAATCACCGGTATGGCTGTCCATCACTAAAGCGGCTGCACTGGTAATTGTCATCAACCTGTTCACCTTCGTTCTGGCCCAATATAACGGGATTCCGAACATTCTGGTCATTCTGATGGTGCTGATTGTTATTTACTCCTTTGTGATGAATCACATGACGATGGGCCGGCATATCTACGCGCTGGGCGGCAATGAGAAAGCAGCTAGCCTCTCCGGCGTCAAAACCAAACGCGTCACCTTCTGGGTTTTCGTCAACATGGGCGTTCTCGCCGCCTTGTCCGGTCTGGTCTTTGCGGCCCGTCTGAACTCCGCAACTCCAAAAGCCGGAACCAACTTCGAGCTGGATGCTATCGCAGCCTGCTTCATCGGCGGCGCCTCCGCCTCCGGCGGGATTGGAACGGTGGTCGGAGCCATCATCGGCGGCCTGGTTATGGGCGTAATGAACAACGGCATGTCGCTCGTCGGCCTCGGTGTCGATTGGCAGCAGGGCATTAAGGGGCTGGTGCTGCTGCTGGCGGTAGGCTTTGATATTTACAACAAGTCGAAGACAGCGTAAGCGGCATTCGAAATACAATAGGTTCATAGAGAACTGCGTAGAAATCCATTCTACGCAGTTTTTCTTTTGATACAGTCTGCTTAAGTCTTCCGCGGCTTGCCGCCGCTCTGTTTGCGGAAGCCTGCTGCAACCAGCAGGAGCAGCGGCACCAGCAGACCGGCTACCATCATCTGCACCCACCACGCCGCACGGTCGAATACAGGCAAATAACTGGTGGTGGGGACAAAGATGAATGAGAACAACTCCATCAGAGAGGCCAGCGGGAAGGAGAGAGAGCGGTAATTGCTCAACCCGAGCAGCTCGGCGAAACCCGTGCAAACCACATAGAACATCAGCGTCAGCTTGAAAAAAATCGTAACAAACCACAGAAACGCGATTAGGATTTCCATTCGTGTGAAAAAGCCGGCTATATTGATTTTTTGGGCCAGCAGATAGCTGGGATACATCCGGTACATGGTTGTCTCCACTCCAAGGACAAGTACGGCCATTAAGGCCAGTACGGCCAGAACCATTCCTCCGAACAACACTCCGATGATAAAGCTTTTCCTGACCCCCGCCTGATTCTGCACCGAGTGCATTAGCATTAGAAAGGCGCTTAATTCCAGATAGGGATAACCCATAAAGGGAATCAGCGAGCGGATTAGCGGACGGACTCCTTTTTCCATGACCGGCTGAAGATTCAAGGGATGAATATCCAGACTGACAGAGGCAATGAGCAACAGAAACAACACCACGAAAAACGGGAAAAAGATTTCTGCCACCCGCCCCAAGGTGGTGATACCCAACCGGCTGGCTGAAATGACCAGCAGCAAAAAAATAATGCCAATGACCTCAATCGGTGTCTCCACCATCACGAAGGTAATAAGAAAATCACCTAAATCCCACACAATGAAACACGGGAAAATGAACAGTGTGATGAGATAGATCAGGGAGATCAGCTTACCGGCCCATTTTCCGAACAGGTTCCCGCTGTATTGTACAAGCGTTTGCTTGGGAAACTTCCGGTGCAGCGCTGTATAAAGTATGGCGAACAGACAGCCGGCTATCATGCCGAGCAAGCCGCTGATCCAGGCGTCCTGTTTGGCTTCCGCGACCAGGTATCCCGGAGCGAGCAGAATGGAGTCGCCGACTATAAAAAAACCGACCAAAATGGTGAATTGCCGGTTTGTGATCTTTTCATTCTGCATAGCGCCTCACTCCATGAGTTCTAGTGGATACGGGTATATTATTGAATGCGGCTGGAAAAATTATTCACAGGAACCAGCGCGGACGGTAGGTAGGGCCAGAGAAGGTTCAATAAATTTACGGGCCGGAGGAGAGATTCACAGCTTATGAACGAGACTGCATTGACCGACTCGCTTGTACACAATATGAAGCAAATTCGCTCTTCTCTGGGTGGGAGCACCGACTTACGCATCCGGCAGTTCCGGCTTGGTACAGAAAAAGTGCGAATTGCCGTTGTTTTTATGGAAGGTCTGGCACAGAAGGATCGCATCACCAAGCTGATCAACGAGCTGAATCAGCATGAGTATACGTATGAGCCGGAACCCGCGGTGGACAACCTGATGGAGTATACCACTGAGTGGATCTACAAATATGCCATTGCGATCGGTGATATTATCACCATCTCCGATCTGGAGGAGCTCAGCATGGCCATCCTGTCGGGGTATACCTTTATCGGGATCGACGGACAGGCCGAGGGAATCGCTGTTGACACGGCAGGAGCGGAGCAGCGTCAGGTATCATCGCCTACAGCGCAAAGTGTAATCCGCGGGCCGCAGGAAGGATTTAATGAATCCATTGGCACCAACATTGCTTTAATCCGGCGAAAAATCAAGGACCCTAACCTCTGGATGGAGACCAAACGGGTAGGCCGTGTCACCAAAACCACTGTCGCCTTGATGTTTATCAAGGGAATCGCGGAGGACAAGGTCGTAACCATGGTCAGGGAAAGGATAAAGAAGATTGATATTGACGGCATTCTGGAAAGCAATTATATCGAGGAGCTGATCAAGGACAGAAGCTTGTCGCCATTTCCTACTGTCTATAATACCGAGCGGCCGGATGTTGTGGCGTCCGCGCTGCTGGAAGGAAGAGTAGCGATTCTGGTGGATGGCACGCCGTTTGTGCTGATCGTTCCCGCACTGTTCACGCAGTTCTTCCAGTCCCCGGAAGATTATTACCATGGCTCGGACTTTGGTTTATTCCGCATGCTGCGGTTTATCGGGCTGTTTATCTCAATGCTGGCTCCCGCGCTCTATATCGCCATCACCACCTTTCATCAGGAGATGATTCCCACGCCGCTTCTGATCAGCCTGGCCGCGCAGCGCGAGGGTATTCCGTTTCCTGCCTTTGTCGAAGCGCTGAGTATGGAAGTGACGTTTGAACTGCTGCGGGAAGCGAGCATTCGGATGCCCAAAGCGGTAGGCACCGCCATTTCGATTGTGGGCGCACTGGTGCTGGGACAGGCTGCGGTTGAAGCGGGGCTGGTTTCGGCAGCGATGGTTATCGTCGTTTCAATTACTGCGATCGCCGGTTTTATTTTTCCAAGCATCGAGATGAGCATCACGACCCGGATGCTGCGGTTCTGTTTCATGGGGCTGGCTGCCTCCTTTGGCCTCTTCGGCATTTTCGTACTGTTGATTTACATTGTCCTTCACCTGTGCCACCTGCAATCGTTTGGCGTTCCCTATATGGCCCCGTTTGCTCCGTTTAATCTGACCGACCAGGAAGATAATCTGGTCCGCACACCTTGGTGGAGAATGATTCACCGTCCCTATCTATTCGCCCCGACCAATCTTTACCGCCAGCGGAGCAGTGCAGCTCAGAACGATTCGGCAGTCAAGACGGATAAGGCGGACAACGCGGGTAAGGCGGACAACGCGGGTAAGGCGAACAAGGCGGACAATTCCAAAGCTCCGGAGGAGGGGAATTCATGAACCGGAGAATAGGACTGCTTCTGGCGGTGATGCTTGTCGCATCGCTACTGCTGACCGGCTGCTGGAGCCGCCATGAGCTGAACGATCTGGGCATCACCCTGGGAGTCGGTATCGACAAAAAGGATGATCAGCAATATGTAGTGTCGGCACAACTCGTCATCCCGGAAGCGGTAGCCGCCAAAAAAGCGGGGAGCGGAGCAGCTGCCGTTATCTACAAGGGAAGCGGGATTACCGTGGCCGAGGCATTCCGTAGAATGACCACTGTCGCCTCGCGGAGTGTTTATTTATCCCATTTGCGGGTGCTCGTGATCAGCGAGGAGGTGGCACGGGACGGCATTCAGTATATCCTCGATTTTTTCAAAAGAAACCGTCAGCTGCGTCCCGATTTCTATGTTGTTGTCTCCAAGGACGTCAAAGCGGAGCAGGTGCTCAGCGTATTGCCGAGACTGGAAAAGGAGCCGGCCGAGCGGATATACCGTTCGCTTGAAATCTCCCAGAAGGAGTGGTCGCCAACCTCTGGTGTATTCCTGGATGAATTGGCTGCGAGCATTGTAACCAAAGGGAAGGATGCGGTGCTGACCGGAGTCCAGATCCTTGGCGATGCGGAGAAGGGAAACTTTCTGTCCAATATCGACCAGGTTACGGGCGGAACCAAAATCAAAGTGTCTACGCTCGGGATATTCAACAAGGACAAGCTGATCGGATGGCTCAATGAAGATGAGAGCAAGGCCTACAACCTGGTTACGAACAATGTAAAACGCACACTCGGCTGGGTGCCGTGCCCGGATGGAGGACGCGGAAATATCGGCCTCGACATTGTGCGGTCTAAGGGGACTGTGAAGGGCAGTGTCCGGGATGGAAAAGCACAGATTGAAATCCGGATTATGCAGGAAGAGAGCATTAGTGAGGTGCAATGTGATATTGATTTGACCAAACCGGAAACCATCTACAAATTGGAGCGTGAAGCAGAGCAGAAGGTTACCCTGTTTGTGGAGCGGATGATCCGCAAATTGCAGACGGAGTACAAGACGGACATATTGGGTTTTGGTTCGGCGATCCACCGCTCGAATCCGCGTTACTGGGCCAAGGTGGAGGATCGCTGGGAAGAGGAATTTCCCAAGCTGCCTGTAACGGTCAAGGTGGATATCAAGATCAGAAGAACGGGGACGGAGAGCAATTCGTTCATTACAGAGCTTAAGAAAAAGGAGTGAGTCAGGATGTGGAACTTGGCAGTGATCGTAGTGATTTTTGCGGTTATACTGGTTGTTGAGATTCCGGTTATTGCGAAGAAGGACAAGAAGCGGGATCTGTGGGTCTTTTGCATCCTTATGTTTGTGGCATTTATCTTGGGAGTGGCCAAAAGCCTGCGAATGACGATACCCAATCCGCTGGATTTGCTGTTAGTGATGTACAAGCCGGTAAGCGACGCCGTGTTCTCCCTGGTCCAGTGAGCATGAAGGAGATGCCCGAACAAATCACACCGTTTCAGTTTATGCTGCTGGTTACTCTGTTCACAATCGGAACGACGATACTGGTTATTCCATCCACACTGGTTGAATACGGCCGGCAGGATGCCTGGATGTCTGTGCTTGTCGGGATGGGCATGGCTGCGCTTCTAATCGCACTGTACTGCAAGCTTGCGGGGCAATATCCTGATCTGGACTGGGTCGGCCTGAACGAGAAGCTGCTGGGCAGATGGCTGGGAGCTGCCTACTCTTTGTTCTGGGTGTTAACGGCTTTGACCTCCTTACCTGAGGTGCTCTATTATATGGGGCAATTCCTGGTTACACAGATTATGCCGGAAACGCCGGCGCTGGCCTTCAATTTGATCTTTACAGTCATTACAGCCATCGGAGTTCAGCTCGGGATCGTGACTCTGGGCAGGGCCGCACAAATATTTTTTCCGGTTGTAGCCGGGCTATTTCTGTTTCTGCTTGTTATGCTGACCCCGGAGATGAGGCTTGAGAATTTGCAGCCTGTCCTCACAACCTCATGGAGACGGATCATGCATGGAAGCATCCTGTACGCTTCCTACTCGGCGTTTCCCCTGACTTTTCTGCTGATGATCTTTCCTTCCAGGGTTAGCCGCAAGGATAAGGCAGGCCGCGCTTTTATAACTGGGTCAATACTTGGCAACGTTTTTCTGCTCATCCTCACAACCACAGTAGTGCTTGTCATCGGGGAAAGTGCGGCAAGCGAAATGTACCCAAGCTATGTGCTGGCCAAAAAATTCAATGTCGGTGGCTTTATCACCAGACTCGAAGTATTTATGGCTGCCATCTGGTTCATCACCTTGTATTGCAAGCTGACACTGTATTTCTATGCCGGTGCAGCCGGACTGGCACGGGTCTTGCGCGTCAGCGATTACCGGGTGCTGGTGGTGCCGCTGGCGATCATCGCGGTGATCCTGAGCGTTTCTGTTTACCCGGACATGATCTACCAGGCTGAGTGGGACGGGAAGATTTGGCCGGTCTATGTGGCAACCTCCGGGCTGCTGTTCCCGGTACTGCTGCTCCTGGTCTCTTTGGTGCGCAATAAACTGGTACGTAAAAAAACGCCATAACTCATATTCGCCCCCTATTTTCAACATCAATTCCTTACGAAAGTTCACCAGGCATGGCCTGCTCCATTTCTTTTTCAATGCTAGACACCTCTTGCAATATAGTCCTCCGCCAAAATCTCATTGTATACCGTAACTGAGGTGGAAGTTCTCCACTTCAGTCCGCAGAATGACCTCCCCCGAGGTAGGCTAGTGGAAAAAGTCCACTTCATCCTGGGGACATTGTCCTTGTTGTAGTACTTTCTTAGAAAAAAGCTTACACCTCTGCTATAATGTTTTAATCATGCTTACGGAGGCATTGGCTGAGTCAGGGAACGGAAATTCCTGCTACGGCCTTGCGCTATTGGGGTGAGGTCTCATCTTGCCCGGGCGTTTTGCCGATATATGTGTTTAAATCAAATAAAATGATAACGATTGCAGAGGATATCCGGCAGTATAATCATCAACAGGAGGGCAACAAATGCAAATTATCGCAATGCTGACCATGCTGATTGATCATATCGGCTACATATTTTTCCCCGGAGAGCTTGCCTGGAGGTATGTGGGGAGAATTGCTTTTCCAATTTACTGCTACGCGCTGGTGCAAGGGCATATACATACATCATCAAGGCCGAGATATTTGCGGCGGCTGCTGTGGATTGCGCTGATCACCCAGATTCCTTATAATTTGGCGCTTGATCCGGGCGGCTGGAATGTGGTGTTCACCTTATTGCTGTCCGCTATAGTGCTTGCTATACTGGATAAGCTGCCCAATCCCTGGTACGGAGCTCCGGTAGTAATCGTGGCTTTCCTGATCATGGACCGCCTGCCGCTGGATTATAACGCCTATGGACTGCTGCTGGTGCTGATCTTCCGCTATGCCCGTTCCTACTGGCTGATTCTCGCGCATTTTGTGCTCAATGGCATCTTTCTTTTCTACTATGGCTGGTTCGTGCAGCTATTCAGCATAGTGCCTACTATACTGATTGGAGCGGCTCCTGGTTTCTGGAAGCTTTTAGAGAAAAGAAGATTGCCGCGCTGGATTTGGTGGTCCTTCTATCCGGTACATTTGGCGGTGCTGGCCGCGGTAAAGATTCTTTTTTTTCAGGAATGGGTATCTATAGATTGGCGAAGTTTATTTCTATTATAATTCCGCAAGTCCAGCAGGCAGCATAAGCACAATCCTTCCTCTATATGAGTTGATGGATATATATTACAAAATAAGCTTAGAGGAGACATGCTATGAGGAAAATGAAATCAAGAACAAAATGGTTGCTCCCGATTCTCGCTCTGCTGCTGATTCTGGCAGGGTGCCAGACTGTAGCCGGATTTGACGTCAACAAGGCGCTGCTGGGAGATTTGGATGTGAAGTCGTCTGAGTCCAGCACGACATTGTCGCTGAAAGCTGTACCTGCCGCAGGCATTAGCGCAGATGATCAGAAAGTAGTAGATCTCATCAATTCTTTCTCCCTGAACATCAGCAAAATGAAGCTGCAGGATAACGGCAATATTTCCGCAAGCGGTACTATCGGCTACAAGCAAGTATCCATTCCGTTTAACTTCTTCATCGACAAGACGGCTGTTGTCTTTACCGCTGAAGGAGCGAAACAGCCATTTTACTTCCCGGTTCAAGACTATGAGAAGACTGTGGGTGTAGAAGGACTCAACCCGGACAAAGCGAAGGAAATTTCCAAGCTCCTTACACAGTTCGTGGTGAAGAATCTCCCGAATCCCGGTGCTATTAGCGTCGCTTCCGTAAATGAATCTGTATATGGCGAGCAACTGAATCTGACTAAGCTACATACGGAGATTACGGGTGATGAAATGCCTGCCCTGGTGAAAAGCTTCCTGAAGGCTGTCTCCAAGGATACGGAAGGTTTTACCGCACTTATCGGCGGCCTGTATGATTATCTCTACCCGATTCTGAAGGCGAATGGCATAGATTCCAGTGAACTCAGCGATCTGGGATTTGGTGAAATTCCGCTGGAGGACAAGGAAGGAGTCGTTACTGTAGCGCATGATGCAGCCAAATTGGCTGTAGATGCTCTGCTTCTTGTCTACGACAAGCAGCTTGAGAACCTCTATAAATCAACTCCTGAGCTGAAAACAGTCCTCAGCAAGGATACGAAGCTGAATGTTGATCTGTTTGTGGACAGCGGGTTCCATGTGCGCAAGCAAAATGTAGCGCTGAATGTCGCGCTTCCTGCTAGTGAGGATCTGCCGATTCAGAGCATCTCCTTTAAGGTAGAGACCCAGACCTGGAACGTTAACGGTCCGGTGACTGCCGACGCAATCAGCACGGCTGGAGCGCTCGATCTTTCCACAGCAAATCTTACCCCTGGAGAGACTCTGAGAAGCTTCGAGCAAGGCTCATCTGTATACAACCTGCTTAAGAATGATTTTGGCATTACCAGCAAATCCCTGACGATCGCGCCGGATGACGATTATTATTATCCGATTGTCGAAGGGGGCACAACCTATGTGCCGCTGCGCTATCTTGCGGAAGATCTGGATGCTGTAGTCGAGTGGGATGGAGCGAACCGTGCCATCAATGTTACAGATGATGTATACGGCGATAAGCTGGTCTTCAAAATCGGCTCTGCACAAGCGCTGATTAACGGTAAAGCGGTTAAGCTCCCGCAGCCGGTATTCGTTGACGAATACGGAGACGCCTATGTGCCGCTCCGTGTGCTTGCTGAGGCGCTTCATGCCAAGGTGGAAAAAGATGAGGATGGCTATATTTACATTGACCGTCCTTAAATAGTAAATAAACAAAAAGCCGAAACCTCGTAAACAGAGGTTTCGGCTTTTTGCCGTACATATATATTCGGTAAGCAGATAGAACTGCTCAATGTAAATCAGGAATCGCCAGCCTACTGCCTGGTCAGAACCATTTTGAGGGAGACATTGCTGGACTCTTTATCTGCAGCCATGCTCTGGATGTAACCGGACATGAATCCGCCGTCCATGCTCGCCCACAGCTTGTAGCCGGGCATAGCTGTAATCTCCTCCAAAGATTCTGCGGCGGTTCCCGCAAAGTATTTCACATTCAGCTTGGCCATCACTTCGGCCATAGATTTCTTGTCACTGGCGCTGAAGGCGGAGTCCTGCAGGCGTTTCATGGCCTTGGCCGCAGATTGTTTCGCAAATGTATCCTCTGCGTACTTTTTAAAGTTGAGCAAATTGGGGTCGGTTATTCCATTTGCCTTGGCCCAGCCCTCCACATCTACCGAAGTTGAATTGTAGGTTACTTCCCGGGATAGGGGGCTAAAGGTCATCGCTCCATACTGGTGCGGGTTCACGGCCATCGCGCTGGTGGCAATATCATATACCGGAGCTTCTGCAGGGCTGTCCGGATTACGCGAGTCTCCGGTATGTGCAATATCCTGCATGTGGATATGGCCGGACAACACCAGATTGAGTCCGTCCTTGCGCAGCGTCTTCATCGTTTCCTGACTGTTGTTGAGCTTGAAGCCGGAAACGGACATGGAGGTATGGCTGAGCAGATTGTGGTGCATGACCGTAATAATGGAACCATGCTGCTCTGCCGCCAGCTTCTTGCACTCATCCATCCAGGAAAGGGTAGATGGGAGGATGCGGCCGTCCGTCTGCGGGAAGCCGTAGCTCTCGTTGTTGGCATATTGGCTGCTGTCGATCATCAGGAGATATAGCCCCGGGGCGGCGTTGACGAAATAACTAAGGCTGTCCTTGTCCCTGGAGAGGGCTTCACTCAAGCCGAAATCGGCATACAAGCCGGCAAAATCAGTGGGGGTGATGTGCTCTGTCACGACCTGCTTGTCACCCTTGAACGATCTTGCCCAGGGATTATTCAAGTCATGATTGCCTGGAATGACATAGACATCGGTTCCCGCTTCTTCGACACGCTTCAGCTTCTCTGCCAGCTTCTTATGGCTGCTTGCTTCGCCGTTATTGGTCAGGTCCCCGCTGAGAATCAGGAATTTCGGCTTTTTTTGCTGCACATCATAGACGAGAGCTTCCAAAAGCTCATCGCTGTAGGGCAGGATTTTACCGTCACCGCCGTTTACATAGGTCTGGAAGGCTTCTCCGCCATCCTCCAGGCCTTTGTCCAGATAGTGGGTATCTGTAGCCACCCAGAACGATACCGGATCTGATCCGGCTGCTTCCGCTTCTACGGCTGCAGTATTCGGGGATAGGGAAGGGGAGCCGTCTTTGCAGCCTCCAAGTATTATAGCTGTTGTCAGCAGCGTAGATAGTGCCAGTGCGCTTGATATTCCGCGTTCAAAAAAGCCGTTTATCTTCAGCAATGATATCTTCACCTTTCTTCTGCACATTTGCTGAATCATTGTAGCTTATTTGCAGCAGGATTGTATATCGAAAAGTTAGTAACTGTTTCAAAAACATGGGATTGTGATTATTGAAAATAGTGGATAGTGAATAAATCTTCTCAAGATAGCGACAATAAATTGCGAATGGGTATTGTGTTAATGGAATAAAAGTGTTAAGATTTAAAAAAGTAAGTTACTATATTAAACGGAGGTAGTTATATTATGTCTAAAAGTTTCCTGGAAGCCGTACAAGGCAGACGTTCCATCTACGCACTAAGCAAAGAGTCCACAATTTCCGATGCCCGGATTCAAGAGATCGTAGAGGCGGCAGTATTACATAGCCCGACTTCATTCAACTCCCAAAGCTCCAGAGCGGTAGTGCTTCTCGGAGATAAGCATGACAAGGTATGGGATATTACAACAGAAACCCTGCGCAAAATTGTACCGGCTGATTCATTTGAAGGCACTGCACAGAAGCTGGCCTCCTTCAAAGCCGGATACGGCACTGTACTGTTCTTCGAGGATCAGGCTGTTGTGAAGCATCTGCAAGAGAGCTTTGCACTGTACGCCGAGAACTTCCCGATCTGGTCCAACCAATCCTCCGGCATCCTGCAACACGTTGTATGGACAGCGTTCGCTGAAGAGGGTCTCGGAGCTTCGCTGCAGCATTATAACCCGCTGATCGACGACGAAGTGAAATCCACCTTCGGCATTCCAGCTGACTGGAAGCTGATTGCTCAAATGCCTTTCGGCAAGACGGCTTCTGCTCCTGGAACTAAAGAATTCCAGCCGGTTGAAGACCGCGTGAAGGTTATTAAATAAGCAGCTTCATCAAACCAAGCGCAAAAAGAGACAGGCGATTATCGGCCTGTCTCTTTTTTGTGCGTGATATAAAGTTCCTGCTGATCTGTCTTACTTGGTGGCCGGAGCTTCACTAGCTGCCGGAGCACTGGCATCTGGAGCTGCGCTTGCGCCAGGAGAAGCGGATGCATCCGTCTTCGCATCGGTAAGCGAATTGGTGATCTTGGCTTTGGCTGTCAGCTCTTGCAGCCAAGTGGCGGACATTTCAGATACCTTTTGCGCTTTCAGCGTTTTGGTGATTTCGTCTTTCTTCTCGGCAAGCGTATATTCATGGGCTTCTTTACGGTCGGTTACTTTGATTACATGGTAGCCGTAATCGGTTTTGACTGCACCGCTTGTTTCGCCAACCTTAAGCTTGAAGGCAGCATCGGAGAATTCGGCAACCATATCGCCTTTTTTGAAGAAATTAAGATCGCCGCCTTTGTCCTTGGAGCCGGTATCAGCGGATTTTTCTTTGGCCAGTGTGGCAAAGTCCGCGCCTTCTTTCAATTGCTTGAGAATGGCGTCGGCTTCTTCTTTGGTCTTTACAAGAATATGGGAAGCGCGGACTTCTTCTTCCTGCTTAAAGGAAGCCTTGTTATCATTATAGTATTTGGAAATATCTTCGTCGGTTATTTTAACCTTAGGTTCAATCAGCTTGCGGATTTCCACCTGAAGCGGCATTTGCTTTTTCAGGTCATCCAGCGTCATGGAGCTTTGCTGAAGGGCGCTGTTCAGACCTTCTTCACCGCCGAATTGGGCCTTCAGATCTTCAATCTCTTGGGCAATGTCAGCATCAGTCACCTTGATGTTGGCTTTCTTCGCTTCCTGGTCAACGAGTGTGGTGGTGATCAGATTCTGCAGGGTAGATTTGCCACCGGCTTCAACTAATTTATCATAAAGCTGCTCTTTGGTGATATCCGTTCCATTCACGGTAGCAACGGCTATTTTGCTGTCGTCCTTTTGGAAAGGCCGTACGATTAGAACAACGATCAGGGCCGCAGCGAGAACAAGCGAAGCGACCATCCAGCCCTTGCCGCCTTTAGCGGATGGGGTGGAGGGAGGTGTGCTGTCTCCAATCCTGTTCATAACGGGCACATTTTCATTGCGGGATGTTTCATCGGCTTCCTCGAAAACCTCGACAGCTTCCTGCGGAGTTACCTCTTCCGCTGCCGGTACAGCTTCGGGCTCGGAAGTGGCTCCTTCATTGATATCGGAAGTGTTGCTCTCCTCTGGTACTTCATTGTTGTTCAGGTGTTCATTTTCATTGAAATCTTTTTTGTCCATTATAATTAATGACTCCCTTCAATATAGGTGTTGCCTGTCTTTCTACAACTTTACCAGAAATCAGGATTCCAAACCTTAAGAAAGTATAAAAAAGCGGATTTACTTTTTAAGATTCCCTTAAGATACAAGCCGGGCGGCTTGTATCTGTGAAACGCAGATGAGCTGTCTTGCAAGGAAAAAGCCGGCAGCTTATGGTCGCCCATACGCTGCCGGCTTTGAAAGAGAGCAGAGAAATCTTGCTGCTCCCGTACAAGCGGATATGTATCCGCTTAAGAGCTGAGGCCTCTCAACAGATGGCGTATGCCTTCCTGCTTCCGTCTGGGAACCCGGACGGACTTGGCATAGAGGCCCATTTCACCGAAATAAATGCAATCGTCCTCAATGGAGCTGATCTTGTTAAGGTTAACATAACAGTTCCCGTACACATGATAAAAACTTACGTTCGATACTAAACGGTTTAATTGCTCGGCAGTCATTCTCTTTTTAATGTTGTAGTTTCTGCCGTGAAAGATGACCAGATCATGGTCACCGACCTTAAAGAACAGAATGTCCGTATCCACCTCGAAGTCCTCATATACATTTCTGGCTTCCAGCAGGCTGCTCATTCATGTTCCCCCTTTATAAAGAATTGAATCAAAAATGTTAGCGCTTTCATTATAACACAACATCAGTGCTTTGAGAAGCCTAATTTTTGAAATGATTTGTGACCATTTTTTCGTTAGATTTGTCATAGCCGCAGAAAAAATGTAAATTATAAAGATGACATAATTGATGACCATTGGAGGAGGATTACTGAGATGAAGGAAAATACTAGACTGCTGTTATTTACCGGCTCTTACGCAAGCGCTGCGGAGAGCGGGGTTCAGGTGTTTGAATTCAATGGAGAGGCTGGAGGCACGCTGACACTGCTGGATACGGCCCAAGGCCTTACGAATCCGACCTTTGTGAATGTAGATGCTGAAGGCCTGCGGCTGCATGCGATTGGAGAGAAGCCGGGGGCAGACGGGGGCAAGGAAGGCGAGATTATATCCTTTGCCATTGATCCGCAGGCGGGCAAGCTGACCGAGCTGAAGCGGATTGCGACCATGCCTGCTGCGGGGAAGACGCAAACAACGACTTGCCATATTTCAAGAGAATCGAACAATGAATATATTGTTGTATGCAGCTATCACGGCGGCCTGGTGGGCCTGCTGCAGCTTGATCAGGAGGGTCTGCCTGTCCGTTTGACGGATACTGCGGTACATACGGGTCAAAGAAACCTTCCGGGGCAGGACAAGCCTCACCCGCATTCCGCTATTTTTAGTCCGGATGAAAAATTTCTGTTCGTCTCCGACCTTGGTCTTGATTTGATCCGCACCTACCGTATTAACCGGGAACAGCAGACGCTGGAAGCCCTGGGCGACACGCTGCTGCATGAGGGAGCAGGCCCGCGCCATTTCGTATTTCACCCGGACGGCAAGTCCGCATATGTGATCAATGAATTGGACAGCACGGTTACTTCCTTCCTGTATGACAGCGCAGGGGGGACTCTGACAACGGTGGCTACCGTATCTACATTGCCTGAAGGTTATTCGGGAAATAACGGCTGCGCTGAAATTGCCTTGTCCGGGGATGGACGTTACCTGTACGGCTCTAACCGCGGACATGACAGCATTGTGGTATATGCTGTTGATCCGCAGACCGCTCAGCTTACACTTGTGGAGCATGTATCGACACGCGGCGGCCATCCACGCCATTTCGCTCTAACCCCGGACGGCGGCTATTTGATCGTAGCCAACCGTGACGGCAATAACCTGGTGGTCTTCAGCGTTAACCGGGACAGCGGACGGCTGAGCTTCACAGGCAATGAGGCACAGGTATCCAAGCCGGTATGTGTAAAGCCCGCATACTTTAAGGTGTCTGCCGATCAATAATCATTACTAACCCGTCTCTGTAGAATTCCTTATATTTCAAGCAAAAGGAACACCGGAGGCTAATGCTTCGGTGTTCCTTTTGCTAAGCGGACATATTCATTTGAGTGAAACGGGTTTAAACGGCACAACCGTGGACACGGCTGATTTAAAAAGCACATTCTGTTTGCCGTCGCCCTGGCCCTCCAAAGTGATGGTATAGGCATCATAAGAGGTTACAAGTCCCTGCATTTTGACTCCGTTGGTTGTAAAGATCGTCACGGGAACCTTGGTTGAGATACATTGATTCAACAAGCGCTCCTGCAATTTTAGAGGTTCCACTATGGCAGCACTCCATCTTTTTATAAATTGACTTCATGTAACATTATACCACGGGGAAGCCCGACTCTGAAAATACGCTCAAACGGCTTAGACATAGACAAGGGGGAAGTTATGTTGCAAAATCAATACTGGTCCAGAGGTTTTCGCTTTTTTTTATGGTTTATGCTAGCTTTTATGGTGATTGCTGTATTTGTGAAGCTGGACAGGATCGCGTTCTTCGATAACTCAATTATTCATGCTGTACAATCGGCGGAATCGCCTGCGCTCACTTCACTGGCGAAAGGATTGTCCCTGGTCGGCTCCTCCAAGCTGGCGGTCGGGATTTCCCTGCTGGCGATGGCGCTGCTCTTTTTTGTACTGAAGCACCGTATGGAGCTGGTGTTGTTCCTGGCGGTCGGGTTAGGCTCACAGCTGCTGAACACAATGATGAAAGGATGGTTTCACCGGGAAAGACCGAGTATTCACCGGCTGATCGAACAGGCGGGGTACAGCTTTCCAAGCGGCCATTCGATGGCTGCCTTTTCCCTGTATGGTGTGCTTGCTTATTTGCTCTGGCGGCATATGCGGAACAGACGGGAACGAAGCGTGCTTATTGTATTCACAGTTCTCATGACGGGGGGCATCGGCTGGAGCCGCATCTATTTGGGGGTGCACTACCCGAGCGATGTCATTGGGGGATATGCAGCCAGCGGAGCCTGGCTTATGTTGTGCATCGCTATTTTTGAGGCTTACCGCAATTCCAGAAAGCTAAAGCTGGCATAAGAAAAGCGGATACCCGCGAGTAGCCCGCAGGGTGTCCGCATGTTTTTAAGACGCTTGCCTGCATCCATCAAGGAGTTTTTGCAGACTTCTCTGAGGTCTTGGATTCATGGAATTTCTCGGCATGGCTAATATTGAGCTTCAGCAGAGCGGGCAGCCCTTCCTTCAGCTTATTGGCTTCAGCTTGGGTAAGACGGCCATTCTTTATGGCTTCCTCAAGCCGAGGACTTGCTGCTTCGCTAAGCTTCTGAAGGTACTGCTCCTCGCTCCAGCCTTTTTTCTCCCGGGCCAGTGTGTAGAGAGTTTTTCCCGACTTCAGGCTGCGGACAATCTCTGCACGGTCCATTTCGAGCAATTTGGACGTTTCGTTAAGGATGAAATATCCTCCCGCCCGGAAGCCTCTCTCTTTGCCGGAAGGGTGGCGGTGTTCCGACTTAGCGTGAAACGCCTTATCCGGCGCAGCGGAAGGTAATCTGCCGGCAGCACTCTCTGCAAAAGACGCAGCTTGCGCCAAGCCGAGCAGAATTGCTGCGACAATTATTTTTGTGATATGGTTGCTCATAGATTCACCTCGTCTGCTGTAATGGGTAAATATGTCTGTACCTGTATAGAAATGACCTGAATCACATCAATCTATACATAATTCAGTGAAGCCTATGCTCACCATACTTCGAGGAGGGTTATAATTTGGCCTTTGGCGCCCGCGTACTCAAAACAGGATTGGCCGTGACACTTGCCCTTTATTTATCCATTCTGCTGAAGTTCCCTGCTCCGGCAGGTGCGGCCATTGCGGCGATTTTTGCCATGCAGCCTTCCATTTACAGATCGTGGAGATATTTTTTGGACCAGATTCTTACCAGCACGATGGGGGCGATTCTGGCTCTGCTGGGGGAAATGCTGCTGTCCAACAAGCCGATTGCGGTAGGTTTGGTATGTATCCTCGTGATCATGATCAGTATGAAAATGAAACGGGCCGATACCATCGGCCTGACGCTCGTAACCGTCATTTCAGTGATGGATGCCTCAGGGCAGTGGCAGTTTGCATTGACCCGCTTTTTGCTTACAATGACGGGCATTGTAGCCGCATTTATAATTAATATTACCGTTTTTCCGCCAAAGCCGCGCAAGCAGTATATCCAGCAGATTGAGAATGTGTTTGGCAGCCTGTCGCTGCTGCTGCGGACGGCGGTGTCGCATGAAATGAAGGAAAGTGTCTTCCGCGACGAGAAAAAAACACTGGAGGATTCCATCAAGTCGCTTGCGGATAAATACGCCTTGTTCGAGGAAGAGCAGAAGCAGCTTGGGAGCGCTAAATTCAGCGAGACCCGGCAAATGGTTGTCTACAAGAATCTGCTCACTTCCCTGCAGAAGGGCTTCGAGGTGCTTGAGGCGGTGGACCGGCATTATTTCCAGGCAGAACGGACGGAACGGACGGATGAGCTGTTCGACCGTCATTTGGAGCAGCTCATTAAATATCATGAGACGATTCTGCTTAAATTCGAGAACAAGCTGAAGCCGGGAGCGAGTGAGACTAATCCGCTGGGGAATGATAATGACAGCTTTCTGGAGGAGGCAATCAAGAGCTATGACGCTGAGAAATCCGGGCAGTTGCGGTTGTCCGTAGTAGCGGCAGCGATCTATGACTACGGGTATCAGCTCGAGCGCCTTGACAAGCTGGCTGACCAGATCAACCGGCTGCCGGCGAATGAAAAAGATTAAGGGGATGAATTGCAGTGGAGAAACATGATAGTGAATGGATAGAGGAACAGGAGCGGGTAACAGGGGTCACAAGGCTGTTGTCGGCCCATATCCGGCGGCTGTCCGAGGAGCTTGGTCTTCACCGCAGCGATGTCGTGGATATGCGCAAGGATTTCTGGGAAGAGGTTACGGTGAACTTCAGCAGCCCGGATGATCTGGGGGAAACCTCGACAAGCCTGCGGCAGCAGTCCCAAATCCTGAACGAACGTGAGCGCCATCATCTGCAGTCGAGCAAAGCGCTTAAAAAATATAAAAAGCTGGTGTTATCGCCTTATTTCGGCCGGATTGATTTCTCGGAGGCCCCTGATGGAGAAGCGGAGAAGATCTATCTGGGCATCGGTTCGCTGATGGAGGACGATGGCACTTTCCTGATTTACGACTGGCGGGCGCCGATCTCCAGCCTGTATTACGATGGGGCGCCGGGTCCGGCTTCATATGATACTCCGGGTGGTCTCGTGACCGGAACGATGGAACTGAAACGCCAGTTTGTCATTGACAACGGCAATATTGAGGTTATGTTCGATACGGGAGTAACCATTGGCGATGAGCTGCTCCAGCAGGTGCTCAGCCACAGTGCAGATGACCGGATGAAGAGTATCGTGGCGACCATCCAGAAGGAGCAGAACGCGATCATCCGCAATGACAAAAGCCGGATGCTGGTGGTCCAGGGGGCTGCCGGCAGCGGGAAAACCTCAGCTGCGCTGCAGCGTGTGGCATACCTTCTTTACAAATACCGTGAGGTGCTGCAGGCCGATCAGATGCTGCTCTTCTCGCCGAATCCGCTGTTCAACAGCTATGTGTCCACTGTTCTGCCCGAGCTTGGTGAAGAAAATATGCAGCAGACCACCTTCCAGATGTATCTGGAGCACCGGCTGGGCCAGGAGTTTCAGCTTGAGGATGTCTTTAGCCAGACCGAAAGTCTGCTGAATGCGCCTGAAGGGTCTGATGCTGCCACGCGCCGCGAAGGGATTACTTATAAATCCTCTGTGCAGTTCCTGAGTGTCATCCGCCGCTATGTCAATTTGCTGGAGCGTGAGGGAATGCTCTTTAAGCCCCTTATGTTTCAAGGCCAGGCTGTTGTTGGCAAAGAAGAGATGGAACGGCAGTTCTATTCCTATGATGCCAACATCACACTGGCGAACCGGATAGAGCTGATGACAGGCTGGCTGCTCAAAAAAATCGCTGCATTCAGCATGGAAGAACGAAATGCCGCTTGGGTGGAGGATCAAATCGAGCTGCTGGATTCCAGCGAGTATCAGCGCGCCTACCAGACGATGCGCCGCAAGGGCGGCGGGCATAATGAGAGCTTTGATGATTTCGATACCGAAAAAAGCCTGCTGGCCAGATATATCGTCAGCCAGCGCCTGAAGCCGCTGCGCGGCTGGACCAAGCGCGGACGGTTCGTGGATGTCAAAGCGCTGTACTGCCGGCTTTTTCAAGACCGTGAGCTTATGGAGAGTCTGGACAGCGGCAGGGAGCTTCCCGAGGCTTGGGATGATATTTGCAGACAAACCGTGGAATCCATAAATATGAATGAGCTGGCCTATGAAGATGCCACGCCTTTTCTATATCTAAAAGAATTAAGCCAAGGCTTCCGCACTAATACACAGATCCGCCATGTCATTGTTGATGAAGTGCAGGATTATTCCCCGTTCCAGCTGGAGTTCATGCGCCGCTTGTTCCCGCGGGCCAAAATGACCGTGCTCGGCGACCTGAATCAGGCGATCTACGCGCAAGGGGAGGTATTGGGCGAGCTGGCTGGACTGGTCAGCATCTATGGTGCGGAGAATACGGAAGTGGTCTCATTGACCCGCAGCTACCGCTCCACCTATGAGATCGTAGAGTTCACGCGGGCAATGATTCCCGGAGGAGAGAAGATTGTGCCGTTCAACCGGCGGGGAGAGTCCCCGCTGCTGACTGTGGTAGACACTGAGGAAAAGCTGCTGGCTTCGGTGGAGCAGGATGTGCTTGATTTGCATTCCCAAGGCTATCATTATGTGGCAGTGATCTGCAAAACAGCGGAGGAGAGCGCACGTGTGCATGCCAAGCTGCAGAACAGCCTGCCGGTGAGACTGGTTACCAAGGATACTCCTAATTTTCAAAAGGGTACTTTGGTGCTTCCTGCGTACCTGGCCAAAGGCGTGGAATTCGATGCCGTCATTATTTACGATGGATCAGAAGAAAGATATGGCCGCGAAAGCGAACGGAAGCTGTTCTATACCGCTTGTACACGGGCGATGCATTTGCTCCACATCTACAGTCTGGGACAGCCCAATCACTTCCTGCCTGCGGAAGCCCGCGAGTCTGTGGCTGCGGGAATGCGTCCGCTGTAACGCTTAACGAGCAGAATCGCACTGTAGATCAGGAGCAGAAGCAGCGGAGCCAGCGCTGAGTAACGGTACATGGCAGCGTAGCTGGTATACAGGGCGATTGAACCCAGTATCATGGAGCCAATCGCTACTCCAAGGTCCAGAGAATTGAAGAACATGCCGTTGGCCATTCCGCGCTGGCGGGGCTCTACGGATTGGATCATCCAGGTCTGCAGTGCAGGCTGCATCGAGCCGAAGCCAAGACCGTAGCATAATGCCGCCGGTAAAAGCGCGAAGGTCGTAGTAGCAAAAGAGAGCAGCAGCAAGCCTCCAATGATGAACAGGCTGCCGGGAATCAGCAGAGCTGCCGGACCGTAGCGGTCGAAAATTTTACCGGATAACGGCCGCACAATAACAATGGCAATCACATTGAACATAAAGAAGTAGGCGATATGCTCCAGGTGAACCTCGGCCCCGTAGAGAGCAAGAAATCCGAGCAGCCCCCCGTAGGAAATGGAGAGCAGGAAATTCAGCAGGCTAGGAATCAGCAGTCTGCGGAAGGCTCCGCCCTTAGTTTCCGGCAGCTTGGCTGCGGCGGGCTCTTTGTGATGTGCCGGGAGCTTCGTGCTTAAGCGGTATCCCAGAGGAAAGATCAGCGCAAGTACCACAGAAGTAGAGAGCAGCAGCGAGATAAAGCCCGGACCTTGCAGCAGGCTGAGTCCGATCAGCGGGCCGACAGACATCGCCACGCTGGTGGATAAGCCGAAATAGCCCATGCCCTCACCCATCCGGCGGATAGGGATAATATCGGAGGCCATCGTCGGAAAGGCGGTGCTGGCCATGCCAAAGCCGATGCCGAACAGCATGCGCAGCAGCAGGAACACAGGCATGCTTCCGGCCCAGTAATAGCCGATTACGGCAACTAGTATTACTGCCAGTCCAAGGAAGATCAGCAAATTGCGCCCGCCGTGCTCTAATGCCTTGGCTGAGAAGAGGCGGGAAGCGATGGCGCTTAGCGCGAAGAGACTGGTGACAAGACTAACCTGTACGGAAGAAGCGTGGAGCGCCCCTTCAGCATAAGCGGGGAGTGTAGAGAGGGTCATCTGCAGACCGGTGAACAGCAGCAGATTGCATAGGGTTAGAATGATAAATGATTGGGTCCATAGTCGTTCAGATGATTGATTCAAGTGGTTCTTCTCCTATTCATGTGTTGAATTTCCGGTGTTGTGGTAGATCAGTTCCAGCATACTGCGGAGTTCTTCAAGCTGTTCCGGATTCAGCCCTTTAACGGCTGCTGCAACGGCCTGTTGCTCCAGGGACAAAGTGCTGTCAATCAGCGCTTTCCCTTCATCTGTGGCATAGAGCTGGAAAGCACGGCGGTCCGTGGGACTCATCGTTTTTAGGATAAAGCCTTTTTTCTGCAGCAATTCTACAATTCGGGCGGTTGTCGGCTGGTCCTTGGCAGCCTCGGCTGCAAGCTCCTTCTGATTGATGCCTTCACGGTCACAGATTATGAGGAGAGTGGACCATTGTTCAGGGGTAATGTCGTAGGGCTTCAGCACCCGGGCAAAACTATTGGCAATCCTCCGGTGGGTCGAGCCCAGCAGAAACCCAAGGAATTGCTGAGGCGAGGGACGGGGCATAAGCATTCTCCTTTCAAAAATACTTGTCATGACAATTATAATTAAGACAAGTAAATTGGTCAATACAAAACAAAAAAGCTTCCCTCCACAGATGCAGAGAGAAGCTTCGAAGATAAAGCTGAATTTGTTAGGCTTGAGGAACCTTTTCCCAGTCCTTCAGGAAACGCTCGATGCCGTTATCTGTCAGCGGGTGCTTCCAGAGGGAAGGCAGCAGCGAGCCTGGAATTGTGGCGATATGTGCGCCGGCAATGGCTGCTTGCTCCACATGGGCAATATTGCGGATGCTGGCGGCGATAATTTCCGATTTCAGGCCGTAGTTGCTCAGAATCGTCTTCAGATCGGAGATCAGCTTCATGCCGTCAACGCCGATATCATCCAGACGCCCAACGAATGGGCTAATATAAGTAGCGCCAGCTTTGGCGGCCATCAGGCCTTGAGCAGCGGAGAAGATTAGGGTAACGTTGGTTTTGATGCCTTTTTTGGTTAATTCATAGCAGGCTTCCAGACCATCTTCGGTCATCGGGAGCTTGATCACGACATTTGGTGCCCATTCGGCGATTTCGTAAGCTTCCTTGAGCATTTCTTCGGCTTTCAGGCCAATAACCTCTGCGCTGACCGGACCCGGCACAATTGCAACGATTTCTTTGATTACGTCTTTGAACAGTCTGCCTTCTTTGGCAATCAGCGACGGGTTCGTCGTAACGCCATCCACTAATCCGAGGCGGGTAATACGTTTGATTTCTTCAATATTTCCGGTATCCAAGAAAAACTTCATTTCGTGGTATCCTCCCTTGGTTTCATATGGATTGACAAACAGTATGCACGACTTCATTATGAATCATGCTGCCTGAAGTTTCAACTGTTAATATGAATATTTCAAAATAACTTTTTAGAATGCGCCGAAAAAGTTATGATCTGCTAGTTTGGCCCATTCCCCGGTGTGTTCTCTACGTGATAATATAGAAGCGGTATTGCCTATAATGCTGAAATGACAGGTGATTGGAATGATGATTTTATTCGCGGGGGCTGTTCTGTTTCTGTTATTTGCTGCCGGAGTCATGGCCTACCAGAACAGCAAGCTGCTCTCCAGGCAAGAGGCCGAGGAATCTGCCGGGCGCATCAGCAGTTTAATGTACTCCGTCTACCATCAGTCCTTTGCGGACAATGAAGACCGGGCGGAAGCCGTTCCCTTGTTTCAGTTCACTGTGCGTTCGGAGACGGATGGGGTGCTCTCCGCAGGAGAAGCCGATAAGACGATTGCGCTGTGCCGTGTTCCGGCAGGCAGCGGTGAGATGGCGCTTTCGGGCGCGCAGAGCTGGATGCTGGGCAGCATTCGTCAGGCTATACCGCGCGGTGAGCGGATTATGCCTGCTTCTTTCCCGGACAATGCGGTCCGCAAGGGGGAGAAGGAGCTGATCACCCGGCTTGAAGCTGCGGTGAAGGAGGAAACCGAACATGCTAGTCTTCATTAACAGCATGCCGGAGTTTCAGCCCTATTTATAATGATTGCGAGAATAAAAGGATGATATGGAGGAGAAAGTATGGCAACCGGTGCGGAAGTGAATTTTGAGGTGGTTGATCCCGAGAACCGGGATTTGCGGGCGTTAATCGAACGTCTGGATGTCGAGCTGAAATCACGGTATCCGCATGAGACCATTTATGTTGTTGATTTCTCCGATCCGAAGGTACGGGAAATGATCTTCGTGGTCGCTTATTCGGAAGACAAGCCTGTAGGCTGCGGAGGGTTGCGCCCTCTTGCTCCAGACCATGCTGTAATGGAATTGAAGCGGTTCTACGTGGACCCGGATACCCGCAAGCGGGGGATTGCGAACAAAATGCTGCTGAACCTGGAACAGAAGGCTATAGCAGCAGGCTGCGGAGAGATTAGACTGGAGACAGGCATCAAACAGCCGGAAGCGATAGCGCTCTATGAGAAGCACGGCTACCGGCCGATTGAATTGTTCGGTCCTTACATAGGCGATCCCGATAGCCTTTGTTACGGTAAAATGTTGATTTGAAGCATACTAAGCGTGATATTTGCCGGTGGGCGCGTTCAGCACCCATTCCAGCATCAGGATCATATCCTCGAGCCGGGTAAGCTGGGCATTCAGCGGTTCCCGCTGCGGATTATCTGCAGCCAGCGGAGCCAGACGGGACTCCAAGGATCTGCGCTGGAGCGTCAGTTCATTGATTTTGGCTTGGATCTGGTGTTCGGTTCTCATCTTGGATTCCTCCTGGCGGTTTGTTGGCATCTAGCTCTTCTACTTGGAACATTATAACGGATAATATGGGGGTAATAAAATGAGTATCAATGTGAAACAGCTTGCAGCGGAAAAAGCGGTGGAGTATGTAGAGGATGGCATGAAGGTCGGTCTGGGCACCGGCTCAACGGCGTACTATGCAATCCGCAAGCTGGGCGAGCGGGTGAAGGCTGGGCTGAAGATCACGGCTGTCGCAACCTCACAGGCATCGGAGGAGCAGGCCCGTGAGCTGGGCATTCCGCTGGTTGCCTTCGGCGATATTGACGGTCTGGACCTGACGATTGACGGAGCGGATGAGCTTGACCAGGAGCTGCAGCTCATTAAGGGCGGTGGCGGCGCCCTGCTGCGTGAAAAAATTGTTGCCCGCAACAGCACGCGGATGATTGTGATTGCCGACGAGAGCAAAGCTGTGGGCACGCTTGGCAAATTTCCGTTGCCGGTGGAAGTCGTTCCCTTTGCCTGGGAATGGACGGTTGCTGAGCTGACCAAGCTGGGCTGCAAGGTAGAACTGCGGCGCAGCGGGGATGAGCTGTATAAGACGGATAACGGGAATTACATCGCGGATTGCCGTTTTGGAGTGATTGCCTCGGCTCCTGAGCTGGCCCTATCCCTGCAGAGCATCACTGGCGTTGTAGAGCATGGGCTGTTCATCGGTATTGCTGACCTGGCAATTATCGCGAAACAAGACGGCAGCATTGAAATTGTAAAGCGTGAGAGCAATCTCTAGTTCAACGAAGCGAAGAGGCGCAGGGACCCGGACTAAGGAGCGAATGATGCAGCTGCGCGGGATCTGGAAGGGACTTGTGGCGGTTCTGCTGATTGTCTACACCGCCACACTAGTCTACTGGATGTTTCTCGGGTTTGGACGAACCGTACATACAGAGGGACCGTTCCAGTATAACCTTGTACCGCTGAGAACCGTGCGCTTGTACTTTGATCTGGGTAATGGAGTGTCCTTTTCCATGAGGCTGATAAATTTGCTGGGCAACGTAGCAGTATTTGCTCCTTACGGCCTGCTGCTGCCCTTGCTGATACGGCGTCTGCAATCCTTTATCCGGCTGGCGCTTCTTGCGATTCCGGGTATTCTGGTGCTTGAGACCATGCAGATGCTGCTGCGCGTCGGCAGCTTTGACATCGACGATTTGCTGCTTAATTTGCTGGGAGTGTGGATTGGGTACGGTTTACTTTTGATAATTGCACATACCCGAATTTTCAAAAGGTAGGCTGGCATCGTGATCAAATGTTGTATAGCTATAGTGAAGGAGAACAGATAAATATGCTTGTTGATCTGAAGCAACATATAGAGACGGATGAAGTGAAGGAGCTTCTGAGCTATGCCGTAATTGATGAGCCGGATGCGCTGTGGCGTGCTTCAGCCGAATATGGCAGCAAGGCGGCACAGCAGCTCTGCGGCTGGGAAGAAGAGGGGCTGCTGGTGGGACTGGTGGGTTTTGAAGAAACCGAGGACGGGTCTCTTGAAATCCGCCACATTGCCGTTCTTCCGGAGAATAGAGGAAAAGGCTACGCTCGCGGTATGATTCTGGAGCTGCTGGCGGCGAGAAATCCGCGGTATTTGCTGGCAGAGACGGAGGACGAGATAGCCGCGGACTTTTACCGTAATCTGGGATTCATGGTATACAGTCTTGGAGAGAATCCTGCTGGAATCGAAATGTTCCGCTGCGTGTATGAGGTCGAGGAGGCCGAGGACGAAGAATAAAAGGGAATGTAATATGAGCCATTTCGCATATAGATGCGGAGTGGCTTTTTTTCAGAAAACTAATTGACTTTTACAGTGGCAAACCATATAGTTTTACTGTGAAACTATTCTATACATGAACTATTTTTCACAAAAGGAGGTGCACCCTTTGAACAAGGAGATACAGCTTTGGATTGACCGCTATGTGGACGCTTATATGATAGTGACCCGACAAATTCAGGCACAGATCAGGGAGAGTATGACTGAGGGCTTGACCAACGACCAGTTTCAGATCCTGCGGCTGATTAACAGCCAGGAGCCTTGTACTTCAACTTTTCTGGCGGAAGCTGTAGCAGTAGGAAAAAGCTCGATTACCGCGATCATCAACAGGCTGGTAGAAGCCGAGCTGATTGAACGGACCCGTGATGAAAGTGACCGCCGCCAGGTGTATCTGTCACTGACAGACAAGGGCAGAAGCAGATATCACACCGCGGAGAAACAGGTCCATGAGATCATCTCCCCATATTTTGCCCATTTCAATAAGCCGGATATCGAGAAGTTCATTGCGATGTTTGAGAGGCTGGCATTTCTAATGCAGGAAACGGGAGGTAAAGCGAATTGAAGACCATACTTAAAGCAAGATGGGCTATTATTGCCGTGTGGATCGCCGCAGCGGTTGTATTATTTTTGAACGCTCCGGCCATGTCCGATCTGGTGCGTGAGAAGGGGCAAATCAGTGTTCCGGACGGCTATAGCTCTACAAGAGCTGCTGAAATTATGAGGGAAGTGGCCAAGGCCAAAGGCGGGGAAACCCTGCACCAGGTTGCGCTTGTATTTAACAAGCCGGGCGGCCTTACCGCTGAAGATACAGCGAGCATTAAGCAGGGGATTGAGAAGCTTGCGGCGCAGAAGGATGCGCTGGAGATCGACTCGATTACCGATCCTTTTTCCCAGGAGGAATTGAAGGACACGCTGATTGCCAAGGACGGCAAGACGTTAATGGCTGCGCTGATGGTCAAAGGCGGGGATGAAGCTGTCAAAAAGCTGCCGGATCAGGTGAATGAGCTGCTGAGCGGTGTGAGCGCTGATCACTATCTGACCAGTGAAGGGCTGATCACAGAGGATACGATTGTCAGCTCGGAAGCCGGACTGAAGAAATCGGAATACATTACTGTTGTCTTTATATTGCTGATTCTGTTCATCGTGTTCCGTTCGTTCGTAGCGCCGTTTGTGCCGCTATTGACCGTGGGACTGAGCTATATTGTGTCACAATCCGTGGTGGCGTTCCTGGTGGACCGCTATGATTTTCCTTTATCGACGTTTACGCAAATTTTTATGGTGGCCGTAATGTTCGGGATCGGGACGGATTACTGCATTCTGCTGATCAGCCGGTTCAAGGAAGAGCTGGCTACCGCTGAAGACACCAAGAGCGCCATTGTTGCTACTTACCGCAAGGCGGGCGGCACAGTGTTCTACTCCGGGCTTGCCGTATTTGTCGGCTTCCTGGCGATCGGGCTGTCCAAATTCATGCTCTACCGTTCGGCGGTGGCAGTGGCTGTAGGAATAGCTGTGATGCTGCTCGCACTTGTTACCGTGGTGCCTTTCTTTATGGCGTTATTGGGTAAAAAGCTGTTCTGGCCGTCACGCGGCAAGCTGGAGCACAGCGAGAGCCGGATTTGGGGGGCGGCAGGCTCCTTTTCCCTGAAAAGACCTTGGGCGGCGCTGCTGATTGTTGCGGTGATCGTTGTACCGTTTCTATTTACCTACAGCGGCAAGCTGTCTTTTAACAACATGGATGAAATCGGCTCGAACTATGCTTCGGTTAAAGGCTTTAATATTATCTCCGAAAGCTTCGGCCCAGGTGAATCCATGCCCGGCAAAATCGTGATTAAAAACGATGACCGCATGGACACTTCGGAATATATGGGACTTGCGGAGAAAATCAGCCGTGAGCTGGAAAAGGTGGATGGCGTCAAAGCAGTGCGCAGCATGTCGCGTCCAACCGGGGAGCAAATCAATGATTTCCTGATCCCGACTCAAGTGGCTACGCTCACTGACGGGCTGAATAAGAGTAATGAAGGGCTGACCAAGATTCAAACGGGTCTTGAAGAGGCAAGCAAGCAGCTTAAGGGAAATGAGCCGAAGCTGAATGAGGCGGTATCGGGCAGCGCGAAGCTGACGGAAGGTACTGCTGAGCTGAAAAAAGGCATCGACGCCCTTGGCGACGGCCTCTCGCGTATCGAGAAAGGCATCAATAGCGGCTCCGCCGGTGCCGGAGAGATAAAAGCCGGTCTGGCCCAGGCAGCAGCCAGCGCCAAGAAGCTGGCCGATGCCAATGCGGCGCTGCTGGCAGGCTACAAGAAAATCGGCGCAGGGCTGACAGCTCTGGACGGAGGGCTGGGGCAATTGCAGACCCAGCTTCAAGGGGTTGCAGCCGCACTGCAAGGCCTGGATGCTTCCTTTACCGGTCTGGAAGCGTCGCATCCTGATCTCCTGCAGGATGTGAACTACCAGACGATCAAAGGCACCGTAACGCAGAGCGGCACGGGAGCCGCGAAGCTTGCCGGAGGCCTCGGCCAAATCTCCGGACAGCTGGGGGGAGCTGCAGCAGGGCTAAACGAGGCGAATGCCGGCTACGCCAAAGCGGCTGCCGGACAGACCGCGCTGGCCCAAGGTCTTGATAAGCTGGTGGCGGGAATCGCCCAGCTGCAATCCGGTCTGAAGCAGGCGGCAGCGGGCCAAGGCCAGATTGTTGATAAGATTCCGGCCATTTCCGGAGGACTGAATGAGCTGCAGGGAGGACAACAGAAGCTGGCAGACGGCTTCGGCCAGCTAACCGGGCAGCTCGGCCAGTTGACCGATGGACTCAGCGACAGTGCCAGCGGCCTCAAGCAGATCACGGGCGGCCTTAATTCCGCACAGGATTACCTCAAGCAGATTCAGAACGCCAAGGACGATGAGCTGAGCGGCTTCCTGGTGCCGGAGCAAGCCATGAAAGCGGCTGACCTGCAGCGGGTATTCGATAATTATCTATCCGGTGACCGGAAGGTAATGACGCTGGATGTGGTATTCGCTGCGAATCCTTACAGCGAGAAGGCGATTAACAGCATCGAGGGTGTCCAGGCGGCGGTAGACCGCGCCGTCAAAGGCACGAAGCTGGAAAATGCCGAAACGGCTATCAGCGGTGTGAGCAGCACCTTCAGCGATTTGAAGAAAATATCCAACGAGGATTATACACGGACCGTTGTCCTGATGCTCGGCGGAATTTTCATCATCCTGGTACTGCTCTTGCGTTCGATTATTATGCCGCTGTATCTGATCATCTCACTTTTGATTACTTATTTTAGTGCGCTTGGGATCACTGAGGCAATCTTTGTTCACATGCTGGATTATTCGGGGATCACCTGGACCACGCCATTCTTCAGCTTCGTGATGCTGATCGCGCTCGGGGTGGATTACAGCATCTTCCTGATGGACCGCTTCAATGAGAACAAAACCTGGGATGTACGTGAGGCCATCCTGCACGCCATGCGCAACATGGGTACGGTAATTCTGTCAGCCGTAGTCATTCTAGGCGGAACCTTTGCCTCCATGTTTCCTTCCGGGGTGCTGTCCATGATGCAGATCGCTACAGTGGTGCTGTCCGGTCTTGCGCTGTACGCTCTGGTATTCCTGCCGTTCTTCGTGCCGGTTATGGTGCGGATGTTCGGCCGGGCCAACTGGTGGCCGTTCAGCGGATCAGCCTCTGATGACAAGCCGAAAACGCTGGATATGTAAATCTAAATGCAAGCAGGGCATACCGAAAAGCAAGCTCCGGGTCAGGGGCTTGCTTTTTGTCTTTTATTCGATGTAACCTTCTCTCCAGTCAACACATCTAATTAGCAGTCATGACGGCAAGGGGAGAATTGCAGAATTCTGCAGGACAGGAGGCTGGCCTTTGGATACCGGGCTAGAGAAGCAAGTAAGGCGCGCGCAGAGAGGAGACAATGAAGCATTTATCCAGCTTGTTCAGGGGCTCGAGCTGCAGATGTATCAAGTGGCAAAATCTATTGTGAAGAAAGATGAAGACTGTGCGGATGCGATGCAGGAAACAACAATAAAGGCGTTTAAATCTATCTCCAGCCTGAAGCAGCCGGAGTTTTTCAAAACATGGCTCTTTCGTATTTTAATTAACGAATGCAATATGATTTTGCGCAGACGTGTGCAGACGGTGGCGATGGCTGATCTGCCATCAGGAATAAATAATCCGCTATCGGTGGCGGAGAGTATGGACCTTCGTACCGCCGTGCTCCAGCTGGAGGAAATTACGCGCAACATTGTGATTTTGCACTATTATCAAGGTTTTCCGCTGCAATATATTGCTGACCTGCTGGAAATTTCGGAGAGCGCAGTGAAAACCAGACTGCACCGGGCCAGAAAAACATTATATGAGTGGCTCACGGACCCCGTGGAAAGGAAGATGAACGGATGAACCTGCAACAATTGGAGCAAGAGCTGGAGGGATTAAAAGATCAGAAGGATGAAGAGCTGCCGGAGCTGGTCAGATTCCGTATGGATGCAACTTACCAGTCCCTGAATGGCATAACGGCCTTACCCCGTTCCGCGTTCCGCAGACGAAGCTGGCTGCGGCGGGTACTGATTGCTGCCGCCAGTGTGGCAGCCGCAGTGATGTTGACGATCGGCCTGGGCTTTATTTCACCTGCAATGGCACAAACACTGAAGCAGCTGCCTTTTATGGAGAGTGTGTTCCGGCTTGCAGGTGACTCCGGGCTGAAGCAGGCGAGTGTTGCAGGCGTTACATCAGATACAGTGCAGAGTGTGACATACGGAGGATTGACACTGAGTGTATCGGAGCTGATGTATGATGGCAGCCGTTTGTCTCTGGTGTTGACGAGAAAAGAAGCTGACGGCGGAAATCAGTCGTTTGCAGAAAGGTGGAATGCCCGGGATCGGCAATTAGGGAAAACAGCGAATAATATTGATTTTTATATCAATGGGGAATTGGCCAATACGGCCTGGGGAATGTCTCCCGGGGGAGAAGCTGCTCCGGATTCCGTAATTGTTACGGCCTTGGAGTCACCCGGGCTGCATGTGCCGGAGGCGTTTGACTTCAAGATGGTGGTGTACCTTGCCGATATTGACCAATCCTTCACTTTTGAGCTGCCGGTAGAAAAGAAGTCGCTCCAAAGTATTGTGCTCACGCCTGAGGAAGTCAAAACCTTCGATCATATCAACCTGCATATTAAGCGCCTGGAGCTTAGCGGGACGACGATCCGGCTGCTCACTGAGGTTAAAGGCGCACCCGGCCAGGATATCAAAGAGCTCCAGGAGGCGATTCCGGATAAATATAAGGTAACCGGATTTCTGGACCTGTTTTTTGAAGTGATGAATGAACAGGGAGAGATAGCAGCGATGATTGGAGGTAACGGCAACGGAGAAGGGAATACCTTATCGAGCAGCAGCAGCTATGAGCCTTTTACAGCTATGCCGAAGTCGGTTGTCGTTAAGCCTTATATCTGGGCGGATGGCAGTAAGAAGTATATCCCTGAGCTTGAAATGACGATACCCGTGGAGTAAGCTAAAGAACCTCCGGTGCACATGTGTATGTGCAGAACCGGAGGTTCTTTGGCATATAGAGCTATGTAGCAGCAGATCTAGCGCAGCTTCGCAAAATAGCTGCGCAGCGCCCAGCCGCGTTCCTGGCGTTTCTTGTATTTGGGCAGCGAGCGGTAGACCGCCGTCGATTCGGCAAAAGCGCGTTTGGCCTCTTCCGTTCTACCCAGTGCCTTATACATGGAACCGGCCAAGTAGTAGGCTTCGCTTGAGGAAGATTGGATCTCCTGAAACTGGCCTACATAATGGAGGGCTTTATCATGGTCAATGTTGCGGAAGGTTTCTGCAAGACGCAGATATGGCTGGCCATATTGGGCTTTGCTGTTAATATCCAGACCTTGCAGCATCTGCGCTTCCCCTTCGGCGAGCTGGCCCAGCTTGAGATTTACATAGCCAAGCTCCACCCAGTATTCAGCGGATTGCTCATAGCGGTCAGCGATTTGCACAAGAAGCTCCTTGGATTCTGTATAACGCTTGCGTTCTGTAAGCAGTCTTGCCAAATCGAATTTGGCCGACACATCGTTTGGATTCAGTGAAATGGTAGTCCGCAATTTGGAAATTTGCCGGCTCCGGCGGAACGGCTTGGTGAAGCTCGGGAATAGGCCGACATATCGGCGGTCCAGGAAATACAAGATAACGAGCAGGATAATGATCGCAAGAAAAGGGTTGCCTACCAGACGGTATAGCAGTAAGAAACCAAAAAATTTTAACATGACTTCCCTCCGTTATGATTGTGTTTCCGAAATCACTAATTTTGTTGGAGCAGCGGGGCAGGGTAATTATACCATATCATCCTTTATTTCTGATTGCTATTTTTTGTACAGAAGTCCCAAGCCTGCTGAATTGACACCCGGCGGGTTAGGAATTAAGCTGTGTGCATTACTATATCTTGGAGAGAAGGATGATTTATGGAGTCTGAATTGACAAAAGCAAGCTTGCGTCCGTTGGGACATTCCTCATTGTCCGTTTCACCGCTTGGTCTGGGATGCTGGCAATTCAGCCGGGGGAAAGGCATCGTTGGCCGGTACTGGAGCAACCTGGACGAATCGGACATTCTGGAGATTGTGCGGGCAAGCCTGGAAGGCGGTATGAACTGGGTCGATACGGCAGAGATTTACGGAGGGGGAAAATCAGAGGAAGCGCTGGCCCATGTGCTGGATCAACTGAAGAAGGAGGGCAGCCCCCATGCGACTCCTTTGATTGCCACCAAGTGGTGGCCGCTCATGCGCACTGCAAGCTCCATAACCTCCACGATTGATGAGCGCATCCGCCACCTCGGCGGGCGGGATATTGATCTGTATCAGATTCATCAGCCCTTCTCCTTATCTTCGATTGCCAGTGAGATGAAGGCGATGGCAGGACTGGTGAAAGCGGGTAAAATCCGCTACGTAGGCGTCAGCAATTATTCGGCGAAGCAGATGACGGAGGCGCACAGGCTGCTGCGGCAATATGATCTGAGTCTTGTCTCCAATCAGGTGAAGTACAATCTGCTGGACCGCAAAATAGACCGGAACGGAACTATGGCGGCGGCAAAAGAGCTGGGCATTTCAATTATTGCCTATTCCCCGCTCCAGCAAGGAATTCTGACCGGGCGCTTCCACAAGGACCCTGCACAGATCCGGGCCGTTTCCCGTGTGCGGCGGGTGCAATCCGGTCTTGACGATAACAGCATGGCCCGCAGCAAGCCCTTGATTGACAGCTTGACGGTGCTCGCCGATAAATATGCGGTTACCCCCGGCCAGATTGCCCTGAACTGGCTGATTCATTACAACGGAGATACGGTGGTTGCCATCCCGGGCGCTTCCAAGGTCCGTCATGCCAGGGAGAACATTGGGGCAATGAGCTTCCGGCTGACCCAGGATGAGCTGGAGCATCTGAATGGAGCCTCCTGGTCAGCACTGAAATAGAGGAAGTCATGCCCTAATCATAGTGTAAATACAAATGGTATGTTCACAACCTCCGTCCCGTTATGCGGGCCGGAGGTTTTTTACATTGATGTGCAAAAAAACTGTTTAGGATGGGCTGAAGCGGGGTATATAGGAGATAAGACGCTGCGCAGATACGCAAAATTTGTGGATACTACGAAGGAGGTTGAATTGATATGAATATGACGGTACATAATCTTATGGCTTTCAATCATCATTATTTCAGACCTCAGCCCGTGGCCGATGCTAAGCCGCAAATATCCGGTGACAAGACGCTGAGCTTTCAGGATGTGCTGAATGAGAAGCTGAAGGCATTTAGCGAAATGAAGAAATAGCGAAGCAGCCTATGAAGCTTATAATGGTATAAAAAGATAGAAGCCGGACAATTCGACCTTGTGGTCCATTGTCCGGCTTTTTGGTGCGGATATAAGGAGCTATTTCTCCTTAATTGTCCAGATTGGTTGCTCCGAAATGATTGCCGTCGGGATCGCTGAAGCCGAAGCCGCCGAACCCGTCACTGCCGTTAAAATAATGAATGTCGGTTACAGTTACCCCGTTTTCAATAAGATAATGATGAAAGCTCTCCAGCTCCGGCACATAGAAATCAATGATTCCGTGGATTGTGCCGGTATTGCTGTTCTGGAAGAACAGCCGCTCAGCCTGATCGCCGGCAGCAACCAGATACAGTTGCGGAGCACCGGGAGCGCCCGGGAGCTGAAGCATTGCATCGTGGTCGGACTCATGCTGAATCTGGACGCCCAGAAACTTCACATACCACTTTGTGGCTTGCTCAATCAGGGTGACTGGAATTTCAAGTGTGGCAATGGTCTTTACGAATGGGTTCGCCAAGCAGTATTCACTCCGTTTCGTTAGGGTCTGACTTCATAGAACTGGCAGCTCTGGCGTGAGTAGTAGGTCAAATCACTAACCCGTGACTGGATAACAACCTCCGAATCCGTGAAGCGGACAACGGTGGCCCCTGAATTCACCAGATGATCATCCTGGAAGACCCGTACCGGCAGCTTGCGGTCTACGGCCTCCTGCAGATCGCTATCGGTCAGCAATGGGCGGTTGATAGGCATGGATGTAATCTCCTTTTGCATATTAAATGTAGTCTGTAAATAAAAATAGTATACCTGTGTGCAGCAGAGAAATCCAGATGCCGGGGAGTCTGGAGGAGAATCCTCAGCATATGCTGGTCAAACTGTAAAAATCCCCTTTCGTAAGTATTTCCACCATAAATCGGAAGTTTGCCTCCTCAAAAAAATAGATTGCCTACTGTACACTAAGTTTTGTAAGAGAAACTATTGAGAGGGGTACAGAGGAATGAAAAAAGCAAAGAACCTAGCGGTGACGCTTGCTGCCGTTCTGCTCGTCGGTTCGCTGGCAGGATGCGGAGGCAACAACAACGCCGGGAACAACGCAGCAAAAGATAATTCGGGTAACACCGCAAAAAGTACGGAAGCTGCTGCAACTGAGAAGGCTGCAGATCCTGCTGAGAAGATTGAGCTCTCCTTCTGGACGCTCGGTAACGTCAACTACGAAGATCTGGCGAAGGAGTACACCAAACAGCACCCGAACATTACAATTAAGATTCAGAACACCGGTGACCAGACAGCGCACCACAACAACCTCACGACAGCTTTATCGGCAGGTTCGGGCGCACCTGATATTTTCCAACTTGAAATCGGTTTCATGGAACGGTTTATTGGCGCTCAGGACAAATTCTATAACCTGAATGACTACGGCGCCAAGGATATTCAGGCCAACTATCTGGACTGGAAGTGGAAGCAGGCTTCTTCGAAGGATGGCAGCTTCCAATTGGGCTTGCCGACCGATATTGGTCCTACAGTTGTATACTACCGCACAGATTTGGCCAAAGCTGCCGGACTGCCGGATGACCCGGACGGCTTCGGCAAAGCCATTGATACCTGGGATAAATTCGCCGCTGTAGCCAAAGCTTACAAGGACAAAATCGGCAAGCCATTTGTCGATCTGACAGATCTGACTTATAACGCCTTGCGTGACCAATCCGCTGATGAAATTTATTTCAGCAAAGCGGACGGCTCATTTATCGGCGACAAGAATCCTCAAGTCAAGAAAGCTTATGATTTCACGGTAAAAGGAATTCAAGAAGGCTGGATCAGCAATGTTATGCTGTGGTCTCCTGAGTGGGGTCAAGGCATGAGCGACGGTCTGTTCGCTGTTGTTATGGGACCTGCCTGGATGGCCGGTAACATTAAGAGCAATGCGCCGGATTCCTCCGGCAAGTGGAAAATTGCCCAGCTTCCTGAAGGCGCCGGCAACTGGGGCGGTTCGTTCATCACCCTGCCGAAGGAAGGCAAGCATCCTAAGGAAGCTTATGACTTCATCCAATGGATGGTTAACAAAGATAACCAGCTTGAATCGTTCAAGACCAAAGGTCTGATGCCTTCCATTCCTGCACTGTATGAAGATCCGGCATTTAAGGACTTCAAGGATGATTTCTTCGGCGGTCAGCAGACTGCAGTTGAATTCGGTAAATCGGCAAACCGCGTAAAACCTGTATACTACGGTCCTCTGCATGACCAGACCGATACTTTCTTCAAAAATGCACTGAAAAACGTGCTGGAGAAGAAAGCTGATCCGGCCAAAGAGTGGGATGAAGCCGTTAAACAGGCGAAGACTTTGGCAGAACGCGGCTAAGACTTTCAATTAAGGTTTTGGTTTTCATGATCGTCCGGATTCATGGAGGGGAGTATCCTCTATGAGTCCGGATTTAAAAATGTAATTTTCCTTGGAGGTGTGACATGGCTGAACCCGTACTCGTGAGTCCGCATGCCGAGAGCAAACGCCCCTTTTTAACTGAACAAAGACGGAGCCGCATTACCGCTTATACCTTTATTTCTCCGTTCTTTATTCTGTTCTCGATATTCGGACTGTACCCGATTTTCTTCACAATCTATTTATCCTTCTTCAAATGGGATGCGCTGGGTCCCATGAAATACGTCGGCTTGAAGAACTATGATCTGGTGACGAGTGATCCAACCTTCTGGATCTCCTTCTCCAACACGCTCATTATGGGCCTCATGGGAACCGTGCCGCAGCTTATTCTGGCCTTGCTGCTCGCGGTGCTACTGCATTCGGGCATGACCAAGTTCAAGAAAACGTTCCGCATTCTCTATTTCATGCCGAACATCACCTCTATCGTTGCTGTTACCCTCGTGTTCAGCACACTGTTCGGCAACAACGGTATGATCAACTGGATGCTGAACGGCCTCGGCCTGGATAGTATGGCCTTCAACTCCGGCTGGTGGGGTGTCAAAATCGCCATTTCCACGATGGTTATGTGGCGCTGGACGGGCTATAACGCGATTATCTTCCTTTCCGGCCTGCAGAGCATACCGACGGATCTGTATGAAGCGGCCCGCATCGACGGAGCGAACAGAAGACAGCAGTTTACTTTTATTACAATGCCGCTGCTGCGTCCTTTTATTATTTTTGTTACCCTGCTCTCAACGATTGGTGCCCTGCAGCTCTTCACCGAGCCATATGTATTCCTGGGCCAATCCGGAACCGGCTCGACACGGCAGGAAGGGATTACGATGGTTACTTACCTGTACAGCGAAGCGTTCCGTAATGGATTCTTTGGTACGGCGGCAGCTACGGCGGTTCTGCTGTTCCTCGTTACGATTATTTTCTCCTTGCTTAATATGCTGGCCTCAAGCCGTATGGGCGGAGATACAGGAGGGAGAAAAGCGTGAGCACACTGCGAATGACGAAAAAGAAACCGGACGATCTCGGCCTTTTCGGCAAATTCTGGTTCTATGTTCTAATGATTATCGGAGCGCTGGTGTCCGTGTTCCCGTTCTATTGGATGTTTGTTGTAGGTACCAATGATAAGGGTGCTGTCTTTCATGTGCCGCCGCTGCTGACCATAGGAGACCAGTTCGTTAATAACTTCAAGCGTGTGCTGGATAAGGCGGATTTCTTCCAGGCACTGGGCAACTCCTTGTTTGTTGCGTCAATGGTGACGGTCTCGGTTGTGTTCTTCTGCACGCTGGCTGGGTATGCGTTTGCCAAATATGACTTTCCGCTCAAAAATGTGCTGTTCTATTTCGTTATTGCCACTCTGTTCGTTCCGCAGCAGCTTGGTGTACTGCCGACCTATGTCATTATGGCGAAGCTGCACTGGATTGATAGCTTCCAGGCGCTGATTGTGCCGGCGATGGTGAATGCCTTCGGGATCTTCTGGATGCGCCAATACATCTCCACAGCGGTGCACACGGAGCTTATTGAAGCGGGCCGGATCGACGGCGGGGGACACTTCCGTATCTTCTGGAACATTGCGATTCCGGTCATTACCCCGGCGATGGCTACGCTCGGCATTCTGAATTTCATGACCGTATGGAATGATTTCTTCTGGCCGCTTGTCGTTCTGAAGAACAAGGAGCATTTTACGATTCAGATTGCGCTCCAGCAATTGTTCTCCAACCGTGACGGTCTGGATTATGGAATGATCATGTCCGCTACCTTTACGGCGACTCTGCCGCTGCTCATTGTATTCCTGCTCTTCAGCCGCTGGGTTATTGCCGGACTCACCTCCGGTGCGGTTAAGAGCTGATTTTACCGTAAGTTATTACTTTAAATGGTTGCAATTTGAATGGTTGTAAAAGGAAATTGGGATTGCCGTGAAGAATAATAAGGACATAGGACAGCAGGAGGAAGGGACGGTTGTATGAAGCTCCGCCGCAAAATTTTGTTCGCTATTATTCTTCTCGTGTTCATCCCCGTCATTGTGATGGGCAGCGTTACATATGTTAATTTTTCCAATGCGATGGAGAAGAAATCCAGTAATTTCTATTGGATCTCACTTCTCGAAACAGACCGCAAGCTGAAGTTTGCGCTTAGTGAAATTTCATCGATAACCAATTCGGCCATCACGCAGCCGGCGATTCAGCAGTCTCTGAAGCAGCCGGATTTTGTGCTGACCTATGACCGCAAGCAGGAGATCAACAACCTGCTGATCAATCATCCGATGATTACCTCGTTCAGTCTTTACGGCAAGGACCGTCTGCTGTATCAATACAATGCTCCCATGTCCTTTGCGGATATGCGCAAGCAGGTCTGGTATGGGGCAATGGAGAGCGCCGAAGGGCGTCCTGTCTGGTCCGGTCCCGGGGAGAACGGCTCCGAATCCTCCGGCAACCCGGTGCTGGTGCAGGCCAGAATCATTAAGGACTATTATTCGCTGGAGGATATCGGGTATCTGGTAGTGTACGTAAAGCCGGATTTGCTTGACCAAATTTTCTGGGAAGCCAATACGCTGAAGAAGGGGGATATACTGCTTGTCAATAAGCAGGGAAATATCGTCTTTGACAAATCGGGTGAACACATCGGGCAGCGCACGGATTTTCCTTTTTTACAAGAAAATTATACCCAGGAGAAGGACTATTACATTGACTACTATCAAGGGGAGAAATCTCTGATTACTTTCCTGCCTTCACATAATTCGGACTGGTATTTGGCGGCCATTACACCGATGAATCTGATTTCCTCGGAGTCGGTGTCGATCCGCAACATCGCGCTTATCCTGGGTACTATTTCCCTGGTGTCCGCCTTTTTCTTCGACCATTATTTCGTGCGAAGGCTTGTGCGCAGCATTAACAGCGCGGTGAATGGGATGAAGCGGGTTAAACAGGGGATTTTCACGCCGATTTCGATGCCGCTGCATGCTGATGATGAAAGCGATTCGCTGATTGACGGCTTCAACCGGATGAGTTCACAGATCAGCGAGCTGATCGGGCAGGTGCAGACGGAGCAGGGCCGCAAGAAGGAAGCGGAAATGCAGGCGCTCATGGCGCAGATTAATCCGCATTTTATATATAACTCTCTGGAGTCGATCAACTCTATGGCAGTGCTGGCCGGCAATAAGGATATCAGCAAAATGGTTGTCTCGCTCGGCAGGCTGCTGCGCATCAGCATCAGCCAGAATCAGGAGCTGATTCCGCTGCAAATGGAGTTTGAGCATGTTCGCCATTATCTCGATATACAGAAGTTCCGTTTTGAAGACAAGTTCTCCTATGCGCTGAAGCTTCCCGATACGCTAAAGAATCTAAGGACGCAGAAGCTGATCGTGCAGCCGATTGTAGAGAACGCTTTATACCACGCCATTGAACAGATGGAAGAGCATGGTGTGATTACCATCGAAGCCGAGGAAACCGGGAAGGATATCATCATTATCGTCAAGGATAACGGGCCGGGCTTTGATCTTGTAACCCTGACCAGTCTGTGGGACAAGGAACCGAGCAATCCCAAGAAATACAGCGACAGCGGCGTAGGCCTGAAGAATGTGCATGAGCGCCTGAAAATCCGGTTCGGCAATCCCTATGGCATTATAGTCTGTTCATCCCCGGGCTTCGGTTCGACAATCTGCATCCGTATACCGAAAATTCAGCCATGACAGGAGGACGCAGGATGAAAAAGAAGCAAAGGGCCATGAGGTGGCTAAGCAAATGGGGCTGGATATTCCTCTACATTATGCTGATGTCAGGCGCGGTGTTTTATATTCTGCAAGGGGGCAGAGAACCGATTGAGAACAACACGGAGGAGAAAATAACGCTGACCTTCCGCCATTTCTGGATCAAGGAGCATGACCGGCCGCTGCTGGCGATCTTCGAGGAGGTTGTGAAGGAGTACCAGAACGCGCATCCCAATGTAAAAGTGAATTTTGAAGGCCTGGACCAGACCATCCACCGTGAGCAAAAGCTCAAAAGCGAAATGGTTACCGGAACGCCGCCGGATATGTTTGTGCTCTTCGGGGGTGCGGAGATCGAGCCTTATGTGCGTTCCAACCGGCTCATGGATTTGACGGAGTTCACTGAGGAGAACGGCCTGAAGAATCAGTTCAAGGACCTTCATCTATGGACGTTTAACAATCATATTTACGGGCTGCCCATCGAAGGGAATGCAGAGCCGCTGTATTTTAACAAAGTCATCTTCAACAAGCTGGGCATTAAAGTTCCTGAAACGGTCAAAGAGCTGGATCAGGCGATTCTGCAATTGAAGCAGGCGGGCTACATTCCTTTTGCACTTGGCAATGAGGACCGCTGGCCTGCCGGAATATTCGCCCATTATTTAATGGACCGCTATGCCGGGCCCGATCTGATCCAGAAGCTGGTTACCGGAAAGGATGGAGCCAGCTTTCAGAACAGCGCGTATACGGAGGCCTTTAAGCATCTTAATAAGTGGATATCCGAAGGGGCATTCAGTCCTTCATCGAATGATCTGTCAACGGAGAATGCAGTCATGCTGTTCACTAGCGGAAAAGCCGCCATGTATCTGAACGGGAACTGGGACATTAATCTGTTCTCAGGAGACACAGCTCCTGTTGACTTTCAGAATCAGGTGGGCGTAATCCCGTTCCCCGCCCTAAAGAGCGGAGAAGAGCCCTCAATGGCGGGAGGGTATACGATTGGGATCGGGCTCTCTTCAAGTCTGAGCGGAGCTAAGCGGGAAGCGGCGCTTGCGCTGCTCAAGGGATTTTATACCAAGGAAATACAGACGCGGATTGTCTATGAAGGCTTAAGAATTCCATCCATGCGGATTACCTTTGATCCGAAGAAGACAGGACCGGTATTTGCCCAGGTCATGGGGATCATGGAAGACAACCAGATGAGCTTCGTGCCGTATGACAATCTGATGTCGCCGGAAGTCAAGAAAACATTCCTGAGTGTCATTGAAGAGATGATTGATGGAGGTTTGCAGGCGGATCAGGCGCTGAAGCAGCTGCAATCCGCATCGAAGCAGTACTGGAACTTGATTCAGAGCTCGACCATTCAATAAGTCTGGGGGGGGGGTTGCCCTGATGTGTGCACAACATGAGAAATACAAAGTATTGCTGGTGGATGATGAGCCGATTATACTGCGCAGTTTGAAGGTAGCTATTCCGTGGGAGGAACTGGGCCTGACGATTGTTGGTGAGGCGAGAAACGGGGAAATGGCGCAGCGTTTGATTGAAGAGACTTCGCCGCAGATTATCATCAGCGACATCCGCATGCCGGTTATTGACGGCATTGCGCTGATGAAGGAGGTGCTGCCCCGGAGTAGCCGCCTGATTTTTATTTTTATCAGCGGTTATGGGGAATTTGAATATGCCCGGGAGGCGCTGCGGCAGGGTGCTTTTGATTATCTGCTGAAGCCGATTGATCATGATGAACTGACGGAAATGCTGACCCGGGCCAAAGCGAAGCTCGATCGCCAGAAAGAGAATGAACAGATGCTGCTTTCAGTGCAGACCTTATCCATGCTGGCCCGGGAGCGGATGCTCGCCGAGTTTACCCAAGGCAATCCGCGGCCGCTGCAGCACTTGAAATGGCTGGAGAACAGCGAGCTGGAGGGCGAATATTTCATGGCGGTAGTCCGTCTGGACGACTACTCGGAACTGACGGCACAGTGGAGTGCGGAGGAGAAACGGCTCTGGCTGTTCGCGGTACGCAATATCCTGGAAGAATGGTCGCTTGAGAATGGGGTGCTCTCCGTATTCCCTTTCTATAATGGAGAGTGGATTCTGCTTTTTCCCGGGAGTCTTGGCGGCGGTAAAAGAGAGCTTGGCGAGCAGCTGATTGCCGGCATCAAAAGATATTCCAAGCTGAACTGTTCGGTCGGAATCAGCCGCAGCACGCGGGGGATTAACCAATTGAGCACGGTGTACCCGCTCGCCAGCAAGGCCCTGTATCAGCGCTTCTACTCCGGTCAGGCGGGAGTGTTCATTGATGAGGAGACAACGGTGACCGGCAGCCGGGAGGTGAAGTACCCCAAGGAGCTGGAGCTTGCGCTGATCGAGAGTATCCGTACCTTGAATCTGGAGCGGATGCTCGGTCTGTTCGATGAAATGGCCGCTTTTATTGAAGTCCAGAGTCTTCCGCAGGAGCTGGCCGAACGGCTGATTATTGAAATGATCGTTGTGCTATACAGACAATTCGAGCACTTGAATATGCACTCGGACTGGTCACTGGAAGGTCTGCTCAGCAGACTGCACGGGCTGGGTACGCTCTCCTCCATGATAGCCGCGCTGAAGATCGAATTCCGCGAGTGGATGCTGGAGAGCAGCAAGACAACCTCCCGTGAGGATGGCCGGAGTGTGGTTGAGAAGTCCAAACGGTATATCGAGGCCAACTACCACAAGGATCTCAGCATCGAAGAGGTCGCGGAGGTGGCCGATCTGAGCATCAGCCATTTCTGTACACTGTTCAAGCAAATCTCCGGCTATACCTTTCTGGAGTTCGTGACCCACTGCCGGATGGAGAAGGCCAAATATATTCTGAGCAGCAGCAATGTAAAGGTCTATCAGGTAGCGCCACTGGTCGGCTATCAGGACCCGCGCTACTTTACCCAGGTGTTCAAAAAAGCAACCGGAAAAACGCCGACTGAATACCGTGAAGAGCATGCCCAGCAAGCGAACTAGCCTTTGCTGCCAATAAGTACGAGTAAGCACAACCTATCCTTTATGTGAAGCGCCCAGTTAAGTTTCCGGCGCTTGGCATAAAGGATTTTTTGCATCCGGATCGGAGCGTAAAAAGTAAACAAATTAGATGCTTGTTTAATTAAATGTAGACAAAATAAATAAATGTCTATATATTAATAAACATATTGATAATTTGTTTATTTTTATGGAGGGGTATTGAAGTGTTAAGGAACCGGTATGTGAGGACGATTGTTTTGTCCAGAGTATTGCTGCAGCTTGGTGTTTGGGTACGCAATTTTGCCATTCTGCTGTATGTAACAGAAATAACAAATAATGACCCGTTTTATGTATCCCTGATTTCGGTGGTTGAATATGCCCCGATCTTTCTGTTTGCGATTATCGGGGGGACCTTTGCCGACCGATGGAGGCCGAAAAGAACGATGATTTTAAGCGATGGGCTCTCGGCGGTGTCCGTCCTGGTTGTCCTGCTTGTGGTAGCGGGGGGGTCATGGAGAGTTCTACTGCTGGCTACGTTTGCATCTGCTGTTCTGTCACAGTTCTCGCAGCCTTCGGCGATGAAGCTCTTCAAACAGCATGTGCCGGAAGATCAGCTTCAGCGCGTGATGGCGATGTTCCAGTCGCTGACAGCATTCTTTATGGTGATTGGTCCGGTGGCGGGCGCTTATATTTATCAGCATTACGGGATTGAGGTCTCTCTGGTTATTATGGCGGCAATGTTTACCGGCTCGGCGCTGATTCTCAGTCGGCTGCCTAAGGACGCAATCGAGAACGGCGAAGTGGTGCGAAGCGGAATTATTGCAGAAGTGGCAGCCGGACTGCGGTATGTGCGCTCCAGCAGTGTGCTGAAGAATCTTGGAGCAGCGTTTGCCTTCGCAGGGCTGGCGGCCGGATTGATTCAACCGCTTGGCGTGTTTGTCATCATCGAGAATCTGGGCAAGGACAGCGGGTTCCTGCAATGGGTAATGATGGCGAATGGAGCTTCCATGCTGGTCGGAGGTGCGCTGATCATGGCGGCCGGACGCAAGGTGAAGCCGCAAATTATGCTGGCTGCTGGCTTGCTCGCCAGTGCCTTGGGAACCATAGGTGTAGGTTGGTCACACCATGTTGCGCTGACCATTGTGCTGCAGACGCTGAGCGGATTCTTTTATCCCTGCATACACATTGGTATCAATACGCTGCTTATGCAAAATACGGAGAGTGCTTATATGGGGCGGGTTGGCGGTATCATGGGACCATTGTTTATGGGCTTTATGGTCATCGGCATGTCTATTGCAGGGTATTTGAAGGAAGCCTCCTCGCTGTTCACGGTATTTGCCGGAAGCGGAGTGTTGTTCCTGATCGCTATGCTGGTTCTGCTGCCGATGATCCGAAAGAAGGAGAAGAGGTCTATACGGCCGATGTCCTCCTAATCAATGTGACAAATGTCATGCTGAATCCTTGATGTTTATGTCTTACTGGGGTGACGTTTGCTTCTCTATAATGATGCTAGATGAATGTATCTTTAATGGATGCATCCGAGGAGGAAACGGGCAAGATGACTACCAGCCAGACATCACAGCTATCCAGATTGAAAAAAAGTATGGCCCCCTACGAGCAAACAGACCGGGGTTCGAGCATCAGACAACTCGTGAATACCCTATTGCCGCTGGCGTTTTTGTGGGCAGCCGCATATTTCAGCCTTTCCGTACACTATGGGCTGACTCTCCTGTTGGCAGTTCCTGCGGCGGGGTTTGTGATCCGCACCTTTATTATTTTCCATGATTGCTGTCATGGATCATTCTTCAAAAGCCGCAAAGCCAATGATATCCTCGGGACGATTACAGGCGTATTAACGCTTGTACCTTACCGCCAGTGGAAACACAGTCATTCTATTCACCATGCCGGGAGCAGCAACCTCGACAAAAGGGGAATCGGCGATATCTGGATCATGACCACCGATGAATATGCGGCTGCGAATCCCTGGAAACGCTTGTACTACCGGATCTACCGCCATCCGCTAACCCTGTTTGTGGTTGGTCCGATTGCTGTATTTGTGATTATATACCGCTTTAATGCCAGAGGTGCAAAACGCAAGGAACGGATGAACACATATCTAACCAATGTTTTGATTGCGGCACTTTACGGGCTTTTGATTTGGGCCATCGGCTGGCAGGCTTTTCTGCTGGTGCAGCTCCCCATTGTGTTCCTTTCCGGCTTTCTCGGAATCTGGCTGTTCTACGTGCAGCATCAATTCGAGGATACCTACTTTGAGCATGATGCGGAATGGAGTTATGTCTCCGCCGCTGTGGAAGGAAGCTCTTACTACAAGCTGCCGAAGCTGCTGCAGTGGATTACCGGCAACATCGGCTTCCATCATGTGCATCATTTAAGCCCGAAGGTGCCGAACTACAATCTGGAGCGGGCGCACAACGCCTCGCCGCCGCTGCAGCATGCCACAACCATTACGATTGCTTCAAGCCTGAAGGCGCTGCGTTTCCGTCTGTGGGATGAGGAGAACAAAACGTTTGTCAGCTTCAAGGAGCTCAGAGCCAGAAAACGGCAGAGCAAGCAGCAGTCCGACGGATTGAAGAGGATCAAGCCGGGATTGCAGAGCGAATAGATGGAGTAAACATATAAACTGAACTTGAGATATTTCCATTTCGGGTTTTGGTCGTGACTGCAGGGAATGTTTGGACTTCCGGCCGCTGTTGTCTGCGGATTTCTACCGCTCTTCGCGGTGGAAATCCGCAGACAAAGGCGGACGAGTTCGCTCCGTAAGTATCCAAACTTCCCCTCCGTCACTTTGCCCTTTTTGGTTATTTTTCAAGTTCAATTTATGCAGATAGAGGAAGAAAAGACCGGAAATAGCGAAAGCCGGTGCTGCTCTTTCTCTTTTTTGCCGCATATTGCCTGTTGCCATCGGGTTTATGCTAGAATGGGGGTACAAACTTGCAGGCAAAAAGGATGGCTGACATGCAGAAGTGGCATCACATTTTCCATAAAAGCACTGGCCTCAGCCCTTATGTATGGGTCGTTTTTTACATTCTGCCGTTCTATTTCATCTTCCGCTTCTCCTCTGTTGACCAGAACCAGTGGATATATGGCGTGTTCATGGTAGCGATATTTTTCACCTGTTATGTGCTATCGTTCAAGTCAAAGGGGTGGGTGGTCTATTTCTGGACCAGTGTGCAGATTCTCGTCTCGATTACGATGACTCTGCTGTTCGGATATATGTATTTTGCGCTGTTCCTGGCTTTTTTTATCGGGAATATCCAGAAGCGGGCCGGGTTCTTCACCTTCTATTCCATTCATTTGCTGACGACGATTGTGGCGATCAACTATGAGCTGATCACTGGCAATCCCGTATTTATCGCGCAGCTTCCGTTCGTTCTGGTCAGTATGATCGCTGTGGTGCTGCTACCTGCGACGACGTATAACCGCAACAACCAGGATAAGCTGCAGGGCCAGCTTGAGGATGCCAATAAACGGATTTCCGAGCTGGTCAAAATGGAGGAACGCCACCGGATTGCCCGTGATCTTCACGATACGCTGGGGCAGAAGCTGTCCCTGATCGGACTCAAAAGCGATCTCGCCGGCAAATTAATCCATAAAAACCCGGCGCAGGCGGTTATTGAAATCAACGATGTCCGCCAGACGGCCAGAAGCGCGCTCAAGGAAGTCCGGGAGATGGTTACGCAGATGCGGGGTATCCGGTTCGAAGACGAACTGATTCGGATTCAGCAGTTTCTGCAGGCGGCGGAGATTGAATTTCAGCTCGAAGGCAATCCGAAGCTTACCAATACCTCACTGATTACCGAGAATGTGCTCAGCATGTGTCTTAAGGAAGCCGTAACGAATGTGGTGAAGCACAGCGGCGCCACTCTCTGCCGGGTCCTTATTGAGCCATCCCGCACCGATCTGGTTATCAGGGTACATGACAACGGCGCAGGCTTTGGGGCGGCGAATCATTACAATAAAGGACATGGACTGCAGGGAATGAGAGAACGGCTTGAATTTGTTAACGGCAGTATGGACATTGTGGCCCATGAAGGGACAACGATTGTTATTAAGGTGCCCAATGTTTTTATGCAGGCTGAACTGGAGGTAGAGGGACAATGATCAGAATTGTAATCGCTGAAGATCAGCGCATGCTGCTGGGGGCATTGGCTTCCCTGCTCGATCTGGAGGACGATATGAAGGTAGTGGGCCGGGCCGGAAACGGCGAGGAGGCCGTGAAGCTGGTGCAGCAGCACAAGCCGGATATTTGCATCATGGATATTGAAATGCCGGCGATGAGCGGTCTTGAAGCGGCGGAAGCGCTGAAGGATTCAGGCTGTAAAATCATGATTCTGACCACCTTCGCCCGGGCCGGGTATTTTGAACGTGCGGTCAAAACCGGTGTGGATGCCTATTTGCTCAAGGATAGTCCGAGCGAGGAATTGGCGCTTTCGATCCGCAGCGTGATGGCCGGCAAACGGCTGTATGCCCCCGAACTTATGGACGAGGCTTACAGCAGCGAATCCAATCCCCTGACACAGCGGGAGAAGGAGGTGCTGGGCCTGATCGCCGACGGCAAAAACACCAAGGAGATCGCCAGCCAGCTATACATTACAACCGGAACGGTCCGCAACTACATTTCCGTCATTCTCGACAAGCTGGATGTGGGCAACCGGATTGAAGCCATTACCAGGTTTAAAGAAAAGGGCTGGTTTAAATAGGTTTTTGCGGAAAGTTGGATAAAACCCGAATCAGGGGACTCTTAGGAGTCCCTTTTTTGCTTGCAGATATACTGTGGAGTCCTAACGCGATCTGGGACAATATTACTATTTTTCCCATGAATCGGTGCTCAGGATTGGAACCGGCAAGCATTTTTGCTATGATGAATGCAAACATGTGCTCTTATCCCTGATTATGGTAATGACAGAACATGTTTCAGCAACGCACAATTATTCTGGCTGTTCAGCCACTTAATCCAGTCGGGAGGAAACCCATTTGCCTGAACTCACATCATCCTATGTTGATTCACTCGCACCCAACGCCGCCGCCATCAAGAACGGTATGGGACTGGTGCGCAAGAAGAGCTTCATACAGCTGCATATTTCTGAGAACAGTGAATTGCTCTTCGGACAGTGCGCCGGCAGCGGTAAAACCCCTTATGAATGTTCTGTGGACTTTATTGTGCCGGAGAATCCTGTTTTCCGCTGCACCTGTCCCAGCCGCCAATTTCCCTGCAAGCACGCTTTAGGTCTGCTCTATGCTTATACAGAAGGACAGACATTCACACCTGCACCTGTGCCGGAGGATATAGCTTCCAAACGCGAGAAGGCTGAGAAGCGGGAGGAGAACAAGGCGAAGCAGGCAGCCGAAGGCGGCGGGAGCAAGCCGAAGAAGGTCAATAAATCCGCGCTCAAGAAAAAAATCACCGCACAGCTCGAAGGACTGGAGCTGCTGGAAAAGCTGGTGCTGTCCTTGATCCGCGGCGGACTGTCCACCATTGACAGTAAGACGCTCAAGATGATTCAAGAGCATGTGAAGCAGCTCGGCAACTATTATTTGTCCGGAGCGCAGATTGAACTGCGCCGGCTTGCGCTGCTGCTTGGGGGCGGGCAGGACCTTGAAGAGAATTATACATATGCCATGGAGCAGTTGACCCGGCTTCATGCTTTTATCAAGAAAGGCCGGGGCTATCTGACCGCCAGAGCAGAGGACCCGGAGCTGGCGCTGGATCATGAATCTACAATTGATGAATGGCTCGGACATGCCTGGCAACTGTCCGAGCTGAAGGAATACGGGCTGGTGAAGGAAGCAGCGGAGCTGCTTCAACTGGCCTTCTACAGCTACGATGATCTCGCCCGGCAGGAGTATGTGGATCTGGGTTACTGGGTAGAGCCTGCAAACGGCGAGATTCACCGGACAGTGACCTACCGCCCTTACAAAGCGGCTAAGCTGATGCGGGAGGAAGACAGCTTTTTTGAAATTGCCCGGATTCCTATGCTGTATAAGTATCCAGGTGATATGAATGCCAGGGTCCGCTATGAGGAGATGACGGGCAGAGCTGTCTCAGCAGATGACTTAGTCCTTGTGTCTGAAAGAGCACACCGCTCTTACGCGGAAGCTGTTAAAAAGGTCAAAAATCAATTAAAGAATCCGCTTGGCGACAAAACGCCTGTGCTGCTGCTGCATGCAGCCAGCCTGGGTGTAACGGAGAGCGGACAGTACGTGATCACGGATGAGTCTGGCAGCTCTCTGGTACTTGAGGATATTCCATCCCTGCCACAAGGCACTGTGAATCTGCTGCCTTTCCTGCCTGCTTCATCGCTGGCTGACAGTTATATCCTGGTAATGTTCGAGCACCGTCTGGATCAGGGACGTCTGGTAGCCCAGCCGCTAACCGTCATTAAAGACGGCGAGACTACACGGCTAATGTATTAAAATATTCCGTTCTTATATATATCTATAGGGGGATAGCCCATGAGTACAGCATTATTGCAAGAGCTTCATCAAGAGGTCAGAAGGCTATATATTGCCGGCAGTGACCTGGCCGCCGGAGACTTCCGCCTGAAACGGCTGCTTCCGCAGTTTCAGCAGCTTGGAGAGCGGGCCGCTGTCTTTAAACGGCTTGGCGAAGGCATCGCTTCCCTGCTCGAACCCGCAGGAGGGCAGGAGCCTGCCCCGGCCGTGCAGCTGCAGGAGTTGACCCTGCTGCTGGAATCTGTGCTCTATACACAGGGGGTTACCACTCCTGACGGGACTCCAGGAGCTTTGCGGACCCGGAGCTTTGTTCTGGAAACTAAGCTGCCTTACAGAAAGCTGGCCGCAGTGCGGCAGGCCCTAACTACAACCGGGGGCGGCAGACATGAGATTGTTGTTGATGCCTTTAAGGAAGGGATATTTCAGGATTTGCGGTTGCTTCCGCTGGCAATTGCGGCGTTAAGCGATCCTTATTCGGAAATTGCCGATTTTGCCATGACGGAGATTCTCCCTTCTTATGGCCCGGCTATCGCCGATTATTTGCTGGAAAGCTTTAATCCGGCCGGCGGCCGAAGCGAGGTTCGCAAGCTGAAGGTGATCGGCAAGGTAGGCGGGGACGGATTGCTGGGTGAAATCTTCAAAGCCGCTGAAAGCGGCAGTGACGATATCCGGGTAGCGGCGATCGAATGCCTTGGCGGGCATGAAGAGTACACCTCAGATCTGCTTGAGTGGACCACGGATAAGAAAAAGGTGATCCGCGAGGCGGCGTTTGCGGCATTGGCGGCAGGCGGCTCACTGCAGGGCGGGGAGCGGCTGATCGAAGCTTTTACCGCGAAGAAGGACCGGGCGCTGGTGGCGGATGCTTTAGCCAAGTGGCCCTCCGCAGAGCTAGGTGCAAGGCTGTCCACTCTATTTATGGAGGAACTGCGCGAAGCTCCGGTGGAGAATGGGGACAAGAAGAAAACAGGGGCTGTCTGGGATGGAATTCAGCCTTTCCTGACAGCACTCTATGAGGAGCGGAATTCACAGCTTGATGAAATTTATAGCTATGTCATCAAGGAATATCACCGCTTCTCTTCACTTGGCTGGATGCCGCTGATTGATCGTGCGGCGCTGTATAAGGAACAGACTTCGTCCGGGCCGGCGCTTGCGGAGCTGCAGGAGCTGGAGAAGCTGAATTCCCGCTATTTGCCGAATTATTTCCGGGCAGCCCAGCAGCTCTCGACACCTGCGGACCTGTATAAAGAGTTCGGCGGTACGATGATGAACAAGCTGAAATCCAAGATATCCAAGGATGCGGCGCAGCGCGCCCAGATGCTTCTGGAAACCATCGAACGGCAAATTGTGAACGTGGAGAGAGTTGTCTATGAGGCGAGCTGGGAGCTGTCAAGCGAGCGGGAGTATTATGCCCGGGAAATGCTGTCTGCGGAGACCATTGCCGCGAAATGGGACCCGCACTGGCTGGACTGGTTCATTGAACGCAATTCGCTCGATCTGGCAAGCGCCTTTGCCCGTCCCGGTCATGATGGAGTGCGCAGCTATCTGCTGAACAAGCTTCAGGAGCAGGGCAAACGGCGCAGCCATGATGCTATTAATCATATCTTTATGGGACTTGAACGTTCGGGCATGGCAGAGACTGAGCGTCAGGAATTGCTGATTAGTGTCCTGGAGAATGACAAGTCATACAGTCCGTATATGTTCGATTACTACCTGCTTAATCAGATGCTGAGCTTCTCGCCTGACTATATCAGCCGCATAGAAGCGCTGCTTCCGAAATACAGATATGAAAGCCATAGGCAGCTTGAGCACTTGATTATCCATCTGCGGAGTAAAATGTAGCAGGCTAGTTGATGAAGCTCTGATAACTATATAAGAACTTAAAAAAATCATAAAAAAGGTAGGAGTGCGGAGGGGAAGTTTGGATACTTACGGAGCGGTAGCGACCGCCTGAGAGCTTTCCGTAGGAAAGCTGGCCGGATGATTAGGCTGTCTGCGGATTTCAACCGCGAAGAGCGGTATAAATCAAGAAATCTGCAGGCGGGCAGCGGCCGGAAGTCCAAACATTCCCCGCAGTTACGACCAAACCCTAATATGAAAATCTAAAGTACTGCATAAGGAGAGGTGTCCATGTCAACGAAACAAGAGCAGCTTCAAGACTATATGCGGCTGCCGGCAGAGATATTGTATCGTGAAGAGCTGGAAGCGCTGAAGAAGGAGGATACCGGAAAAATCCCCGCAGGCTGGCAGATGTCTCCGCGCGCAGTGCTGACCTTCATTGCTGGAGGCAAGGCGGGCAAAACGGTGATCACGCCGAAATATATCGGCAATACGCGTCTGATTGAGATGGCGGTGGCTACACTGGTCACTGACCGGGCGTTGCTGCTGATCGGCGAGCCGGGGACGGCCAAATCTTGGCTGTCTGAGAATCTGGCCGCGGCGATCTACGGCAACTCCGGGCTGGTTGTGCAGGGAACTGCCGGAACGAGTGAAGAGCATGTGCGCTATTCCTGGAACTATGCGATGCTGCTGGCAAACGGTCCTACCCCGGAAGCGCTGGTCAAAAGCCCGATTATGCGTGCGATGGAGGATGGCGGGATCGCCCGCTTCGAAGAAATCTCCCGCTGCGCCTCGGAGGTGCAGGATGCGCTGATCTCCATTCTGTCGGAGAAGACGATCTCCGTGCCGGAGCTGGGCAAGGAGGCCGGAGCCCGCAAAGGCTTCTCCATTATTGCCACAGCCAATACGCGGGACCGTGGGGTCAACGAAATGTCGGCGGCATTGAAGCGGCGCTTCAACATCATTGTGCTGCCCGCACCATCAGATATTGATACAGAGCTGTCGATTGTGAAGAAGAGAGTCGCGGAAATAGCGTCCTCCTATGAGCTGCAGGCTGCCGTTCCGGCCGACGAAGCGCTGCTTAAGGTGGTTACGATCTTCCGCGAGCTGCGCAGCGGCATGACGCTGGACAAGAAGGAAAAGGTGAAAACACCGACCGGAGTTATCTCTACCGCAGAGGCCATTTCACTCTTGACGAACAGCATGGCGCTTGCGGCCAGCTTCGGTGATGGTGAGCTGACCAACAGCGACCTTGCTGCTGGACTCCAGGGGGCCATTGTCAAGGATGATGACAAGGATAAGCTGGTCTGGAAGGAATACCTTGATAATGTAATGAAGAAAAAAGGAGCGGAATGGCGCGGCCTGTATCAGGCCTGTAAGGAGATGAACGAGTGAAGGCGACTGCTGAAGCCGGGGTACATATTTTCGGGGTGCGGCATTTGTCTCCGGGCGGCGCGAAGCATGTACTGGATTACCTGAATGAGCTTCAGCCGACCGCAGTGCTTATTGAAGGCCCTAGCGATGCGACCGGTGAGATCCGTCATTTGACGCATGAGGTGACGAAACCTCCGGTGGCGATTCTGGCCTTCACTGAGGAATTGCCGGTACGAACCGTCCTGTGGCCTTTTGCCGTCTATTCCCCGGAGTATCAGGGCATGAAATGGGCGAAAGAGAACGGGGCCGAAGCGGCATTTATTGATCTTCCTTCCTCCGTTACCCTAAGTCTGCAGGATGCCATGAGACGGGAAGAAATCTCCGGGAGGGGAACGAAGCCTGAGGCAGTTGAATCCGGTGAACCTGCAAGTGAAGACATTCAGGAACCGGAGTCCATCTACAGCCGGATTGCCCGGCTTGCCGGAGAACATGATTATGATATGTACTGGGAGCGTAATTTCGAGCATAACGCAAATGCCGGAGCGTACCGGGCGGCGATTCTTTCCTTCTCCGCCCAGATGCGGGAGCTGTCGGAAGGCAAGGAGCAGCTGGAGCAGCCGAAGGAGCATGCATATAATGCGCTGCGCGAAGCCTACATGCGGCGGCAGATCCAGAAGACTATTGCCGCCGGACATGATCCGCAGAAGATTGTGGTCATCTGCGGCGCCTATCATGCGGCAGCGCTTGCCGGCTTAACGGAGGCCATGACTGATTCCGAGCTGGCGGGGCTGCCTTCGCGCAGCACCAAGCTGACGCTGATGCCTTACTCGTACTACAAGCTGTCCACGATGTCGGGTTATGGCGCGGGTAACGGAGCGCCGCATTATTTTGAGATGATGTGGGAGACGATGACGGCCGGACGGCCTGAGGAGCTGCCGCATCTCTATCTGTCCACGGTGGCCCGCCATGTGCGCAGCGGCGGTACACACCGCTCCACCGCCGAGGTGATCGAGGCGGTGCGGCTGGCGGAGTCGCTTGCTGCGCTGCACGGCGGGAGTGCGCCTACGCTGCGCGATTTGCGCGATGCCGCGCAGACGCTGCTTGGGCACGGCGAGCTGTCAGCCGTAGCTGATGGACTGGCGAGAGTGGATGTCGGCACAGCCATCGGCAACCTTGCCGACGGCGTCAGCCAGACGCCGATCCAGGATGACCTGGGCCGGCTGCTGAAGCGCTATAAGCTGGAGAAATACAAAACGACTGTAGCCACCGAGCTGTCGCTCGACCTTAGAGAGAATCGCAGAGTTTCCAGCCAGGAGGCGGCCTTTTTGGATTTGCACCGCTCCATTCTGTTCCACCGGCTGGGTCTGCTCGGCATCTCTTTTGCCAAGAACAGGCCCAGCGGCCAGGAAGGAGCCACATGGGCGGAATACTGGATTATCCAGTGGTCTCCCGAGGTGGAGATTCAGGTCGTGGAATCGACCTTGCTCGGCGAGACCGTTGAGGTAGCAGCTGCTTATGTGCTGCGCGAGAAGCTGCAGGAATGCCGCTCCATTGCCGAAGCCTCGGCGCTTATCCGGCTGGCCTGTGAGTGCGGAATGACCGCACAGATGGAGGAGAGCAGCAGGGTGCTGCAGAGTCTCGCAGTTGACAGCCGCGACGTTGTCGGGATTGCGGCAGCCGCCCGCGAGCTGGCAACGATCATCGGCTTCGGCGACATCCGCAAGGTAGACACCGCCCCGCTTGTGCCGCTCATGGAGGAGCTGTTCCGGCGCGGCTGTCTGTTCCTGCTGGATGCCAGCAGCTGTAATGATGAAGCCGCCGGCAAAATGCTTATTGCCATGAATGAGCTGAATGTGATCTCGCTGGAACACAGCGAAACGGTCGATGAAGCATTATGGCTGCAAGAGCTGCTGCATCTCGCGGAGCGGGATGACCGGAATCCGCGTCTGTCTGGCTTTGCCTGTGCGATTCTGATGGAACGCGGCGCCATCTCGGCGGCAGACGTCGCCTCCGAGGTCTCGCGCCGTTTGTCGCCTGGTATTCCCGCCGACCTCGGTGCGGGTTGGTTCGAAGGACTGTCCATGCGTAACCGCTATGGACTGCTGTCCCGGATGAGTCTCTGGGAACAGCTTAATGATTACATCAACGCGCTGGAGGATGAGGAATTCAAGCGGGCGCTGGTGTTCCTGCGCCGGGCATTCAGCACCTTTTCGCCGCGCGAGAAGACGATGATCTCTGAGCTGCTGGGCGAGCTGTGGGGTGTGGATGTGGAGCAGGCGGCTGAGATTCTCACCGGAGAACTGAAGGAGGATGAAGCCAAGATGCTGGACGATTTGAATGATTTTGACTTCGGGGATTTTTAGATGGTGAATGAGAACAAGCAGGAGAGCACAGTTGCCCGTTGGCGGCTCATTCTGGGCCAGGAAGCAGAACAAGCCTTGTCAGGCTATGGCGAAGGTGGCCAGCTTAGCCTGACTGATGAGGAATTGATAATGGATGCGGCGCTTGCCGCCATCTATGATGATACAGACGGTGGCGGCGGGACAGGGTCTTCCTCCGGCAGAGGCAAGGGCGCAGGAACGGGGCATGCCGCCCTGCATCTCTCCAAATGGCTCGGAGATGTGCGCAGCTATTTCCCGGAGGATGTGGTGTCGATCATCCAGAGCGATGCGATGGAGCGGCGGGGCTGGAAGCAGCTTCTTTTTGAGCCGGAGCTGCTGGCTGCTGTGAAGCCCGACATTCAACTGGTTGGCACACTTTTGTCGCTCAAGGGCAAGATCCCGGAGAAAACCAAAGATACGGCAAGGCTGCTCGTCAAGGCGCTGGTTGACGATCTGGTCAAGCTGCTGGAAACAGATATCCGCCGTGCGGTTACAGGGGCGCTGAACAAGCGGCAGCATTCGCCGCTGCCTTCGCTCAGCGGGCTGGATTGGAAGCTGACGATTCAGCGGAACCTGAAGCACTATGATCAGGAGCGGCGGATTTTGATCCCCGAACGGTTTTTTTATTTTGACCGGGCCCGCCGGAGCAAAGAATGGACCGTTATTGTAGATATTGACCAGAGCGGCTCGATGGCAAGCTCCATTATCTGGGCTTCGGTCATCGGCTCCATCTTCGCCAGCATCCCGGCACTGAATACCCGTGTAGTAGTTTTTGATACCGAGGTAGTGGATTTGACGGAGCAGTGTGCCAATGATCCCGTGGATATGCTGTTCGGCATTCAGCTTGGCGGCGGAACGGATATCCACAAATCTGTGAAGTATTGCGAGCAGTTCATTGAAGAGCCGAAGAAGACATTGTTCATTATTGTCTCGGATCTGTATGAGAACGGCAACCAGGCCGGGCTGGTGCGTCGGATGCGTGAGCTGCGCGAGTCTGGCGTCCGCACGATGACGCTGCTGGCTTTGTCGGATGAAGGCAAGCCTTCCTACGACGAGCGTTTGGCTGCGCAGCTTACACGTGACGGCACACCTTGCTTTGCCTGCACTCCGGCTCTGCTGCCCGCACTCGTGGAAGGTGCACTCAAAGGCCAGGATCTTGGCGAATTGGCCAAACGTCTGGGAGCCTCTTAAGTCATTTCTGCCTATGGAAACATATACTTTACAATCACATATTGTGTAAGCTGCATATATCATTTATAATCGGTTATTAAAAAGCACTTATCGACGTGCTGCTTGAAAGGAAATGAATTTCTTATGTCAAGTAAGTTGAGAGCGGGTATTGTCGGCGGTACAGGCATGGTGGGTCAGCGTTTTATTGCACTTCTTGAGAATCATCCTTGGTTTCAAGTGACGGCTATTGCCGCCAGCGCCAAATCGGCTGGGAAAACCTATGAAGAGTCGGTAAATAACAGATGGAAGCTGTCCACACCGATGCCGGAGGCTGTCAAGAGCATCATGGTTCAGGATGCCTCCAAAGTAGAGGAAGTGGCTGCAGATGTAGATCTGATCTTCTGCGCCGTAGATATGAAGAAGGAAGAGATCAAGGCGCTGGAAGAGGCGTATGCACGCACCGGAACGCCGGTCATTTCGAACAACTCCGCACACCGCTGGACACCGGATGTTCCGATGGTAATTCCTGAGATCAATCCGGAGCATCTCAAGGTTATTGCCCAGCAGCGGAAACGTCTGGGAACCGAAACCGGCTTTATCGCCGTGAAGCCTAACTGTTCCATTCAGAGCTACATGCCTACACTGCATGCGCTGCATGATTTCAAGCCTTCGAAGGTTGTCGTTACAACCTACCAGGCGATTTCCGGGGCCGGCAAGACCTTTGCCGATTGGCCGGAGATGATTGATAATGTAATTCCGTTCATTGGCGGCGAGGAAGAGAAGAGCGAGCAGGAGCCGCTGCGGATCTGGGGAAGCGTGACCGACAATGGTATTGTCAAAAGCGAACAGCCAGTCATCACCACCCAATGCATCCGTGTGCCTGTCGCTGACGGACATATGGCTGCGGTGTTTGCATCCTTTGAGCAGAAGCCATCCAAGGAAGAGATTCTTGAACGCTGGAACAGCTACAAGGGCCGTCCTCAGGAGCTGGGGCTGCCAAGCGCACCTAAGCAGTTCATCACTTATTTCGAAGAGGATAACCGACCGCAGACCAAGCTTGACCGTGACATCGAGAACGGGATGGGAATTTCGGCCGGAAGACTCCGTGAAGATTCATTGTACGACTACAAATTCGTCAGCCTGTCTCATAATACGGTACGGGGCGCAGCGGGTGGTGCTGTTCTGATCGCGGAGCTGCTGAAAGCTGAAGGCTATATTCAGCCGAAGTAATCCCAGGACCTTAAATAGTATTTGCATACAAACAGCCTGCCAGAGCTACTCTGATAGGCTGTTTGTGCGTTCACCTGACATCAGTCCTGAGAAATGGTAAGATATAACAAGGCAATTTCAGGTGTCTCTCATTTAGAGAACAGGAAAGCGGGCGTATGCATGCGAATTAACAAATACATCAGTGAAACCGGGCTATACCCGCGCAGAGAAACCGACAGGATGATTTCCGCCGGACGGATTACGATCAATGGCAGGGTATGTGAAAAAGGAGACAATGTGGAGCCTGAGGACATTGTTGCTGTAGACGGTGCTCCCATTACTATTGCCACAAGAGAGCCTGTATATCTGGCGCTTAACAAGCCTATAGGCATTACCTGTACTTCTGCACGCCAGGTGGAGGGGAATATTATTGATTTTGTCGGATATCCTTCCCGAATCTTCGCCGTTGGCAGACTGGATAAACATTCCGAGGGTCTGATCCTTATGACCAATGACGGAAGTATTGTGAACCAAATGATGCGCTCGGAGAACGGGCATGAAAAGGAATACGTCGTTACCGTCGATAAACCCGTGACTGAAGAATTCCTGGAGAAGATGGCCGGAGGCGTGGAGATCCTGGGGACCCGGACCAAACCATGCACGACCTATAAGATAAGCGAAACCCAATTCGGAATTATTCTTACTCAGGGGCTTAATCTGCAAATCCGCCGCATGTGCAAGGAACTGGGCTATCGTGTACTCGGTCTGGAGCGGATGCGCATTATGAATATTACTTTGAACGGACTGGAAAGAGGGCAGTGGAGACACCTGGGGAACGATGAGCTGTCAGAGCTTCTTGACCGTCTAAACGACTGAATCATTGTGGAGGAGACTCAAATGAAGAAATACGTGAGCTTTTTTATTACTCTATTAATAGTTACGGGGTGCTCGTCATCAGGTGCTAAACAGGCAGCAGACCCAACAGAAACTCCCGCGGCAACGGCAACAGCATCACCAACCCAATCAGCGGCTGCATCCGCTCAGCCATCTCTGGCAGCATCGCCCTCACCGGCCAACTCAATTGAGAATAAATATTCCGGCTTTGTCCATAAGGAATCCGCTTCGCTGGACGGACAGACCTATGAGATTTATTACTGGAACAGCGGCGATTTTGACTATACGCAATTTTTGATAACGTACAAGCAGGAGATTCTCTTTGACAGCCAGCAGGCCGGTTTGACCATTGAAGGCGGCTACATCTCGAATAAAGCGAAGAACATTTGGACAGAGTCGCTTATGCAGAACAATCGGCCTACATTTATGTTCAGCCTGGCGGATAACCGTCCAGAGTCTGCCTATATCGTTCTGGAGAAAGTAGACGGGGCTATGAAGGTTACCGTTCATGACAATGTTTTGCTGAAATATGAGGATGTGGATCAGGACGGCAGCCCGGAGCTGCTGGCAAGCCCTTATTCCGGTCAGATGCCGCTGGGACCCGCGTTATTTGCGGCGTATGAGCTCAAGGGTAATCAGTATGTTCCTAACGCCGCAAAAACTCGTCAATATTGGGAGAAGCAACTGCTGCAAGGGGATAAGAATTACAAGGCAGATCCAACCGAAGGCACCCTGGAGGTGCTGCTCGATGCCTATCTCGTGCTGGGCCGGCTGGATGAAGCCAAGGCTCTTTTTCCTGAGTTCTATAAGCTGGCGGGGCAGACCTCCGGAGACGGCGGGTTTGTGGACACTTACTTGAATACTATCAAAACAGGCTCCTTTGATCAGATCAAGGGCTGGATGGATAAGCTGAAACCGCTGAGCAACACGCTGTCCAAGTAAAGCTGTTTCAGCTAATTCAACACCTTTGGCTCAAACTGCTTGTCATATAAATCCTTGTACACGCCATTTTTCTCGAGCAGTGACTGATGTGTGCCTTCCTCGATGATTGATCCGGCCTGAACGACGAGGATTTGATCAGCCGCCATGATCGTGGAGAGCCTGTGGGCGATGACGATGCTGGTTTTGCCCCGCAGCAGGGAATGCATCGCTTGTTGAATATAGTGCTCAGATGCTGTGTCGAGTGAAGATGTGGCCTCGTCCATAATGATGACCGGAGGGTTTTTCAGCAGCACCCTGGCGATGGAGATCCGCTGCTTCTCGCCGCCGGACAGCTTGATTCCCCGGTTGCCCACTACGGTGCTGTAACCATCCGGCAGACCCATAATAAAGTCATGGATGTAGGCGGCCTGGCAGGCGGCAATAATCTCCGGCTCACTGGCCTCGCTGTTTGCGTAGACGAGATTTTCGCGAATGGTTCCATTAAAAAGATAAGTATCCTGCGTCACGAGGCCAATCTGCGAACGCAGCGACTCCAGCGTAAATTCACGAATGCTTCTGCCGCCAATAGTGATGGCTCCCGATTGGATTTCATAGAGGCGCGGAATGAGGTTCGTAATCGTTGTTTTGCCTCCTCCGCTAGGCCCAACCAGTGCAGTCAGTGTTCCGGCGGCAGCGGTGAAGGAGATTCCTTGAACGGCCGGTTTATCCGGCTGGTAGGCGAAATAGACATTCTGAAATTCGATATTTTTGCCTGCTGCGCTGATCGGCATTGCTTGGGGCTCATCGACAATCAGCGGCTCCATGTCAAAATAGTCAAAAATCCGTTCAAAAAGTGCTGTAGAGCGCTTGATATCCACATACAGATTCGTCAGCTGCATCACAGGGCCGTAGAGTCTGCCCAGCAGTGCGACAAAGGCGACAATGGCTCCTATGGACAGTTCGCCTTGAATAAAAAGATAACCGCCATACAGATAAATCAGCATCGGACCAATACTGGTAAAGGTGGACAGCACCATCAGGAACCAGCGGCCGGCCATAGATTCCCGGATTTGCAGCCGCGTCGCTTCAGCATTAATGGTGGTAAAGTTTGCGTACTCCGCTGCTTCCTTGGTGAACAGCTTCATTAGCAGATATCCGCTGATGCTGAGCGTTTCCTGGATGGCCTGATTCTGCTCGGAAATCTTTTCCTGGGTCTGTTTGGCCAGCTTCCAGCGCACATTGCCCATTTTTCGGGTGGGCACCACAAAAAGAGGAACGACAAGCACACCGAGGATCGCCAGCTTCCAGTTCATGAGGAACAATGTCCCGGTAGTGGCGACGAGGATCAGCAGATTGCTGGCAAAGTTAACAACCGTACTGCTGAACACGCCTTGAACCCCTGAAATATCGCTCGTCATGCGCGTGATCACTTCGCCTTGCTGGACTCCCGAGTAGAACTGCAGGGGCATCCTCTGCAAATGGCGGTACATCTGGTTTTTCATATCATGGACAATATTTTGCGAGATAAAAGAATTCAAATAATTCTGCAGCACACCCAGCAGACCGGTTGCGACAGTCGTACCCAGCGAAAGGACAACGAGCAGAATGAGGAGCTGAAGGTTTTTATCAGGCAGCGCCACGTCGATAATTTGCTGGATCAGCAGGGGCGGCAGCAGACCCAATAAAGCGGATACAATTAGTTCAGCCATTACTAGGAGCGTTTGCTTCCAGTACGGTAAGAAATATTTGGATATACGCAGCAGCAGCGCTTTGGACAGATTGGGCTTCACTTCATCATCAGCGAATTTCAATTTGCCGTGGCCGCCGCTGCCGACCGATCCGAAACCTCTTGACACTATAGATCACCAGCTTCTGAATATTAGTTACTTCCTTCTGGATAATACGCCAATATCAGGCTGATGTAAATTAACTAATTGAATGGGAAGGGGGGTACAGCATGAAAATTGAGCCACAGCAATTCACCCGAAACGGATTGAGCTACACCATAAGATCCGCCGTGCCTGCAGATGCGCTGGAGCTTTCAGAGGTCCGGTTGCAGATTGATGGAGAGACAGAGAACCTGGACCGTGTACGCGGTGAGGCTTACATTGATGCAGCCGGTTTTGATCAGCTTATTCAAAGGGATACCGCAAATGACAGGAATCTCTTTCTGGTGGCGGTTGTGAATGACAGAATCGCTGGATTCTCCAGATGTGAAGGCAATAGTTTACAACGGCTAGCACATAAAGTGGAGTTTGGAATAGGAGTGCTGCAGGAATATTGGGGATACGGCATCGGGAATAACCTTTTGCAAACCTCGATTGCCTGGGCCGAATCCAGCGGCATCCGCAAAATGTCCTTGTATGTTCTGGAGACCAACAGCAGCGCCATTAACCTCTACCGCAAGCTGGGATTCGAAGTTGAAGGCGTGCTGCAAAAAGACAAGCTTCTGTCTGACGGCAACTACTACAACACGGTTGTGATGGGAAGATGGAGGGACTAGCGCCTAATTTAAAAGAAAACAAAAAGCACAGCGCCGCATTTCAGGCTGCTGTGCTTTTTGTTTAATCCGGGCCAAGCGGTGGACCCGCAGGCTGATGCTAAATCTGCTACGGCTGAATCGCCCGCAGGAATTCCCGCGTTGCCCTGCTGATATCCTCCGCACCGGCAATTGCTGAGATCACGGAAACACCATCTGCGCCAGCCTTGATCACCGGGGGGGTATTCGCTGCCGTTATCCCGCCGATGCCAACGAGGGGAATAGTGAGCCCGCTCTGCCGAAGCTCCTCAATTACAGCAGTTCCCTGAACGGGTTCGGCGTCATCCTTGGAGCTGGTCGGATAGACCGGGCCGACTCCCAGGTAGTCCGCTCCGTCAGCGATTGCCTGCCGCGCTTCGTCCAGGGTATGGGCAGAGACGCCGACGATTTTGTGCGCTCCGAGACGCTGGCGGATCGAGCGGGCCGGCGCATCGCTCTGGCCGACATGTACGCCGTCCGCATCAAGGGCAACTGCCAGCTCGATATCATCGTTCACGATAAAAGGGACACGGTGCTCCCGGCAGCTCATCTGAAGCTGCTTCGCCAGCTCGAAGTATGCCTGTCCGGTCAGCGCGCCTTGGCCCTTTTCGCGAAACTGGAACATGGTTATTCCGCCTTCAATGGCCGCCGCAAGAGTATCGAGTGGTGATCTCCGGCAATTTACACTGCCCATAATGAAATACAGCTTCAGCATTCCCCGCATATGTTCACTGTTGATCCGGTTCATTGCCGCACCCCCCGGAGTCTGTTCTGATAAGCAAAATGATTCGTTGGCCCATGTCCCGCTCCAAGGTTCAAGCTGTCTTCGATCGCCGCCTGGATAAAAGCTTTAGCTGTGCGGGTCGCCTCCACGATCCCCTGACCCTTAGCGAATGCGGCAGCAACCGCTGCCGAATAGGTGCAGCCCGTTCCATGCGTATGCCGGGTATGAATGCGCGGGCTCTCCATATAGGCGAATTCCTGCCCGTCATAGAGCAGGTCCGTCACCAGGGCTGTTTCTTCATCGTGACCGCCTTTGAGCACCACGTATTGCGGTCCCATCGCATGAATGAGCTTGGCGGCCGCTTCACGATCGGCCATAGAGGTGATTGTCATCCCGGTGAGAACTTCCGCTTCAGGAATATTCGGCGTGATGACTAAGGCTAGCGGCAGCAGCGTGGTAATCAGCGCATGTACGGCTTCCTGCTGGAGCAGGGGGGAGCCGCCCTTGGCAATCATCACCGGATCGACAACAAGCCTGGTCCAGCCGTATTGACGGACCTTGTCGGCCACCACGCGAATTAACCTGGTGCTAAACAGCATTCCGGTTTTGACCGCATCCGGCGCCAGATCGCTTCCAACCGAATCAAGCTGTGCAGCAACAGCCTCCACTTCAAGAGGGTACACGCCTTGTACACCTAGCGTGTTCTGCGCTGTTACCGCCGTAAGTGCGGACATGCCGTATACTCCAAGCTCCTGAAAGGTTTTGAGATCGGCTTGAATGCCAGCACCGCCGCCGCTGTCGGAACCGGCGACAGTTAATGCCTTGAATACTTTTGACATCATAAATTCTCCTTTGATAGCCTGCCGTTATTGTTCAAGCCGCTGCACACGGGAGCGTTCGGAGTATACTTCCGGAGTAACAAGCGCCAGTTGATTTAAGAATTCGGGCTGGAAGCTGCCCGGACCCTGCCCGTTCGTCCGCTCGGCGGCAATCTCAGCCGCAACGCCGTAGAAGGAGAGAGCTTCCGCCGCCGCCTCCAGCAAGGCTCCGCCGCTGGCCGCCAGAAAAGCGCCCACAACCGCACTGAGCAGGCAGCCTGTACCGGTAACCTTGGTCAGAATGGGATGGCCGTTGCTGACTATATAGGTGCTGCTGCCATCCGTGATGACATCCTCTTTGCCGGTGATGATCACGACACAATTCAGCTTCCGGGCAGCTTTTACCGCGAGTGCCACCACATCGCCGTCTCCAGCTCCGGCATCCACGCCTTTAATGCTCCAGCTTTCCCCGACCACATGGGCCACCTCGGCAACGTTGCCGCGCAGCGCGGTAATCTGCATACCGTTCACCAGCCTTTGCGTAACCTCTGTACGGTAAGCTGTGGCTCCGGCACCCACCGGATCAAGTACCACCGGCACCTGATGGCGGTTAGCGGCTTGTCCGGCCAGGAGCATAGAACTGATGGCATAGTCGTTCAGTGTACCGATGTTGAGCACAACAGCCCCCGACATAGCCGCTATGTCTGCTACTTCTTCATGTGCATCGGCCATAAAAGGCGAAGCGCCCAAGGCCAATAGCCCGTTCGCGCTGAAGTTCGCGACCACGATATTCGTAATGTTATGCACCAGCGGATTGCTTTCCCGTACTTTGGATAAAAATGACATTATTTATCACTCCTAAAATTTGGTTTAGCACTATACCCTACAAATTAATAAAAGCCTCCTGGCTGTTAACCTCTCCGCTCAGCAGCCCGTTGTCACTTAGCCACTTCTGCACCTTGTCCCAGGACGCAGGGTCCTGATAGCCAAACGGCTGATCGCCCGCATCCATCAGCGGCAGCAGAATTTGCAGACTTTTAGTTTCAATGTCCTTGTCGAGCGGAGCTGTGGCATCCTCATGCGCGATCAGGAGGTCCAGCGCCTGCTGCGGCTGCTCCTCCACAAACTTCTGTCCCTTGCGTACCGCATTAATGAACTTCTGGATCTCGGCCTTTGAGTTCTGCAGAGCCTGCTCGCTGGCGACAAGAACCAGCTCATAATAGTCGGGTACGCCGTAATCCGTCGGATCAAGTGAGGTTACGGGATGGCCTTCCTTCTCCAGGATGAGCTGCTCATGGTTAATGAAACCGCCGATAATCCCGTCCACCCGTCCGGTGGAAATGGCGGGAATCAGGTCAAAGCCCACGTCAATCAGATTGACGGCGCCAGGATTGCCTCCATCGGTCTTGACCATAGTTTTCAGCATCGCTTCATAGAGCGGGACGGAGGAATAACCGGCAGCTTTGCCCGCCAGATCTTTGGGACTCTTGATGCCGCTGTCAGCCGGAACCATAAGGTGATTCAGCGGATGCCTTACGATGGCTGCAACAGATTTGACCGGAATCTGCTCTCCCCGGGCCATCAGCACCTGCGGCTGGTAGCTCAGTGCCAGATCAACTTTCCCTCCGGCCACCAGCTTCAGAGCGTCATTGCTGTCAGCAGGCATCTGGATATCCACGTCCAGACCTTCTTCGGCGAAATAGCCATTTTGCTGTGCGGCGTAGAGGAAGGAGTGGACAGCGTTCGGATACCAGTCAAGCATTATGGTGAGCTTGTGGCGCGGCGCGCCTTCTTTGGCCGGAGCAGAACTGGAAGGGGCAGCATTGTTGGATGGTCCACAGCCGCTGGCAGCAACTCCAAGACACAGCAGCAATAAGAGGGGAGCTATGGACAGCTTCCTTTTCCTTACAGAATTTACGTAGCGGATGATTTTCACCGATAAATACCTCTTTTCTTCAAAATGATCCTTTCAAGCAAGGTTATGCTTAGAAACAAAGCGACACCAAGCGCGGACAGCAGGACAACGGCGGCGAACATTTCTGCGCTTTGCAGATTTCCGGCCATCCGGCGGCTGAAATAACCGAGTCCCTTGCTGCCGCCCAGCCATTCGCCGATGGTTGCCCCTATCACACAGTAGACAATGGAGAGCTTGAGTCCAGAGAAAAAAGAAGGCAGCGCCGGCGGAATCTGCGTCTTCCGCAGGATCTGCCAGCGGTTCGCGCCAAGGGTCAGCAGCAGCTCCCGGTATATCGCCCCGCTTTTATGCAGACCGTCATAGGTCCCCACCACCACCGGGAAAAAGGCCGTCAGGAACACCACCGCAACCTTGCTCCACAGCGTATAGCCGAACCACATAATAAAAATGGGCGACAGTGCAATCAGCGGAACCGTCTGGCTGATAACGAGCAGGGGATACAGCGCCTTTTCCAGCGGAGTGAACATGTGCATTCCGGTCCCAAGCAGCAAGCCACAGAACACTGACAGGCCAAACCCAAGCAGTACCTCCTCCAGTGTCGCGGGCAAATGCACTCCGAACAGCAGCCCTCTTTGCCGGACAAGCGCCATGAAGATTGCGGAAGGAGCAGGGAGGATGAACGAGGGGATCAGCCCCAGGCGCGATACGATCTCCCAGACGATAAGAGTAAGCACTGCCAGCATAGCAAAAGGCCCGTAATTCCTAAGTGCTTTTCTACAAAATGCGGCTCTCATATAGCCTCCGCTCCAAATCCTCCCGCAGGGCGACAAACTGCGGTTCATAGTTCATTTTGTAATGTCGTGGGCGCGGCAGCTCTACAGACAGCTCCTGCAAGCCGCCGTCTGCGCCGCCGGACATCAGATAGATCCGGTCGCTGAGCAGCAAGGCCTCCTCCAGATCATGGGTGATGAACAGCACCGTCTTCTCAAGACCGCTCCACAGCGAGAGCAGCCAGCGGTGCAGCTCGCGTTTCGTAATCGCATCCAGCGCCCCGAACGGCTCATCCAGCAGCATCAGCTCATTCCCGGCGGCAAGAGTGCGCAGCAGGGCAACCCTTTGCCGCATCCCGCCGGACAGTTCTGCGGGATAGGCTGTCTCCGTTCCCGCCAGGCCGAAGAGGGACAGCATTTCGCGGATCTGCACAGCGGCCTCGGCCTTGCTGCCAATCTGCTTCAGCTCCCAAGGCAGCAGGCAGTTGTCCAGCACAGTCCGCCAGGGCAGCAGCAGGTCCTGCTGCGGCATATAGGCAACCTGTCCTAAGCGTGAGGAAGGATCTTGAGAGGGGTGCCCGTGAATTCTGATCTCACCGCCGGAGTGGGGCAGAAGTCCGGCAATAATCTTGAAGAGCGTGCTTTTGCCGCAGCCGCTGGCCCCGACAATGGAGATGAATTCGCCCTGGTTGACGTTCATGGATAGCCCGGAGAATACCGGTGCTCCGAATGATGCATCAAAAGAATAGGACAGGTTAGTAATAGAGATCATATTCGTATGTAAGCAAGCCTCCTTTGTATGTAGCGATACTTAATGGACACAATAAAGACCCATCCGTCTCTGGAGGAGACAAATGGGTCTGAAAGGTTCAGGCAGACAGCATGAAGCGGTACCGCTGAGCAATTCTGTTCCACTTCCCTCCGCTGGTATGATCCAGATCAGGTTCCAAGGGTCCGAAGCTTAAGGCTTCGTCTCAGTCGGCAGACTCCCCTAGTGAAATAACAGGTCGATATTGAATTCACAATTGCTAATTAATATATCATATTCAGGCTTGATGTCAACGGAGGAGCAGAGTGAGCGGGTTGTTTTTGGGGATGCTAATCCCGAAGATTTTTCAGATGAGAGGGGACATAGATCATGAAAAAAATAAGCCTGACCATCCTGCTGCTGCTTTCGGTGATACTGGCGGCGGCCTGCGGCAAAAATAGCGGCAACAATGCGGCGGTGCAGTCTGCATCTCCAAGCGAAGGTGTAGCAACAGCTGCCCCGGCAGCGCAGAACAGCCTGGAGGCCATAAAAGCGAGCGGCAAGCTGCGCATCGGAACCGAAGGCACGTATGCACCCTTCACCTTCCATGATGCCACCGGCAAGCTGACGGGATTTGACGTGGAAATCGCCGAGGAGGTAGCCAAACGGATAGGGGTTCAGCCGGAGTTTTTTGAGACGCAGTGGGATGGACTTTTTGCCGGCATGGATGCCAAACGGTTTGATGTGATCTTTAATGAAGTGTCGATTACGGATGAACGCAAGGTGAAATATGCTTTTTCCGATCCATACATTGTCTCCAAGGCAGTGCTGATCGTAAGTGACAAGAATGAAGACATCAAAACCTTTGCAGACCTGAAAGGCAAAAAAGCCGGCCAGTCACTAACCAGCAATCTATCCGCTATCGCCCGTGAGAACGGTGCTGAGATTGTCGCCATTGAGGGCTTCAACCAAGCTATTGACCTGCTGACCTCGGGCCGGATTGATGCAACTGTGAACGATGGTCTGTCCTATCTGGATCTGAAAAAGCAGAGACCGGATGTGAAAATTAAAGTTGTCGATGAAATCGCTGCAGGCTCACATAGTGCGGCTACCTTCCTGAAAGGCAATGAGGAGCTGGTGAAGGCGGTGAACGAAGCGCTGTCAGCCATGAAAAGTGATGGAACGTACCTGAAAATTTCCGAGAAATATTTCGGTGCTGATGTATCCAAATAATAACCGGTGTGTTCGGAGTGTTGGTTCCTGAACCCCTGAGAAGGAGGTCTGATCCGTGGATGACCGCAAAATACAAATTTTCCTTGATTCCTTGTTGCCCCTGCTGAAAGCCGGGGTGGCTTTTACCATTCCGCTGGCTGTGGTCTCCTTCATACTGGGATTGCTGCTTGCCGTGTGTACCGCACTCATCCGGCTTTCGCCGTGGACGCTACCGAAGCTGATTGCGCGATTCTATGTTTGGATCATCCGCGGAACACCGCTGCTGGTTCAGCTATTCATCATTTTCTATGGATTGCCGGCTATGGGGATCATCCTCGATCCGTTTACTGCCGCTACGATTGGCTTCACACTCAGTGTAGGTGCTTATTCCTCCGAGATTGTGCGGGCTGCGGTGCTATCCATTCCTGAAGGTCAGTGGGAAGCGGCATTTTCAGTCGGAATGACCCGCAGGCAAGCGCTTCGGCGGATCATTCTGCCGCAGGCAGCGCGTGTTTCGGTTCCGCCTTTATCCAATTCCTTTATCAGTCTGGTCAAGGATACCTCGCTTGCCGCCACGATTACTTACGTGGAAATTTTCAAAACCGCACAGCAAATAACAGCGACCACTTATGAGCCGATGCTCCTATACACCGAGGCTGCGTTGTTCTATCTGCTGTTCTGTTCCGTACTGTCGGTGCTGCAAAGCTACCTGGAGAAACGGCTTGACCGCTACTCGGCAAGATAAGGAGGAATATCCCGTGATAGAAATCAGTGATGTGCATAAATTTTTCGGTTCGTTGCATGTATTGAAGGGTGTGAATCTCACCGTGGAGGACGGCAAGGTGCTGGTGATCATCGGTCCTTCTGGCTCCGGCAAAACAACACTGCTGCGCTGCTTCAACCTGCTGGAGCGGCCTGACCGGGGAAGCCTGAAGCTGGATGATTTGCAGCTTGAATTTGCACCTACTAGTAAAATCCCGCAGCGTTCGGTACTGGCGCTTCGTCAGAGGACAGGTATGGTCTTTCAATCGTACAACCTGTTCCCGCATATGACCGCACTTGGCAATGTGATGGAGGGTCAGGTTACGGTTCAGAAGCGCTCCAAGGCGGAGGCGCGTAAGCGGGGAATGGAGCTGCTGACCAAGGTTGGCCTGGCAGACAAGGGGAACGCCTATCCGCATCAATTGTCGGGAGGCCAGCAACAGCGGGTGGCCATTGCCCGGGCGATGGCGGTGGAGCCGGAGGTGCTGCTCTTTGATGAGCCAACCTCAGCGCTTGATCCCGAACTGGTAGGCGAAGTACTGAAGGTGATCAGGCAGCTTGCCGCCGAAGGCATGACGATGGTTATCGTCACCCATGAAATGAAATTTGCCGCAGATGTGGCGGACCAGATCATTATGATGGATAAAGGTGTCATTTTGGAGCAGGGCACGCCACAGCAGGTGCTGAAGCATCCAAGGAATCTGCGTGCCTTGCAGTTTTTGAACCGGTTAAGCGGTGAGGAAGAATAAAAACGGCAGTTCAGGCGGGGAATCCCGGCCCGGACTGCCGTTTTGATATTGGAGCTTTTGTCTAGATATTAGCTTTGCGGCGCTGTGCTGGTTTTCAGATATTCCAAAGCGTTGTACACCATAACAGCCGCTTCGGCGCGGGTGATTTCGCTTTTTGGATTAAATTTGCCGCTCGCATCCAGAGTGTTGATCTTGTACTTCAGTGAGCGCTGAACGCTTCCCTGGTAGGAGGGTTCAAGTGCATCCGCATCCTTGATCTCAACAGGAACAAGCTTGATCATCGGCAGATTGCCAACCTTCTCGATCCCTTGAATCAGCAGATTGGTGAACAATTCCTTGGTGATCGGCTTCGAAGGATCAATATCCGGAGCAATTTCGATGCCATTGTAGTGGACGTTGATGAAGGCATCCGCGTACCAGGCGTTGTCCTTTACTTTTGTGAAAATTCCGCTGGCTACAGGCGCTTTGGTGAAATCAATTGCTGCAAGGCTAAGCTGAAGGCCGCCGGAGATAAACTGTATGCCTTGAGCTGTTGTTACCTTGGCTCCGGGCAGGAACTGGGTATCGGAGATCCCTTTGATCAGGCCTTGCTCCTTCAGGGAGTTGATTTTGTCCTTGCCGGCTACGGTGTCAATGTCTTTGAAGCTGCTGTCAGCGGCAAAAATTTGCCCTGCTAGTGAGAATGAGAGAAGCGAAACGGTTGTAATTGCTGCAAAAACGCTTTTTTTGATCATCATCTGAATTCCACCTCTATCAGTAGGGTTAAGGCCGCTTGGCCTGTTCAATTCCCTTGACGGAGAAGAATATGGAAAGGTTGCAGACTCCTTCATATTTGTTCCACACGAATGTCTACATCGTTTCTTGAAACAGCAGGTTTCGGTAGAAATATTCACTGAATCTGGTTTGGAACAGCAGCGCCACTCCTTGCTCCTCTATGGTTACCGATTTCAGTGATTCAGCCTTAACCAGCTTACGGACCATACCCTCTATAGCTTTTATGTCCTTCCGGCGGATTGCGGCTGCGAAGCTTTTGGCGAAGGAGGGGCTTACAGCCAGCTTGCGGTACAGCGGGATCACTGCCTGGGCTATACTGCGGTGCGCCTTTGTATCAAACGTAAACTGCACCGAGCCCGGCAGGATTGTCGTTCCGTTCGTATAGTAATCAACCGGCGACGGAAAAGGAAAGGAGATGAAGTAGCCGATGCCGTTTGTTCCGAAATGCTCCACCTTGGCAAGTGCCGGAATGCGGGCGAGCAGCCTGCCCATCTCACCGAGATCAGAGGTAACGACAGCGGTTGTCCATTGCGAAGCGAAGCTGCGATTGCCGGCGATTTTCCGGTAAAAAGGCAGCATCCTCCAGGCGACCTGGCGCAGAACACGTCCAGTTACAAGAAGCTGGGGTTTCTTGAGGTTTACTTTTACCATCCGAACCATCCTCACTTTGTTAAATCATCTGTCTATTTAAAGTATGGAGCGGGGGCTTTGAACGGTTTGGGCGGATGCTTAATCTACAGGAATGCCAGGTGAATTTCTTTCAGATGGCGGCAAAACCGTTTCTTTTTGATGGCTGGTACTGAATTCCACGAAGGAATGTTATAATAAGGTCAGTGTACTTTTCTTTGGCGGGTATTTTTGTTATGCTTATATCGTAACGATTACTAATTAAATTCCAAGTCTGTGCTTCCTGAAAGGTGGGAAACTAAAGGTGAACCCAATTGCTAAGATCAGCCAGCAGTTCGCTGCGCAAAATTATAAATTGACCCCTCAGCGTGAGGCTATAGTCCAAGTCCTGCTTGATAACGAGCAAGACCATTTGAGCGTGGAAGAGGTATACATGCTGGTGAAAAGCAGCTATCCGCATCTTGGACTTGCGACGGTATACCGTACGCTGGAGCTGCTCTGTGAGCTTCATATTGTAGAAAAGATGAATTTCGGCGATGGCGTTGCCCGCTACGATCTGCGCGGTGATGACCATGCCCATATGCACCACCACCTGATCTGCAATGTCTGCGGCAGGCTGGAGGAAATCAAGGATGACTGGCTCCTTGAGCTTGAACGGCGGCTGGAGCGTGAGTACGGTTTTATCGTTACGGATCACCGTCTGGATTTCAAGGGTACTTACAATACATGCAAACGAAACGGCTGCAAAGGCGAAAAGGAATGCCAGGCAGTATCATGAGCAGGTCCCAATGCCCAGAAAAGTAGACCATGATGAGCGGCGCAACAGGCTGGCGGAAGCCGCATGGCGCATTATCCGCCGCGAAGGGCTGGAGGCCGCTTCTGTCCGGAATGTTGCAAGAGAAGCCGGAATGTCGCTTGGTTCGCTACGGCACTATTTCGCAAGCCAGTCTGATCTGCTGGCCTTCTCGATGAGGCTGGTGTCGGAGCGGGGATATAGCCGTATTGTAGGTTATCAGACCACAGGCAATCCCCGGAAGGATGTAGAGTGCCTGATTGGTGAGCTGATGCCGCTGGATGAGGAGCGCAGGGCCGAGGCGGAGGTTTGGCTGGCTTTTGTAGGCAGAGCGGTTACCGACCCGGAGATTCAGGCGCTGAAGCAGGAAGTGCATGATGGGCTGCATAAAGGGTTTCGCCAGATGATGGAGTATTTGAACACTGAACAGGTGTTAAGGAAAGGCCTGGACCTGGAACTCGAGATTAAGGTGCTCCACGGTCTGGTGGATGGTCTTGTACTGCATCATGTGATCCACCCGGAGCAGGTTACACCCGAAGATATCGTGAGGCTGGTCTCCTATCATTTGGACCGCCTGCTGGAATAGATAAGTTGAACTAAAGAAACATATAAAGGGCAGAAGTGACGGAGGGGAAGTTTGGAACTGGAGGAGCGAACGCGTCCGCCTTTGTATTCAGATGTTATCCGCTGAGCGATAATTATTAAACATCTGAATACAACAGCGGCCGGAAGTCCAAACATTCCCCGCAGTTACGACCAGACCCCAATATAAACAACCAAAGTTCAACTTATATTGCTGCAATCCAAACAACAAAACGGCATTTCAAGAGCCTGCGGCCAGCGCTCTGAAATGCCGTTTTCTATTCATTACATATTGATCGCTTATGGTCTTGACGGCACAAAGGATTTAATCCATGTTCCGAAGCTGCCCGGATTACGGGATTGCACCAGCACCACGCCTTCGCCACGGAAGCGGCAGACCAGAGCCTCACCGCTCGTTAAGCTGTTCAGCCAGCCGGAGGCGGCTTTTTCCACCTTGTAATTCATATAATCCGGCCAGGCCACCAGATGCCCGTTGTCGATAATCATTTCCTCGCCCGGCTCCAGGTTAATGGCATGGATGGCTCCGAACGAAGAGAGGAACACGGTCCCGCTGCCGCTGATCTCAATGATGAAGAAGCCTTCACCCGAGAACAGGCCGCGCGTCAGATTCTGCATCTTCGTATTGACTTGAATGCCGTGAGTACCGGCGAGAAAGCCGTCTTTTTGCACATATAGCTTGTACGACCCGTCCAGCTCAATCGCCTGAATGTCACCGATTGAACCGGGGGAGAGCAGCACCTCGCTTTGACCTCTGGTTGCCGTCAGCTCCTGGAAAAAAAATTTCTCCCCGCTGAGCATTCTGCCCAGACCCCGCATCAGTCCGCCGTCCACAGTGCCTCTAAGCTCAACGTTTGGCGACATGGCGACCATCGCCCCCATCTCCGCTTTGACACTCTCCCCCGGATTCAAATGCACCTTGAGCATTGCAAAAGCGCCTTCATATAAAATATCGTATTTCATTGATTCTCCTCCGCATCTGTTGAATTACAGCCTTTCCCAGTCCTTGTACACATCAAGGATACTGTAACCGGACCCGCAACTGCAAGCCGAGGGGAGCGCGGCAAATGATTATAATCAACTATACCGGGAAATAACTGCAGGAATATGTTAAAATTAAAATATCGGCGGGCTTCCGCAAGCCCTATGCCGATAAACTATATATTAAGGAGTGTTGCCGTCATGGCACGCACAAAAACGCAAAAAGCTTTGCTCAAAGCGGAACGCTCAGGCACCTGGTGCGCAGAACGTAACCGCAGAATGAATCAGGACTTTGGAGCAATTTCCCAGCATGAACGAATCACCCCTAGCAAACGCCAGCAACTGAATAAGGTCAAACACAAGGAGCGGATCTTCCAGGATGACGCTCCTTTTACATATCCAATCCCTAGATCTTCTCGCGGCTGTAAATGCGGTATTGCTTAGGAGACATCCCGAAGCGGCTCCGGAACACGCGGTGAAAATAAGTATAGTTCGCGAAGCCGCAGGTTTCGGAGACATGCTCCAGCGGCATAGGGCTGAAGGTGATTCTCTCCCGCGCCATCTCCAGCCTGACATCATTTACATACTTCACAATCGTGGTGCCAAAAGCCTCCTTGAACAGGTGAACCGCCCGCGAGACGGAAATATCCACATATCCGGCCACATCCTCAAGGCGGAAGGGGTATGCGGCATGCTCCTCTACATATTGCTTCATGCGGTAAGCCAGGTAGCCCTTGGCCGAAACCGCAGGCTGCTCAGACATCAGCCTGTCGATTTCCAGACAGAGAATCTGCAGATAACAAGCGGAAATTTCCGGTGAGGAGTCAGAAAGCCTCCGCTGCTCAAGCACAATTTGGCGGAACAGGCCAAGAAAATTCTCACTGTGGGGAACATGCAGAAGGGCAGGCCGCTGCTTGCGGGTCCACCACTCTTCAATCCACGGCCCTCCGCAAAAGATATGATAATCGCCGCTTTCGACCCGCGGCTTGCCCACCGGATGGCTTTCTTTGTCGATGCTCAGATAGTAGGGATCTTTTGGGCCAAACAGCATCAGATCGCCGTTCTCCACGCTCTGGACTATGCCGTCAATCATGGTCCGGCTGCGTCCTTCGGTCTGCAGGCGCAGGAGATAATACTGGACGCCTTCGCTGCGGGACATGTGGAACGGTTTGCGGTGAAATGAGAAGCCTGCGGAAAGCACATGGCAAAGTGAATTAGGTGTCATAGGTCCTCCTGGGCGGCGTAATATGTCTTTCAAAAGATAAGCAGATTGTTCATGTTTTAATCATATTATTCATTTTATTATATACGCTTTCATATTACTATGTACCTGAGCAAAAAACATATAAAAGATGTGGAGGAAGCTGTATTTCGGCTCTGATGGCCGGATAAACCAGTTTGTGGAAATGAGTGGATAGGTGAAGTGAATAAGGAGCATTCGGGAAGTGCAGCCCTTTTGTTCAGGTGAAATCAATTTAAACCCAGGTAGGAGTGAGATGAAGATGCTAAAGATAGGTTTGCAGCTATATACGCTGAGAGAAGAACTGGAACAGGATTTCGAAGGAACATTGCGCAAGGTGGCGGAGCTGGGATACAGCGGTGTGGAATTCTTTCACTTTTTTGGCCGCTCGGCAGAGGAAGTGAAGGCACTGCTTCAGGAAACGGGACTGGTTGCTCTCGGAGCACACCGTCCGTATGACGCCTTGCTGAATGATACAGAGCAGGAGATCAGCTATAACCTTGAAATAGGCAACCACAATCTGATTGTGCCTTATTTGACAGAAGAGCAGCGCAATTGGGAAGAGGTAGCAGCTAACCTGCGGGTTATTGGAGAGAAGTGCAAAGAACGCGGGGCTGTTCTTTCTTATCATAATCATGATTTTGAATTCACGGAGCATTTTGGCGGGCGCACCGCTTTTGACGGCATTTTCGAAGAAGTGCCTGCGGAGCTTCTGCAAGTGGAAATGGATACCTGCTGGGTGTATTACGGCGGCTATGATCCTGTGGCATACATCAACAAGTATGCAGGACGCCTGCCGATCATCCATCTGAAGGATATGAAGAAACGTGAAGACGGCTCGGCAGAGACGGTTGTGCTGGGCGAAGGGGAAGTGGATCTGGCCGCGATTGTGGAGGCCGCTGCAGCAGCGGGCGTGGAATGGGCGGTAGTGGAGCAGGATTATTGCAGCCGTTCGCCGCTTGAGAGCGTCACGGACAGCATGAAATGGGTTAAAACATACGCAAGCCAAGGAGGAAAAATTCATGTCTAACAAACTTAAAATTGCTATTATCGGTTGCGGTGGTATCGCAAACGGCAAACATATGCCAAGCTTGTCCCGGCAAAAAAATGCCGAAATGGTGGCATTCTGCGACATCATAGAGGAACGCGCACAGGAAGCGGCGAAAACTTATGGTACAGAAGATGCCGCTGTGTATACTGATTTCAGGGAGCTCTTGGCAGCAGGCGGATTTGACATTGTGCATGTATGTACTCCGAATGACAGTCACTCTGTGATTTCAGTAGCTGCACTTGAAGCAGGTAACCATGTATTGTGTGAAAAGCCTATGGCCAAGACTGCAGCGCAGGCTCAGGAAATGCTCGACGCTGCGCGCCGCACCGGCAAAAAGCTTTCCATCGCTTACCAGAACCGCTACCGTTCGGACAGTCAATACCTCAAGGGTCTGTGCGAAAGCGGAGAGCTTGGCGATATCTACTATGGCAAAGCGATTGCGCTGCGCCGCCGTGCCGTTCCAACCTGGGGTGTGTTTCTTGACGAAGAGAAGCAGGGCGGAGGCCCGCTTATTGACATCGGTACCCATGCGCTTGACCTGACCTTATGGCTGATGGATAACTACAAACCGCATATGGTTGTCGGTTCAACCTTCCACAAGCTGGGACAGCGGAAAAATGCAGCCAATGCTTTTGGCCCGTGGGACCCGGAACAATTCAAGGTAGAAGACTCCGCATTTGGCTACATCACTATGGAAAACGGAGCTACCATAACGCTGGAATCCAGCTGGGCGCTCAATGTATCCGAATTCGGAGAAGCTAAAACTTTGCTCGCAGGAACCGAAGGCGGCGCGGACATGAAGGACGGTCTACGTCTCAACGGCGAACGTGCCGGACACCTGTATGAAACCAAGGTTGACCTGTCCACCGGTGGTGTAGCCTTCTACAGCGGGGAAGCGGAAAATGAATCGGATCGTGAAGCCCGCCTGTGGCTGGAAGCGGTAAGTGAGGACAAAGAGCCGGTCGTTAAGCCGGAGCAGGCTTTGGTTGTAACACAAATTCTTGAAGCGATTTATGAGTCGGCACGTACGGGCCGCGCGGTATATTTTGACGGAAGTTCGGACAACTAAGGGATAGCTATACGAGCGAACTGGAAAAAATTAATAGGGGCGGAAGTAACGGAGGGGAAGTTTGGAACTGTAGGAGCGAACGCGTCCGCCTGAGAGCTTTCCGTAGGAAAGCTGGCATCGCAAGCATAAGCTGTCTACGGATTTCATCCGCTACAAGCGGTATAAATTAAGAAATCTGTAGACAACAGCGGCCGGAAGTCCAAACATTCCCCGCAGTTACGCCCAGCCCCTATTATGATGATTTTAGTTCAGCTTGTATAAGTCACATTGTTAGTAACAGGAGTGGAGACCATGAGTTCAGACAAACATTCCGTAGTCATCGTAGGCTACGGCGGAATGGGAAGTTATCACACACAACTGATTGAGGAGAACGGCCGCCTGAAGGTTGCCGGAACGTTCGATCTGCTGCAGGACCGCCGCAGCGCTTCCGAGGCGGCGGGATATCACGCTTATGCCAGCTATGAAGAGGTTCTGGCTGATCCGGGTGTTGAGATTGTATTAATCGCTACGCCGAATGATGTGCACAAGGACATTGCCATTTCGGCGTTCAGAGCAGGCAAGCATGTGATTTGCGAGAAGCCGGTGGCCTTATCCTCGGATGAGTTCACCGAGATGGCCAAGGCGGCAGAGGAAGCCGGACGTGTGCTGATGGTTCATCAGAACCGGCGGTGGGATGAGGATTTCCGGATCATTAAGGAAATGTATGACAAGGGGACAATTGGCCCGTTGTTCCAGCTTGAGTCGCGCGTGCATGGCGCCAACGGCATTCCCGGTGACTGGCGGCATGTAAAAGAGCAGGGCGGCGGCATGCTGCTGGATTGGGGCGTACATCTGCTGGATCAGCTCCTGTTCATGATTGACAGCAAGGTTGCCAGCGTAAGCAGCAATCTGAGCTTCATTCTCGGTAATAAAGTGGATGATGGATTTGATGCGGTTCTGCAATTTGAGAATGGGATTAAGGCGGTTGTTGAGGTAGGCACTACCAACTTCATTACACTGCCAAGATGGTATGTGAAGGGTACAGAAGGAACAGCGATTATCGAAGACTGGTCCTTGACGGGAAGAATTGTCGCCCGCAACCATGAGAGCGAGAGACTAGAGCCAACTCCGATCCGTGCCGGAGTCGGCCTGACCAAGACGATGGCCCCTCCTTCGGAAGGGTCAACGATCACCGAGGCGCTTCCGCCGGCAGCGGAGCTGTCCTCCAGCTTCTACGACAACTTCACGGACGTCATTGAAGGCACGGCAGAGCCTATCGTCAAGAATACCGAGGTGCTGCGTGTGCTGAAGCTGATCGAAGCTATTTTCGCGGCTGCGGAAACGAACCAGACCATCAAGGATTTCGACATATACGGAAAATGACCGATATAAAACGAACTTAAATTAACCATAAAAGGTAGGAGTGCGGAGGGGAAGTTTGGAACTGTAGGAGCGAACGCGTCCGCCTTTGTATTCAGATGTTATCCGCTAAGCGATATAATAAAAAACATCTGAATACAACAGCGGCCGGAAGTCCAAACATTCCCCGCAGTTACGACCAGACCCTAATATGAAAATCAATACAATTATCCACGAAAGGCGGCAGGGATATGAAGCTTGGTGTATTTATGGTACTATTCGGGGGTCGCAAGCTGGAGGATGCGCTGGATTATGTGGCATCCAAAGGGCTGAAGGCTGTAGAAATCGGCACTGGAGGCAATCCGGGGAACAGCCATTGTGATCCCAAGCTGCTGCTGGAGAATGAGACGGCGCTGAAGGAATTTAAAGCTGCGGTGGAATCGCGCGGCCTTATGATCAGTGCGCTCAGCTGCCACGGCAATCCGCTGCATCCGCAGAAGGAGTTTGCCCGCAAGGATCATGAGGATTTCGTCAACTCCGTCAAATTGGCACAGAAGCTGGGAGTTCCCGTTGTGAACACCTTCTCCGGCTGTCCGGGCGATCATGAGGGAGCAAAATATCCGAACTGGCCGGTAGCTCCTTGGCCGAATGACTATCAGGAGATTCTGGCCTGGCAGTGGGAAAACAAGGTGATTCCGTATTGGAGCGAATGGGGTGCTTTTGCTGCCGAGCATGGGGTCAAGATCGGCCTTGAGCTGCATGGAGGCTTCTCTGTGCATACGCCGGCTACCCTGCTCCGTCTGAGAGAAGCGGCAGGGGAAGTGATCGGCGCGAACCTGGATCCGAGCCATATGTGGTGGCAGGGCATTGATCCGGTACAGGCGATTCACATTCTTGGCCGCCAAGGCGCCATTCATCATTTTCATGCCAAGGATACCGTCATTGATCCGGTGAATGTGAACAAGTACGGCTTGACAGATATGCAGCCTTATACGAATATGCTGGACCGCGCCTGGCAGTTCCGCTCGGTCGGCTTCGGCCATGATGTGAAGGTCTGGGCAGACATTATCAGCGCGCTCCGTCTGGTCGGTTACGACTATGTTGTCAGCATTGAGCATGAGGATGGCTTGATGTCCGTTGAAGAAGGCTTCTCCAAAGCCGTGAACAATCTGCGCCAGGTGCTGATTGAAGAACCTCTTGCCGAAATGTGGTGGGTCTAAAGCATGGAGAGCTTTACTAAAGTCAAATTAACAGATTCGCAGCTAAGTACTTTAGTAGCAAGCACCTTTGGGACGGAGACGGCCATAATCAGCAGCACAGAGCTGACCGGGGGATTTTTTAATACAGCCTATGATCTTGAATTGAATAACGGCCGGCATGTCATTCTAAAGGTTGCCCCTGCAGCGGAGACAGAGACCTTAAGCTATGAAAAGAACATTATGCACGCTGAAGTGGAAGCTCTTCGCATGGTGCTGGCCGCAGGAACTGTTCCCGTTCCTGCCGTGTACAGCTTTGATGATAGCTGCGAGCTGATTCCGTGCCCGTTTTTTTTCATGGAAAAGGTTGAAGGCCAGCCCTACTCTGATGTGAGGGAAAGCCTCTCAGACGAACAAAGAGCTTCTATAGAGCACGAAGTGGGCCGTTATCAGCGTTTGATCAATGAGATCAAGGGTGACAGGTTTGGCCTGTTCGTTCAGCCTGACGGGGAGACAGGTGCGGGCTGGCGTGAGACATTTACGGCTATGATGGATAGTGTATTTGCTGATGCTGAACGGCTGCAAGCCGTGTTGCCGGCTTCGATTGATTCGATTAAGCGGAATCTTGAGAAGTACCTCCCTGCGCTTGAAGAAGTGACCGAGCCCCGGCTGGTACATTGGGATTTATGGAATGGCAATATTTTTGTCAAAGACGGAGTTGTCGTCTCGATCATTGATTGGGAGCGGGCCATGTGGGGAGATGTGCTGCTGGAGTATTATTTCCGGCATTTTGAGAACTCGCAGGCTTTTTTTGAGGGGTATGGGGCCAGATTTAACAGTCCTAATGAGCAGCTTCGCATCAAGCTGTATGATCTGTACCTGGATCTGATTCTGGTTGTTGAATGTTACTCCCGGCAATACAAAGACGAGAATCATGTGCGCTGGGCGTTCGATAATCTGACAGAGACCTTGAAGACTTTTGATGGTAATATAGAAACAACCGTATAGCAAATCAGGCGGCCGATTCTCTGTGGAGACTCCGGCCTTCTTGCCTGTATAGACAATGGAGGTAATGTTCCTGGAAAGCGCAACAAAAAGCAAACTGACTTCTGAGCAGCAGGACCTGATCGTTAAGTCCGCTTTTGGAAGCGGGGTAACCATCTTACAGCGGAAGGAGCTGACCGGCGGATATTTTAACGCTGCGTATGACTTGCTCCTCTCGGATGGCAGAGAGACGATTCTCAAGGTTGCTCCGTCAGATGATACTGAAATTTTGAGCTATGAGCGTAATATTATGACGGCGGAGGTTGACCTGCTGCGGCTGATTCGTTCCAAAGGAACAGTGCCGGTCCCCAAAGTGTATATCTACGATAACAGCCGGACTGTAATTCCGTTCGACTTTTTTTTCATGGAGAAGGTCAGGGGCGAGCCTTACAGTGATCTCAAGGATACCTTGACACCTGAAGCGAGAGCGGCGATTGAGTCTGAGCTGGGCCGGTATAACCGGTTCATTAATGAAATACGCGGAAAGCGTTTTGGCATGTATGGTGCGCCTTCTCATAGCTCGGATGATTCCTGGCGTGATACCTTCGGCCGTCTGGTCACAGCTCTGCTCGATGATGCACAGCGTCTGGATGCGCCGCTTCCGATCCCGAGAGAGACGATTGAGGCGGAGATTGCTAAGCTGCTGCCCGCACTCGATGCTGTGACAGAGCCGCGTCTGGTGCACTGGGATTTATGGGATGGGAATGTGTTCGTGCGTGATGGCCGGATTGTTGCCCTGATTGATTGGGAGCGAGCGCTCTGGGGCGACCATCTTATGGAATATTACTTCCGTTATGTTGAGGATACAAGGCACTTCTGCCGCGGCTATGGCGGGGGCTTTGACAGCCCGAACGAGACCGCCCGCAAAAAGCTGTACGACCTGTACATTGACCTGATTTACTTCATCGAATGTTATTCGCGCAAGTACGACAGTGAAGGGCATTTGGAATGGGCTCACGGCAATTTGCTGGAGGGCTGGCAGAGGTTCATGAGCGTTTAGCTTTTATGGGTAGCAGGGACCATTACTAACAATACATGTACAGAATTGTTACTAAATATGGTTGTTTTCAGAAAAATCTTGACGTAAGCGCATAAACATAGATAAAATAATACTTATTGCTTGTTTGCGTACTGAGAATCGTTATCACAATTTGAAAAGAAGCAGAGAGGGTGACAGAATGGAGCGCCTTTTAGAGGTAAAGGACCTGGCTATATCATTCAGAACACGCGGAGGCGAAGTACAAGCAATCCGTGGTGTCAGCTTTCATGTAAATAAAGGAGAGACTCTGGCAATTGTAGGTGAATCCGGTTCCGGCAAGAGCGTAACCTCCCAGGCCGTAATGAAGCTGGTTCCCCAGCCGATGGGTCAATACAAACGCGGACAGATTCTGTTCGAAGGTCAAGACCTGATTAACAAAAACGAGAAGCAAATGCAAAAGATCCGCGGTAAAGAAATCGGGATGATCTTCCAAGATCCGATGACCTCGCTGAATCCGATGATGAAGGTCGGCAAACAAATTACAGAAGTGCTCTTCAAGCATGAGAACATGTCCAAAGATGCCGCATACAATCGTGCTATTGAGCTGCTTGGCCTGGTGGGAATCCCTTCACCGGAGCGGCGTTTTCAGCAGTATCCGCATGAGTTCAGCGGCGGGATGCGCCAGCGTGTTGTTATTGCCATGGCGCTTGCAGCCAACCCTAAGCTGCTGATTGCCGATGAGCCGACAACCGCGCTTGATGTGACGATTCAGGCGCAAATTCTGGATCTGATGAAGGATCTGCAGAAGAAAATTGATACCTCGATTATTTTCATCACCCATGATCTCGGGGTTGTAGCAAGAATGGCAGACCGTGTAGCTGTTATGTATGCCGGACAAATTGTCGAAATGGGTACGGCTGAAGAAATTTTCTATGATCCAAGACATCCGTATACTTGGGGTTTGCTAGCTTCCATGCCAAGTCTCGAAAGCAAGGGCTCCATGCTTACAGCGATTCCCGGAACACCTCCCGATCTGATCAAACCTCCGAAGGGGGATGCCTTTGCACTTCGCAGCACTTACGCCATGAAGATTGATATGGAGAAAGAGCCGCCAATGTACAAGGTATCTGATTCGCATCTGGTGAAATCCTGGCTGATGCACCCGATGGCGCCGGCGGTAGAACCGCCTGCAGTGGTGAAGAAGCAGCATCGTGAACTGAAGAACAATTATCCTCAACCGATTTTGGTTGAAAACTCCAGCGAATATTAATTTGGAGCTGCAGGAGTATTGCAGATGAATCAGCGTCAGGCCGTTAAGTCGGCTTGGCGCTTTTTTGCGCGGAATGGGGTTTTATGTTTAAGTAAATATGAAACAAAACTAATATATCTAAATAAAAGTATTGACTATTTCAGCTTTTCGCAGCAAAATGTAAGGGTATACATAGGAGGCTGGAGAATGAAAAAACGAACGTTAACCGCAGCGCTATCCTTATCCTTATTAACAGCGTGCAGCAGTAGTAGTGTCCCGGAGTTTAATAATGTATCCGTACATGATCCATCGGTGATCAAGGTGGATGATACGTATTATGTATTCGGCTCCCACCTGGCTTCGGCCAAATCCAAGGACCTGATGGACTGGAAGCAGATTTCTTCAGGAGTAGAGGATGGGAATGTGCTTATTCCTAATGTTACCGAGGAATTAAGCGCTACGCTGAACTGGGCTCAGACCGATACCTTGTGGGCGCCGGATGTCATTCAACTTGCGGACGGGAAATTCTATATGTATTATAATGCCTGCCGCGGAGATTCGCCGTTGTCGGCAATGGGCATTGCCGTGTCCAGCAAGATTGAAGGACCCTACAAGGACCTGGGAATAATTCTAAAGTCCGGAATGGCTGGCGTTGGTAATGACGGAGAGAGGTACGACGCCACCATGAAGCCGAATGTGGTGGACCCTAATGTGTTTTTTGATAAGGACGGCAAGCTGTGGATGGTCTACGGGTCTTACTCCGGGGGGATCTTCATTATGGAGCTGGATGCCGCGACTGGCTTTCCGCTGCCGGACCAGGGGTATGGCAAGAAGCTGCTGGGCGCCAACCATGCCCGGATTGAAGGACCGTATATGCTGTACAGCCCTGAAACGGATTACTATTATCTCTTTCTGTCCTACGGAGGGCTGGATGCGAAGGGAGGCTATAATATCCGTGTAGCCCGTTCGAAAAATCCGGACGGTCCATTCGAAGATTCTGAAGGCAAAGCAATGCTTGATGCGCAAGGAACAAAGGGAGTGCTGTTCGATGATAAGGCCTACTCGCCTTACGGGGTGAAGCTGCTGGGCAATTTCGAATTCCTGAATACGGATGGCGAACCGGCAGCAATTGGAGCTGGTTATGTCTCTCCCGGCCATAATTCGGCATATTATGATGAGAAGAGCGGGAATTATTATTTAATTTTCCATACCCGCTTCCCCGGAAGGGGAGAGGAGCATGAGGTGCGCGTGCATCAGATGTTCATGAACAAGGACGGCTGGCCGGTTGTTGCTCCACACCGCTACAGCGGCGAGAAGATTGGAAAGTACACAGCCGATGACATCATCGGAGAGTACAAGCTTGTAAATCATGGCAAGGAGATCACAGCGAAGATTGCTCAATCACAGCTCATTGAGCTAACTGCTGACGGGAAGATAACGGGAGCGGCAACGGGAACCTGGAAGCTCAGCGATGCCCATAACGCAGAACTGACGATAGATGGCGCTGTGTACAGCGGTGTTTTCCTGCGGGAATGGAATGAGGCTACGGGCAGCCAGGTGATGACGTTCACGGCGGTGTCTGAAGGAGGCATTTCCATTTGGGGAAGTCATGTATCGGTTGAGAAAAAATAACAGCTAGTCGCGCAGCCCATTATTGAGTACGGAATGTACGTTATATGCCTCCAGATTATCGCGATGAGCGGTAATCTGGAGGTTTTTTGTTGTTATTCCTCCTCATATTTCCGCAGGACAATAACTGCGTTGTGGCCTCCGAAGCCAAAAGAATTGGATATCCCGATATTCAGGCTGGCGGTACGGGCAACATTTGGCACATAGTCCAGATCACAAAGCTCATCAGCCTCTTCCAGATTGATGGTAGGCGGGATGATGCCGTTCTGGATGCTTTTGACCAGTGCGATGGCCTCCAGGCCGCCGGCTGCGCCAAAAGCATGTCCGGTCATCGACTTGTTCGCTGTCACAGGGATACGGTAGGCCTCTTCACCGAACAGCTTTTTGATCGCCATCGTCTCCGAGCGGTCTCCGACCACAGTGCTGGTCGCATGGGCACTGATCACATCCACTTCTGCGGGCTTGATGCCAGCCTCGTTCAGCGCCAGCTTCATCGCCTGATAAGCTCCGATTCCTTCTGGATGTGAAGCCACCATATGATAGGCATCCGAGGTTGCGCCATAACCGATCACTTCGCCGTAAATGACGGCGTTTCTGCGCAAGGCATGAGAGAGTGACTCCAGTATAACTATGCCTGCGCCTTCACCGATGACGAACCCGTCGCGGCTGACATCAAAAGGACGGCTCGCCTTATCCGGCTCATCGTTGCGCGTGGATAATGCCGTCGCATTTCCGAAGCTGGCCAGCGCAATTTCGGAAATCGCAGCCTCTGCACCTCCGGCAAGGATAACATCGGCGCCGCCGTAGCGGATCAGCCGGAAGGCTTCGCCAATCGCTGTATTGCCTATTGAGCAGGCAGTAACCGGAGATAGAGCCGGCCCTAGCGCCCCCAGCTTAATGCTAATCATTGCTGACGCCATATTGGAGATGAGCATCGGAATGAGGGTTGGGCTGATTCTCTCCGGTCCGCGCTCCCGCAGCAAATCCCCCTGCTCCATTAGCGTCTGAATGCCACCAACACCGGAGCCTACATATACGCCCAGCCGCTCGCGGTCAATTTTGCTGTGCTGCAGCCCGGAATGCTCCCAGGCCTCTTCTGCGGCAGCCAGTGCGAACTGGCTGAAGCGGTCCATCCGCCGCGCCTCCTTGCGGCCGAATCTCGCCTCGGGATCGAAGTCCCGCACGGCTCCGGCAATTTTGGTCTTGAAATGTGCTGTATCAAATGAAGTGATTGGCGAAATGCCCGATTCACCGGCAGCCAGGCGGCTCCAGAACTGCTCCACAGAATTTCCAAGCGGCGAAATGAGGCCCATACCGGTAATAACTACGCGTTCCATAAGCATCCTCCTAAAAGTTTTTGATATAAGTTGAACTTTAGATTTTCTGGTTTTTACGTTCATCTTAAATAGCTTCGAAAGCAAATCCCCTGCACGGGGTATGCCTGTATTTTTCCATGGATCTTATCCTATTACAAGTTGTCATTTATCATAGTATAATTACTACTATTCTCAGCATAGGATAAAGAAGAGGGGTTAACATCATGTCCAATCAAACGCGGCTTCAAGCACTATCGGATTTCTTGAAATCACGGCGTGCGGCCATATCTCCCGCCTCCGTGGGACTGCCTGAGGGCACACGCAGAAGAACCCCGGGGCTGCGCCGGGAAGAGGTTGCGCAGCTCGCAGGAGTGAGCAATACATGGTATACATGGCTGGAGCAGGGCAGGGATATAAAGGTATCGCCATCGGTGCTGGATTGCATCGCTGCGGCTCTGCAGCTGACCAAGGATGAACGGAGCTATTTGTTTGCATTAGCATTGGAGAACAGCGCTGGAGCGGCCGCTTATCCGCAAGAGGAGCCATCTGTTATCAGTCCGTCCTTACAAAAAATTTTGCATGAGCTTACCACCTGTCCCACCATCATTTCAGACCGCCGCTGCGGTATTGTGGGCTGGAACGAGGCGGCGGCGCATGTGTTTCTGAACTTCGCCAAGCTGGCGCCGGAGGAACGTAATATGATTGCATTATTATTCGCCCGCAAGGAATTTAAGCGGCTGGCGGTGAACTGGCAGCAGTTCGTCAGAGGTTATTTAGCCATCTTCCGTGCCTATTACGGGCAGTATGTGGAGGACCGCTGGTATGATGATTTCATCGCGGATATGAAGGGGCAGCATCCGGAGTTCAATGCGCTGTGGGAAGAGAGCCAGGTCAGTTCAGCCCCCGATGTGGTGCTCGAATTCCGTCATGCCAAGGCGGGGAAAATGCTGTTTCATCTGACCTCGCTCCAGGTCCAGGGCAGCACTGATCTGCGTTGCAGCATTTATACGCCTGCCGGGGATTCTAACACGGAAGCCAAGCTAAAACAGCTTATGGAGCAGCATGTGCTGGAGTGATGATAAAATTATTTTATGAATTCATAAAAAACTATAAATATGCAATGTAACATTTGGCGTTTATACTCCTAATATGATGTTAACTTTTTGAACCGGAAAAGGAGCAAACAAACAATGGCAAAAGTGACCGGATTGGAAGGCGTAGTGGCAGGGGAGACAGATATCGGTTTGGTGGATGGCGAGAGGGGCTATCTGGTATACCGGGGGTATTGGGCCAAAGAGCTGGCAGTGACCCGCAGCTACGAGGAAGTAGCTCATTTACTGTGGAATGGGCATCTGCCGTCAGCGGAAGAACTGGAGCTGCTCAAGCAAGAAATGGCTGCAGCGCGGACAATGCCGGAATATCTCTGCCGGATGATTGACCTGCTGCCAGCATCGGTGCCGCTGATGCTGGTGCTGCAAAGCGCAGTAGCTGCCTTGGGGGAAGGCAACACAGCCTGGCCGCCTACACAGAAGCAGGGGATGAGACTGACGTCGGTTCTGCCGACCATTATTGCCTACAGATATCGTAAGCTGAACGGATTAACACCTGTGGAACCGTTATCAGAGCTTGGGCACGCCGCCAATTACTTATATATGCTGACTGGCGAAATTCCTACAGATGCCCATGTGAAGGCTCTCAGTGCGTATATGATCCTCTGCATGGAGCATGGCATGAATGCTTCAACCTTCGCCGCCCGTGTGATTCTCTCCACCGAATCGGATATGTGTGCGGCGGTAAGCGGGGCTATTGGGGCCATGAAAGGCCCGCTGCATGGCGGAGCCCCTTATGAGGTTATCTCCATGCTGGAGGATATTGGAACGAAGGAACGTGCGGAACCGTGGCTCCGCCATGCGCTGAACAGCGGAACGAAAATCATGGGGTTCGGACACCGGATTTACAAAACCAAAGATCCACGCGCCGAAGCGCTGCAGATTGCCACTCAAGAGATGATTGGCAATGATGCTTCCTTCGACCTGGCTCTTCATGTGGAGGCAACTGCGATCCGTCTGCTTGATGAATATAAGCCTGGACGCCGGCTGTTCACCAATGTTGAATTTTATGCCGCCGCTATCCTGCGCGCGCTTCATCTTGCACCAGAGATTTTCACACCAACCTTCACTGCCGGAAGAATCGTCGGCTGGACATCGCATATTATGGAACAAGCAGAGAACAACCGGATTTTCCGTCCGCAATCGGTCTATACCGGACCGATGCCTGAAGCGGAGTTTTAAGAATCATTTGCTATGTAAGCTCGGACATATAGAAAACATCCCCGGCCGCTTAGCAGCCGGGGATGTTTGAACAGGGAATGATAATGAGAGAGTATGAGGGGATACTCTAGCTCATTTATTAGAAATCCGATATTGCAATTTCAATCGTACCGAATACGGCGCCTGCAGTTGTGGCTTGCAGAGCAGCAACGAGCAATCTATTAACAGAAAGTGTGAGGCTGTTCAGCGCCGGAATGCTATAAGTGACGGCTGGAGCATCCACAAGAGTAAGCAGCAAATTCACCGGGAAAGCGGAGTTGTTGTTTACTGTGACAGCGGCGTTGATGCCCCTCTTTTCGTTTGATAGAATAGTGTATTCGTTAAATCTATTATTGCTTGACGAATGCCTTGGGAGTAGACAGAAGCTCCAAACAGCTTGTAATATGTTACACTGAGAACAACTCAGTTAATAGTAAGGAGAATGACGATGATCAAGCTGGTTTCCTGGAATGTCAACGGGTTAAGGGCATGTGTAGGCAAAGGCTTCAATGAATATTTCAAAGAAACTGCTGCGGACATCTTCTGTGTGCAGGAGACGAAGCTTCAGGAAGGGCAGATTGCTCTGGAGCTGGGAGAAGAATACGAACAGTATTGGAATTATGCGATCAAAAAAGGCTATTCAGGAACAGCGGTTTTTACCAGAATCAAGCCGCTCTCCGTAAGATACGGTATGGAAGAGAACTCGGAGCCTGAGGGCCGGATGATTACTTTGGAGTTCAATGAATTTTACCTTGTCACTGTGTATACTCCAAATGCCAAACGCGACTTATCCAGGCTGGACTATAGAATGGAATGGGAGGACCGGTTCCGCAGCTACCTGCAGGAGCTGGACAAGCATAAACCGGTGCTGGTCTGCGGGGATCTCAATGTCGCCCATCAGGAGATTGACATCAAGAATGCCAAATCTAACCGGGGAAATTCGGGATTTACCGATGAAGAACGCGGGAAAATGACACTTCTGCTGGAATCCGGTTTCATTGATACCTTCAGACATTTCCACCCCGATCAGGAAGGGGCCTATAGCTGGTGGTCTAATATGCCCAAGGTGAGAGAGCGTAATGTTGGCTGGCGCATTGACTATTTTCTCGCTTCCTCCCGTCTTGCACCGAGTTTATCCAAGGCGGCAATAGATTCCAGCATACTTGGCAGCGATCATTGTCCGGTAGTTTTGGAACTGGAAGCTTAACAGGAATAATTGCTATTACAGTGGATACAAATAGAGGCCATATCATCCCGGTGCTTGGGAGATATGGCCTTTGACTTGCAGTCTGCATTCAATAGATTATTCCAGATGGCCCACTAGAATTATTGTCTGATCTTCCGGTGGAAAGGAAACATTAAATTGCTGTGAAACCACAATAGTAGACTCTTCAACAGCTATTTCCAGCGTGATGCAGAAAGCAGTTTCTACAAACCGCAGGGTCAGCAACAGCTTATTCTCCTGTGTCCAGGTAAAGCTGGACATGATCAGTTTGACTGTATTGTCCAAAATTGTGGCGGAGCTTGTAGCCCATTTACCACGGCCCAAGGTAACAGTCTGCTCGCCGAACATACCGTATAGCGTCAATATTGCTTCAGTGTCGCTGAACGCGATCGCAAAGGTATCCAGCTTATTCATATTTTCTTCCAGCTTATATATTTGTCCACTGAGTATCTTCTCCAACTCTGATGACCGCTGCTCATCTGGGGGATTAAGGCTCAGACTGCCAAGCTGATCTGCAAGAGCTGCCGCTGCCGGGTTGTCTGGAAGAGTCTCAGGCTCAGATTTCATGGCAGGCAGAAGATGATCCCATACGGCATCCATGATTCTCTGCATATTGTTTGTTCCGCTTGTGATGGCAACTACCGCATCCTGCTGTGGCATAACCATGCATAGCTGTCCAAAAGCTCCATCAGCACGGTACGCATCATGACGGCATTGCCAGAACTGATAACCATAGCCCTGAGACCATTCACTGCTGCTGGCATCTGGGCTTCCGTCTCCATTCTCGATTTGCTTGGAGGTTGCTGCGGCGATCCATTCCTTAGGCAGGATTTGCTTGTTATTCCACATGCCTTGCTGTAGATAGAGCTGGCCAAATTTTGCAATCTCCTCCGTGGTCACACTTAACCCGTAGCCTCCGACATTGATTCCCCGCGGACAGGACTCCCAGGTGGGGCTCTTGATACCAAGCGGAGCAAATAAGCGTGGCTCCAGATATTCCAGCAGCGTGAGACCGCTTACTTTTTGCAAAATGGCAGCGAGCATGTAAGTGGCACCGGTATTGTAGAGGAACAGAGACCCGGGTATTTTTTCAACAGGGAGTTCCAGAAAGGCTCTGACCCAATTTCCATCCGCGCTGCGCTGCATGTCCATTGTAGTATCGAAGGTATGGCCGGTTCCCATCATGAGCAGGTGGCTGATGTTCATTTCCGCCAGATTTGGGGAGATGTCTGATGGAGCCTCGTCAGGGAAGAAGGAGACTACTTTGTCATCCAGTGATAACAGGCGCTCTGAGACGGCGAAACCAATTGCCGTGGACGTGAAGCTTTTGCTAAGTGAAAAGAGTGTATGTGGCAGCTCTGGCTTGTAGGGCGACCACCAGCCTTCCGCTACAACATTGCGGTGACGCAGCAGCATGAGGCTATGCAGCTCGATGTTTTGTTCCTCAATGGCGTTTAGAAAAGCGGATATTGCACTTGAGGGTACTCCTTGCGCTTCTGGAAAGCTTCGTGGCAATTGACTTGCTGTACTGACGGTTCCCATATCTACATCTCCCTAAATTTATTGGGGCGAGTCCTCTGCTTAGCGTGTGATTGCGTTTGTTAATAGATATGTAGTTTGAGAGGATACGGCCTTATAGATTTCATTATACGTTCAGGTCTTATAAAAAGAAATTTCTCCGCACAAGGCGGAACTAAGATCATGCGGAGTTTGCCAAAGTATCCGAGCCTGAACTGTGCGGCATTTCCGGCCAGGTGATTACGCTGCGGGTCCGGCTTAACCTTTCATAGACCAACTGCGGGTTCCGCTTGAAAATTCGGATGATTAAGTGGAAGAGAAAAACAAAATCTATTAAGAGAGCCAGACCGCGCAAGTCGGCCGGCCACAAGATTCCGCCAATCAGAATTCCATACAGCAAGATGTATCTCACCACAAGCTCCCCTAGACGGCTGCGTCCCTCTAGTCCGCTTATGCGAATGCGTACGATCCATTTTCCCAGTGTCCGCCCGCCGGTCAACCAGGGGAGCAGCACGAAATACACGGCGGTTGTTATCCAGTAGGCACCTTGCACTGACCACAAATTGAGCGCCAGAGCGACAGGCATCCAGACCATCGCATCCAGCATAAAAGCAATGCCCCGGCGCGTATACGTGACTCTTTTGGCGGATAGATCCACCTTGCTGTCAAGCTGTTCGATGCGCGGCAGCAGCCCCGACACCCACAGCGCAATTCTGTACCCAACAATGCCGCCCAGTGTGTTGGTAATCAAATCATCGACATCAAAGATACGGTAAGGATAATCGAAAAATCCATAGATTCCCGTAATCTGTGTAACCTCAAAACAAAGGGATAGCGCGAAGGACAGCAAAATGCAAACTACCCATCGGGTGCGGAAATAGTAGCCCAGGAACAAGCCAAAGGGGACCATAAGGGCCACATTGAACGCTGCCTGCAGAAAAGCCGGGTCGCTAAATAGCTTCAGATACGATGAAGGATCATTTGCCTTCAAGGCGGTGTTTTGTTTGATTTCCTGAATGAACTGCAAAGGAATGTGCTGAATCATTGAGCCTGTAGGCGGTGCGTTATGCCGTGAAGAAGGCATTGGCAGCATAATAAGAAAGAATGCGTTGAGCAAATAGAGCAGCAGCAGATAAAGCACCAGTGCTCTGACCTTGTTGATATAACCATGCCGCCGATATTGCACAATGAGAAAGGGGAGCGTGAAGAGCAGCGCCGCCAGCGGAAAAAACATAAATGCGTGAGAGATAGGAAAAAGATAAGGTTGAAGCATGATCCACCTGCCGTGTGTAAGTTAGTAGTGAGTTGCTCACCACCAAACCATCAGTAATCCTGAATCAGCTTCATGGAGAGCCCTCCACTCATTTGACGTTCTTCACTGCCCTTATCCCTGCAAACATGTGAAATAGAATGTGAATATTAAGGAATTGACGGGCTAATCCGGCATACATATGTCTGGAGAGGAGCGTGAAGCCGCATGGAGAAAAAGGTGCAGCAGTATTATAAGCTCAAAGGAAAGCAGAAGGAGATTGAGAAGGAACTGGCCGACCTTCGCCAGGATATCTTGGACTATTGCTTGGAAAAGGGGGAAGCGGACAGTGAAATAGGCGCTTACAGAGTGAAGCTCGTCACACAGAACCGCAAGGAATACGATGACGACAAACTGTATCAAACCTTATCCGATCCGGAGGTATGGCGGCTGCTCTCCCGGGCGGACCCGGCCAAAATCGCCAGCCTGACCAAGCTTAATATCCTCCAGGAAGACAAACTTGCTCATACTTATACCTTGAAGACTGTCACTCTATTGCAGGTGGATAAAAAATAGAACCGAGACAGCTTCATATACTTTTTTCATATTTGTCTCACAAAATTCCCGTATCCAATTGTTATGCTTAAATCACTTCAAAGGAAGAGGTGGTATTAAGATGAATAACAAATGGACAAGAAAAGCAATCGCAGTACTGGCAGTAGTGAGTGTGTTGGGAGGCTCTACAAGCGCATTCGCGGCAACGGCTCCGGCCAAATCGGCAGTTACATCTAAGGTAACCGCACCGGCTGTGAAGCACACGGCAGTGGTTAAATCCACAACAGCAAAGGCACCAGCGAAAGCAGTAGTGAAGACTCCTGCAAAAGTAGCAGTAAAAACAACAGCAAAAACCACAGCAAAGGCACCAGCGAAAGCAGTAGTGAAGACTCCTGCAAAAGCAGCAGTAAAAACACCAGCAAAAACCACAGCAAAGGCACCAGCGAAAGCAGTAGTGAAGACTCCTGCAAAAGCAGCAGTAAAAACACCAGCAAAAGCACCAGCAAAAGCACCAGCGAAAACAACAGCAAAGACTCCAGCAAAAGCGCCAGCAAAAACAACAGTGAAGACTCCAGCAAAACCTAAGAAGAAATAAGCACTATATCTTTTGCACTTAAAACAGGTTAACTAACTTCACAGCTATTCTTTGACTGAGACGGGGCCGCAGGCAGGATTCCCGTCTTTTGTCTTTTTGTGTTACCCTGTAGATATAAGACGCTGATATAGAAAGGCAGAGTGACTTACGGTGGGCAAAATAGTGGTGGTAGACGATGATCTTTTCATTTTACAGTTGCTCTCCGAGTATTTGCGGAAGGAAGCCTATGAGGTGACTTCTTTTTCGAACGGAACAAATCTGGTAGAATATGTGCGCTCGGATGAACCGGAATGTCTGATTCTCGATATTATGATGCCCGGGATTGACGGACTTTCTCTGCTAACCGAATTACGTTCGTTTACCGAGATTCCTATTATTATGATCTCCGCGCGGGGAGAAGAAAGCGACCGTATCCAAGGGCTGGAGCTGGGCTGCAGCGATTTCCTGAGCAAGCCGTTCAATCCGCGTGAGCTGGTGGGCAGAGTCAAGGCCATGCTGCGCTTGGTGAAGCTAGGGAGCAGCACGCCGGGAGAACCCTCTGAGCAGTCCAAGTCTGAGAGTGTATGCCATGCCGGCAATCTGGATATTTTCCCTGATTTTCGCAGAGTGTCGGTGAATAACGAGGAAATAAGCCTGACCTCGCGCGAATTTGAGCTGCTGCTGTTTCTGGCGTCGCATATTGAGCGGCCGTTCGGCCGGGAGCAGCTAATCCAGCATGTGTGGAATTATGATTTCTTTGGGGATGTCCGGGTTGTGGACGATCTTGTCAAAAGAATCCGCAAAAAGCTTGCTGAACACGGTTCTTCACTACTGATCAATACGGTCTGGGGCTTTGGCTACAAAGCGACCGTGAGAAAACTATAGATGCGCACCATAAGAGGCAAGATGCTGCTGTCCTTTATTTTGGCGCTTGTTATTACAGTTGGTATTACGGTTGCTCTGTTCGTAAGCCTGATTGATGATATTTTAGTGAATCAGGTCAAGGCACAATTGCACGGGCAGGCGGAAAAAGCGGGGAAAATATTGCGCGATGACGACTTCTCCAGGCTGGATAACACGGATTTCAAGTATGTCGTAAAGGGACTGATGCTGGATGCGGATTACCTTATTCTCGACTCACACAATAAAATTATTGATGCGAACGATGACAAGGAAATAGGAACAACTCTGCAGTATACGCTTTCTGGGCGGCAAGGGATAGCGATATTGCATGGCAAGAAGTTTCTGTTCACCAAGGAGCCGCTGCCAGGCCGTCCTTATGCTATTTTCATTTATGCTCCGCTCTCCTCGCTTAGAGCCCACTACGGGTCTCTGATGAGAACAACGCTGCTGTCGATCGGGTTCAGCTTTTTCATCATCCTGGCTATAGGTTTGCTTACCGTATCGAGGGTCGTGCGGCCATTGAACCAGTTAAAGGAAGCGGTGGGGCGGTATGAACCTTTTCGTTCACCTGCTGCTGCTTTTCCGAAGGGAGATACTACAGAGATCGGCGAACTGATTACTACCTTTCAGTCTATGTCTGACCGCATACAGCAGCATCAGCGCAATCAGATCGAATTTCTGCAGAACGTATCTCACGAACTAAAAACACCACTTATGTCGATTCACGGCTTTGTCTTCGCCATTCAGGATCAGGTGGTCACTCAAGAGGAAGGGCTTGAAGTGATCCAGACGCAGTCGGTGCGCCTGATGGAGATGGTGGATAAGCTGCTGCAGCTTTCCAGGCTGGAGGCGGTGGATGAAGAGTGGCCGACATCGGAAATCGACCTTCGCGCTATGGCAGAGGAAGCGGCGTTATTGCTTATGCCGGCAGCGAATGCCCGGGCCATTGAACTGAATGTGGAAGGGGATAGCCTGCACACCGTTGTCGCCGGAGAGCAGTTGTTCCGTGTACTGGTAAATCTGCTGCAGAATGCGGTAAGACACACATCGAGCCAAATCAATGTGCGCGTTGAAGCGGATTTTCCGGGAGCTGAGTGGGCAATACATATTGACGATGATGGCAATGGATTAAGCGAAAAGGAGCGTGAGGTAGTTTTTCAGCGTTTTTACACGGGGGCTAATGGTGTTACAGGACTCGGCCTGGCGATATGCCGCCAGATTGCCGCGAATTTGGACGGAGAGTTAACGTATTCGGATTCCCCGCTTGGCGGAGCACGGTTCAGTTTTATCAAGCATTTCGGGCGATCATCCGGGGCAGGAGGCTAATACCAATCCGGGTCAGACTCGCAACCTCGCGTATTTTGCGTTAAAATTACTGTGGAAACGGAACGCCTGCTGCTTCGGTCAGCGTGGATGTCCCGCATGAGGTACAGCAATTAAGGATACGGGGGAAAAGAAGCGATGAAGGATTTTGATGTGATGCTGGAGAAATATGCGGACCTGGTGGTCAAGGTCGGAGTGAACGTGCAGCCCGGACAAGTGCTGATGATTCATTCGCCGCTGGAAACGGCTGACTTGACCCGGCTGATCGTAGGCAAAGCCTACGAAGCAGGAGCCAAATACGTGCTGGTGGATTGGGACGATGAGAAGGTTACCCGCATTCGTTACGAGAAAGCTCCAGAGGACTCTTTCGGCTATTACCCGCAGTGGCATGCGGATATGCTGGAGGGATTCGCCGAGGAAGGCGGAGCGATATTACATATTAAGGTGCCTGATCCGGAATTGTTCCGCGGCATCGACGGCTCCAAGGTGTCAACCGCAGTGAAAGCAGCAGCGGTGGCACGGAAGAACTATCAGAACTACACCCGCAACAACAGAATTAGCTGGTCGCTGATCAAAGCGCCGACACGGGCTTGGGCGGACAAGGTGTTTGCAGATCTTCCCGAGGAGCAGCGTGTGGAGGCCATGTGGGAGGCCGTGTTCCAGATGAACCGTGTGGGCAGTGAAGACCCGGTAGCGGCCTGGCGCGGTCATATTGCCGAGCTCAAACAATCCCAGGAGCGGATGAATGCCAAACGTTATAAAAGTCTGCACTACCGCGCTCCGGGTACGGATCTGCATGTCGAGCTGCCAGAAGGCCATCTCTGGCGCGGCGGCGGCGGTGAGAATGCAAGCGGCGTGTACTTCGTGGCCAATATGCCGACTGAAGAAATCTATACGATGCCTCACCGCAAAGGGGTCAACGGAACGGTGGCAAGCACCCTGCCGCTCAATTTGAACGGACGGCTTGTGGATGGCATTACGATTACTTTTACAGACGGGAAAGTTACCGCTTATGATGCCAAATCCGGGCGGGAGCATCTGACCTCGCTGCTGGAAACGGATGAAGGAGCTTCTTATCTGGGAGAAGTGGCCCTGGTGCCGCATGATTCGCCGATTTCTCGGCTGAACCGGATTTTCTACAATACGGGAATCGACGAGAATGCTTCCTGCCATTTTGCGCTTGGCAGTGCATATCCGGTCAACATTGAAGGCGGGACTTCACTCAGCAGTGATGAGCTGCTGGAGCGGGGAGCCAATGTCAGCTTGACGCATGTTGACTTTATGATCGGCTCCGCTGAGCTCGATATCGACGGTGAACTGGCGGATGGAACCATCGAACCGGTATTCCGCAAAGGGAACTGGGTGCTGTAACCTGCTGTGAACCACAGCGGACTGTACAATCAGGCTGGAAAGGCTGCAAGCTCATCTCAGGGTGGGCTTGCAGCCTTTTTTGTTTGGCAGAATGCAAAAACTGTTTGGGGATGCTCTCCGTCTTATACATATAGAGAGAAGCAAGGAGGGGAATGGATGACAACATCCAAGGCGGAAATGAAAAAGATCACCGGCACAACTGCTCTGCCGTGGGAGGAGCATGCCTTTTGCGATGCAGTGATGGAGCACAGTGATCAGCTCTATCACATTGCCTACAGTTATTTGCGGAACCGGAATGACGCGCTGGAGGCGGTGCAGGAGACTACCTGCCGGGCCTGGATCAAGCGGGGCACACTGAAGGACCCCCGGGCGTTCAAATCATGGATCATTCGGATATTGATCTATGTCTGCATTGACGAGCAAAGAAGGCGGAAGAAGTCTGTGCCGACGCCGGAGGAGGCGATGGAAGAGCGCAGTGTGGAGGACAGCGGCAGCAAGCTGGAAATGCTGTGGGCCGTAGAGCAGGTGAAGCCGAAATACCGTCATGTGCTGCTGCTCAAATACTATAATGACATGACCTTGACGGAGATTGCGGAACTGCTCAAGAAGCCGGAAGGAACGATAAAGACCTGGCAGCATAAAGGGCTGAAGCAGCTCAGAACGATTATGAAGAATCGGGGTGAATGGAATGATCAGTAGCCGTGAAGAAGAGGCATTGCTGTCCGATGCGGTCCGTATGCAGAAGGAACTCGAAAGAGATGAAGGCCGCGCCTCCGTAAGGCTGTCCGTTCAATCAGGAATGGAGCGGGGACGGCGGGTGGATGGGCAGCGCTTTTGGAATAAAAGCAGGGGTCTAGGGCTTGCCGCAGCAGTTATAGTCGCAGCCGTACTGTTTATTATTCCGTTCCTGCCGGGCACCCCTCAACCTGCTGCCCCTGCGCCCAAAGTGAACTGGGGAGAGCTTCAAGTGTTTAAGGACAATGTAATTTCTGATTTGGATATGCCTACCATGGAATCTGCAATCCGTAATAATTATATTCAGATGGTGAACAAAACGGCGGAGAGTAAGGGGTATTCTATTACCTTAAATGCTATTACCGCAGATGAAAATAAAATCATGTACCTATATACGGCGACTACGGACGATAAGCAGGAAATTTACAGCATCAACAGCGCAAAAATGAAGGACGGCGCCACTAACCGCTATCTGAACGCAACAACTCAGGTGGGAGGGAATGTGGATGTGCCTGAACCGCAGAAAAATCATGTTTTTTACGGGCGGGGCGTTATCGAACTGGATCGCGCGCAGTCATTCCCGCAGCAGCTTGAGGCTGAATTCAGGATTGCTTCTGTCAATCCCGGTAAAATGGACGACCCCAAGACAGGAACGATTATGTCAGATATGCATTATTCGCCGGTACTGAAGATCGGCTTCAAGCTTGATCCTAAATTTATGGCATACAAGACACAGATTGTCGAGCCGAACCAGTCGTTTACGCTGAATGGGCATGAGGTAGTGGTCAGCAAGGTTGAAATGTCTCCGCTGCTGATCAAGGCAACAATAGCCTTGAAGAATCCGTCCGAGAATAACCGGGAAATCCGCAGAGCAATCTTTGGAGATTTCTTTTCAAAAGAAATACTGGCGAAGGTCCATGACAAAACAATATCTCTTAGCTCGCTTTCAGGCGGCGGTTCCGAGGAGGGGTTCGAATACCATTTTGCCAGTAATTGGCTCGACCATCCCCAGTCGCTCGTAATGGCGGTTAAGACAGGTTCGGAGAATAACCAGACAGAAATAAAGCTTGATATTTATAAGCGCGCCAAATAAAAGTAACGTAGATCGCTATAGGTAATCTTCCAGCCTGAAAGACGTTCCCGATACTAAAGCATTGGGAACGTCTTCGGGTTATTTCTATATAAGTTAAACTTAAAAAAATCATAAAAAGGGCAGAAGTGACGGAGGGGAAGTTTGGAACTGGAGGAGCGAAAGCGACCGCCTTTGTCTGCGGATTTCCACCGCGAAGAGCGGTAATAATCAAGAAATCTGCAGACAACAGCGGCCGGAAGTCAAACATTCCCCGCAGTTACGACCAGACCCTTATATGAAAATCTAAAGTTCAACTTATATAGGCGTGCTGTGAAATCTGAACACCAGCATATTTCCATTGAACGTTTCGCTGAGCTTTTCCTCATAATGTTCTCCGGTATAAGCCGACACGGTTTTACGCCAGAATTGCTGTCCCACAATATTCTTCTCTGCCGGATTGGTGAACAGCTCCCACTGGCCTTGGAAGCGTTCGAATACCTGTATGGCGGCCTGCTGGGCATAACCAGTGCCTCTGAAGGGCTGCAGCACAAAAAATTCATTCATAAAAAAGTCAACTCCCTTCGCGCAGTGAGGCGGGGTTGCGACGAAGGCGAAGCCTGCAGGAATGCCATCAACCCTGAATAGAAATGGATACAGCACTCCGGGCTTCTCCCACCAGATGCCCTGAATATCATATTGATCGGCTAAGGTTCTGACCTCGGGACTCTCCTCAAAGATTCCATGCCGGTTAAGGATCGTTCCACCCGTAAGCCCATAATGGCTGGACAAATCATGCAGGTAGAGCGGGTACAGATTCTTGATAATATACGCTTCATCTTGAGAGGCGAGGTTAACTTCGATGTTCATTTCAAACCCACTTTCTACAGATTATGTGACAATCTACCCTGAAATAACGATGTCCGAACAGAGGACATTGTTATGGAAGCTCGAATTTGGCGAAGCCAAATTGAGGGTCTTCTATGAAAATTTCATCGTCTGGAGTGCCGCGAAAGAGCGGCATGGCTGTCTATTGCAACTTTATATCACTTCAATAAGGCTGAACAAGGGAGAATTCAAGTATAGAAAGAGTTTGGTATAGTAAAAAAGAAAACGTTCCCAAAAATATCATTTACATAAATCTGTAAACAAAGTATGATTTGCGTATATTCGGGAACGTTCCCGAAAATCAATGGGAGGGTGATGCTCATGCGCAAATATATTCTGCTCGCAGCAGGCATTGTGATTGTACTCGTAGCCCTGGTTTTCTGGTATCCAAGTAATGATCAGACAGAGAAAGCCGAAGTGGTCAATGAGACCGCCGAGCCTTCACCAAAGATTGTGGAAGAGATTGCGGAACCAAGCGAAAATCCGGTAGAGGAGGAGACTCCACTAGCCGATCTAGTTGCAGAAAATAAAGGTCTGCAGCTAATTGATGCCCACAACCACGGGGCCAGCTTTTATAAATACCGGGGGATGCTGAACACCTGGAAGGTGAATGGTGTGCAGCAGGTAGTGCTGTTCGGCAATTCTTCCGAGCCGGCGGCGATTGATACAGATGAGACCACATGGAATGCTTACCAGCAATACCCGGAGCTGATCATACCTTATTTCTCAGGCTTTGACCTGCATGACAAGGGAAGTCTGGAGGTGGTGAAGAGCAATCTGGAAAAAGGCTACTTCGGGCTGGGAGAGGTGGCAGGCGCTTCTACGGCTTCGCCGGCGATGTCCAAGGTGGCGTGGAAGGCCAATGATCCGATGGATGGTTATCTTCCGCAGATTTACGACCTTATCGCAGCTTACAAGGCGCCGATTCTGATGCATATTGATCCTCCAAACGGCATGCCGATTGAGAAGCTGGAGGAGGCGCTTACGAAGCATCCGGAGACGATCATTATTTTCGCCCATATCAATGCGTACAACACGCCGGAAGAGGTCGACCGTCTGCTCGGCAAGTATCCTAATTTGTATGCGGATTTTTTCGCCGGGTTCTCTGTGTATAATCCTGACAGCGGCAGGCATCCTGAACTATATATTCCTGTGATGAAAAAATACCCGGACCGCTTCATGCTCAGCACAGACTCCGGTTATGGGATAGGCGGTGAGGAACAAGCGATTGATGCGATGTACCGGATGATTGATCTTCTTGACGATCCGGCAATTACCCGTAAAATCGCCCATGACAATCTCGCTGCAATCATTGAAGCCCAGCCGGCTACAGAGACACAATTGAAGGCAATCCGCAAGCTTGAACGGCAGACCGGCAAAAGTTATGATGAGGCAAAACTGTCAAAGGACGCAGCCGGCAAAATTTTGGCGGAAGCCGCAAAGGGTGAATGATCACGTGGACATAACGATTCAGCACATCGCCGACAGGCTGGGTTTATCGGTCAGTACAGTATCGAGAGCACTTAACGGCAGCTACGGCGTTCATCCCCGGACAATCGCCCGTGTGCAAGAGGCGGCAGCGGAGCTAGGCTACGTTCCGAACCTTGGTGCGAAGCAATTGGTGACACGCAAAAGCAATCTGGTCGGGATCTTTATGCCTGAGCTGGAATCGGAATCAAATCGCGGTTTTGATGATATTTTTGCCTCCTTACGCAAAGGGCTGCGGTTATACCAGAAGGAGATTCTGATTTTTTCCGTCCCGTTTGGGGAAGAGGAGTATCGGCCTGGCAGCTTAACCGAATGGGTGCGGATGCGCAGCCTGGAGGGGTGTGTGTTCATGCAGCCTTTCGGTAAGGAGCATCCGCTGATCAGAGAAGCGATTAAGCTGCAAGTACCTAGCGTAAATATGGGCTCTGCCGTGGGGCCGCGCTGTTCGCTTGCTGTCTCGGACAATTACGAAGGCGGGAGAATGGCCGGTTCCTATCTGCTGGAGCTGGGGCATGAGAAGATAGGCTACATCAATGGGCCGGAGCATTTAAGCATTTGTGAAGAACGTTATAAAGGCTTTTGTGCCGCTTTTCGGAACGGAACCGGGACCGGGCATGATCCGGCGCTAAAGAGAATAGGAGATTTCAGTGGAGCTAGCGGGGCGAAGGCTATTCTCGAACTGAAAGATAGCTTTCCGGAGCTGACAGCCGTCTGCTGTGCTAACGATATGATGGCCATGGGAGCGATAATGGAGCTGGCCCGCCACGGAATTTCTGTTCCTGAAGATCTCTCTATGGTAGGCTACGACGGAACTTATTTTACTGCCTATACCAATCCGCCGCTCAGCACAATCCGCCACCGCTTCGAACAGCTCGGAATACGTGCCGCGGAGCTGCTGCTTGAACTGATAAACGGAGGGGCCGGACGCACTCTGAAGGTTATGCCAGAGCTGGTCCGGCGGGATTCGGTGCGTTCGATTTAACTCTATTGAGGGGACACTTTGGCATCTACTGCCGTGTGTCCTCTTTGCCGTTTCTGGAGAAACGGATGCTGCCTCTTAATATGTGACTAAATTCGACATATTTCTTTTCTGTTCGAACATTTTTTAAGTTACCTACTTGAAATCGCTAAAAGCAAGTCATATAATAAGTTTGTCGAAACGATTCGAATCATGAAAGCGTTGAACTAAAGATACATTTGAGAAAAGAACTCCTTTTCGAGGGAAATTGTAGAAAAAGTAGTTTTTGGTCTCCATTTCATGGTGATTAATGATAATGAGATCAGTGATCAGTACTTTATTTCACAGGAAAATTCGAAATTTTTTTCGAAAATAATCGAAACGTTTCGATGTAAGGGCTTTATTCATAGTTTTTCAAGTTTGGCTAACACTATAACAGGGGTGACAGAAATGAAGAAAAAAACTGGTATTGTAGTTTCAGCAGCAATGTTGAGCTTGTCTCTGGTCGTTGCAGGTTGCGGAAGCTCGAACTCGAACAACTCGGCATCAGGCGACAGCAAAACATTGAAGGTGTGGTTCATGGGGACAGCCGACACCGTAACACCAATTGCCAAGATGTATGAAGAAAAGAACCCGGGCATCAAAGTGGAAGTGCAGGCTATTCCTTGGGATTCCGCGCATGACAAGCTGCTGACCGCCGTTGCTTCCAAAAACGGTCCTGACGTTGTGCAAATGGGAACAACCTGGATTCCTGAATTCGCGGCTGCCGGAGCTTTGAAGGATATGGCGCCTTACATCGAGAAATACCCAAGCATGAAAGCTGAGAACTTCTTCGATGGTGCGGTTCAAACGACCAAATATGAAGACAAGACAGTAGCCATTCCTTTCTATGTAGAAACACGTGCTATGTTCTATCGCACTGATTTGCTTGGTTCCGTAGGTTATCCGGAAGGACCGAAAACTTGGGATGAGCTGAAGGATGCAAGTAAGAAGCTTGTAGCTAAAGGCGGCGCAGGACACTACGCATTGCCAATCGAAGCGAAGGACTCCATTTACACTGCAATCTTCGCTTGGCAGAACGGAAGCGAACTGATTGACAGCAACCGTCAGCCACAGTTCAATCAGCCGCCATACGTGGAAACGATTAATTTCCTGAAGAGCTTCTATGACGAAGGTCTGTCCCCTAAAGGCACCGACCTGGATACTGTAGCTGCATTTAAAGACGGCACGATGGGAATGTTCATCAGCGGTCCTTGGATGATTCAGACCGTAAAAGAAAAAGCGCCTGAAATTGATGGTAAATGGGCTGTAACCACATTGCCGGCTAAGAAAACCAATACTTCTTCCATTGGCGGTGCCGACCTGTCGATCTTCAACTACAGCAAAAACCCTGATGAAGCAGCCAAGTTCATTGCTTTCATGGCTGAACAGGATGCCCAGTTGAAATTCTATGAAACTTCGAACTCTATGCCTGCACTGAAAGCAGCTTGGAGCAATGACGCTCTGAAAGATCCAATGATCCAGGCTTTCGGCAAGCAGCTTGAAAATACCCGTCCTGCTCCAATGGTAAAAGAATATGAAGAAATTGCCCAGGCAGCTATGGCTTCGTTCGAACAGATCACAGTTGGGGGCGCGGATACGCAAACCGAACTGGATAAGCTGAATGCAAAAGCAAATGAGCTTCTAGGCAATAAATAAGATCTGAACGTGATCAGGCAGACTGCCGGAATCTCCTTAGCTGAGAGGTCCCGGCAGTGTGTATGTTCATCCTAGTAAATGGAAGAAAGTGTGAGAAAGCGAAGGGATGTGATTTTGTGAGCTCATTTGTGAAGCAATGGAACAAACATAAATATCCATATATGTTCATCGCTCCGGCGGTGCTGCTGCTGACCGTATTTTCAATTATTCCGATAATTATCGCGCTGGTCATCAGCTTTACCGATATGGATTTGGTGGGGCTTGCGGATTATTCCAATATTAATGGCGTGGGATTTTCGAATTATCTCGAAATTTTTAAAGATCCGGTTTTCTTGAAATCCATGTATAATACGCTTATTTATGTAGCCGTTGGAGTGCCGATGGTTGTGATTGCCTCTATGGCTGTCGCGCTGCTGCTTAATTATGGAACAGGCTGGCTGTTCAAAAGCTTCCGCGTTATTTACTACATGCCCTCCATTACCAACATCGTGGCTGTAGCTGTGGTTTGGGGATATTTGTATAACGGCAGCTATGGATTGTTCAACTATATTCTGTCTGTATTCGGTCTTCCGGCACAGCAATGGCTCCAGGACCCGGTACTCGCGAAATTTTCACTGATATTGCTGGCCTTCTGGAAGTCCATCGGTCTGAATATGATTATTTTCCTGGCCGCGCTGCAAGGAATTCCCCGTTCGTATTATGAAGCGGCTGAAATTGACGGAGCAACCGGCTGGAAGAAGCTGCGTTACATTACAGTTCCTTTGCTCGGATTCGCTACTTTCTTTGTGACCATTACGACTCTGATCGGCTGGATTCAATTCTTCGAAGAACCGCTGGTTATGACAAAGGGCGGACCGCTTAATGCAACAATGTCGATGGCACTGTTCATTTACAACAACGGCTTCCAGCTCAGCAAGTTCGGCTATGCGGCATCCGGCTCGTTTGTACTGTTCATCATCATCATCATAGTGACACTCATTCAGTTCGCGGTCAAAAAGAAAGAAGTGGAATACTAAACCTCAGCCTCTGGCTGCGGGTTTTAAGAAGGAGGGAACAAGCATGGCCCTAAAAATGAAAATGGAAAAAGGTGTAATGATCGCCCTGCTTATTATCGGAGGACTCCTGATGATGGTGCCGTTCATTTGGATGATAGGTTCATCCTTTAAGCCTGAAAATGAATTTACCGTAATTCCGCCAACGCTCATACCGAGCCACCCGACCTTTTCCAATTATAAGGATTTGTTCGTGAAGATGGACTTTTTGATATATTTGAAAAACACGCTGATTATCGTGCTGTGCTCGTTTGCAGGGCTGTTCCTGAATGCGATGGCCGGCTATGCTTTTGCAAAGTTCGATTTTCCGGGTAAAAACAAGTTTTTCTATCTGATCCTGGCTACCATGATGATTCCGTCACAGGTAACTATGATTCCAACCTATCTGATCATTAACAAAATGAATTTGGTGAATACGATGGCGGGCATTGTGCTGCCTGGTTTGGTCGGGGCCTTTGCGATCTTCCTGTTCCGCCAGTTTATGTCCACAATCCCTATGGATTTGCTCGAAGCGGCAAGACTGGACGGGGCGGGCGAGCTGCGGATTTTCTTCCAGCTGATGGTGCCGATTGTGAAGCCGGTGTTTGCCGTACAGGGGATTTTGACTTTTATCGGCGCTTGGAACAGCTTCCTCTGGCCGCTGATTATTGCCAATGACGAAAGGCTGTATACACTGTCTGTCGGACTATCCCTGCTGAAGGGGCAATACGGAACCCAGTTCGGGCTGCAGATGGCCGGGGCCGCATTTATGGTCGTGCCGATTATTATCATATTTATTATCTTCCAAAAGCATATCATAGAAGGATATACCATCTCCGGCATAAAATAATATAGAGAAATATACCTGAGGGTCTCGGGAAGGATTGAACAGGATGGCAACGATCAAGGATGTGGCAAAGCTGGCAGGAGTGGCCTTGTCAACAGCTTCATATGCGATGAACGGCGACAGCAAGGTAAGCGCCAAGACTAGAGAAAAGGTGCTTGAGGCAGCAAGACAGCTGAGCTATCAGAAAAATGGCTTTGCCATGGATTTGAAAAGAAGCCGGACCAACACCATTGCTCTGATACTCCGGGATCTGTCCGGTCCCTATTATTCAGAATTGATCCGCAGCATTCAGGATGTGGCATTATCCAATTCGTATGACCTGATTGCCTGCAGCTCTATGGGCGGCAAAGATTCGACTGCGGTGAAATTTTTGATGGAGAAAAGAGTCGATGGAGCCATTGTTCTGGCTCATAATATAACTGATGAGATTCTGCACGCAGCGGGAAGCAGCCGTTTTCCAATCGTTGTTATGGACCGTTTGATTACCGGAGAGGGACTAATCAATGTAATGGTAGATGGTGAGCAGGGGGGCTACAGCGCAACCCGCCACCTGATCGAAAAGGGGCATAAGGAGATCGCCTTTGTCAGCGGTCCCGCCAATTCCTATGACAATGCGCTCCGCTATCAGGGCTTTTTGCGGGCCATGCGGGAAGCCGGGCTTGAGGAGAAAACGAAGTGGAAGCTGAGCGGCGGTTTTATCCGCGAGGGCGGATACAAGGCGACCAAGATGATGCTGGTACAGGGGGAGCTCCCGACAGCTATCTTTTATGCGAATGATGAAATGGCTGTAGGCGGGATGAAGGCGCTGGAGGAGGGCGGAGTTTCCGTCCCGGATGATATATCGGTTATCGGCTTTGACGATATTCAACTGGCTGAATACATTCAGCCTCCAATGACAACGATCCGCCAGCCAATGTATGAATCAGGCTCGCTGGCTGGACATCTGCTGTTCCAAAGACTGAACGGAGATGCAGTCAATTCGTTCTACAAGCTTAAAATCGAGCTGATTGAACGCAGATCAGTCAAAACCCAGAGTTAATTGGAGAGCCTCTGAATAGAGGCCTTAAGTCTGGAAATTAAGTGAAACGTTTCTTATTATACAATGTATTACTGGTTCCAAAGCTATGCTATTAAAGGTTTTATTAAGAAGAAACGTTTCGTATTCACTGGGGGGAGTAGCTATGAGTGAGCATTTGTATAACAAATATGTAAAGAACATGACGCTTGAAGAAAAGATAGCCCAGCTTCTGCAGCTTGCAGCCCCTTTTTACGACGAGCCGGGTGATGATTCGGAAATTACCGGTCCAATGGAAGAGCTTGGCATCGGGAACGATACCAAACGTGCAGCAGGCTCGGTGCTGGGTATAGCCGGTGCGGAGAAAATGATGGCCGTGCAGAAAGAACACCTTGCTAGTAACAGACTTGGTATTCCGCTGCTGTTCATGGCCGACATCGTGCACGGGTTCAAAACCATTTTTCCGATTCCGCTGGCGATTGGCTGCTCGTGGAACCCGGAGCTGGCTGAATTGAGCGCAGAGATTGCTGCACGTGAGGCTGCGGTCTCCGGTCTGCATGTTACCTTTGCTCCAATGGTGGATTTGGTCCGCGATGGGCGCTGGGGCCGTGTAATGGAGTCTACCGGCGAAGATACTTATTTGAATTCTGTGTTTTCCAAGGCATTTGTGCAAGGCTTCCAGGGCGATGATCTGGAGAACGATATGACCCGCGTAGCTGCTTGCGTGAAGCATTTTGCGGCGTATGGACTGGCCGAAGGCGGACGTGATTATAATACGGTTGATTTGTCGGAACGCCAACTCCGCGAATATTATTTGCCGGCATACAAAGCGGCGGTAGACGCCGGGGTAGAGATGGTAATGACCTCCTTTAATATTGTGGACGGTATCCCTGCTACAGGCAACCGCAGATTAATGCGCGGCCTGCTGCGCGACGAATGGGGTTTTGACGGAGTCGTCATTTCTGACTGGGCCGCGATCAAAGAGATGATTGCTCATGGCGCGGCGGAAGATGATAAAGAAGCTGCCTTCAAAGCGATCTATAGCGGTGTCGATATCGACATGATGACCACAAGCTATGTGAAGCATTTGCCGGAGCTGGTGAAGGAAGGGCTTGTTGATGAGGCTCTGATTGATGAAGCGGTGCTGCGCATTCTGAAATTGAAGGAAAAGCTCGGTCTGTTTGAGAACCCGATGCGTGGGGCAGATCCTGAGCTTGAGAAGAAGATTGTTTACAGCGATGAGCATCGCCAGGTGTCCCGCAAGCTTGCCGAGAAATCCAGTGTACTACTCAAGAATGAAGGCATCTTGCCGCTGCAGGCGAACCAGCGGGTCGCGCTGATTGGTCCGTTCGCAGACAGCGGCGATATCCTCGGCTGGTGGTCCTGGCAGGGCTCCAAGGAAACTGCTGTGCAGCTGGGAGCTTCCATGCGGGCATTAAGCGCGAGCCCGGACCATGTTGTCATCGCGGAAGGCAGCGGTATCCACACCATAAGTGAGTCTCAAAAGGCTGAAGCCATAAAGGCCGCTGCGGCAGCGGATATTATTGTTCTGGCGGTTGGCGAAGCCTCGGAGATGAGCGGAGAAGGGGGCAGCCGCAGTGATATCAGACTGCCTCAGGCGCAGCTGGAATTGATCCGTGTGATGAAAGAGCTGGGCAAACCGCTGGCAGTCGTATTGTTCAACGGCCGTCCGCTTGATCTGCACGGTGTATACAATGTAGCGGATGCAGTGCTGGAAGCCTGGTTCCCGGGCAGTGAAGGGGGGGCGGCTCTGGCAGACTTGCTATATGGCAAGGTGAACCCTTCCGGCCGTCTATCCATGTCCTTCCCTTATTCGGTTGGTCAAATTCCTGTCTATTACAATTCCTATAATACTGGCCGGCCTAAGCCGGAAGAAGAAACAGACAACCGCTATATTTCCCAGTATATTGACATTCCAAATGAGCCGCTGCTGCCTTTCGGCTTCGGCCTGAGCTATACAACCTTTGCCTATGAAGGGCTGTCGTTATCCTCAGAGGTTATGGCCCCTGACCATCCGCTTGAAGTGAAGGTAACGGTAACCAATACCGGCAATATGGCCGGAACGGAAACCGTCCAGCTGTACATTCGCGACATATCGGGAGAGGTAGTCCGTCCGGTTAAAGAGCTCAAGGACTTCCGGCAGGTTGATCTCGCGCCTGGTGAGAGTAAGGAAGTTGTCTTCCACATCGAAGAATCACAGCTTCGCTACCATCACAGCGACCTGTCCTTTACCAGTGATCCCGGCCAGTTCACCGTCTTTGTCGGTGCAAGCAGCCGTGATGTGCAGAAGGCTGGCTTCCGGTTAGTACAATAGTTTACAAATGACAGAACATTCGCGGCATTAGCCCGATCAGATAAGGAAGTGAAAGAAATGACAACTATAACAAACTCCAAGCTGTCGCTTCAAAAGGGTGAGCTGACCTTTACATTTCTGGAGAGCGGTGACCTCTATCAGGCCTTTGGCGGCAAGATGATGATCAATCAGCTGCTGTCCAATAGTGTGGATGGGGCACCCGGGAATATCTATGCAAGACTTCACTTACAGGACGGGATTCATGCGTTTCCACTGATTGGAGCTAAATCGGGCAGCCGTTTCCGTAAGGAGGGTGAACGCCTGGTATGGCAGGGCGAAATTGGAGCGGAGCAGGCAGGTCAAGGACTGACGGCAAACCTCAAGTATCAGGTCGTCTTCACATTGGCTAATAACGGAATATGGTTCTGGGACGTGACGATCGAAGGCGGCGGTGTTCTGCTGGATGTGATCTACACCCAGGATGTAGGTATTGCTTCCCCCGGAGCGGTTACTAGCAATGAAGCTTATTTATCGCAATACATTGACCATACAGTCTTCGAAGATAAAGACAAAGGCTACGTAGTATGCTCACGCCAGAATCAGCCGCAAGGCGGAAAGTTTCCTTATCTTCAACAGGGATTGCTGGGCGGTTCTGCAGGTTATTCCACCGATGGCTTCCAATTCTTCGGCCTGTCCTACAAAGAGACCGATCAACCGGAGGCTCTGTTCAAGCAGAAGCTTGCGAACGAAGTCTACCAATACGAATTTGCCTATACGGCATTGCAGTCTGAGCAAATCCAGTTAGACGGACAGGCACGCTTCACATTCTATGGTCTATTCCGTGAAGATCATCCTGCTGCGATAACAGAACTGGAGCATGCTGCGGCTGTGCAGCAAGCCTGGCAGGAGACGCTAACTTTAGGCGACGTGTCTGACAAGGGCGATTGGAATACCCGTATTGCTGTATCCCCACAGGTAGGGGAACCGCTGCAGACCTTGCCGCTGACAGAAGATGAGCTGAACGCCCTGTTCCCGCATAAATTCCAGGAGGAACGGGAAGACGGCAAGCTGCTGGCTTTCTTCACAGACAGCTACGAGCACGTGGTGCTCAAGGAGAAGGAGCTGCTTGTTGAGCGCCCGCACGGGCATATTCTCATGAGCGGGGACAATGCGCGTTTGAACCCGGAAGTACTGACTACTACTTCTTATATGTACGGTATCTTCAACTCCCAGGTGGTTATCGGCAATACCAATATGAATAAAATGATGTCCAATGCCCGCAACGCATTGAATGTATACAAAACCTCCGGTCAGCGCATTTATGTGCAGACAGAAGAAGGCCAGTACCATTTGCTCTCCATGCCTTCGCTGTTCGAAATTGGCTTCAACTATGTCCGCTGGTATTATAAAACAGCTTCAGACACCCTGGTAATTACCAATTACACCACTGTGGATGCGCCGGAGATCAGACTGCATGTCCGTTCTGCGAACGGCATTTCGTACCGCTTCCTGGTTACCAACCAGATTACAATGAATGTGGCAGAATATGAGGTTCCTTACCAAATGGCCCAAGACGCAACCAGCGGAGCATTGACCTTCCGCGCGTCAGAGTCGGGAACTAGCAGCCAGGTATATCCAGAGCTGGCCTACCGGATATTTGTTGAGGGAGCAGCTTACCAGCTCGGCAATGAGTCGGTACTGGTAGAAGGTCCAGCTCAAGGCAGCGCTTCGCTGGTTGTTCTGGAGCTTGAGGACAGCGCGGATTGGACATTGAGACTGCAAGGGCTGCTAGATGGCAAAGAGCTTCCGCTCACGCATACTGCGGCAGAGACTGAGATAACCCGCTACCGCGAGTTTTTTGCCGGTGTGATGAATGGCTTCAAGCTGACCCAGCCGGGCGGCGATGAAGGTGAGCTGTTCAAGGTGAATGCACTTGCCTGGTGGTATACCCATAACATGCTCGTTCACTATTCGATGCCGCACGGTCTGGAGCAGTATGGCGGAGCGGCTTGGGGAACACGCGATGTGTGCCAGGGACCGGTGGAATATTTCCTGGCTACCCATAAATATGAGCAGGTACGGGAAATTCTTTTGACGGTATTTGCCCATCAATATGAGGATGACGGCAACTGGCCGCAATGGTTCATGTTCGACAAGTATACCCGAATCCAGCAGGAAGAAAGCCACGGCGATATTATCGTCTGGCCGCTTAAGGTTCTGGGAGATTATTTGCGGGCAACCCGTGACTTCGCTGTTCTCGACGAGCAGATTCCGTATACCCGCAAGCATGGCTTTGATTTTACAGAAACGACAGCTTCCCTACGTGAGCATGCGGTTAAGGAACTGAATTATATTAAAGCGAATTTCCTTCATGACACCTTCCTGTCCTCCTACGGAGACGGCGACTGGGATGATACGCTTCAACCGGCCAATGCCCAGCTTAAGCAGTATATGGTCAGCAGCTGGACCGTTGCTTTGACATATCAGACGGTGCTTGGACTGTCGGGAGTGCTGCAGGGTGTGGATGATGTATGGTCAGGAGAACTGAAAGAGCTGGCGGAAGGAATTAAAGGCGACTTTAACCGCTATATGCTGGGAACTGATGTAATCCCGGGCTTCCTGTACTTTGAAGATCCGGCTGATGCCAAGCTGATGCTGCATCCCGAAGACAAGGAGACCGGCATCCAGTACCGTCTGCTGCCGATGACCCGCAGCATGATTGGCGAGCTGCTTACACCACAGCAGATGGAGGAGCATTACAAGCTGATCCAGGAACAGTTCCTCTGCCCAGACGGTGTGCGTCTGATGAACCACCCGGCACAGTATGCGGGCGGAGTCAGCCTCCACTTCAAACGTGCGGAGCAGGCGGCTAATTTCGGCCGTGAGATTGGCCTGCAATATGTGCATGCACATATCCGCTTCGTTGAGGCTATGGCCAAGATCGGCAAACGCGATCAGGTATGGAAAGGGCTGGCGGTCATCAACCCGATCGGCATCCGTGATGCGGTTCCGAATGCGGAGCTGCGCCAGAGCAATTCCTACTTCAGCAGCTCGGACGGCAAATTCGCTAACCGCTATGAGGCGCAGGAGCGTTTTGCAGAGCTGCGTGACGGCTCGGTTCAGGTAAAAGGCGGCTGGAGAATCTATTCGAGCGGCCCGGGGATCTACATGAACCAGCTGATCTCGAATGTGCTGGGTATCCGCGAAGCCGGCGGCGATCTGATCATTGATCCTGTGCTTCCGGATGAGCTGGATGGCACACGTTTTGATTTTGAATATGGAGGCGCTCCAGCCACATTTGTATACCACTTTGCACAAGGCGAGCTTAGCGCCGTCAAGGTGAACGGCCAGGAGGTTCAGGCTGAGCGGCTGGCTAACCCGTACCGCACTGGCGGACTGCGGATCAAGCGCGCTGACTTTGAACGTCTGCAGAGCGCAGAAAGAACTGTAGTAGACATTTATATGTAAGCTAAGATGCAGAAAGCGGCCAGTAGTGCCGGTATTCCCAATCGGAATGCCTGGCACTCACTGGCCGCTTTTTTAAAATACAAGAATTTATATGTTTCACGCTATAAATTATCCTTCTATTTCTCGCTGAAACGGATACCTGAAAGCGATACGGAGTATCGCTGCTTCGGAAGCATAGGCTCTTTATAAGGACGGCGTAGCCGTTTTCACTTGTCAGCTAAAGAATAAGGAGCTTTCGGGAAATAAGCGGATGCCGGCTTGAGGGAAGGGGTGGCTCCGTTAAGATTGCTTCCCAAGCCCTAACTGTATTTCATACAACTAAAAAGCCGTATTTTCGTGCTGAATCTGACTTAATTGCATTCTGTACATCTAAATCGGCAGCAATCCGATAAAAATATAGTTTTAGCCATTTTTAATTGCACAGAATACAGTTACCGCTACAAATACGGGTTTAAGCAGCCTTTTAACTGCAGTAAATACAATTAACTAATACAAGCATCAGACTAAATTGTGTTTAGAAATGCAGTATGGCTCACAATCCCGCCGCAGTCTATCCAAAGTTAAAGGTTAGGCGTTATCTGTCAAACAACGAACGCAAGAACTCGATTCAGCCGGACGACATCTGCCGGAGCGATTTTCAAGGTGTGCAGTTCATCGCCTGTGCCTCCATAAATATAGTCCAGGGACAGCAGGCGGTTTTCGAACAGGCAGGGTAAGCCGTGGCCGATCAAAGGAATTGTTAAGATCTACCCGGCCCCGTTGAGCGCTGGCTATAAAAGCAACTAATCCGTGCTCTGTTTGAACGATAAGTGTAGGTGCAGCTTTTGCAAGATCAAAGTATTGCTCCGCATCCCGGGTCGAGCGGATAGGGGTCTCATGGGCAATCAGCTCATAGTCGCTGTTCTTCTCGTCCAGAAGCACTGCAAGCTCTGGCAAAGTAAGCATTAGAGCACACCTCTTTCCATGGCGGAGAGCTCGAAATAATCAAGGCTCATCGCAGCACGGACTTCCTTCATCGTCTCTTTCGCGATTTCACGGGCATGCTGCGTTCCGGTCATCAGAATTTCTTCCACTGCTTTTGGCTTACTGCCGTAATAGGCGCGGCGTTCCCGCATAGGTGCGATTAGCTGCTCAAGCGTCAAGGTGATACGCTCTTTACAGGCGGAGCAGCCCATAGTTCCACGTTCGCAGCCTTCGCGTATCTCAGGAAGAGCATCCGGTTGAAAGGCTCTGTGATAAGCATAAATAGGGCAGATCCCCGGGTGGCCGGGGTCATTTTTATGCACACGGGCGGGGTCAGTGACCGCTCTTTTTATTTTATAGGCAATGTCTTCCCTGGTAGAATCAAGCGCGATGGCATTTCCGAGGCTCTTGCTCATCTTCGCATTTCCATCGGTCCCCACCAGTCTTGGCGTATTGCTTATGAGCGCTCTAGGCTCTACAAGTATGGGCTGATACAGTTCACCAAACCGGCGTACGATTTTGCGGGCCAGCTCTAAATGGGGAAGCTGATCATCGCCCACGGGAATCAATGTTGCCTTGCAGAAAGTGATATCAGCCGCCTGACTTACCGGATAGCCGAGAAAACCATAGTATAGCTCATCCAGTCCCTGTCCCTTAGACTCCGCCTTAATGGTTGGATTGTGGCGCAGCGAATTGACGGACACGAACATCGAGAAATATACGGTGAGCTCAGCGATTTCGGGAATCATCGACTGAATGAAGATCGTGGACTTCTCCGGGTCAATCCCTGCGGACAAATAGTCAAGGGTCATCTCATGGATGTGGCTGCGGATCAAGTCCTTTTGTTCAAAGTGGGTCGTCAGCGCCTGGACGTCGGCCAGAAATACAAAGGAATCATACTCCTCCTGTAATCGCACCCGATTCTCCAGACTGCCGGCATAATGGCCAAGGTGAAGCTTTCCGGTAACACGGTCTCCTGTCAATACTCGTTCTGTCATAGCTCAATATCCTCCTAAAATGGTTGTAATGAATTTTTAGCTGCTTGTGAAATTGCATGATTAACCGCCACCACCAGCCATCCTCCATGGCCATCACCCCCCTGAAAAACAAAATAACCCCGCCCGCTAAGGACGAAGTTGTCGTTGTACCACCTTAAATAACCGCTCAGCCGCATATAGACGGCATTCGGTCTTCGTTATACGGTGCGGAGATTTATACATGAATCATCTCGAGACCGTTCCCCTGATAACGGCGGGACTCCCGGCATTTCCCTACTGCACCCGAAGGAGGGAGGTTCGGAAAAGCAACTCCAAAGGCCATTCGAGCATATCCTGGACACCGGTTCACAGCAACCACCGGCTCTCTGCAGATCCACGCGGAATATGTCTACTTACCCTTTTTCAATGTTGTTCTTGATATATGGGGAATATTACCTTATGAAGCATGATCCGTCAAGCCTCTATACAAAAAACCGAAGCTCCATTTCTGGAGCTCCGGCTGACTGACGAATTTGAATTAGGTTTAAAACTTATCGTGGGGAGATCGTCTCAATGGAATCCACGGTTGTCTCGGAGAGCTTAATCTTCGATTTGCCGTCGGTGCTCATCCGGTAAAGGTTGTCGTTATCTTCTGTATTCCAATAGTAGATGCCTGCTACATCCTCATTAAACGCGCTGTTATCCCAATCCACACCGTTCAATTTGGTTAATGTGAGATTTGCATTCAATGCATAAGCACCTTTAGTAGCAAAAAATACAGTTTGTCCAGAGGCTGTGCCGTTCTTGAACTTGGCGACATGTTTTACATTGCTTAGTTCAACCGGTTTTGTACTGGTCACTTTACCGTTAGCTACAGTGCTGACATAGCCTTTGCCGTTGCTGCCGACGTAGGCCAGCTTGCCTCCGCCCATATCCGAAAGGCTGACAACACTGGTTTGGCTGAATTGAAAGACTTTACCGGCTTTATCAATTGCGTAGGCCTTGCTTTTGGTATAGACGAAATTATCATCATCATCTACTGTGACACCCTTGTTATAAACGAAGTAGTCATTGGACCATCCGCCCGAGAGGGTAGCGTTCGCATCCAGCGGGCTTTTAGCATTTACTGCTTTTGCATTTCCGCCATTGATTGGAAGCGTGTAGAGGATCATGCAGTCCAGTGAATAATACGTTTCTTGCGGCTTGGTATCCACCATTACAGAGACTGTGTTGTTGCTTGGATGGATAAAACGGGAGGATGGAATAGCTCCTTTGGCAATCCACTGTACGTTGCCGCTGCCATCTCTTGATTTCGAAGCGGCCCAGGTGTTCGCACCGTCTTTCAGGGCATTATAATAAATCCGCCCGTTTACTACCTTAAATCCCGGAAATTCTATATCCGCATTGGAAGCAACCTGTTTGATCTGGCTGTCATCTGCCGCATTGGCCAGCGAACGGTGGATTTTTCCTGTATCATCCATGAAATATAGGAAATCACCCTCTACCAGGTAGAATACGATATTTTTGTTAGCGGCAAAACTGCTGATAAGCGGATCAGTCTCCGTCAGCGATAAGCGCTGCAACTGGGAGGAGGAATCACCAGTTAGAAAATACAAGTATTTGTCTGTTGCTTCAACATCTGTTCCTTCGAAATTCTCGGAGAGCTTCTGGATAGTACCTCCGGCCGACGGCACACGGTATAAAGTATCATCTGAGGTATAATAAACATACCCATTCTCTGAAGCCGCCGAAGCGGTAGGGGTTAGCTTGCCTCCTCCAAGTGTTCCGATACTTACCAGCACACCTGCAAGCAATGTGAATAATACTCTTTTGACTGATTTTGGCATTCGATTCATTTGACGACTCCTCTGTAGATGAAATAGTGTAAATCAAAACATATCTTAAGATATCGGATTTTAATGAAAAAAATAAATAACACAAAAGAACCATTATTTTACTTAGAGTTTACATCAAAGCGAAAATCATTGAGTAAATAGCACAAATTTTAAGGATTGAGGGTTGACATCAGCTTACTTGCCATGTAACATATGAAAGGTCGTCATACCAATAACTGCATACTTTTCTCGTATAACCTCGCAGCATCAGGCACCAACAGGGCGAGGGTTTCTACAGGAAGCCTACTCTTCCTAACTACGATGACAAGGACCTTGCTCTATGTCCCTTGTCCCCGGAGTTAGGATTATTTGCGTGTAGCGGCCGATTCAGAGTAATCAGGAGGTTCTAAGAAACATGAAAGATTTGAAATATTTGCTCTCCGTCTTGGCGGGGGCTATGAGCTACGGTATTTTGTCAACAATTGTCGTTTTGGCTTACGGCAAAGGATACCAGCTTGGGGAAGTGGTTGGCACACAGCTCTTGACCGGCTGCATTCTTGCCTGGCTGCTCGCCTTATATACAAAAATCAGACAGACACGAAAGGCACGCGCCCGCGGCATCGCTGCTAGTGTGCAGCAAGCAGCAGCGCCATTGACCTGGAAGCACCGGCTGCTGCTGATGCTGGCAGGAGCCCCTACGGTGGCAACGGGTCTGATGTATTATCAATCTCTGCGCTACATTCCGGCCTCGCTGGCGATTATCCTGCTGTTCCAATTCACTTGGATCAGCGTGCTGATTCAAGCCGTCAGCAAACGCCAGCGGCCAGACAAGATTACACTGCTGACTTTGCTGCTGCTGTTCGGGGGAACGCTGCTGGCAGCGGGAATTATGGATCAGGGCGCGGCCCATTTCAACGTCCTGGGAATCACTCTGGGACTATTGTCTGCGGTAAGCTATTCCATGTTCATTATTTTCAGCGGCAAAGCTGTTCCTGCAGCGCACCCGGCATACCGTAGCGCCTGGATGATTACCGGAGGCTTGCTGCTGCTGTTCATTTTATTTCCGCCATACTTCCTGTTTAACGGCTTGCTGTGGGGACAGCTGCTGCTGTTCGGATTCCTGCTTGGTTTGTTCGGCGCATTTATCCCGCCTGTGCTGTTCGCTATCGGTGTCCCTCATATTGGTGGCGGGATGGCCGGAATTCTTGGTGCTGCCGAGCTGCCGGTTGCCGTGTTGCTGTCTTCGTTCGTGCTTCATGAGCAGGTGAGCGGATTGCAGTGGACCGGGGTTGTCCTGGTGCTGCTGGGGGTCATGCTTCCCGAGCTGTATAAGCTGCGCTGGAAAAACGCGTCCGCAATCCCATCATAAGCCTCATGTGCTTAAACGCGAAGCCCTTAGCCTGTCACCGCAGACACCGGTCTGCGAAGCGCAGTGCTTGTCCTAGCCGGACAGGGCTTCGCGTTTTTTTGCAGGTTAAAGAGGAACACTGTAAGGCATGTCGAATTTAGGTACGGGTGAGAAAACCGTTAATTTAACAGACAGGAGTACATAATGCGAACAAATTTGAAGGTTATTTCTTTGATTATCATGATTCTGCTGACATCAGCAAGCGTACCGGCAAGAGCAAATGGGGGAGAAGCGGGGGGACAATCAATAGCCAGTGCTAAGAGCAAGCCGATAATCTGCATAGATGCAGGCCACCAGAGTAAAGGCAATAACGCCAAAGAGCCGGTTGGACCGGGAAGCCGTACATTCAAGGCCAAGGTGTCCAGCGGGACGCAAGGCATTACGACGAAAATACCTGAATACAAGCTTACGCTTGAAGTGGCATTGAAGCTGGAAAAGGCACTTCAGAACGATTATGAGATTACGATGATTCGCCGGACCAATAATGTGGATATATCTAATAGTGAACGTGCTACAAGATGCAACCAGGCCGGGGCTGACCTTGCTCTTCGATTACATGCAGACGGAAGCGACAACCGAAGTGTTCAAGGAATGTCTTTTCTCTACCCATCTGCGTCCAACACATTTACGAAAAATATTGCTTCACAAAGTCTGGAGATCGCGGACGTCCTATCCCAGGCTGTGCTAAAAGAAACGCAGGCGAACTCACGCGGAATCGTTCCGCGGAGTGATCTGACCGGATTTAACTGGTCAAAAGTGCCTGTCGTGCTGATCGAAATGGGCTTCATGACAAACCCGAAGGAAGACAAGAAGCTAAGCGTGGCTTCGTATCAGGATAAGATCGTAAAGGGGATCAAGAAGGGACTTGATTCGTATTTTAAGTGAGCAGGAGGAGTCACAGTGAATATCCGTAAAAGGATTGTCCGCCTAATGGTATTCATGCTGCTAGCCGCCATATTCATTCCTGCAGGCGGTAATGTGGCCGCTGAGGCTGCGGTTGGACCTGTAAATGTGTCAGGCGGCTATGCGCATGGACTTGCAGTCTGGAGTGACGGTACGGTGACCGGATGGGGCTATAACAAATATGGCCAGGTTGGCGACGGCACAACCATTGATCAGTACATTCCAAAGAAGGTTGCCGGACTGACTAATATCGTGCAGGCTGCAGCGGGCAGCAATGCCTCTTTTGCACTGGACAAGAATGGAGAGGTATGGGCCTGGGGCCAAACCTATGGCGCATACGTTTTTGATGATCCGGTTTTGCCATATCAGAAAAGTGGAGGTCCAGTCAAATTAGCAGGGCTTCAGAACGTTTCATCCATTACTACAGACGGCTCTTCGGGAATAGCGGTGAAAAAAGACGGAACGGCGGTACTGTGGTATCCTTCCTTTGAGCAGAGCGATGTCACCATGCAGATGAAGGTCCGGTATTTGCCGTTACAAGGAATTTCGGGAGTTCGTTCTGCTGTTATAGTCGGTAATGACGCGCTGTTTCTAACAGACACCGGCAGTGTAAAGCGATTGAGTATTTATAACAGCGTAATGGGCAGAAGCCGCTGGGCGAGCGATCCGGTCACGGTATATACGCTTGCCGCCTCTGAGATTAAGCAAATTGCCGCATCAAGCGATGATGCTTTTCTCCTCCGCACGGATGGACAGGTTCTGCGCTGGAACAACTTGTTAAAAGAGCCTGTAGCATCAGGATTTGGCAATGTGTATAAGCTGCAGACCGGTTACAAGCAGTTGTTCCTGCTCAAGACTAACGGAACACTCTGGCAATGGAACTATAATTCCGGGCCGTTGTCCAAGGCGTTCCAGATGAAGGGTGCAGAGGACATCACAAATCTCTGGGGAAGCACGGGGAGCTTTGGTTTTGCCCAACGCAAGGATGGCACACTTCTGGGGTGGGGGGAAGGCTACTATAGCGGATTAGCGGCGGGTAGCGGAAATACAGCCAAAGATGGAGCTGTTACTGCTGTTCCGGTTCAGTCTACACTGAATTTTCTGGTGAACGGCCAGCCAACCACTTTTTACGGCACTGCAGGTGTTATTGACGGCAAGCTGTATGTTCCTTATACCAGTGTGTTCAAGGCGCTTGGAGTGAAAGCCGGAAGGAGCGAGTCCAATCCGGACCCGAAGGTTAACAACTCCCGTTTTACAGTATGGTCTTTTGTATATGGCAGCACAACCGTCCAGATCAAAGCCAGCACACCGGAGCAGCTCTTCATCAACGGCAGGAAATCGGAGCGTGCAATCTCGCTTAAAAGCTTGTCGGAATCAACCCAGTTTCCACTTCAGGACCTATGTGATCTGCTGGGTATTAGTCTGCAATGGAATAAAACCTCCGGTGAAGTTCGGCTGGGGAAATAGCACAAGATAGAGCAATAATCACTGCCGCCAATTTTTGGCGGTTTTTTTTCTACTATAATAAGAGCATAGTCTCCACATCAGCATGATGCCGCTTTCAAGCAAAAATAGTATAAAAGAATCATTAAAACGGTAAAATCGAGCTGTAAGCTGTTTTAACTTTTATATACATATAGACCTTGCTTTTTTTGCAAATGGGCCTGTTGGGATATCTTAACCTCTTTGCTGCGTCTAAGCCCTGTATGCCTAAAGGCTTAAAGTTCAAATATTCATATATATAGAGTGTTCCGGCAAATTACAAATTTTTCTGGGTTTACCCGATAGATATAGTAGATTCATGTTAGAAGGAAGGAGAACTACAGCAATGATCACAGCAATAGATACATGCCGCCAACCGGTGAAATCAAGAAGCATGTTATCGCAGATGCAGCAACCTGACCTGAACAGTCCCCCAAATCAGCTTTTAGTCGAAGTTTTTCAGCATAGCATTTTAAATATTAAGGATCATCTTTCCGGTCCCTATTTATTCCTGCTTACGGATGAGGAGGGGGTGCTTCTTAGCATGGATTACAGCTGCAATCTTGAAAGCGTTGTGAACCGCTCTCCTATTCATTTAGGCATGTTTTTTACAGAAAAACATTGCGGAGTGAACGCTATCTCAGAGGCGATATTGCAAGGGGGTCCCGTATATTTGCCGCCGGAGCAGCATGAAAGCCCATTTTTCAAAAATTGGCACTGCTTCTCTGTTCCTTTGACCGTAGGGCCGACTACTCTTGGTTATCTGGATGTGTCAACTATTGATGCGGATATGAAAAGTGAACTGATAGCCATCGCCAAGCTGATCCCGGCGGATATACTGAACAACTATCAGGCCAGACTTGCGTCCCAAGCTGCCGGTCAGCCCTCTGCACACTTAAGCGAACGTCAATTAAAGGTGCTTGAGCTGATCTCTCAAGGTCTGACTGGAAAGGCGATTGCTTCAAAACTGAAGATCAAAGAGTGTACGGTAAATCATCATAAAAAAGTAATTTTCGATAAACTCGGGGTGCAGTCCAGCTCGGAAGCCGTTTCGGTTGCCACCCGGATGTCTTTTTTGTAGAGCGTCCCCTATAGTTTTATATAGGTGGAAATGATAACATTACATGTTAAACTTTTCTGGTGTAAAAAAAGATAAAAAGAATGACCAGGAGGGTATTATGAACAAGAAAAAAGTTGGATTATTATCAATGGTATTGCTGTTGATGCTGGTGATGGTTACAGCATGCGGCGGGAAAGACAAAGAAGTAACCTTAGGTGTGACTGAAAGCGGATCTTACACAAATGACTATTTCGGTTTGTCCCTTAGCTTTCCAAAAGAATGGGTTTTCCAGAACGCTGATCAGATGATGGAGGTTGTGAAGGCTGGTCAAGAAGTCGTTGCCGGAGGCAATGAAGCCAAGAGCAAAATGCTGGATCTGGCGAAAACCAAAACGCTTAACCTGCTGATGGCCTCCAAGTTCCCACTCGATTCCGGGAAGGCTGGACCTTCGGCTGTCGCTGTAGCTGAGAAAATCAGCATGCTGCAGGGGATCAAGACCGGAAAAGATTATCTGGAGGCTTCCAAGAAGCTGCTCGTAGACAGCAAGCTTCCGTATGAATTCAAGGATGTCACGACAGTTAAAGTCGGCGGAAAAGATATGGATCTGATGCAGGCCACCATTAATACTGGTACTGCAGTAGTTACACAAGACTATTACAGCATTATTATGGATGGGTACGCACTGAACTTTATCCTTTCATACACCGATGATGCGTCGAAAGCGGAAACGGATAAGATTCTGGAATCTGTAACGTTTAAATAAGAATCAAAAAGGGGTGTCCCATGGGACACCCTTTTCATTCCCCTTAAAGGACCTAGTTGACCGACCTGCCAAATAAGAACAATAAAAGCCGCGATTCTCCGATAACCGGAGGATCGCGGCTTTTCTGGTTTTATACAGTTTTTTAACGAACTACTATTTTACCTTCGCCCGCCAGTCTGCGCAGCATGCTTGGGAGACGGTCACGTTCCGCTTCAGGAATGTCCAATTGAATACCGTATTGGTAGCTGCCCTCGTGCTCCTTATTCCATTTCAGTGTTCCTTCTATATACATAGGCTCTTCGGTAAGCAGCATCTCCATGCCAACGCGTACATCGTTGCTTTTCGGATTGACATTCAAGGGGAAGGACAAACGGCAGCCCGAACGGCTGATTTCCAGCAGAATAGCGCTTACAGGCTTGGGAGGAACTGGAATCCCGTTAATTGTAAGAATATGAAGATCAAGTGTAGCAGGTTCTATAAGGGTATATCGAAAAGGTTCAGTTCTGCGGTTCGTGTTCATATACTCCTCCATACTTTTCCATGTGTATTTTATATTTATCGACATGAAAGCGGCAGAAGTTAAGAGTTAAAATCCTTTTACAAGTATGAAAATAGAGTAGCATTGACAGTAACCAGCACCTAATTTATAATACCGATAAAACATAGTTAAAAAGTATGTATTTGTGTAAGGGTATATTTCAGAGGATCGATGAACCACTACAGGGAGGGATTAATAATGGCTGCTGTTCAGACTTTCAAAGCAACTGCACATTTGCAAGATGGCGTAAAAGTAAAAGCAACGTCCAGGCAGTTCGAGCTTACTATCGATGAACCTCAGAGCCTCGGCGGAACGGATACGGGAATGAACCCGGTCGAGGCTCTCCTTGTCTCGTTAGGGGCATGCCAGTCTATCGTTGCCCGGGTCTATGCGCCTAGGTTTGATGTTAAGCTCGATGATTTTCGCGTAGAAGTTGAAGGCGATATTGACCTTGATGGATTTTTGGACAAATCGGATGTCCGTCCCGGTTATTCAGACATTCGATATACATTTTATATCAAAACCGATTCGCCAAAAGAAAGAGTGGAAGAGTTTGTACGATTTTTAGAGCGCAAATGCCCGGTTGGGGATACGATCGCTAATCTGGTTCAATTAAAGCTCAAAAATATCATCATCGAACCAGCACATTCCGCGCAATAATAATTGTTCAAGTATTATTTTGTTATAGCTGTAAGCAAGAAGTCCGATGTTCACGCGGGCTTCTTACTTGTGCGCCATAAGTAGCGATAGTTAGGCGCTGAGAGCCGTAAAAGTCGTTGCAAAAGTATGCATAATCGTTGACGGCCTGCATTAGAAAAAATGCAAATACTCTTTATACTATATTTGAAAGCGATTACACAAAGCGATAGGGGGAAATTCTAGTGAACAAAAAAAGAGGGCTAACACTAATGTCCGGCATTCTAATGCTGTCGCTGCTCAGTGCGTGCGGCGGGGGCAACAACGGTAACGCCGGAGGCAGCCAGGCAGAGCCGCAGGCTTCGGCAGCCGCGACGAAGGCGGCGGGAGATTCCGGCACAGTGGATACCTCACAGCCTGTCGCGCTGAAGATGATCATGGTGGGACCCAAGCCGGTCGACTATGATACGGTTTTTGGGGAGATCAACAAGAAGCTGAAGGAGAAAATCAACGCGACTGTGGAAGCCGAGTTCCTGGACTGGTCCGATTGGGCGCAGAAATATCCGCTGAAGTTCGCGGCCAACGAGGATTTTGACCTCATTTATGCCGCCAACTGGGCAGGCTACAACGATCAGGCAATCAAAGGCGGCTTCCTGGAGCTGACCGACGACATGCTGCAGAAATACACTCCAATGACTTGGAAAGCGATGCCGGAGGTGAGCTGGGGTCAAGCAAAGGTGAACGGCAAGCTCTACATGGTGCCCCAGAACCGCGGAGAAACGGTTGAGAAGCTGATTCTATACCGGGAGGACCTGCGCAAGAAATACAACCTGCCGGAGATTAACAGCCCTGAAGCCTACGCTACCTATCTCAAGACTATCGCCGAAAAAGAGAAGGGTGTCGCACCGTTCACACCGGAGACCGGAGACTGGAAGTTCCACAATCTGGACCGGGTGCTGCTGAAGCAGCAGAACGAATGGAACATGTTCGACCTTGATATGCCGATAGGCTTCAAGCTGGACGATCCAACCGGTAAAGTGTTCAATGTATACGAAACGCCGGAATTTAAGAAATTGGTCTACTATTATAAAGATTTGTCCGATCACAACGCCTGGTCGAAGAGCGCACTGAACAGCAAGCTGGATCACCAGCAGGAGTTCCGTGAAGGCAAGACGGCGTCGATTACGCATAACGTAGGCACGCTTGGCTCTTTGATGACCGACATGCGGGAAAAGAAAACGCCATATGAGTTGGCGCTGGCTGACGTTACGCCGGACAAGAAGAAGTCGGTCGCTGTCTCCACGCAGAACGGGATCGCCATCCATGCCACCTCCAAGAATCCCGAGCGGGCACTGATGATGATTGATCTGCTGCAGAACGACAAGGAGCTGCACGATCTGATCATGAACGGGATCTCCGGTGTACATTACAACCCGGTCGGAGACGATAAGTACACTAACGCAGCAAAAAATGCCAACTACACCGGCTTCTCCAACTGGGGCTTTAACTCGCCGCTGAACCGTGACAACGCTTCCTTCCCGGACGAGGCAAACGCGCTGACCGACAAATGGGAAGGCGAGGTTTATCACTACCCGCTGGAAACCTTCGTGTTCGATAACAGCAAGGTGAAGACCGAAGTCGCGAACGTCGGCAATGTGATGCTCCAATACGGCATTCCGCTGGAATATGGCATGATTGATGATGTAGACAAGGGGCTGGACAAGCTGCAGAAGCAGGTAAAGGCCGCCGGCATAGACAAAATAATCGCGGAGGTTCAGCGTCAGATAGACGAATTTCTGGCGAAGTCGGCTCAATAATACGCATCTGACCGTTTGCAGCAGTCAATAGCTTCATGGTCATGCACACCTGCAAGGGAGTTATATAGCTCCCCTGCAGGTAATGCATTACTCCCATCTAAAAAAGCGAAGAGAAGCGCCTGCACAGATTACCGCTACTGCGAGCATCACAATAATGGGAACCAGAGCATTTTCGATAGGCAAGCCGAGTGAGGTGACCTTCAGCAGCTTGATTCCTTGAGTCAGCGGCATGAAATCGGCAATCCTTTGCAGGGGAGCCGGCATTACCTCATAAGGCAATGTAGTTCCTGAGAAAATCAGCATCGGAAAATACAACAGGCTGGCTAAGATGCCAGCTGTTTTAATATCTGGCGCCACCCCTCCCACCAGCAGCCCAATGCTGAACATAGATGCCATAATTAAGAAGTATGCACCCAAAAATTGGAGCCATGAACCAGCAAAGGTATAGTCGAAGAAAGAAGCTGAAACGGCATATACAAGGATAAGTGAAGCAACGGAATAGAGCGCATAGATGGCAACCTGTACCGCCAAAATGAGGGCAGGACTGACAGGAGTTACCTGGAACCTCCTCAGGATTTTTTTATGCCGGTAATCGGATACGACCAAGGGCAGACCCATCACGCCACCGGCACATATTGCGATAGTTGCAGCAGCGCCAAAGGACTGTTCAAGGAAAGAATATTGTGCTCCGTCAAAGGCAGGTTTGTTTCCATAAATAATTCCGAGAATAACCACCATCACAACCGGCATACAGATTGCAAAAATCAGCATATCCATGCCCCGCAGCGATAATTTAAGCTCTGTTTTGAACAGGGTGTTAAATGTCCGCATGTTTTTGTTCCTCCTCGTCTGTGAACCACAGGTATGCATCCTCAAATTTGTCATAAGGACTGGCTGAAATGGCTTCCTGTAGGGTTCCGTAAAATATGCTTTTCCCGTTCTTTAGAATGCTGATCTTGTCGCACAGCGCTTCCACTTCATCCATAAAATGCGAGGTCAACAGAATAGTCAGCCCTTGTGCTTTCAACTCCGCCAGACATTTCCACACATCCCGCCGTGCTCTTGCATCCAGTCCAGTCGTTAGCTCATCTAAAAACACAACTTCGGGATTGGGAATTAATGCAAGGACGATGAACAAACGCTGCTTTTGTCCGCCCGAAAGCTCGCTGACTTGATTTTTCACCTTGTCTGCCAGGCCAAATTGTTGCAGCAGGTCTATGTAAGCCACAGATGTTTTGTAAAAAGATTGTGTGACCTCACAAAGCTCCGCTACCGTGATTTTGTTCTGATAATTGGCTTCCTGAAATTGAACGCCAACCTGCTCGAACAGCTTTTTGCGGTCTGAGTGGGGATTCATTCCCAGAATAGATACAGTTCCCGCATCCTGCTGCTTCGTGCCTAAGATACACTCAATGGTGGTGCTTTTCCCTGCACCGTTTGCTCCTAGCAAGCCGAACACCTCGCCTCGGCAAACGGATATACTAATATTGTCGACCGCCTTAAGTGTGCCGTAGGACTTGCTTAGTTCATTGACCTTGATTGTTGTTTCCATGCTAATCGTGCCCTCCTGGTTGTTGTTTTTTGGTGCAAAAAAAAGAATAACACCAGAGCAAAGTCTGGTGTTAAAGTGGAGGGTTTGCCTTGAAATGTTTCTTCATTTCTTCCAGGTGCAGGAGCATGCTTCGCGCATTCGTTTCGGCATATCGCAAGGAGGTGAGCAGCTTATCGCATACCGAAATGATGCCTTCATGATCTCGAGGCGTATCAATAACCTCACGTATGTCAGCCTTCGGATCGCTGGACATAGCGCTTAGCAGCCGCAAAATCGCTGAAAGGGAATAATTCGCACAGCGCAGGGAACGTATGATTTTGAGCAGACTAATATCTTCATGCGTGTACACGCGGTAGCCGTTTTGCCTCCGCTTGACCGTAAGCAAACCGTTCATTTCCCAGTTCCTCAAAGCATCCATTGAGATTTGCAGATGGTCAGCCGTTTCTTTTCTGGTGAAATAGGTGTTGTTCACCTCTCGCTGCTTGCCTGACAAGAGCTGCTCTGCAATGGATAGAGCTTCTTCGGCGTTTTTCTGCTCCTGTTCGATTTGCTGCAGATAGCTTCTGGTAAGCAGAATCGCTCTGTCGAAATCTCCGGCAGCCGATGTTTTAATAATATCAATCGCATTTCTCCGCAGGCCGTTTTGCAGAACCTCTACCTGCAGGGCCGTTCTGGCAAGCTTAAATTGCTCCAGATGCAGATCTGTAAAAACCCGGTAGCCATTTGGTTTGCGTTCCGGCCTGGGGATCAGCCCAAGGTCCTCGTAAAGCCGCACCGTATTGGGGTGGATTCCGATGGTGCGTGCAATTTCAGATGTTCTATAGGTATTCATTCAATGAGTTGACCTCCAAACCTCACCTATATAAATTAAACTATAGATTTTCATCATCGGGGTCTGGTCGTAGCTGCGGGGAATGTTTGGACTTCCGGCCGCTGTTGTCTGCAGATTTCTTGATTTATACCGCTCGTTGCGGTTGAAATCCGCAGACAAAGGCGGACGCGTTCGCTCCTCCAGTTCCAAACTTCCCCTCCGTCACTTCTGCCCTTTTTATGTTTTCGTTAGTTCAATTTATATAGATCATAACACTAAGCAAAAGTCTGGTGTATGATTTCGTAACCTTGCAGATTATCTTTCGTATAAAGTTAAAAAGTATGATCCGAACAAATAAAAAATTGAGGTAGTGCATCCTATGAATGAATACATTAAAAATCAGGCTGATACAGGATATCGAAGGTCGGAACAGAAGGCGGCCCAGTATTTTGCGTTACTTTGCAATCAGGTTAGGGATAAGTCTTATGTGACTGCCTTGACTGAGGATATCGAAGTATGGAAAAAGAATCATATGCGCCGGTTTGCATGGCTATCCATCTTTTCACAGGGAAAGAGTAAACCCGATACCCGGGATTATTATAGATATATTCAATGGCTGAATTATACGGGGAAATTAGATGCTTACCTGGACCGGAGTGTCTCCTACATTTATATGAGGGATCTGGGCAAAGCTTTGAATTCTCCTCTCACACAGACCCGGATTCAGCGAACCATTGCTGACTTGAAGAAATACTTGCTTAAGTCCACCAATGCAAGCAGGGAGAACCAGCCGGAGTTTATGAATTTGGCAGGGGTGTACCGGTGGGCTCAAAAGGAAGGGATCGAAGCTGCCACAATCTGGGTATTGGGCAAGCTAAGGTCCGTATCTTCCCATATTCCGGAGGGAATGAATGCAGAGCATGCTCAGCGTAAGCTGATCAAGATCATCGTTGGCGTTGTTCTGCATGTGATGGAAGAGATGGGCGATGGAGTATCCTCTGAGGAACGTTCCCGCCGGCTGGATGAAGCTATCAGGCTTGGATATTCCTATGGCTTAACCTATCCGTTCATTGATGATCTTCTTGATTCCAATGTTTTGACGGTTCAAGAGAAAGAGCAATACTCCGACATGATACGTACTGCACTTCTCACTGGAGCTGTGCCTGAACTGGGCGAATGGTCCGGAGATAATATGGAGTTGATTTTTTACATCCATTCAGAGCTCAAGGAAGCTTTTGAGTATATCAAAGAAAATCAGGGGCCGGATACGCAGCACATATTTTTTGAGCAGTCGTATGTCTTTTTTCATGCGCAGGATATCGACCGTATCAAGGTGCTGGCGCGAACCGATTACACCAATGAAGAGCTGTATATCCCCGTCATTTTAAAATCTTCCTCTTCCCGGCTGATTGCCCGCTCCGTGAGCAGTGCCCCTGAGGATGGGGGATTTGAGCAGCGCACCTTCTTTTTTGGCATCTATAACCAGCTTGCCGATGATTTTGCGGATATGGTTGACGATATGAATGACGGTGCGGTAACACCTTATACCTATTATCTAAAATACCATCAGCAAAGAGCGGATCTGATCAATCCCTTCGAGCTATACTGGGCGGTAATCTCCAATTTGATCCATAACGTATATGGCTCCGATGCCAAGGCCAGAGAGGTCATATTAGACCGGGCGATCAATGGGCTTAAACGTTACAAGGAACGTGTAGGTGCTGATAAGTATGATGAGGTGATGGCGATTTTTGCCTCCGGTAATCCGGAATTTAACCGTCTCATTCAGAAAATGGTGCAGCAAGCGGATGATGTGGATTTCTTCGACAAGCTGCTGCGGGACCGGATGATAGCTGAGCTGAAAAGCGATGCCAAAGAGAAGGAAGAGTTTTTCAAAACGCTGAAGAATGTCCGCAATCAGATTAACAGCCAATTGAAATTTACCAAGCCTCAAGGGATTCCGGCAATGAAGGAACAGCTTATAGATGCTGCAAATTACAGCCTGGAAGGGGATGGGAAGCGGGTACGCCCGATTTTGACTTGGGTCATGGGTGTGAATGAGTACGGCTTAGATGGGAAGGCAATCATACCGCTGCTGAGATCGCTGGAGTATATGCACACTGCATCCCTGATTTTTGATGATCTGCCTTCACAGGATAATGCGTCAACCCGCAGAGGGCGCCAGACCTTGCATCAGGTTCACAATAGCGCTACTGCGGAATTAACCGGCCTGTATCTGATCCAGAAGGCGATAGGAGAACAAGCGTCTCTTGACCGGTTCAAGGCTGAGACTGTGCTTGCTTTGATCCGCTACTCGGCCCAAAAGGCAGAAGATATGTGTATGGGGCAGGCGATGGATTTGGACTCAAAAGGAAAAGCATTGACACTAGCGCAACTGAATATGGTGTGCTTTTACAAAACAGGGGTAGCGTTTGAGGCTTGTCTGGTTATGCCGGCTATGCTCGCAGGAGTCAGTGAATCGGAAATTGCTGCGCTCAAGAAGTATGCCTATCATATGGGGATTGCTTTTCAGATTAAGGATGATTTGCTTGATGTGGAAGGAGACATGCGCCTACTCGGCAAGCCTGTTGGCCAGGATTCCGGTAACAACAATTCGAATTTCGTATCCATCCTTGGCCTTGAAGGCGCCAGTAAGGAGATGTGGGAGCACTACTGCCTTGCCCTGGAAGCACTGAAGGAAGTGTCCCGCAATATCGCTTTTCTGAAGCATTTAATGAATTATGTGGTGCATCGGGACCGATAACATCGGAATCAGGAATTCCCGCAGAGTTAGAAATCTGCACAACCTCGATATTGAAATCGTGGATCTTCTAATGAAGACAACCAATTTTCGTCTGAGCTGGGGAGCGGGCATTTGGCTGTTAAGCTACAGGATTCGAGAGCATCGGCTAAAGCATTTTGCAGTACTGAATCTACAGAGCCGACGATGATCCAATTGCAGTCGATTTGTTGCTGCAAGACCAGCTCACAAAAGGTTTCCAGGGATGACTTCATAATAAGCGATGTTGGCGGCTATGGCCTGAGCGCTTTGCCGGAAGCTCTTGTCATTACCGGTGAAGCGGACGTGCTTCGCGATGAAGGCGAAGCGTATGCCAACAAATTGCGCGAAGCGGGCGTGCTTGTGACGGCCGTCCGCTTCCAGGGCATCATTCATGACTTCGTCATGCTGAATGTGCTGGCCGATACAAATGCAGCTAAAGGCGCTATGCTGCTGGCCAATGCCTGGATTCGCCAATAAAAGATATAAAACAAAAGAAACCTAGTTCATGATTGCAGGGGGTCCGATGGACTCCTTGCTTTCGTGTCATTAGCCAAGAATTGAGGCGAGATGTTCCTACTCGTCTTTCTCCAGTGAATCCTGTCTTGGTTAATGCAACCATCCTGCCATTGCTAAAATTCTTTCTGTTCTCACCTATCTCTCCTAGAGCGGAATCAAGAAGCGGAGCTTGTCAGACATTTACATCGCCAAGTAGCTTATACGCACCGGCGATGTATTTTTTGTGCCCTGAAGTCAACACGGAGTCAACGCGATCATTCTTGAAAAAGCTACGCTGCATCAATACTTTGACAGCTTGAATATCGGCCTCGCAATCGTGCGAAGCCAATAAGCAAATACGGTCGTTCCGGTCCACGAGCTGCGCTTATTCTGGAGGTATTGATCACTGATAATATAAGTCCGGGTGGATGGTGGGCTCTTCAGACCGAGCTTTTCCCACTCTGCCGGGTCATTCGAACCTCCGAGCCTTTTAAGCATATTTTCCGACGCGCTATTTATTTTAGAAGGAATTTGCTCGTAGGCTTCGGTGATTTGCGCATGAAATTCGTCGATCGGATTGCGGCTGGCAAGGCTCTCCAAGTGGATGCTTTCGCGAAGGTAAGAAGCGTATGCCAGATGTTCAGCCCAGAACTCGTCGATATAAAAAAGCCGTATCCGCTGCTCCGAAGGGCTCATCGGCTTCTCGCCTTTCAAAATCCTTAGCCGCTCCGCGTATAGAATTCGCCTCTGATCCTCCACCATATCCGAATAACAGTTCAGTTCCTTGTGTATATCGAAGTTTTGGCCCATAACAATACGCTGAATACTTGTGATCTTGCTGCTGAGCACCGGCTCTTCAAGAGCCTCATCCTGCCTGGGAGCGCGAACCGCTTTATGGATGCCGAAGCGAAGCAGCAGCTCGTCCTCCAAGCTTACATAAAAAACGGAAGCTCCCGGGTCGCCTTGGCGGCCGGAACGCCCGCGCAGCTGGTCGTCGATCCGCACGCTTTCGTTCACATGGGTGCCAATCACGTACAACCCGCCCAGCTTGGCGACTACCTCATCTTGCGCGGGGTCGCCGCCGCCGAGCCGGATATCGACGCCGCGTCCCGCCATATTTGTAGACACCGTCACTGCGCCGGTTTCTCCCGCTTTGGCGATGATGCCGGCTTCTTCCGCGTCGTTTTTCGCATTCAGAACATGGCAAGGTACGCCGGCAGCCGCTAGCGCCTCTGCCAGCATGGCAGACTCTTCGACGCTTGACGTACCAATGAGAATTGGACGTCCCGTCTTATGGACGGATGAGATTTCTTGTACGAGTGCCTTAAGCTTGGCTTCTTTATGGGTAAAAACCCGGTGCAGATGGTCGATCCGGATGTTTGGCCGGTTCGGCGGGATTTGTACGACCTGCAGCGCATAAATATCTTCGAAGTCCGCTGCGGAAGCATGCGCAGTAGCCGTCATTCCGCAAATCTGCGGATACAGGCTGATGAAGTGTTGGATGGTGATCGTCCCGAGAATTTTCCCGCCGGCTACGGGCTGCAGCCCCTCTTTGGCTGTAAGCGCGGCTTGGAGCCCGTCCGGCAAATACCGGTTCTCCGCCACGCGGCCGGTATATTCTTCGATCAGCTCGATTTTGCCGTTCCGGACGATGTAATCGACGTCTTTTTGTAATAACGATTCCGCATGCAGCGCGCAATTTAATGACGTTAGCAAATGACTATTATGGCTATCGTACAAATTACCGCATCCCAGCAGCAATTCTGCTTTCGCAGCGCCTGCTTCATTTAAGTAAACGTTCCGCTGGAACTCGTCGAAGTCGTAATGCTCATCTTGCTTGAGCTGCCGGGCCACTTCTGCGAAGCGAAAGCCGTCGCTCCTGGAAGAGGCCGAATCGCTACTGATGACCAGCGGCACCCGCGCTTCGTCGAGAAGCAGCGAATCCGCTTCGTCGACGATGACATAGTGGAAAGGACGATGCACTGTATCGGCTTCGCTTAGTGCGATTGTGTCGCGCAAGTAATCGAATCCCGCTTCTTTGGCCGTAACATAGGTTATATCCTTGGCGTATGCATCCCGTTTCCCGGACAGGCTCATGCCGGATTGAACCGAGTTTACCGTTAACCCGAGGAAACAATAGATCGGGCCCATCCACTCCGCATCCCGCTTGGCCAAATAATCGTTAAAAGTCAGCACATGAACACCTTCGCCGGTCAGCGCATTTAGATAAGCAGGCATAACAGCAGAGAGCGTTTTTCCTTCACCGGTATGCTGCTCGATCAGAAATCTCTCATGTAGAGCGATGGCAGCCATGATCTGGACATCGTAAGGCTGTAGTCCGAGCTTTCTCTTCGCTGCCTCGCAGACTAACGCATAAGCATCGACAAGCAGCTCATCCAAAGGCGTGCCCGATTTTGCTTCTTTTTGCAGCCGGAGGGATTCCGCTTGAAGCTGCCCATCGTCCCATGCTTCCAAATTCCGTTTCCTGATGAGCTCCACTTTGTCCCGATAGACCTTCAGCTTATTCTGGATATCGCGGTCTTTGAATTTTTGCATCAACTTGATGGCTATATTCATAGGAATTTGATCTCCTCTCGGTAGAAAAACGCTTAGTTTTCAACAATACTTGCCAATGCATCTGCTAGGTCTTGCTGCGACCATCTGAAGCGTGCCCTCAGTTCACGAACGTTGTTAACAAGCATACGAGAAATCCTTTCCAGATATAGTTTGGGAAAGATTGTAACTTATGTATTTCGAAATGTAAACACTATATTGCATTTTGGAAGCCATCTTAGTCATTGAAAAGTTTCTTATTCTTTCCCCGTCGCCACCGGATTCTCGCTATACGAAATCCAATCACTCCAGTTGGCATTGCCATCAGAAATTGTTTTCAGGGTGCCTGGTCGCCGGACTTTGAAAAAGCGAGACTACATAACAACAAAGCAGCGCCGTTGAATGTTGGTGTATCAATCAGCACCATTACCTGCATCCCAGCAAGAGGACACCTGAACCAGAGGTCATTGTTGAGTGACTGTAACCTTCTTACGGTTTTTTTCTTGTGAGGTCACAGAATACTAATTTCCATAAATTTCTTCTTATCTTATTCCGATAAATATAAAAGATTATCTGAAAACAGGCTGTAATCATCGGTATATACGGCGTCTGGTTTGGTGAAGAAGACTGCTTACTTTCGGATACGTATGAAAAACGAGAGACATCAGGAGGGTATTATGAAGAAAAAAGTTGGATTATTATCAATGGTATTGCTGTTAATGCTATTGATGATTACAGCATGCGGATGGGAAGAGAAAGAATTTAGCTTGGGTGTGACTGAAAGTGGTTCATATACGAATGATTATTTCGGTGTGTCCCTTAACTTTCCGACAGAATGGATCTATCAGGACGCAGACCAGATGAATGAGCTAAGGGATGAAAATATGAAGTATGTGGATTATGCCCTCAGGGATAATGAAGACAAGGAAATAATTATGAATTTGTCGAAGGCCAAGTCGGTCTACCTTTTGGTCGTTTCAAAGTTACCGTTAGATGCAGGTGAAGCCGGACCTTCGATTGTCGTTCTTGCTGAGAAAGTAGAGGCGAATCAAGGCGTTTTTGATGGTAAGGATTATCTGGAGGCTTATAAAAGGTTGATGGAAAAAGCCGAGTATCCGTATGTATTCGAAGATATCACAAAGGTGAAAATTGGCGGAAAAAGAATGTACCTGTTGAAAGGGTCTGTTGATTATGGTAATGATGTTGTAACTACACAAGAGGTTTACAGCACAATAATTGATGAGTATGCCTTCTGTTTCATTGTTTCATACACAAATGATGAGTCAAAGGCTGAAACGGATAAGATTCTGGAATCTGTATCTTTTAAATAAGAGAGTATATCCTACAAGCTGAACGGCTTGGTCATCCAGCTTTTTTTGACATTCTCGTACTCCACTGCGTACAGAATTGCCCCTTGTACATACAACGGTTCGGGCAGAGTGGGCATGTATATTACTTTTGCCTCGGATACGCTGGAATGGGGATCGACCCAATTGGCTGAGCTAACTGCTGCCTCCGAGTTGTCTTCCGAAACAAAAAATACATCGCCAGTGTGCACTTATCCTACATGGCGATGTATTTTTTGTTTGAATATTGTTGTCCGTTGTTCCGCCCTTACTCTTCTCCAGTCGCCACTGCATTCTCCTCATACGAAATCCAGTCACTCCAGCTCCCCGCATACAGCCGCACATTTTTATATCCGGCCTTCTCCAGCGCCAGCACATTCGGGCAGGCGGTTACACCGGAGCCGCAATAGACGATGATCTCGGCGTCCTTGTCCAGTCCGGTGAAATGCGTCTGCAGTTGCTCTGCGCTTTTGAAGCTGCCATCTGCATTCTGCGTGTCTTTCCAAAAGAAGTTGACCGCTCCTGGAATATGTCCGGCTTTTTTATCCATGGTCTCGTTCTGGCCTTTATAGCGGTCATTAGCGCGGGAATCAATCAGGATGGGGATAGCAGGGGATGAAGCCGAAGCGGATGCATCTGCAGCAGCAGCGGCCGTCTGCCCGGACACCCGGCGAACCTCGTCAACGCCTGCGAGCATTTGCGGCTGCACATTCGGAATGAAGCTGCTTGGCACCCGCACCGGCTGATGATCCGTGACAGGGAATTTTTCTGCCTTCCAGGCGCTGAAGCCGCCCTCCAGAATGAATACCTGCTCATGTCCCAGGTAACGCAGCAGCCACCAGAGCCGTGCGGCGTTCATGCCGCTCTCATCGTCATAGGCAACAACGCGTGTGTCGTTTCCGATCCCAAGCTTTGAGAGGCGTGTTGCCAGATCTTGCGGGTCAGGCAGTGGGTGGCGTCCGCCGTGTTCTCCTACCGGGCTTGAGAGATCCAGCTCCAGATCGAGATAGACCGCTCCCGGAATATGCTCTTGCTCATAGCTTTCTCGTCCAGCCTGAGGTTTCCCCAGTGTAAAACGGCAGTCCACAATTGTCTGCTCCGGTTCATAGAGTCTTGCCAGCAGCCAGCGCTTAGACACGGTAGCTTCCATAGTATCCCATCCTTTGCTCATATCAAGATGCAATTAATTATAGCGGAAAAATCGTAGACTCGCATGGCAAGATCCATAATATTGTTGTTAGGTTGTTAGCAGCACCTGGCACAACGGCCGGTGGAACTACATATATATACGAAATGTCAGTTATATTCGTTTTGGGGGGACAGCGATTTAGGGAAAGGATGAGAGCATGGAAGTATCTGGCCAGCAATTTCACACGCAAGCGAACCGGCGTCTTGCAGTAATTGATACGAGGTTTCCATGGAAGCTAAGCGGTTTCCGTTATTGGGAGAACTTAAATATATTAGAGCAAAGGCCGGATACACTGTTCTTTGCGACTGTACCTAATGATGATGACTTCCCTGCTAAAGTGTATCCTTTTTCTGAGTTCATGAAGGTTGCAGTCTCTGAGGGAATAACAGATGTGTATTGTGTTTTCTTGAATTTAACGCTTAGTTTACTGGGACATTGTTTTCTTCCGGATGGCAGCTATATGCCGGGAGCAAATCCGAATCTCAATATTAAAACATTTTTGGAGGAGCGGCATATTAGACTTCATGCTACCTTGTACCCTGGCGGCGGTCTCGATCCGTGGACCAAAAAAGAGTTTCTCACCTTTGCAGGACAGCATTGTTCAACCGTGTTTACGAATATCAATGAAGTAATTGATGCAATCCCGACCAGTATTTATTATCCGGTTGTGATCAATACCGATTTATATACATTCCAAGAAAAGAAAGCTGAAACTCCGATACAGCTGACCTTCTGTGCGTTTAATGCCATTAGAAAAGGGTTCCCCATTATGGCAGATGCGTTTAATCGCCTTCCGGATGATTTTCATTTAAATTTAATTGGTGATTGGGAGGATCACTTAGAACGATTAACAAATAAAAATTATACATTCTACGGTCTGCTCTCACCTGAAAAATTAAAGTCAGTGTATGAAAGGACCCATATATTCCTGAATTGCAGTGTTCCGGATCGATTTGCTTTAGATGGTTTTCCAACCACTGCGGCTGTTGATGCGATGTCAACGGGCAGTGTGCTTGTCACGACAAATCCTCGACAGGACAGGTTTATTTTCGAAGAAGACAGGGATTATTTTGAAGTAGAACCTGACGGGGATGCTCTTTATGACAGGTTGATTTGGATCAAGAATCACTTTGAAGCAGCAATGAATGTTGGCAAAAATGGTTCCGATAAGATTAAAAGCAAGTTTAATGCGGGGCAAATAGTGAAATCCAAGCTTGCAGATATATTCAAATAAGTAGTTTACGATGGAAGTTAAGATCGGCGGGCCATCCAAAAAGGTGGAATCCGGCGGTCTTTTCGCCGTGCATAAATGCTTGACTTCTGCCGGGCCTGACCACAATAAAAAAGCTCAGGGATATCCCTGAGCCAGGTAAAGCTATTAAACGTTGGTGATAAGGTCCCAATCGCCAAATGGGAAGGTTTGTTCGGGAACTGGGAATCCGGCAGCATCTCTCCCTTGAGCGTAAAGAGAAACGTCGCTTACGAATCCGGCTGCTCCTGGTGAAGAGACGTTAATCGCGTAATTGGCTACCGTAGTAGGAATTACAAGAGTAACTACACCATGTGCACTCGCGATTGCAAAAGTTGTTGTGAAATACAGTGTTTCAACCACACCTTCAGGTCCGGCATCTGTAACGCTGTAAGCATTGACCACAATAGGTTGGAGTCTTGCTCCAGTGGTGTTCGTGATGCGAAGCTGAACGAATTGCGATATAGGGGCGAGAGTTGGGTCCAGGTTGGCAACTGCACCGATCGAATGAACCGCCATGTTTGCTCACCTCCTTTTCTTTTGATAACACAATATATGTCGATTTAATAGATTGTATTGGATTGCTATCATTAGTAAATATAAAAAGGCGAATAACAGACAAGCAATAAACACTTGAGTTTATAGGCTTTACAAAATCATTGAGTCGGTGTACTATGTAACTAATACACAGATACATTCCTTATATATATCGCCAAGCGATAAATAATACCGATCAGGAGGCTGTTATGAATCAGACTGCGTATAAGCAAGGGCCTGCAGGGAAAGAGGCTGATCTCCCGGTTCTGCAAATGAATGGAGTCAGCAAAATTATTAAGGGAAAAGCTATTGTGAACAAGCTGTCTTTTGACATCCGCAAGGGTGAGATTGTCGGTCTGCTTGGTCCAAATGGTGCCGGGAAGACGACTACCATCCGCATGATGACAGGGCTGATCCGAATGTCGGAAGGGGATGTAGTGGTACAAGGCCACAGCATTCGTAAAGATTTCAACAAGGCTATCGCCCATATAGGGGCGATTATTGAGAATCCAGAATTTTACGGTCATATGACCGGCTATGATAATCTGAAGCAATATCAGCGGATGAGCGATAACATTGCCGGGTCACGGATCGATGAAGTTGTGGAGCTGGTCGGTCTGCAGGAAGCCATGAGCAAGAAGGTTAAGGCCTATTCCCTGGGGATGCGGCAGCGTCTGGGGATCGCACAAGCACTGCTGCATTCACCGAAGCTGCTTATTCTGGATGAGCCTACGAACGGGCTTGACCCCGCAGGAATCCGTGAAATGCGCGAATATATGCGCAGGATAGCAGAGGTAGAGGGGATAGCGATTCTGATTTCCAGTCATATGCTTGCAGAGATCGAGCAAATTTGCCATCGTGCTGTTGTGATCCAGAATGGCAGTCTGGTGACGGTAACTTCACTTGGAGGAGAAGCGCAGGCGGAGGCTGCTGTATCGCTTGCAATCCGTGTTGACGAGGTCGCTGCTGCCGTGTCAGTCATCGAAGCGAAGCAGGATGTACAGCTTGTCCGCATGGATGCGGCACATTCTGAGGTTATTGTTAACCTGCCGGACCTGAAGGTACCGGAGCTTGTTGCAGCTTTTAGTGAAGCCAAAGTGGGGGTCTACCGGATTACGGAAAATAAGCAAAGCCTAGAGGAAGATTTCCTGAAATGGACGGGAGGAAACCGAATTGCGTAAATTTAACAGGCTGGTTCTGAATGAGTGGCTGAAGCTATCGAAGAAACGGACCTTTTTCATCGCCTATGGGCTTCTAATTTTGCTGCCGCTATTGCTGGGCTATATTGTACACTCGGTTGCTGGTGCGAGCTATGCTTCGCCGTCAGCTTTTACAGCAGAAATGCTGCTGCCGTCCCAAGTCGGCCAGATGCTTACAATTATAGTCATTATCGGAACGGCGGGAATTGTAGCCAAGGAGCACAGTCAGGGAACCATCAAGTTCCTGCTGATCCGCGCCCGCAGCCGGTCGGCGATTTTGGCCTCCAAATATGTGACTGTACTGCTGTATGGCCTAAGCATGACCTTGGTTACTGCTGCTGCGACTTTTGTCGCGGGGATGTTGTGGTTTGGAGGCAGCGGAGGCGAGACAGGGTTCACTGATATCCTTACTTCCTTGTTGTACACTTGCGTGTACATGATTGTGTATGCAACGCTCGCTTTTATGCTCGGAACACTGACCACCTCCACTGGCGTAACCATTGGTGCTACGATATTTGCCATTACAGTTGACAGGATGGTGATCTCCCGCGAATTTTATAAATACGTATTATTTCCCAATCTGGATCTGTCTGCCTACGAGAGTGGCGGGGCGCCGATTCCGGGGATGACCCTGGGCTTTTCGATCATGATGCTTGCCGTTTATATGCTGCTGTTTCTCCTGGCGGGGTTTGCCGTGTTCAGACGAAGGGACGTTGCTTGATGACTATTGAATTCGACAACAATCAGCCAATTTATCTCCAGATCATGAATTACATCAAAGGGGAGATCGTTACAGGCAAGCTGAAGCCGGGCGATAAAATCCCCTCCGTGCGTGAATTGGCCGCTGAGCTGCAAATTAATCCGAATACGGTGCAAAGAACCTTTCAGGAACTGGAGCGTGAAGAAATCGTGGAGACCCGGCGGGGAATGGGCAGATATGTGACCGGCAATGAACAGACGATCCTGACGATCAAAAAAGAAATGGCGCAGGATGTGCTGGACCGTTTCATTCGCGGCATGCAGGAGCTTGGCTTTCAGGGTGAAGATATTCTGTCGGCTGTGGCGGAGAATATTCAGACGCGTAATAAACAATAGGGGGATTGTTGCGGTGGACAGGATACTTCAAGTACAGAATGTAACCAAAAAATATGGCTCCAAACACGCACTGCGTGAAGTTTCATTTTCACTGAGTGCCGGTAAAATCGTCGGACTGCTTGGCAGCAACGGCAGCGGTAAAAGTACTCTTATGAGGCTTATCGCCGGTCTGGCTCAGCCGACCTCAGGCAATATTTCCGTGCTGGGCGTCCCGGTGGGCGAAGCAAGCAAAACACTGGTGTCGTTCATGCCGGACCGTCCCTTGACCGAGCCTTGGATGAGAGTAGGGGACGCGCTGAAATTTCAGAAGGATTTCTACCCCGACTTCGACGAAGGCAAAGCGAAGCGGATGCTGGAATTCATGAAGCTTAGGGAGCAAGACAAGGTACAGACTCTGTCCAAAGGGATGAGCGAACGCCTGCAGCTGACCATGGTGCTCTCACGTAAGGCCAGCTTGTATATCCTGGATGAGCCAATTGGCGGAGTCGATCCGGTTGCCCGGACGAGGATTCTCAATGCGCTGATGGAGTTCTATGAGGAAGATAGTACAATTCTGCTCTCCACGCATCTGGTGACGGACATTGAGCGGATTTTTGATGAAGTGATTTTTATAAAGGACGGCGGGCTGGTGCTGCAAAGTGAAGTTGAGGAGCTTCGGCTTCAGCGTGGAAAAAGCGTCGATGAACTGTTTAGAGAGGTGTACGCAGAATGCTGAAGCTATTGAAATACGATTTTAGGCGCAAACGGGAGCGGGTGCTCGCTTTCTTTGTCATCATGCTGCTTGTCCAGGCTGGAATATGGATTACGAACAGCTCCATGGGCACCGATCTGATCTCGATTAATATGCTGACGTATGGTGTTTTCGGTTATTCTCTGGTGATCTCCGCGATCATCAGCTATGACCGTTATCTAAGATCCTATGCCAGACGGCTTGTGCCGGTCCCTATCATTCAGAATGTGCTTTCACCGCTGCTGTTCTGCTGGGTGCTGCTGCTGTCTGTGTTAGGTATTGCCGCAGTCCATTTGGGAATTTATATACTTGCCTATTCTCCTGATTTTCTTACTGAGCATTTCTGGACCGTGGCTGCTTGGAACGCCTTTTATTTTGTCTGGCTGGCCGGTTTTGAACTCATTCTCTTGATGTTCGTCATCACTGTGGTCAGAAGCTTGCGGATAAAAGGGAAAATATGGATTGGAATTGCGGTTTTTATGGTGCTTGAGAATGGTTTGAATTTCATAGAGATGCAGATATGGGGCAATCAAACAATTGGTCTTGAGAATGCTTTCCGGTTTAGTGTTTATCAAACGTCATCTGTACCAAGCAATCTTAAGGTGGATATCTCTGTAAACAACTTTTGGCCGTTCCTATTTGAAGCGGTTATTGGAGCGATACTTGTTTATGTAACTACTTTGCTTGTGAAAAAAAGGATCGAGAACTAATTCCATTCCGCCGCGTGAAGCGAAGCTTGGCATGAGCCGATCTTTCGCTTTTGTGCAAAGGGGAAGGCGCCTAGGTTTCTGCAATCCAAAAAGACGTCCTCTGAATGAGGGCGTCTATCATTCCAAATGTTCTATAGTCCCTGTGCGCTGCGTCCATTCGTCCAGATTTCCAGCTCGCGGAGAAGCTGCTCTTCTTCCGCTTCCTGCAAATCAAGTCTTATCCCGTACTGGTATTGGCCGAGTCCAAACATCCAGCCCCAGCGTACGCTGCCTTCGAATTGAAGCTTTTCTTCCGCAAGCTGGAAATGGATCGTCAGCTTCGTATCGCCCGTGGTAAACCGGATATTAAGCGAGGTGCGTACTTTGCAGCCGGAACGGCTGAGATCAAGCAGTACCCCTTCAGTTAATTTCCCGGCACCAGGACCGGAACTGCTGGCGGGAATTTCAAGCCAGCATTCTATAGGCTGGTTCATTACATATCGGAATGGTTCTTTTCTGCTGGAGTCGTCCATTTTTACCTCCGCTAGCTTTTCTGCTATTATATCGAAATGGACTCAATAGGACAATCTACTAAAGTGCTATTTTTAAAATAACAGGAACACCCCGCCGCTCATTAGGACAAGGCGATGGTATTCCTGTTTTTTATTGCAATTATATATGTAGAAACTGGCGGGAATTTACAAATTATAGAGCGAAGCCATACAATCGACGAACATCTTGTTGTATTCAGAACGCTTCAGGTCCCGGGAGCAGGAGATGTCTCTGCCAAGGAATTCAAACCAAGTAATTTCGGTTCCATCCTTTTTATAGATGAACTTCTCATTCTCGATGGAGAAAACTTCGTTGCTGTAGGAGGGGACATGCTCATATTTGAGCTCTACCCCCTGTTTCTCGGATACCAGTGTAGCCAGAAGAATAAGCATCTTGAACGGGTCATCGTACATTTCAAATTGTTCAGTCATTACCAATCACTCCTTGTTGTGGTTGCTGAGCAGATTATACTATATTGCCAAATTGTAAGCACTATCATGCATTGAAATCAGTATAATTTTGCTACAAGACATCAGTTAAATTAAGAAAGATGCCGATACATAAATATTGACTCATTTCGACAAGGAGAATTTGAATGTCCTTTAACCTGCGTACCTTATTTGCAAGTACTTTTGCAGTTGTTATCATTCTAATAACCGTTTTGCTAAGCTATGTCATCGGCAACCAGTCTTCGAAATCTGTTGAAGCCAGTATTGGAGGTTCACTTGCCGAGGAAGCCTATCAGCTATCTGAGAAGCTGGATCAATTCATGTGGTCGCGTTCTGCGGAAATAGAGGTGCTGAGCAAGCTTAAGGCTTTTCAGGCGCCGGCAGATCAGGCGGAGGTCAGCGGCTTGCTGAATCAGCTGAAGAGCAGCCTGCCGGTGTTCACCTGGATTGGATTTCTCGATGCCAAGGGGATGGTGCTCTCGTCTACAGACAATTTATTGCTGGGACAAAATATCAGCCAAAGACCCGTCTTCCAGGAAGGCTTGAAGGGGCTGTACACTGGCGATGTGCATGACGCGGTGCTGTTATCCAAGCTGCTGCCGAATCCAAGCGGGGAAGTATTGCAATTCGTAGATGTAAGTGCTCCTGTATACAGCAAAGAGGGGCAGGTCAGCGGCGTGCTGGCTGCGCATCTTAGCTGGGAATGGTCGCGTGAGGTGGAGAAGTCAATTATGGCTCCCCTGAAGGAACGTTTGCAGGACGTGGAGGCGTTTGTGGTCAGTAAGAAGGATGATACCATTCTGCTCGGTCCTGCGGAGCTGGTAGGCAAGAAAATGTCGGATGAAGCCCTCGGGCCGGCTAGGGCGGGGACGAACTCTTGGATGGTAGAAGAGGATGGCAGCAAGAAGGAGTCTTACCTGACAGGATATGCCTATGGCAAGGGTTATCAGAATTATCCGGGTCTGGGTTGGACGGTGATTATTCGTCAGCCAACAGATGTGGCTTTTGCTTCGGTTCATCGGCTTGAGCGTTTTATCGCATTTAGCGGATTGGCTTCTGCTGTATTGTTCGCTGTCGTCGGCTGGTTTCTTGCTGGCTGGATTACCCGGCCGCTCAACAATATTACGAAAACAGCCGATCTCCTAAGCGCCGGAGCAAACGTGGAAATTCCGGCCTCAACACGCTTCAAGGACGTGGCGGTTCTGTCCGCTTCCTTACGCCATTTAGTCAATAATCTGACCAAAGTAGAGAGCAAGCTGACCTATATGTCGGATATGGCACTGCATGACAAGCTCACCGGGCTTCCAAATCGCGCTGCGCTGGATGAGTTCCTGGCCCATGCGGTCAGCAAAGCTAAGCAAAACCGGACCACACTCAGTTTTTTATACCTTGATCTGGACGGCTTCAAAAAAGTCAATGATACGCTCGGTCATGCTACTGGCGATGCTCTACTGCAAGAGGTGGCTTTCCGGCTGCTGGATTGCACCCGCGATAATGAAATTGTCGCCCGCCTGGGCGGAGATGAGTTCATCGTCGTTCTTAATACATCAGCAAGCAAGCCTGCTCAGGAAGCGGAAATCGTGGCTTCACGGATCATCAGCAAGATCAACCTGCCCATTGTGATCAGAGGAGAAAACATTCATGTAGGCTGCAGTGTAGGTGCCGCAATATGGTCGCCTGATGGTGCCGACACGGATGAGACGCTAAGGCTGGCGGATGAGGCACTGTATATCTCCAAGCGCAGCGGCAAGAACCGGATCACCTTTGAAGCCGCCTACTAGAACATATCAAGCTATGCTATAACCTTTCTTCATACCGCTGGTGAATCATCCGGCGTGCTGTGGGGAAAGGTTTTTTGTGATTCCGTCAGACCAACAGCACACGCATTTTTACGGAACAAGCATTAGATATAGAGAAAGGATGTGAGGACATGACTAAGAACGACTTTATTGCCAGAATTGCGCCTTTTGCCGTTGCGGACATGAAGCACAGTCATATTGCGGCTTCACTGACGATAGCACAGGCAGCACTGGAATCCGGCTGGGGCAGCAGCGGGTTAACTGTTAAGGCAGGCAACCTGTTCGGGATAAAAGGCAGCGGTCCAGCCGGAAGCATCATCATGCGGACCATTGAATACCGGAAGGGACAAGCCATCCAGGTCTCAGCGGCTTTTCGTGCTTACAACAACTGGGGTGAATCCATTGCGGACCACTCTTCCGTGATACTCGGAGGGGTGTCCTGGAACCGCAGCCTGTACAGCAGGGTCATCAATGTGGACGGTAGAACTGCTGCCCGTGAGATCGCAGCGGCAGGTTATGCCACTGATCCAGATTATGCGTCCAAGCTTATACAAATTATGAATACCTATAATTTATTCCAATATGATGAAATTAAGGAGGATGATGAGATGTCGGCGGAAGATAAACAGAAACTCATTGATTTGGAGACAGAACTGAAGGAACTCCGCCTGCTGCTGTCCGGACTTACAGCGAGCAAAGATACGCTAAAGACCGGAGTCCAGGAGCAAGGTCAGACTCTTAAGAGTGTGATGGAGCAGCTTGCGGTATTCGAAGGACGGGCAGCAATGAAAGTGCCGGATTGGGCGCAGCCTGCGGTTGACGCTGCTGCCTCGGCAGGTCTCCTGGATACGCCTGATGGAGGCAGCTATGATTTTTACAGAACACTTACCGTATTGTACCGGGCGGGTCTGCTCTCAGCCAAAAAGGAGGTGTGATTCCAAATGGGGAACGACGCGTTAAATAATGTGCTGGCGTTCGCTTCAGTCTTAGCCGTATTTGTAATGGCTCTTGTTCAACTGGTGAAGAATACAGTGAAGATTCCACGCAACCTCGTTCCGGCGGTAGGCTTAATTATCGGCCTGTTTGTCGGCGCTGTGGCATATCCGTTTACAGACATGAATTTAATTTTGCGCCTTTGGGCAGGGGGGCTTGCAGGGCTGTCGGCAACGGGACTTTTTGAACTTGCGTTCAATAAAAGGGAAGGCTCAAAGAAAGATTGATAAGCTCCTATATCGGGAAATGGTAGAGTCATATAAAGAGGCTTTGACTGCAGTCGATATGACCAAGCCATCGGCTGGATTACAGAATACTATATTGTATAAACGATGAAAGGAGGTGCTTTTATGGGAACTTATCTTGATGCAAGAACATCGCAGAATGCCAGCACTGCAGGCTCCATTTCCATTCCAATTTCAATCCTTAATACTCCGCAATTGTTCGGTCAAATTGGCTTAATCACCGCTGGGGTAACAACTAACCCGCGTGTCCTGCTCACTGGTACGATATCGGTAGCGCTTCCGCTTAATCCGGTGGGTATAACAATAACAATTGTTAGAGGTACGCTGCCAACCGATCCGGTGGTTTATTCTGCCACCTCCACCTTCAGCCTTAGTGTCCTGGCTCCACAGGTAATCACATTTTCTGCAGCTGATTTCTTGCCTCCGATCACCCCGCAATTGACCTACACAGCGTTCGTTTCCTCGAACCTTGCCGGTACGGTTCGTGTCGGTCCGGAGAGCTTTCAGGGTATTTTAGTTTCAGATTAATGACCAGCATCCTGTCAAGCCGTTAACCACGGATATGACAGGATGCTGTTTTTTATGGAACTACAGAGAATCGTAAATAAAGCTTGCCTAAAAAATAAACCATTTTGCCCAATCTGCCAAAGAAAAAGGTACATATTCTGTTCTGTAGTGATCTTTCAGAAGGAGGTTATCTCATGGGAGCAAATTGTGGTTATGGCGGTAAAGAAGTAGAAAATGTAGGCCATCACGTTAGTCCTTTTACGTCTACATCTGCGATCCTGGTGCTTTTCATCCTGCTGGTCATTATTTTGAGTTCCTGCTTCATCTAAGGCTGTGTGTCAATCTGCGCGTTCCCGGGGCTTATTGTGCCGGGAACGCGCTTTTCTGCTCTACTGCCACGGACAAGCCGGTTAATCAGAACAAAAATTGAACCATTTACCATATGAATTCGTATTAGAAGAGGATGTAATTTCAGAGAGGAGATTATTGGGATGAACAAAAGAATAACGTTCTTCTTAGCCTGCATTCTGCTGCTGGGGGTATGGTCTTGGCCGGCACCAGCCGCACATGGGGCAGGGACTACGGTGAAATTCAGTGTCGACAATGAGGTGCTGAAGTTTCCAGCCGGCGGAGCCCCTTATGTAACCGGAAATACAGTAATGGTACCTATTGGTACGGCAGGTAAAGCGCTTGGTTTGGAAGTTGCTTATAGTAAGAAAGACAAGCTTCTGCAATTAAGCCGCAACGGGCAGCAGTTAACACTGAAGCTGGGCGGCAGTGAAGTGATCATTAACGGAAAGGACAAGCTTGTAATTGATGGCAAGGCTGTTCAGCAGAACAACCGCATTTATGTCCCGCTAGCATTATTCAACGCTATGGGTTTAGTCACATCGTATGATTCAGCCTCAGCCCAAGCCGCAGTGAACACTCCACAAAATTACTCGGAGACGGTTGTAGGGCTGCTTGCCAAGGGAAAATATGAGGTACTATCGCAGCGTTATTTTAGTGAGGACGTGAAAAAAGCCCTTCCGGCAGCAGCGCTTAAGCAGGCTTGGGAGGGTATGGCTGCTACTTATGGAGAGTTCATCAAGGTGAGTGACGTATCCAGCCACAACGAGAATGGCAAGATTTCCATTGCGGGCACTGCTTCTTTTGCCAAGGGGGATCTGATCATTACAACAGCCGTCAACAGCAGCGGCAAAATTATCGGCCTGTTGTTCTCGCCTCCTGCTGCCTCAGCACCGGAGCTTAAGCTTCCAGAGGGAGTAACAGAGGAGGAGGTTATTGTTGGTGCAGGGACCGCGCATCCGCTCAAAGGCGTGCTTACACTTCCCAAGAAATCGGCTCATCCGCTGCCTTCTGTAGTTCTCGTCCAAGGCTCCGGCGCTTCGGATTATGACGAAACTGCTTATGCGTATAAACCATTCAGGGATATTGCATATGGACTTGCCCGGCAAGGCATTGCCGTCATTCGCTACGATAAGCGGACTCATGCGTATCCTCAGGAATTTACAGGAGCTGCGGGGGCCCGTATAACTGTTAAGGAAGAAACGGTGGAGGACGCCATTGCCGCATCCAAGCTGCTTAAGCAGGACAAGCGGTTAGACCCTGGTAAAGTCTACTTGGCCGGTCATAGTCTTGGCGGAATGCTGGCACCGAGAATTGATGCCGATGGCGGAGATTTTGCCGGATTGATTCTGCTGGCAGGCTCACCGAGAAGCCTATGGGAAATTATATACGACCAGAACAAGGCCGTCCTTAATACAATGGATGACGCCAATCCGCTCAAGGCACAGGCTAATGCAGCACTCGATGCTGAACTTACCAAAGCAAAATCATTGTCTGCGTTAACCCTTGAGCAAGCGTTGGCAGCTCCAAGTGTGTTCAATGTTCCTGCATATTATTTCAAGGAGATGGATTCACATAGTACGGCGGATCTGGCCCGAAAGCTGACCAAGCCGGTGCTTGTACTCCAGGGCAGTGATGATTTCCAGGTCTATGCGGACACAGATTTCCCGCTTTGGAAGGAAGTTCTGAAAGGTGATGCCGCAGCTTCATTTAAGCTGTACCCGGGCCTTAATCATTTCTTCGTCAATTATGATGGAGCGGGTGCAGGAACAACTGCAGAATATAATATTCCCGGCATGGTAGATTCACAGGTAATTACCGATATTGGTGAATGGATTAAAGCGCATCAGTAATTTTATTGGAGGGGTAAACATGCCTAATATTTCGAAGAACCTGACAGAACTGATTGGAAACACTCCGCTATTGGAGTTAGCGAATTACGGGAAAATCCACCAGATCCCGGCCAGACTGATCGGCAAACTGGAATATTTCAACCCGGCAGGAAGCGTTAAGGACCGTATCGGTTTTGCTATGATCAAAGATGCTGAAGCCAAAGGATTGATCCATAAGGATTCAGTTCTGATCGAGCCTACAAGCGGAAACACAGGAATTGGCCTTGCTTTTGCAGCCGCCGCTCTTGGCTATAAGCTGATCATTGTGCTGCCGGAAACGTTCAGTGTGGAACGCCGCAAGCTGCTCAGAGCACTTGGCGCGGAGCTGGTACTGACTCCGGGAGCTGAAGGGATGCTTGGTGCGGTCAAAAAAGCCGAGCAACTGGCGGCCGCGACGCCCCATTCGTTTATTCCCCAGCAATTCAGCAATCCGGCTAATCCGCAGATCCACCGTGAGACTACTGCAGAGGAGATTTGGAGAGATACCGGAGGTGAAGTTGACATCTTTGTGGCGGGAGTGGGTACGGGGGGCACTGTCTCAGGTGTCGGGGAAGTTCTGAAAGCAAGAAAACCGGATGTACAGATCATTGCCGTTGAACCAGCGGATTCACCAGTTCTATCGGGAGGGAAACCAAACGCACACAAGATACAGGGCATCGGAGCCAATTTTGTGCCGGATAATTTCAATTATGGAGTTGTCGATGAAATCTTTCAGGTGAAGAATGAGGCTGCATTCGAAACAGCACGGAGCATTGCCAGAACCGAAGGCCTGCTTGTGGGTATTTCATCCGGGGCCGCCGTATACGCCGCTGCTGAGATCGCCAGACGTCCGGAGAATAAAGGTAAGAATATCGTTGTCATTCTCCCGGATACCGGAGAACGATACTTGTCTACACCGCTTTTTGAAGATGAGGGATGACAGATTGAATCGGCCCGCCATAGCTGACAGGTACCCTTTGGTTTATGGGTGAATATCCTGTAACCAGTGTTCGTACTTTAGCCTAAGGCGGTGTCATCTGAAATGAATTATCAACCTTATTATGCTGTTTACCCCAATCTGGCCAACCGGGTGTATTATCGGAACGATGATATGGTGCTTAAGCTGATCGAGCAATCCATTCAAGGTGAACGTAACGATGAAGTGTTCTATGACTTTCTTATCAAACTTGCCCCCACTGAGCAGGAAAGAGAGGTCATTATCAGCATCCGCAATGACGAAAGAAAACACAGGGCTATGTTCAGAAACTTATATACCCGGTTAACCGGAATGGCTCCTCCGGCTGTGGAAGAAGCAGCTGAAGAGCTGCCGGCAAGTTATTTGGAGGGCATTGAAAAAGCACTTTTAGGTGAGCTAAAAGCGTTTGAGAAATACCGTACCCTGTATTTGCATATCAATCCCCTGTACCGGGACTGGATCTTCGAGATTATGACGGACGAGATCAAGCATGCCGGTTATTATAACTGGCTGTACGCCAAAAACAAATAAAGGTAATAGCATGTGAACGCCCTAATTTCTCAACTAGTATAAGCAGTTTGATTTTGATACAATCTATATATTAAGTTTGAAGGAGCGGAGCGCATGGATAATGATTTGGTGCAATTATTGCGGTCGGTTATACGGGAAGAATTAGTTCCTGTGAATGAACGGTTGGACCGGACGGATGAAAGATTGAACGGTGTGAATCAGTATCTCGGCCAAATAGATGGGCGACTTGGCCAATTTGATGAGCATTTTGAACAAATTGATGAGCGACTTGGCCAATTTGATGAACATTTTGAACAAATTGATGAGCGTCTTAGCCGTATTGAAGAAGATCAGCATTTGATTAAACGTGCTGTGTTAGAAACGAATGAACGGGTTATCAATATAGAATCCATTCTTGAGAATCAGCATCGGATTATTGAACTGCTCTCGGCCCGGTCCATCGAACAGGAAGCCCAGCTTAAGCGAATCAAATAACTTTACCAGTCCGGCGCGGTCAGGTGCCGGGCTTTTCTTTTTGTAACCAAATTATTACGGATTAACGGTGTTATACGCATAAAATCGGGCACCCCTTTCGGGGTGCCCTTTCATGGGAGAGGAGAAACCGGACGAAGAGCTTATGGGGAAACGTAAGCCTGCTCCGCGGTTGTCTACGACATTTTGTGATGTCGATAGTTACATGATGTCCCTGAGGTCCCATTCTTATACATAGACAGTCTGAAAAAATCTGCCGTCCCCTAAATATGACACATAAAGACATTCTTTTTATTTCAACGGACAATTGTGGTACTATAGGCTTGGACTTATGCCTTATACGGCATAACTAACAGAGATACAAGAGCGGGTGAATGATTGGTGAGAGTTGTATCGGGAAGTGCAAAGGGCAGACCTTTGAAAAGTGTTCCGGGCAACGGAACGCGGCCTACAACTGACAAGGTGAAAGAAGCGATATTCAGCATGATTGGCCCTTATTTTGAAGGGGGAGCTGCACTGGATTTGTTCGCCGGGACAGGCGGCTTGGGGATTGAAGCCTTGAGCAGAGGAATGGATAGCGCGGTTTTTGTGGATATGGAGCAAAAGAGCATTGATACTATACGCGCGAATCTGAAGGCGGCCAAGCTGGAGGGGCAGGCAGAGGTCTACCGCAATGACGCCGGACGGGCCTTAAGTGCACTGGAGAAACGCGGAAGGGTATTTGATCTTGTTTTCCTGGACCCTCCGTACCGGATGAAGCACGGGGATGAATTGATGCTGACAATGGTTCAGAAAGGACTGCTGAGCTTGGGCGCGGTTATCGTGCTGGAACATGAATCGGGCTATGAATACCCGGAGAATATTCCGGGATTCTATAGAACGCGGCAGGCTGTATATGGAGAGACAACAGTATCTATTTATGAGTTTGAAGCCGCGCCTCTTCACGAAGAAGAGAGCGGTAAGGAGGGAAATGATGAGTCTGCAAATTAGAAAAGAACGTGTCGCCATCTATCCTGGAACCTTTGATCCGGTGACGCTGGGACATATGGATATTATTCAACGCGCAGCCAAACAGTTCGACAGACTGATTGTTGCCGTACTTAACAATTTAAGCAAGAATCCGCTATTTTCGGTTGAAGAGCGTACGGAGCTTTTGCGTCAGGCTACTGTGGACATTCCGAATGTGGAGGTAGACAGCTTCCGTGACCTGCTGGTTCATTATGTCCGGCAAAAGGATGCCCAGGTGATCGTCCGGGGAATCCGCACGGTCACCGATTTCGAGTATGAGCTGCAGAACGCATCCATCAATCATAATTTGGACCCTGACGCCGAAACGATATTTATGATGACTAATCCTAAATATTCCTATCTTAGCTCCAGCGTAGTCAAGGAAATTGCCCATTTTGGAGGGGACGTTTCGGATTTTGTGACGCCAGAGGTGGAACAGGCAATGAAGCTCAAATTCAACCGGATGGACGGCGGAGCCAAGTAATAACATAAACGGCCCCGGAGAGAGCTGCTAATAGCAGCAACAGAAGCGATTGCAGTCCAAACAGCTGCGGCAGAGTGCTCCAGACGGTCAAAGGATTTAGCGTGCCGGAGGGCCAGTCGGCTTCTGGAGCTGCAACCGCAGGCAGGACAGCCGGGTGTAAGTTCAATAGCGGCTTCCACAGCAGCATAGTGAACAGGAAGGCGAATGTCCCGTGCAGCAGCCGGACGGCGGCAAAAGGCAAAAAACGGACTCCGGCCTGTTTCAGTACCGTTAATGCTTGTAATTGTCCGCAAATTCCACTCCAGCCCAGGGCTGCAGACAGCATAGCTGCTCCAATGATGCCCGAGGAGTCTAAGAGATCAGCCGTTGTTCCTCCAGAAGTAAGGGCATTTGCGCCAAGATGAATCTCCAGCAGACTTGCCGGCAATGCCGCAGGCAACTGCGGAAATACGGTTGAGGCAATATTGATGACTACAGCGAATATAATCATATAGCCGCCAACGATCATCAGATTCTGCACTGCGGAACCAACAGATTCACCGAGCAGCCTGCCGAAGCTGCGGCCATCCTGTGAACGGGCTGTTAAGGCTGCAAGATGTACACGTTTCAGCAAAGAGGCCTGTTTGCGGTTTGTCCCTGTTTTAGGGGATACAGCTTGCTTCTTTGATTGTCCGCCAAGCAGAGCGGCGGTAAAGCCTGAGGCCAGTCCTGCAAGCCAGTGAATGGCCAGCAGGGCATACCCCGCTGCAGGATTGTGCAAAAAGGCTGCGCCCACCACGATAAGCAAGGTAACCGGACTGGCGAAATGGACCAGCGCGGCCATCCGTCCGGCCTCCTTGTCCGTAATGCTGCCTTGTTTGTACAGTTGCATCACCCCGCCGGCTCCGGCGGGAAACCCTGCGGCCATTCCCAGCGCCAGCGTCCAGCCGCCGGCTCCCGGCAGCCGGAACAGCCGCTTCATGAGCGGCTCCAGCAGCACACCTATGCCGTGCACCAGACCTGAGGCGGTCAGCATTTCGGACAGGATCAGGAAGGGCAGCAAGGCCGGGAAAACGATAGTCCACCAGAGCTTAAGACCCTGCAGGGATGCTGCAAATGCGGACTCCGGCGCCGAGACGATGGCAATGGCGAGCAGAATGGCGACGCTTCCGCCCAGGAAGGGCGCAGAAGCTGTGGTTATCCGGTGTATTTTAAAGTTATTCATTTTGAGCATCACCTCTTCATAGCATAGACAATAGCCTTAAGACTGTTATCAATTTATGCAGTTGAGACAACCATCATGCCTCAGTCGAAACGCTTGCTTTTATTAAAATCCAAGGATAATGAATAAGTTCACACAGAATGTACAGCATAGTGCCGTGGGAAAGAAGGGAAAAGCAGTGAGGCAACCGAAACGCCGGGTAGGATTCCGCGCCACAGCCTACTTGTTCACATTCGTGGTTATTCTCTATGTGGTTGTTTTTATGAATACGCCTTACATTGTTTATCAACCGGGCAGTGCCTCCGAGGTGGCTCCGATGATTCATGTACAGAATGCCGATTCTAGTGAACGGGGGACGTTCATGATGACCACGGTGTCCGCGAGTTACGCCAATGTGGCCCTGCTGATCGCTTCTGTATTTAATTCCAATGCCGAAATTGTCCTTAAAGAGGCACGTCTGGGGGATAAAACAGAGCAGGAGTATGCGGCTGAACAGGTCTATTACATGGACAGCTCGCAGTCGTATGCTGTACAGGCGGCTTACCATGCGGCCAATATCCCCTATGAAGACGTTGTGGATTATTTGTTTGTGTTTTCGGTCCCGGTAACAGGCAATCAGGAGCAGTTCAAGCCTGGCGATAAAATCATCAGCGTTGAAGGACAGACTTTAAGTGGTCCTGAGGCTCTATCCGCCCTTCTGTCATCAAGGAAAGTCGGTGATAAGGCAGAGGTTGTGCTGCAGCGGGAAGGCAAAGAAGTGAAGGAGCAAGTCACGCTCGTTGAGGTTAAGGATACCAAGACTGGTGCGTCTAAGCCAGGGCTTGGAGTTGTTATCGGCGCCGTTCAAAAGGTGGAGCCCAAAGCGCCAGGGAAAACCGTCAGCTTTGTCAGTACGGACGTCGGCGGACCTTCAGCGGGCCTGATGTTCACGATGGAGATTTATAACCAGTTGACTCCTGGTGATCTAACTAAAGGCCATCGGGTCGCAGGTACAGGGACTATAGATGCTGAGGGTACTGTAGGAGCAATTGGCGGAGTCAAGCATAAGATCGTCGCGGCGGACCGGAAAGGGGCGGGGATTTTCTTCGTGCCGGTCAAAAATTATGACGAAGCCAAGGCCAAGGCGGATGCAATAGGCACGTCAATGAAGCTTGTGCCTGTATCTACGCTGGCGGAAGCGCTGAAATATATGGAGGAGCTGCCGGTCAAACCCTGACCGGCGGCTGTAAATAATCGTGGTACAGATCTGTACGCAGCGGATTAGTGAACGCTCCCGCATAAGCGGACGCTGCCTGCAGGTCCCATTCCAGCATAGGATGGGAGAAGTGGGCAGGGCTTGTAACAACAGGCCAGGCTGCGCTGTGCTTCATTCTCTTGAGCAGCTTTCGCCCGCTCTCCCGGAAGCCAAGGACCCGGATATACCCGGGTCCTTGTGCTAGCTTAGCGGGTGTCATTTCTGCTTTGCTGTGATTCAGCAGAACATGGAGCAGGAGACGCTGCAGTCTGGTGTGGGTGTAGCGCTTGCTTTTCAGCGCTTCCAGCAGGCCGCTTACGGAGAACTGGGGCAGTGCCGGAAGAATCCGCAGCAGCCGGTGCTCCAGTCCTTCATTCATATCCTGCAGAACGCGCAGCTCAGAAGCTGTGCGGGTAGAGAGCAAATGGCGAAGCTGAATCCGGAAGCTCTCCAGATTCAGCGGACCTCTGCCTGCCGCATGCTCTCTCTCCAAGATGGATATGCTATATTCCGGCATATAAGCCGCAGGCGATCCGCCCTCTGCAAGCAGCCTGCGGATTGCAGTGGCACTGGCAATGGATGAACCGCTCTGCAGCGGTTCATGGAAGCCTGCGCCGGTACGCGGCACGGTTAGCGGCTGAATCGCGCTGCCGAGCCGCCGCAGCGCGATCAGATAGTGCAGGCCGAGGCTGTTGTTCGGCTGGCGCAACAACTCGGCCGCATCGAAGGGTCTTTCATCTCCCATGAAAGACCCCTCCCAGGCCGCCGCCGCCGCTGCGCTGTAGGCGGCGGGGAAGCTCGCTCCGAGCGCCATGCGTCGGCGGATCTCGCCCCGGAGCGCGCTGCTCTCTTCGGCCAGGAATCCGGCCAGCGGCAGCAGCGCGCTCAAAGTGCCTGCTTCGGAGCCGAAGCACAAGCTGTCCACGACCCCGGTCGCTTCCAGCAATGCCACTGCTCCGAAGGCGAACCATTCCGCCGGCTGAACGGCATACGCCACCGGCAGTTCAAGCACGAGGTCGGCGCCCATATGGAGCGCCATCTCCGTGCGGGCCTGCTTGCTCACTGCCGCCGGTTCGCCGCGCTGGGTGAACGGACCGCTCATGACCACAATCGCGCTGTCCGCTCCGGACAATTTTTTGGACGCTTCAAAGTGGTGAACATGTCCGTTATGTAATGGATTGTACTCTGCAATAATGCCAACAGTAGTCACGCTATATTCACTCCGTATCTGGATAATGGGATTCTGATTAGTTATATCATAATTTGTCTGTCTCTTTGAAACAATATAAAGGGAAAACGGTTGACAAAGTTCGGTAATGATAGGTATAATAAATTTTGTTTGTTTGGAGTGATACTTATGAAGATTCACTTTCGCAAATTGGCTAATGCCGACGAGCCTCTGCATATTCAGGAAACTATGGATGTCAGTGAGCTTGTCAAGGGGCGAAAGGATATTTTTGCTGTTGCACCACTTTCAGTGGACCTTAAAGCGCTGCCCGCGGGCACCGATTGTGTGAACGTGGTGGGGAAATTGAACGGGAATGTGGACATGTTATGTGCACGTTGCCTTACAGAGGTTAACAGTAAATTGAATATTCCTTTTGCTGAGACTTTCAAATGGCTTAAGCAGCCGCTTCTTCCCGAAGATGAAGATGAGGATCTCATTTACATCGAGGATGAGATTGTGGATCTTGTCCCGTTCGTGGAAGAAAACTTCGTACTGCACTTGCCGGATTCGGTATTGTGCAAGGCAGACTGTCTTGGTCTTTGTCAGACATGCGGACAAAATTTGAACGAAGGCACCTGCAGTTGCGACAACACAGTGGTCGATCCAAGACTCGCTGCGTTGAAAGGATTCTTTACCAAGCAAGATGACTAAGAACAAATCCCGAGTGATAACGGGTTAAAACGGAACTAGGAGGTGTAACACAATGGCAGTACCTCAACGGAGAACGTCCAAAACACGCCGTGACAAACGCCGCACCCACTTCAAACTGGTTGTGCCGGGCATGGTGAAATGCGAACAATGCGGAGAGCTGAAGCTGGCTCACCACGTATGTAAAGTTTGCGGAACTTACAAAGCAAGAGAGATCATCAAACAATAGTTTTTAATAAAAGTAGCACCTCATCTGCCGGTGAGGTGTTATTTTTTTTGAAAATAGAAGAATGTTTTGGATAATAGAACAGTGACCGGAGCCGGATTTGTCTAATGGTTTGAAGTCAATGCTTTATTTTTGCAGCGGCATGCTTTATACTACATATTAGTACCTGGTTCTAAATGTTACTTATAACCATATAGCTATTACGACAGCGGCCATTCTCACGGCCGAATGCTTTTTTGCATGTGCCAGGAGGTGAGCCGCCATAGAGCGGATGTCCAAGAAAGAGCGTCAGCAACAACTGCTGCAGATCATCGAAGGCAATCCTTTTGTGACTGACCGGGAGCTGACCCGTCAGCTGAAAGTCAGCATTCAGACGATCCGGCTGGACCGGATGGAGCTGGGGATTCCCGAGCTGCGCGAGCGGATGAAGCAGATGGCAGAGCATTCTTATGATCAGGTGCGCTCATTGCCTGCAGACGAAGTGATCGGTGATATTGTAGACTTACAGCTGGACCGCAGCGGTATTTCCATATTTGAGATCCGTGAGGAGCATGTGTTCTCCAGAAACGGTATTGCCCGCGGCCACTATGTATTTGCCCAAGCCAACTCGCTGGCGGTTGCGGTTATCAATGACGAGATTGCCCTGACGGCTTCCGCCGATATCCGTTTTGTCCGAATGGTCCGTTTGGGTGAGAAATGTATTGCCAAAGCGCAGGTGCGTTCACTCGCAGGCCGGAACGGCAAAGCTGAAGTGGACGTATTTACCTATGTCGGAGAAGAACTGGTATTTCAGGGCCATTTCGTAGTATACCGGTCCGCAGTTGAAGAATACAGCGAAGGGGGAAACCGCAGTGCTGATCGCCATTGATGCGATGGGTGGGGACAACGCACCCGAATGCAATGTAGAAGGCGCATTGTCCGCAGCCGCGGAATGGAGTGACACGCAGATCGTTCTTGTCGGCGACGAAGCCAGGCTTGAACCGCTGCTAAAGAATAAACCGTCCAATGTGACTGTACGTCATGCAGGGGATGTGATCGGTTCCGATGAAGAGCCGGTGAAGGCGGTCCGCCGTAAAAAGGATTCATCCATGGTGGTTGCCGGACGCATGGTGCACGATGGTGAAGCGGATGCGATGATTTCCTCCGGGAACACCGGCGCCCTGATGACTACGGGGCTGCTGATCGTGGGGAGAATGCAGGGTATAGAGCGTCCTGCGCTGGCCCCGATGATTCCGACCCTGGATGATGTCGGTGTGCTGGCTCTGGATCTTGGAGCCAATATGGATGCGAAGCCGCAGCATCTGGTGCAATACGCACTGATGGGCAGTATCTACCGCAGGAAGGTGCACGGTATGTCTAAGCCGCGTGTCGGACTACTGAACGTAGGCACAGAGCCGGGCAAAGGCAACGAATTGACCAAGGAGGCCTATCCGCTGCTGGAAGCACTGGAGGGCATCCATTTTGTCGGCAACGTTGAAGCCCGTGATGTGCTGACAGGAAGCTGCGATGTGCTTGTCTGCGACGGCTTTGCCGGCAACATATTGCTGAAGACAATGGAAGGTACGGCAGGAGCGATGTTCTCACTGCTGAAGGAGCAATTCAGCAAGTCTCTCAAGACTAAGCTGGGTGCGGGTTTGCTGATGCCGGAGCTTAGAGGCCTCAAAGGCAAAATGGATTACAAGGAGCACGGTGGTGCGCCGCTTCTTGGTCTGAGCGGACTGGTAGTGAAGGGACACGGCTCATCTGACGGCAATGCGGTGAAGAATGCAGTCAGACAAGCGCGGATTGCATTGCAAGCGGAATTGGTATCCAGCATATCCAAGGAAATTAGCGGGAAGTGAGTGAAAACATGAAACAGTTGCGCCCGGTAGGGATTATCGGCACAGGAAAGTATGTGCCTGAGCGAATTTTAACGAACAGCGATCTTGAGAAGATCGTCGAAACCAATGATGAATGGATTGTCACCCGTACAGGGATTCGGGAACGGCACATTGCCGCTCCGCATGAAGCAACCTCGGATCTGGCTTACGAAGCCGCGCTCAAGGCGCTGGATTCAGCAGGCATGAAGGCTGAAGATTTGGATCTTATTATAGTAGCGACCGTTACCCCGGATAGCACCTTCCCTTCAACGGCCTGCATCCTGCAGGACAAGCTGGGAGCGAAAGGTGCAGCGGCATTCGACTTGTCGGCAGCCTGCTCCGGGTTCGTATACAGTCTGGCAACGGCAACAGGTTTTATCCAGAATGGCATGTATAACAATGCTCTGGTCATCGGTGCGGACACCTTGTCGCGGATTACGGATTATACGGACCGCAACACCTGCGTGTTGTTCGGTGATGGTGCCGGCGCCGTTATTATCGGCGAGGTTCCGGAAGGAAGAGGCTTCCAGTCCTTTGATCTTGGCGCGGAAGGCTCCGGCGGCAGTCTGCTGAAGATGGAAGCGGGCGGCTCGCGTCTGCCGGCTTCTCATCAGACCATTGAAGACAAGAAGCATTTCATTTATATGAACGGCCGTGAAGTTTTCAAATTCGCAGTGCGGGTTATGGGCACGGCTACAGAACGCGTTCTTACCAAAGCGGGACTCGGCAAAGAGAATATTGATCTGTTCGTTCCGCATCAGGCAAATATCCGTATCATTCAATCCGCGATGCAGCGCCTGGAGCTGCCGCCTGAGAAATGCGTAATCAATGTTGACAAATACGCGAATACATCTGCAGCATCCATCCCGTTAGCGCTGGTTGAAGCAGCAGAAGAAGGCCGGATGAAGGAAGGCGACACTGTGCTGATGGTCGGCTTTGGCGGCGGTCTCACATGGGGCGCTTCTGTACTGATCTGGTAATTCCTGAGACCTCACGAGAAGGAGTTCACATTTATGGGTAAAATCGCATTTATCTTTCCCGGTCAAGGTGCACAAGCAGTCGGTATGGGTAAAGATGTATATGATGCTCTTCCACACAGCCGTGCGGTGTTTGAGAAGGGCGATGAGGTGCTTGGGTTTCCGCTGAGCCGCCTTATTTTTGAAGGACCGGACAGCGAGCTGAAACAGACAGCCAATACACAGCCTGCACTTGTTACGACAAGCGTAGCTTATCTGGAGGCGCTTCGTGAACACGGAGTGAAGCCGGATTATGTTGCCGGCCACAGTCTGGGCGAATACAGCGCCCTGGTAGCCGCCGGAGTGCTGTCTTATGAGGATGCTGTCAGCCTGGTGCGCCTGCGCGGACGTTTCATGGAAGAGGCGGTTCCGGGCGGACAAGGCGCTATGGCGGCAGTGCTTGGTGCAGAGCGCGAGGCATTGGCTGGATTATGCCGCAGCATTTCGGAGGAAGGCAATCCTGTCGAGCTGGCTAACGTCAACTGCCCTGGACAGATTGTCGTTTCCGGTTCCCTTGCTGGCGTCAACGCCGTTGTTGAGCGCGTCAAGGAAATCGGCGGCAAACGGGCGATTCCGCTTGAAGTAAGCGGCCCTTTCCACTCCTCCTTAATGAAGGAGGCGGCGGAGCGGCTGGCTGCCCAACTGGGGAAAGTAACCTTTAATGCTCCTGCTGTGCCTGTGGTTGTCAATGTCACGGCAGCTCCGGTTACAGATCCGGAAGAAATCCGTGAGCTTCTGGTGCGTCAGGTGTTCTCGCCGGTGCTCTGGCAGGACAGCGTAGAACAACTGATTGCTGCGGGAGTGGATACTTTCGTGGAGATCGGCTCCGGCAGTGTGCTGGCAGGCTTAATCCGTAAAATTGACAAGAACGTCAAGGTTGTCAATATTAACAGTCTGGAAAGTGCACAGGCGGGCTTGTAAGCTCCGGTATAACCAAAGTGAGTGGAATGGATGAAGGGGGAATATAGCATGTTCTCAGCATTAAAAGGCCAGACGGCACTTGTCACAGGCGGATCACGCGGCATTGGCCGCAGTATTGCGCTGCTGCTTGCGGAATATGGCGTGAAGGTGGCCGTGAATTATTCCGGTAACGAAGCGGCGGCGCAGGAGACTGTGGCCCGCATCAACGAGCTTGGCTCGGAGGGCATTGCCCTCAAAGGCGATGTCGGCAACAGCCAGCAGGCGGAGGATTTGGTAAAAGAGGTCATTAACACCTGGGGCAAGATTGACATTCTTGTCAATAATGCCGGTATTACCCGCGACAATCTCATTATGCGGATGAAGGAAGAAGAATTTGACCAGGTCATCGAAACGAATCTCAAAGGCGTGTTCAACTGTCTGAAATCAGTTACCCGCCCGATGATGAAGCAGCGTTACGGCCGGATCATCAATATTTCTTCGGTTATTGGCGTGATCGGGAATGCCGGTCAGGTGAACTATTCTGCCGCCAAAGCAGGTATCATTGGGATGACTAAGTCGGCTGCACGCGAGCTGGCTTCCCGGGGGATTACGGTGAATTGCATCGCTCCCGGGTTTATCGACACCGAAATGACGCATGCGCTGTCCGATGAAGTCCGCAGCGAGTATGAGAAGGGGATTCCCCTTGCCAGACTTGGGCGGCCGGAGGACATTGCTATGGCGGTTGTATTCCTGGCCTCGGAAGGGGCAACCTACATGACAGGCCAGACACTTCACGTGGATGGCGGAATGTACATGTAAGGCCAAAAAAGCAGTAAAAATGTTACGGGGGAAGAGAAGCGGGGCGGCCGGAAAGCGTTTTTGGTGCTCTATGGTATTTTGACTTCATATCTCGTATAATACCAAAAGAGGAGGTGAACCGGATGTCCGATGTATTGGAGCGTGTAAAACGCATTGTCATCGACCGCTTAGGTGCCGATGAAGCTGAGGTAACATTAGAAGCGTCTTTCAAAGATGATTTAGGTGCTGATTCTCTTGATGTTGTAGAATTGGTTATGGAATTGGAAGATGAATTCGACATGGAAATCTCTGATGAAGATGCAGAGAAGATTACGACCGTGGGTGAAGTTGTGAAGTACATACAATCTCATACCTAGAGTCATATGATTGAGAGTCCCGTTCCTTTCAGGGCGGGACTTCTCCTCATTTTATAGCGCCAAGGCGATGCCGGAGGATGCGAGCTGCACCTTTACAGGGAAAATAACAGAACCGCTGATTGTACAATCATGCGGCGGCTGAAGTTTATATAGTTTCTACTTAAGAAGATACAGCCTACAGATGGGGTGATTGCGTTTGAGTCATAGAGTGGTTGTTACAGGTATGGGCGTGATGACGTCATTGGGTAAGGATTTGGATACGTTCTGGGATAATCTGATGAGCGGCAAATCCGGAGTATCAGCGATTGATTCCTTTGATGTCAGTGAGTACCCTACCCAAATTGCAGCTTCAATTAAAGATTTTGATCCCGAAGCGTTGTTCGGCCGCAAGGAAGCGCGCAAGATGGACCGGTTTGTCCAGTTTGCCCTGGCTGCCGGCCAAGAAGCGTTAAAGGACAGCGGACTTAAGATCGGTGAAGACATTGATGCGGACAGAATCGGTGTATCCGTCGGTTCCGGTATCGGTGGTCTGGGCACTTGGGAAGATAATCACAACCTTCTTCTGGAAAAAGGCCCGAAACGGGTCAGCCCGTTCTTTATTCCGATGATGATTGCGAACATGGGTTCAGGCCAGCTATCCATTAGTTTCGGAGCCAAAGGCCCGAATACGACAACAGTGACAGCCTGTGCAACAGGAAGCCATTCCATTGGGGAATCCTTCCGGCTGATCCAGCGCGGAGATGCGGATGCGATGATCTGCGGCGGTTCTGAAGCAACGATCCGTCCGACAGGGATGGCAGGCTTTTGTGCAATGAGAGCCATGTCTACACGCAACGATGCGCCTGAGAAGGCCAGCCGCCCGTTTGACGTTGACCGTGACGGTTTTGTCATGGGGGAGGGTGCCGGTATTCTGATTCTGGAATCACTGGAGCATGCCGAGAAGCGCGGGGCGAAGATTTATGCGGAGGTTATTGGCTATGGACTGAGCGCTGATGCCCATCACATGACTGAGCCTGATCCGGATGGTGCGGCACGCTGCATGAAGATGGCAATCCGCGATGCCGGCATTGCACCTGAAGAGGTCGATTACATTAATGCGCATGGTACTTCCACGCCTGTAGGAGACCGGTCGGAAACAACTGCCGTCAAGAAGGCTCTGGGAGATCATGCCTATAAGGTTGCAATCAGCTCCACCAAATCAATGACAGGCCATTTGCTTGGTGCTGCCGGAGGCGTGGAAGCGATTATTTGCGGACTGTCTCTGCAAAAGAACATGATTGCTCCAACCATCAATTTGGACAATCCCGACCCGGAATGCGATCTGGACTATGTTCCTAATGTTCCACGCCAAGCAGAGCTTAACATCGCCATGTCGAATTCATTCGGGTTCGGAGGACATAACGCGACTGTTATTCTCAAAAAATACAATCAGTAAGGGGACAGTGCAGTGAAAGGAGACCTGAAGCAGTTACAAAGCCAACTTCAAATCCAATTTCACGATGCTGCACTCCTGAAGCAGGCCTTTACCCACGCGTCTTATGTGAATGAACACCGTTTCAACCAGCACCAGGACAACGAACGTCTGGAGTTTCTTGGCGATGCGGTTCTGGAGCTTACGGTGTCAGAATATTTGTACAACTTGCTGCCGGACAGACCTGAAGGAGAGCTGACCAAGCTGCGGGCTGCAATTGTATGCGAGCCTTCACTGGTCAGATTTGCGGAGAGCCTGGGCTTTGGCCGCTATGTATTGCTGGGTAAAGGGGAAGAACTTACGGGCGGCAGAACCCGCCCGGCCTTGCTGGCCGATGTGTTTGAATCCTTCGTGGGAGCGCTTTATCTGGACCAGGGCCTTGAAACGGCCCGGAAGTTTCTGGATAATCATGTGTTCCCGCTGGTGGAAACGGACGGTAAGCTGCAAATGCAGATGAGCGATTTCAAGACGGAGCTTCAGGAGCTGATACAGCATCACGGTTTGGGTACGCTGGAATATCGGATTATTGAAGAACGCGGACCGGCACATGAACGGGAATTCGTCTCTGAAGTGTATATGTCGGGCCAGTCACTGGGTAAAGGAAGCGGCCGTTCCAAGAAGGAAGCGGAGCAGCAGGCTGCGGCGGCGGCACTTTTACATCTGAAGGAAGATGGCGCATGAGTGCTGATTTTGCAAGATAAGATGAAATCAGGCCCGCGTTAATGGGGCTGCATAGAGTAGCAGACGGAGGAGAGCAGCAAGTGGTCTGAATGCCGGCGCAGAGGCGGAGGTCAGACCTTTGCTGCTCTTTTTCGAATCAGTGCTGAGGTAGGAATTTTTGCATGAGATCAATGGTTTCTTCGGTTTCAAGGGCTATTTTAGGCTTTAAAACGCTATGGTATAATGGGGCAGAGGTGATAGGCGAGTTATGTTTTTGAAACGGATTGAATTAGCTGGCTTTAAATCATTTGCCGATAAAACGGAAATGGAATTTGTGCGCGGCATTACAGCCGTAGTAGGCCCGAATGGCAGCGGGAAGAGCAATATTTCCGATGGCATACGCTGGGTGCTGGGCGAACAAAGCGCCAAGTCGCTGCGCGGAGGCAAGATGGAGGATATTATTTTTGCGGGCAGCGATGCGCGTAAAGCGGTCAATTACGGTGAAGTGTCGCTGACGCTGGATAATGAGGATCACGCGCTGCCGCTGGATTTCAGCGAAGTGACTGTAACGCGCCGTGTGCACCGCAGTGGTGAAAGTGAATATTTAATCAACAAGCAGGCTTGCCGGCTGAAGGATATCACAGAGCTGTTCATGGATACCGGGATCGGACGCGAGGCTTATTCAATTATCGGACAAGGCCGGATCGAAGAAATACTCAGTACCCGTTCCGAGGATCGCCGCGGCATATTTGAAGAGGCCTCAGGTATCGTTAAATATAAATCACGTAAGAAAGACGCCGGCCGCAAGCTGGATGAAACAGAGCAGAATCTGCTCCGTATTCATGACCTCATCAGTGAGCTGGAAGATCAGATCGGACCGCTTAAGGATCAATCCGAGAAGGCTATCCGCTACAAGGAGCTGCGGGAGCAGCTTAAGCAACTGGAGATTTCCGTATATGTCCATCAGATCGAAGGGATACATACCGCCTGGAAGGAAGGCAATGACCGGCTGGAAGTGCTGCGCAGCGAACAGCTTCAGTTGTCTACCGTTGTCTCGGCCCATGATGCCAAGCTGGAAAGCGGGCGTTCCGAGCTTCGGACGCTGGAGGAAGAAGTAGAGAAGCTGCAGGAGCAGCTCCTGCGGTACAGTGAAGCCAACGAAAAAAGCGAAGGGTACGGCGAGCTGTTGAAGGAACGCAGACGCAACCTGGAGAACAACCGGGAGCAGCTTATGGCTACGCTCGGTTCTGTAGGCGAGCGTTCAGCCGACCGGCAGCGCGAGCTTGCGGAGCTGGAGCATAAGCTGAAGATGACCCGGCAGGCTCTGGAGGAGCTGCGGAAGCAGATCGCAGATGAGGAATCCCGGCTGGAGGGCGTCAGCGGCGGTATCAGCCAGAGCAAGGAAGAAAAGCTGAAGAGCGCTCTTCTGGAGCTGATGAACCTGATGGCGCAGGCCCGCAACGAAATTCGTTATGCGGACCAGCAGAAGGAGAGCCTGGAGCGGCGAATGAGCCGCAGCGAGGAAGAAAGCGGCAAATGGACTGCCCGCCTGCAGGAGTTGACTTCCGCCCATACAGGGCTTAAGGATAAGATTGCCGGACTGGGCAAAGAGATTGGCGCACTCCGTAATGCGTACATTACCGAGAGCGAGCAGACCAGTAAACGCCAGAAGCTGCTGGAGGAGACACAAGGCGGACTGCGCAAATGGGAGCAGAAGCGCGAAGCCCAGGTGTCCCGGCATGAGACGATGAAGGAAATGCAGGATGACTTCGATGGTTTCATGCTCGGAGTCAAAGAGGTGCTGAAGGGAGCGCGCAAAGGCCAACTGAGCGGTGTACACGGCGCTGTCGCGGAGCTTATCTCGGTTCCCGAGAAGCTGGAGATGGCCGTTGAGACCGCGCTGGGCGCTTCGCTGCAGCATGTGGTCATGGATAACGAAGCCGTGTCCCGGCAAGCGATTGCTTTTCTGAAGCAGCGCCAGCTTGGACGGGCTACCTTCTTGCCGCTGGATGTCATCCGGCCCCGGCAGATTAGCGGAAGCGACCTTAGTATGGTGGCAGGCGCGGACGGTTTTGTCGGGATCGGTTCTGAGCTGGTGGGATTTGCAGATAAGTATGCAAGCATCGTCGGAAGCCTGCTTGGCAATGTGGTAATTGCTGAAAGTCTGGAGCAGGCGAACCGGATCGCCGCTAAGTGCCAGTACCGCTATAGAGTGGTAACACTGGAAGGCGATGTAGTTAATGCAGGCGGCTCCATGACCGGGGGCAGCCAGCACAAGAAGAACAACAGCCTGTTAAGCCGCAAACGTCAGTTGGATCAGTTGTTCAGCGAGATCGAGGAGAGCGAGCGCCAAATCTCCAAGCTGAAGCAGGGGATCAGCCGTCTGAGGGAGGAGCAGGAGAATGCTGCCCGGAAGCTGGAAGAGCTGCGGCATGACGGGGATGAGAAACGCCTGGAGGAACAGCGTGTCTCCGGTGACTTGAAGCAGCTTGAGCAGGAGCTTCGCCACGTGCAGGAGCAGGTGGAAGGCGCCGGGGCGGAGCGCAGCAGCTTTGAGAGCGAGGTACGCACGCTGGAAGAAAGCCGCAAGCAGGCGGTCGCCGAGCTGGAGCGGCTGGAGAAGGAAGAGAAGACCGCGCATGAGGAGATCCGCAATGCCGAGACAGCCCGTAAGGCCAGCGAGTCGGCCAAGGAAGAGCTGCAGAGTAAGCTGACCGGCATGAAGGTGACAGAGGGCAAGCAGGATCAGGAGATTTTCTCTCTTGAAGAGCAGCTGCGGCGGATGAGGCAGGATGCCGGCTCGCAGGATAAAGAGCTGCGCCAGAGCCGCAGCCTCCTGATGACTATCGAACAGGATTTGGAAGAAAACGCCCGTGAAGCCGTGAAGCAGAAAGAAGACCTGAACAGCTACAAGCTGAAGAAAGAAGATACAGCCGCTAAGCTTGATTTGGCAAGAGCCGAACGTGCAGCCTTGACACGCAAGCTGGAAATTGCCGAAGGGGAGACCAAAGATCAGCGGCAAGCACTGAGAACAGTCGAAGACAAGCTCCGCTCAACGGAGGTTGCCGTAGGGCGGCTGGATGTCGAGCTGGATAATATTCTCCGCAAGCTGAGCGACGATTATGAGCTAAGCTATGAGCTGGCGAAGCAGCGTTATCCTGTACCTGAGGATGTGCCGGCGGCACAGGCGGAGGTGCAGCGGCTGAAACGAAGCATTTCGTCTCTAGGCGAGGTTAATCTGGGTGCGATTGAGGAATACCAGCGTGTACATGAACGGTATACCTTCCTCAGCGGACAGAAGGATGATCTGGTGGAGGCCAAAACCACCCTCTACCATGTAATTCGTGAGATGGAAGAGGAGATGTCCAAACGCTTCAAGCTGACCTTTGATGCGATCCGCCGCCAGTTTGGCACGGTTTTCACAAAGCTGTTCGGTGGCGGCCGGGCGGATCTGATGCTGCTTGACCCCGAGCATTTGCTTGATACGGGGATTGATATTGTCGCACAGCCTCCAGGTAAAAAGCTGCAAAACCTTCAGTTGTTGTCCGGCGGAGAACGGGCTCTGACTGCAATGGCACTGCTGTTCGCGATTCTGCAGGTTAAGCCAGTGCCGTTCTGCGTACTGGATGAGGTTGAAGCGGCGCTGGATGAAGCCAACGTTGTGCGTTTCGCCCAATACCTGCGGGAGTTCTCGGGGCAAACGCAGTTTATCGTTGTCACCCACCGCAAAGGCACGATGGAGGAAGCGGATGTGCTCTATGGCGTGACGATGGAAGAAGGCGGGGTATCCAAGCTAGTCTCTGTTAAGCTGGAGGATGAGGAAGCGGAGATTGCCTAGTAAGCAGTAATGCGCTGATGCCTTGGCTGATAAAACTTTTAGGAGGAACAATATGAGCTTTTTTAGAAAATTGAAAGAAAGCATCGCCGGCAAAACGGAAAGTGTTACGAAACAGTTCCGCGACGGTCTGGAGAAGACACGCAAAGGGTTCGTTGAGCGGGTATCGGATCTCATTATCCGCCGCAAAAAAATAGATGAAGAGTTCTACGAGGAATTAGAAGAGATCCTGATCGGGGCAGACGTTGGTGTGAACACGGTCATGGTACTGGTTGAAGAGCTGCGTGCCGAAGTGAAGCAGAAGCGGATTGAGGATGCCTCGGAGCTTCAGCCAATTCTCTCCCGTAAGCTAATGGAGCTGCTTCGTGGCGATGATGATAATAGCCTGAAGGAAAATCCGGATGGGATCACCGTTATTTTGTTCGTTGGCGTGAACGGAGTCGGCAAGACGACAACCATCGGCAAGCTGGCTCACCGCTATAAGCAAGAGGGTAAAAAGGTTCTGCTGGCCGCAGGCGACACCTTCCGTGCAGGAGCCATTGAACAGTTGGAAGTATGGGGCCAGCGGGCTGACGTGGACGTAATCAAGCAGCAAGCGGGTTCTGATCCGGCTGCAGTAATGTTCGATGCCGTTCAAGCTGCCAAGCAGCGCAACGTGGATGTGCTGATCTGTGACACCGCAGGCCGGCTGCAGAATAAGAGCAATCTGATGGAAGAGCTGAACAAGATTTTCCGGGTCATTCAGCGCGAAATTCCAAGTGCGCCGCATGAAGTGCTGATGGTGCTTGATGCGACTACAGGGCAGAATGCTCTGACGCAAGCCAAGCTTTTTGGAGAAAAAAGCGGTGTTACCGGTCTGGTGCTGACCAAGCTTGATGGTACAGCCAAGGGTGGAATTGTCGTCGCGATCCGTCAAGAGATGAACCTGCCGGTGAAACTGGTGGGTCTCGGGGAGAAAATGGAGGATTTGCAGCCGTTTGATTCCACTCAATTTGTCCACGCTCTATTCGCCGGCATGATTGCCGAAGAAACGCAGAACGAAGAGCAGGAGTAATAACAACTAACGTTTCTTAGAGAAGCTGTACTCTTATTGAGGAGTATAGCTTCTTTTTTTATAAGATTATGTAGAAATAACGGAGAGGATAAACCAATGAATTCTAGGGAAAGATACCCGCAAAATATTGGGGGTTCTTATAGTGAAGAAATTATTGATTTTAATATTGCTTATCTGCTGCCCAATGAGCGGTATAAATAATAATATTGCTGGAACAAATGAAAAACTGACATCAAAAAGTACTATTGACAAACCTGAAGAGTCGAAAGAATTGATGTTTCAGGATATGCTAATGCTATATCTTTTGCCGCACATAAAAAAGAAAATAGATGAGATATATCAAAAAAAATTGAATTATGCACCAGAGGTTTATCCTTATTTTGTGAATGTTGCAAATGTACAACGGGTAAATGGATTCAGAGGATTTCACTTCATCATGACTCTCGAAGTGGCTCCAGTAGTTGGTCCGCATATTTCCGTTGGCAAGGACAGTCTAACATTTGATATATCACCTACTAACCTAAATAATGTTAAGTTGATAGATTGGAAGCACTTAAAAGACCCGCAGAAGGCTGATTTTCCACCAAACTGGATGGATGTTCTAAAAAAATAGGCTGATCGTTTATGCTCAGGAAGCAGGCTTTAGGAGCACTGCTTCTGCAACACGCAAGCAAAACTGCAGGCGGCCAGTTGGGATATGAAAAGGTCATCTTAACTACGGATCATATTCAACAAAGTAGCAGTTAACAAACAGGGAACTTTGGTTCATTATACAGCGGGAGTTTAGGACTTTCCTTTCCGGGTCCAAGACTTCCGCTGTTTCAATATATGAAAAATTCATAATAGTAATGCTTGTCAGCTCTCCTGCATACAATTCTATGTATTCTGTACAAATATGCTTCCTAAACACATACTCATTTAGAAAGGAAGCGATTCCATTTATGAACAATGGTTCGTAAATTCCATTTCATTGTTATATATATTGACATGAAGATTAACATTTACGTATTATTAATGTAATATTTACTATTTTCGTGCTTCGTTTATTGCGTTCCAAGCGATAGTGTCAACAAACATTACACATCAATTGATTCGAAAGGGGTGGGGCTCATGTCCAAATTAGATCCTTTGCCCGGGCTGTCTCCGTATCCGCTGCAGCATTTTTATGATGAAATGTATGCTGATGAACGGAGTGTCCGGCCGCATTACTCACATGTGAACCGCATGTTTTCCGGGATGAGCCCCGAGGAGCTGCAAGGCAAGCAGAATCTGATGCAGCGCCGGATGATGGAAGAAGGCATTACCTTTACACTGTACAACCCCGCACAGGATCATCCGATGGAGCGTACGATTCCTTTTGACATGATCCCGCGGATTATCCCGAAAGGAGAGTGGGAGCGGCTTGAAGCCGGTATTATTCAGCGGATTACAGCATTGAATCTGTTCATTCATGACATTTATCATGAGCAGTACATTGTCAAGGACGGTATTGTCCCGCGGCGGATGATCATCTCCAACTGTTATTTCCGGCCGGAAATGTGTGGCTTGCGGGTGCCTGGCGGGGCTTATATCACTACTTCGGGTATTGATCTGATCCGTCACCATGATGGGGAGTATTACGTGCTGGAGGATAATTTGCGGACACCTTCAGGGTTTTCCTACCTTTTTAAAGGCAGATCCCTGATGAATCAGCTATTTCCTGAATTGTCCTTTTCCAGCTCTATACGGGATGTGGACCACAGCCTGAACCGGTTTCTGTCGGTGCTGCGCAGCCTTTCCCCTTCACGGTCGAAGGACCCGGTCATTGCGCTGCTGACTCCAGGTGAATATAATTCGGCTTACTATGAGCATGCATTTCTGGCCCAGCAAATGGGAATCCATCTCGTGGAAGGCCGTGATCTGGTAACCCAGGACCACAAAATATATTTGAGGGAAATGAACGGACTGCGCCGTGTGGATGTGCTGTACCGCCGGCTTGATGATGATTATATTGATCCGCTGGCATTTCAGCCTGACTCGCTGCTCGGTGTTGCCGGTCTGATGAATGCATACCGTGCAGGGAATATTGCCATCGCGAATGCTCCGGGCACCGGTGTTGCCGATGACAAAGCAATGTATGTCTACGTCCCCGATATGATCCGCTACTATCTGAACGAGGAGCCTATCATTGGAAATGTGCCGACCTATCTGCTGTCCCGCCAACAGGAGCGGCAGTATGTGCTTGATCATTTGTCCGAAATGGTGGTCAAGGAGACCTCGTTGTCCGGCGGATACGGTATGCTTATCGGAAGCGAGGCGACCAAGGAGGAATTGCTGGAATTCCGGCTCAAAATACTTGCCGATCCGGCACGTTACATTGCCCAGCCGATTATGTCGCTGTCGAGGGCGCCGGTGCTCTCAGGTGGTAGTATGATACCGCGCCATATTGACCTGCGGGCATTTGTGCTTATGGGGGCGGACCGCAAGCCGCATGTGATTCCCGGAGGACTTACCCGTGTTGCCATGAAGGAAGGTTCACTGGTCGTGAACTCATCACAGGGCGGCGGTGTTAAGGATACCTGGGTAATGGCCTAAGAACGAACGGACAGCAGAGCGTTTCAGAACGGACTGACAAAGTACGGCATCCAAATGTTAAATGAAGGAGTGGCGACGATGCTGAATCGCAATGCGGAGGCTTTGTTTTGGATTGGCCGGTACATTGAACGGGCAGAGAATCACGCGCGGCTGATTGATGTGCACTATCATATTCAACAGGAAGAGGACTTCCATGCTGAAGGGCATAAGTGGTCAAGGCTGATCGATGCGCTGGGCGTCAGGAATGAATATTTGCAGCAATTCGAAAACTTCTCGGAGCAGGATGTTCTTTCATTCATCACTCTCGATTTGGGCAACTCCAATTCATTATTTTCATGTGTGCATCAAGCCAGGAACAACCTTCGTACGCTCAGACAGCATTTGCCGAGTGAGCTGTGGGATATTGTGAGCAGCTTCAATCTGTGGCTTGGCGAGCAGTCAGTGGCGGATATTATGAGCGGTCCCCATCAATTCTACCAGCATGTCAAAGAGCGGGCGGCCATGTTCCTTGGAGCAGAGCATTCGGTAATGCTGAGAGGAAATGAATGGCATTTTATCGAGAGCGGACGTTTTCTGGAGCGGGCGGAAAATACGACGCGGATTCTTCAGGCGGTTACGGTATCCTGCAAATCTAAGCCGATTAACGCCATTTATACCCAGCTTCAGGCCGTACTCAAGTCGGTGAGCGGTTATCAGGCTTTCCGCCGCTATTATGCGGATGCAATGTCGCCGGAAAGTATTCTGGAGTTTCTGATTGCCAATGCCTACTTTCCACGGTCGATCCGGTTCTCTTTTCATAAGCTGGAAGAGCATTTGGCAAAGCTTGAACTGGATACTTCAGAGAAGGGCTCCGGTCATGAGCGGGTCATCCGTCAAGCCGGCAAGATCAAGGCCGATCTCGACTATATGGAAAAAGAAGAAATCTCAGGCGATCTCGTGGAGGATGTGCTGGAGGCACTGATGGAATCCTGCCAGAAGCTCGGCAAAACGATGGATGGAGCCTTTTTTCGCCGTGAAGGAGTGTCTGCATGAAAATTCAGATCGACCATACGACGACATACAGCTACCCGGAGCCGGTTACGGACAGTGTCAATGAGATCCGGCTGACGCCGCGCACCAATTACCGTCAGTCCTGCTACCATCATGAGGTGGAGATATCTCCGCCGGCTAATTTGCAGACCTATGAGGATTTTTTTGGCAATCGGGTGCATGCTTATTCTGTGAACAAACCTCATACCGAGATGGTGATCCGCACCAGAGCGACTGTAGTTACTCTCGATAAGTCCCAAGGCTCGGATCTTCCCCATATCTCACTTGAGGAGCAGGTGAAGCTGCTGCAAGATGAGCGATTCCAGAACCGCTATGTCGAGTTTATTTTGCCTACACGTTATACCGAAATAACGCCTGAGCTGGTTGAATTTGCCTCGCAGCATCCATTTAATGAAGCGGAAGATATGTATGAATGGACCAAACGGCTGTCATCGACGATTTATGAGCAGTTTACCTATGATCCCGAAGCGACCAGTGTCAATACTACCGTAAAAAGAGCGCTGAAGCTCAAACGCGGAGTGTGCCAGGATTACGCCCATCTGATGATTGCGGTGTGCCGCAGTGTCGGTCTGCCGTCGAGGTATGTGAGCGGATATCATTTTGTCGGCGACCTGCAGGGAGGCAATGCCAATTTCGAGCAGGCTTCGCATGCCTGGGTGGAGACGCATATTCCAGGTACGGGCTGGCTGGGCTTTGATCCTACGAATAATGCTGAAGTGAATTGGCGTTATGTCAAGCTTGGGCATGGCAGGGATTACAAAGACATTGTTCCCGTAAAAGGCGTATACCGCGGAGTAGGCGGCACGCTCACTGTGAAGGTGGATGTGCGGAAGCTTGAGAATTGAATATGTTATTACTGAATAGAATGGAAACAGCGTGTGCCGGAAGGATCGGCAAGCGCTGTTTGTGTTGGTTCAGAGATAAAATTGAGATTTTTCAAAAAGAATCGTATCCTGGATGTTTCAAAATTGAAATGAAATATTACATTGGAGTTCCATTTATTCACAAATGGTTCACATTCATGTGGGTTTAAATATATGAAATGCCAATAAAAAGAAGGGGTAGTAATATATGAACATAATAAGTATAGAGGAGAAATAAAACCTCTTGTAATTAAAAATGGTATTAAAAGGATGGTGTTTGCACACATATCAAGAAAAGTTATGGGTTATTGCTTAGGACAATACTTCTAGAATGAAAATTATGTCTTGAAAAGGAGAGGTTAGCTTTGAAGAAAAAATTATCAGTTTCTATTATTGTATTGATTGCATCATTAAGTCTTTACACAGTTACAGATGCATATGTTTTAAAACCTTATCATTGGAGTAAAAGTGCTGGCAGTACTCAAACAGTCCAATTTAAATATAGTACATCAAATTCAACCTATAGAGCTACATTTAATACAGCTGTTTCTGATTGGAATTCACGGCAGAGTAAGATTTATTACAGTCTTTCAGATCTTAATGCTAGTGCTGTAAACACGGTTGGAACCGAATATATTGCAGACCAATCGCATTATGGTATCACTCATGTCAGTTATAGCGTCAATTCAGGTTTAATCTATACTGCTGAAGTTTTGATTAATATAGGTAATTCTGATGTTGTAAATAAATCAAATACTAGGAGAAGTGCAGCAACTCATGAACTGGGCCACGCATTAGGATTAGACCATACAACTCCTCCCGTTCTAAGTGTTATGAATTCTTCAAGGGATAGAGAGACAGTCTATACACCTCAAACAGATGATATCAACGGTGTTAATGCAATATATCCGTTCTAAGACAGGAGAAGCATATGAAGTCTTTTCTATTATGGCAAATGAAACGTGCGTAACATGAGAGTGGAAGACGAAATAAGCGAGTAAACACGTTTGAAGTAATGTTTGGTTTATCTCTTTTTTAGCCAAATGGCTCTGCCAAAATATAGGTCGCGGGAGGAATATATGTGATCATAAAAGGAAAACGCATGGTAATAACACTCATCTTCACAGTGGCTCTAATAGCAGCTATAGCGCTAATATTAATAAACAACTTCGCTGAGAGTTCTGCCACAGGTGAACCTGAAATCATTGCCGTAACCAATCATCCGGATTATGCAGTAAGCGGTGATCTTAGCGGTCTTGTGGGTTTTGCGGATTATATTGTAACCGGACACTACAAAGAATTCATCGACAACTGGGATATGGGTGAGAAATATATAAGTGATGTATATCAATTTGTAATCGATAAAGTGAACTATGGCGATGTAAGTGGAGAGATAGAGGTTGCGATACCTCATTATCAACAGCTAAGCACGGTTGTTGAAGGTCAGCAATATGAGGCCGATATGGATCTTCCAAATTATACACAGCCAGAAATAGGGCAAACCTATATTCTATTTCTAAAAAAATATGAGCCGAAAAATATTTTCACTCCTGCGTCGGTTCCCTTTCAAATTCAAATCGATCAAGAAAATATAGGTACATTGAAATTTAATAAAAATAGTAATGCTGAGAAGGAAATATTGACTAAAAGCAAAAAAGAAAAAATTGTGTTTTCAATCGAAAGTGATGATATTGAAGCTATTGATTCGGTTACAGGTATCACGCTAGAAGATCTGGAATCTCAAATCACTGAAGCTGTCACTTTAAAAAATAAATAAAACAATTCAGCAGTCAGCGTAAGTTTTGGCTTGGCGTTGTTCGGACGTGCTGGAGTAGCAGGTTAGCTGCTTTTTGCGTGAAATTTGCAGAAAGTGATTATAAACAAGGTCGGTTTGGGTAATCTTGAAACAGAGAGCATTAAGCTGGAGGAAATGGAAGGGAGTGTATAGATGAGCTCAGATATAGCGAAAAAACAGCGGTTTCTTGGAAAAACAGCCATCATCACCGGTGCAGGCTCAGGGATCGGAAGAGCAACGGCGATCCAGATGGCACGTGAAGGGGCCAATGTCGCTCTGTTCGACCTGGTGAATGACCGCACCTTTCTTCTGGAGCAGAAGCTGAATAAGCTGCGCAAGGATTGTGCGCTGGCCATTGATGTGGACACCTCGGATGCTGAACGCATGGAATCAGCGGTGCAAAAGGCAGTGGAGCATTTCGGCGGACTGGATATTGTTTTTGCCAATGCTGGGATTAATGGGGCAGTTGGACCTATTGAAGAGCTTAGTCTCAGTGATTGGGAGCGCACCATCTCTATCAATTTGACGGGCACCTTCCTGACGCTGAAATACAGCATTCCCCATCTCAAGGAAAAAGGAAAAGGGAGCATTATCATCACCAGCTCCATTAACGGCAACAGCCGTTTTGCCAGCTTTGGCTGGTCGCCATACAGCACAACCAAGGCGGGGCAGGTCGCTTTTGCCAAGATGGCGGCCCTGGAGCTGGCGAAGTTCAAAATTCGCGTCAACGTCATTTGTCCGGGAGCGATTTCGACGAACATTGATGAGAGCACCGAATTTAACGAGGATGTAGAGAGCATAGTGATCCCGATTCAATTCCCGGAAGGCGCTCAGCCGCTCGCTGACGGACCGGGGAAGCCGGAAAATGTGGCCGAACTGGTCTCCTTCCTCGCTTCAGACGAGTCGATCCACATCACGGGCGCGCAGATTGTCATTGATGGGGCAGAGTCTTTACTTTCTTGAAAAAATACGTGCAATGTTGAGAAAGTTCTCTACATTTAACAGCCTTATCCAACGGTCTTTTCAGATCTGGGATAAGGCTGTTTGCGCCAGGTCAACCGCTTACGTAATGAATTGTAAAACATCGAGAATAGGAAGTTGTCGAAAGAATGAAGTGGAAAAAGGAAAACTAATTTGTGGATTTTAGCGATTTTTCGAAGATTAGGTGGAAAAAGTAGATTTAATCACCTGAATTTTCATCTGATTAGGGATTTTGGAGGAAATAAGTGGGGTTTTTCCCACTTACCCTCTCTGGGGGAGGTAGTACCGCAGAATGAAGTGGAGAAATTCCAACTAAGTTACCTAGCGAATCTCGGATTTTTACCGCTAAGGGAAATAAAAAAAATCTGGAGAGCACAGCGACCCAAACAACGGTCCGTTCGCGGAGCGTCCTCAGCAAGCGTTATAGCCACTCCCAACCATTAAAACAAACAAAATAACAATAAAGTTGAAAATAAACAAACAAAATGATATTATGTCTATATAATAAACAAAAGAATGAATTGGGTGATGAAGTTGCCGGATGGAAATGGACCGATCGGTATTTCGGAGAAATTTTGGAATGCCTCGATACTGGAGTTGAAGCAAGGTTATCAATACGAGGCCAGAGAGCGTTCTGAATTTTATACTTGCCTTGTGTGCGGAGAGGAATTTGAGAAGGGCCTCATTTACAAGGAAGGGGACCAGTATTATGAAGCCGGGAAATTCGCAGCGCTTCATGTCGAGAACGAGCACGGTGGCATGTTCAACTGGCTGCTGGGGCTGGATAAAAAGCTAACTGGACTGACAGAGCTGCAGAAGGGGCTGCTGAATGCTTTTCGGCAGAGCTTGAGTGATGGGGAGGCGGCGAAGGAGCTGGGCATCGGCAGCACCTCCACTGTGCGCAACCACCGTTTTACATTGCGGGAGAAGGTGAAGCAAGCCAAGCTGTTTCTGGCTGTGATGGAGCTTGCCGAGGAAAAACCGGGGAAGTCTTCGCCTTTCGTCAGCATTCCCCGCTCCGCTGCGATGGTCGATGAGCGGTTTGCCATCACGGAGGAGGAGAATGCCGAGATTCTGAACGCCTATTTTAAGATGGGACCGGAGGGGCCTTTGTCGGAATTTCCTAAGAAGCAGAAGCGGAAGGCCGCCATTCTCCGCCAGTTGATCAAGCGTTTTGAGACGGGAAGGAAGTATACGGAGAAAGAGGTTAACGCCATTCTTGGTGAAGCTTTCTCTGATCATGTTACGCTGCGGCGCTATCTGATTGATTACGGGCTGCTGGACCGCGAGGATGACGGAAGCAGCTATTGGGTTAGATTATAACGGCGTTGCCGTTACTATATAAATTGAACTAAAGAAAATATACAAAGGGCCGAAGTGACGGAGGGGAAGTTTGGAAGTGGAGGAGCGGTAGCGACCGCCTGAGAGCTTTCCGTAGGAAAGCTGGCCGTATGATAAGGCTGTCTGCGGATTTCCACCGCGAGGAGCGGTAACAATCAAGAAATCTGCAGACAACAGTGGCCGGAAGTCCAAACATTCCCCGCAGTTACGACCAGACCCCGATATGAAAACCTATAGTTCAATTTATATAGATACTGAATTTGAAGGAGAGAACAGAAGTTATGGAGAAATCGAAACGTAAAGAGCTGGCCTACAACTATGCGCATTCCCATCGTCCGATGGGTGTATATAGAATTGTTAATACGCAGAATGATAAATCCTTGGTAGGCAGCAGCCTTAACCTGGAAGGTGTCTGGAACAAACATCAATTCATGCTGGAAATCGGTAACCACGACAACAAGACTCTACAAGCTGATTGGAAGGAATATGGAAAAGAGGCATTTTCTTTTGAGATTTTGGAGCAGATCAAACCGGAGGAGGACTTCGTCGCTGAAGTGTCTGAACTGGCAAAATACCGTAAGCTGCTGCCTGATCTGGAGGACAAATGGATGCAGCAGCTATCGCCGTATGGGGACCGCGGATATCACAAGCAAAAGTAAGTTATATAACCTGCCGGGATGAATTGCCCTGCCTGCTATGCTAGAATAAAGGAAATACGGAAGTGCAGGGAAGAGGTGCGGTAATATGGCGATATTATCTTGGCTCGCAGAGCAGCGGATTCAGGAGTCCATGAGAAATGGGGAGTTCGAGAATTTGCCGGGGCATGGCAAGCCGCTGGAGCTGGAGGATTTGTCCGGGGTGCCTGAAGACCTGAGAATGTCCTTCAAAATCATGAAAAATGCCGGCCTGCTCCCTGAAGAAGTGACACTGCGTGCGGAATGTGCAACGCTGGAGAAACTGCTGGCAGCCTGTCATACAAGCGGGAATACCATTCACGGGGAACGGAAAGAGCTGGAGTCGAAACTCTCGCTGAAAAGACTCCGCCTGCAGGAGCTATTGCGGCAGCGCGGGCTGGAGAACAGCACGGCTTTCGCAGATTACGGAGATAAAATACGGGAGCAATTGACCTGCGAAGAGCAATAACAAGGAGTTACAGAAGTCATCCGGCCCTGAGGGGTTGGGTGGCTTTTTTTAATCCAGTGAAGCTTGAAATTCAGTCCGGTTTCGCCCATGATGTGTGTAGACAGGATATAGATGAAAAAGATTATGGAGAGATAAGATGAAGCAGCTTCCTATTATGCAGGTGCTCTCTGATCTGCAAGCAATACTGAATACATCCACTTCCGCCGTGCTTATTGCCGAGCCGGGAGCGGGGAAAACGACAGGAACACCGCCGGCTTTTCTGGATGCGCCGTGGCTGGCCGGCAAAACCATACTGATGCTGGAGCCGAGACGGCTCGCCGCCCGTTCAGCTGCGAGCTATATGGCAGCCTGCATGGGCGAAAGTGTGGGTCAAACCGTAGGGTACCGCATGCGTATGGATACGAAGGTTGGCAAAAACACGCGTATCGTTGTAGTCACGGAAGGCGTGTTAACAAGAATGCTTCAAAGTGACCCGTCGCTTGGCGATGTGGGGCTGGTTATCTTTGACGAATTTCATGAGCGCAGCCTGCATGCTGATCTGGGCCTGGCCTTGACACTGGAGGCGCAGTCTGTGCTGCGTGAGGACTTGCGGATTCTGGTCATGTCCGCCACACTGGACGGCGACCGGGTCTCCGCTGTGCTTGGAGGTGCGCCCGTAGTGAATTGTCCGGGCCGGACTTACCCGGTGGAAACCATACATATACCGGGCACGGGCGAGAAGCAACTGGATAAATCGGCTGCATCCGCCGTCCGCCGGGCTTTGTCCGAGCAGCCTGGCGATGTGCTTGTTTTTTTGCCGGGTGAACGGGAAATCCGGCAGACGGAGAGGGAACTGGCGGGCGGCAGTCTTCCTCCCGGAACGGAGCTGCGGCCGCTCTATGGCCAGCTCCCGCAGGAGAAGCAGGACTTGGCGGTGGCGGCTGCTGTGCCGGGTGAACGCAAGGTGGTGCTCGCAACTTCGATTGCCGAGACCAGCTTAACGATTGAGGGTGTGCGCAGCGTAGTTGATACGGGCCTGCGGCGGACTCAGGTGTTCTCGCCGCGTACCGGCATGCCGCGGCTGACTACGGTGCCGGTCTCCAAGGCATCGGCCGACCAGCGGCGCGGCCGTGCGGGACGCACCGCGCCGGGTGTATGCTACCGGCTGTGGAGCCAGGAGGAGCATAACCGTCTTCCGGACGATAACGTGCCGGAAATCATGGAGACCGACCTGGCGCAGCTCGCGCTGGAGCTGGCGCTGTGGGGCGCGCGCAGTCCTGACGCGCTGCCCTGGCTGGACGCGCCGCCTGCTGCACCTTACGCGCAGGCCGTGGCGCTGCTGCGCCAGCTCGGCGCGCTTGACGCCGGCGGCGCCATTACGCCGCACGGCCGCAGCATGGCCGCGCTCGGCGCGCACCCGCGCATCGCGCACATGCTGCTGCGCGCGGCAGAGCTTGGAGCGGCGCCGCTCGCCTGCCGGCTGGCGGCGCTGCTCCAGGAGCGGGACCTCTTCAAGGGTCCCGCCGCACAGAGCTGCGACCTCACGCTGCGCGTGGAGGCGCTGCTTCGGTACGAGCGCTCCGCAGACAGCGGTGGAGCGGACCCGGCGGCTCTGCGCGCGGTGCAGCGCGAGAGCCGGAATTTCCTGGCGCAGCTGCAGGTAGCGTCAGGAGAGATGCCCGACAACAGCAGCCGCACCGGGCTGCTGTTGTCGTTCGCCTACCCCGACCGGATCGGGCAGAAACGCGGCGATGGCGCGTTTCTGCTCTCCGGTGGCCGGGGGTCGGCGATGAAGGAAGGGCAGCCGCTCGCGCGCTCGCCCTATATTGTGGCGGCCGGCGTGGATGACCGTGCCGGCCAGAGCAGGGTCCTGCTGGCAGCTGACCTGCCGGCAGAAGACCTGTTCATGCATCACAAAGACAGCTTCACGGAAGAACGTGAAGTCTACTGGGACAAGGACAGCGGAAGTGTCCAGGCTCGCAGACGGACAAGGCTTGGTGCTTTGATCGTAAAGGAAACAGCACATGAGCGGCCAACAGCGGAAGAAACGGAAGAGGTGCTGCTAGCCCAGATTGCTGCTGAAGGGCTGGAACTGCTGCCTTGGGACAAAGTTGCGGTTCAGCTCCGGCAGCGGATGGAGTTCATGCATGGCCTCAGAGAGGAATTTCCTGATGTATCGGATAGCATGCTGCTCTCCACTGTCCATGAATGGCTCCAGCCTTATATTCAGGGAATGCGCAATCTGCGCGACCTGCAACGGGTGCCGGTATCGCGGGCGCTGGAGGGGATGCTGGACTGGAACAGCCGCCAGACCCTGGACAAGGAGGCGCCAACGCATATAACCGTTCCGAGCGGTTCACGGATTCCTGTGGATTATGGGAACCCGGGCGCTCCGGTATTGGCGGTCAGGCTGCAGGAGATGTTCGGGCAAGTGGATACGCCAAGAATAGGCGGGGGGAAGATTGCGGTGCTGCTGCACCTGCTCTCGCCGGCGAGGCGGCCGATGCAGGTGACGGCGGATCTGGCCAGCTTTTGGCGCAGCACCTATTTTGAAGTCAAAAAGGATCTGAAAGGCCGCTACCCCAAGCACTATTGGCCGGATGACCCCATGCAGGCAATCCCGACGAACCGGACGCGCCCGGCGAAATAAAGGCCATCCGCTTGTAATCATAATCCCGCAAAGACTGCACCGCAGGCATTATCACCTCGGCTGCAGTTTTTTTAAAATATAAGACACCCATGCCGCTGCGCGGCACCACTGAGGAATGAAAATATGGGCGATACTGGGTAGTGGGCTGGCGAAGGTAGGTCGGAAATCCTTGGTGATACGAACCCGCATATAAGACGGACCCCATCGACCCGGTGCATCACAGATTGTTGCTCCCACCAGGGAAGCACGCAGGGCAGAATAACCTTAGCATTGGTCTTTGCACCAGCCTTAATAAGCGCCAGCAGGCAGGAGACGCAAACCATGGAAATTCTTATTGAACGTTGCTGTGGACTCGATGTGCACAAGAAAAGTATCACAGCCTGTATCATCACGCCGAAAGGAAAGGAGATTCGCAGTTTTGAAACCCTGACGAGGCGACTCGTCGATCTGGTGGATTGGATCAAAAGCGAGCGGTGCAGCCATGTCGCGATGGAAAGCACCGGAGATTACTGGAAACCGATTTATAATCTGCTTGAACTGGAAGACGTCAAGCCGGTTGTCGTGAATGCGCAGCATATTAAAGCCGTGCCCGGACGTAAAACGGATGTAAAAGATGCGGAATGGATTGCGAAATTACTCCGGCATGGACTCGTGCAAGGCAGCTACATTCCGAATCGGGAGCAACGAGAGCTTCGGGAAATCATCCGCTATCGCCGAAGTATCATTGAAGAACGCACGCGTGAAGTGAATCGGCTGCAAAAGGTACTGGAAGGCGGCAATATCAAGCTTTCGTCGGTAGCTTCGAATGTACTTGGCGTGCCCGGACGAAATATGCTGGAGGCGATGATTCAAGGAGAAAGCGATCCGTCCATATTGGCTGACTTTGCGCAAAAAAAGCTGAAGGCCAAAAAAGAGCAATTGAAACTAGCACTTGAAGGAAGCCTTGGCCCGCATCAATTGCTCATGCTGGAAAAACAGTTGTCACATATCGACCAACTGAATGAGCTAATCACCGAATTGGATGAGGAAGTGGAGCGCCGAATGTCCCCTTTCGCGGAGGACCTGAAGTTATTGGATACCATTCCCGGTGTCGGTAAGCGAACCGCTGAGCAAATTCTAGCGGAAATCGGAACAGACATGACACGGTTTCCGACGGCAGGGCATTTATGCTCATGGGCCGGAATGACTCCAGGTCACAATGAAAGCGCGGGGAAGAGACGATCGGCGAAGACGCGAAAAGGGAACAAAAAACTGCGAAGTGCACTGGTCGAATCGGCGCGAGCGGCAGGACGAAAAAAGAATACCTACCTGTCGGCGCAGTATCACCGGATCGCAGGTAGGCGAGGAAAAAACAGAGCGGCCGTAGCCGTGGGGCACAGCATTTTAGCGATAGTGTATGTCTTGTTAACGCGAAAACAAGAATATAAGGAACTCGGATTTGATTACTTTGACCAACGAAACCGCGAGATGGTGATGAACCGATCGATTAAACGCTTAGAATCGTTAGGGTATCAAGTAAACCTGAGTGAACAATCGGCCTGACAGCCGATTTCAAAAAAATAAAAACATGGGGTTTGTTTTGGTATGCGCACTTTTGATGTTCTAGAGCAACTTTATTTTCAGGGCAGGATTTATATGTTTCACGCCATTAATCATCCTTATATTTCTCGCTGAAACGGATGCCGCCTCTTTAAGAGGACGGTAAAGCCGCTTCTACTTGTATTGCCCCGATCCACACTTCATTCCTACATTTCAATATATGAAAAATTCATAATAACCTAAAACCAAAATCAAATCTCCCTAGCTGCATCTCCCAGCCATTCAACTATGCCCATCCTGACCACTTATCCAGAAAGAAAAAGGTGGGGGTACACTCTTAAAATTTCTTATTGTGAAACTTGGAAAATAGTGCTTATACTAGAGTTAGAGCAGGAAACATAAGGTAATCTACCCCTTTGGAGGTGTCCTATGGCGTTTATGATTGCCCAACGGGCTTTTATCAAGGTATACCTGATTACGATGGTCGAACAGCATAAAGGCTATGGCTATCAGATGCTGGAGGATTTGCGCAGAGACTTCAAGGCACACGGCTATTCGCCGCCTCAAAGTGAAATTTACCGCGCTCTTCATGAACTGGTGCAGCAGGGGATTCTATACCGTACCAAACAACTGAAGGGGAATGATCCTAAAGTGGATTTTCAGGAAATTGTGCTGTACCACTTCACAGCGGACGGAGAGGAAAAAGCGAAGCTGTACAAAAAGCAGGTAAAGACGGATTTGGACCGCTGTCTGGGCATTTTAAACAAGGCTGTTGCAGATAACTATTAGAATGATGCATTTTCCCGGGTATCAGAACTACAACTTTAGTGATATTTTCAGGTTGCAATCACCCTGTTATAATAATTACTGCCGGATGAAAGCAGTATATACTTGGAGGTAACTTAAATGGACGAACATATGAAACGCCGGTTGGACAAACAAAGAAAGCTCTTCAGCCAGCTTGGCATTACACTTGACGCGCTGACAATTCATGAGAAGGAATTCAACACGAAGCTGCGCGGTTATGACGCTGAGGAAGTGGACACGTTTCTGGATAGCGTAATCAAGGATTACGAACGTTTTTATGCCACAATTGCCGATTTGATGGATAAATGGCAGGAGCAGCAGATTGAGCTGCGTGAATTGAAGGACAAGGCCAAAGCAGCGGAGGCCATCCCTGCACCAATCGTTAGAGGCATTGATCCGCTGGATCTGGAGGATATTATTCTCAAGCTGGAGAGTAATGTGCGGCAATTAAAGGACAGATTGCCCCGGAGCGAAGGTTATCTGTAAGATCATATAATGGGACGCACGATGGAGGTTGGACCATTGCTGAACAAGCAAGCCTGGAGCTTGAAAATCCGGGGCAAAATTGCGCTTGGATATATCATGATCCTATTTATGCTAGGTCTGTTTCTCATCGTTGTATCCACTAGGATTACTGATCTTGAGAAAGAGACTGTTTTTCTGAGCGACCATGATATGCAGGTGCATGAGCTTACATATCAGATTGAGAAAAATGTGCTTGATATGGAATCCGGTCAACGGGGTTATGCCCTTACCGGCAATAGCGACTATCTGCAGTCCTATAATGATGGAACTGTGCAGTGGCGGATTAATTACGAGAAATTAAGCGGACTGATTACCGATAATCCAGGCCAGCTGCAGAATCTAAGATCGATCAAAGATAATATTGAGCTATGGATCACATCCGCAGGTCAGCATGTTGTGGAGCTTAAGCGGAATGGACAGGATAAGGCAGTTGCCGCATTTTTTCGCAGTGATACCGGCAAATTAATTATTGATTCCATCCGCAAGCAGTCTGATATTTTTCGCGATAATGAGCGCAAGCTGACCAGCGGACGCATTGTTGATCTCAAAGCAGGCAACCACAAGCTTATGCTAACAATGTATATTCTTTGGATGCTAGTGGCAGTGCTGACTTCGCTTGTTACCTACCTGATCTCTGAGAGCATCGCCAAGCCGCTGCGCAGAGTGATTCAGGCGATTCACAGCATCGCTGGCGGCGGCAACATGTCAGAGCGGATTAAAGTCAGAACCCTTGATGAAATCTATGATCTGGCGAATGCAACAAATGATCTTCTGGATACCGTACAGCGGGAGCAATGGAGCAGCGATCAACTGGCAGCCATGTCTTTGGCAATTCAGGAAGCGACAGAGCTTTCTTTGCTGGGCAGAACCTTTATGAATAAACTGTCGCTCATGCTGGAAATGCAATACGGGGCCATTTTTGTGCTTAACAAAGAAGGAGAATTCAAGCGGGTCTACTCGTATGCCGGGGCAGAGGATAAAGAAACCCGCTTTGGCGCAGATACCATCAAGCCGGGCGAGGGATTGATCGGGCAAAGCGCAGCGGATAAGAGACTTATGGTCATTGAGAATTTGCCGGAGGATTATATCCGTATTAATTCAGGTCTCGGGAGAACTGCACCCAGATTTACGGTAATTGCTCCAGTGCTTTTTGAGAACAAAACGGTAGCTGTGCTGGAGATAGCCTCGCTTACGAAATGGGCTCCCTACCATTTTAAGCTTTTGACAGCGCTGCTGAATGTGCTGGGAGTGACCTTGAATTCTGTTACCACCCGTATGGAAATCCAGCATTTGTACCATGAATCACAGGTGATGAACGGGGAATTGCAGGTGCAGTCAGAAGAACTGCAGGTACAGACTGAGGAGCTGCAGAGCCACACCCATGAATTGCTGATTCTCAATCGTGAACTGGACCATCAGAAGACGGTGGCAGAGAATGCAGCCGTTCAACTTGTAAAATATAATGAACAGCTCGAGCAAAGCTCCAGCTATAAATCCGAATTTTTGGCCAATATGTCGCATGAACTCCGTACACCGCTTAACAGCATGCTTATTCTGTCACAACTGCTAACTGAGAATCGTAACGGGACGCTTACTGAAGAGGAGCAGGGCTATGCTTCAGTAATCCATTCATCGGGCAGCGATTTGCTTGCGATGATCAATGATATTCTGGATCTGTCCAAGGTAGAAGCCGGTAAAATGCTGGTGGAACGGGAGGCCGTTAATCTTACAGAGCTGCCCTCCATGCTGCTGGGTTATTTCAGCACAACAGCCGACCAAAAACATATTGATTTTAAAGTGACTCTTCGCCAAGAAGTGCCTGATTTGATTTTTACGGATGAAATGCGTTTGCATCAAATTCTGCGGAACCTGCTCTCCAATGCTTTTAAATTTACCGAGGAGGGTTTTGTAGAGGTTGTAGTTAACCGTCTGGAGTCTTATTCAGGAGCCGACTATGAAAGTGCCGGTCCAGTGATCTCTTTTGCCGTAATGGACAGCGGAATCGGGGTCTCCGAGGGGAACCGGGAGCTGATCTTTGAAGCTTTCCGTCAGGCTGACGGCTCAACGGCACGCAAATTCGGCGGCACCGGATTGGGGCTGTCGATATCGCTTCAGCTTGCCAGGCTGCTTGGCGGTACGATTGCGCTGGAAAGTGAAGAGGGAAGAGGCAGCACCTTTACACTCTATCTTCCTTGCCGAGAGGAGGATACCGACATAGTGCAGGCAACCTCAGAGGCTGCTGCTGCACTTGAACGGGAAGAGAAACCGCATGGCCGACCGCTGAAAGCTGATAAGAGCCTTTTCGAGAAGGAATATCGTAAGCTGAGCGGCATAACGGTGCTGATCGTTGATGACGATATACGCAACATCTATGCTCTTGAGACAGGTCTTGCACCCTATAAAATGAATATTTTGACGGCTCAATCAGGGTTTGAATGCTTGCAAAAGGTTAGAGAGCATCCAGATGTGGATATTGTCCTGCTGGACATCATGATGCCGAATTTGGACGGGTATGATACGCTGTCCATTATCCGTGAAGAACTGCTGCTGCCGGAGCTTCCGATTATCGCAATTTCAGCCAAGACGATGAAGGAAGACCGCGAAAGATGTCTGGCAGCGGGAGCTTCTGATTTTATATCTAAACCTGTGCTGTTACAGGATGTAGTGACACGGATGTGCAGATGGCTTGAAGCACCGGCTCCGTAAATGCAAGCTTAGGGGAAAACTTGACATTTGAAAAAATTCATTGACGGAAGATTCAGGTATGATTTATGATGAACTCATAAATGATCATTTATATGCAATTGGCGTGTTACCTTTAAGGGCATGAGCCAAGAATTATCTCATTCATTTGAGTAGTTCTTGGCTCTTTTTAATGCCAAAAATTCTGACAATGGATGGAAGGAGGGAGAACTTGGCCAAGGAAAACGAGCAGTTTGAAGTATTGCGGGTGATCGGCAACAACGTTGTGATGGTTCAGAAGGGCAAGAAAGGCAAGGAATACGTGATTATTGGCAAAGGTATCGGATTTGCGGTCAAAGATTCAGGTGTTATTGAAGCGAATGACCAACGAATCGAGAAGTTGTTTCGGCTGGAGGATCGGGAGGAATGGAGTCAATATCAGATTCTGCTTGAAGATATCGACCCCAAGGTAATGAAAATCACCGACGACATTATTGCGGATATCGCTCTTGAGTTTTCTGACAAGTTGAACGACAAAATCTATTTGGCGCTCCCCAGTCATATCCAGTTCACCATTTACCGTCTCCGGAGCGGTATGGACATTGTCAACCCGTTCCTAGAGGAAACCAAAATGTCATTTCCCAAAGAATTTGAGATCGCTTACAGGGCAGCGGAAAAAATAAGTGCAGAATTTGATGTGCAGATTCCTGAGGATGAAGTGGGATTTCTAACCTACCATGTATATTCAGCGGTCAGCAATGTGCCGGTAGGCCAGCTGGTTAAAGCCTCCAACATCGTTAGCGAGCTGATGGAAATCATTCGTGAGGAACGCAATCTTACGTTTACGCGTGGAAGTATGAATCACGTCAGGCTGATGATACACCTGAGGTTTTCCATTGAACGGATTCTTCAGGGCTCGCTTATTGACAATCCGTTCGTCATGCATATTCAGAAAGAGTATCAAGAGGAATACTTGCTGGCTCAAAAGCTGGGAAAAGTCATGCGGAATTTGCTGGACGCAGAGGTGCCGGAAGAAGAGATATGTTTTCTTGCCATGCATTTGCACCGTTTATTTCAGACCTTAGATAAACAGAAGCGGCTTTGAATTTACACAACAAATAGCAGTACGGGAGTGGAATTTATGTTTTCAAAATGGAAATCAAAAAAAGAAGAGAAGCGTGCCGAAGCGGCTGCTCTGAATATCTCAGCTCCAGTCAGCGGCCGGGCTGTTCCATTATCGGGTGTGCCTGATGAAACTTTTGCAGGCGGACATATGGGGAAGGGAGTTGCTATAGAACCCATTGAAGGCAAATTAATCGCCCCATTTGATGGTGTCGTAGCCCATGTGGTCAAATCCAATCATGCTGTTATCCTGGAGCATCCCTCCGGTCTGCAGCTGCTGCTGCATATCGGAATTGATACCGTAAGCCTGAAGGGAAGCGGATTCACCAGCCATATAGCGAGCGGTGACAACGTAAAAGCTGGGGAAACGCTGATCGAATTTGATCTGGAAGCGATCCGGGCTGCCGGATACCGGACGATAACGCCGGTCATTGTGACCAGCAACGGAGAGTTTGTCCAGGGTGTGGACTGTCATTACGGCGAGGTCGCCGCAGGCCGGGAAATCATTTTAACAGTGGCTCCAGGTGATCATTCATAGAGCCTTATTAAAACGAGAAAATATGTATTAAGGGGAGGATTGTTAATGTTAGCATTTCTGCAAAAGCTAGGCAAGTCACTGATGCTTCCGGTCGCAACGTTGCCGGCGGCGGCGATTCTGCAAGGATTTGCACTGATTAACTATGAAAAGGATTTCCATCTGGGAGCAGTTGGACGGTTTATTAACACTTATGTGGCACCTTTTCTGAATGCAGGCGCTGGGGCAATCTTCGGCAACCTGGCCTTAATCTTTGCGATCGGGGTTGCCATTGGATTTGCCGGTGACGCTGTAGCAGCGCTGTCTGCGCTGATTGCTTACCAGATTCTTGAGAGCATTCTAAAAGTCATTCCTGCGCAAATGCCTTTTATCAATGACGATGTTACACTGAACATGGGTGTACTTGGCGGGATATTTGCCGGAGCCTGGGCTGCCTTTCTCTATAAGAGATACCATAATATCAAAATGCCGGATTGGCTGGGCTTCTTTGCGGGCAAACGTTTTGTTCCGATTATTACAGCAGTAAGCACAATGATTCTGGCTGTCTTGGTCGGCATGATCTGGAGCCCGATTCAAAATGTAATCAGCGATTTTGGCACCTGGGTTGTCGGTCTCGGCGCAGTCGGCGCATTTATCTTTGGGACCGCTAACCGTCTGCTAATTCCTTTTGGACTTCATCATGTAATTAACGCGATTGCCTGGTTCCAAATCGGTGATTTCACCAACGCTAACGGAGAGGTAGTGCATGGAGACCTATGGCGCTTCTTCGCCGGAGATAAATCTGCCGGAATGTTCATGACAGGTTTCTTCCCGATTATGATGTTTGCCTTGCCAGGGGCGGCGCTAGCATTTATTCATACGGCAAAACCGGAAAAACGTAAAATGGTTGCCTCCATTTTCATTGGTTCTGCCATCGCTTCGTTCCTCACCGGGATTACAGAGCCGCTCGAATTCTCGTTCATGTTCATTGCGCCGGTGCTCTATCTGGTCCATGCCGTGCTAACCGGCTTTGCCGGGTTCCTGATGTATGTGCTTGACGTGAAGCTGGGCTTCGGTTTCTCCGCGGGGCTGATTGATTACCTGCTGAATATGAAGCTCTCAACTAACGCTTGGGTTCTGATTCCTGTAGGTCTTGCCTTCTTTGTTCTCTACTATGTGCTGTTCCGGTTTATTATTGTGAAGTTCAAGCTGAAGACACCCGGACGCGAGGATGATATTCTCGAAGAACGGATTGAAGCTGATTCTGGCGGAGCCAAGCTTTCTGCGTCTTCCAGAGCGGTCAAAATTTTGGAGAGTGTTGGCGGCCCGTCGAACATTCGAAACATTGATGCCTGTATTACACGGCTGCGGCTGATTGTAAACGACGAAAAGGCTGTCAAGGATGCTGCATTGAAACAATTAGGAGCTTCCGGAGTCATGAGGCTTGGTCAAGGTGCGGTGCAAATTGTATTTGGTCCGCAATCGGAGCAAATCAAGGATGACATCAAGAAACTTCTGTAGAAGTGATATCAGCACGATTAAGCAGCAAGGGTGGATCATTTAAATCCGCCCTTGTTTTTTTTGCAGGCTATTGCAATATCTATAATACCGAGTATAATACTTGGTATAAAAGGATTAAGGAGTCGGTACACATGTCAGTCGATGATTATCTGGATCTATTCAACTACGCCAAAGCAATTAACGATGGACAGTGGCAGGCTGACATCATAGAGAGCTTGAAGAATTATCAGGAAACAACGGAAGAGCAGAGAAGAATTGAGGGTGTCACGGAACTGTGGAACCGGTTTGATCACATCAACCTGCTGCTGATGGAATTGTTCGGTAAGCTGAAAGAGAATGAGGCTGCCCAGGAGAGCGGGCTGTGGAAAGAACAGATTTGGGAGTTGAAGCTGGAGCGGATTACAATAGCCAAGCAAATTCAAGAGAGATATATCAAGATTAGATAAAAAAAGGCATGCAGTTGTCTGCTCTGCCAGAACCGTAAATGATTACTTGGACATTTGCATTCCTTCGCGCATCATAGTCATACACATTGTCATCATTTCATCGCAGTCCTGCATTTTCTTCATCATCATGTCCATATCCATGTCCATCATACCCATTTCAGTCATCTTCTCCATGCACATCTTCATGGTGTTCATCTTGGCCATCATGTCTTCCATACACATGTTCATCATCATTTCCATACACATCTTTTCCATTGCCGATTCCACCTTTCATATTTTGGTTGGTTCAATTCTAAAATTACTATATTTATCTGGGATAAGCAACATGCTACATATAAAAAGCGGCTCCGTTCGTACTTAGGGAGCTGCTTTTTCTGCGTTTATAACGGAAAAAATAGAAATGTTATGATATTTGTATTGAATTGTGATACAAAATAGCTTTGGCGTTCGTCTTACTTATAGCTGCAGCTAATAAGGAGGATTTACAAAATGGAAATTCCGGAATCTGAACTGTTTCGCGCTGTATTTTATGAACACTATCCGGTGGTGAAGCGAAAGCTGGCGGCTCTGGTACGCGACGAGTCGGCAGCAGAGGATTTAGCGCAGGATGTGTTTCTCAGACTATACCGCAATCCGCCTGATGATCCAAGTGCGCTGGGGGCTTGGCTTCATAGAGTGCTTACCCGGATCGGATATGATTATTTGAACAAAAAAGCCAGGGAGCGGAAGCTCCAGGATAAGCAGGAGCTGCTGTTCAGCGCTGAGGCAAGTCCCCCTACAGGTGAAGAAGCGGTGCTTAGCAAGCTGGATCAGGAGGATGTGCGGGTATGGCTGGACGGTTTGCCTGAGAGAGATAGACAAGCGCTGATGCTGCGCTACTCTGGCTACAGCTACTCGGAAATTGCCGGCCAGCTTGGCGTTAACCCGCCGGTTGTGGGAACATTGCTCAGCCGGGCCACTTACAAATTAAGACAGCAGGCAGCGGAGTCGCTTCCGCAGACGGATGGAACAGCCGGACTTGCAAAACTTTGAGGAGGAAAGAAAATGACCAATCCCGAAAATAAACATACAGATAAGCACGGAACGGATGAAGCATGGGCGAAAATGGAGCAGAAGCTCTCCGCTGAACCGGTGAACCCGGTATGGGCAACCTGGGGGCAGCGTGCAGTGACTCAGAATGAAACAACAATATATGGGGTAGACGCGGCTGAACCACTTAATAATGAAACTGTGCAGCAGCATGCATTAGCATCCGGGGCACCTGAGCCTACAGAGAATAGAACGACCCGGGGGCAGTCGCGGCGGCCTGTAATGACCCGGCGCCGGAAATGGGCTGCTGCGGCGGCAGGGGTAGCTGTTTTTGCCGCCATACTCTCTACACCTGTAGGCAACACTGCAATGGCCGCCATACTGGGTCAATTCCGCGTACAGGAAGTTGCGCTTGTCAATGAAGATGATCTGCGAAATCTGTTCTACCAGTTCGGGGAGGGAGGAACAAGCGAGAATGATATCAACAAATTTGGCGCCTTCAGCACTTCTTCCGGCAAGATAACCGGAATGGTTCCAGTGGATGCGCTTCAGGACAAATTGGGCTTCTCCGCGCTGACTGGCGATGCCATTAATAACATTAAATCGGTGTATGTAAGCCCCTCACAGGAAATTACGCTGACATTGAAGGTTGATGAGGTAAATAAAGCGCTGAAGAGTCTGGGAGCGAAACAGCTGTTGCCTGAATCCATTGACGGTAAGCCGGTCACGCTGCGGCTTCCCGAGTCCGTAAACTACGATCTATCCAAGGATGATCACTGGGCGAGTCTGCGGCAGATGAAAACGCCTGTGGTGGATGTTGATCCTTCTATTAATGTCGAAGAAGCTGTCCAGGCTCTTCTGGACTTCCCGCTGCTGCCGGATAATTTGAAATCGAGCCTGCAGATGAGCAGTATTCTGGCTGGCAACCTGCCCATGCCTATAATCAAAGGGAATCATTCGGAACAAATCACCGTTAACGGAACAAGAGTGATCTTGGAAACCACAGAATATAACAGTGGGCCAACCTATAACGCAACCTGGGTGAACAAGGGGCAACTGTTCGAGCTGACCGGAGGAACGGTGTATCAGGATAAAGAAAAGTTCATGAAACAGCTTCAGGAGTTGATCGCGCAATGAACGTACCCGCAATCGAAGCACAGCTATTGACTAAGGAATACAGCAACGGACGCGGCTGCCGTGATGTTACTATTACTGTTGAGAAAGGGGAAGCCTTCGGCTTCCTCGGTCCCAACGGTGCCGGGAAAAGCACCTTTGTTAAAATGATGGCCGGATTGATCCGGCCATCCAGCGGAAACGCGGCTATATTCGGGCATCCTATCGGCTCTCTTGCGGCCAAGTCAAAGATCGGCTACCTGCCGGAGCTGTACCGGTACCAGGAATGGCTGACCGGAGAAGAGGTGGTCAGACTCCATGCCCGCTTATGCCGTATCGCAAAACCCGTGGCGGACCGCAGAATACCTGAGCTGCTGGAAGAGGTGGGAATAGGGCAGCGTGGACGCGACCGCGTGAAGCATTATTCCAAGGGAATGCAGCAGAGGTTAGGCCTCGCTTGCGCGCTTGTGAATGAGCCGGAGCTTGTTTTTCTGGATGAGCCTTCATCGGCCCTTGACCCGATCGGCCGTATGGAAGTCCGGAGCATACTGGAAGAGCTTAAACAGCGGGGCATTACCATTTTTCTCAACTCTCACCTGCTTGAGGATGTTGAGGTGCTGTGCGACCGGATGGCGCTGCTGAATAACGGTGAGATCCTGCGGCACGGCAAAGTATCGGAAGTATTAAATAAGCGAACTAGCTGGCATTTTAAAGTGGGCGGCTATTCGCCTTTTTTGCTGTCCTGGCTGATTGAGCAGACCGGGCTGCAGATTAGACAGTCGGCGGAGAATGCAGATCGTAAAGACGGCACAATTATTGTGCCATCGTCTATTGAAGGCAGCACCGTGTGGCTGGAGGCGGAAGTCGAGAGTGAGGAACAAGTAGGCTGGCTGAATACACTGATCATCCAGCAGGGCATGACCTTATATGAGGTTGCGAGTAAAAAAGAACGGCTGGAAGAATGGTTCATGGATGCTGTTTCAGGGCTTAGCCACAGGGGGGAGCGGGAATGAGAATTATAATGGGAATGACCTGGAGGGAGCTGCTCCGCAAGAAAGTTATGCTTATGACGCTGCTGATGACTGCTGCATTTCTGCTCGCATTCTGGTTTGTTGCGTCAACCCTTGGAGCCAGCGGGGCACCCCAGAGAACGGGTATCGCGAATGGGGACAATCTGATTGAAAGTTTTTCGCGGGGCGTTGTCATTTTATCCATAGGGTATTTCTTCGGAGCGTTTGTCATCGCATTTCTGGCAATCTTCAGTTCCTTCTCGGCTATCGCGGGGGAAGCGGAGCAGGGGGTTATGCAAGCTTTGCTGCCTCGTCCGCTGCCGCGCTGGAAATGGTATCTTGGCCGCTGGCTCGGTTATGTCACATTGGGGATTCTTTATGCCCTGCTTCTGTTTGCTGCGATATTGCTCATTGCCAATGCACATGCCGCCATCCCGCGCGACGGCGTGGCGCTTGTACAAGCTTTTCTGCTCTTCGCATCCGTAGTGCCGCTGCTGATCAGCTTGTCCATGCTTGGCTCCGGCCTGTTCTCGGCAATCGGGAACGGCGTCTTCATGACCATGCTCTACGGAGCGGGCTGGATCGGCGGAATGATCGACAACCTAAGCAGTTCGCTTGGTTTGAAGGAAGAAGCTCTGCATACGCTGCACAATCTGACAGGGATCATGTCACTGCTTATGCCGGCAGATGGACTGCAGCGCAAAATGACAGCGAAGTTGTTCAATCTCTCTGAGATTAGCAGTATGATTAATATGAATTTTAGTTCCTTTCCACTGCTGGACTTGAGTTCCAGTCCTACGAATTCATTTGTCGTTTATGCCATGCTGTATACGATTGTTGTCTTTATGATAGGAATGCTGCGGTTTCAGCGGAAGGATCTGTAGCTCTGCCCCTGCGTTCATAAACAATTGACATAACAAATAGCGCCCTTAGCTGATTCCATTAGGTGGAACCGGGTAAGGGCGCTATTTGCGCATGCATGCCGGACGTCATTTACTTGCGCCGATCTCAATCCAATCTGTTGACCAATTGCTGATTTCACCAAGAATTGGAGCGAGTGCATTACCTTTGCTGGTTAGTGAGTATTCAATGCGTACAGGTATTTCAGGGTAGACTGTGCGTTGAATGATGCCTTCGTTCTCCATTTCCTTCAAGCGGTCGGACAATACCTTGCCGCTAAGATTGGACAGACAGCTCTCGATTTCTCCAAATCGGCGGGGACCATTCATGAGCACGAATACTATAAGCGCAACCCAGCGTTTGCTGAGCACGTCTACCGCTTTTTCAAAGCGGGGACACATTTCGAAATTTTCCATAAAGATCACCTCCACATTCATTATATCATAAACTTACAATAAGTAATTATTAATATTTAAATATATATTATAACTTGACGAAGTTATATTACAATGATAAACTTACTTACAAATAGTTACTTGACGTATAAAGTTGAAATATTAAAATTGTAATTAATATTACTATGTTTAGGACGGTGTTATCATGATCAAACCAGAAATCTTATCTATTCTGCAGAATAAAATCAAACGGATTACCATGGATGATTCCACTAATATACTTGTCGGACCTATTACACTGCCTGTGAATCTGGATGGAGAGACCGTCACCTTTAAATGGTATAGCTGGCTTAAGGCCACGGATGAGGAATTGCAGGGCGGCGACAGCAAAGAAGCGACTGAGCTGCTGATTTCACGGTTATCCTCGATGAATCTTGCCGAAGGACAGCAATCCAGCGTACTGGTCTACGGCGATTTCGAGCATACAGACGATGCGCTGATCCGCATGCACAGCATTTGCCATACAGGAGATATTTTTGGCAGCAAACGCTGCGATTGCGGATTCCAGCTCCGGCAGTCGATGAAGATGATCGCGCAGCATGGATCGGGAGCCCTGTTCTACCTGGCTAACCACGAAGGAAGAGGCATCGGCTTGTTCAGCAAGGCTATGGCATACATTCTGCAAGAAGAAGGGTATGATACTGTAGAAGCCAATCTGGAGCTGGGCTTTGCCGATGATTCCAGAGACTACAGAGATGCGATCAGCGTTCTGCAGCACCTGCGCAGCAAGCCTGTGACATTGATTACGAATAATCCGAAGAAGCTGGAAGCCCTGAAGGCAGCCGGTATGAATACTGGCAAGAGAGTTCCTTTATGGGGCGATGTTTCCGTCTTCAATGAAAAGTATCTGCGGACAAAAGTGGCGCGTTCGGGCCATCTGGAGGCAGTGCCGAGCACCGATTTTTTTGAGGGACGAGTAGCCAAATAACACAGAGATGTTATAATGGGGTACTGAGCCCAATACTAAGTCTAGTGAGGTACAATATGAATGCAATTCAAGTGCAGGACTTGCGCAAAACCTTCAAAGTCCAAAAAAACCGCGAGGGCCTCAAAGGGGCCTTCGCTGATTTGTTTAAGCGGCAATATTCTGAGGTAACAGCGGTAAAGGATATCTCGTTCAGCATTCCGCAGGGCGAAATTTGCGGCTATATCGGCGAGAATGGTGCGGGTAAATCGACTACGATCAAGATGCTCACCGGCATCCTGGTTCCGACCTCCGGCACGCTTTCCGTTGGGGGTTATGTTCCCTATGAGGAACGCGAGAAATTCGTGGGCAACATAGGCGTTGTATTCGGACAGCGCAGCCAGCTATGGTGGGATATCGGCGTTATTGAATCCTTCCAGCTGCTGCGCAAGGTGTACCGGGTGCCGGAGCATGACTTCAAGAAGCGGCTCGATGAGCTGGTTGAACGGCTGGAGCTTCAGGATTTGCTTAACCGTCCGGTCCGTAAGCTTAGCCTTGGACAGCGGATGCGCTGTGAGCTGGTCGCTGCACTTCTGCACAATCCGTCCATTCTGTTTCTGGATGAGCCGACGATTGGCCTGGATATTGTTGTGAAGTCGGAAATCCGCCAGTTTCTGAAGGATATGAACCGTGATCATGGCACAACTATTCTGCTGACCACTCATGACCTGCAGGATATTGAAGCGCTGTGCTCCCGGGTGATCATGCTGGATGACGGACGGATTATTTATGATGGCGGTCTTGAGGAATTGAAGCAGCGCTGGGGAACCGGGCGTGAGGTGATTTTCCAATTCGGGACAGCTACGAAGCTTGCACAGCTCATGCACTGGACAGAAGGGATGCCGGTGACCTGGACAGCCGAGAATGATCTTGGTGCCAAGGCCTGGATTCCGCTGGAGCTGAATGTGTCCGATGTGCTGGGAAGTGTCGTTGGACAAGCGGATATTACGGATATCAAGATTGTTGAAACGAATACGGATGATATCGTCCGCAGCATTTATCAATCAGGCTCGGCGGATAAACCGGAAGAGAAGATACTTGCTTTGCAGGATGAGAAAGAGGTCATTCATGTCTAATAAGCTCAGAGCTGCGGCGGCAGCAGCCGGAGGCTCCTCTTCGGGCGGTTCACAGGAGAAAGGATGGAGGCTGCTGCTCGGCGCTTATTTTGATTTCATCCGCATCCGTTTTCTGACCATGCTGGCTTACCGTGTCAATTATTACTCAGGTATTCTCATTTATACACTGAACATTGGGGTGAATTATTTCACCTGGAAAGCCATTTACGGCAACGGTGAATCACTGGGCGGCTTCACGGGTGCGCAGATGACGACTTATGTGGCTGTCTCGTGGATGGCGAGGGCCTTTTACTTCAACAATCTCGATAGGGAGATTTCTACGGATATCCGGGACGGCAGCATCGCCATCCAATTTATCCGGCCGTATAACTATGTACTGGTCAAAATGATGCAGGGACTTGGCGAAGGCGTGTTCCGCTTCATGATGCTGATGATCCCGGGTATGGTGATTGCGGTTCTGTTGTTCCCGGTGCACTTGCCGACAGCGCCTTCGGCTTGGGCCGGATTTCTCGTTATGCTCTTTTTCAGCTTCCTGATCAGCTCACAGATTAACGTCATTACAGGTCTATCCGCCTTCTTCGTGGAGAACAACGAGGGTATGATGCGCATGAAGCGTGTGGTGGTTGATCTCTTCTCCGGTCTGATCGTGCCGATCAGCTTGTTCCCGGACTGGCTGTCTTCGGTGCTTAAAGTTCTGCCTTTTCAAGCGATCACCTACCTGCCGGGGTCCGTTTTTACGGGCCGGGTTCAGGGCGTAGGCATCTGGAATGTACTGGGGGTCCAGGTCGTCTGGTTCCTGCTGCTGCTGATTCCGATTGTCTGGCTATACTATGCGGCGCGTCAGCGGCTGTTCGTGCAGGGAGGGTGAGCGACGTTGTATTACTTGGGATTATTATTTGAATATTTGAAAAACTATATGAAGACCCGCCTAACCTACCGCGCCGATTTCTGGGTAGAGGTGGTGTCGGATCTGCTGTTTCAGGCGACCAACTTCATCTTCATTTTGGTTATCTTCATGCATACCGACAGCCTTGGCGGCTGGAATCAGAACGAGGTAGTGTTCGTATACGGCTTCTTTATGGTGCCTTTTGGCGTCTTCAGTTGCTTCGTAAATATGTGGGGCTTCAGCGAGCGCTACATTGTCAAAGGCGAAATGGACCGCGTCCTGACGCGTCCGGCGCATAACCTGTTCCAGATTTTTCTGGAAAATGTAGACCCGCCCGCACTGGTCGGTTCAATCATCGGCCTGATCATTATGGGGATCAGCGGGAGCAATCTGGGCCTGCCTTTTGAATGGTGGACGATTCCGATGCTGATCATTCTGACCCTGAGCGCGGTTGCGATCTACACAGGGATCTATACGACCCTGACCTCATTGTCTTTCTATTCCGATGCTCCAACCGGGATTCTGCCGCTGATGTACAACATCCAGACCTACGGCCGCTATCCGGTTACGATCTACAACCGTGCAATACAGGTGCTGCTTACGTGGATTGTCCCGTTTGCTTTTGTCGGCGTCTATCCGGCAGCGCTGTTTCTCCACAGGGAAGAGATGCAGCGCATGGCACTGCTGACTCCAGTAGTTGGTGCGGTGTTCTTGGGAATCGGGCTTGTATCCTGGAATTACGGAGTGAAAAAATATAAAGGAGCCGGTTCATAAAACCGGCCTCCAGTACAATAACAGTAAGGCAGACAGGCGATGAACCGCCGGGTCTGTCTTTTTGTGTTCCAAAAGTATTATAAGATGTTATATAAGTCTCTTTTAACATGTGCAATAGTTCCCCATAATAATTAGTGAGATTAGAAGAAGTGGGGCGTGGAAACAATGAGATCGTACATCATAGGAGTAGATTTGGGCGGAACCAATATCAAGGCGGCTTTATTTGATGCCGATTTTGCTGCAGTCGGCGAGGTGTCAGTTCCTACAGAGGCGGGAGAAGGACCGGTGCATGTGCTTAGCCGGATTCGTTATGCGATAAATCTGCTGACTGAGGACAAGGGGATCAGCCTTCACAGCGTCGTTTGCATGGGCATGGGAGTTCCAGGGCTGCTTGATCCCAAGGAGGGGCTGTCCCTGTTCTCGCCCAACTTTCCGGGCTGGGAGCAAGTACATATTGTAAATGAGATGAAGCCATACTATGACTTTCCTGTATTTATTGACAATGATGTAAGAGTGAATTTGTATGGGGAATGGCTGCATGGAGCCGCAAAAGGGTATCAGAACGTGGTCCTGCTGACCTTGGGGACGGGTCTGGGTTCGGGGATTGTGAGTGACGGCAAGGTGGTCTACGGAACGACGTTCAGCGCAGGGGAAATCGGCCACATGAACATGTACAGGCAGGGCCGTCCCTGCCGCTGCGGCAGCTCAGGCTGCTTGGGCAGATATGTGTCGGCGGTGGGCATGGTAAATACGTTCAAGGAAAAGCTGGGCGAAGGCAGATACAGTATCATCCAAACTTGGACAGACGGCGACAATGAGCGGATAACGGCTCTGATGATCTCAGAAGCCTATGATCTGGAAGACGAGCTGGCGATGGAGGTAATGCACGAGACGGGGACTCTGCTTGGCTTTGGTCTGGCCAACGTTATCAATCTGCTGAATCCCGAGGCGATTGTGATCGGCGGCGGGATGTCTGCGGCTGGAGAGCGGCTGCTGCGCAGTGTCCGTGCAACCGTGAAGGAACACACACTGAAGCTGTCCGGCAGCAAGTGCAGCATTGTCCAGGCCGGGCTTGGCAGCCGGGCGGGAACGCTGGGAGCCGCAACATATGCACACAGGAAGCTGCATGCATGATATGCTATAAACATCCATGTCGCTCTTTCGCGACACTTCAGGGCCATGAAATTTCATAGAAGGGCCTTAAGTTTGGCTTCGCCAAATTCGAGGCTTCCATAACAATGTCCTCTGTTCGGACATCGTTATTTCAGGATAGACAATGTGAAGATTCAAGCAGGAGGGCAAAGATGAAACACGACATTCAAAGAGTGCCTTATGGCTATGAGCCGCCAGCTGCAGAGCGTAAGGGAACACTGGTGTTTTACGATTCTTTTGAGCGGACAACGGATCAGGAGCTTGAACTCGCGGCCAAGACAGCGGCGGACCGTAAATTTACCAAGCTGGTGCTGTATCCTTTGCATGAAGAAACGGTAAGGCGGATGAGCAAAGAGCCTGTGCAGGCGTTCTATAAGCGGGAGGACCGTCTGCATGAGTGGAAAAGAGAACAGGGACGTTCGTTCATTACGGTAGAGAGTCTCGAAGGCAAGCGAAAAAAATATACGCCGCTGGATTCTGCCCTTCGTCATATCAGTACCGTGTATCCATCGCCGTATTTTCTGTATCTGACGCCGGAGACGGCGAACCTGTTCGCTTCCTATTCTTCTTTTGAGGAGTGGATCGTTAAGATTCGTCTTATCCTGTCAGAGGCTCCGGCTTATGTACACCCGCGTCTGGAGAAATTCAGGCATCGCTGGGATGTTGCAGGGGAAGAACGTGAGGAGTAGAGCATATTGCGCAGCGGGCGCCTGGCGGAAGTCAGGCGCCCGCTGCATGTAGGGGGAAGGTTAATGCACAACTTTTTGCTTACGTCTGTAGGTGTACATCTTCCATTGATAGTGGATGAAGCAGCCGATGCAGAAGCCGAGGATAGCGACAGTGGCAGCTACAGCGACCATAGCAGTGAAGATGTAAGCAGCAACTGTCCAGCCTGCCAGGAAGCTGACCAGTCCGGCCGTGAGGCAGAAGACGGCGATGCTCTGATTGAACTGCTGCTGATCCCAATCTTCAAGCAGATAGCTGGAGCGTTCTTTGGTCAGAAGCATGGCGGCAAGCTTGATGACTGGATTGTAACCGAACAGCAGGCCAGACAGTCCGGCAGCAAGCGGCAGTGCGAGAATCCAGTACTGGCCTGTAAACCAGGTTGCCAGTACAGATAAGACGATAAATGCTTGATTGGTTTTGACAAGCGGGCGTGGAATTCCCCTTGAAGCAGCATCCTTGCTCATCCAAATCATACCTTTCGCATTGGAATAATAAAATTATAACGCATTCAACTTATGGCGGCAATTGAAAAAATACTTTAAATTTGAAAATAATCTTGACATTTCGCGCAAATTCGTGGTTTTATTATGTAGACCAATCGTTATAATACAAAAAGGAGTGGCGCGCTTGTCAAACAAGCCCAATGCGCGTGATGCGATTGTGGATTCTGCAACAAGATTATTTTTTACACAAGGCTATCACGCTACCGGTCTGAGTCAAATCATCAAGGATAGCGACTCGCCCAAGGGATCGCTCTATTATTACTTCCCGCACGGCAAAGAGGAGCTGGCACTAACCTGCATCAACAAGACGAGTGAAATCGTCGCAAGGCAGCTCAGGGATTATGTAGAGAAGGATGTAAGTATCGTTCAGGCGGTTCAGGAGTTTATCTTGCAGATGGTTAAGGACGCGGAAGGTTCCGATTATAAAGGAATGGTCCCGTTCAGCTTCTGGGTAGCTGTGGAGACCTCCTGCATCAGTGAAGAGCTGAGAACAGCATGCCAAGCTGTGTTCAAGGACTGGCAGGATGTGATTATGCAGCGTTTGCTTGAGGAAGGAACCGATAGCCGGCAAGCAGCCGATAGGGCGTCTGTAGTGGTCTCCTTGTTCGAAGGGGCGCTCTTGCAGACATTGACCTGCCGGAGTACTGATCCGCTGCTCGCCGCAGCAAGAATGGTTCCTGTATTGCTGGGTTAAGCAAGAAACACACAGAGAGAGATAAATAAACGTATAATCAGGAGGATCTAAGAGTGGAAGCCACCATGACTGAAAAGAAACAAACTGGAGAAAGAAAGTTCAAAACCATTCCGATTCTCGTCTCCCTGCTGCTTGCCGGATTTATCGGCATGTTCAGTGAGACAGCTCTGAATGTCGCACTAAGTGATCTCATGAAGGTGCTCAATATTACACCAACTACTGCACAATGGCTGACAACAGCTTATCTGCTGACACTGGGTATTCTTGTTCCTATATCCGGTCTGCTGCTGCAGTGGTTTACAACGAGACAGTTATTCGTTGCCGCAGTATCCTTCTCCATCCTGGGAACCTTCCTGGCAGCGGCATCGCCGAATTTCGAATTTTTACTTACGGCCCGTGTTGTTCAGGCGATGGGAACCGCACTGCTTCTGCCGCTGATGTTCAATACGATTCTGGTCATTATTCCGGCTGAAAAAAGAGGAGCGGCGATGGGGCTTATCGGGCTCGTCATTATGGTCGCTCCGGCGATTGGCCCGACGATTGCCGGGCTGCTGATTGAGAGCCTGAGCTGGCACTGGATCTTCTGGCTGTCCCTGCCGTTCCTGGTAATCGCTCTGATCAGCGGAATTCTGTTCATGCAGAACGTGACCGAGGTCACGAAGCCGAAGATTGATCTGCTGTCGATTGTACTGTCCAGCGTTGGTTTTGGCGGTGTGGTGTTCGGATTCAGCAGCGCCGGGGAAGCGGAAGGCTGGGGAAGCCCTAAAGTGATCATTGCCATCGCAATTGGCGTGATTGCCCTTGTCCTGTTTGTGATCCGTCAAAATACGATGAAGCAGCCAATGATTAATCTGCGTGCATTCAAGTATCCGATGTTCGTGGTTGGTGTGCTGATGGTCTTCATCTGCATGATGGTCATTCTGTCCTCAATGCTCATTCTTCCAATGTACCTTCAGCAGGGGCAAGGCTACTCTGCCTTCAAAGCCGGTCTGCTGCTGCTGCCCGGAGGATTTATCAACGGACTGATGTCGCCGGTTATGGGACGCTTGTTCGATAAATACGGCCCGAAATGGCTCGTTATTCCCGGGCTTGTTATTGTAGCGGTATCGCTCTGGTTCTTCTCGAACATCAACGCCACTTCTACTGTAGTGTTCGTAATTGTGCTGCATAGCGCGCTGATGATCGGGGTATCCATGATCTTCATGCCTGCTCAGACGAACGGCATCAATCAGTTGCCTATGGAATTGTACCCGGACGGTACCGCCATCATGAACACCCTGCAGCAGGTTGCGGGTGCAATTGGTACGGCGCTGGCAGTCAGCATCATGACCGCAGGCACCAAGAGCTATATGGAGTCGGTGAGCAACCCGGCCGATCCGGCCAATCTGCTGCCTGCGTTTACGCAAGGCGTGCAGAATGCCTTTATTTTTGGAATGGCGATGGCTGTTATCGGTCTGCTGGTCGCTTTCTTCTTGAAGCGTGTCATCGTTCAGCATAAAGCACAGGCGTCGATGCATTAATAACAGTTAAGTATCGGGCACATCCGCAAGGCGGGTGTGCTTTTTACTATGTCAGAGAATTCAGAATTTAAACTATCGTATCATCTCAAATTGCTCAATACATAAGATATAATAGGACGCTGCTTACAGGTGTTATAAAATCCGGTTTTTTGGTTAATGTTTAATGTATGTTCTATTCCCAGCAGCTTGCGTGAATAATACAGGAGAGGTGGAATTCGATGTGAAAAACAAAATCGCAGCCGTTATCCTCAGTATTCTGTTATTGGCAGCCGGGTCAGCGCTTATAACGCCGCAGAGCGTTCTAGCCGCAGATAATGTGAAGGTAGTTATGAATGGACAGCTATTGCCGCTTGACGGGGCAGCAGCTTATAAGAATGGATCAGGGGTTATGATACCGCTGCGCGAGACAGCCGAAGCCTTAAAGTACAAGACGTCCTATCAGGGCAGCACTGGAGAAATCCAGTTGACACGCTTTAAAGAGACCATTGAGTTCAAGCTCAGCGGCCAGGAGCTTACGCTTAACGGAAAGGATAAAGTACCTTTCAAGGAACCGATTGAGGTCAGACAGAAACGGATTTATGTTCCGCTTTCCTTTTTTAATGCGATTGGGTTGATTACCTCCTATAACCAGACCGAAGGCCAAGCCGAGATTTACGCTCCCGAGGTAATGGCAGGGGCGGTATCCGGACTGCTCGCTGCAGGCAAATACCAGGAGCTTCAGAACCGTTATTTCAGCGAGCCGGCAGCGGAGCAGCTTTCCTTGCCGCTGATTCAGAAGAGCTGGGAAGGCATTGCGGTTCCGGCCGGAGATTTCTTCGGCGTAAAAGCAACGGAAAGCCAGTGGGGCGGGGAGAATATGACAATCCAGAGCGTGCTCTATTTTGCCAATTCCGATGCTGTATTGAATCTGACAATAGACAAAACGGGTAAAATCACCGGGCTCAAGCTTGAGCCGGTAATCGCGGATGAAGCTCTGTCCAGCCAGGTGAATTAGAAGATATGAATAAGGTGTTGAGTTAAGAGGGCTGCGAATGCGGCCTTCTTTGTGTTGAACGAAGTGCTTGCTGGTGAAACCGTTTCACTATAAATTTGCTTGACAGGAACCTAAATTGAGAGTAACTTTAAATTCGGATTAAACGCTGTTTAAAACGGGGTTCAGCAACATGTACCAGGAAAGGGGGGATCAGCCAAAGCTATGATCAAAGATGAGAACATCGCTGACATAACAGAGAAGGATACGAAGCAGACTATACTTGAGGCGACTTTGGATCTTATTCGCAGCGAGGGGTTCCACTGTGCCACCATGCGTAATATAGCCGCCAAAGCAGAGACGAATCTGGCCCTAGTCAATTATCATTTTGGCTCCAAAGAGAAGCTGTTGGCAGATGCGGTACGGATGCTGCTCTCTACCTTTGACAATGCTTTTTCAGCGCTGGAGGACGACACAATGCTTCCAAGGGAGCGGCTTAAGCAATTTTTCCTTCGTTACATTGAAGAGCTTAAGCGTTACCCCGGATTGGCCAAACAAATGCTTGATCAGAGACACCATATCATGGGTTCCCTGGACGAATACACCCGTTACTGCAAAATGATGCGGATCGAGAAGATTCTTCAGGCCATCCAGGAAATCACAGGTGAGCAGGATAAAAATACTCAGATGACGATGTATCTTCAGATATACGGCGCTGTGGTATTTCCGGTGATAATGGTCACAAGCTTGCCTGAGAATCAAACGGATATGCTGCCGTACTTCAATCTTCCTTCCATTGGGGAACAAATCGACGGACTGTTTGAACGTTATTTTGATTAATACAATTATATAAAAAGAGAAAGAGTGGAGAATAAATGTCAAAAACATCAAATGTGAAGAGCGCCCCGGTGGAGCAGCCTTTCTCATTAAAAGCTATACTGCCGCCGCTGCTGGCGATTATCGTCGGGATGATTATGGTTATCCTGGATGGTACGGTAGTCAATGTGGCTGTACCAAAGCTGGTCGATTATTTTGGTACGGATCTCAAAACAGTGCAGTGGGCGATTACGGGATATACCCTCGCTCTGGCTGCCGTCATTCCGCTGGCTGGTTATATGACTGACCGTTTCGGGTCCAAGCAAGTTTTTATCTCAACTGTTGCCATGTTCGTCTTAGGCTCGATGCTGTGCTCAATTGCGCAGACGTCAACACAGCTCATTGTGTTCCGGGTCATTCAAGGACTGGGCGGCGGGATGGTTGCCCCGATTGGGATGGCGATGGTATTCAGACTTGCGCCGCCTGAACGTAGAGGCTCCATTATGGGTATGCTCGGTATTCCAATGCTGCTCGCTCCCGCACTTGGACCGGTATTGTCCGGTTGGCTGGTAGAGTATGTGAGCTGGCACTGGATCTTCCTGATCAACGTTCCAATCGGAATCGTAGGCATCATTCTTGGCATCAAATATTTGCCGAAGACAGAAAAGAAGGGCAAAGCCCATCTCGACATTCTGGGTATCATTCTGGCTCCAGTAGCGTTCTCCATGCTCGCTTACGGTGTGAATCAGGGCGGCAGTGAAAGCTGGTCCTCGACAGGAGCTATTGTGGGCTTGGCTGTAGGCGGTGTAGCACTGGTGCTGTTTATTATCGTCGAGCTGCTTCACAAGCATCCGCTGCTTGAGCTGCGCGTGTTCCGTTCATCGGATTTCACCCGGGGAATTATTCTTAGCTGGGTGACTCAAGCCGCATTGTTCGGCTCCATGCTGTTCGTTCCGCTGTATCTCCAGCAGATCCGCAATTACACGCCGCTTGAGACCGGTCTGATCCTGCTGCCGCAGGCGCTGGCCTCCGGGATTGGGATGCCGCTGGGCGGAAGATTGTTTGATAAGATTGGTGCGCGTCCGCTGGTGTTTGTGGGTCTGAGTATTATCTCAACTGCATTGTTCCTGTTGTCCGGCGTGACCGTAGACACAGGTCTTCCAGTCATTATGGCCTGTCTGGGCTTGATGGGTCTTGGCATGGGCTTGTCGATGATGCCGGTCAATACACATGTACTGAATTCTGCGCCGCGTGAATGGGTGAACCGGGTAACTCCGCTTACCGCTGCTGCACAGCAAGTAGTTGTGTCCTTCGCTGTAGCAGGCATGACTGGTTACCTGACTAGTCAGATTACAGCTCATATGGGTAAAATGGCAGCGGGGTCCAATCCGTTGTCGGCTATGGTGTTAGGGTTCAACGATGTGTTCTTCCTGTCCGCCTGCATCGCGATAGCGGGAGTGGTACTAAGCTTAATCCTCCGCAAACCGAAGGTAGCACCTCAGCCTTCGCCTGACGGTCAGGCAACTGATCCGGCAATGATGATGGGCCACTAAACGAATACGCAAGTAGAAACGGATTTGCCGTCCTCTGAAAGAGGCGGCATCCGTTTCAGCGAGAAATATAAGGATGATTGATGGCGTGAAACATTATATTTCAAAAATGCCGCTTCAGCTTGTGCTGTTGCGGCATTTTTTTGCGTGAAAATATTATCAAATCCCTATGGATTGGCTCGGCGTTTCTTATGAAGCCTGATGGTTCCGGGGGCAAAATGAGCTTTGCCCAAAAGCTCTGAAGCGACGATGCCCAGCAGAACAAGCGCTGCTCCGGTGTAGCCCTGCATCGACAGCTTCTCTCCAACAAACCAGTAGCCGAACAAGGCGGCGAATACCGGCTCCATGGAGAAGATCAGACCGGTGCGGGTCGGTGTCGTATATTTCTGGGCGATGGGCTGAAGAATGAAGCCGCAAGCACTGCAAAAGATGCCCAGTGCCAGAATGGCGATCCAGCCGGACGTGGAAGAAGGCAGAGAAGGCGTCTCGAACAAGGCAGACAGGACAAGCGCATATCCGCCGGCGAAGCCTAACTGCAGAATGCCAATGCTTAAGGTATCGCAGGTTTTTACTGCTTTGCCGGTGAGCAGAATCTGTACTGCATAGAATACGGCAGAGAGTATGCAGAGGAAGTCACCAGGCTGAATACGCAGCGAAGAATTTAAGGTCAGGAGTCCGATTCCGGCGATAGCTAATATAGTGCCGAAGACTTGCGGAGGAGCAACCTTTTTTCTGAATACAAGCACTTCCAGCATCGGGACAAAAATAACAGTCAAGGCGACGAGAAATCCCGCGTTTGAGGTAGTTGTGGTCTTAAGGCCGAAGGTGATGCAGGTGAAAACGCCAAGCAGCAGGAATCCGAGCAATGCTCCGTATTTGAGTGTTCTGGCATCCACCTTGCGGAGACGTTTGTGGAAGAGGAGCGCCGCCAGGATAAAAGCGAGTCCGAAACGCAGCGCGATCAGATTAAACTCCCCGAGAGTCCCGAGCCCCATCTTCATGAACAGGTAGGAGGAACCCCAGAATATGGTTACTACAAAGAGCATCAGCTCAGCCTTGAGCGGCTTCATTTCATCATCATCCTTCTATAAATCAATTGGTTATAGTATAATACGCTCAAATACATAAGGTAACTGAATGTTTATCATATAAAACATGAGGATTATTCATGTATAACGGAGGTGCGCAAAGGCTTGAGTATTAGCAAATATGAGGTGTTCCTGAAGGTTGTAGAGCTGGGCAGCCTAACCAAAGCCGCAGAGGTGCTGGGCTTCACCCAGTCCGGGATTAGCCACACGATCAGCAGTCTGGAATTAGAGTTCGGCTTCTCCCTGCTGATTAGAAACCGTTCCGGCGTTAAATTAACGGTAAACGGAGAACAAGTCGTTCAGCCTATCCGCGAGATTATCAAGTGGAACGAGCAGTTGAAGCAGCAGGTTGCGGATATCCACGGATTAGAGACAGGGACGATTACAATCGGCACCTTCACCAGTGTCTCTGTGCATTGGCTGCCGGGAATGATTAAGGAATTCCGCAAGGAATACCCATATATTGAATTTAAACTGATGGAAGGCGGGTATTTGGAGATTGAGCAATGGATCGAAGCCGGAGTTATTGATTGCGGCTTTATTTCGCTTCCCACAAGGGAAAAGTTTGAGGTGTTTCCGCTGAAGCAGGACCGGATGCTCGCTATTCTCTCCAAGGAGCATCCCTTGAGCAGGGCGCCATTTATGCCGCTTGCACAGATTGCCTATGAGGATTTCATTATCCCGAAGGCCGGCTCGGATTATGATGTCAGACGGGTGCTGGAGAAGGCCGGAATCAAGCCGAACATCAAGTTCTCGGCCGGAGATGATTATGCGATTATTGCAATGGTGGAAAATGGGCTGGGCATCAGCATTTTGCCGGAGCTGGTCATTCAGCGCCAAAAGCATAACGTAGCCATGCTGGAGCTGGAGGAGCGAAGCTTCCGCTCATTGGGGATTGCCGTCCATTCAATGAAATATGCGTCTCCGGCGACAAAACGATTCTTGAAGCATGTTCAGGCTTGGTTTAAGGGAGAATAGATTGGTGATTGACGAATGCCAAGCTTCGTGAGAGAATGTACGCGTGTACATTTTTGGTTTCGAAAGAAAGGATGATTGCTATCGCAAGCCGCAAAGAAGTCGCCGAGCTGGCGGGTGTCTCCGAAGCGACCGTCTCCCGCGTATTGAACAACGTTGGGCCGCTCAAGGAGCGGACCAAGGAGCGGGTGCTTGCTGCCGCGAGAGAGCTTGGCTATACACCGAGCTCTCTCGCCCGCAGCTTTGCCCGCAGGCGGAGCGGCAACCTGGGTGTGATTATGCCTTATTTGCCCAAGGCGCGGCTGTTCTCCGCTTACTATTTCTCTGAAATTCTCAGCGGCATCGGGAGCCGGGCAAGAGAAGAGGGCTACGATCTGTTGATGATCTTCCGCGATGCGGATGAACCGCTGGATTACAGCGAATTGTTCCGGATGCGCAAGGTCGATGCCTGCATTGTCCTTGGGGCCAAAGAGGACGCCGGGGAGCTTTCCGCACTGCGGAAGCTGAAGGAAGAGGGGCATCCGTTTTGTCTGGTCAACCAGCATTTTGAGGGCGAGAATTTTCACGAAGTGGATGCCGACCATGTTCTGGGCTGCCGTCTGGCTGTGAAGCATCTGCTTGAGCAGGGCTTCACCAGGATTGCTTTCTTGAACGGGCCGGAGGCCTATTCGAACAGCCGCGACCGTCTTGCAGGATATACGGACGCTCTGGCGGATGCGGATATCTCCTTGGACCCGATGCTCCTGTTCGAAGGGAATTTCAGCCGCCGAAGCGGAATCGCCGCAGCACGGCAAATTGCCGCGCAGTTAGAACGCATCGAGGCTGTTGCCGTTGCCAATGACCGGATGGCAATTGGCCTGCAGCAAGGGCTGCGGGAGCTGGGCATACCGGGAGAGCGGATGCCGGCCATCGTCGGCTATGACGATTCAGATGCCGCCGAGCTGGCGACTCCTGCACTGAGCAGCGTGCGGGTCCCTTTTTTTCAACTGGGAGAAATTGCTGCCGCCAAAGTGCTGGCGCTGCCGGAGGGCAGTGAAGCTCAGGATACGGGTGAAATCATCCGGATTAAGCTTCCTGCTAAGCTTGTGGTTCGTGCTTCATCGTTAAAGGCTTGAAGAATCTGCATTTACATCACTTTGAGGAGGAATCAGATGAAACAGCTTCGTGTCGGAATGATTGGCTACAAGTTCATGGGGAAGGCGCACAGCAATGCCTATCGCAGTCTGCCTATGTTTTTCCCGAAAGCGCTTAAACCGGAAATGTCCGTGTTATGCGGACGGAATACCGCAGCCGTTCAGGAAGCGGCGGCCCAGCTAGGCTGGTCGGAAACCGTAACCGATTGGCGGGAGCTGGTCGCCCGCGACGATATTGATCTGATTGATATCAACGCCCCAAGCAATGTCCATAAGGAAATCGCGCTTGCGGCAGCGAGAGCGGGCAAGCATATCTTTTGTGAGAAGCCGCTGGCCTTGAGTCTGGCAGACTCCCGCGAAATGCTGGAGGCCGCTGAAGCTGCGGGCGTTATTCATATGGTTGGCTTCAATTACCGGTTCTCTCCGGCGGTAAGACTGGCCAAAAGGCTGGTGGAGAGCGGACGGCTGGGGAAAATCTATCATTTTCGCGCCTGGTTTCTGCAGGACTGGATTATTGACCCCGAATTCCCGCTAGTGTGGAGGCTGCAGAAGGAGATCGCCGGGTCCGGCTCACATGGCGACCTCGGCGCGCATCTGATTGATCTGGCACATTACCTGGTCGGGGATATGCAAGAAGTCATCGGCATGAGTGAAACGTTCATCAAGGAGCGGCCTTTGGCGACTGAAATGACCGGACTCAGTGCCCGGGCGGGTGCCAATGCGGCTAGAGGGCCAGTTACGGTAGATGATGCCACATTGTTCCTGGCGCGTTTTGCTAACGGGGCGCTTGGCAGCTTTGAGGCCACACGTTTTGCTGCCGGTCACCGCTCGACCAATTCTTTTGAGATCAATGGCAGCTTGGGCAGTGTAAGGTTTGATTTCGAGCGGATGAACGAGCTGGAGGTGTATCTGAGCTCGGATGCTGAGGATGTGCAGGGCTTCCGGCGTGTACTCGCCACTGATCCTGCCCATGACTACGCGGAAGCCTGGTGGCCGCCGGGGCATACGATTGGATTCGAGCATACCTTCATTCATGAAATACTGGAGCTGTCCTCCGCAGTTGCGGAAGGGCGCCAGCCTGTGCCAAGCTTTGCCGATGGTGTGAAATGTCAGGCCGTACTGGAGGCAGTGGAACGTTCTGTTCAGGAACGCCGCTGGACTCTGATTTCTGAAATGTAATTATTCTAAACACTAGTATTCAGGAGAAGGAGTGACAATGATGAAGAAGGCATTAATCGTATGGGGCGGCTGGGATGGTCATGAGCCGGAGCAGGTTGCCGGAATATTCGCGGGGCTGCTGCGCCATGAGCATTTCGAGGTAGAGGTTGCGGATACACTTGAGGTCTTTGGAGATCGGGAAAAGCTGCTGAGCCTTGATCTGATTGTTCCGGTCTGGACGATGGGGCAAATCACCCAGGAGCAGGTGGACAATGTATCGGCAGCCGTGCAGAACGGGACTGGACTTGCGGGCTGTCACGGTGGCATGTGCGATTCTTTTCGGACCAATGTGGATTGGCAGTTCATGACCGGAGGACAATGGGTCGCTCATCCAGGCAATGACGGAGTAGATTACAAGGTGGAAATCCACCCCGGCTCAAGTCCGCTGGTAGATGGTATTAGCGACTTCAACGTCTGCACTGAGCAGTATTATCTGCATTATGATCCGGCGGTGGAGATTCTGGCTACAACACGCTTTCCCATTGTGGATGGGCCGCATGCCGCTAATAAGGCAGTAGATATGCCGGTAGTCTGGACCAAACGCTGGGGTCATGGCCGGGTATACTACAACTCGTTGGGCCATCATGCCGATATAGTTGATTTGCCGCCGGTAAAGGAATTGATGCGGCGCGGTTTGCTCTGGGCGGCGGACGGCAAGCAGATTGCACAGGCAGCGTTAAAAGATCAAGCGGCGTTCGCCGGGTACAGCGGCATGGCGGACAGCCAACTATAAGGCGGGGGCGAACAAGAAGATGGATAAAGTAAAAGTCGGCATTATCGGCTGCGGCAAAATAAGCGGTATCTATATGGAGAATTGTCAGAAGTTCGAGCTGCTGGACCTTGCCGCTTGTGCGGATATGGACCGTGCCAGAGCCGAAGAACAGGCAGCACACTACGGAATTCCCCTTGTCTATACGGTGGACCAACTGCTGGAAGACCCGGAGATTGAAATCATCATCAACTTAACGATTCCTGCAGCACATGCCGAGATCAGCTTGCGGGCGCTGGAGGCTGGCAAACATGTCTACGTGGAGAAACCGCTCACCGTTACAAGGGAGGAAGGGCGGAAGGTGCTGGAATTGGCTGCGGAAAAAGGACTGCTCGTTGGCAGCGCACCCGAAACCTTCCTGGGAGCCGGAATTCAGACGGCGCTGAAGCTGATTGAAGACGGCATCATCGGCCGTCCGGTTGCAGCAACAGCGTTCATGCTGGGCCGGGGACATGAGCATTGGCACCCTGACCCTGAGTTTTACTACGCTGCCGGAGGCGGACCGCTGTTTGATATGGGCCCCTATTATCTGACAGCACTTGTACAACTGCTTGGACCTATCCGCACCGTGGCGGGGATGACCGGCAAAGCCTTGGAGGAGCGGACCATTACCAGCGAGAAGAAGGCCGGTCAAAAGATTCCGGTGGACATTCCCACTCACGTCGCCGGAACTCTGCAGTTTGCAGGCGGCGCAATTGCTACGCTGATCACAAGCTTCGACATCTTCGGCGGCAGCAGCCTGCCGCCGATTGAGATCTACGGCACGGAAGGAACGATTCAGGTGCCTGACCCCAATACCTTCGGCGGTCCGGTGAAATTCCGCCGGATTGGAGAAAGCGAGTGGAGCGAGCAGCCGCTCCTGCCCGGCTACGACCAGAATACCCGGGGAATCGGACCGACGGATATGGCCTACGCCATCCGCAGCGGCCGGCGGCACCGGGCCAGCGGAGAGCTGGCTTATCATGTGCTGGAAGCCATGTGGGCTTTTCACGACTCTTCCGATTCGCACCGGTTCTATGAAATGCAAAGCACCTGCAGCCGGCCAGCGCCGCTCCCGCTTGGGCTTGCACCATATACACTGGATTAAACCGGGGCATGCATGGCGCAGGCGAAGAGAATAGGGTTAATTAAATGACGCAGCACCGCCCATCGTGGGCGGTGCTGTCTTTTTGAATATTCAGACTTGCTTGTTTATTTACGTGCGCCGGAGGGCGTATGGCCTTTATACTGTTTGAACAGCTTAGTGAAGTAATTTGGATTGTCGCAGCCGACTTTGCCGGCGATTTCCGTTACCGTCAGGTCCGTCTCCAGCAGCAGCCGTTCTGCTTCATTCATCCGGCATGAATTGAGATAGTCGATGAAGGTGCGTCCGGTTAGCTTTTTGAAGGTTTTACAAAAATGGTATGGGTTCAGATTCACGAATCTGGCGGCGCTCTCGATGGATATTTTTTCATCAAAATGGATTTCAAGATATTCCAGAAGCGGCTTGAAGCGCTCCCGGTTGATGGAATGGCGCTCGCTGTGGTGTCTGTCGGACATTTGCTGTGGCGGGAAACTGCGCGCCAGGAGAGTGAAAAACAGATGCAATTGATTTTTGACTACCAGTTGAAAAGCAGGCCTTTTCTCCCGCACCTCGGCAATGACGGAATCCAGCAAGGGGAAATAAGTGCTGCATACCGGGTTATGGTCCACAGGTTTCACCGGAAATTGATAGAGATTGTTCAAATACGGTGCTACAAACTGCTCATGCTGAGAGTCCTGGTTCCGCGTCATCCCGCAAATTGTTGAACACGGCTTTGAATCCTTCAGCTTAACCTTCTGGCAGACAACCGGAGATACGAATCTGGCGGAAACTGCAGCACGGGTGCGTGAGCTGGCTGCCGAGCATGATTTCGTCATTTCCTCCTTAGGCATATTCGGCAATCCGCTGACAGGAACAGGTGACAATGCCGATACCCTGGCCAGCTGGGAGCGTTTGATTGATCATGCGCATTTATTCGGGACGGATATGATTTCCGGATTCACTGGAAGACTGACTGGGCTGTCCATAGACGAGTCTATCCCGAAATTTGCAGAGGTATTCGGAGAGCTCTCTAAGAGAGCAGCCGACCGTGGTCTCAGAATCGCATTTGAGAATTGCTCCATGGATGGTAACTGGCAAACAGGAGACTGGAATATTGCCCATAACCCTGCAGCCTGGGAGAAAATGTTCAACGCTGTTCCGGTAGACAACCTGGGACTTGAATGGGAGCCGTGCCATCAGATGGTTGCGCTGATTGATCCGATACCACAGCTGCGCAAATGGACGGATAAAGTGTTCCACGTACATGGCAAGGATGCGACCATCGCCTGGGATATTGTCAAAGAATATGGCATTCATGGACATAAGCCATACGTATGGCACCGGACGCCAGGCTTTGGGGATACGAACTGGACCGATGTAATTACCATTTTGCGCCAGGCTGGCTATAAAGGCACGATTGATATTGAAGGCTGGCATGATCCGGTCTATCGGGATGAACTGGAAATGACCGGGCAAGTGCATGCACTCAATTATTTGAAGCACTGCCGCGGAGGCAGCTTCGTACCAAATCCGATCTAGCATAGAAAGAGGGAAATGCCAATGACTGCGGATTACCGAGTGGCTGTAGCCGGGTGCGGCGGAATGGCCAACGAGTGGATAAGTTATGCGCTTAACCGTTCAGATGTGGAAATCGTGGCTCTGGTGGATATCCGGCAAGAATCGGCGCAGGCTATGGCTGACAAGCACGGGTTATCATGTCCGGTATTTACAGAGATCGGACAGGCCATCAAGGCTGCAAAAGCAAATCTCGTATTTGATGTTACTGTACCTGCCAGCCATTTTGCCATTGCCAGTACTTCACTTGAACTGCAATGCAATGTATTCAGCGAAAAGCCGCTGGCCGAGTCAATGGAGCAATGCAATAGCATTATCGCTCTGTCTGAGCGCTCAGGCCGGAGTCATGCTGTTATGCAGAACCGGCGATATGATCCCCGTATACGCTCACTGCGTCAGATCATTGATGCCGGGAAGATCGGAAGAATCGGCTATATGGGGGCGAGCTTTTTCCTGGGGCCGCATTTCGGCGGGTTCCGCGATGTAATGGAAAGCCCTTTGCTGCTGGATATGGCCATTCATACCTTCGACCAGGCACGTTATATCAGTGGGGCCAATCCGGTTACAGTGTACTGCCAGGAATTTAATCCGCCCGGGTCCTGGTACGAGGGGAATGCAGCGGCGGTTTGTATTTTTGAAATGTCAGACGGCTCCGTATTTTGCTATCAAGGCTCTTGGTGTGCTGAAGGGGCTCCGACCTCCTGGGAAGCCTCATGGCGGATCCAAGGGGAAAAGGGTGCTGCGATCTGGGACGGAGCAGGTATGCCCTATGCCGAGGTGGTCTCTGCAAGCGACCCGTCCGGCAAGTTCATTCTCGATTACGAGCGTATAGAAGGTGAACCTGTGGAGATGAAGGAGACTTTCCATCATGGCTGCCTGGAAGAGATGTTCCTGTCTCTGGCAGAGCAGCGCCCGGCGGAAACGGATTGCCGCGACAACCGCTACAGCATGGCAATGGTGCTTGGTGCTCTGGAGAGCGCCCGGACTGGAAGCAAAATCGCGCTTGCCGACTTTATGCGCAGTAGCTAATAAAGCATAGTTAAGGCGCTTTGAGCAGGAGAGTATTCCTGTCCAAAGCGCTTTTTAAAGTCACAAATATCCATATATCGTTGACATCACTCTATTTCTATTCCTTGTTAAAAAGTAGTATTGTTGCAAAAAGAGGCTCCTCATCAGCGTATGCTAATGAAGAGCTTCTTTTTTATGACCCGGATTTTTCAATTAGAACCCTTTATACTGTGGTTCCTCATTTTCCAGCTCGGTTACACGGCTCTCTACCTGATCAACGATCTGCTGGGTCTGCTTCGCCGCATTAGTGAACAGGTTCTTGGCATCTTTATTCTGGGTTTCCATTGCGAATTGCTCCAAGCTGGCTTGAGCGCTTTTCAAAGATGAGACACAGGTCTTTATTTGTGTGGATACAGTCATTTCATATTCCTCCTTGGATAGTGATGCTTAATTTTCGCAACATAGTATCTGTCGTGACTCTGGATTACATACAAGAAAAATTTTCTTGATTAATCGCTCTCTATTTTACAAATAATGAATGTTGGTACTATAGATAAGGAGGTTTCACTGATGCCTGAATGGCTGGAGGTTATTTGGCGCACAATGTTTGCTGTGGTCGTACTCTTCTTATTGACGAAGCTGCTTGGGAAAAGACAGGTCTCACAGTTGTCGTTCTTCGAGTACATTACAGGCATTACCGTAGGCAGTATAGCGGCTTACATATCCTTGGATACAGACAAGACGTGGCATCTCGGCATCATTGCCCTGGTTGTCTGGATAGCCTTCTCGCTGGGCATCGAGTTCCTGCAAATCAAGAGCAAAAAGGCCAGGGACTTCATTGATTTCAAATCGACCGTGCTGATTAAGGATGGAAAGATCCTCGAAGACAATATGAAAAAAGAGCGTTTGACCACCGATGAATTGCTGGCAGAGCTGCGGAAAAAAGATGTGTTCAAGGTAGCGGATGTGGAATTCGCCATTATGGAGTCAGACGGAATGATCAACGTCCTGCTTACCCGGGAGAACCAGCCGCTAACGCCGAAGCACCTCGGTGTCAAAGTAGCGCCGGAGCAGGAGACGCAGGCAGTAATTATGGATGGCAAGATAATGGATGAACCGCTGGATGCTCTCGGATTGACACGCGCCTGGCTGGATGGTCAACTGGGAAAGCTTGATGTAACCGCTGAAAATGTCTATCTGGGTCAGGTGGATTCCTACGGCGAGCTGACCGTGGACTTATATACTGACAGTGTAGAGCTGCCGCAGCCGCAGGACAAACCGCAGCTCTATGCCTTGCTGAAGAAATGCGAAGCGGACCTGGAGATGTTCGGCCTGTCAACCAATAACGAAAGAGCGAAGCAAATGTATGAGCAGTGCTCCACGGATTTGCAGGCTCTGATCGTAAAGCTGAAGCCTTTCATTCAAAGCTGAATCAAGCGGCATCGAATCTTATAGCACAACTAGCCAACAAAAATGATCCGTTTTTTGTTGGTTTTTTTGTGCAGTTCACAAATCTGTAATAATCTTCCGAAAAAACATCTGTACAATTACAAATATTTACTTATAGTGGAGATTAGGCTGACCGCTGCAAAAAAACGCAATTCCCAGCGATCTGCATATCACAAATAAGGGGAGGGCTGACAGAAGGGATAACTGTGTAAAAAATACAAACACTATGGAGGTAAATGTTAACGTGAAAAATAAAAAGAAATCAACGCTCACCGCGTGTATTGCGCTTTCTGCTGTCCTTGCTTTTGGCGGCCTGCAATGGGGGATACCGTCAGTACAAGCAGCAAGTATCTTCAGCGATGATTTTGAGTCCGGCAATGCGGGCAATTGGACCAGCACGACAGGCACATGGTCTGTGGTACAGGACGGCGGCTCATCTGTATATTATCAATCCAGCAGTACGGAGGGACGGACTTCTGCAGGCGACAGCTCATGGAGCAATTACAGCGTGCAGGCTGATGTGAAGGTGGATAATTTTAACGGAAATAACCGTACTTATGTGTGTGGCCGCTATGCGGACGGCAATAACTACTACGCCGCTTCGTTGTCGAACAGCAATGGCGGCACCCTGGAGATCCGCAAAAAATCTGGCGGTGCGAGCAGCACACTTGCGGTCAAGACAGACTATCCAATCACCGCGGGAACTGTGTATACGGTCAAGCTCGAATTAAACGGAGATTCGATCAGCATGTATGTGAATGATGTGCTGCAGATAAATGCACACGATAACATTTTAACTTCTGGAGGCATTGGCCTGGTCGCTTATAAGACCGCCGCCAAGTTTGACAACATTATTGTAAGCGGTGTCAGTGCCAGTACGCCAACTCCGTCTGCAACGGCTACGGCTACCCCGAAACCAAGTGCAACAGCAACAACCAGCCCGACAGCAGCGCCTACAGCAACTGCAACTCCTGCGGCCACCCCAACAACCGCACCTACCGCAACACCAGTTTCGGGCGCCATTTATGTGGCTCCGAACGGTGCAGCCGGCAATTCCGGGACGATTGGCAGCCCTACAACCCTTGCATCGGCACTAACCAAGGTAGCGGCTGGCGGCACCATCTATATGCGGGGTGGTACGTATGCTTTTTCCTCGCCGGTTACTATTGAGCGGGATAACAGCGGCGCCTCCGGTTCACGCAAGAGCATTGTGGCTTACGGAAGTGAGAAGCCGGTGCTTGATTTCTCCGCCGAGAGCTTTGCCTCCACTGAACGCGGATTGCAAATCTTTGGACACTACTGGTACGTTAAGGGACTTGAAGTGAAGGGAGCCGGAGACAACGGGATTTTCATCGGAGGCAATTACAATATCATCGAGAATGTGGAGACCCACCATAACCGTGACTCCGGTCTGCAAATCAGCCGCTATGCTACATCGGCAGCAAGTATGAGCGACTGGCCGAGCTATAACCAGATTATCGGCGTGTATTCCCATGACAATTTCGATCCTGACAATGGAGAGGATGCCGATGGTTTTGCCGCCAAGCTGACAATTGGCCCCGGCAATGTTTTTGACAAATGCATTTCGGCCTGGAATACGGATGACGGATGGGATCTGTACTCCAAGTCGGAAACCGGCCCGATTGGTGTCGTAACGATCAAGAACAGCATTGCTTACAAAAATGGGCAAACCTCGGATGGCAACTCAACAGCCAACAGTGACGGGAACGGCTTCAAGCTGGGCGGCGACAAAATTGCTGTAAATCATATTGTGACGAACAGCATTGCCTTCCAGAATAAAAAGCATGGCTTCACCTACAACAGCAACCCGGGCTCCATTCAATTAACCAACAATACCTCATGGAGCAATGGTCAGAGCAACTTTGCTTTTGATTCAGGCACACATGTGTTCACGAACAACCTGAGCTTTGCCGGCACATCGAGTGACAAGACGAGCGGTACGGATGTTTCCAGCACCAATGTCTGGTGGAAAAGCAATGCCAGCACTAATGCCAAGGGTCTTGTGGCAAGCAGCGCCGATTTCGTGAGCCTGACCCCTTCGGTTGTGCGGAATGCGGATGGTTCGTTCAGCCTCGGCAGCTTCCTGAAGCTGGCCAGCGGCAGCGATCTGATTGGTTCCGGCACTCCAAGCGGCACGAATATTGGGGCAACAATTCAGTAATCCTAATGAGGGAGGAAATATATGACGGCGAAATTTTTGAAGTTCAAAATCCTTTCAGGGCTTGGCATTGCACTAATTATGGCCCTTGTTTGCATTCTTCCAGCCAGCGCTGCTTCTTTGGAGGAATCGTCTGAAATAACAGAGACTTCTACGCTTGCAGCGGCAGGTTCGCTAAGCACTTATAATCTGGCGGGGTTCTCCGCTGGGAACACCGGCGGCGGCATCGTGGACGAATCGAATACCACACTGTACAAGAAGGTGTATAACGCAACAGATCTGGCAGCAGCACTCAAGAAAGGCTCCGGTGTAAAGGTCGTGGAAATTATGAATGACCTGAGCCTGGGCTGGAATGAGCTTCCTTCTGCGGCCAAGACCTCACCTTTTTCCGCCCATAACTCGCCGTTAACCCATCCGGTGCTCCTGCAGACAGGAGTGAGCAAGATCAACATTGACGGGTTCGACGGGCTGACAATCTTTTCGGCTAACGGAGTGAAGCTCAAGCATGTTGCTTTTACAATCAAACGCAGCTCGAATGTAATCATCCGCAATCTGGAATTCGATGAGCTGTGGGAGTGGGATGAATCCACCAAAGGCGACTATGACAAAAACGATTGGGACTACATCACGCTTGAAGAGGATACTAATGTCTGGATTGACCACTGTACCTTCAACAAAGCGTATGACGGGCTGGTTGACTCTAAAAAAGGCACTACCGGCGTAACAATCTCCTGGTCTACCTTCAAGGGGGACGACAGAAGTACAAATAGCTGGGTAACCCGGCAGATCAATGCGATGGAAGCCAACCCTGCTGCTTACCCAATGTATGCCTACCTGCGCAGCAGCGCTGTGGGACTCAGCAAGGATGATGTGATCGCCATCGCAAGCTCGCAAAAGAAGGGGCATCTGGTCGGCTCAACTTCCTTTGATTCCAGCAACGCCAAATTAACCATTACGCTGCATCATAACTATTACCAGGATATTCAGGACCGCCTGCCACGCCTTAGAGGCGGCAACGCCCATGTCTATAACATTCTGGCGGATAACTCTGCCGCTTGGGCAGCGAAATCAAGAATCACGGCAGCGATGGAAGCGGCCATTGCCTCCAAAGGCTATCACTTTACGGTCACCAGCAACGGTTCCATTGCTACGGAAGGCGGAGCCGTACTGCTTGAAAAGTCCAATATTATAGATATTCTGTATCCGCTGCGCAACAATCAGACCGATCCGGCTGACGCCAGCTACACTGGTAAAATCAAAGCAGCCGATACAATCTACTCGATGAGTGGAGTCGTCTTCAGAGGCAATAGCGATTCCGCAGGAAGTCCGCTTGCTCCAGTACCGGCCCCGATTATTCCGTTCGCCTGGTCCGGCCTATCGGCGCTGCCTTACAGCTACACACCGGACGACCCTGCAACACTGGCTGCCAGATTGACCGGCCCGGATGGATCAGGAGCAGGGAAGCTGAGCTGGGCGAAGCAGAATTGGCTGAAAACATCATACTGAGTGAAATGAGCGGATAGGGCTTGATTTTTCAAAAGCAGCTGACAGAGATATACTATAAAAGATTGGTAGTTTTTATCTTCTAATAGGGAGGCTGCTGTCAGTTATGGAATATGTAAAACTGGGTTCTACCGGGCTGGATGTCTCACGGATTTGTCTGGGTTGTATGAGTTACGGCATTCCTGAACGCGGGAATCATGCCTGGACCCTCAATGAACAGGAGAGCCGTCCGTTTATCCGGAAGGCGCTGGAGCTGGGCATTAACTTTTTCGACACCGCCAACGTCTATTCCGATGGAACGAGTGAAGAAATTGTCGGCAGAGCGCTCAAGGACTTTGCCACACGTGATGAAGTCGTTATTGCAACTAAGGTGCACGGAAGAATGCGTCCGGGTCCCAATGGCGGAGGCTTATCGCGTAAGGAGATTATGACTGAGATAGACCATAGTCTGAAGCGGCTGGGTACCGATTATGTGGATCTGTATCAAATTCACCGCTGGGACCCGGCAACACCGATTGAAGAAACGATGGAGGCGCTGCATGATGTGGTCAAAGCAGGCAAAGCCCGTTATATCGGCGCCTCCTCAATGCATGCCTGGCAGTTTCTCAAGGCGCTAAATGTCGCTGAACGCAATGGCTGGACGCGGTTCGTGTCCATGCAGAACTATGTCAATCTGCTGTACCGCGAAGAGGAGCGTGAGATGCTCCCGCTCTGTGAGGCGGAGGGGATTGGCGTAATTCCCTGGAGTCCGCTTGCCAGAGGCCGGCTGACAAGAGATTGGGAGGTAGCAAGCCCCCGTTCAGCAAACGATGAATTCGGCAAGCTGCTGTATGCGAGAACCGAAGAAGCCGACAGGGCTGTTGCGCTACGGGTGAAGGAAATCGCCGGGGAACGGGGAGTTCCGCGTGCCCAAGTGGCACTAGCCTGGGTGCTGCAGAAGAAGCCGGTGACGGCTCCAATCGTTGGTGCCACGAAGATGGAGCATCTGGACGATGCGGCGGCTGCAGTATCAATTAAGCTGAGCCCGGAAGAGATTCTGCGGTTGGAAGAAGTTTATATCCCGCATCCGGTGGTTGGTTATTAGGATAATTGGCTTGAATAGGTTGGAATTTACTTCGATACAAGTGGAACCGGCGGCTGTCGGTTCCTTTTTTGGTGCGCCTCACAGTCGCACAATCTAGGTGGTTCAAATCCACCCGGTGACTTTACCCTTTAAAGTGCCGTAGCCGAAGTAGATATCCGGCAACCAGAGGGTGTCGGATGGGCAGGGTGTCTTCCGTGAGGAGAATCCGATGGGCCTGTAGGCAAAGATGGGTGTATCAGCAGTACAGTTCTACACCAGCACTATCCAGCGGGCTGCAGGCTTGATACAAGGCAAAGATGCTCAGCAGGCCATCCAGCATCGATATATTGAAGGACACTCTATTAAAGAGACAATAATGTTCTTCCGCCATGGCTTTAGTGCTAGCACTATTCGACGAAAAATTAGCGAGGGTACGGAGAGTGTGGCTAACCCTGAAACTTTTGGGTTTGTTTGAGAAGAAGAATGGTTAATTTTGATTTTTTTAGTTTCATTTAAACTTAAAATAAATATTATAAAACTGAAAAACAGTAAAACAATAAATAAAGGTTTTTTACTGTTTTTTTAATTAATAATTAGAATCTTCCTGTCCTAGTAGTCATTAAAATCTTCGTATTCTTCATATTCTTCATCAATCATTATGTCTGTTCCATTATCTTCAATATACTTTTCTATATCAATGCCATAGTCTTTAGCAATAGTTACAAAATCTGCATCTATAAAAATCCAATGTCTCTTCCATGCATAGTTGAAGTATCGATCTATATCACTAAGTATCATCACATTCCTTAATATACCAGCAAAATTAGTATCTTCAAAAATTAAAGGGCTCTCCTTAAGGAATTTTGTTATGAGTTTATCAAGTTCACGAAGATTGGTTAATCCAAAATCCAGCAATTCATCAATAATTTCAGAATCAGTATTGTTAAAATTTGGTTCGATACTTCCAATTTTTATATATGAATCAAGCGTATTTAATAAGTAATTATTAACTGATGTTGAATTAAGTGGCATATCAACATCGCCTTGTTTTGTCTTTTCTTCAGTTTCATATTCATATTTGTCAAGAGTAGTTACAATTGAATCAAATTCTCTATCAACAAGTTCTAATGTTGCTGATGCAAGAGAGAATCTACGTTCAATGTCGTACTCTGCTGGAAACTCTCCTTTAAATTTATAGCTTCTATCATGTGAAATATCGGCCCATGCATGTTCAAGTAATGTCCTTACCTGAATCTCAAAGTAAAAATTCTTAAACATTTTATATTCAGGCAATGCCAATCTATCGTCAGTTAAAGTTGCAACATAATGTACGGAGCGGTATCCGACTTTGTCTTTTCCTAATTCGTTGCTTTTATCTACGCTGTTTTTTTCGTCAATCTTAAACAGAGGTCTAATTATTTCACAGGCTTTGATTACTTCACTCCTTACGTAAGTAATAACTCGAATTCCAGCTAAGTCTTGAATTTGTTTTTTGGGATCATGGTACTTGTCCTTCTGCGATTTTTTAATAAAACTGTCAACATCTTTAGTTCTACTTGAAATTGAATAATATGTAACCCCTTCAGTATCTAATAATTCTTTTATTATTGCTTCAACTTTATTTGAAAGATTGCTGTAAGTACGGCGATTTTCTGTGTACCAAACTCTTAAGTCTTCAATGTTTTTATTTTGTATTGACGACATTATTCTCCCTCATCTTCCATAGATTTCGTTATTTATTTCTTCTTTCCTTCATTTTATTGGATATACACATTCTTCAAGTATAGTGACTATTATTGAACGAAACATGAACCTAAGATGAACACCATTTGATAGGTTTTCCTTGATACTTTGAGAGCGTGGAAATTAGACGAGAGTGACACGTACGGCTGCACCTGCGGAATTTAACCGGGGCGTACCTCCTTTCGTATTTTCTATTTCTAATAGTGATCTATAATCACCCCTAGTATTAATCCGAGAGGAATGACAATTGCTATTCGGATCAATGCTTTTTTTAAGGTTCTAGAAACATAATGCCTCCTTAATCACTTTTTTTCAGTATAAACCACTCTCTGGCATGTGGATATGAAAGAGTTAGAGATTTTGAGGATTCTTGAGCCAGCACTGTAGCGTGGCCTTTAAATCGTCTCTGAAGTTTTTGACTCTTATTTCATGGGGTCAGAAAATAGTCTTGTCCGCCTTTGTTATAAAGTCCGCAAAGATTTTATGCAAAGAGCGCAGCGCATTTGCTGCGGATGCGGAGCGGACGCCATTCTTTATAAGGCGTATGAGTTTTCGCCATAACCGTCATTTTATCGTACAAAATCGTACACATATCAGTCAAAGTCGTTCCTTTATGGATCGGCTTTTTTCTATTGGGGGGTATTTTTTTGAAGAAGAAGCAACAGCAGCAACGGGTTAAAGGTCCACCCAGGCAGCCATCGAAGTGTAAAGGCTGTATATCGGGTCGTTGGGAACAATCTGCACAGTTTTGTTCCAGAGTGAAATGCCAGAAGGGAAAAACTTCCTGAGTGTCGAAATTTTTGGTACTGGGGGATGAGAGATGAACGCTTTGGATTTATATGAAGAAGAGGATGTACACCATTGGTTGGATTACTCTCCAAAAGAATCACAGTATCTAAGATTTCTACCTAATGTACTGGCTGCGGGGTTTAAAATTGTTGATGTTTATTATTCCTTTTGCTATGGGAGACAATCATTACTATTTTTTGAATCAAATGATTATGGAGAATTAGTATTTCCAAAAGGAGATAAGATAGGTACACTTTCCTTACGGGCTAATTTTCTGCTTAACGCCCTAGCTTTTTACAATTATTGTATCGATTTATCCTGGCAAGTCTCTTGGTTTTTTTATGGGGATTTTGGTATGGAAATCATCGAGGATACTACTAAATTTTCTAAAGCCTCAACTCAATGCACCTTTGATGAGTTGAATTATATACTGACTTTGGCGAGAGATTTAAAATCCAGAAAGATCTATCGTGATTTTTTTAACCACAAATTAACAGTTGAACTGAGAGAAAAATATAATTTCATTAAACATAGAGGTTCCCTGCATTTTAATGGATTGGGTATTCAATATGAACATCTTGGAATACGGATAAATGGAAAAATATCTAGAATGCTGGTCAATGAGGTAGTAGAAGTTGATCGTTTAAAAGACGAATTGATAGAATTTGACATTATGTTCAAGCGGTATTTTGACAGCTTAATCAAAAATATGCCAAGTGATTATTTGAAGAATAGTTATGGCCTAGCGGACATAATAAAATTTCATTTCAAATAGCATATTTGATGCTTTTTCAAAATGCCCTTCTGTAAGCCGTTCTCAGGCCCCAAATGCAGGAACGAGTGTTTGTGTGGTGGAGGACGTACAAAAGCAGGGCGGGCAGGTTCTCTTCGTCTCTCGCTGAGTTTCTGACTACCCAAAGATGAAAAACCAACTCAACTCAATATATAAGTGAAAAACAAAAAAATGGAAAAAATATAGTGGAAATGCATTGAATTATAGAATTTAACTGATAAAATGAACACGTAAATAATTATTGAGGGAGTATATTATGGACAAATTGAAGGATCCAGAAATCAGGTCAGTTCTGATTGAACAACTAATAAATGAATACTGCGGATCCTGTGAAACGTTAATTATTAACGAAATGAGTGTAAGTCAAGGTGTTTCAAGGGTTGATGTGGCTGTTTTAAACGGTATAATGCATGGCTTTGAGATCAAGAGCGAGAGCGATAACCTTAGTAGGTTACCTCTTCAAATGAGTGAATACAATAAAGTATTTGAAAGAATGACTATAGTGGCAGCGGATCAATTTCTTAATGATATTAAAGAGATGGTTCCTCCATGGTGGGGAATTATAAGGGTTACAAATAAAAAGGGTATCCCGGGTCTAAAAACAGTAAAAAAGGGACGGTCAAATCCATCGCTTGATTCGCTTGCATTGGCACAACTGTTATGGAGAAATGAAGCGATAGAGCTGTTAAAGAAAAAAGGCTTAGAGAAGGGAGTGCTCTCTAAGCCTAGACGGGTACTTTATGACAGGATTGCAGAGACTGTTAAAGCCGATGAGTTAAAGATCGAGGTGACCCAGGTGTTGAAGCAGAGGCAAGGGTGGAGAGGTCATCTGCTACCTTAGTTAAATGATGATTAATACCAACAACAACCCATGTTTCTAAATTGCCCGTGGGTCCACCATTTGCACAATTATAGATGTATTCATCACCATAAGAATAGTTTCTTCCACAATACCGTGGATCTGCCACTACATCGGAGCATATTTTACTCATGTAAGAAAAACCGTTACCTGTCAAATCGCCGCGATGAATCCAATACTCATTATCACACGTATACTTGAGACTAGCGATTATTTTGTTTAAAAGCCAGGGCTCCAAATTAACAAAATCCGGATTAGTGATAGTGTAATCACTGAAAGAAGGATGTCTGACTAAATTGGATTTCCTGATTCGCTTATAAATATCCCATTCAGCTCTAGGTATTGTTCCTGAGCTGAATTTTTTTGTTATTGTAGATAATGATCGTGGAATGGAAGTAGAGCTTATGGTTATGGTTCTCCAATCCAAAATTTTAGGAAACTGAATAAGGGCATTTAGGACTTGAGTATAGGTTGTCTGCGCTTTAGTGGGGTTAATATGTTCAAAATCAATTAAAATATCAATTTGATTTTCTTTAAGTTGGAGGAATGACATGAAGTTGTTGAGCTCCGATGAAAGTTGCGCCAAATTATCTATCTGACTCTCAACAATTCTAATGCAAACTCCTCTATTGTAAAGAGTTACTACATTTTTTACAGCAGTTTGGTAAAGGGCGTCTCTTAAAGTACCTGTAACAGGGATAGCTGGTATTCCTTCGTTTTCTATTGATTCAATGACGAACTCAAGGGGATGTTGACCAGTGGATAGAATATCGTCTTCAAATTCTTCGTTATCATATAATGTAAGAGCATCAACAAAAACTGGATTTGATAGAATCCATGCATTTTTCAGATCTTTTCCAACATTAATTAAGTGTGCGTCTATTGTTTTTGTAAAGTCTTCTTTTTTATGGTCGTAGGGAACCGGTTGGATTTCTAATAACGGGGTCATTGCTTGTTTAACCGATACATCGAGGTGATCTAGAGCAGTTCGTTCCCCTCTCTTCCACTTAATTATCGGAACATAATGATCTGAATTGAACATATGCCATTCCTCCTATTTTTGCCGCTAAAATGAGAAATATGTACTATTTTTAATCTAACACAAAAGTTCCAGAAATTACACTTATTTTGTTAAAACATGGATTCTAAGAAAAAATGGGAGTGGATAGAATGGACATCAGAATCGTGCCGATCAATCAGATAAATGCAGCAGCTTACAACCCGCGAATTGACCTGCAGCCTGGCGATCCGGAGTACGAGAAGTTGCGCCGCAGCCTAGACGAGTTTGGTTACGTTGACCCAATTGTGTGGAATAAGCAGACCGGCAATATGATCGGTGGCCATCAGCGGAATAAGGTTCTGGTTAACGAGCAAGGCTGCACGGAGCTGGCCGTCAGTGTGGTCAATCTGGACACAGAGCGAGAGCGGCTGCTGAATCTGGCTCTTAACAAAGTGTCAGGCCGCTGGGACGACGAAACGCTTGCTGTCGGAGCTGCACAGGAGGGTGGTGCTGATCTGGAGCTGTCCGGTTTTGAGCCGGAGGAGATCGGGGAACTGATTGCAGAATTCGGCGCCATGCCGGATACCGAGATCGATCAGCCGGTTGTGGAGGATGATTTCGATGTGCAGCACGCACTTCTCAGCATTGAGGAGCCGGAGACACAGAGAGGGGATGTTTGGTAGCTTGGTCCGCACCTGCTGATGTATGGGGACGCTACCAGCGAAGAGGAGGTCAGCCAACTGATGGACGGTGTGCGAACAGCGTTGGTTGTAACCGACGTACGATAAAAAGAAAATCAATCGTCAGACCGGAATTTATATGCTCTTTGTTGACATTGGCTTAATTATGTTAGCTGCTTATATTCAGTTCAGAGTCGTAGGTACGATACAAGCAGGCACCATTAAAAGTTATGGAACAGAAATAACAATTGTAGCATTGTCAATTTGCACCTATATAATCGTGATTGGTATTGCAGCGGCTATACGCGGTTTTAAACATTACAAGAAATAGGGTCATTTCCGCTGAGACTTATCTATTATTTATTGGAGGCGCTTTCTGGTATGATTAAACTCTAGTACATACCTAATATATGGAACGGATGGTGTTATTCCTCATGAATCTTCAGGAAGCTGCGGCAATAATACAAGCGATAAGAGTCAATCTGGCCAAGGTAGTCGTCGGCAAGGAAGAGGGGGTGGACCTGCTTCTTACTGCCCTGCTGGCGAATGGTCATGTGCTGCTGGAGGATGTGCCCGGCACAGGAAAAACGCTGCTCGCCAAGACACTGGCCCGCTCGCTGGACTGCTCCTTCAAGCGGGTTCAGTTCACCCCGGATCTGCTTCCGTCGGACCTGAGCGGCATCAACTATTATAATCAGCAGACCAGTGAGTTCCAGTTCCGCCCCGGACCTGTATTCGCCAGTATTCTGCTGGCCGACGAGATTAACCGGGCTACGCCCAGAACCCAGTCCAGCCTGCTGGAATGCATGGAGGAGCGGCAGATTACGATCGACGGTGTGACGCATGAGCTGGAAGCGCCGTTCCTCGTCATTGCGACGCAGAATCCGGTGGACAGCCAAGGGACCTTTCCGTTGCCGGAAGCGCAGCTCGACCGGTTTCTGATGCGGATTACGACGGGTTATCCGACTTTTGAGGAGGGTGTTCACATCCTGCAAAGATTCCGCGAGAATAACCCGCTGCTGGACACGGTCCCGGTCGCCACAGCGGGAGAAATTCAGGAGCTCCAGCGGCTTGCTGCGGCGGTCAGCGTTAGCGATGATCTGCTGGCTTATATGGTTTCCATTGTTGAAGCTACCCGTAAGGCGCCTTCAGTCAGGCTCGGAGCAAGTCCCCGGGCAGGGTTCGCCCTGCTCCGCGCTTCGCAGGGGTACGCACTCATCCGGGGCCGGGATTATGTGCTGCCGGATGATATCAAGGCAGTTGCCGGTGCAGTTCTGGCGCACCGCCTGCTGTTGCAGCGCGGACCCGGCTCGCGGGAAGGGCAGGCCGCCGAGCTTGTGCAGCAAGTGCTGCGTGAAGTGGAGGTTCCTGCGGAGACGGCTTCCGCATATAGAGGCGGAAGGGTGGAATAGCGATGACTCTGCCCTTGTTCATCATCAGCACTGTATTGCTGCTGATGTTCATTTCTGCGTTCTACCAGCGGAATGCGCTCAAGAAGGTCAGCTATATCCGTTATTTCTCGGCCAAAGCTGTCTATGAAGGCGAGCAGGTTGAGATGGTGGAAGAGATTGTTAATGCCAAGCTGCTGCCGCTGCCCTGGCTGCGGCTGGAATCGAGCATCGCCCGGGGGCTGGATTTCGGCAGCCAGGAGAATCTGGGTATTTCCAGCGGTGACATTTATCAGAACCATGTAAGCCTGTTCTACTTAAGATCCTACCGTCATATCAAACGCAGACATTCGGTCCGCTGTGAGAAGCGCGGGTTATTCCGGCTGGATACGGCCACCATGACAACAGGGGACTTGTTCGGGCTTAGCCGGAGCACCAGAACCTTTCCGCTGCAGCTCGAACTAATGGTGTATCCCGTGATGCTGCAACTGCATGAGCTCCCGCTGCCGATCCATAGCTGGCTTGGAGATTTGCCGGTCAAAAGGTGGATTGTGGAGGACCCGTTTCTTACAGCAGGCACGCGTGAGTATAGTCCCGGGGATTCTCTGGGGTCGATTAACTGGAAGGCCACAGCCCGTACCGGACAACTGCAGGTGCACAAAAAGGATTATACGGCTGATTCCAGGCTGGTCATCTGTCTGAATGTGGAGATCAGCGATTCCATGTGGAGAACGGTCACGGATGTTGAACGGATTGAGCTGGGAATCCGGTATGCCGCTACAGTTGCTGAATATGGGATGGGACATGGCATCGAGACCGGGCTGCTCAGTAATGGAAGATTGGATGGCGAAGGAGAACGGGATCCGGTTCATGCTGAGCAAGTGGACCGGCTTGAAGATCTGCTGGGTCTGTTGGCCAGGCTTAACCTGGACAGAACGCTGCCAATGAGCAGACTGCTGGAGCTGGAAGTGGAGAGTGGAGCCAGCGACACTGATTATCTGATCATTTCCTGCCACCGGGGCACGGAGCTGCAGCTTGCCGCCGAGCAGCTTAGGCTGCTCGGTAATGGCGTAGAGTGGCTGGATATTCCAGCCGAGAGGAGGGACAGCGCATGAAGCGAGAGACAATGCAGGAGCTGACAGCCGGAATTCGGCACTGGCTCTCCTGGTTTGTAGTGTGGCTGCTGTTCCTTCCTGTGTGGATCATCTTACAGGCCTACCTGCAGCCTGAACAGAGTGCTTTGCCTTGGATCTATACCTTGCCGCTGGTAGCGGTGGCAGGTGTGCTGCAGCGGAAATGGTGCAACCGGAAGTGGAAGATGCTCCTGATCGCTTTGCAGCTTGGTACGGCATCGCTGCTTCTGACGGGAGCGCCGTCAGTCAAAGAGCTGCCGCTGCTTGCCGGCGGTTTCCTATATGCATATATGGGCATGACCGCGGCTTCAGGCCAGAGCAACCGGTCAAGAACTTATATTATCGGGATCGCCCTATATTTCATTGCCGCCATTGCCTATGCCCGCATTCCTGTGCTCCAGCCAAGTGTACCCATCTTGACCTGGAGCGGAAGCCTGTGCCTGATTCTGGCATTGCTGGATTCCAACAGCAGCCATTTGCGCTACAGCTCCTTTGCGGGAGAGACCTCGCGGCTTCCCGGAGGGCTGCGGCGCCATAACCGCTTGTTCGTCATTGTGTTTGTGGCTGTGGCCGCAGCGCTGGCAGCAGGTGCGGGCCGGGCACTCGGGCTAATGCTGTGGCAGGCCGCGCGGCTGTTCTTCACTTGGCTTAGCCGCCTGTTCTCAGGCTCCGAAGAGCCGCCGCAGGATGAAGCCGCTCCGCCGCCGGCAATGCCTGAGCTTCCTGCGGCGGAAGCAAACGAACCGGGTCTGCTCGCTATGATTCTTAATTTTGCCTTCTACGCGCTGGCAACGGCGGTTATAGCTATCTTGCTTTATTATGCCTTGCGCTGGCTCTACCGCAATACAGGCGGATTATTGCGCAGAATGATGGATGCCGTGCTGTCCATGCTCCGAAGAGAACTGCCGCCGGAGGCAGCTGCCTACAAGGATGAGGAGAAGAGTATCTTCACTTGGGAAAGAACGGTGCAGGGGGTTAAGGAATATTGGCGGAACAAGCTGCTTCCAGCTTCGCGCCGGGACCGCTGGGAGGATATGGACAGCTCCCGGGAGCAGACACGCTGGCTGTACCGTCATTGGCTGAATGCCAAACGCGCTGCCGGGTATGAGGTGAAACGCTACCTGACACCGCAGGAGACCGAAGCGGATGTGGACGAATGGGCACAGACTGCTGTCAAGAAGCGGCCGCGTAAGGATCAGGATGGCACCTCGGCTGCTCCGGGCGAGCTTCTCCATCTGTACAATCAGGCCAGATACGGAGAGGCTGATCCTCCGGCAGCTGAAGTGGCTGCGCTTAAGGATCGGCTGAAGCTATAAAGATGCTTTTATAGAAGGACTGGAGGGTTGAAAATGGTCCGCTATTTGCGGGGAGAATTGGCAAAGGAAGCGCATGTGAATGCTGAAACGCTGCGGTATTATGAGAAGCACGGGCTGCTTCCGGTACCACAGCGCTCAGCTGCGGGTTACCGGGTCTACAACGAGGAGACACTGAAGCGAATTGCTTTTATCCAGAATGCCAAGAGCTGTGGTTTTACGCTGCGGGAAATCAAAAAAGCCCTTGTCAAGTCTACAGACGGCAGCATCGGAATCCCTGATTTTATCGCGGCAATTGAACGGAAAATCATCGCTGTTGATCTTGAGATTGCCAAGCGGGAGAACATCAAGGCTCAGCTCAGCGATCTAAAAAGAAATCTTCAATCGGTTAACCGGCACCCTGGTGTAGAGGAGACTCTGCAAATCTTGCATATGGATTCGTAAGCCGGGATGCTGGGCCACTTTCCTCTTGACTCTGTACTCAGATACAGGGTTTACAATGCAGGCATCATACCTGACAGGAGGAAAAACAAAGATGTCGAACCGTACAGAAATGCTGAACGCAATAAAAAGTCATTTGAAGCAAATCAATAGAAATGGTGAGCGAACTGTTGCGCAAATCCGTGAGGACCTGGCCGCTGCTGCCGAAAGCCTGCCAAGGCTTCCCGGAGTGCAAACTGTGAAAGTACAAATCGCACAGCTACATGGAGAGTGGGTTGACTGCACAGATGAAGCTGCCGGGGCGGGCAAAGGGAAGGTGATCCTCTATTATCACGGCGGAGGTTTTATTTCCGGTACTTGTGAAATCTATCGGGATTTGGCTGCACGTATATCGGCGGCCAGCGGTGTCCGTGTGCTCACTGTGGAGTATCGCCTGGCCCCTGAGCATGTCTATCCGGCTGCAAATGAAGATTGTCTGACCGCATTTGACTGGCTGCTTGCGGAAGGTTATTCACCTGAGGACATTATTCTCGGAGGCGATTCGGTAGGGGCTTCTCTCGCGCTTATGACACTGATTACCCTGCGGGATGCTGGGAAGAAGCTGCCCGCTGCTGCCTTTCTGCTCTCTCCGCATAGCGATCTCGTTCACCTGGACGGTGAATCCTATGACAGCAAGGCAGAGCTGGACCCGACGGGAAGCCGGGCGGGAAATCAACGGATTCTGGAGGATTATCTCGGAGACCATGCCGGAGACATGCCTCTGCTGCTCTCCCCGCTAAGAGCGGATCTGCAGGGACTGCCGCCGCTGCTGATCCAGGCCGGTGATCAGGAAGTACTGCTTAGCGATGCCCAGCGGCTGGCGGAGCGGGCGAGTACCGCAGGAGTCCAGGTTACACTTGAAATTTGGGAGGACCTGTGGAGCGTATTTCAAATGATAGCTGCAATCCTCCCGGATGGGCAGCAGGCAATCGGGAACATCGGCACTTATGTTAAGAACATATGGAAGATAATATAAAAAGGGTAGAAGTGACGAAGGGGAAGTTTGGATACTTACGGAGCGGTAGCGTCCGCCTGAGAGCTTTCCGTAGGAAAGCTGGCATCGTAAGCATCGGCTGTCTACGGATTTCATCCGCTACAAGCGGTAATAATCAAGAAATCTGTAGACAACAGCGGCCGGAAGTCCAAACATTCCCCGTAGTTACGACCAGACCTAATATGAAAATTTATAGTTCAATTTATTACCGAGAAAGGAGCGGCTTATGATTTTCAAAAAAAACCTGCTGGATAAAAAAAATCTGCTAAAAGAATTAGATTCATTAGGTTATTCAGACCGGATAAACAAAATAGCACTATTAGGACTTGATAATAACGGGTCCAGCCAATACTCCAAATTGATTGCATCATTGCTGGAGGGTGGCGTATATGAAGCGTATCTTGCATTAATTGGCGCTAGTGTGACAAAGGACGCTAAGGTTATTTTGACAGCATTAAAGCATCCTATGGCTAGTGTTAGAAGCAGGGCGGCAGGGCTTTTAGCTAAAGTGGTTTCAGATAGTGATATTGAACGTGAACTCCCCCAGTTATCTCATGATTGCCGCCGCAAATTGTTGCGCAATATTTCAGGCAGTGAACGTCAAGAATTGGCGGATCGCTTATTGCCTGTTGTGTATGCAAGGTGGGGAGCAAAGGAGGCATCCATTTTACTGCCGGCCTGCTCTAAGGAAACAGTCAGTAATTGGCTTGCAGACATTGGATATGCCATAGAAAATTGGTCCAAATTAGCCAATCGTCATCTGGACCTGGTTGCGGAGTATTTTCGAGCGGCCTTAGAAAACGCACCACCGAGGGAAAGAGGATATGTATGGTGGAGGTTTTCATCTGCTGTCGAAACTTTTTGCAGGCTCAAGGCGGATTTGATGCTGGAATGTGCAATGACGCTTGGCCCAATGGATGTAATTCATCCTGTGCTAAAAAAACAGCTCGGTACTTTAGTCCGCATAAATTCTGATGCTGTGTATATGCTGCTGACGCGTAAGGAGTCCCGAAGCGATCTGCTTGCTCATGGTGTGCCTGAGGGTATTTTGAAACGGAGAAATTATCTATCGAAGGATCAATGGATTGGACTGGCTAAATTACTTGCAGAGAATCCCATACATATAGCAAAATTACTTTATTGTATTGCGCCTTCAAATCGTGAAGAGATTTTTGAGGCAGTGTATGAGGAAGATAAACGCCGGGAGCGTATTTTTCCGGAAGCTTTGTTATATGTTTTGCCGCATAAATTGCGTGACAAGGAAGCCGTCCGAATGCTGGGTCTTCGTGAAATCAGTGATGATCGGGATAAAACTATTCATATTACGGCTTGCCGCTTAATCAATAATTCAAGAGATGTGCTGCAAAAAGCGGCACAGGCGTCAAATGCAGAGGAGCGGGCAAGAGCGCTTGTGCAACTGATCAAGAGTACTGCGCTATCAAGGGATGGTGTTGCTGAGACTTTGGCTTTTCTGGGCCGGATCAAAAATGATCAGGACCCTGTGCGCTGTGAGGTGCTTAGTGAGCTTTCGAAGTGTCCTGCCTCTATTTTCACAGATGAACATACAAAAGAGCTTACTTTGCTTGTGGATAGTGTTATTGAAGCTAGAGATACTTCATACGCTACACGAATGGCAACACAAAAATTAGCCTTTGGTATTATGCAATATAACGGCTTCAATCCCAAAAGCGGGATTTTTAAATTCTCTTTAAGTACGATTACAAAACTGGCCAGACAGACCGGTCAGCTTACGCTGCCCTCATTGGAGAAAAATTTGCCTCAAGGTATTGAGCAGGCCATATTTGACGAGCTTTATCCATTAGCTGTGGAGGAGAACAAAAAAGAAAATTACTATTTTGTGATTGCTCTGGCAAGCTCGTTTGGAAAAAGAGGCTTTAATATAATTAAGCTTCAGGATTTATTAAAGGAAGCAACGAAGGCAAAACCAGATGGCATCGCTGTACAAGCGGCAAGACAGTGGCTTGCGCCCCGAAAAACACGTGATGAACGAGTCAGAGAATTACTGGCTTTGGATAAGTCATTTATAACAATAAACGAAGTGTTTTGGCATGTGCATTTGAAACGTCAGGAATGGCTGGACCCCTTTATTTCTGGAGAAACGATTAAAGGTAAATTTTTAACAGGTAAAACCATTTATCTTGTCCCGGCTATGAACGGATTTGACAGATGGCTGCCACGCCAGCAAAAATTCTTAAGTTCTCTACTAGAAAGAGTGGCGTCCAATACTAAGCGAAATCTTTGGGAGCGTTCAGGAGCTGTAAAGATAATGGCAAGAATGCCTGACCTTTCCCCACACAGGATCGTAGCGCTTTTAAAGGATAATGAAGTATCTGTAGTAGAGGCTGCACTTCATGCACTGTCATTAACAGAAGAGCCGGAAAAGGCGCTTCCAATTCTGTTGGAGCATTTAGATGGAGATAGAGCACGTGTAGCAATGTACTCGATACCCAGATGTATTCGTAAAGTTAATCCAGATGCATTAACTTCAATGCTCGAAGAGCTTTTAAACCGCGACAAGCTTAAGATCACTGTGCGAAAAGAAGCCATTAGGCTGCTGGGGGCTTATAAAAGCAGTGGAAGCCTTCTGCTGCTGATGAATGAATTTGGCAAAACAAATGTGCATAAGGATGTAATCATTGCAATCGGACATGCGGCGAGACAGTTTCTGGATGATGAACGCGGGTGGAATATTTTAAGGGCAATCGCGGCTTCATCACAAAGTGACGTAGCAATGAGTCTGCTGTACCAACGGCCTAATGAGCTTCCAGCAGCATATAGACCCAAATATTTAGACTTGATCATTCAAATTGCAGGTCATGCAGAAGCGGCTGTTGGAAGAGAAGCTTTCAATTGTATGCGGCAGTGGACAAATGGAAGTGAAGAGAGGATTGCGAGTGTCACTGCGAAGGCTATTGTTGATTTGGAAGACCGTACCAGATGGAATGCTGCAATGGACACATTGGCAGAAACGTGTCGTGACGGCAGGGTAAATGAATTTGTGATCGGTGTGTTTAAGAAATTGGCCAGTGTAACAATAAATGAGAAATGGAATGCGGATACGCAAAGAGATTTACCTCATCGGCAACGCCTGTTGAAATTTACGAATAAGTTAACCTCTATGCCCAAGCATACACGTGCAAGTCTGGTTCCTTTGTATATGGGCATTACCGGCTGTCTTGCGTCAAATGAAACATTTAAGCATGTCGTCATGAAATTTTATATAGCGTCAATAGATTGGAATAATGCCCTGGAATCCGTTGCTTACCTTAAGCGTATTGTAAGTTGCATTACGGATCAGCCACAGCTTCTAAGCGATGCATATAGAGGAATTGCCATAAATCTGAAGGATAACAAAGGACATTGGAGTCCGGAAGCAGTGCTGGAAATTGTAGACTTATTGTGGTCTGAAGACCGTTATGAATCTCAGTATATTGGACTTTCCTTGCTTGAAGCTGCTGGGAATGCTTTATTGTGGAATCCGGATTGTGCACATCGCTTAAGATTATACAGAAATCATATAAACATCGGGCTAAGCTCGCTTGCGTTAGACATATGGACAGCAATAGAATAGCCATACACATGGCAGGCTCCCCGCACCCGAACTCATTCTGGTGTGGAGGAGCCTTTTTATTTTTCAAATATGGAATTAATGCAACACCAGAACGCCGAAGCCTTCTAGCGTGAAGGAGCCTGAGACCGTCCGGCCTGTCAGCAAATCTCTTTTCTGCTCTTTGAGCCGGATGGTTGCCGGTTCTTCGCTGTAGTTAAGCAGGAACGTGTAGCTTGCAGTTTCGCTTTTGCGGATTTGCAGTTCAACTTCACCGGGCAGCTCCAGCCACTCTGCAACTGGGGATGCTAAATTCAGACTATCTACGATCTTGAGCGCTGCCTGTTCGTTAAATACAGCTCCGTAATACCAAACCTCGCCTTTTCCGCGTTTGTTTCTGGTGACCGCCGGTTTGCCGGCGTAATAGTCAGAAGCATAAGTGCCCATGATCTCGACGCTGTCCTCTTCGATATGAAGAACATCGTTGAAGGCATCAGCTACGGTAAGCGCCTCAGGATCATTGCCCCACTGGATGGAGGTAGGTAGGCGGGTGCCTTTGATCAGGGTGAATTCTTCTACAGTGATCCCGCAAAGGTCCTTGGCTGCGCCGGGAAAAGGCCGCATATAGCACTGTCCACGGGTATCCTTGTAGCCCGTCCGGCAGCCAAAAATCAGCTTTCCGCCTTGCTGCACATATTGATCCAGCAGTGCCGCTGTCTCATCGCTCATAATCGCCGGATGCGGATAGATCAGCACCTCATAAGGAGTCAGGTCTTCGAGAGTGGTCTTGCTGCGCAAATAAATGAGATCATTCGGGATATGCCGCTTCTGGAGTGCCTTGAACCATTCCTTGTTGCTCTGCCACATGAAGGGCCCGTACCAGACATCGTATTCGCCGTCCCATTCATTGTCGTAATCATGGAGAATGGCAATCTTCGCTTCGTTCTGCGTTCCTACGATGTGCTTGCCGGCTACAGCCAGCTCCCGGCCAACCTGTGCGGCTTCCTTGACCCTGCGGTTTGGCTGGTTATGGTAATCATTGATGCCATGCCAATAGATTTCATTGCCCATAGTTGCCGTCCGCCAGCGGAAGTAGAGCAGCTTGTCTGCTCCGTGGGCAATGGACTGGTACGTCCAAAGACGCATTTGACCCGGCTTCGGAGACGGCATATCCATGCGGTTTACCCAGCCTCCAGGGCCGGACTGCTGCTCCATGATGCAGAAGTTCGGACTTATGGAGCGGACTACAGACAGCGAGAGGCTCCAGCTCCGGTCTCGCAGCGGGTTAACCTCATTTGTATCCTCACTAATGGAGGAGAACTGCGGATAAGAGTCATAGCTGAAAAAGTCCAGCAGCTCGTCATTTAGCTCATGACTGTCCAGATGGCCGAACAGGCCATTGGTGGTTACCCACTGGGAAGGGGCAAACTTACGGATAATTTCCGCCTGGATTCTGGCAAAAGAGATTGCGTTGTCGGAAATAAACCGCTTCTCATCCAGCGCCTGATGCGGATTGGGCTGCATCGGAGAAGGGGTAGGACGCGGCAAGAAGACCTGTGACCAGCTGGTGTAGGTCTGATTCCAGAAGACGGTTCCCCATGAATCGTTCAGTCTCTCCAGTGTTTCGTATTTGGCCTGCACCCATTCGCGGAAGGCTTTGTGGTCGCTCTCCGAATAGAACACATTGATCTCGCAGTTCAGCTCATTGTCAATCTGCCAGCCGACTACGCCTGGATGAGTACCATAATGCTGTACAAGCTGTGTTGTTATTTTGGCGCAGAGTTCCCTGTACTTAGGGCTGCTGTAATTATAATGACGGCGGGAGCCGTGCTGCAGAGTTACCCCGTCGTAAGTTACATTCAGCACTTCAGGATAACGCTCGGTCAGCCAGGCGGGGGGTGTAGCGGTCGGCGTGCCCAGAATGACCTTTAGTCCATAGCTGTGAGCCAGATCTATGGCCCTGTCAAACAGATCGAACTGAAAAACGCCTTCCTGCGGCTCAAAGATGGACCAGGCAAATTCGGCCATCCGTACAATCGTGAATCCGGTTTCAGCCATGCGCCGGAAATCGTCAGCCCAGAGCTGCTCCGGCCAGTGTTCAGGGTAGTAGCAGGCACCAAGCTCGAACGTTTCTGCATTAGCATGAGTCTTCATTTTCCAACCTCCAAGTGTAAAAAATATGCTTTATGAACGCTATGAACCTATTGTAGTATTAGGTGAATGGGTTCTCATATAACACAATATTGCTATCATATGATTATATTGCGTGCTTGCTTAACACGGGCCAGGGAAGGGTGCAGGATGAAAAAACAATGGGTTTTACCGGCGCCGGCGTACATGCATTATGTGTGTTACCCGGAATTTTTGGGACATTATACTGACTTTCCGCAGCATGCGGAGCGAAGAAGCGAAGGTTTTCTGAACAGCTATAATTTGCATCTGGTTTTTGGCGGCGAAGGGTATGTTTTTCAGGATGGTGAACGGATTCCAATCGGGCGGGGCAGAGGGTTTCTGTTCCCGAAGGGAGCTTATCAGCAGTATGGCTCTGACCCTGTTCAGCCCTGGGAGGTGCGCTGGATGCATTTCAGAACCGGGATTTCCCTTCCCTTGCTGGAGGAGGTGGACAAGTCACGCGGTTATTTCTTTTCTTTTGATCCGGAAGCAGGTCTAATCCCTGTCATGGAGGAGATGTACAGGCTCAGTGATTGCTATGCAACCTCCAGCGAGCCCAGGCTGTCGGCCCTGCTCTATGAACTGCTGATCACGCTGCTGCAGAATTCCGAACCGCTGCACGGGTCGGTGCCTCTGGAGATCAGGCACTCTATCCGCCACACGGCAGATATGATCCACCGGGAATGCGAGCGTCCTTGGACACTGGAGGCTATGGCCAGGCTTGCGGGCTACAGCAGCTATCATTTTCTGCGTTTGTTCCGGGCGATCATGGGGAAAACGCCTAACCGTTATTTGACCGATTGCCGCTTGGTGAGAGCGAAGCTGCTGCTCGTTTCGACGGAGCTTTCCGTTGCGCAGGTCGCTGCCCAGACGGGCTTTCAGCAGTCCAGCTATTTCATTAAAGTCTTCAAACAAATGGAAGGCATGCCGCCCAACCAGTATAGACGGGCCTTCGGATTATGAGCAGGCAAGAGTTTTATGTAGATTATTATCGAAGTTTATTACACGAACGGCGCATTCTGCGCTGTTTTTGATATAAATGGAACAATAAGGTTACAACCTGAGCGGAAGGGTTACAAATTGGATACATTTCCCTCGTCCGCTGCTACTATAATTATTCTAGCTAAAATTCTTGGGGGGAAATTGATGAGAACGTATAAAAATACATATGTCGCCCTGCTCATAAGCACCTTTGTGATTGGCCAATTAGCTGGCGGCATAACACCTGGGGCCGTGCAGGCTGCAGGCAGCTCAAATACCGCAACTGTGGCAGCCGCGGCGGCGTCTGCAATAAAACCTGTTCAAATGGCGCCAGGGGTTACGGCAACGATCGAAAATGTGAATATATGGGCGCAGCCTGGCGGCAACATTCTGGCTTACACGCTGAATTATTCCAATGCAAGCGGTGTAAGCGCGAACTTAACGCAATATTTCTCGCGGGTAGTTACTCCGGGCGGGTCCGTGATTCCCGCCAATCCGGTAACTGCCGATGTGCTCAAAAAGAAGGTCGGAGCCAAAGAAAACCTGCGTGTGACTTACTATGTCAATGTAGGCCAGACCAAGTCGCTTCAGGGCTTCAAGGTTTCTATGCACGTCTGGGATGCCAAAGCCAAGGGATATTTGAGACAGGCAGGCAGCTTTGCCCTTCCGGCGAGCTACTCCACAACGGTGGCAACCGGGACAAGCCTGAATATGACTATGAACAATATCCCTGTTACTGCAGCGGCAGAATCCCTTCAGCTCTATAAATACAGCGGCAAGGTGTACGCCAAGGTGGGAATAAGCCTGACCAATAAAGGCAGCAAGGTGCTCACTGATCCCGGCTACACCGCTTATTTGGTTTCGTCCAGCGGGACATCCTTTGAATTGGCCCTGAACAGCTCCCAATCCAGCTACAAGGTACAGCCGCAGGAAAAGAAGAGCATCTACTACCTGACTGAAATTCCAGCCTACCTGAAAACCGACAACATGAAGCTGCAATTCACACAAAAGGATGAAACGCTGAAGCTTGAGATGGCCGGCGCATCGTTTAAGCTTCCCGCTGTGACAGTTCCAAACCTGGTGGTGGCCAACGGGGCCATTAAGAAAATAACGATCAACAGCAATACCATAGAAACCAAGCTCAGCAATGCCTCTGTGTATGCCGATAAGGCATCGGCTGCCTGGTCTTTTCAGCTTGAGCTGAAAAATACCGGCAACAAGGCTGTCACGCTTCCTACATACGAGCTTGCCGTCAAATCTGCAAAAGGGACAAGCTTTCCAGTAAACGCCAAAGCCTTGAACGGCATAACGCTCAGACCATTGGAAGTGAAGGTAATTCCGCTCACTGCCCAGGTTCCGCTTGAGGTGGAGCAGAACACGCTGCAACTGCAAATGATCGAAGCGGTCAGCCAAGGCCAGGCGCAGCCTTCCGGCAGCACCGGAGCAGGCGGAACAACCGGAACACCTGGAACGGAAACACCGGTAGCTGAGAGTGCTGTGTCCAAAATTACTTTCCCGATAGCTTATTTCACCATTCCATATACGCTTCGTGCCGATATCCAGAAAGGGCAGGAGTATCGAACCACCACGCCTTTCGGTTCCTTCTCCTACAGCCTGCAGTCGATTCAGCGTTATCCGTGGAAGGATGACGATATCGTTGTAGCTAAAGTAAACCTGACCAATACACAGTCTGTAACACTGTCCCTGCCGGAGCTGAAGGGTGCGCTGAAGGTAGGAAATCTGGATTTGTCCGCTTCCACGGACCTGCTGCTGGATAAGGATTCTCAAGAGCTGGCCCCGGGAAGAACTGCCGAAATCTCCATCATCACCAAAATTCCATATGCCGAAAACTTCGATTCGATGAACATCAGCATGTATACTACGGCAAACGAGGAGAAGCTGCCATTCCTGTCGCTTACCACGAACAGTGCGATCAACGATATTCCGTCCATTGAACGCGGAGGCAGCTACACGGTTTCAGGCAAAGGTAAAAACGCCAAGCTTCAAGAGAACAGAACCATCGTCTATCCGGGCAGCGGAAACTACAAAATCGTCTATACAGAGCTCTTGATGAGCAATGAGGAAAAAAGACAAAGCGCACTAGCCCGTATGCAGGCCTATTATCAAACCACGGACGGACAGTTCTATGAAGCACAGCCTGCCCAGACTACGGGCCTGGCGGCTCCCGGAGGCAAGCAATTGATTACCTTCTGGGCTAAGATTCCCAAGTCGGTGGCAACCTCGGAAATCTCTATGTATTTAGGGCCGGGAATCATCGGCAGCAAGCTTAGCGAGTCTGGACAGGAAGCAACCGGATATATCAATATTGCTTCGCTGAAGCTTACTCCGCAAACGGTCACCCCGGCGAAGGATTTGTCGAGAATCTCGCTGTATCCGTATATCCTGACGGTGCTGAGCTCAGACGGAAAGATTACGGAGGGCAGCGACACTATAAGCATTGTACTGAACTACAATCTGATGCAGGACCGCACCTACGATACGCAAGCGCTGAGCCATAAGCTGATCGTTAAGATCACTGATCCGTTCGGCCAGTCGACGGAGAAATCGCTCACTCTTGGCACAGATCTGACAGAAGGCGACAACAATACGTATTCCACAACCATCGTCAGAAGCCTGTACAAGAAGATTGGAGGCGGCTCTTACAAAATTACGCTTTATGATGAGTTCCAGGGCGAGCGGATGGAGCTCGGCAGCCAGTCTTACTTCCTGACTTATGAACCGCTGTCGGTCGTTGAGAAGCCAACCACTGAGAAGCCGGGTACTGATAAATAACAAGGGTTCCATCTATCACAGACTAAGAAGGAGCAGCTTTTATGTTGCGAGTCGATAAAATTACACATTCCTTTAAGACCGGCAATGAATGGACCAAGGTCCTTCATGAAATCAGCTTTAGCGTTAAGCAGGGTGAGATGGTTGCCCTCCTGGGCAGCTCGGGCTCAGGCAAATCTACAATGCTGAATTTGATGGCTGGTCTCATGAAGCCGACCGAAGGCCATATTTACATTGCCGATCAGGATATCGTGCGGATGGGCGAGAACAAGCTTGCCGAATTCCGCCGCAAGCACATCGGATTTATCTTTCAGGCGTACGAGCTGATTACCAGTCTTACCGTACGGGAGAATGTAGAGCTGCCGCTGGTATTCCAGTCGGTATCTCCCTCCATCCGCAAGCAGAAGGCGCTGGCCCTGCTGGAGCAGGTGGGGCTTCCCGACAAGGCGAACCTGTTCCCTTCACAGCTATCGGGCGGACAGCAGCAGCGTGTAAGTATTGCCCGCTCGCTGATTACCGAGCCTTCCGTCATTTTTGCGGATGAGCCTACCGGGAACCTGGATACCAAAACGGAGGAGGAAATCATCAGCATTCTGCTGAAGCTGAACCAAACGATGAAGACCACATTTATAGTTGTAACCCACGAGCAGGAAGTAGCGGATCAAATGCAGCGTACCTTCTCGCTTCGTGACGGATATCTGATTAACGGACAGCAGACAGCGGTGGAAACGGAGCTCGCAGAGGAGGGGAATCCGTGAAAATCAGGGATATTTCCCGCATGGCCTGGGATCAGGTCAAGCGGCGCAAGGTGGTTACCGGATTGTGTATGGCCGGGATTTCCATCGGCTGCGCCGCGATTATCGCAGCACTAAGCATCGGACAATCCGCGCAGGTCTATGTGACCAATGAAGTGAACCGTAATTTCAAGATGGATGAAATTACGGTCACTCCGGGCGGCGGCATTCCTTCTTCAAAAGGCAGCAGCGGCTCATCTTCAGGCACGAGCAGCAACCTTGATCCCGGCAAGCTGACCTTCCAGAAGATGAAGATCATACAGGGCCTCAATCACGTGGTTGCCGCAGCACCTTTTCAGGATACGGGCTATATGCAGATGCTTACCGTTGATAACAAGATCACGGACGTTCAGGTTATCGCAACGGATTTGCGCATGCTGACCAAATATGATAAGCACTTCAAGCAAGGCGGACCGTCGGACGTTACGGGCATGGTTGTCCTGAACCACGGGGCGACACTGGGCTTGATGGACCTTGAGACCCGGCAGAAGATTTTCGAAACGCTGAACAATGATCCCTTCAACCAGGAGGCCATGGACCAGTACAACAACCTCATGGTGGTGCCTTCAGAGATGTACCGTCAGAAGGTTCAACTGCAGGCCCAGGATTACAGCTCGTCTTCCGTGCAGCCGGTGGTCAAGCTTAGTTCTCCGCTCCAAGTGAGCGGGATTCTGGCCAGTCCATCAGGAACAAGTGATGACCGGGCAACCTATGATAAGATCATGTATGTGTCTCTGGAGACAGCCGCGCAGCTCCAAAAGGAGCTAAGCTTCAATAACGACGCAACCGTTCAAAACGTGGAAGAAGGGAGCTACAGCTCCATCACCGTGAAGGTGGACAGCATGGATAACATCAAACGGGTGGAAGAGCTGATTAAGAAGCTCTCATTAAATGCGAACGACAATCTGTACCAAATGGATCAGCTTAAAGAGCAATTTGATATGATCAAAATGGCGGCCCTTGGCATCGGCGTATTCATCCTTGTCATTGCTTCTATTTCGATTATCGTGGCCATGACCATGTCAACCCATCAGCGCCGGCGGCAGATCGGGATTATGAAGGTACTCGGCGCCAATATGAGGCAGATCCGCAATATGTTCATCACGGAAGCGGCTCTGCTTGGACTGCTGGGCGGGTTGCTGGGTGTGCTTTTCTCTTACCTGATCATCATGGGACTGAATAAGCTCGTGAGCAGTTCAGGGGATGGCCTATCCTTTTTCATCCCGCTGGTGACGATTCCGATTGGTTTGGCGTTCGCGATTATGACCGGAGTCCTCTCAGGAATCTATCCGGCGATCAGTGCCTCCAGGACGGATGCGCTCACAGCGATTAAGCGTGATTAGCCATGAACTTATACTTTCTTGTATTTCCAGTTGAAAGGAAGCAGAAACAATGAAAAGGATTATAAAGAGGACCGTGAAGTGGATTATCATCGTCGGAATCATTGCTGCTGCAGGCTATCTCCTGTACACCAAAGTCTTTAAGGGAGAAGAGCCGGCGGCTGTTGTAGAACCTCCGCAGGTGATTAGCTTCCCTGTTACCCAGGAGACGGTTACGAGCACTGTTCAGGTCAAAGGAAAGTCGAAATATCAGGAGGAAACGCTGGTCTATGCACCGTATGCATCCAAGGTAACAAAGTGGAAGGTGGAGAACGGCGGACAGGTGAAAAAAGGGGATGTGCTGTTCACGCTGGATGAGTCGACCCTGAAAAATGAGATTGCCACAACAGAGGCAGCCATCCACAAGGCGAAGCTGGAGGCGGAGCTGAATACCTTTGTCAGCCAGCAGGAAGATACCTCAGCGACTCCGATAGGGACTGAAGCAGAACGGCTGAAGGCACTTGCAGCCCAGGAGACAGCACGTCTGACAGATGAACTGAATCAGGCAAATTCCGCCATCCAGGAGCGGGAGCTTGCCGACAAGAAAGCAAAGCTCAAAACCGCTGTGTACCATGCTCCTGCGACCGGAATTTTTCTGTATGACAGCAGCACCGAACGTCCTCAAATGGTTACGGACAATCAATACATCGGTAAAATTGTTGACCTGGGCAAGCTCGAGTTCATCGCTCTTGTGGGAGAGCAGGACATCTTCCGCATCAAGCAGGGCATGCAGGTTAAGGTGAAAATGACTGCCATGAAGAACTTAACCATAGCAGGCAAGGTGACCAAGGTCTCGAAATTTGCCACAACCACCACCGGCCAGAACACGGCTGGACAAGTGCCGCAATTCGAGGTGGTAATTTCTTTGCAGCCGGAAGAGCATTTGATCGGTGGTCTCAGCCTTAGCGGGGATATCGAGACATTACGCAAGGAAAAAGCCACTGTAGTCTCCAGCATTGCCGTAATTCACGAGGGAGACAAGGCTTTTGTCATGCTGGACAAGGGAAATGGCCAGTATGAACGCAAGGAGATCAAGATCGGCATTGAAACCACAGAGAAGACTGAGGTTGTCTCTGGACTCAAGCCGGGAGACACTGTAGTTCTGCAGTAGCTCTGGCTTGGTGCAGCATAGCCGAAGAAGCTCGATATGCACTGCGGGAAAAGCGTAGGTGGAATTGCTCCAGCTAAATGTGGTGAATTCAGTTTAGCGGAGACTTTTAGTGGAATTACTCCAACTATTCAGAAGGAAATAACCATAATTCGGTCTACGACTCCGGATTAGTTATCCTTTTTCCCACTAAAGTCCTCCGGGACGAGGATCGTCTGTGATTAGTGGGAGTTTTTCCACTTGGGTCAGCCTGCTTCAACGGGAATTCGGTTCCCGCTGAAGCAGGCTGATTTATTTTTCTAGAGGATTAACGGAAAGATTTATAGGCTTTTGCGCCAGGCTTTAATGTCCTGGTTCAATTGTGTAAGGTCGGGAACGGCGACAGGGTTGTCTGTGAGCTGATACTTGTGCTTGAGTGACAGGATGCGGTAGACGCTCTCATCTATTCTTGATTCTGGAATCGCGCCGCTTCCCACAGCAGACAGCAGCGCCTTTCGCACCGCCTGCTCATTGCTGTACTCGTGGGCAACCAGCAGAATGTCGCTTCCGGCAAGTACCGTATCCACTGCGGTGGAAGCCAGGCTGTAGTTCTTGGCGATAGCCCCCATGGTCAGATCATCGGTGATGACGACTCCCTTGAAGCCCATTTCTCCGCGAAGCTGATCTCCGATGATCACCTTGGATAGGGAAGCTGGTCGCTCGGGGTCAAGCTTTGGAAAAAGAATATGCGCCACCATGACTGCATCCGCATGCTCCTTGAACGCAGCCTGGAAGGGCAGCCATTCCAGCTTCGCCAGTTGAGCTGTTGTTTTCTTCACGACCGGAAGCTCCAGATGGGAATCGACAGAGGTATCACCGTGTCCGGGAAAATGCTTGACCACCGGAATCACGCCTTCGCTCTCAATTCCCTTCAGCTCGGCAATGCCCAGCTCGGTTACCCGGCCTGCGGTACTGCCGAACGAGCGGTCGCCGATCACCGGATTGTCCGGATTGCTGTTAATATCAAGCACCGGAGCAAAATCCATATTAAAGCCGGCGGACAGCACCTCCCTGGCCAGCAGCTTGCCCATCGTACCTGCAGCCTCGGCATTGCCGGCCGCGCCCACTTTTCCGTTTGCGGGGATCACGGCGTATTCATCAGGCATCCGGCTGACCTTGCCGCCTTCCTGATCGACGCTGATGAAGAGAGGGGCGGGATTGCCCTCATTACTCTTCTTCAGGTCATTGGTGAGCTTGACCATGCCCTTCAGGGATTTAATATTATCCGCATAAAGAATGATTCCGCCGACCTTGTCTTCAGCAATCATCTTTTTGGCCTGCTCATCAAGGACTGTACCCTCAATGCCGACAAGAAGCATCTGACCAATTTTTTCTTCCAGTGTCATACCGGTTATTTGCTCTTTGATCGCCTCTTGAGCAACGCTTTCGGTGGAGCCGTCAGCAGTGGGAGATACTGTATCTACCGGAGCTGGAAGAGCGGATTTGGAAGGAGAAGGCGCCGGAGCAACAGTCTGCTGGGGCACTGCCTCACCAAGCGAAGCGTTATTGGAATTTGCGCTGCCGCTGCAGCCGCCAATCAGGAATAGACTGGTGAGGGCCACAGCCGAAATGAGAGCTTTATATTTTGCCCCGTTCATTTGAAAATACTCCTCCATTCGTTTGCTGAATAACAAGCACTAATGTTAAGATAAAGGGGACTTTTACATAAAGGCTTACCGCCTGTAATTACAAATTAATAGGATGAGGTGACGTGTCAATGAAAGAAGAATTGGTGAACACGCTTAACGAACAGATGAACTTTGAGTTTTACTCTGCCCATGTGTACCTGGCGATGGCCGCGTATTGTTCCGGTGAAAGTCTGGATGGCTTCGCCAACTTTTTCTTGATTCAGGCCGAAGAGGAACGGTTTCACGCGATGAAGATCTACAGATTCCTTAATGACCGCGACTACCGTGCGACCCTGGCGGCACTGCCTGAGCCGAAAAATGAATATACCTCGATGCTGGATGCGTTCGAGCATGCCTTCGCCCATGAACAGCAGAACACCAAACGATTCTATCATCTTGCTGACCTGGCGCTGGATGAACGCGAGCATGCGACAATCTATTTCCTGAAATGGTTCATTGATGAGCAGGTTGAAGAAGAAGCGCTGTTCAGCAATATTATCGCCAAGCTGAAACGTATCGAAACCGACAGCAACGCCTTCTACATGCTGGATGCAGAATTTGCGGCCCGCACATTCACTGCTCCAGCCGAATAAGCAACTGAACCAGCAGCTCTTTGGAGCCGCTCAAACCCGGCAGCTTGCAGCCGGAACGGATACTTTCCTTTAGGGGAGGGTATCCGTTTTTTCATTTTATAGTGAAAGTTGAACGGAGGCAAACAATGTTACGATCCGCAAAACACTTCCTGTCTTCCAACTCTATTTGGCAGGGTTAACACTTGCGCTGTCTGGCAACACTGTTTCTCTAGACCCACCTGGAGGTCAGCGTGTAGTATGGAGGTATACTATTTTTTGGAGGTTCTTTTTTTGGATAACTACAGCGACATCAAACAGAGTGAAAAAGGAGCTTGGCTAAGCTTATTTGCCTACATACTGCTATCTGCCGTCAAATTATTTATCGGAACTGTCTCGGGATCGCAGGCGCTGCTTGCCGACGGACTGAACAACAGTACGGATATTATAGCGTCGATTGCGATTCTGGTCGGACTCCGGATTTCGAGAAGACCGCCTGACTCCAATCACGGGTATGGCCACTACAGAGCAGAGACCATAGCTGCGCTGGTTGCTTCTTTTATCATGATTGCTGTAGGAATCCAGGTTCTGTACCAGAGTGCGAACAAATTTTTTCAACCCGCGCTGGAAACGCCTGATCTCATTGCCGCTTGGACGGCCGCAGGCTGTGCCCTGGTTATGCTCGCAGTGTACCTTTACAACATTCGTTTGGCCCGAGCGCTGAGCAGCAATGCGATGCAGGCAGTAGCACAGGATAACCGCTCGGATGCGCTTGTAAGTATCGGCGCTTTTATCGGGATTATCGGCTCACAGTTTGGTCTGCCTTGGCTTGATCCGCTGACTGGTACGATAGTCGGACTATTGATCTGCAAGACGGCTTGGGATATATTCCGCAAGGCCTCTCATGATCTTACTGACGGATTTGATGCCTCAGAGCTGGAGCTGATGAAGCAGACTGTGGCTGAAGTTGATGGTGTTGAATCCATTAAGGATATCAAAGCCCGGATACACGGCAATAATGTCCTGGTTGATACAACGGTGCTGGTAGATTCCACACTGAATGTAGTCCAGAGCCATGACATTACCGAAGAGATTGAAGGTCAGTTGAAGGACCGGCACCAGGTGGCGAATGTTCTTGTTCATATAGAGCCTGTGTAGATGCACCGAAGCCTGAGGAATCAGGCTTTTTTTGTTGTGCTGCGGATTAACTTTGTCTATAATAACATTATGATAATAACATGATGATAATAATTGAGGGTGAAAAATGAAAGCAAAGGAGTCTGCGTATGTCCAAACGAGCAAAAACTGACCGAAACGGCTTAACCGAGCAGCAATATTTAGAAAAATATAATCCCGGGATGTATGAGCGTCCGTCCGTTACCGTCGATATGCTTATTTTTACCGTCATGGAGCAGGAGCAGAACAATTACCGCAAGCTGTCCGAGAAATCTCTGCAGCTTCTGCTGATTCAGCGCGGGGAGCATCCTTATCTGGGACAATGGGCGCTGCCGGGCGGCTTCGTCTCTGTGGATGAGAGCCTGGAGGATGCTGCCCGCCGGGAGCTGTTCACTGAGACGAACATCGATAATATTTACATGGAGCAGCTCTATACGTGGGGCGATGTTCAGCGTGATCCGCGGATGCGTGTCATCAGCAGCGCTTACATGGCGCTGGTTGACCGCACGGCACTGAATGTGAGAGCAGGAGATGATGCTGACGCTGCGGATTGGTTCAAGGTCGCCTATGATGTGCTTGAGACCAGCCGCGAGGAGCAGGTGAACGGCTATAAGCAGGAACAGCGGATACGCATTACCCTGACAAACGAGAGCACAACCTTGACAGGTGCGGTTAAAATTACGGAAACCGTTCAAGGCCACGTACGGCGGGTTGAACGTGAGATTACCGAGAATGACGGCTTCGCCTTCGACCATTTGAAGATGATTCAATATGCCATCGAACGTCTGCGCGGCAAAGTGGAATATACCGACATTATTTTCAATCTGATGCCGCCGCTGTTTACCTTGTCCGAGCTTCAGCGGGTCTATGAGATCATTCTGGGCAAAGAGCTGCTTGCCGCAGCCTTCCGCCGCAAAATCGCGGGCAGCGTGACTGAAACAGAGGAATTCACCAAGGATGCCGGTCATCGGCCTTCAAAGCTATACCGCTATAACATGAACCGGGATATGAATTAATGTAGAATGGAGAGTTTTTTATGGAGAAATTTACTTACTTTTATCGTAGTGCTTCACCATTTTCACAGTGGTATCCCTGCAATTTTACGGTAGAGGAGAATCTGTTCAATTGTGCGGAGCAATATATGATGTATGGCAAAGCACGATTGTTCAAGGATGAAGAAATAGCCAAGCAGATTTTACAGGCCAGAACCCCCAGAGAGCAGAAGGAACTGGGAAGGAAGGTGAGCGGCTTCAATAAAGCTATGTGGGATAAACACTGCAAAGAAATTGTCTACCAAGGCAATAAGGAAAAGTTCCTTCAGAATGAGGAGCTGCTGCAGATCCTGCTGGGTACTAAGGGGACTACATTGGTGGAGGCCAGCCCAACGGATCGGATTTGGGGTGTTGGATTGGCCGAGGATGACCGCCGTATCCGCAGCAGAGCGACCTGGCGCGGCACTAACTGGTTAGGAGAGATTCTGACGAATCTGCGGGAGGATCTATTGCAGGGATGAGCATAACCGGGCTTGATTTTTTAGCCAACGGTGGGTACTCCGTTCTAGTGCGTGAATGCAGAGTACACTATAATTGCCAGGATTACGAGCATGATGAGCCAAGTGAGCGGGTGATTGGGATTTAGGTTCCAGCCAATTCCAGAGATTTTGCGAGTAAACAACGGCGTTCCAGAGTTTTTACCGAAGTATCTGCCCCACATAGTGTACCTTCTTCCTTCAGTTAACAGCAAAGCTGCTTTTTTTGTGATCTAATGTTACTCCTCCGCGAGCCTACTTGTAAATGACATTCCCATCCATAGCTGTATTTATTACAGACGAATATTTTGTTATATGTTGTCGTGTGATGTTGTTTATAGAACTTTTATGCGGATATGTAGAGAATTAGATAAGCTTGTCAAATGTAAATTTTGGTAGAGAGTAGGGTGGGGCAGTGATTAACTGGAAGGAATCATACGAAATTGGAGTGGAGCGGATTGACTGCCAGCACAGACAGCTGCTTGCGAAGCTGAACGAGTTTTTTGAAGCATGCACGAACCAGCAGGGAAAAGAGAAAATCGAAGAGACCCTGAAGTTTCTGAAGGAGTACACGCTTGAGCATTTTGGCAATGAGGAGGAATTGATGGAGGAGATCGACTTCCCCGAACTGGCCGAGCACCGCAAGACCCATGCTGAGTTTGTAAAAACCGTACTGGAACTGGAAGAAAGCATCAAGGCTAAGGGAGTATCTGTACTTTCCACAATCAAGCTGAACCGTACGTTAACGGACTGGCTGCTCAATCATATTAACAAATGTGATAAGCTGATCGGTGAATGCATTGCCAATAAGGGCAACCAAGCTGTATAACCTGAATATAAAAGATGAAGATGCCGCAGGGCATTTTCTTTTTTTTGTTTTTTTACGGAATGAAGCTGTGGAGCGGCAGGTTTATCTCATCCCCCGGGCAGAATTAATCCTCGTCAAATACTTTGTGTTATGATTTGAGGTAGAACGAATAGATAAACTGCATGCTAAAGGAGTGGAATCATGAAAATACTGCGTATGCTCGCTTCGGGGCTGGTCATGCTGCTTGTGCTGGGACTTGTGAATGTCTACATTGGATTTCATCTTTGGATTTTGCTAGATTATTGGCTGCCCGGTATTTCGGCCGCTGTATACTGGCCTGTTTTTCTGATCGTTGCTTTTGCCTATATGATCGGGATGGTTCCCTGGCCGCAGGCTGTGAAGCCTATCGGCAGACTGTTCAAGGTTACAGGCTCTTATTATCTGGCTTGCATGGAGTTTGCCGTTATTATGCTGCCGCTTACTGATCTGCTGTATTGGGTGCTGGGGCTGATGGGGGTTGAGCGTGCGGCCTTTACTTCTGAGGCTGGAGCAACACTGGTGGTCCTGCTTGCCGTCTTCCTGATTTGGGGCTCACGCAATGCCTGGAGTACGGTCGTGCGCAAGCATCCGATTCAGATCGGCAAGTCCATTGGATCGAGCACTCCGCTTACCGTCGCTGTCGCTTCCGACCTGCATCTGGGCAACATCGTGGGCAATCGCCATTTGCGTAAAATGGTTGCGGAAATCAACCGGATGCAGCCCGATCTTATTCTGCTCGCCGGAGATGTGCTGGATGACAGCATTGAGCCGTTCATCCGCAACAGGATGAGTGAACAGATCAAGCAGCTCAAGGCGCGCTATGGTGTATATGCGGTACTCGGCAATCATGAATACTACGGCGGTTCTATCGCTGAGTACACGGAACTCATGAACAGTATCGGCATCAAAGTGCTGCAGGATGAGGTAGTGGAAACGGCAGGTCTTTATATTGTTGGCCGGAAAGATAAAACTGCGGAGTCCATGGAGGCCGGAGGGCGGAGAAGTGTGGCATCCTTGCTGGAAGGGCTTGACCTCTCGCGTCCTGTCATTATGATGGACCATCAGCCAACCGGATTTGATCTGGCAGCCAAGGCGGGTGTAGATGTTCTGCTCTCCGGTCATACGCACCGCGGGCAAATCGCCCCCAATCACTGGATTACCAGACGGCTGTTTGAGCTGGACTGGGGTTACTTGCGCAAGGATAACATGCATGTAGTCGTATCCTCCGGCTATGGAACCTGGGGACCTCCAATCCGTCTGGCCAGCCGCTCCGAGCTGATCAAGCTGGAGATTATGCTGGAAGGCAGCAAGCAATATGGCGAGGAGCCTGTTCACGGCAACCCTGTCCTGGCTTAATAGGCAGGCATCTGTTCGGCCTTTTTATCTTCTATATTAGCTGAACCTACCAAAAGGCAGAATCAAGAAATCTGCAGGCGGGCAGCGGCCGGAAGTCCAAACATTCCCCGCAGCTACGACCAAAGCCGACTCGGCAAATCAAATTTCAGCTTATTATAGAAACCAACCCCATTATCTCTATAAAAAGAGCTGATGGGGTTATTTACATGGAGCAGAAGAGATTATTACTTTGACATTCGCCGTCGGATAAGTTACCTTTATTTCAATATAGTTAAGCTATTAACTAAATGGAGAGGAACAATGACGATGGACAGATTACAAGAAGACAACAAGGGGAAGGAAGAAGCGGATATCGGCGATTTGCAGCAGCTTGTGCTGGACCTGCCGGCGCCTAATGAGGCATTTTTCGCTCTGGTTGAGACAACGGCGAATCTGGTGGCGGTATCCGAGAAATACTGGCAGTCGCAAGGGCTGAATGGTGCAAGAATCCGTGTGCTGGTGGAGATTGCGCGGCAGGGCGGAACCATTCTACCTTCTGTGCTTGCCGGACGGATCGGGGTTACCAAGGCGAATATCAGCCTGCTGCTGACACCGCTGGAGAGGGATGGATACATTAGCAGGGCTGAGCACGTTCAAGATGGGCGCAAGACCGTCATTTCACTTACTGAAGCCGGACGTGCGCTGCTGTCTCAGCAGCTTCCCGGGAACCGCGCAACCGTTGCGGAGGAGATGAACCGGCTGGACGCAGAGGAGTTAACACAACTGATCGTGTTGCTGCACAAACTGAACAGGCAATAATTGTAGGGGGAGGAAATGCAATACAATCCCGAAACAAACACCTCTGGGAAAATAGTTAATAGCTTAACTAAATGAACATTAAAGGCGGGGAAATAACATGACAATTATGATTACCGGAGCTACAGGCCAGCTTGGACAATTGATTATAGAACAGCTTGTGCAAAAGATTCCGGCGGAACGGATCATTGCCGGTGTACGTCAGCTAGACAAGGGGAAGGCTTATAAGGAGAAGGGGATCGGGCTTCGCCTAGTGGATTATGATGTGCCGGAAGCACTTGAGGAGGCCTTTGCCGGAGTATCCCGGCTGCTGCTGATCTCCAGCTCCCATACGGATGATGCTGTCCGGATCACCCAGCACACTAACGTAGTGGAAGCGGCTAAGAAGGCTGGAGTTGCGCATATCCTGTATACCGGCTTTGCTTTTCCGCAGCATGGCAATAAGGCAGCGGGTAATGTACATTCTCAGACGGAACAGGCAATCCTCGATTCGGGACTTGCTTATACTTTTGTGCGGAATGCGCTATACATTGATTTCGTAGGTGTGCTCGGACTGAATGAGGCGATAAGCAGCGGTGTGCTCGCGACATTACCCGGAGACTGGCGGTTCAATGCCGTTACCCGCAGCGATCTTGCGCTTGCAACCGCACAAATCCTTGCCGGAAGCGGGCATGAAGAGCAGATTTATGAGCTGGCAGCGCCGAAGACATGGACCTTTGCCGACCTGGCGCAGGCGCTGACAGAGCTTGCCGGTAAACCGGTGGTTCACGTAGAGGATTCCTCAGATCAGCACTGGATATACAATTTTCTAAGGAGTATAGATATCGCGTCTGTCTCAGAGGATTTGCAGCGGTTGATGGGACGGCCTGCAACTGCGCTCAAGGAGAGCATATTGCCTTTTGTTAAGCTCCAGAAATAGCAGCCCTTAGTTGTCTTATCGAGCCAATGTTGCTACTATGGGGACAGCTATGCAGGGATTTTTCGGGGAGTGTGAAGGAATGAAGAAGATATTGGTAGCCGATGATGATGTGAATATCCGCACACTGCTGCGGCATGTATTGACCAGGGATGGATATTTGATTGTGGAAGCCGCCGACGGGCGGGAAGCGATGGAACAGTTGAAGGGGAGCACGGTCGATCTTGCGGTTGTGGATGTGATGATGCCGCATATCGACGGGCTGGAGCTGTGCCAGCATATTCGGGAAACGTATGATATTCCGATTATATTGCTTACTGCCCGCCAGCAGCTCAGCGATAAGGAGCAGGGATATTTGCGCGGGACGGATGATTATGTGACCAAGCCTTTTGAGCCGGAGGAGCTGCTGTTCCGCATCAAGGCGCTGTTCCGCCGGTATTCGGTGGCTGCCAGTGACAAGATCCGCCTCAATTCACTGGTGATTGACCGCAAAAATTATGAGATCAGCAGCGGTGAGGAAGTGCTTTTGCTGCCGGTGAAGGAATTCGAGCTGCTCGCCCAGCTTGCGGAGTATCCGGGGCGTCTGTTCACGCGGAGTGAGCTGATCGAGCTGGTGTGGGGAGCGGATTACGAGGGTGACGAGCGGACGGTGGATGTGCATATCAAACGCCTGCGCGACCGGTTCAGCGATTACAAGAATGATTTTACGATCCGCACTGTGCGGGGCATCGGCTACAAAGTGGAACTGGTGAACCTATGAAATCGCTCTATGTAAGAATGAGTATATTGTTCTGCTCGGTGATTATGATCAGCAGCCTGCTGGGATTTCTTGTGTCCAATGTCTATTATCAGGCCAAAATCAAACCGCAGAACGACGCCAAGCTGACCAAAATGGCCACCCAAATGCAGCAGTTTATCGGAGACCACCCGGAAGCGGTGGAGGAATATTTGCTAAGCACCGCTAATTTGGGCTACAAAATATATCTCTCGAACGACCAGGGCGATGAGCGGTCCTATGGCCTGCCCTTCCGCAAATATGATCTGAAAGAGGGAGAGCTGCAAAAGGTGCTGGCCGGAGGCATCTATCATGGTGTGGCGAATTTCCCCAGCAAGGCTTTTATTACCGGATTCTTCGATAATCAGCTCAGCAACACGATAGGCGTGCCTATACATAAGGACGGACAGACCTATGCAATGTTTATGCGCCCGGATGCCGAGGTACAGTTCGGCGAGCTGCGGATCTTTTTTGCGGTGCTGATTGCATTTACGATTCTGTTCAGCCTGTTGTTTGTCCTCATTACTGTCCTTCATGTTGTGAAACCGATCACCCGGCTGACTGAGGCGACGAAGAAAATCTCCAAGGGCAGATACGACATCAAGCTCTATACAGCGCGGCGTGACGAAATCGGCCAATTGGCCTCCCACTTTATGATTATGAGCCGGGAGCTGGAGCGGACGAACCGGGCACGCCAGGAGTTTGTCGCCAACGTCTCGCATGAAATCGAATCGCCGCTGACCTCCATTCAGGGCTTTGCCCACTCGCTTAAGGACGGTGCAGTGCCTGACCCGCAGAGAGTGGAGTACCTGTCCATCATTGAGGAGGAGAGTCGCAGATTATCCATGCTGAGCAAGCAGCTGCTCACCTTGTCGTCGCTCGATTATGATGAGAATGCACTGGATAAGAGGGATTTTGACCTCCGTGCCCAGTTGCGCCAGGTTGTGCAGATTATGGAGTGGAGGCTGACGGAGAAGGAGCTTGCCGTACGGCTGCATGTGGCGGATATCTTTCTTGAGGGCGACTCAAATCTGCTCTATCAGGTGTGGATGAATCTTGTGTCCAATGCGGTAAAATATACGCCTGCGGGCGGTTCCATTACCATTTCAGCGCGCATCTCGGATCACAACTGCATTGTTACCGTAACGGATACCGGCGAGGGGATACCGGCGGATCAGCTGCCGATGATTTTTGACCGCTTTTACAAGGTAGACAAGGCACGTACCCGCGACAGCAACAGCACCGGCCTGGGGCTTGCGATTGCCCGTAAAATCATCGAGGTGCATGGAGGCACCATCGAAGCAGCAAGCACACCCGGGATAGGGACAACCTTCACGGTGACCCTGCCGCTCTTGTAATTTATTATTCATACTGCGTTCATTTTCGCCTTCTAAACTGTGTCTATACAGAGCAGAAGGAGTGGTTAAATGTTTTTATCAATAAGGGAGATGAGGCACTCCAAAGCACGCTATAGCCTCATAATGGTCATTATGCTGCTGGTCTCGTTTCTGGTCCTGTTCGTGACTGGACTGGCCAGAGGCCTTGCCTATGCCAATATTTCAGCCGTGGAAAATATGTCCGCAAACTATTTTGCCGTGCAAAGTGACGCTGATCATGCTTTCAGACGTTCCCAATTAAGTGACACGGAGCTTGCTGCTGCCCGTTCGATTACCGGGGACAAGAATGCAACACCGCTCGCAGTGCAAATGAGCACCATTACGGCAGATGGCGCCGATGTAAAGGCGGACATTACTTTTTTTGCAGTAGATATGGATGGTATGCTTGCGCCAAAGGTGGTTCAGGGTGATGGAATTACCAATAAAACCAAGGGTAGTGTCGTTGTGGATTCGAAGCTCAAAGAGTCGGGAATCAGCATCGGCAGTGTGATTAAGGATCAAGCTTCCGGGCTGACCTTTAAGGTAGCCGGTTTTGTAAAAGACAGCTCCTACAGCCATACGCCTGTCGTGTACATCAACAATCTGGACTGGCAGGCGATGAGACAGGGTACAGGACAGGGAGGCAGCAAGACCCAGCCGGTTCCTTATAATGTTATTGCGCTCAAGGCTACTTCCGCTCAGACCACACAGATCACAAGCAAGCTGGATAATGTGGAGGTCATTACGCAAAAGCAGGCGATTGCCAGCATCCCCGGTTATTCTGCCGAACAGAATTCACTCTTGATGATGATCGTGTTCCTGTTCGTGATTGCCGGGTTCGTGCTTGCGGTATTCTTCTATGTGATCACGATCCAGAAGTCCAGCCAGTTCGGCATCCTGAAGGCAATGGGTACCAAAATGTCCTATTTGGCCTGGAGTGTGGTCGGTCAGGTGCTGATCCTCTCCGTAGCCAGTCTGACGATCAGCCTGCTGCTGACCTTTGGGATGAATATGGGGCTGCCGGATTCGATGCCATTTCAACTGGAGGGCCAGACGATTGTGCTGACCAGTGTGCTGTTTGTCGGTATGTCACTGCTGGGGTCGCTAATTTCAGTAGCTAAAGTAGCAAAAGTAGACGCCTTGGAAGCGATTGGGAGGACTGGAGCATGAGCGCCAAACTGATAATGAAGCAAGTGACCCACACTTATGGTGACGGAGATGGGGCAAGAACCATCCTGAATAAACTTGATCTTACTGTAAATGATAGTGAGTTTGTTGCTGTACTGGGGCCTTCAGGCACCGGCAAAAGCACCTTTCTCTCCGCCGCAGGAGCGCTGCTGACTCCGACCAGCGGGGAAATCTACATCGACGGAGAGCCGCTGACGGGCAAGGATAAAGGCGCTTTGACTGAGCTGCGGCTGCAAAAAATCGGCTTTATGTTCCAAAGCGCACAGCTTCTTCCGTATCTGAAGGTAGAGGAGCAATTGCTGTACGTAGCCAGATTGGCGAAGCTTGGTACCAAGGAAGCAAAGGAGCGCTCAGCCTATCTATTGAAGCGGCTGGGAATTTGGGAGCGGCGGAACCATTATCCTGAGAAGCTCTCCGGCGGTGAGAAGCAGCGTGTGGCGATTGCCAGAGCGTGGATGAATAAGCCGGCGGTTCTGTTCGCGGATGAGCCGACAGCCAGCCTCGATTTCAACCGCGGCAAAGAGGTTGTGCAAATGATCGCAGACGAGGTGAAGAACGAAGGTAAAGCAGCTGTCATGGTGACCCACGATGAGCGGATGCTGGAATGGTGCGACCGGGTGCTGCATTTGAAGGACGGCGTACTGGTTGAACAGTAGGAATAGCCTATCTTAAAAAAATTAACGGATACCAGCCTGCATAGGGACGGTATCCGTTTTTCTTTTTGGCAGCATTGTAATGGCTAAGGAATAATAGATGCTTGACTCCACTCAGCGTATATCGCTGGATCTTCCTTTTGGACATAGTGAATAAACGGGGCTAAATAACCTATATTTGCAAGACTGCTTAGTATTCTTGCCGGATAGGGCTGGACTGTCCTATACGAATTCACATGGTCAATCACCTTGATCTGTTCCTCGGGCGTAACATATACATGGCGCAATGCAGAATCAATCCTTGTAAATCCAACTCGTTTCATTTCATAAAGCATCGTTAACAATCCTTTAGCAAGAAAAGAAGGAAAGGATTGCTGGACAGAAAGAAACACTTTAATGCCTTGTCCCCGAATAAATTCCATAATGATATAGTTCTGCCCTACCTCGTATACTTGGGGAACAAACGATGCAGAGGAGGCCCTAAGGAGAGAGTCAGCCTCCTGCTGAGCATCGGACTCATCAGCATAAACCTTGACACAAGTAGTTGGCGATAGCTGGAAAACTGCACCTTGTGCGCCCGCCCCAAGAAAGGGTAAGCCTGCCGGATTGCACCACTGTACCTCATAGGGAAGCCCAGGCCGATGAACGCCGGGATATACCTGGATATTGAAGTCTGTCATACTTTATCACCCCTCCGAAATAACCTTTTCACACTGAAAAATTAGCTTGCAGGAGGCTCAGCCAATTAGGGAGATTACACTTTCGGCTATTCAATGCATACGAGACTGCTGCAATTTCCTCTTGAGTAACCCCCCATTCAATTGGCATTACAGCCATAACCTCAAGCAGTTCGCCTGTGGGTAGTGCTGTGATGTTAGCTATTGCTTGTCTAAATGAATCAGTCCCCTTCAAAAAGGGAACAAATTTAGCATACAATGATCCCCAAAACATGCGATGCACAGAAACTGAATTCAAAATCGACGGCACCGTCCAGTTTGGTCCATTGAAGATATTGGCATTATCTATCATCCACAGTTTTGGAAACTCCCCCCTGGAGACAAGGATATTTTGCGCAGAATCGTTCCACAAATAGCGGTCATTGTTATCCAACCAGTAGTCAAATGCAATGATCTCAGCGGCCTGAGTAATGTTAATACAACCGGCAAGTTCTGCATCTGTAGGATGGTTCGTACAATCAGGAACATACCGGCTACCAAAATGCGGACCCAGTCCTGGATCGTACCCAAAGTTTAAGCAATGATTCCTCACAGTCTCGTGAATGTAGATAACTTGACTATCGGGAACAGGGAGATTCAACCGCTTTGCTATCCAGCAGGATATCATCTCATTTGCAAGAGCCCGAACTCCCTGAGGATTACTTGATAGTTTGACTACATATAAATTACCATCGCTGCATTCCATCAAGTGAGGCAAACTCCATCCAATAAGTGGTGTAATATATTTGACAGCCTGAATCATGAACCCACCTCCTCTAAAAGGGTCAATTTGATTCTATTCTAGTGTATGTCCCTCAGAGAGTTTTGGTATAGATAGATGCTCCTAATGAAAAAGAGGAACTGCTTCAACCCAATCTTTCTGAAAAAGATATCAAATCAACCTTCTTTGCTGAGCAGCAGAATTCGTTGCTCATGGGGATGCACGGTTCCGCTGCTTGAAGGTAAGCTTAAAGAGAGTGCGAAAGGAGGAATGAAGCGTTATGGCTAACGCTGACAATACGGTGCATGCCTGGTCCCCGGCTTCGCTGGGCGGTGGCGGCTACATCACGGGACTGATCCAGCATCCGTCATTAAGTGAAGTGTTATACGCCCGCTGTGACGTGGCGGGGATCTTCCGCAGCTCTGATGGAGGCTTCACCTGGGAAACCCGGAACGGGGGGCTGACCAAAGCTTACCACCATCAAGTGCAGAGCTTTGCCATTAGCCCTCATAACCCGGAGGTGCTGTTCCGCTGCTCCGGGGAGGTGAGGAGCCATAGATTCTACGGCTCGGTACACAAATCCGCCGATGGCGGGCACAACTGGCGGGAAGTCTGCACAGGTATGGGCTTCTATGGCAACGGGCCGACAAGGATGTACGGTGAGGTTATTGCGGCGGATCCTTTTGACCAGCGGATCGTAGCTGCCGGAGGGTATACAGGCGGCTTATGGATAAGCCGGGACGAAGGGGAGACCTGGAAGCAGACTCAATTGCCGGAGGAGCGGTTCGGGTGTGTTGTTTTCCATCCCGGCATACCCGGAGTGCTGTATGCAGGAACAATAAGCGACGATGATTTGAACATGGACTATGCTGAAGTGGGGGAAGAAGGCGTGCTTGGGCTGCTTCAGGATCACCCCAGGGGCACACTGGGCAGATTATATGCCAGCAGCGACAACGGAGAATCTTGGACACTGCTGCATGAAGGCCCCAGCTTCGCCGAGCTGTCGTTTGACTGCCGGAATCCGCAGCGCCTGATGGCCGCCTGTATCTGGAAGGGCATCCGCAGCAGCGCGGATGGCGGACGGACCTGGCAGCAAGCCATGACCGGACTGCTCGCAGGTGAACAAAGATACGGCACCATCATTCAGGACCTCCACCAGCCGCAGAGATGGTATACCGCCCCCGATCTCCGGCCGCATATGAAGGGCGTTCCGCCGATTCCGCTGTATGCTTCCGTAAACGGAGGTGAACAATGGGAGCTGCTTCAGCATCATAAGGATGAGGATCTTAGCGGATTTCCCGCATACATGGACCATTTCGGGGGAGGGTCGCGGGCTTTCGCAACAGGCTGGGCTATCTCTAAAATCATTGTGGACCGTTTCACGGAAGGCCGTCTCTACCTGACCAACTGGTACGGAGTAGCCGTCAGCGAGGATGGCGGCAGGACGTGGCGTGCAGGGCAGTTCCGGGGACTGGAAACGACTTGCATGGAAGCTGTATTCGCTGCTCCGCAGCAGCCGGGCAAATTCTGTGTTACAATGGCGGACCACCCGCCCAAGGTAACAGAGGATGGGGGGCAGAGCTTCCGCGATCTGCCCGGACTGCCCGATTATTCAGGCAGCACCGCCGTTGTCATCGCTAGAGCAGATCACCGCCGCTATCTCTACGGACTTGTCGGCCATGGGCGGACAGCGTGTATTGCTGCAAGCGGTGATAACGGAGAGAGCGTTACCGCCGTGCTCACTCTGGGTCCGGGGCTGTTCGTTCAGGCTTTGCGGGAGGACAGCGTGCGCTCCGGCATCTTCTATGCCTATATTGACGGGCCGGTCGCAACAGGAGCCGGAATTTACCGTTCCGTGGATGGAGGTGAATCCTGGTTCCGAACGGCTTTTCGTCCACCGGGTTATATGGCGGCACTGCCGCATCAGAAGCGCTGGATTGAAGGCGATCTGCTGTCCGTAGTCGTCTATCAGGTCAAGAATGCTTGCGGGGCCAATCAACTGCTGGCGGCAAGTCCCTTTCAGGAGGGACGGATTCTGGTTGGCGAATGGACCGAGGGCATCTGGCAGTCAAAGGATGGGGGAGACAGCTGGGCATCCATAGGCGAAGGACTTCCGTTCCAGCGAAGCGGTCCCGCCTCTGTATTGAATGTAGTGGCTTACTCGCCCAATCGTTCAGATAAAATGTATGCCGGCTTTATATCGGAAGGCTTGTGGTGCAGCAGCAATGACGGCCAGAGCTGGAATAAGCTATACCCGGCTGCAGAAGGAGAAATTTTCAATGCTTCGGCATTATCCGTTGGTACTGGAGAGCACGGCGAAGATCTGCTGATCCTTGCCAGCGAGCCGATGGTGGTGAACGGGACGGATTCACAGGTGGTGTGCAGCCGGGATGGCGGTATTCACTGGGAGACCTGGGACCAGACTAATCTGGGTGCGGTCCGCTGGAAAGGAATTGCTCTGGACAGCGGGGGCAAGGGGCTGCTTGGTGTATCTTGCGGGAACGGGGCCTTTCATTCGACGATCATAGACAAATCGTAGACAAAAACACAAATTTTTCAAAAATACCGGACATCATTGCTGCAGCACACTTTTCGTTGCTGCTGTACCTTGTTGAATATTGTAGAAAACGCTTACATTGGAGGTGCCGGACGATGTATTCATCGTAATTCCACCGGCTAAATCCCAATGGAGGCCTGATTAAAATGGTTCCACGAACAGGCAAGCAATGGTTCCAGGGTTGGCTCGCTGCAGTACTGTTGATCGCATCGCTTGTTGTGCCGCCAGCCGTGTCCAGGGCGGCTGGCGAGAATCTGCTCAGCAATCCCGGTTTTGAAGCCGGGGATACGGGTTGGGAGAAGTGGGGCAGTCCGGTGGTCACCACCACCGAGAAGCATGGGGGAGCAAAAAGCCTCCAGGTCAAACGGAATACAGGAGGCGCATCAGCTTCAGTAGCAGTACAAGAAGGTAAAACGTATCGTGTCGGATTGTGGGTCAAATTTGCCGGAACAGGAGTCACGAATGCTGTCATAGATATGGATGCTTTTGGCCCCACACAGACGAAGGAGCAGCTTCACTTCTCGGGTTCTACCACCTGGGAGTACCGGCAGCTGCTGTACACGCCGGGTCCCGGTGTGCAGTATGTCCGGCTCTCCTTCTGGAACAGCACCAGCAAGGATTATTACATTGATGATGCTGTGATCCGGGAGAATGTAGATATTGAGCGCCCAAGCATCCCCGGCAATTGGCAGGCCGTGCATGAACCGGACGCGCTGAAGCTGGTCTGGGCAGGCTCCACGGATGATATGGGTGTCGAATCCTACCAGTTGTCCTACAAAAGGGCGGATGCCCCGGATTGGAGCACAGTAGCAATTCCTCAGCAGGCTGGCGTTACAGAGTACACCTATACTTTGAACAATCTTGATCCGTTCTCTGTGTACGCCATTATGCTGCGGGCCAAGGATGTGGCCGGCAACACCTCTGATGCAGTCATGGGGCTGGAAGCTACCCCGGGGCCGAATCAGGTTGTGAACGGGGATTTCGAGACCGGTATGGTGGCTCCATTGCAGGGCGCGGGGACGGTGCAGACCACAACATATGATCCGTATTCGGGGCAATATGCTGTGCAACTGCAGAACCACTCTGCGATCAAGACAGCCGAGATTCCCGCTCAAGGCGATACCTCCTATCTCGTCTCGTATTGGAGCAGATTCAATACCAGTTCACCGGGGACCTTCACGGTAACACTCGACGTTTATCGGGAAGCCTCTACAGCTTCATACCCGCTCTATACAAACCGGACAGCGGCATGGTCGCGTTCGGAACAGCAGATTCAGACGGCAACTGACGCGGTATACCTGCAGCTCCATGCGGGTAATTCGAGCGGCGGAGATATGTTCATGGATCAGCTATTTATAGGTGAAATGCCTGAGCTGCCCGCAGATCTTTCACCGAGTGCGCCTGCGGGATTTGCTGTTAGCGGTGTGGATGGTGTGTCCGCGCAGCTCAAATGGGCCGCTTCGACAGGACCTTTTGGCGTAAAAGCGTATAAGCTGCTGTACAAAAAAGCCTCTGCCGCCGAATGGAGCAGCTTAACGGTTCCGTATGTTCCCGGCCAGCCGCAATATGCCTATAAGCTGGAGGGCTTGTCGCCTGAAAGCCTATATGATATAGCGGTACAGGCCGTCAGTGAAGGGACTGCGATCTCGGCAGCAAGCTCGCTTCAGGTAACAACCGGGACCATGTCCCCGGTCAATCCCAATGCGTCTCCAGAAGCGGCAGCTCTGCTGGACCGTCTGTATGCCACGGTGGGGAATGCCGTCTATACGGGACAGCATAATTATTACGAACATCCTACGCAGTGGTATGACAAGGCAGCAGAGCTGACCGGATATTATCCGGCATTATGGGGCTCGGATTTCGCCTATTATATAGGCGGAGATATGAGCGCAATGCGGCAATCCATGATTGATGAAGTGATAGCGAAGGGCCATGCAGGTACGATGGTGACGCTGACGTATCACGAGACCCGGCCTATGGACCCGAATACCTCCGGCTGGGAGAGTGTCACGGGAGATGTGACGGAAGCGCAGATGACGGATATCGTGACCCCGGGCACAGCACTGTACAACCAGTGGGCTGCCCAGGTGGACGAGGTTGCCGGATATCTGGAGCAGCTTAAGGATGAAGGAATTCCGGTATTGTGGCGGCCTTATCATGAGATGAATGCTGAATTCTTTTGGTGGGGTGCGCGGCCGGAGCTGTTCAAGCAACTGTGGCGCAATATGTATGACCACTTGACCAATCTGCATGGGCTGGATAATCTGATCTGGGTATGGAATCCGAATGCAGAAAGCTCCTGGGCGTACGACTCGGCCCCTTATTATCCCGGCCATGAGTATGTGGATGTGCTGGCTATGGATATCTACAACAACGATTACCGCGACACGTATTATAACAAGCTTGTGCAGCTCAGCGGCGGCCGGCCCATAGCCATTGGGGAGAATGGCGAACTGCCGGATATGCAGATGCTGCGGGAGAAACAGCCGCGTTATGTATACTTCATGACGTGGGCAGAGTATTTGACCGACAAAAACTCAATCAGCAGCATTCAGGCGCTATACAGCGATCCGAGTGCGCTTAATAACGGCGCGACAGGCAACGGCCCCTTCATTCCACCGCCCGTGGACAGCTATATCATTGACGAATTTGAGACTTACGGCGGTTCGAATGGAAGCCTGCGCTCCAAATGGCAGCGCAATGTCTCCGGCAATGCCGCGACGGTAACTTTGGACACGTATCATCTGAACAGCGGCACTTACGGGCTGAAGCTGGATTATACTGTCGGCAATCCCGGTTATGCCGGAGTCTACCGCAGCATGGGCAAGGAATGGCCGGGCATGGAGGCCATATCGTTCTGGCTGCAGCCGGATGGCTCGAGCCGGCAGCTGGCGGTTCAATTTCATGAGACGAACGGCGAGGTGTGGGAAGCCAGCATCAAGATTGAAGGGACAACGCCAAAGCTTGTGACCATTCCCTTCACCAGTTTTGCCCGCCCCGGCTGGTCTACTGGCGGCAACGGAGTCATTGATCTGGGCTCCATTAAGGAATTCGCCTTCTATGTGGCGCAGGGCAGCGGAACCCAAGGCAGTGGAACGTTGTATATCGACGATGTGAAGGCCATCAAGCTTCCGGTTGCCGGAGAGTAGACCGGTTATCGCTTCTGGGTCCGTTATACCGGCTATACGGCCGCATTTCACGCATCATTGCTAAACCACATTTTTCGTTGACCACGGTACTGGTGAGCCTTTCTGAACCTGCATAAGATGAAGATGTAAAGCAAAGAAACAGGAAGGATGACAGACGTGGAAATCCAACGAAAGCTCATCACTAAAACGAAAGGAAATCAGGATAATAGGTGGTCCAGGTGGATCAGGCAATGGGATATTCAGCTAATGGTTGTACCGGCGCTGCTGTTCATCTTTGTATTTAGCTACCTGCCGATGTACGGGGTGCTGATGGCGTTTCAGGATTATCAGTTGTTTGGCGGTTTTTTGCACAGTCCCTGGGTCGGGCTGAAGCACTTTGAGGCGTTCTTCAATTCGCCGGACTTCTGGACGGTCATGCGCAATACGATTGTCATCAGCCTGCTGAAGCTGTGCATTGGTTTTCCGGCTCCGATTCTGCTGGCGCTGATGCTGAATGAGGTGCGGCATATGCTGTTCAAAAGGATCATCCAGACGGTCAGCTATTTACCGCATTTTCTCTCGTGGGTGATCGTGGGCGGATTCGTAGGCTCCATGCTTTCGACTGATAATGGAAGCGTTAACATGCTGCTTATGAGCCTGCATCTCACTACTGAGCCGATCAGCTTCCTGTCGGTGCCGGAATACTTCTGGGGCATCCTTGTTGGAACGGGCATCTGGAAGGAGATGGGGTTCGCGGCCATTGTCTATCTGGCAGCCATTGCCGGAATTGATCCGCATCTCTATGAAGCCGCTTCCATTGACGGAGCAGGGCGCTTCAAGCAGATTCAGCTAATCACGCTGCCCTGCATCCGGCCGGTCATTATCATCTTCCTGATTCTGGCCGTGGGCAACATTCTGAATGCCGGCTTTGAGGATATTCTCATCCTGGCAACAAATCCGATTCTGCGGGATGTGTCCGATGTCATCGACACCTATGTCTACCGGATGGGGATTCTGAACAACCGGTTCTCCTACGCAGCAGCGGCGGGATTATTCAAGGCAGTTGTCAGTATCGGCCTGTTAGCTCTGGCTAACAAGGCAGCGAGAAAAATGGGCTCAAGCCTATGGTAAGCAAACGGTCAGCAATTCTAATTGTGACAGGGAAAGCGGGGAACAGGTTATGTTGAGGCTGTCTTCGGGAGACAAAATACTGCACGCATTTATCTATATATTGCTGCTGCTGCTGGGCTTCATCACCCTGTACCCCTTTTGGAATTCCCTGGTAATTTCCTTCAATGTAGGCTCAGACACAGCGCTTGGGGGGATCACATTCTGGCCGCGTAGTCTAACGCTGGATAATTACGAGGTGGTGTTCCGGGACAGCCGGATCGGTCACGCCTTCTTGATCTCAATTCTGCGCACCATTGTGGGGACTACGCTGTCGGTGATGTTTACGGCTATTCTGGCATATGGCTTATCCCGGCAAGAGCTGATGGGACGCAAATTTTACATGGTGTTCTGCATCATTACGATGTATTTCAGCGGCGGACTGATTCCAAGCTTTCTGCTGCTGCGCGAGCTTGGCATGCTGGATACGTTTTGGGTGCTTGTCATTCCCGGAATAATCAGTGTGTATAACATGATCATCTTCCGGACTTTCTTTCTGGGGCTGCCGGCAGGTCTGGTTGAATCGGCGCGGATTGACGGCTGCAACCACATTGGGGTGCTGCTTCGCATCATTTTACCGATCTCCGGGCCTGTCGTGGCTACCTTGTCACTGTTTACGGCTGTCGGCCATTGGAATGATTGGTTCTCAGCCAGCATTTATATTAACAACCCCGATCTGATTCCCATCCAGACCCTGCTCAAGCAGATTCTCAACTCCAATATCGTAACGGATCAATTGCAGCAGGCGATAGGGAGCAATGCAGCGGCTCAGGACCGGCTGGCGCTGGTGCAGTCGGTGACGAGCAAATCGCTGATTATGGCAACTACAATGGTAGCAACACTGCCTATTATTATGGTCTATCCGTTTCTGCAGAAGTATTTCGTAAAAGGTGTGCTGATTGGTTCGCTCAAGGAGTAGGAGGAGCCCTGAAGCAAGAGGTTTATCCAGGCCTGAAAGCAGGCCGCACCAAGTGAACATTAGAGAGGGGTTACTCATTTGAAGTCTACTAAGCGTTTTTGGCTGCTGACGGTTGTGTTGTGCACGGTGCTTCTGATGGCCGGTTGCGGAGGAGGAAATAATGCTGCTTCTCCAACCGCGGAACCTACCAAGGAACCTGCCGCTACGGAGACTGCTGCTGCAAGTGCAACTGCAGATGCCGCATCACCAGCTATAGGAAGCACTGTGAAGCCGGTCGCCTTCACTTATTATAGCAATTACGATTGGGACACCACGGAAGAGTGGGGCAGAGATTCCACGACCCGCTGGATCGCAGACACGCTGAAGGTTACAATGACGCCTGTTCAATCCAGTGGCGCTGCGGAGACCAAATTCAGCACGATGATTGCTTCGGGCAGTCTGCCGGATCTCATTATGATGGACCGGGGAGCCAATGTGGAGCGCCTGCGTCAGCCCGGCCTGCTGGTTCCGCTGGATGATTATCTGGACCGGTACCCCAATTTGAAAAAAAATGCCGGAGAAGCAACGCTGAACATGCTCCGCTCCGAGGACGGCAAGCTGTACCAGTTCCCGAACTGGTACACGTCAAGCCCGAACGGTAATGGCGGCTGGATTATTAACCGGAAGATTTACAAGGAGCTGGGGTCGCCGAAGCTGGAAACCTTCGATGATCTCTACGCCTATCTGAAGCTGGTGAAGGGGAAATACAGCGACGTGGTTCCGCTTGAAGTAGGGGCTAAGGGCCGGGGAATTGATACGATGTACGGCGGCTTTGCCGAGAATAAGCCTTATCTGCCCAAAGCAAATCCAGTGGGCAATACGCTGCAATCCATTTTTGAGGACCAGGTATTCATCGAGAACATGCAGTTCGCAAGCCTGCTGTTCCGCGAGAAGCTGATTACCCAGGACCTGTTCACGCAGACCGGCGACCAGATCACCGAGAAGCTCAAAACAGGCCGGGTGGCCGTCTACGTGGACGGAGATGTAGTGAATCCGGGCCGGGGGGCTGACAGTGCGCTGCGCACAGCCGATCCCGAAGCCGGCTACGATATCATCTGGCCGATTCATAAGGCCGGACTGGATGCCAGCAAGATTACCCCGAACAATTACAATTCGCTGGGCTGGAATGTGCTTGTAATCACGAAAAATGCGAAGGACCCGGAAGCTATTTTCTCCTATCTGGACTGGGTGACTAGCGATGAGGGCCAGCGCATACTGAATTTCGGACGCCAGGGGCTGTACTGGGATAAGACCGATGCTGACGGCGTGCCGATCCTGAATGAACAAGGACTGAACACTCCGCAGGGTGACAAGGACAAAGAAAGAATCGGCCGCTTTAACTGGGTTGGCAACACTACCTTCATTGACCATACCAAAGCCAAGATGGATGCGCAGCTGCCGCCAGACAAACAAAATTGGACGACACTGGCCCAGCAAAAGGTAACCTGGAAGACCTCCAAAAACTTTACGGAGTTCGTGAATCTGGACCCGCTGCCTGACTCCGAAGAGGGAACTATTGCGACCGCAGTGAATGATATTTACCAGGAGGTCTTTGCCAAAGCACTGTATGCAAAAAGTGATGAAGAGGTCAGCAGCCTCTTAAATAAAGCCAATGAGGATGCGAAACGCGCAGGTTATGAGAAGCTGCTCAAATTCCAGACAGAAAAATGGCAAAACAACCTCAGCAAGATGAAATAAAGCTAGAGCGGGGTCTATGTGTGGGGTATACTGTAGCCAAGTGTACCCCCATTTTACTATAAAATGTAATTTCGGTGAATGAATTCGAGCGGCTGAAGTCTGAGTTCGAAGGATGGGATAGGATGTACAAGGTGCTGCTGGTGGACGATGAGCTGCTGGATCTGGAGGGTCTGCAGCGCTTCATGGATTGGGACGGTCTCGGCATGGAGGTGTGCGCAGCCGCGAGCAGCGGCTTTGAAGCGCTGGAGGTGCTGGAATCCCAGGACGTGGATATTATTGTCACGGATATCAGAATGCCGATTATGTCAGGGATGGAGCTTGCCCGCAGAGCTCTGGAGCTAAGCCCGAAGCTGAAGATTGTTTTTGTGAGCGGCTATGAGGATTTCCAGTATGCCAAGCAGGCGATTTCCATGAACGCCTCCGGTTATGTTCTGAAGCCGATGGACGATGAGGATATGCGCCGGACGCTTGAAGAGGTGCGGGAGACCCTGGACCGGGAAGGAGAGCACTCGCATTTGCAGCGCTGCTTCTCGGAATCGGAGCCGCTTGTCAAAAGAGAGCTGTTCCTGCAGCTTCTGGACGGGATGCCGGATGAAGAAAGGGTGCTGCCGCTGCTTAAGCGGATCGGCATTACCTGGAGGACAACCCGGCTGTACACAGCGCTGCTGGAGCCCGATGATTTGTCCTGGAAGCTGAATGGCTACGGAGATGGAGCCAAGGCGGAAATGGAGAACCGGCTGGAGAGAGCGGTCGAGCTTTTTTGCGCCGAGGAACGGATTCAGGCCTGCAGAACGGAGCGGTTCCATTATGCGCTAATTCTGGAGGAGAACGTGGACAGCGGACGGCTGCGTAGACTGATTGAGCTGGCGGTTAGCGGAATGCCGCTCACGGTGACAATCGGGGTCGGGCCTGCTGTGACGAGTCTCAGGGAGCTGCCGGACTCTTTTCAGAAGGCGAAGCATGCGCTCGGACTGAAGCTGTTCCTGGGCAAAGGCAAGCTTATTCTCCACTCCGACGCCAGAGGGCCGATCTCGGCCAAAGCCAAGGATCTGGACAGCATACTCCAATCTTTATTTGCGGCGATGTCCTCTTACAGGCTGGTGGATGTGGACGACTGTAATGAAGAGCTGTTCGTATGGGTCGGAAATATGGAAACCAAGCTTGAGATTTATCAGTTGTTTCTGCATATTGTCTCCAAGCTGGACGCTTATCTGCATACGATTAATGAGGATTTCTATGAGCTGCTGGGTCTGGAAAAGAAGCACCTGAGCATTCTATATCATCTGGAGACGATTGAGGACATGAAATCCTGGCTCCGCCGCCGGATGTTCGAGCTGTCAGAGCGGCTTCAGCGCAAGCGGCAGGGCAAGAAACGCAAGCTTGTCGCTGAGATTGAGAAGTACATCGAGGAGCGTCTGGAGCACAATGTCATGCTGCGGGATGCGGCCAATCATTTTTCTTTTTCACCCAATCATCTGGGACAGATCTTCTATGAGGAGACCGGGGTTTATTTCTCGGACTATGTCAGCCTAAGGCGGCTGGAGCGGGTCAAGCAATTGCTTGGCGATCCTAAGCTGAAGGTCTATGAGGCCGCCAACCGTGTGGGATACAAGAACCTTTCCCATTTCAGCAAGCAGTTCAAGGAGTATTACGGTGTCAGCCCGGGCGACTACAGGAGACATCTGTAAGATGCGGCGCATACTGAACATTCCTTTCGGATACAAGCTGATTCTGCCCTACGTGCTGTGTCTGCTGGTCGCTGTACTGACGGTAGGACTGTTCGCCTATGCGCATTCCGTAAGCTCTCTCAAAGAGAAAACAAGGGAGAATATTCAAGGCACGCTGCGGCAAATGCGCGACAATATCCGTTACCGCACCGATGATATCGAACGGATTTCGAATATGCTGTATTACAACTATAGTCTGCAAAATGCATTGCGGCGCTATGATCAAGGATGGTACAGCTATGAGACGATGACGAAAACACTGATGCCCACGCTGGAAAATCTGCTCAATTATACGGCCAGCAATATTGGTCTTTCGCTGTATCTCAAGAATGATAGTTTTCCGGAAATTTTCTACAAGGAAGAGGAGCAGAATCCGCTGCTCTCGACCAAACGGTATGAAATCTATCATCTGCAGCGGATTCAAGAGGCCGACTGGTACCGTATGCTGGAAATTACGGGAGCCATGCAGGGTCTCGGCCGATGGCAGCAGATATTGCAGGATACGGAGGATGGAAATATTTCGCTGCTGCAGAAGCTCGATGATGTTCAGCGGGGGCAGGAGATCGGACTCGTCCGGGTGACTGTGCAGATTCGTGATCTGCTGGATTCCGTGGATTACCGCAAAATCGGGGAGTACAGCACGCTCGTAGTGCTCGACCAGCGCGGGAGAGTTGTTATGGCATCATCGCCGGATGGAGAAGCGGGAGATACCGATACGGGGAAGCTCGCTGCGGGCCGGCTGCTGCTAAGTGAGCCGCTGCACGGACTCGGCTGGCAGCTGCAGGCCTATATCCCGAACAGCCTGTTTGACGAGAGCGCAAATGAGGTGCGCCGGATGACCCTGCTCGTCAGTCTGGCCAGTGCCTTCGTACTTGCTTGCCTGGGAATTGGAGTGTCCGGTTATTTCTCGCGGCGGATTCAAAAAATTGTGGACTCGCTGAATGCTTTTCACGACGGGGACTTTCACCAGAGAATCCGCTTCAAAGGCAATGATGAGCTGGCGCAAATCGCCACCGCCTTTAACCGGATGGGCAGCAATATGGAAGAATTGATTCATAAAAACTATGTCGCCGATCTCCAGAAAAAAGAAGCGGAGCTGGAATCGCTGCAAGCGCAGATCAATCCCCATTTCCTCTACAATACCCTCTCCTCCATCAACCGCCTGGCCCAATTCGGAGATACCCAGAAGCTGCGCATTCTTGTGCAGGAGCTGGCCAAATTTTACCGCCTTTCTTTGAACCGTGGGGAAATCTTAACAACCGTCGGCAAAGAAATCGAACATGCCAAAGCCTACATTGCCATTCAGTGCATCAAATACAGCGACCGGTTGACGGTTTATTATGATATTGACCCCGGGGTGCTGGAGTATACGACGGTCAAACTGATTTTGCAGCCGATGATTGAAAATGCGCTGGAGCATGCCTGGTTCGGGGCTACGCTGGGCATCCGGCTTGTGGTGGAGAGGCGGGAGACTGAGATTGTGTTCAAAATCATTGATAACGGCGTAGGCATGAACGCGGACACCATCCGGCAGATTCTTGCCCCGGAGGGCCCCCGAATCGGATACGGCATCCGCAACGTCGATTCCCGGATCAAGCTGCATGGCGGCGATGGCTATGGGGTCACGATTGCCAGCCGTTCCGGTATAGGTACCTGCATACAGATCACTATTCCCTGTCGGATGTAGCAGCCTGAAATCAAAGGCAGGGCATCCGCTGTAAAGGAGCCGAAGACTCTATTGAAGACCTTAATTACCGGTTGCTGTGAAATCAGATTGGAAGGTCATACAGGCAGCTTTGAAGCTTCACTTTCTCTGGATGATAACAATGGGGAAAACGGTGTTCACTATGTGCGCCTTGATCTCCAAGCGCCGGTTCCGGCAGTTCCCCCGAAGCTTTCACTGAGTTGGAGCTATGAGGCGGTGGATGTCCAGGGCCTGTGGCACCCGGCAGTGGAGCGCAGCCGTGGGCTGATTCCCGATTGGTGGCAAGGGCTCTCCTCCAGAGCCACTTCCGCCGCTCCGGTTGTAAGCCTATACGGGAACCTTGGCAACAATGTGCTGACCTTTGCCTGCTCGGATGTTCTGCAGCCGCTGGAGCTGCATGCGGGCCTTAACGAGGAAACGGCCAGCTTTCATTGCTCGGTGATGTTTTTTGCCGAGCCAAGCCCTCCAGTGGCGCATTATACAGCTACTTTGCGGCTGGATGCCCGCAGTATTCCTTACTATGAAGCGCTGGAAGGGACGAGTGAATGGTGGGCGGGGCTTGCAGGCTGTGAGCCGTCCCCGGTCCCGGAACCAGCTAGAGAGCCGATGTATTCGACCTGGTACAGCTTTCATCAGCAGCTTGAGCCGGAAGCGGTGGAGGCTGAATGCAGATTAGCAGCGGAGCTGGGCTGCAAGGCAGTGATTGTGGATGATGGCTGGCAGACCTCGGATGAGGCCAGGGGTTATGCGTATTGCGGGGACTGGAGAAACAGCCCTGATAAGATACCGGATATGAAGGCTCATATTGCCAGGGTCCACGGGCTTGGGATGAAATACTTGCTGTGGTACGCCGTTCCGTTCATCGGTAAGCATAGCGAAGCCTGGCAGCGCTTTGAAGATAAATTGCTGTATTATAGCGGAGATTTTGGCGCAGGGGTTATAGATCCGCGGTTCCCCGAGGTGCGGGAGTATTTGACGGCCATTTATGAGCGGGCTTTACTGGACTGGGAGCTGGATGGCTTTAAGCTTGATTTCGTAGACAGCTTTTATGTACCAAAGGGTTCATCTGCTCTGAATGGGGGCGGGCGGGACACAGATTCCGTGCCGGAAGCGGTGGATTTGCTTCTGAGCGGAATCATCTCCCGTCTGCGGCGGCTGAAGCCGGATGTTCTGATCGAATTCCGCCAGAATTACACCGGCCCGCTGATGCGCAAATACGGCAATATGTTCCGGGCCGGCGATTGCCCGAACGATGCCCTGCAGAACCGGATCAAGACGATGGATATCCGGCTGATCTGCGGTGCAACTGCGGCCCATTCCGACATGCTGATGTGGAATCCCGGGGAGACTGCACCAAACGCCGCCCTGCAGTTCATTAACGTGCTGTTCTCCGTCCCGCAGATATCTGTCCGGTTGGGAGCGCTGCCGCAGGCGCATTTTGCAATGCTATCCTTCTGGTTGTCCTTCTGGCGCGAGCACCGTGATGTACTGCTGGACGGCCGGCTCGAGCCCCATCACCCTGAGCTGCTGTATCCTCTGATCATCTCCCGCACACAGCAGAAATGGGTCATAGCAGCTTATGAGGATACTGTAGTTCCATTAGCCGGAGATTTGCCCGAGCTGGTGCTTGTAGTGAACGGTACGCTGCTTACCCGCCTTGTGCTCGAGCTCGACCGTGATCCGGGAGAGCTGGAACTGCGCGTCTGCGATTGCCAGGGAGCTCTAGTTGCGGAGTATACTGTGGCGTGGAAAAGTGGAGTATACGCCCTCAATGTGCCCCCGGCAGGTGTAATTACGATTCGACCTGTGCGGGGGAGTGGGGTACGCGAGTCACAAGTTTAGAGTCTTGGAGTGTGCGGGTGATAGAGAACAAATTTGCTGCTGCAGAACAGCTATATAAGCTAGAGAAAATATAAAAAGGGCAGAAGTGACGGAGGGGAAGTTTGGAACTGGAGGAGCGGTAGCGACCGCCTTTGTCTGCGGATTTCCACCGCGAAGAGCGGTAATAATCAAGAAATCTGCAGACAACAGCGGCCGGAAGTCCAAACATTCCCCGTAGTTACGACCAGACCCAATATAAAAATCTATAGCTTATATAGTTGTATCCATTGCAGTTAAAAAGATGTTTTATTCAATTTTTTGGGTGATAGTTGTATTCTGTACAGTTAAAAAATAGCAGACGCGTACTTTTGGGTGGATACCGCCTATCTAATTGTACAGAGTGCAATTAAAATGGATTTTCCGGCAAAATCCTCACTTTTAGTTGTACGAAATGCAGTTAAGGCTTGGATTTCCGCCCATAGACCATACATTCTATACGCCTACGTCTTCTGCAGATCAAGCAGCTTCTGAACGAACACACTAACCGCCATACCTGCCGGATTGTCCTTGTGCCGGATGATCAGAAATTCCCGTTCAAGCAGTCTCCGCCATAGCCGTAGTTCGCTGAGTTCACCGCCGGCCAGTTCCTTGCGCACAATCCATCTCGACACCATACCCAGTCCCAGACCGGCAGAGACCGCTTCCTTAACACCTTGACTGCTGTTGAACACATAGGTCCGTTTGACGGAAATACCCGACGCCTCCAAAAAATGATCACTAAAGGCACGGGTGCCTGAGCCATGCTCCCGCAGCACCCATATCTGATCCTGCAGCATACGGTTCTCGACCATGATGTTGTTCGCAAGGGGATGCCCGGCGGGAGCGATAACGATCATTTCGTCCTTCATATAGGGAATGATCGTCAGATCCGCATCTTCGGTCTCCCCTTCAATAAAGCCAACATCCAGTACATTCGCTCTTACAGACGCAATGATTTCCTCGGTATTTCCAATCGTTACCTGAAGATTGACTTGCGGATATTGCTTGGCAAATTCAGCAAGTCTGGCAGGCAGAATGTACTCTCCGATGGTGAAGCTGGCCCCGATGTGGAGGTTTCCCGTGACTTCGTGCTGCAGTAGCCTGATCTCTCTGTCAGCCTCTTCATAATGGGAAAGAATCTGCTTGGCATGTCTATAGAGAATTGTTCCGGCTTCTGTCATGCGCACCTGTTTGGGGGAGCGGTGCAGCAGCTTCGTTCCCAGTTCATTTTCCAAATTGCGGATATGCAGACTTACCCCGGGCTGTGACAGGTTCAGCAGCTCACCGGCTTTGGAGAAATGGCTTTGCTCTACCACCGTTACAAACACCCTCAATGCATCGACAATCATAACAATACCTCATTTTTCTTCGAGTTTTCAGGCATATTCTATAATATATTACCTAATGTAACACACGTTAGCCGGTTAATCATAAGTATTTGTAATGATACAAATAGTAAACCCGTATTTCACTTCCCCGTCTGGCGCTCTTATAGTGAAGCTATAGAGAGTTAGCCGCCACGTGCGGCGGATGGAGGGTGAAGTGAATGAATCACGCACACAAGCTGTATCACAGTACATTTAGACATGGAGGGTTTATCCAGGGAATCGCAATTACTCTGGTGATTGCTGTTGCGGCCAAATTTTTAGCCTTGCTGCCGTTCTTAAGCATTATGGGACAGTTGGTGCTGGCGATTCTGCTGGGTATGGCGGTGAGAGCAGTCGTTGCTGTGCCGCAGAAGGCGATGGCAGGGATCCAATTTTCAGGTAAAAGCTTGCTGCGGGCGGGTATCATTCTGCTCGGGATGCGGCTGAACCTTTATGACATAGCTGCGGCGGGGCCTAAAGTATTGGCCATTGCCGCAATCAATATTATTTTCACCTTGTTCACTGTCTATGGATTGACGAAATGGCTGAAGATAGACAGAAGGATCAGCCTGCTGACCGCCTGCGGAACAGCAATTTGCGGTGCGGCGGCGGTTGCGGCGATTGCTCCGCAAATTAAGGCAACGGACAATGAAACGGCTGTGGGTGCAGCGACGGTGGCGATTCTAGGGACGATTTTCACACTGATCTATACAGTGATTTATCCGATTACGGGTCTTAGCCCGTCTGGCTACGGTATCTTTGCGGGAGGTACACTTCATGAAGTGGCTCACGTGATCGCTGCTGCTGCGCCAGCCGGAAAAGATGCTGCTGATTTGGCAGTGATTGTCAAGCTGACCCGCGTGGCCCTGCTTGTTCCCGTAGCGATTCTATTAGGAAGCTGGGAAAGATACCGGGAGCGCAGACAGGAGCGCCGAAGTGCAGAGGAGGCAGTGGAAGCAAGCGGCAGGAAGGACGGAAAACGGATCGAGTGGAGCAAGCTTCCGGTTCCGTGGTTCATTTTGGGGTTTCTTTTGATGAGCGGCATTAACACATTGGGCATCCTCCCGGCGGGCATCACTGCGGATATGATCGTACTAGCTTATTTATTACTGGGCATGGCAATGGCGGGAATGGGGCTTGGCGTGGATATGAAGACCTTTGGCAGAATGGGTAAAAAGCCATTTCTTGCCGGGCTCATCGGCTCAGTGCTGCTGTCCTTGCTGGGATTTACGCTGGTGCATGTATTGGGATTGGCATAGTATTTCTTCAGAATAAATTCAGAATTCCCGTTACTTTTTCTACAGATAGTTCAGCTAAAATAAGTGAATGGGTTGAAGAGAAGACTGTATTTTTGCAGATTCCGTTCTTGGCAATCTTTATCGTTCCCTCTATCCTGTGGTACCCTTATATTGGAAGCATGATGGGCGTAATTCAAAAAGGAGTCCTGCGGAGTGAAGAAAATTAATATCCTGGTTGTCGATGACGACAGTGAGATCAGGGATGTGCTGCATGTATATTTACGGAATGAAGGATACACTGTCATGGAAGCAGAGGATGGATTGCAGGCTCTGAAGATTCTTGAGCAGAATGAAATTCATCTGATCCTTCTCGACATTATGATGCCCAGCCTGGATGGGATTGCCGCGTGTCTCCGCATTCGGGAGCAGTTTGATATTCCGATTATTATGCTGTCTGCCAAGGAAGAAACGCTGGATAAAATTACGGGTCTGTCTGTAGGAGCAGATGATTACGTCACGAAGCCGTTTAATCCGCTGGAGCTGATGGCAAGAGTGAAGGCTCAAATCAGGAGGCAAAAGCTGCTTGCTCCTCAGGAGAACAGCAAAGCGGAAATCCGCATTGGCGAGCTGGTGATCAACAAAAACCGGCATTCCGTCGAGGTGGGCGGTACATCGGTATCCTTAACGCCAATTGAGTTTTCCATTCTGGAACTGCTCGCCTCACACTGCGGGCAGGTGTTCAGTGTGGATATGATCTACCAGAGCGTGTGGAAGGAGAACACCGCCTTTTACTCGGAGAATACAGTAATGGTTCATATCCGCAATATCCGCGAGAAGATTGAAATCTCACCCAGAGAACCCCGGTACATCAAAACTATATGGGGAGTAGGATATAAAATTGAAAAATAAAGGGTACAGACGCATGTCTGGAACACATAACATGCGTTTCCGGCTGATCCTGTTCTTATATATCAGTATTGTGGTTGGAATTGCTGTATCCGCTGTGATCCCGCGAACCACCATATACTACCTGGATTTGATTGTTGTAATCCTATCGTTTGTTATTCCGTCCTTTTTCGTCTTTTTCCTGCTGACACGTAATATCATCCGTTATGTGTTCAAGCTGACCGCTGGACTAGCGACCATTGCGCAGGGCAACCTGCATTACCGGATTGATGAGGTACGAAAGGATGAGCTCGGGGCTATTGCAAGCAACATTAACAGTATGGCTGAGAAGCTGGAGGAGCAGATCAACCGCGAACGGCGGCTGGAGCAGGGCAAGCTTGAATTAATAACAGGGGTCTCGCATGATCTGAGGACGCCTCTCACAAGCATCATCGGCTACCTGGATTTGCTGAAAGGCAAAGCTTATCTGGATCAGGAAGAGCATGACCGCTTTGTCGGCAATACCTACAACAAAGCGGTCCAATTAAAGCTGTTGATAGATGGTTTATTTGAATATACAAGATTGACTACACAAGAGCTGAAGCTGAATACCTTTCCTGTGGATTTGGGCGGAATGCTGAAGCAGCTGCTGGTTGAAATGGAACCCATAGCCAAAGAAAATCAGGTGACGCTGCAAGCGCACTTCACAACAGATTCGTTAATTGCCGAGATTGATCCCGATATGATCAAGCGGGCGATAGATAACCTGCTGATCAATGCGCTGAAATTCTCTCTAAAGCCCGGAAGTATTCAAGTGTCATTGAGTCTTCAAAAGGACGCAGCCCTCATTTCCGTTGAAAATGAAGGAAAACCGATCACCAAAGAGCAGGAAAAACAGCTCTTCGAACGTTTTTACAAAGCGGGCAACTCAGGAGGGGACGTACATAATATCCCTGCCGGTGCCGGGCTCGGATTGTCCATTGCCAGAAGTATTGCCGAGCTTCACGGAGGCGCGTTGAAATGTGTGTACTTTGATGGACATTTTACCTTTCTGATTGAGCTCCCCCTTACCTATTTGAAGTAATGCGGATATTTCTCCATCAGCATGCCCTGGTCGGCGATGGTCAGCGCCAGATGCTCCTGCATGATCTTGTCGGCCAGTCCGGCATCCCGTTCCTTAATGGCCTCATATAAATGAAGATGCTGCTGATACAGATGCTCCCAGTCATGATCAATCGCGAGTCTGAGCATCCGGCTCCGGTTCAAATGAACCTTGATCTGCTGAACAACCTCCAGCGTATTGATCTTGCCGCAGCCTTCAAAGATATTCCGGTGAAAATCCTCATCCAGCCGGAACATGGATTTGTAATCCTGCTCTTCAAGGCATACCCTCTGCATGGCTAAGTTCGTCTTCAGTTCCTTCAGCTTGTCCTCCGGGAAGGAGACACAGGCTTCACGGACCACCGCCCGCTCCAGATGCTCACGCATAAATCCGGCTTCTTCCACAAGCCCGGAATCAATCAGTGAGACGATTGTTCCACGCTGGGGATAAATCTCCAGCAGTCCTTCCTGCGCCAGGCGCACGAAGCTTTCTCTGACCGGTGTCCGGCTGACATTGAATTGAAGGGATATCTCTTTCTCCGAAATTGCCGTTCCCGGAGGCAGCTCTAGCTGAAGTATCCGGTTCTTCAGAGAATGATATACCGCATCGCGGGAGGAACCCGATTTTGTGTTTATTGTAATGTCCAAAACAGAACCCTCCTGTAGGAAATGAAGAAGCACTACCATACTACCATACTTGTATGGTAGTATGGTAGTGCTATGTAAGTTGAACTAACGAAAACATAAAAAGGGCAGAAGTGACGGAGGGGAAGTTTGGAACTGGAGGAGCGGTAGCGACCGCCTGAGAGCTTTCCGTAGGAAAGCTGGCATCGTAAGCATAGGCTGTCTGCGGATTTCCACCGCGAGAGCGGTATATAATCAAGAAATCTGCAGACAACAGCGGCCGGAAGTCCAAACATTCCCCGCAGTTACGACCAGACCCCAAAATGAAAATCTAAAGTTCAATTTATATAGTTAATTTGAGAAAAGTTGGAGGAGACCCCTGTGACTACACCTTTTATACATGACAATTGGCTGTTGCTGAACAAAAGTGCGCAAACTCTGTATCACGACTACGCGAAGGCTATGCCGATTTATGATTTTCACAGCCATCTGAACCCCGGGGAAATCAGCAGCAATAAAAGCTTCCGCAATATGACCGATCTCGCGCTGTCCGGCGACCATTATAAATGGCGGGCCTTGCGCTGGCTTGGAATCGAAGAACGCCTGATTACCGGAGATGCCCCGGATAAGGATAAATTTATGGTATGGGCACGTTCGGTACCTGAAATGCTGGGCAACCCGCTCTATCACTGGACGCATCTGGAATTGCTCCGTTATTTCGGCATTGATGAATTGCTGTCTGCAGAGAATGCGGAGAGTGTCTGGGAACGCTGCAATGAGCAACTGCAGGGGGATGGACTAACCACACAGGGAATTCTCAAGCGCTTCAATGTTGAGGTGGTATGCACCACGGATGATCCGATTGACTCGCTGGAGCATCACAGCCGTATTAAGGCAGATTCTGAAGTGAACACAGTAGTTGCTCCAACCTTCCGCCCGGACCGTGTGCTTGATATCCGTAACGAACAATTTGTTGGATATGTCAGACAACTGAGCGAGGTTAGCGGGATCGAGATCAGCAGCTATGCACAGTTCATGGAGGCTGTGGCAGCTAGAATGGATTATTTCCATAAGCACGGCTGCCGTTTATCGGATCAGGGCTTCGGCGAGCTTCCATTCGCTCATTCCACTGAGCATGAAGCTGCTTACATATTTGCCCGCGCACTCAAGAGGGAGGCACTCAGCGACGCTGAAGAGCAAAGGTTCCAAAGCTTCACCCTGCTGCAGCTTAGCCGCCTGTATCACGAACGCGGCTGGAGCATGCAGCTTCATATCGGTGCGCTCCGCAACAATAACTCACGGATGTTTGCCCAGAAGGGCAAGGACAGCGGCTACGATTCCATTCTGGATTTCAACATGGCACGGGAGCTGAACAGCCTGCTGAACGAGCTGGATCAGAGCGGCCAATTGCCGCAGACCATCGTGTACACTCTGAACCCGTCACAATATGAAATGATCGCTACAACGATTGGGAATTTCCAGGGAACAGGAGTAAAAGGCAAGGTGCAAATGGGCTCAGGCTGGTGGTTCCATGATCAGAAGGAGGGCATGCTGCAGCAGTTAAAAGCGCTCTCAAGCTTTGGCTTGATCAGTCCTTTTGTCGGAATGCTTACAGACTCCAGAAGCTTTCTTTCGTTTACGCGACATGAGTATTTCCGCCGCATTCTCTGCAATTTGTTCGGAACCTGGATTGAAGAGGGAGACCTCCCGCGCGACTACGCCTATGTAGGGCAGACGATAGAGAACATTTGCTATAACAATGCGCATGCTTATTTTGGCATCAAATAAGTTCGGTGCAACACTAATACACGCAGAAACGGATACCTTCCTAACGTGGAAAGGGTATCCGTTTTTTGTTTCTACCTGGTGCTGCTGCGGTAAGCCGAAGGGGAAACTCCGGTTGTTTTTTTGAAATATTTCGAGAAATGGGCCAGCTCCATGCCTACCTGCTCGGCGATATCGGAGATGCTGAGGTCGGTGGAGGACAGCTTTTTCTTGGCTAATTCCATACGCTTGAGCTGTACGTACTGCATTGGGGGAACCCCCATAAATTTCTTGAAGTAGGGAATAAAATAGTTCGGATGCAGATGCACCAGCTCAGCCAGCTCCTCTACCTCCATAGGCTGCTTCAGCCGCTGGTCAATGTACTGCAGCACATTTGACAGCTTGCCTTGATCACTGGTATGCACCAGCTCACCGACGAAATCGGAGTATCCTCCTGCTTCCAGACACATGGCCAGCAAATTCAGCAAGGAGGCTTGAATCCGCAATGTGGCGAGAAAACCCTCGTCCTGAAACAGTGCGATCATCTCGTTGAAGATGTCCCTCACGGCATCCGGGTCGGCGGCATCGCTGATATAGAGCTTATTGGCAGAGTGGAACAGCGGCCATTCGCCGATTTGGGCGTCGAAATGGCAGAAATAACGCGCGTAGGGATTGGATGGGGAGGTTTCGGTAGTTTGTGTGGAGCCGGCAGGCATAATCATCAACTGCCCCGGCTTCGGATAATGGACAACCCCGTTAATAATCACCTTGCCTTCGCCGCTGTCAATAAAATATAACCGGTTAAAGGATGGCGTCTCGTTCGTGCGGTTCCAGCCGGGATAGCGGGTGCTAAGCTGGGCATGCGTGACGGTCACGTTCAAATTCTGCAGCAGGCGTCCGGTCAAATTGCCTAAATGATCCATAGTGCAGCTCCTTTGTGGAAGTCTATTTCCAGTATACCGCTTTCATTTAACTAAAACATCTTATTTATATACAAAAACACCTTAATTACGGTCATGTTCACAATTTGAAAATCAGGTTATCCTCATAACATAAGCTCGTATTGGGAGGGATTTAGAAGATGGCAAAAGTGCGTTACGGCATTATTGGGGTCGGCAATATGGGCCGGGCCCATGCCTTAAGTCTGCTGGGTGATGTAAAAGGGGCGGAACTATCCGCAGTCTGCGATATCAGCCCTGAGCGGCTGGAGTGGGCTTCCGAGCATCTGCCGGAACAGATCAGGCGTTACAGCACAGCGGCAGAGCTGTTCGAATCGCAAAGCGTTGACGCTGTATTGATCTCCACCCCGCATTATGATCATCCGCCGCTGGCGATTGAGGCACTACGGCATGGGCTTCATGTTCTGATCGAAAAACCCGCAGGTGTGTACACGCAGGCTGTGCAGGAGATGAATGACGTCGCTGCTAAGACGGACCGAAAATTCGGCATTATGTACAACCAGCGGACGAATCCGCTCTACCAGAAGCTGCGGGAGCTGATCCAATCGGGAGAGCTAGGAGAAATCCGGCGCACGAACTGGATTATTACGAACTGGTACAGATCGCAGAATTATTACGACTCGGGGGGCTGGCGGGCGACCTGGGCAGGAGAGGGTGGCGGAGTACTGCTGAACCAGGACCCGCATCAGCTCGATCTCTGGCAGTGGACAACGGGAATGATGCCGAAGCGCATCCGGGCTTTTTGCCATTTCGGAAAATACCGCAAGATCGAGGTAGAGGATGATGTAACCGCGTATGTCGAATATCCGAATGGGGCAACCGGCCTGTTCGTCACGACGACTGGTGAAGCGCCGGGTACGAACCGCTTTGAAATTAACGGCGACAACGGAAAAATCGTCATTGAAGACGGAAAGCTGACCTTCTGGCGGCTGCGCACACCGGAGCCGGTTTTTAACGCAGAGTTTACCGGCGGCTTCGGGGCACCGGAGTGCTGGAAATGCGAGATCCCCGTAGCAGAGGGCGGAGGGGAGCAGCATGTAGGCATCCTTCGTAATTTTACGAACGCTATTCTGCATAACGAGCCTTTGCTCGCTCCTGGGGAAGAAGGCATCCTCGGCCTGACCCTCTCCAATGCCATGTATCTGTCCGCCTGGACAGACAACTGGGTGGATTTGCCGATCAATAGTGAGCTGTTTCACGAGAAGCTTATGGAGAAGGTGCGGCAGTCCACTTTTAAGAAAGCGGTTGCCGGGCAGAAAACGCTGGACGTAACCGGAACACATTAAGATAAGGCTTGTCCGATAAAACTCTCAAGGAGTGAAACAATCTATGAAATCTTCAACCATTGCTGCACAAATGTATACCCTGCGGGAATTCACCCAGACGGCGGAAGACCTGAGAGCAAGCTTCCTGAAGCTGCGGGACATCGGCTATAAAGCGGTGCAAATATCGGCAATTGGCCCAATTGATCCTCAGCTGGTTAAGCAATATGCCGATGAAGCCGGTCTTGTGATTTGTGCAACTCATGTCTCTTGGGACCGGCTGGTGAATGATCTTGATGCGCTGGCCGCAGAGCACAAGCTGTGGAACTGCAAATATATCGGCCTGGGCGGCTTACCCGAAGAATACCGAACCAGTCAGGAAGGCTACCGCAGCTTTGCCCGCAAAGCATCCGAAATTGCTCATGTTCTGAAGGAGAAGCATGGTCTGCAGTTTGTGTATCACAATCATGATTTTGAATTTGAGCGGCTGGACGGGATAACCGGACTTGAGCTGCTGCTGCAGGAGACCGATCCTGACAGCTTCGGCTTCGAGCTGGATTTATATTGGGTCCAAGCCGGAGGCGGCAGTCCGGTGGATTGGATACATAAGGTGAAGGGCAGAATGCAGGTGGTGCATTTCAAGGATATGGCCAATATCGCCAGACAGCCGGTGTTCGCTGAAATTGGTGAAGGGAACATGAACTACGAAGCTATTATTGCAGCCTGCCGCGAGACAGGTGTGGAGTGGTTTGTTGTAGAGCAGGATGAATGCCGGCGGGATCCTTTTGAGAGTCTGGCAATCAGCCTGAAGTATCTGCATACGCAGCTATAAGCTTTTTAATCAGATTCGGGAGGGATCGTCAGGTGAGCCGTAAAGATGGAATGAATTACGCCCCCAAGCATGAGGCTAAACCGGTAGTGGGGCCGGGAGAATTCGTATTTGCCGCAATGGCGCTGGACCACGGGCATATCTATGGAATGTGCAATGGACTGGTGGAAGCGGGAGCACAATTGAAATGGGTCTTTGACCCTGACGAAGCTAAGGTAAAAGCCTTCACAGCCGCATTTCCGGGTGTCCGGGCTGCCCGCAGTGCGGAAGAGATTCTGGAGGACCCGGCTGTCCGCCTGGTGGCTGCTGCTGCCGTTCCTTCGGAGAGAGGCGCGCTTGGCATTAAAGTGATGGCTCACGGCAAGGATTATTTTACGGATAAAGGCCCCTTTACTGCGATGGATCAGCTGCATGCGGCCCGGCTCCAGGCTGAGCGTACGAAGCAAAAATATATGGTGTATTACAGCGAACGTCTGCATGTGGAGAGTGCGGTCTACGCCGGACAATTGATCCGCCAGGGGGCGATTGGCCGTGTGCTTCAGGTGATCGGGATGGGACCGCATCGCCTGAATGCTCCAAGCCGTCCCGATTGGTTCTTCCAGCGGGAGAAGTATGGCGGGATTCTCTGTGATATCGGCAGCCATCAGATCGAACAGTTTCTCTTTTACAGCGGCTGCCGGGACGCCAAGGTGCTGCACAGCAAGGTTGCCAATTACAATCACGCCGCCTACCCGGAGCTGGAGGATTTTGGGGATGCGACGCTGGCGGGAGATAATGGGGCAACCCAATATTTTCGCGTGGATTGGTTCACTCCAGAGGGTCTTGGCACGTGGGGGGACGGCCGCACAACAATTTTGGGTACAGATGGAAATATAGAGCTGCGCAAATACACTGATATTGCCCGTTCAAGCACAACGGATCATGTGTTTTGGGTAGATGGCGAGGGTGAGCATTATGAGCACGTGGCCGGAAAGGTCGGCTATCCATTTTTCGGAGAGCTTATTCTGGACTGTCTGCAGCGCACAGAGCTGGCCATGTCTCAGGCACATGTCTTCAAGGCGGCAGAGCTGTGCCTGGAGGCACAGGCCCAAGCGCTCAATCTTACCCCGGATACGTTAAAATAATCGGAAGGTGAACTGGATGAGTACACTCGGAGCAGCCATCATCGGCTGTGGTTCGATTGCTCCTTTGCATGCTAAAGCGGTTGCATCAATGGAAGGAGCAAAACTTGTAGCCGTTGCCGACAGCCAACCGGAGCATGCGGAGCAATTTGCCAAGGAATACGGCGGGGAAGCCGTCTATAACTATACAGAACTTCTCGACAGGGCGGACATTGACATTGTCCATATCTGTACACCGCATTATCAACACGCGCAGATGGCGATTGATTTCCTGCGGGCTGGTAAACAGGTGCTGACGGAGAAGCCGATGGCTGTTGACGTTCCATCCGCCATGCGAATGGCAGAAGCCGCGATGGTCAGCAAAGGACAGCTGGGCGTAGTTTTTCAGAACCGCTATAATGACTCCTCTGTGCGGATTAGGCAGATGATTGATTCGGGCATACTTGGCGGGCTGCGCTGTATGAAGGGGATTGTGACCTGGCAACGAAACGAAGCTTACTATAGGGACAGCCCCTGGAGAGGAAAATGGGCTACGGAAGGCGGCGGTGTGCTGATCAACCAGACGATCCATACACTAGATTTGCTGCAGTGGTTCGGCGGCGAAATAGCTTCCGTAAAAGGGAGTGTGACCACCGATGTGCTGGATGGTGTAATCGAGGTCGAGGACACGGCGCATGCCTGCATTCAATTCACAAATAAGGTGCGCGGCCTATTCTACGGGACCAATGCGTATCTGGTGAATTCTCCAGTCGAACTGGAGCTTGTTTTCGAGCAGGGCACGCTGCATCAGCGCAGGGACTGCCTGTATCTTTGGAAGGACGGACATGAAACGCTGTTATGTGAACCTTCCTCCGCCAAGGTTGAAGGCAAGTCCTACTGGGGCACAGGTCACCAGCGGTTGATTCATGACTTCTATACCCACATCCGCAAAGGCCGGCATTTCTGGATTGACGGCACCGAGGGAATAAAAGCACTGCAGGTGATTGCCGGGATATACCAGTGCAGCGCAAACGCCAGTTCCAAGTCCGCAAATTGACTTTCAACCACCATCGGAGACTCATATTGCAATAATATACGCCAGGCCTATGATTATGTCTAGGGGCTTGGCGTTTTCCTCTGAACAACCTTCTTTAACTATTTTACACCCGCTTTTTATACACTCTCATTGCAAAAAAATACGCTACGAGCAAAATCCCAACACACCACGCAAGAGCAACCCATATATCATTGCCCACCGGCTGATCTGACAGCAGCGCACGAATGGCTTCCACTATCGCGGTCACCGGCTGGTTGTCGGCAAAGGCGCGAACGGCTGATGGCATTGACTCGGTTGGCACAAACGCTGAGCTGATAAAGGGGAGGAAGATAATCGGGTAGGAAAAGGCGCTTGCGCCATCAACTGATTTGGCGGACAGTCCGGCAATCGCCGCGACCCAAGTTAATGCCAGTGTGAACAGCATGAGGATGCCGGCTACTGCAAGCCATGGCAGAAGTCCCGCCGATGAACGAAAGCCTATAACGAGCGCTACTAGAATGATGACGGCAACCGAAATCGCATTGGATACCAGCGAGGTCAGCACATGTCCCCACAACGCGGCCGAACGTGCGATTGGCATGGAACGAAACCGTTCGAAGATTCCCCGCTGCATATCCATAAACAGGCGGTAGGACGTATAGGAGATCCCGCTTGCAATCGCAATCAGCAGGATGCCGGGCAGCAGGTAATTCACATAGTTATCCGTGCTCGTACGAATCGCGCCGCCGAACACATAAACGAACAGCAGCATAAACGCAATCGGCATGATGGTGACCGTGATGATGGTGTCCATGCTGCGGGTAATATGGCGCATGGAACGTCCAAGCATAACGCCCATGTCGCTGAAAAAGTATCTCTTTGCCGCTTCCATTTATTTTTCCTCCTTCTTGCCGATGATTGCGAGGAAGATTTCCTCCAGGCTCGGCTGTTTTTCAACATACTCCACCTTTGCGGGCGGGAACAGCTTTTTCAGGTCTTCAAGCGTGCCGCCTGCGATAATTCTGCCCTCATGCAAAATGGCAATTCGATCTGCAAGCTGTTCGGCTTCCTCCAAATATTGCGAGGTCAGGAATACCGTCGTGCCATTATTAGCAAGCTCTTTGACCGTCTTCCAAACCTCAATGCGTGCTTCAGGGTCAAGCCCGGTGGTCGGCTCGTCGAGGAAAATGATCTGCGGTTTTCCCGCAAGGCTCATGGCGATATCGAGCCTGCGGCGCATACCCCCCGAATAGGTGGAAACCCTGCGGCCGGCGGCGTCGGTCAGGCCGAAGCGGTCCAGTAAATCATCCGCGATTTGATGCGGGTTTTTGAGGTGCCGCAGCTTGGCGATCATGATCAGATTTTCCCGTCCGGTCAATATCTCGTCCACGGCGGCGAATTGCCCGGTCAGGCTGATCGACTGCTGCACGCCGTCAGGCTGTGATACAACATCGAATCCGTTTACGGTGGCGGTTCCTCCATCCGGTTTCAGCAGCGTGGTTAGGATTTTGACAATCGTTGTCTTGCCCGCGCCGTTTCCGCCGAGCAGGGCGAAAATACTGCCTTTTTCCACCTCGAAATCAACGCCCTTTAGAACTTGCTGCTGCTTGTAGGACTTTTGCAGCCCGATCACTTGAATCGACTTGTTTTGCATATGTTCCCCTCCTTAAATAACCGTAACCTTTGACAAATCGGCTTCCATGCCTTTAAGGGCAGCATAGGTCAACTTATCCATCATCGCGCCGTCAAAGCAGACGGTTTTGATGGCACGGTAATACTTCTTGGAGAGGTACGACACAGGGAAAGACACATTTCTAAGTGTTGCGCCCTTAAAGGTAGCTTCATTCAGCGCCGACTTGTCAAACCTTACGCCGATGAAGGTTTGCCCGTCAAAATTGACTCCACCCAGATCGGAGTATTTGAACTCCACGCCGTCAAAGACACAGTTTTCAAAGATTGTTTTTCTTATGTCGGCCATGGTCAGCTTGACGTCGGTCAGTTTTACACCTGTGAATTTAGCTCCGTCTAGCCCCGATTTGCTGATGTTGGTACGTACAAGGATGGACTTATGGAAGCTCGCATGCGAAAGATCAAGGGTGGACAGGTTGCAATCAGTTAGATTTGCATTATCAAAAATGGCCTCACGCATATCGCTGCTTGCAAATGTGCTGCCCGTCAGGTCAGCGCCCGTAAAGTCGGCGCCAAGCAACGCGCTCCCTTCAAATTTTCCCTTATGCGCGATAACGCCCGCAAAGTCGCTTTTCGCCAGGTTGCTTCCGCTAAAGTTTGTCAGTACCTGCCGTTCCAGCGAGCGGGAGAGGTTAGCCACCTCTTGTACCGTTTGCTCAATGTCGCCGATACTGTCAATGGTCATTTCAAAAGCGGTTTCATCGTCCTTGCCCTCGGCTTTGAGTTCACGGAACCGCTCCTGCAAATCGGAAAGCAGGTCATTCTTTAATTCGGCGACGCTTTTTACCCCGTCGTATGGTGCGAAAACGCCGTTCAAATAGTTTGTCAATTTCTCATTCATAACATCGGGCCTCCTATAATAAGTTTTCAAGCACACGTTTTGCGTACTCCCAGTTGCTTTTGTTGCGGGCGTAAGCGTCCTTGCCTTTTTCGGTAATCCTAAAATATTTACGCCGTCCGCCCTGAGACTCATCGCCCCAATACCACTCAATATCACCATCCGCCTCAAGCCTGCGGACGCTGGAGTACATTGTGGCTTCCTTTAATTCATACTCACCACCCGAGCGCTCGGCAATCAGCTTGACAATCTCATAGCCGTAGCGGTCAGCTTCGGACAAGAGCCGTAAAATCATCGTATCAGTATGACCGCGCAGCAGGTCGGATGTGATTTTGTTCTCGCTCATACAATCACCTCCATATCCGCATGATACGATATACTACTGTGACTGTCAAGGTAGTGTTTTTATTATAATACTTTGTCTCAGCGAATACCGTCATCTTCTAAAAGTTCCGACTTTGATTTTTTGTTTGATGTTGCTCAGTTTTATAGGCTTCTGTATACTGATTCCAATGATAGACAGAGAGAGGGATACAGATTATGGAACAGGCAATGTTTGCGGGGGGCTGCTTCTGGTGTATGGTTACGCCTTTTGAGGAGCTGCCCGGAATTCACGGGATTGTCTCTGGTTATGCAGGAGGATTGGTAGAGAATCCAACCTACGAGCAGGTCAAGACCGGAACAACAGGACACTATGAGGTTGTGCAGATCACATATGATCCGTCGCTATTCCCGTATGAGAAGCTGCTGGAGCTGTTCTGGCCGCAGATTGATCCGACCGATGACGGAGGACAGTTTCAGGATAGGGGAACACAGTACCGGACAGCGGTATTTTACTATAGTGAAGAGCAGCGCCTGGCCGCCTTGGCTTCCCGGGAGCAGGTTGCAGCCAGCGGCAGATTTGAGGGACCTGTGGTTACAGAAATTCTGCCTGCACCGGTCTTTTACCGGGCTGAAGAATATCATCAGGACTATCACAAAAAGAATCCGAAGCACTATAAAGAGGACCGCGAGCAATCCGGACGCGACACCTTCATTGCGAAGCACTGGTAGGAAGAATTTCCAATTAGAAAAGCCTTATCTCTAGTTATTTGGAGAGATAAGGCTTTTTTTGCAGCAATCCATATGTGGTGATTGACTGAAAGAGGGAGAAGGAAGAGCATATTTTGTGCCACATTCTTTCTACATATTTATCCTGTACACTTCTATTGGATTCGCGAGAGCGGAGCAATGGGCATTAATGCAGGCCAAGCCGCCGGCGGTTTCCGTTGCCGGCTTGTTCCTGTTTTTCTATTCTATAAAAAAAGTTAAAATGAAATTGATATGCAGCTATTTGGTAAAGTGATGGAGGGAATTTTGGAACTGGAGGAGCGATAGCGTCCGCCTGAGAGCTTTCCGTAGGAAAGCTGGCTTCGGAAGCATAGGCTATGTTTGGATTTCTACCGCTATCGCGGTATACAATCAAGAAATCCAAACATAACAGCGGCCGGAAGTCCAAACATTCCCGGAGTCACGCCCCGCCAAATGCAAGCATTCTACTTCATTTTACACAAAGGGTGAACCACTTGCCAAAAGCACAGATTCTGATTGTAGACGACGAATGGAACATGCGCAATTTGCTGCGCATTTATTTGCAGAAGGAGGGTTTTGCCACACAGGAAGCGGCTACCGGGCATGAAGCGCTCAGTTTGGTGGAGAAGAACCCGTTTGATATGATTTTGCTGGATGTGATGATGCCGGATATGGATGGCTGGCAGGTGTGCCGTGCGGTCAGGGAGAAGGGGCAGGTTCCGATTCTCATGCTTACAGCGAGAACTGAAACGAAGGATAAGGTGCATGGGCTGGGCATCGGCGCTGATGACTATCTAACCAAACCCTTTGAACCGGAAGAGCTGCTTGCGCGGGTTCATTCGCTGCTGCGCCGCTCCGCCATGAGCCGGAATATGCACACACCGGCGGAACTGCTGGAGTATCCGGGGCTCAAAATCTATCCCGAAGCCCGCGAGGTGCAGATAGAAGGGCATAAGGTGGATTTTACCCTCAAGGAGTTCGATTTATTGACCATGCTCGCCCGAAGCGCCCAACGAGTATTCACCAGAGAGGATTTGGTTGAACGCCTGTGGGGAAATGATTACGGCGGAGAAACACGTGTCATTGATACTCACATCAAAAATATCCGCGAAAAGCTGCAAAAGGCGGGGCTGGAATACAATCCCGTACAAACCGTGTGGGGTTTAGGCTACAAATTTCAGATTCCCGGTACAACAGAATGAAAAACAACATCATCGGCTTCAAGCTCGGGCTTGTGATCATGTCGGTTTTTCTGATTGTATTGCTGTTTCTTGGCGCGGCCATAGACCGGATGTTCAGCAGCTTTTACTATAAAGAGATGAAGACGGAGACCGAGGAGCTGGCGTCCCACTTCACCGTAATGGCAGAGTCCAAAGATACCACGAAGGAACAGATGATGCGGACCTTTGCTGAATTTTCTAATGTGAGTATTTTTAACATTTCTCAGGATGGCAGTGTAACTATGCACTCCGGCACTCACGATTCCGCTGACCGTTCATTTATTCAAGCTGCGGATTTGCAGCGGATATTCTCCGGTTCAAGCGTAAGCGTAATGTACAAAGACCCCGCCGGACACCGCTATTTTATCACTGGACAACCCATATCAAGCGGAGGCACGATCAGCTCTGCACTATATGTAATGTCATCCACAGCAAGCATGGAGCAGTCGCTGGCTTCGGTGCGGGATATTCTTTTACTCTCGGGGGTAGGAGCTTTTGTGCTGGCTCTTGGCATCACCTGGATTCTGGCCAGAGTGCTTTCGCGTCCGCTGGTGCAGATGCAGAAGGCGACGCGCAAGATTGCGGCGGGGGATCTGGAGACCAGGCTGACGATCAGCGGCAACGATGAAATCGGGTTCCTGGCCGGAGCGATCAATGATTTGGCAGTCGATCTGCAGCGCTACAGGGACACAAGACAGGAGTTCCTGGCTAACATTTCTCATGAGCTGCGGACGCCAATTACTTATCTGCAAGGCTACGCCAAGGTAGTGAAAGGGGAAATGTACCAGACTGAAGAGGAAAAAAATCTGTATCTCGACATCATTGACCAGGAAGCGCACCGCATTCAGCATTTGGTGGACGATCTGTTTGAGCTGGCGAAGATGGAGGAGGGGAGAATTCCGCTGAATCTGGAGTGGGTTGAGCTGGGGCAAATCGTGGACCAGGCCGTACGCAAAGTGGAGTTAACCGCCAAGGAAAAAGCGCTTAAGCTTACAGTAAGTTACAGCGGACAAGCTGCTGAAATTCGCGGGGACAGCAAACGTATGGAGCAAATTGTTATGAATCTGCTGGAAAATGCGGTCCGCTATACAGAAACCGGCGAGATCCGTGTGGAATTGAACTATACCGGCGATGCGGCTGTTTATATTGTTGAGGATACCGGAATCGGAATTCCTGAGGATGAGCTCCCGTATATTTTTGACCGCTTTTACCGGGTAGAGAAGTCGCGTTCGCGCCAGTATGGAGGCACCGGCCTGGGCCTTTCGATTGTAAACAAGCTTGTTGAGCTGCTTGGCGGAACCATCCGCATCACCAGCAAGGTTGGGTTCGGAACCCGATGTGAGGTCAGGTTCCCTGCCACGAAGGGAAATGATTAAATAAGAAAAGAGCGCCGATAAAAAGCGTTCTTTTTGCTCTTCTTGCTCTCTTCTCCCCCTACCTAGGAGGGGGAAATAAAAAACTTTGAAAAAGTGGAAGTAACGGAGGGGATTTTGGAACTGGAGGAGCGTCAGCGTCCGCCTTTATGTTTGGATTTCTACCGCTATCGCGGTATACAATCAAGAAATCCAAACATAACAGCGGCCGGAAGTCCAAACATTCCCGCAGTTACGCCGCGCCACTTTTCAACTTTTTCTTATTTCCCCATCCCCAACATCAATGCATCATTCCACCCATCCCACCAACAATCTCCGGATTGATCATGCCGAAGATCATCGCGACATGCGCTACGACCAGGAACCCGCTGATCAGGATGAAATGCAGCTTCAGCTTGCTTTCTTCACTGCGTTTGCGGGCGATGAGGCCGAGGTCCAGCAGCGCCAGCGGCAGCAGGAAGATCACTCCGCTCAAATAAAAGCTGACTGCCACCACATCGACCCAGGTATGCCATTCGCCATTTGCTGTGAGCGGGACAAAGGCTGTCGGGAACAGATAGAGAAACACTCCGGTAAAATACAACCCCGCCAGTATACTGCATACACGGTTAAAGGCTCTAAGCGGCCCGTTCAGATTTTTGGTGAACAGAATAACAAACTCGGTGACCGTAATGGTCTCTGCGAAAATAACGGGAATCGCCATAAAAAGAATCAGGTTCCACGGCTGATTATCCGCAAGCAGTGACATGTAGTGCGTCATGTTCATGTTAGTTCCTCCAATAGATTAATTAACGTACAGAGTGATGTTATGAAAAAAGTATGTGGAAAGTATGTAGTTTCACAGGTATGATTGAAAAAACTGCAGAAGAGGCAGACACAATTGATTTTGGAGGGAGCAAGGCGAAGGATATGGGAAGATTGCAGAATATTTTATTTGATTTGGATGGCACCTTAACGGATCCTAAAGAAGGAATTACCAAAAGCGTAGAGTACGCGCTGGGCAAGTTCGATATTGCCGTGGAGCATCTGGACCAGCTTCAGACTTACATCGGTCCGCCATTATATGATTCATTTGTAGAAATTCAAGGCTTTACCGCTGAAAATGCACAGAGGGCGGTTGAATTTTACCGTGAGCGCTACAGCACCTTGGGGATGTACGAAAATGCGGTGATCCCCGGCATCCCGCAATTGCTGGAGGAGCTGCAGGACAGAGGCTTGAACCTGTACGTGGCAACTTCGAAGCCGACGGTTTTTGCCGAAGAGATTCTCCGGCATTATGGCTTGGACGGATTCTTCAAGTATGTAGGCGGGAGTAATCTGGATGGGACCCGCTCCAAGAAGAAGGAGGTTATTCAGCACGTGCTGGACGAGAATCATATTCCTCTAGATGAAGCGCTGATGATCGGGGACCGCGAACATGATATTATCGGCGCCAAAGCCTGTGGCCTGCCGTCTATCGGGGTTATGGTCGGGTATGGCTCGGAGGAAGAACTGCGAAGTGCCGGTGCAGATTATATCGCGAACAATGTGGAGGATATAGGTAAGATTATTTCTCGCTTAACGTAAAAAATATTAACATCACCTAAATCATCCTTCTATTTCTCGCTGAAACGGATACCTGAAAGCGATACAGAGTATCGCTGCTTCGGAAGCATAGGCTTCTTTTAAGGACGGCGAAGCCGTTTCTGCTTGGCGGTTGACTTTTGTTCAAGGAGTTCAGTATTATGTAACCAGCAACACCATATTCAAGGCGATGACCAAAGACATGATATCCTACGCGGACTGGCCAGAGACAGAAGTGAAAGGTGAGAGCTTCTTACAGAGACCGGCAGGATGTTACCCCTTTGCAGCCGTGGCACTGAACCCTCCCTGCTGTTAGGGCGGCTGTAAATGCCACCGACTTATCCCCGATAACGGATACCAATGAGGATTCTGTGTATCGTCTTCCGCCTGAACAGCCGGGAGGCCAGATGATCGCAGATCAAATTAGGGTGGAACCACGAGCAGAACGCACTCGTCCCTTTCCGGGAAGAGATGCGTTTTTTTGCGTTCACTAATCCAAACAAACCCTAAGAATTGGAGGCCACAATCATGGAGATCAAAGCAGCACTGCCGGATGGAACAATCAGGAGGTATGCACGCGGCACCACAATTGCCGAAGTTGCGGAATCAATCAGCATAAGTCTGAAGAAGCAAGCTGTAGCCGGTAAAATCGACGGCAGGCTCGTTGACTTTTATCAGCCGATTGAGCAGGACAGCCTCGTTGAAATCGTATTGGAGGGTAGTCCGGAGGGACTGTCCATCCTTAGACACAGCACTGCACATGTAATGGCTCAGGCCATCAAACGCATATACGGAGACCGCAAGGTCAAGCTGGGCATCGGTCCGGTAATCGAAGACGGCTTTTATTATGATATTGATATTGAGAAACCATTGTCTGCAGAGGAGCTTGCCGCTATCGAGCAGGAGATGAACAAGATTGTGGGGGCCAATCTGCCGATTGTCCGGCGGGTGGTCAGCCGCAGCGAAGCGCTTGCGCTTTTTGAAGCACGGGAGGAACCCCTGAAGCTGGAACTGATCCATGACCTGCCGGAGGAAGAAGTAATCAGCCTGTATGAGCAAGGCGAGTTCACAGATCTGTGTCGGGGGCCGCATTTGGCATCGACTGGAGGGATCAAGGCATTCAAGCTGCTGAGTGTTGCCGGTGCTTACTGGCGCGGTGATTCCAATAACCAAATGCTGCAGCGCATTTACGGAACGGCCTTTCTGAAGAAAGATCAGCTCGAAGAGCATCTGCACATGCTGGAAGAAGCAAGGAAACGCGACCACCGCAAGCTGGGCAAGGAGCTAGAATTGTTCATGTTCTCTGAGGAAGCGCCGGGAATGCCGTTTTATTTGCCGAAGGGCATGGTTCTGCGTACAGAGCTGGAGAATTTCTCACGCGGACTGCTGCAGGTTCACGGTTATGAGGAAGTCCGCACACCGCTGATGATGAACAACCGGATGTGGGAGCAGTCAGGGCACTGGGACCACTACAAGGACAACATGTATTTTACTCAGGTGGATGAAACGAAATATGCGCTCAAGCCGATGAATTGTCCGGGGCATATGCTGATCTTCAAGAACAGCCTGCGCTCCTACCGGGAGCTGCCGATCCGTCTCGCCGAGTTCGGGCAGGTGCACCGGCATGAATTTTCGGGCGCGCTTAACGGGATGATGCGGGTGCGCACATTTTGCCAGGATGATGCCCATCTGTTCGTCCTTCCAGAGCAAATCGAAGTTGAAATCGGCCGTGTGCTGGAGTTGATCGACTACATCTACAAGGTGTTTGGCTTCGAGTACAAGGTCGAACTGTCCACACGTCCCGAGGATTATATGGGGTCGGAAGAGCTATGGGATAAGGCGGAGCAATCGCTGCAAAAAGTGCTGGAGAACAGCGGCATCCCTTATCGGCTGAACGCGGGAGACGGTGCTTTTTACGGGCCGAAGATTGACTTTCACATCCAGGATGCGCTGAAAAGAAGCTGGCAATGCGGGACGATTCAGCTGGATTTTCAAATGCCGGAGAAGTTCGATCTGACTTATATCGGCGAAGACGGCCAGAAGCACCGTCCGGTGGTCATCCACCGTGCTGTTTACGGTTCAATTGACCGGTTCATGGGGATTGTGACTGAGCATTACAGCGGCGCTTTTCCGCTCTGGCTGTCTCCGGTGCAGGTGAAGCTGCTGCCTGTGTCCGGGAATTACGCCGATTATGCTTTTCAGGTCAAACAGTTGCTTCAGGAAGCCGGAATCCGCGCCGAGCTTGATCTTCGGGAGGAGAAGCTGGGCTATAAGATCCGCGAAGCGCAATTGGAGAAAGTGCCCTATATGCTTGTGCTCGGCGAAAATGAACTCAGCTCATCCACTGTTTCGGTGAGAAAGCGGGCTGAAGGTGATCTGGGCTCAATGCCTGTGGAAGCGCTCCTGGAGCAGATTCGCCGTGAGCTTGCGGCCAGACTATAAACATCTGACTTACCTGATCTTCAGGCCATTCAGAATGCTTTTCCACAGATGATCATTATCGTGAAACATATCCTGAACCTCTGGAATTTGCAAAGCGCACACATTGTCGAATGGCCAGGGAGTTTCGATGATTCCAGCAACAGGAGCATGATTAATCACTAACAGATTGAAACTTCCGGGTACCATTCCGCTTAACACAGACAACAGCTCGCCAGTTTCATGAATGGTTCCTTCGGTACGAATGAACAATAGCTTGCCGGAGCCCGCCAGGGTTTCCAGGAACCGTGGAACGCGGCGGTTAACCTTCGCTCTAAGTTCAGGAAAGCTGTTAAGTTGTTCTGGTGTATTATGAGTCAATGGAAAGTCATGATGAGAAAAAATATGATAGGCTGCATCCTTCACGATGTAGCATTTAGCCTTCTGGTTGATTCCGGTAATGCTGAGATTGGGAAACTCCATGAACTGAGAGAAGCGATTGCGAAGCAAATTGCTCACGCCTGCCAGAATCGGTGATTCCATCCAGTCGATTACGCCGCCCATTGTTCTTAACATTGCCCGGGACAACTGGTCTGCCGCCAGGCAATTGTGACCCAGACTGAATATGTTGTCGTAAGTACCGTTAATTTCATTTAGAAGCACGCTAATCCCCCCTCAGATATTTACTGTTATTAAATGGCTAAGGGGGTCAAAACGATTGGACGATAACACATTATAGGATTAAGAAAGACAGTTATACCGTACAAGAGATGGGTTAACCACATATTATGAAATGTTATCATGTTCATAATATGTATGGGGCGGTGGGATTGATGGTGAAAGTATCGGTACTCTTGCCCGTGTATAACTCTGAGCGTTATATCGGGGAGGCCGTCCATAGTATTTTACAGCAAACGTACCAGGATTTCGAAATCATCATTATTGATGACGGGTCGACTGATGGAACTTTGAAGAAGATTCAAAAAATCAAGAGCGAGAAAATCAAGCTGACCTCTCATCAGGAAAATATTGGATTAGTTCGGACTTTGAATGAAGGACTCTCTTTATGTACCGGTAAATATATTGCCAGAATGGACGGTGACGATATCGCTCTTCCCAACCGGTTTGAACGCCAAGCGGCATATATGGAGGCCAATCCTGATGTTGGTGTTTGCGGGGGGCAGGCTTTGTTGATGGGCAGTAATATAATCACGACTAAGCCTTTGAGTCACGAGGAGATTAAGTGCTGGCAATTATTTCACTGCACCTTTATACACCCTACCGTTTTTATCAGGAGGTCTGTTCTGGATGGGCATGGGATGAGATATCTTCCTTTTGCCCATGCCGAGGATTATGAGATTTGGAACCGGCTGGCAGAAGTTACCCGATTAGTAAAACTTTCGGAGGTACTCCTTCATTACAGAGTTCATACAAACCAGGTTTCGAATATGTACAATAGTCTGCAGGAACAAAGTGCAGAGCTCATCCGGAGACAACAATTAAATCAGCTGGGTGTATATCCATCCCATGAGGAATATTTGGTTCATCTGGATTTTAGCCGCTTTAGCATCCGGGTGCATGAGTACGACTATTATATGAAAGCTTTGGCATGGGCGCATAAAATACTCGAGGCAAATTTACAGGTACAAAAATACGACCAAGAAACATTAAACACGGTGTTGTCTATATGTTTTCATTTATCAGCGTAGGTTCTTTTGATAGCAAGTTTCCTAACCCATATTCTACCCTTCAGTGGGCAGATGTGGGTTTATTTTATTTTGCAGATAGAGAGATTTAAGTTACAAATAGACTGTTTCATTATATAGTTAATGGAGCAGTCTTTATTTTATAAAGGAGGCAAGAAGCAAGTGCAGCAGCAAACTATACAAGAGTTGAAGGGCAGCTTTATCCGTCTCGTTCCTATGGAAGAAAGTCATAGGCCAGAGCTGGTGGAGCTGCTCCAAAATCCGCAAATCTGGGAATTTACCTGGCGCAAAATATCTACAGTCGAACAAGTGAATGAGTTAATCGAAACTGCACTAGCCAATAAAGAGAATGGTTCGGAAATTCCTTTTGTCATGATTGAACGATCTTCGGGGAAAGTAATCGGTACCTCGCGGATCAAGAATCTGGACCAGACCCACCGCAATGCGGAGATTGGCGGTACTTGGATATCACCGGATTTCTGGAGAACTTCGGCCAACACGGAATCGAAGTCACTTTTGCTGCATTATTGCTTTGAAGAGCTTGGACTTATTCGGATTGATTTCTCTATTGTAGGAGATAATCTGAGATCGCAAAGAGCGATTGAGCGGATAGGCGCTGTACGTGAGGGTGTGCTGCGCAAGCACAGAATTACATCTGACGGCAAGGTTTTGGATAACGTGCTGTACAGCATCATCGACGACGAATGGCCTGCTGTAAAAGCCAATTTGCACTACTTGCTTAATGTGAAGTATGTATGAGGATGGGGGCAACGCTTTGAATAAAATAGTAAAGCTGAACGCAGGGATTCTCACGGCATTTCTGCTGCTGCAAAATGTACTATGGGGTCAGGGCACGGCGTCCGCAGAACTATCCACTTCGATTACAGGTGTTAAGGCTGTGGGCGTGGGAGTTCAGTCAACTAAGGGTCTTATTTCCTTAAAGGGAACTGTTAACGGTAATTTGCCCATACACATGTGGATAAAAATCGCAGAGGGTGGTAAGCTGAGCGGCAGCTATTATTATGATAAGTACAAAAAAACTATTAATCTCACGGGATCTGTTAATGGCAGCTATGCAGAGTTTAGTGAAGTGGATGCCAAAGGCAGTATAACAGGAAGCTTTGAAGGCTGGTGGCTGCCGGATACCGGTTTTATAGGTGCTTGGGTCAGCCCGGACCGTGATAAGCAGCTGCCGGTTCAAGCGCTGACGTCAAGTGCGGCGGGCATCAAGGCACCTACGGCTGCAGATTGGAGCGGGAAGTGGAACAGTGTGAAGCAGACTGCTTTCAGTGGCGCTTCCGTAGAAATCAAGAAAGTAACTAAGAACAAGCTAACTTTTACAATTGATGCTTATGATGGTGCACATACCGGCTTAGTTGAACAAAAGGAAGCATTAATACACAATCGGATGGTTACTTATAAACTGGAAGATGATTCGATTGTTATGTTGTATCTTGCTCCAGGCAAAAAGCTGTATGTTGTTAGTCCTTACCCGGTAACGGATGCCGGAGCAGGAGTAACTTTTACAGGCGAGTATTACAAGGGCCCGGCCAAAACTATCAATTCCACTCTTAAGGATCTGGGAGTATTCAAATCGGCTGCTGAAGATAATGCATTTCGTAAAATAGCAGCGAATGATTATGGGCTGTTCACCTCCTGCATGCAGCTTTTATCTCCAGAGGAAGACCTGGATGGATACAATGCTGAGGTAACAAGCGGTGGAATTCGCGGACTGTTTACCCTGCGGGAAGCTATTATCATGCATGATTCTAAAGGAAACTACTGGGCGGCTGTGATCAACGATGATGAAGTCTTCTTCTATACTAACGTACCCAAGACTACCAAGCTGCCTAAAACAATCGACGCCTGGAGGCAACGCTTTTCCGAATACAAGGTAGTTTTTAAGAGCAATTAAATGATATAATAGAAACATATATTCCCCAAAAGCTGAATTTAATCCGAATTTCCTAACCCATATTCCACCCTTCATGGGGCAGATATGGGTTTATGTTATTTTGTGGGGCTTCCCCAGGAAGTTCTAAATTACGAAGTGATGGCGAGGTTGGCGTGAAGCATGAATTGGAGTGATTTTGGAGAACGGAATCGGCGGCTCAATCCCTTGTGGACGTTGGGTGCGGGGATGAATCTCGGCGAGCTGCAGCCCTATAAGGAAATGATTGCGCTCAGCGTGCTGCTGCAGGTCTATTATCTGGAGCTGGAATCGAGCGAGCGCAGAGCCAGGGAAGATATTGTGGAACTGGCCTGGAGTTCACTGGAACGGTTCAATATTGTAAGGCTCGGCACTGCCGAGTCCGTGGAGCGGCTGGTAGATGGGCTGCTGTGGAGCGGGAGCGGCGGGGATTTTGAAGCCTACTATTATGATGATAGTTCCCGGCAGATGGCTGTGCAGAAATACAAATATTTCACTGTAGATGAGGATGCCACGCGCACAAGCTGGGAGGAGAGCGGCAAAACGGTCTACCGGCTGTCGGAGTATGCGATGGAGCTGATCTTCATGAGCCATGAGATCATTGAAGAATTCCAGATCAGCATTAAGCTGCTGGAAATCCAGATGCATATCAAGCACGGGCGGGTCACACGCGCGCTGCAGGATGTGGGTGAGCTGATCTCACGGGTGCGGAAGATGACCCAGCAGCAGCAGGAATACCGCAATGCGCTGCGCCGCAATCCGAAGCATATGTTCAGCGAATACGGTGTGCTGCGGCATCAGCGGCTGGAGGATATTCATCAGCAGTTCGACGAGGAGCGCAAGCATTTCGATAATATCCACCGCTCGCTCGCCCGGCTGGCCAATGATGAGAAGGATGTAATCGACTTCAATGAGCTGCGCCAGCTTTCAGAGCGGGTGGAGCTGTCCAGGCGGGTGCATGATGAGCTGGCCGAGGTGGTGCTGAGCATTTTTGAGGCTGAGACGAATCTGCGGCTGAATTTCCCCGAGCTGTTCTGGGGGGCCGCAGGCTTCAATTTCCGCACCAACGTCTGGGAGGAATGGGTCAAGACAGAAGGTCTGCCGGATGGGGACAGCCTTGAGCTGCTGGTCAGCGGACTGTTCACGCCCAGCCAGGACTTTATCTATCCGCTTGCCTGGGCGTGGGAGGAGCAGGATGTCGGCTTTCTGCCTGAAGATGTTATGGACGAGCCGGATGAAGCCGGAGAAGAAGAGAGCGTTCCTTATACCCCCAAGTCGATTCCCTGGCCGCGGGTTACCGGGCTTTGGCTCCCTGTCTTTACGGGACTGGCCGCACATGGGAAATTTACATTTTCCGCGGAAGCATTTACAGAAGAGGAACAGCGGATGTGGTCACACACGCCGGATGCTGTTGATTTGTGGGTGCAATTTTTCCACACGGAGATTACGGTATTGGAACAGGGAGAGGACAGTCAGAGCGGAGCGGCGGACGAATGCCAGAAATTAATCCAGCGGCTGCTGGCTGAACGGCCGGAGCTTGAGGTGCTGCGGGGCAAGCTGCTGCGGACAACCATACAGAGCGGCGAAAGCGTCGTCTGGCCCGGTCTGGAAATGAGTCCTTATACCATTACTATAGTAGAGAGGTGAGATGATACAGCATGAGCTATTCACTGGAACAATTGCAGATGGCTTCGCGGCTGTTTTTTGATTTGCTTCGCCGGAAGGTTATATCGCTAGATGATCCTGCGGCTGATGAATGCCTGCAAGACCCGGGGGCTTACGACGCACTTCAATATATGGCCAAGGAAGGGGGCTGCCGGATTATGAATTCCGGACACCGCCTGCATCTGCTAGTCAATCCGCTCGGTTCGGGGTTTGCCACGAACTTTACGCAATTGCGGAATAAATATACACGTATTGAGCGCAAAACCCATTTACATATTATCAACATCATCATTTTGGTGTTTCTGGCCGAGATGGATCAGGATGAGCACCATTTCAAGCCGGGACAGGACAGCATGTCCTATATTCAAATCTCTGACCAGGTATCCTCGCTGTTTCAGGCGTGGATTGACATGGATGGCGAGGGCGGATTCAGCAAGCAGTGGCGCCTGGATATTCAGGCGATGCACAAGGTGTGGACCAGTCTCTACATGCAGACTAAGAGCCAAGAGGAAGGCGATTCCTTGTCCAGAGGGGCCGGCTCCCGGATCGGACTGATTCATGAGGGCATGAAGCTGCTGGAGGATGAACACCTGGTATTCATTTCAGAGAATGAGAAGCGGATCTTTCCGCGGGAAGAATTATATGAAAGAATGCGTTACCTGTACCATGATGTTGACCGTTATAAGGAGCTGAAGGCACTCATCGGCCACACCTTGGCAGAGAAGGAGGGGGAAGCCAATGCCGCGTATTGAACGAATCCGGATTGCCGGACTGAAATATGAGAAAATGCTCAAAAAATATGACGATATGGTCCTTGATCTTAGCAATGAGGAGGGGCCGGCCAATACCCTGATTACGCTGATGAACGGCGGCGGCAAGGGGGTGCTGCTGCAATCTATTTTCCAGTTGCTCATTCCCAAGGCGGCTTGGGGCAAGGATAACGAGAACCAGGTCGAGGCTTTTTTCCATAATCACAAAAAACAGCTAAAGCCCTACACCTTCCACGTAGCGATTGAATGGCGGCTCGACAACATTGAGCGTACGGAGTATATGACCACAGGTATCGCGATGACGGCTCACAGCTCGGTGGACCAACTAGAGATCAAGGTGGACTACCTGCTCTATGCGCTGCTGGAGTATGAGGAGCATGCCGAGCTTACGCTCTCGACACTTCCGCTGTATGATGCCGCTGCCGGAGGTCCGGTGAGTTTTGAGAGCATTCAGCAGTTTGTGCGCGACCGGCGGGGCGAGATTGTTACCTTCGGAAGCCACAGCTCGGATCTGAAAAAATATTACAATTTCCTGGCGGAGCGGGATATTCATATTGGCGAGTGGCGGAACATGCGGCGGATTAACGGCGAAGAGGGCGGGATTAAGGGCTACTTCCAGAAAAATGATGCTTTCACGAACCAGAATCTGTTCGAAAAGCTGATCATCCCCGAAATCGGCTCCAGCCTGAACGAAGGCCTGCCCGAACAGGAAGGCTCGCTCCAGAAGATGTTCATGGATGCGGCAATTGTTGCCCAGAGACTGCCAATGCTGGAGCAGCGCGAAAAAGCTTTTGCCGAGTTCACTACGCTTGCTGCACCATTATATGAGCTTGTCAAGCAGGGGACGGAGGCCGACCGGAGCTTTCAGGAAACGGAGCTTCAGGGGCGGCAAATCTATACAGTGATTCAAGACGAGCTGAAGATAGCCGAAGATGAGCGCCGCAGGAAGGCGGACGAGCTGGTCCGGCTGCATCAGGAAGCCCGGGAGCTGCGTTTTGAGGAAGATAATCTGAAATACTTGCGCAGCAAAGAGGAAATGGACCGGAAGCAGGAGGACTTCAAGCGGGTAAGCGATAATCAGGCCCGGGCCCGCCAGCGGCTGGAGGAGTCTAAGGCGAAGGAAAAGAGTCTTGAAGTCGCTCACTATCTGGCTAGACGCAAGGCACAAATCCGGCAGATTGAGCAGTGGCAGAAAGAGATCGAAGCCATCGAAGGGTCGCTTGAAATGAAGGAGCGGCAAGAGGTAATCCAAGCCGCGAAGGAGGAGCTGCGCAAGCAGTGGGAGCAGGTGTTCAAGCTGTGGCAGGGTCAACTGTCTATGTTCAGTCGGCGCCAGCAATCGTTGACCGCAGAAGAAGCGGGACTGCGCAAGGAACGGGAGAGCTTTCTGCTGGAGCTGGGCGGACTTGACAGCCGGATCAACGAGCTGACCAGCGCAATCCGCCAATATACCGAAGAGCTGGGGGCCTTCGCCTCCCGTCACGGGCAGGAAGCCGCCCATTCACCGGCTGCATCGCTGCAGCGGGCAATCCTTGCTGCCAGAGGCTTCACCGAGAATATCAGCAGCCTTCAAGAGCAGCGGAGGACTGCTGAAGAAGACAGGCTGAGCCTGCATAAGAAGCATACCCAGCTTAGCGAGAAGCTGCTGGGACAGGAGCAGCAGACAGGCGAGCTAAGAGCGCAGCTTGAATCACAAATGAGCAAGGAATCGCAGCTCTGGTCGCAGCTTGTGGTGCTGCTGGAAATGTATGAGGAGCATAACCGTCTTGGTGCAACGGCATTATTTGAAGCAAGATCTGCGGTTCAGGAGCGCTTCATACGCCGGCTGGATGAAGCGGAGGTGCAGACGAAACGGCTCAGGAGAGACTACTATAACCAATTGCTGGATGTTGAGCTGCAGCATGAGGCGTACTGGCTGCCGAACAGCGACATCCTGACGGTAAAAGACACGCTGGATTCGCTGAAGATCAGCTCCATGCTGGGCAGCGCCTTCCTGAACGATCAGCCCTACCTGATCCGTGAAGAAGAGCTGGAACGGCATCCGCTGTTACCATACGGGCTTATTCTGACCGAACGTGAAGCTGCCAAGCTGCAGCCGGATCTTCTTAAGGAGCTGCTGCTGAAGTCGGCTGTCCCGCTTTTTGTCCGTGAACAGATGGGCCAGATGGCTGTCCAGCCGTTCCTGCTTCCCGATAGCCAAGGTCCGTTAATGGTTCTGCAGCCGGACCGTTTTCTGGAGTGGAAGCAAGGAATCGCAGCGAGACTGAAGGAGCAGGAAGCCGAGCTGCAGGATGCGGAAGGCTATCTGGCGAAGCTGAAATCAGCGCGGCAGGAGTATGAGCGTTTATTTCAGGGCGAGCATACGGTTAGCCTGAAGGCCAAGCTTACAGAAATGGAAGCTCTTCAGCATGAGCTGCGCGAGAGCTTGAGCGGACTGAACGCGGAGATCAGCCGCAATGAAGAGTCTATTGCCGCCATCGCAAGAGAATTGGCTGATTGTGAAGCCGATAAGGCGGAGCATGAAGCCAGAGTACTCGCCCTGCGCGAATGGAATGAACGGACCAGGAAGCAGGAGCAGGATTACAAAGACAAGCAAACAGCCCAGGACCGCAAAAGCTATCTCAGCAAAGAGAGCGCCGGCAAGGATCAGCTGCTTGCCCAGATCAAAGCGGAGCTGGAGAGTACCGCCCGGGAGCGGGAAAAGTGGGTCGGCGACACGAAATACTCGCTTTTCCCAAGGCTCCAGACCTGGTTTCCTGAGCTTGTATTCCCTAGCGAACAACCGTCTGCAAGTGATAACAGAACGGAACCGGCAGGAGCCGCTCTTGCAGCTGACGTTCAGGATCGGCTGCTGCAAACCTTAAGCACTGTGGAGAGCCTGCAGCAATCCTTGAGCCGCAATGAGCTTGAGATCCGTACCCGTGCCGCGCAGATCAAATCAGCCGGTGAGCAGATGGCAGAGCTTGAAGCTGCGGTGCAGCAGGTGGATTCCAATTGGCGAAGTGTGCCGGAACCGGAGGATACCCCGGACTTCATCATGTCGGCCAAAGCGCGGCAGAAGAGCGATACTGCCATACTGGACGAGGATTACCAGCATATCCGCGATTCTTTTATCCGCTGCCAGACCGAGCTGGAGCAGCTGCAGAAGCAACTGCTCAAAGCTGAGAAGTCGATTAAGGAGAAGCATGAGCGGACAGTCGAGCTGTGGCATGAACCCCTGGATCAGAAAGCGCACGAGATTGAAGCGCGTTCCCGGAACAATGAGCATTTGCTGAATGCTTGCAAGCAAGCCATATCTGCAATGGACCAATGGCTGCAGACTCTTGCCAATCAGAGTAAAATTATGGATACCCATGTAGAAGGCCGGGTACAGCTCCGGGATGTGCCGGATGAGGTGCTGCAACAGGTAAAAGAGGAATGCGAGCCGCTCGTCGCCGATTGGCTGCTCCGCAGCAAGGAGAGCCGCAGCGAACGGGGCGAAATTGCGCGCAAAGTCAAGGAAGAGAAGAATGCCTTAAGCGGCAAGCTGGCCAAGAGCGGCTGGAATGCCGAACTGGAAACGAAAATCCAGGACCGGCTGAACACCGTACACTGGGAGGACTTCTCCATTGCCCTTCAGGTGCTGGATTCTATGCTTCAAAGCTCGCGCGACCAGATTGAGAGCATCCGCAGCGACAAGGAAGGGATGGAGCTGTCCCGCAAGCTGTGGGTTGGCCGCGCCGCCAAACGGGTTGTGCAGATTGTAGACATCCTGAGACGCATGGAGCGCCGGATGATCATTCACAATGAGAACGGCTATGCGTTTCCGCTTGTGCGGCTGAATTACAAGAATATCAGCGTGCCGAAGACCACCGATGATATCGAGCCATTGGTCAGTGAATATTTCAACCGCTGTATTTCCAGCCTGCTGGAGAAGTTCCCGAAGATTGAACAGGCTCCGGCTGCTGCGGTCAAAGATCTGATCAGTGACGGCAAAATTGTCTACGCCGCGCTGCAGAACCGCTTCCCTGTGCTTCAGGTCTACAAGCCTGTGACGGAGAACTATTTCCTCTATGCGGAGCCTGAGGAATATCACTACTCCGATTGGGAAGTCATCAACCGCGGGGCGCTGGATGAAGCGGTCGGCAGCGGCGGACAGCGCCAATCAGTACAACTGCTGGTGGCGATGATGATCATGACGCATAAACGGGTCAACCGCGAGAACAAGGGCTGGACGGTTTTTTTATACGATAATCCATTTGGTGAAATGGTCTCCAATAACGTGCTTGATCCGGTATTCGAAATCTCCAAAGCTCTTAAGTTCCAATGGCTGATTGTAACACCGCCGGAGCTGGTGAAGAACGATGTCAGCGTACGCTTCGGCGTCTACTGGCAGCTCTATTTTGGAGGAGAAAAGGGTGAAATGCTCGAATCGACACTTATCAAGGGCGGTCGCAAGCTGATTCCGGCTTCATTATTCTAAATTCGACAATTTACCAAACTGAAACCTTTAATCTCTCAATATCGTCTATGATGGGGTATGTGGGTTAACACCCGATTCTATTAACAGGCATCATCAGGGAGGATATTTAGAAGTGAACTCTTCATCATTACCAGAACGTTCTACTGTCCGTAAGAAGAAACCTGTCCGCAAGCGCAAGAAAAAAAGCTTTTTCCGCAGACTAACCAGAGTGTTCCTGTTCTTCGTATTTCTGCTCCTGGTTGGCGCAGGCTGGCTCTATTTCGCTCCATCTGCGAAGAACACGCGTTATTTGATCGCAGATACGCTGATTACAACACAACACCGCTATTTGGCGAAATATATTATTGGCGAAGATGAACTGAAGAACCGTGTGGCCGAATACAATCAGCGGTTTGATCATATGGGCGACGAGAAGGATACCCATAAGATTGAACGCACAGCTGAGGAAGCGGCGAAACCGCTGGTTGAAATCGAGAAGGTTACCGGCACCGGTTATACCGGATTTGTCATGACCGTGAACGACCCGACCAAAGTCAGATTAGGCGTTCCGGATAAGGTTGGCTCAGGTGAGAAGGTGACCAGCATGGTGGCCCGGACAGGGGCCATTGCCGGGGTGAACGGCGGAGGATTTGCCGATCCTAACTGGAAAGGCAACGGGTTTAAGCCGATTGGTCTTGTAATTTCCCAGGGGAAGCTCTTTTACAACGGTCTGGGCGGAAAGAAATCCACACAGATTGTAGGTCTGGACAAGCAGGGGAAAATGATCGCCGGCAACTACACACTGGATGAGCTAAGCAAGCTGGGCGTTCAGGAAGCCGTGTCGTTTCAGCCGCGGATTATTGTGAATGGCAAAGGCTTGGTCAGAAATGCGGCGGATGGCTGGGGGATCGCCCCGAGAACCGCTATGGGCCAGCGTGCGGACGGTGCGCTGTTGTTCGTTGTGATCGACGGCAGACAGCCTGGCTACAGCATTGGCGCCAATCTGTACGATGTGCAGCAAATTATGCTTAAGCATGGGGCCGTAATTGCTGCCAACCTCGACGGAGGTTCATCCACCGTTCTGGTGAAGGATAATGAAATTGTCAATAAACCCTCCTCACAATACGGTGAGCGGTATTTGCCGACTGCATTCCTGGTGTTCGAGCATCCCGAACAAGCGGATATCAAGAACATTTGGGAGGGTCTCGATCCATCGAAAATTGATGCGGCGAAGAAGCGTACTCATTAAGGCACAAGATTAACTAAGAGGAGGAACTCGGTTTGACTTTGCAGCAGCTCCGCTACGCAATTGAGATTGCCAATAGCGGCTCTATGAACGAAGCGGCCAAAAGGCTTTTTGTATCTCAGCCGAGTCTCTCTAATGCAATCAAGGAGCTGGAGAGCGAGCTTGGAATTACGATCTTTGAGCGGAATAACCGGGGCATCAGCATCTCGGCAGAGGGCGTGGAGTTTCTGGGCTATGCCCGGCAAATTATTGAGCAGACCGAGTTCATGGAGAACCGTTATACCGGCAAAAAACGCAGCCCGATCTACTTCTCTGTGTCTACCCAGCATTATGCTTTTGTCGTGGATGCTTTTGTGAAGCTGATGAAGGGAAGCAATGTGCCCGAATACAACTTCAGCCTGAGAGAGACGCAAACCTACGAAATAATTGAAGATGTGCGCACACTCCGCAGTGATCTGGGGATTCTGTATATCAGTGAGAGCAATTATAAAGTGATGAACAAGCTGTTCAGCGACGGGAACCTGAAGTTCACCCCGCTGTTCAATACCCAGCCGCATGTGTATGTGCGGGCCGGGCATATTCTTGCTGGTAAAGAACTGATTACAATAGACGACATTCTTCCGTTCCCGTATGTTACCTTTGAGCAGGGGGATAACAACTCACTGCATTTTTCGGAGGAAATGCTTAGCTTCACCCAGATTGAGAAAAATATTAGCGTCACAGACCGGGCCACACTGACCAATCTGCTGCTTGGCAGCGATTCGTATACGGTGGGTACGGGAATTATGGACTCCGAGCTGAACGGCAACGGGCTGGTGACGATTCCCTTTGACAGTAGAGAGGTGTTCACCGTCGGCTGGATCGCTCACAAGGACCGCAGACCGGGCGAGATTATGTCTGCATATATTGATATTCTTAATGACCTTGTTTCGCAGAATTATTTCGATCTTAAATCTTTCTTACTCTAACAGCAGGAGGGACTATGACCAGTTCAGTTATCGGCTCCACCAGAAATGCTCCGCCCTTTCGCTATGACATTGTTGGCAGCTTCCTCCGCACGGATGAGCTGAAAGCCGCACGCGCGCAGCATCTCCAAGGTGAAATTACGGCAGAGCAGCTTCATGACATCGAAAATATTGAAATTGCCAAGCTGCTGGAGCAAGAGAAGGCTGTGGGGCTGAAGGCCGTAACAGACGGTGAATTCCGCCGTTCCTGGTGGCATCTCGATTTCTTCCTCGGAATCACAGGCACGCAGAAGATCAGTCTGGATCAAGGAAAAGGCGCGAAGGATGCCGCTCAACGGGCTGAGAGCTTTCGGATTGCCGGCAAAATTGCTTTCGGGCAGCATCCGATGGTCGGCCAGTTTGTCGAGCTGCAGAAGATGGCCGGGGATACGCTTGCCAAAATGACAATCCCTTCTCCGGCGTTGTTTCATTTTGTGCAGGATTTCAACGGAAATGAAATTTACCCGGATCGGGAGACTTTGTACCGCGATATTATAAGTGTCTACCAGACCGCTATTCAGGCGTTCTACGATGCAGGCTGCCGTTATCTCCAGCTCGATGATACAACCTGGGGAACTCTCTGCAGCGGCAGACACCGGGCGCATTTGCGCAGCAGGGGCATTGATCCTGATCAATTGGCCCAGGACTATGTGCGGCTCATCAACGAGAGCATTGCCGGACGGCCAGTGGATATGACCATCGCTCTGCATGTCTGCAGGGGCAATTTCCGCTCTACCTGGTTTGCTGCCGGGGGGTATGAGCCTGTAGCGGAAGTGCTGTTCGGCCATGCTGAGGTCGATGCTTTTTTTCTCGAATATGACAATGAACGTTCTGGAGACTTCGCTCCGCTGCGCTACATCCGGGACCAGCAGGTGGTGCTGGGGCTTGTGACCACGAAGCATGGCGGGCTGGAGAGCAAGGAGCAGATTATTGCCCGGATCGAGGAAGCGGCCCAGTATGTGAATATTAACCAGCTATGCCTCAGTGCCCAGTGCGGCTTTGCCTCCACCGAGGAAGGCAATATTCTGACCGAGGAAGAGCAGTGGGACAAGCTGCGCCTGATTATTGAGACCGCAAACGAAGTCTGGATTTGAAAATCGGGCGAGGTATATGCATATATTGTCCAAACACAATATAAGTTCCCGAATATATTAAAGTACAACCCTTCTGGAAGGGAAACTACTTTAATAGGGAGTGAAGAAAATGACGATTCAATTCTTGGATTCTCGGACTTCAGAATTCAGCAATACCAACACGGGTGTAGGTGTACTTCCGTCCACACCAACTCTAGTGTTGGGGGATATTGGTTTACAAGTCGCTGCTGTGATCGGGACTCCAAATGCTGCAGACGTTCGTATTGAATTGTGGGGAACTATTGGTGTTTCTGGGACTGCCGGGAACGAGGTTACAATTACTGTGGAAAGAGGCGGTACAGGAGTTAGTGGTTCAGGCGCTTTAATATATACTGCGACTGCGGATCTGCTTACAGGAAATAACCTGCTGTCCTTTCATGCTGCTGATTTTCATCCAACGGTACCTGCCTCCGGTCAACTTCGATATACTATGTTTGCTGTTAATAGTACTGGCGATGGACCTGCTATCACCATTACTGGCCCCGTTGCTTTTAGCGGAGTTGCACAAGCTGGCGCGTTTGCTTAATCCTTCCTTGCTGCTATAGAATAACGAAATTTTCGCAGACAAGCTGCGCTTCATCAAGGAATTGCCGATAAAGTCTGGCACATCGCATAGAACAGCAGACTGCCAGTGACAAGATAAGAGCCCGCTTCCCGGTAATATCGGGAGCGGGCTCTTTTTTGGGGGAGGGAATTGAAGCCCATCATCGGTAGAGCTTAACTGTCTTCGCGATTAAGCTCTGAAGATCACGCAGCCGGTTAGGTGTATCCGCAGAAGAGTGACTGAGCATGTCGCAGAGGGCGGTGAGATCCTCAAGCTTCGAGTACAGCTTCCAGTTATCCTCAAGCACCCCTCCATGTGCTACATAGGCTGAAATAAAATGCTGCTCAAACAGCGAGCCGTCTTCCTCATAACGGAGCATGTTCCCGATATCGGTATACCGGCTGCAAGAGAAGGCAAACTCCCAGTCGAGAACAGCCGACACCGCGCAGCCTCCGGCATTCTGCTCCATCAGTATATTTAGGCCGTTGAAATCCGAATGCACGAGCACTGGTGAAGTATTTCTCTCAGATAGTTCATTACTGCGTGACTGACAGAAGCTCCACAGCTCTTGTGTCAGCTCATCACCCAGCCATTTCGCGCCCTGATTGTGGAAGAGACTGTTGTCAATAATCGAAAGAAAAAGCTCCCCGCTCATTTCGAACGGTTGAATAATCTCCAGATTTTTGTCCAAGAAGCCCGCTTCAGGAAACGTATAGCTATGTATTTGGGCAAGAACAGAGCCAACAGATGTGGCGGCGGATACGATCTCTTGAGCAGCTTCGCTTTTTAACACATCCCGTAAATGAATTCCCGGTTTCCATTCCGTAATTGCCCAAGGCTTATTGAAGCTGCTGCAGCTGGTATCCAAATAAAGAAAATTGGCAACAGGGACAGTGTCCCGTATACGCTCCGCAATGGCCAATTCTTTTTCAGCGATTCCCCCAGCGTCACTATACAAACGAAGAACCAGGGGATCTGATTTCCCATCCAGGTGAATCTTATAATTCGAATTGCGGAATCCAACACTGAGCCGTTCCGCGCCTATTACCCGTGTGCCCTGAAATGCAGATCTTACAATGTCGTTAATTTGTCTGAGGTCAAGTGATACTTGCTGCTCCGTGCGTTCCCAGCCTTCTTTCACATTAATCGCCTCCATAATTTACTAATCTTCCTAATATCGTAACACATAGCGGAGCAGCAGGCTGTGATTGACAGATGAAAATTCCCGGGTTATTATTACATACAATTACTTACAGCTATATTAGCGATGAAGAGAAGAGTAATTAGGCGGCATAGTTTACAGAGAGCTTCGGAAGTGGTGGAACGGAGCAGCGGTGTGCCTAACGAAAAAAGTCTCGGAGCTTCATACGGAATTGGGCGTACGTCCAAGGATGCTATGACGGGATCTCCCGTTACAGAGATAGGGTATAAGCGTAATGGCCGTACCCGAAGAGGCGTGCATGGCAACATGTTCGCGAACAGAGGTGGTACCACGGCGCTGTTTACAGCTCTCGTCCTCAAGATAACAATCTTGCGGATGAGAGCTTTTTTTGTTTTTCCCAATACATGCCTGAGGTGATTATGAAATGCATTGGTCAGAGAAAATTGCAAGCCGGTTAATCGAAAGCCACCCGGAGCAGATGACATTCGTGTGCGCATCGGGAATCAGTCCGTCAGGTCACATCCATATCGGAAATTTCCGGGAGATTGTGACGACTTATTTTGTAAGCAAGGCGCTTGAAAAAGCGGGTAAAAAGGTGCGGTTTATTTTTTCGTGGGATGATTTTGACCGGTTTCGCAAGGTTCCGGTTCATGTGGACCCAAGCTTCACGCAGTATATTGGCAAACCCTACACGCAGGTTCCCTGTCCTTATGGCTGCCACAGCTCCTATGCTGAGCATTTTGAGCAGGAGTTCGAAGCGGCGCTGTCGGCTTTTGGCATTCGGCCGGAATTCATTTATCAGAGCAGAGAGTATCAATCACGCCGGTATGTCCCGGGCATTCTTCATGCGCTGCGCTCTAGAGGTGAAATCTATGACATCCTCATGTCCTTCAAGACAAGTGAAGCCAGCGAAGCGGAGCGAGCCGCATTTTATCCGATAAGTGTGTACTGCGGGGAATGCGGCAAGGATTCGACCACAGTTCATTCTTTTGATGACAAGGAAGAGCTCTTGACCTATAGCTGCGAGTGTGGCAATCATTGCACGCTGTCTGTCCGGGAAGCGGATAACATCAAGCTGCAATGGAAAATCGACTGGCCTATGCGCTGGAATGTGGAGCAAGTGCTGTTCGAGCCTGGCGGCCGCGACCATTCGTCGGAAACAGGCAGCTACAATGTAGCTTCCGTTATCTCCGAGAAAATTTTTGGTAATCGTCCGCCCGCCTACGAGCCGTATGAATTTATCAGAATCAAAGGCAGCTTTGCCAAAATGTCCAGCTCATCCGGGAACAACTACACTCCAGATGATCTGCTGAACGTCTATGCTCCCGAGAATATTCTGTTTCTGTTCGCCAAATATCAGCCGAGCGCTGAGTTTCATATTGGAATGGATGAAGATGTGCTGCGCAACTATACGGAATATGAGCGGTATCGGAAGGCTTATTTCGCCCAGACCCTGACGGATGATATTCGCACAGCGGTCGAGCTGTCGCTGATTGATTCAGCGAATGTGAATACACCCGGATTCAGCCAGATTGCCGGTCTGCTTCCACTGATCCATTTCGATCATAAGCTGCTATCTGAGATTGTAGCCCGGAATGGGGATGAGGTCGATGAGCGAGGGCTGCTGCAAATGGCAGAGCGGGCAGAATATTGGATCAAGCAATGGATGCCGCAAAAGCTGGTCACAGTAAATACTCATCGCGATACCGCCATGTACGAAGCTTTGGAGGCTCATGAACAGCAGTGGCTTGAAGCCTTTTGCCGGCTGCTAAGAACTGGTGGTATGGATGATGAGCGGCTGATGACAGAGATCTACGCCATTTGCCATGACGAAGATAAAAAAACGATGAAAAACAATCAAAAGCTTTTATTTACAATGATCTACCGGCTGGTGTTGAATCAGGAGACAGGTCCGCGAATTCCGGTGTTGATTCAAGCTGTAGGCATGGATAAATTGCTGGATTTGCTGGATTTTCTGTAGGCTCAGGACTGCCCTTTACGGGATATAACGAACAGAGGTATAATAAATAGGACTGTTTTTAATTAATGTTGGAAAGTGAGCGGGAACAATATGGGTCGTAAATGGAATAATATTAAGGAAAAGAAGGCATCCAAGGATGCCAATACAAGTAAGGTCTATGCCAAATTTGGCGTAGAGATTTATGTAGCTGCGAAGAAGGGCGAACCTGATCCGGAATCGAACCGGGCGCTGAAGGTCGTTCTGGAACGCGCCAAAACGTATAATGTGCCTAAGGCAATCATTGACCGGGCACTGGATAAAGCGAAGGGTAGCGGAGATGAGACTTATGTGGAGCTGCGTTATGAAGGGTTTGGTCCAAGCGGCTCGATGATTATCATTGATGCGCTGACTAACAACGTCAACCGTACAGCCCCTCTGGTGCGCTCCGCATTCAGCAAGAACGGCGGTAACATGGGGGTCAGCGGTTCAGTAACCTATATGTTCGAGCCAACGGCTGTTATCGGGGTGGAAGGTAAAACCGCCGACGAAGTCATGGAATTGCTGATTGAAGCGGACGTGGATGTGCGCGATGTGCTGGAAGAAGATGAAGCGGTTATCGTCTACGCCGAGCCTGACCAGTTCCATACCGTGCAGGAAGCCTTCCGTACTGCCGGAATTACAGAATTCACCGTGGCTGAGCTGACCATGCTTCCACAGAACTATGTATCCCTTCCTGAGGATGCCGAAGCCCAGTTCGAGAAGCTGATCGACGCTTTGGAGGAACTGGACGACGTACAGCAGGTATACCACAACGTGGATTCGGAATAATAGAATCATTATCCACTGCAACCGGACAGGCAGATGCTTCATTTGCTTGTCCGGTTTTTTCTTGAAATATAAGGATTTATATGTTTCACACTATAAATTATCCTTATATTTCTCGCTGAAACGGATACTGTCCTTATAAGGACGGCGTAGCCGTTTCCACTTGGAGTATAATCTTCCCCGCAAATTGCCACAATAAGCTGAAATGACCAGACCTAATAAGGAGGCAATACAGCGATGGATCATACCAAGCCGGACAAGAATCTGATCAACACGGTCAAGGAGCTTGACCAAAACCCGGTGACCAGCCAGGAAGCACAGCAAATGGAGCAGAAAAAGAGTGACATCCGCAAGGAATCGCTCCGGGATGAACGAACGACGTACAAGAAAACCGAAGAGAACACCTACAAGTAGCCGTTAGGCGTGTGAAGAGGAGTTCAAGATGAAGCAGTGGCAGGGATGAACCTGTCACTGTTTTTTATTTTATACGGAAAATATAAAGCTATGGTACACACCGCCAAAATTGTGTATGCTGGAGTTTGTTTGAAGGACTCTGACACTCTGGCGGGAGGATTTGCGCAGCATGGATCATGGCAGTATAGGGATGATTACAGTTTTGGTGATTTGTGGTTTTTTGGCGGGAGTGATTGATTCTGTAGTAGGGGGCGGTGGGTTGATCGGGATTCCCGCTCTTCTGTCTGCAGGTATTCCGCTTCATTTGTTGCTCGGCAGCAATAAATTGGCCGGAACGTTGTGTTCGTTCACCAGCACGGCCTCTTTTGTACGTTCCGGGAAGATTGACTTTCGGTTGGTTAAGGTACTGGTCCCATTCTCCATCCTTGGGGCAGTGGCTGGCGCTCTTACTGTCCGTCAGGTTCCCTCGGAGTTCCTGAAGCCGCTGGTAATTGTGATGCTTGTTATTATTACGGTCTATACTTTATTCAAAAAATCATGGGGCGACGTTTCCACCTTCTCCGGGGACAGCAGAAAAACAACCCTGACGGGCATGGCTGTCGCCTTGGTTATCGGCTTCTACGATGGTTTTTTCGGTCCTGGAACCGGATCGTTTCTGATCTTTGCTTTTCTCATGCTCGGTTTCGAGTTCGTAACTGCCGCCGGCAATGCCAAGGTGCTCAATTTCGCCAGCAATATCGCAAGCCTGCTGACGTTTGCCTTTGTTGGTTCGGTCAGTTTGTATTACGGTCTCCTCCTGGGAATACCGATGGTCGCCGGAGCTGTTGTCGGTTCGAGAATCGCTATCCGTAAAGGGGCCAGCTATATTCGACCGCTCTTTATTATGGTTACGGTTATCTTGATTGGTAAGCAAATATGGGATACGATGCATTAAGAACAGAGACGGGGAGAGGAACCTGAATATGACTAAGAAGCTGTATTACGAATCCGCCTATCTGCAGGAGTGGGAAACGGAAATCAACAGTGTGGTTGAAAGGGAAGACGGAGTGTATTTGGTGCTGGAGGAGACGGCTTTTTATCCGCATGGGGGCGGACAGCCGTGTGATACCGGAACCATTGGCGGAATTTCGGTGCTTGACGTAATTCTCGAAGATGATGAGGTGCTGCATAAGGTAGAGTCATTGCCTGACGGGAACCGGGTGAGCTGCCGGATCGACTGGGACAGGAGATTCGACCATATGCAGCAGCATAGCGGCCAGCATCTGCTCTCGGCGGTATTCCTTGAGCTGTGCCAGGCCAAGACTTTAAGCTTTCACCTGGGCAACGATTACGACACGATTGATATCGAGCTGTCTGAGCTTACGCCGGAGCAACTGGCTATAGTAGAGAAAGAGGTCAACCGTCAGGTTGTGCTGAACCATAGCATCGTCAGCTATAACGTCACTGCGGAGGAAATGATCCGCCTGCCTCTGGTCAAGCTGCCCAAGGTGACTGAGAATATCCGCATTGTTGAAATTGAGGGTGTAGAATATAACGCATGCGGAGGGACGCATGTCTCCTCAACAGGCAGCATAGGGATGATCAAGCTGCTGAGAGTGGAGAAGATGAAGGGCAACATTCGGATTACCTTCAAATGCGGAGGGCGCGCGCTGGATGAATGTAATGATAATCAGCGCATTCTCGGCGCACTTTCCGCCAAGTTCAATACCGGCAAGGATGAGATCCTTGACCGTATTGAGAAGTGGGAAGCCGAGCAGAAGCTGCTGCAGACGGAACTGGCTACACTTAAGGAGAAAAACGACGGTTATGTGGCACAGGAGCTACTATCTGCCCAGGAGCCGGGGGCACGCGTGATTGCCCATGTTTTTGAAGACAAATCACTCAAGGATTTGCAGAGCTTGGCAGTCAAGCTGACCGCTTCTACTGAGCTTCCCGTGCTGCTGCTGACCGCTGCGGAGAACAAGGTAGTGCTGGCGTGCAGCGGCAGCACAGGCTTCTCCTGCGGAACCTTCTTCAAAGCGAACCTTGGCGAGTTCCAGGGGAAAGGCGGCGGCAGCGACAAAATGGCGCAAGCCGGGTTCCCTGCCTGGGAGAGTGCGTTTGGTTTTTATGAGCTTGCTAAAAGCTCGATTTAAGGAGTAATACAGTGCAATACGGGTGTTCCTGGATTAGTCCGGGAGCGCCTTTTTTAAAAATATAGAAAGTATAAGTTTCCCGCTATCCTTTACCCTTATATTTCTCGCTGAAACGGATACCTGAAAGCGATACGGAGTATCGCTGCTTCGGAAGCATAGGCTTCTTTTAAGGACGGCGTAGCCGTTTCCACTTTTGGGGGGAATTATCGTATCGGCCCGTATATCTTGGAGCAAGGAGGGGAGAATATCCATCAAAAAAAGGAGAGCTTACCATCAAAAAGCTGTTGATTGTAATGAGCCTGCTGCTGCTCCCCCTGATCCTGCCAGTAAAAATGCAAGCCGCACCGCAAGAAAGCAAGTATCCATGCAGCCTTATCCTTGACGCCAAACCAAATATGCCAATCAACGCAAAAGGAGTGGCCCTCGCGTACCGTGTCAAAAGGGATTATGGCGGCGAGAGGACAAGCTTGAGTATTCATGCACAATACTTGCCGGCCCCGGCGTCTTTGGGCAATTACGACAGGTATGAAGGCTTCGCTCAGGTCCCTGGCGAAATCAGTTGGCGATTCAATTTATATCCTACACCAGATGACACCCAAAACCCGACCTGGGCTGGCAGGATTGATGATATCTCTGGCGCACTTGAGCGTGCCGTAGTGCAGGTTCGTCTGTCTAATTCCAGAACAAATACCTTAGGCCCGGCAGTGCTGGAGAATTCTATGAAGAAATGTAATTGAGTTCTTTCAGCTATCAGCCTACTGTGGTTCCGGTAAAGCGGCCTGATTCATCTAGTGCGAGGAATATCCCGGCATAAGGATGGTAGAAATCCAGGCAAAGCCTGCTATCGGAGGCCTCCAGTTCACCGGTATCGGGATTCCAGACCAACAAACCGTTGTCCGGTCCCCACATCGCAAGCTTGCCTTTTACTGCCGCGAGCCCGCCGTGGGGATGATAAAAGACACCTTCAATTAAAGGTTTCGTGCGATAAGCCGGCACCCCGGTAAACAGCTTCTTCCGCTCACCAGTCCGCACATCAAAAATAGCCAGCATATAAGTATCCTCGTCTCCGCTATACTCAAGCAGCTCGTCCTCATCGTACATACCTGATGCCAGTTGCCCCCAAATTGCGATGGTCCACGGATCTATCCAGGCAGCAGGCTGATCCCAATCCTCCATCATCTCCCCAAGCGTCTGCAAGGTTGGCCCATCCTCAGATTCCCAGCAGTTCGCGATCCATGAGGGAAGATTCCACGAGCGTACCGATCCGATGGGATGCCAGATCCATCCTGTATTTACGATCCATTGCCCGTCAGGGGCGACATGGATTTTGCCATGAAAATAATCAAGATAATGTGCTGGCAGGTGTTCGGCATTATAAACAGGGGTCTGACGGGCTGACAGATTCTCGCCAGAACGAACATCAAGCAGATCCAGGCGGTTCCATTCGGTGCCGTGTATCAGCAGTGTCCGGCCCCGGGCTTCGACAAAGGCGAGAGGATAGGTACAGGTTTCAAAGTGATAATCATCCCTTGTCAGTGGCATAACGAGCTGACACGTACGCAGATCATACAGAGCAGCATGAAGGCCGAACCTGTTGGACACTGCAGCCAAGCTCTCATCTGGAGAGATTTCAATCTGGACGGGATGAAGGGGGTTCAGATCAGGAATACTCACATGCAGCAGCTTGAACGCGTTCCCGGTATGCAGCTCCAGCTTCCAGAGGTCACAGTTTTGATCTAGCGCAAGCAATGACACGTCATGCTCTCTACGCCCTTTTAATGCCTGCATGGCAACAATTGCTCCCGGGCCGGGAATAAGATTTGGGAAATTTAGATGTTCAAACTGCACTTACTGCACCCCTTTAGTAGAATATAATTTACTATAGCCTAGCCGCCGCTCTTGCGGAAGGATTTCATATGAAAATCGGTAATGCGGCGGAATAAGCTTTGCCCATCATCCGTGATGGTAAAATCCTTGCTGATTGGCAGCACCATCGCCCGGTAAGGCTCAGGCACCCAAATATATTTGTGTACATAATCTGTAGCGATAAAACCGCAGTGCTCCCAGAAATGCACCCGCGCGGCATCCTCATCCGTACCGCCGGCTTCGACCTCAATCAGAATTCCCTGGATATGATGCTCGCGCACGTACCAGTCACGGATCTGCTCCAGGAACTGTCTTCCGAGGCCTTGTCCGCGAAGCTCCGCAGATATAGCCATATAGTCAATAATCAGCAGCCGTTCCCCGGCGGAACCGCTAAGCCCTGTGATTGCCATCGCAGCGAGCCGGCCGTCTTGGTACCCGACATGGAGCCGGGCTATTTTCCGGTCCAGCATCGCCTTCAGGATGTTCACCGGCTTGGCTCCGTGCGGGAAGGCTTCCTGGTAGAGCGGTTCGATGGTTGCCCACAGTGCATCATCCCACTGATCATAAGTTTTGAATTCCAGTTTCATGTTCAAGTCGCCTCCAGCAACATCATAGCAGAGCGAAGCGGGGGGAGCAAAATGGGGCAATGGTTTTATATTTAAAGTGCAAAAAGACCCGAACCCGGCATCCGCCGAAGTTCAGGTCTTTTTGACTGCTGCCCTGCCACAGATTCCTGCGAACTAAGCCATGAGCAGTACGGAAGAGGCCTTGATAACTGCCGTGACGTTAGAGCCTTCCTTCAGTTCAAGATCATGCAGCGCTTCCACGGAGATAATGGATGTGATTCGCTGGCCCCCGGTATCTACCACAACCTTGGCATTAACTTGTCCCTCTTCAATAGAGATTACTTTACCTTCGAACTGGTTTCTGGCACTGATTTTCATAGACTAATCCTTCCTTTCGGTTATGATAATAACAGGCAGGAAATCTATATTGTCGTTCTTGGATGTTGTTGGTGAAAGGTGCTTAAATGTAATTCGATCATACTAGATATATATTAGGCAGACAAGAATTTCCTTTTAATCTCTGAAATCTGAAGCAGGAAGGATATACAGCACTTTATGAAAAATATTACGCTTGGTCTGCTCGCACATGTTGATGCCGGGAAAACGACCTTCGCCGAGCAGCTGCTCTATCATTCGGGGGCTATCCGCAGCCGGGGCAGGGTGGACCATCAGGATACATTTTTGGATACACATGATATTGAAAAAGCACGGGGAATTACCGTGTTTGCCGACCAGGCGGAATTTCTCTACGGGAATTCCCGTTTTTTTCTGCTCGATACCCCAGGCCATGTCGACTTCTCACCGGAGATGGAACGTGCGCTGCAAGTGTTGGATTATGCGGTGGTGATCATTAGCGCGGTTGAAGGGGTAGAAGGCCACACGGAGACCGTCTGGCAGCTGCTGCGCAAGCACCGGATTCCGACATTTTTCTTCATTAACAAAATCGACCGGACCGGAGCTGACCCGCAGCGTGTCTTCGAGGAAATCCGCGATCAGCTTAGCGGCGATGCATTGATGCTGCCGGAGGCGGAGAAGACAGGACTGCCTGAAAACATTAAAGTGTTCATGGCCGAACGCGAAGACCGTCTGCTCGACGCTTATTTTGAAGGCTCTATGTCTGACTCAGCCTGGCATGAAGCGATGGTCCAAATGGTCCGGTCGGGCAAGCTATTCCCCTGCATGCAAGGCTCTGCACTGCTGGATATTGGAATAGATAGTTTTCTGCGCAGGCTGGAAGCTTTGACCACAACCGATTATGATGCTCAGCCGCCATTTGCCGGAAGAGTGTTCAAGGTCCGCCATGATGAGAAGGGGACGCGGATTACATATATTAAAGCGCTGCAGGGAGTACTCAAAGTAAGGGAAGAGCTGACGTCTGGTGCGGCTCATGATCCGCAGTGCGAACGGATTACCGGAATCCGCAAATACAGCGGACTTAAATATACTTCGGCTGACTGGGCGGCAGCTGGCGAATTGTTTGCGGTCACCGGATTGTCGGCTGCAAGGCCAGGGGAGGGCGTCGGGGCATTGCCGGGCAGCGTTGGCAGTGAGCTCATTCCGACGCTGAAATCCAAAGTGCAGTTTGAGCCGCCTGTACACCTGAAGGAGGTGCTGCATTCTTTTGCGCTGCTGGGCGCTGAAGATCCTTCCCTGAATGTAAGCTGGGACGAGGCGGTGCAGGAGCTGCACATCCATGTAATGGGTCAGATTCAACTGGAGATTCTGGAGCAGATTATGCGGGAACGCTTTGCGATTCCGGTCACTTTTGGCCCGCCGGAAATTCTCTATATGGAGACGATTTCAGCTCCGGTGTATGGCTGCGGACATTTTGAACCGCTCAAGCATTATGCCGAGGTGCTGCTTAAGCTTGCGCCGGGTGAACGCGGCAGCGGTATTGTATTTCTCAACCAGTGCCATCCCGATGACTTGGCGGCTGGGTATCAGCATCAGATTGAACAGTATTTGCTGGAGAGCGGGCATCATGGTCTGCTCACCGGCTCTCCGCTTACCGATCTGCGGATTACGCTGCTGAGCGGCAGAGCGCATAACAAGCACACCCACGGCGGAGATTTCCGTGAAGCGGCGTTGCGGGCATTGCGGCAGGGTCTGGAGCAAGCGGACAATATTTTGCTGGAGCCTATATATGACCTTAAAATCACGATTGACACCGATGATCTGGGCAAAGTAATGACGGACATCCAACAGGCCAGCGGCAGCTTCGCACCTCCTGAAATTATTGGCAGCAAAGCGGTCATTACCGGTAAGGCTCCTGTAGCCACTTTCATGAATTATGCGGTACGTCTTGCTTCGATGACTCAGGGCAAAGGCGCTTTGTCGCTGAGGGTAGCGGATTATCAGCCGTGCCACCAGACGGAGGCAGTAATCCGGCTTAAAAATTACAATAAAAATGCCGATCCGGCCTACACCTCCGCCTCGATTTTTTGCGCCAAAGGACAAGCCTATTCCGTACCTTGGGATGAAGCACTGGAACATATGCATATCAAGTATGACCTCTTGCCAAATGACTGAGCTGCGGAGCTAAGGACATATGTCCTTCCGAATATCCCGGATATGCTTTTTAATGAATAAGAACAGAGAGTGCTTGAGGAGGATTGAGCTTGGAAATGACAGAGATTATAGATAAAATTGCCTGGATCGTGGTTGCAGAAGGACGGGTGCTTGGCGCGCGCTCCAAAGGAAAGGATACTTATTATTTTCCCGGAGGAAAAAGAGAGCCTGGAGAGTCAGATACCGAAACCTTGATTCGGGAAGTAAAAGAAGAGCTGTCCGTGGACATCCTGCCGGATACGGTATCACTTTTTGGAACGTTTGAAGCGGAGGCGCATGGCAAAGCAGAGGGTGTGCGGGTTAAAATGACTTGTTACACCGCCGGCTACACCGGAGACTTAACCCCGGAATCGGAAATTGAGGACATTGCCTGGCTTACTTATAAGGACCGGGAGCATATCTCGGCGGTTAGCCGGATCATTTTTGACAGGCTGCACGAAATGAAGCTTTTATTGTAGACCCGCTGAGGCGGGTTTTATCTTTTTTGCAGGATGATCCGCAAAGCTGTTGTTTTTAGGTTCAGGACATATGTCCTACCGCAAAATCCGAATATGTCATTTAATTAAAGCAGAGATTAAGATAGAGGAGAGAGAAGTTATGAGAGGGATTATTTTTGCGTTCTTGGGCGGGGCCTGCATTACACTGCAGGGGGTGGCCAATGCGCGGATCAGCCAGGATATCGGCACATGGCAAGCGGCCACGGTTACCCAGTTTACCGGGTTCGTAATGGCTCTGCTCATTCTGCTGTTCGTTCGGGACGGGAAGAAACAGGGCTTCAAGCAGGTTAATCCGTTATATCTGATCGGCGGCGCGTTTGCCGCATTTGTTATTTTTAGTGAAGTGACGGCAATACAGGGCATCGGTGTTACGCTGACTATTTCCGCACTGCTGATTGCCCAGCTCTGCCTAACCTTTGTCATTGATATCAACGGCTGGTTCGGTGTGGCGAAGCAGAAGATGCGGCTGCCGCAATTTATCGGGATCGGCATGATGATTGCCGGAGTGGTGATTTTAAAATTTTGATTGCAGGAGCGGACCATGAAAGAAATTCAAGATACGGAGCAGCTTCAGGCCTATCTAAAGGCGTATTCCATCGAACCTGTGTTCAATGAACAGTTGATGGCACATCTGCACCTATACAGCTTCGCCCAAGGGGAGCATATTTGCTCCAAAGGAGATCCATCCGGGAACCTCTACGTCCTGGTTAAAGGGAAGCTCAAAATATTTACCACTACACCGGAAGGTAAGACGCTGATCATCTCCTTCAAATCACCACTGGAGCTGATCGGCGATGTTGAATATATTCAGGGTACAGAAATGATCAATACCGTGGAGGCTGTATCTCCGGTGCATATGCTCTGTATTGAGTACCGCTGGCTGAAAAAATACGGCAAGGATCATCCGCCGCTGCTGCATTTTATGCTGGAGATTATTACACAGAAGTTCTACCGGAAGTCCAACTTTCTCAGCATGAATCTGATGCATCCGGTGGAGGTGCGGCTCGCCAGCTATTTGCTGTCCATTTTCTATGATGAGTCCGATCCTAACTTTACCGGGCAACTGAATACGATTAGCCTGGTCGATACTGCGAATTTCATTGGCACGAGCTACCGGCATTTGAACCGGGTGATTCAGAAGCTAAGCCAGGAAGGCCTGATTGAGCGCAGCAATGGACTCATTCTGATAAAAGACAGAGCCGGACTCAGTGAGCTGGCCAGCCGCAATATTTATGAGCCCACTTGAGTAGTGAGGTTAATACGAAACTAAGCGTATGCTTTCGGTCTTATGCTGAAAAAAGATTATGCTTCCGAAGCGAGTTTTGTACGAAGTCTATTCTGTGAGGCCATGCTAATACAAAACTTTAGGAGTGACACATATGTTAATAGGGCTATTATTGGCGCTTATCGCCGGTTCGCTTGTCAGTCTGCAGAACATTTTTAACAGCAAGGTTAATGAGCATACAGGCTCCTGGTCTACTACCACGCTGGTGCTGGGCATGGGGTTTATCGCTTCTCTGGCGATGGGGCTGATTATGGAAGGGGGGAATATGTTCACGCTGCAGCATATGCAGCCCTGGTATTGGTTCAGCGGAATGATTGGTGTAGGCGTGGTAATCTGTCTGGTGCAAGCCACCAAGCTTCTGAGTCCCACTTATGCAATCTCCATCGTCCTAACCTCACAGCTCGGATTTGCGCTGTTATGGGATTCTCTGGGCTGGCTGGGTTTGACCAAGGTACCATTTACGTCTAAACAGTTGATTGGCGTACTGGTCATCGTCGGCGGAATCCTGGTGTTCAAATTAGGCGGCGGGCGTGAACCGCAGGAGTCATCCAAGCCGGCCAAACAGCAGGTAGTGAATGTAAAGTAAGCGAGGATTGCAGGCTGGACATTCCGTCAATGACCAAAAACGCAGAGCAGCGATCCTCCAAGAAAAGTCGAATCGCTGCTCTGCTGTTTTTTTGCTTTAGAATGGTAGGGCTGTCTCATTCGTAGGAAAAATCCGCTTATGGGCCAGTCTCAGCATTCATAAAGGAGGATCTAGGAAAACCCTTGTCCACATCTGCCGCTCGGCAAATGTCGAGTGGCTATTAACCTGTGAAATTACCAGCAGCTGCTGTACCGCCGAAGAATGCACCTTGAACTGTACCACCTGTTCCTGCAGTACGTTGAATCGTAAAAGTGTAACGTACTTGACCGGTTAAAACTTGTGCGCTTGGTGGAAAATCAGTAACAGTAAAGGAAGGTGGGTTGACATTTGCTAAGTTAGCTCCAAGATAATCGGCAGTAAAAAGTGCAGTTCCCTCTCTTAAAATTTGAATTCTGTAACTGCTTGCAGCACCTAAAGCTGTAAGAATGATCATCGCATTTAGCTCTACTCGAACATTGCTTGCATTTTCAGGTAAGACTCCAGCAGTTTGCAGGCCAATATCTCCAACTAGTAATGGTGTATCAGGAATCGCAATTGCTGCACCTTGAGAAATAACTGAAATTCGTTGATCTAAAAATTGAATTGACATTATTTTCACCTCCTCGTTTCTTGATACTGTAAAATATGACTGAAATTATAAAGTTGCTTGTACTATTTAACTAAATGGGGTAGCGTATTGACAGGTTAATACGCACCGAAATAGAAATATATAATGACCGACTCAACTTTGAATTAGATAAATTAAGCTCCCTCGGGAAACTATGGCTAAATATTGAAAGGGCAGCCACTTAAGCAGCCTTTCGTTGAGTGAACGTGCAGGATAGTTCAACACCAATCGATCACAAGGTGGCATGCTGGGCGTACTACGAAAAGACGGATCGGAACCCTCACGATTCGATCCGTCTGAATATACAATTCAGTTACCTTTCAATTTATCGAATTGACTTCAGGAGCTGGCTGAGCAATGCAGCCGCTTCTTGCTTGAGCATGATATCTTTCGGCCTGTAGTCTACCGGACCTGTTGAAGATGTCTGTACATCGGGGCCGAACAATCGCTTCCCTACGACAAACTGCAGGCCTTCAGCTGCCCAAGAAGAGTGCGGGCCTTTCAAATCGGCTTGCACTGGGGCGGCGCTCAAGACAATTTTGACCAATCGCCAGACAAGGGTTGCCGCCTCTTCACGAGTGATCGGCTGGTCAGGATTGAACGTTCCGTTTGTATATCCATTAACAATGCCAATTTCGTGTGCTGTCTGGATATATGCCTCGTTTTGATTTCCTTTCGTATCTGCCCAAGACGAGGGTTTCTGAGAAAGCGGATAAGTGGATAAATGGACGAGCATAGCTATGAATTGGCCGCGGGAGATCGGCTTGCCTGGCTCAAAACTGCCGGAACCTCCTTGGATGGCTCCCGATTGAGTGAGCTCATAAATGTATTGGCTATAAGGATGGTCATCGGGTACGTCATTGAATTTGGGCATCTCGGGGGACTTCACCGACCAACTGCCAGGCTTGTTGTAAGCAAAGTAAAGGATGTTCCCGTCGGCGTCCGGTTTAAATCCGGCGGCAACTCCCTCTTCGTCATAGAAAAGTAAGTCGTCCGCTTGCCGCAAAGTATGATTACCCGAAGGAGCTTTGACGACCAATGATCCGTCCACGGCCGAAATATCATAACTCCATCCCGGACTGCGCACATCGCGGTATTTTCCCTCGAAGCGAAGCAACTGCTGCCTGGTCGGTTCCGGTTGCACGAAAGCCGGAGCTTGTCCCTTTTTCGGGAAGTAACGATTCATGAATTGCTCGAAGAAGGGCTGGCGCAAATTGCCTTTGTCGCTGTTCAAAACGAGAAAAACCCCTGTCTTCTCATCAGGCAGCAGCCATAAGTTCGAATGGAAGCCGGGGAAATCGCCGCCTTTCTCTACGACATTGAACCCGTTGTAATATTTGGTATAGTTCGATTCCAAGCCGTAGCCGGCTCCTGGAACTTTAGGGTGAATCGTAACGCTATTCTGTTCCATCGCACGTATAGAAGCCTCGGTCAGAATACGATGGTTGCTTGCCGGGTCATCGTTCAGCATGGCCAGAAGAAACTTGGACATATCGGCTCCAGTGGAAAACATACCGCCGGCCGGCATGTTAACCGGTACATTGACGATTTGCTGGGCCTGCTTAAGCGAACTATTGTAGGGAGTAGCGATCGCTTTCTTGACTTTATCGGTGAAGATGAAATCACTGTTGCTCATGCCGAGAGGCGCAAACAAGTTCTTCATCATATACTCTTCAAATGGAAGACCGGATACCTTTTCAATAATATATCCTTGCAAATCATAGCCGTAGTTATTGTAGTTGTACACTTCGCCAGGCTTTGTGATGACGGTCGGTACGGTCTCCTTGATATAGTCTTTTAGCGAATATGTTTTTTGGGGATCTTCTGCGGTACCTGCGTCGAACCCGCCCGTGTGAGTCATTAGATGTTTCAAAGTGAGCGGCGCCCCGGTTTTATTCGGGATTTGAACATCCGGTAAATAGGCTTGAACATCCTTGTTCAGGTCCAGTTTTCCGCTTTCAGCCAACTGCATAATCCCTACAGCAGTAAACAGTTTGGATACGGATGCCACGCGGAAGACGGTTTTATCGGAATCGAACGGTTTGTGGGAGCCGATATCCGCATAGCCATACCCTTCATTCAGCAGGACTTGCCCGTTTTTCACGACGACGAGAACAGCGCCTGCAAGCTGGTCCTTTACTTCTTTTTGCTGAAAAAAAGTTTTCGCAAATGCTTCGATTTCGGCCTTGTTGAGGTTGACGGGGGAAGCATTCTTTTCTGGAGCTGCCGCTGCAACAGCGGATGGAACCAGCAGAGCGGCAGCGAGAATGAGCGGGATCATTTTTTTCATTGTAACTCTCCTTTTCACGAATAATGGATTACAGTAGCGCCAAATAACTCAAAGGCCGTTGGACTATTCCTGTTTCGTTTGAAGCACATACTCTTGCATCTTCGTCTTGGCCTCCTTTCCTTGTAGACCAAGTATAGAAACGAAAACATAAGAAGAGCTTAAGCCAATTATTAATAATATCTTAAGGGCCGATGGACTCTATGTAGCTCCTGATCCTTACGGACTGTAAGGCCCTTATTTTCACGAAAGGGGTACATTTATCCGAGCTAACGGACCATAAAGCGCTTATCGCCTCTTTGGCAGGTATATTTGGGGTGAATGTCCGCCTGTAAAGGGCTCTGGAGTCCGTTAACTTGCGAAAAAATGACTTCCAGTAGAAATAAGAGCGGCTCAGTCCGTTACAAACGGGCAGACTCTTCCGATTATGAGATGATTCTGTTCGTGGGGCCTGATACGCCTGCAGCGTAATCTCCCCCCCCTAATCCGTTCGGCGGAGTATCGTTTGAGCTCCAACATTTAGAGTTTGACGATCTGCTAATGTAACAAAAAGCACAAAAAACAGCGGCAGCTTAGGACGAGTAAATCATGTCCTAGACTGCCGCTGTTTCTATTTCTTTTTACATCAAGCCGTACCAAGAGAGGGAGCTTTACTGCCCAGCAGCGAGGTTTTCCATTTCGTGTATACGCTCCATGCCTCGCCGTTATCGAGCAGATGCTTGCAGGTATAGACGCCTTCTTCGATGGAGTTGACTTTCTCGGCCAAATGCAGCCGGGCTGCGCCATTCAGGAGCACCTGATTGTAAAAGGCCATATGTCCTCCGCCTTGCAATACGGCTTCTGCCGTCGATAGCTGAAGCCGGGGAGTCCAATCCATTTCCGGCACCGGAGTTTCCAGTCCGAGCGACTCGGGATCAATAATATCCAGGTGGGCTGCGCCACCCGAAACGGAGTATACCCGGTTCGGACGGTCAATGTAGAGATCCTCGGAGCCTTCGGCCCCTTGCACGACCAGTCCTTTGCGGTAGCCGAGACTCAGGATCAGCCGGGAAATGCGGTCAAAGACCGTATTGTGATAGATCCCAAACACAATGTAAGGCGAGCAGGCGTAGTCCGCAAATTTTTCCACAGTATTAAAAATCGTTCGCATGCCAATATCCTCACGGAGCTTGCGAATGGCGCCAAGCGGCGGGCACCACTGCTCGGAATTGACGTACAGTACTCCGCTCTTGTGCGCAGATTCAATCGTCTCTGTCCGGGTCAGCTTGGCAATTTCAATCCCGGATTCCTGAATAATATCCTGCAGCGTAACTCCCCATTTGGGAGGCAATGAAGATGAACCATGCAGGGTGACAGGCAGTCCGGCAGCGGATAACACAAAGGCGGTCGGGAAGGTAGCAGCAAATGATTTTTTTCGGCCATCGTAGGGACCTGCGCAATCCAGCCCCTGCTGGATGGGTTCGCGCTGGGCATATTTACGGCACACAGCCACAAAGGCCTCAAGCTCTTCCAGGTTCTCCAGCTTAATCCGCTCTGCAATCAGAAAGGCACCGATCTGCACAGGAGAGGCGGTAAGACTAAGAATGGACTCGGCCGCATAAACGGCTTCTTCGTAGCTCAAATCACGGGCGCCCCGTTTGCCGCGGGCGACTTCTTTTAGAATGTTAATCATATGGATTCTCCTTAAGTTTGATCCTGCAGCAGCTGATATACTTTGACGATAGAAGTCGCTACATCAACCATCCGTTTGCGCTCGTTCATGGCCTGCTTGCGCAGAAGATCATAAGCTTCAGATTCACTGATATTTTTGGCTTTGGAGAGGATGCCTTTGGCCATGTCAATCCATTTGCGCTCTTCAATCCGGGATAACAACTGCTCCCGCTCCTTAAGCCATTGCTGACGCTCGAAGATTTGCTTGGAGCTGAAATGCAGAATCCAATGAATCTCCGGGGCGAGCATGGAAGGGGACAATATCCCATCCGCCATAATATTCTCATCACAGGCAGCGACAGACAGTGTAGCAGTCGAAGTGGAGCACCACCATAGAACAGGAGCGATTTTGTGCTGGATCAGTAAAGCTCTCCAGGGATTGATCTCTGTAATAGGCAGATTGAGAATGAAGGCATCCGCATCCCTTAACATGGCGACGGCTTCCGGCTCCGTAGCAGCTTCTTCAACTACATATCCGCAGGACCGCAAGAGGGTGCCGGGGCTTTTGAATGAGCGCTCATCTGTGTCGTTCTCTGTCTTCCTATTTTGAATGATCAACAGGGAATGCATAGTTTGCCGCTCCTTTTATTAAGTAATAACCGATGTCATGAACAGCTGCAGCACAAGCGCGAATTGATTATGATGTTATATTATATAACACATAAATCTGTTACTTGTCGATAAATTAAAAAAATAAAATTTTATATGTCATAATTATTGACGTATCTGGAGCTCCTGTAGTATAGTCGGTTTAACAAAAATCTACGAATACAACGATGTATTCGCTTGAAGCGGCAATGGCGCCTGCTCTCACTTTCGGTAATCGGGAAATGTTTGTTTTCCGTGCGGAGTGAAGCGGGCTTTTTCTGTTGTCCACATGGGGAGGAGAGAGACAGATGTCAACTATTCGCAAAAAACTAATACTGGTCGGCAACGGAATGGCAGGGGTACGGGCTATCGAGCATTTGCTGAAGTTAGCTCCGGATGCCTATGAAATTACTATATTCGGTACTGAGCCGCATCCTAACTATAACCGGATTATGCTGTCTTCTGTCCTTGCAGGCGGAGCAAAGATGGATGATATTATCATCAATGATCTGGAATGGTACCACAGTCATGGCATTAAGCTGTACATGGGCCATACTATCACTTCGATAGACACCGCGCAGCGTAAGGTTTACTCCGATCAAGGCATTGAATTGCAATATGACGAGCTGATCCTGGCGACTGGCTCCAATCCCTTCATGCTGCCGCTGCCCGGAGCTGAGAAGGAGGGCGTGATTGCCTTCCGCGATATTAAGGACTGCGAGATCATGCAGGCAACCTCGAAATCCTACCGGAAAGCGCTGGTCATCGGCGGCGGTCTGCTTGGTCTGGAAGCGGCCAGAGGCCTGCTGCATCTGGGAATGGAGGTTTCTGTCGTCCACATTCATGAATATATTATGGAACGCCAATTGGACGAGGCGGCCTCCGTTATGCTGCGTAGAGAACTGGAAGAACAAGGGATGAAGTTCCTGCTGAGCAAACAGTCGGAAGCCATTCTCGGCAAAAAAAGAGTCAAAGGCCTGCTGTTCGCAGACGGCAGCATTGCCGATGCTGATCTGATCGTGATGGCGGTCGGCATCAAGCCTAACATTGAACTGGCACAAAAAAGCGGAGTTCAGATTGGCCGCGGCATCATTGTCAACGATTATATGGAGACGAATATTCCCGGCATCTATGCTGTAGGGGAATGTGCGGAGCACCGGGGGATTGCCTACGGATTGGTGGCCCCGCTGTATGAGCAAGGCGCTGTACTAGCCAAAAGATTGGCCGGAGTTCCCACTGAAGGTTATGCCGGCTCGGTAACATCGACCAAGCTGAAGGTGTCCGGTGTAGATGTATTCTCGGCAGGCCAGTTCACAGAGCTGCCTGGCTCCAGGGCGCTGCGCTATCAGGATGAAATCGACGGGGTATATAAGAAGCTGGTTATTAACGATGACAAGCTGATCGGTGCCGTGCTATTCGGCGATACAAGCGACGGTGCGCAGTTGTTCTCGATGATCAAGAACGGCGAGAATATAAAAGGGAAGGAGAAGGAGCTGCTGCTCGGAGTCTCCTCTGACGCTCTCGCTTCGCCTAAAGGCAACCGTCTGGAAGGGATGGCCGACGACGAAATAATCTGCGGCTGCAACGGTGTCTCCAAAGGTGCAATCGCCGAAGCTATTCAACAGGGAGGCTGCACCAGTGTCGGGCAGATCAAAGCCTGCACCAAAGCTTCCGCTTCCTGCGGCGGCTGTAAGCCGCTAGTAGAAGGATTGCTGCAATTGTACGCCGGAGACAATGTGGTTACAGTCAAAGAAGGCATCTGTGGCTGTACAACACTTAGCCGTGATGAAATCGTCGCTGAAATCCGGCGGATGGAGCTGAAGTCCATCAAGGAAGTCATGAATGTGCTGGAGTGGAGCAATGAGGAAGGCTGTGCCAAATGCCGTCCATCCCTGAATTATTATTTGGGCATGCTGTGGCCTGAAGAATATGTGGATGAGAAGGAATCCCGTATCACGAACGAGCGTTATCATGCCAATATTCAGAAGGATGGGACATACTCCGTAGTACCGCGAATTTATGGCGGAGTGACCTCACCGGCTGAGCTGATGAAGATTGCCGAAGTGGCGGCTAAGTTCGAAGTGCCGCTAGTGAAGTTCACCGGAGGTCAAAGACTTGATCTGCTCGGCGTCAAAAAAGAGGATTTGCCATTGATGTGGGAGGAGCTGGATATGCCGTCCGGCCATGCTTACGGCAAGACGCTGCGCACGGTTAAGACCTGCGTGGGTTCCACCTTCTGCCGGTTTGGTACTCAGGACGCTATGGGGATGGGAATCCGGCTGGAAAAAGCTTTTGAACGGCTGAACACTCCAGGCAAGGTGAAGCTGGCTGTCTCCGGCTGTCCGCGCAACTGTGCCGAAGCGACAATTAAGGATTTTGGCGTTGTAGCCATTGATGGCGGCTGGGAGCTGCATGTCGGCGGCAACGGCGGTGTGCATGTCCGGGCAACCGATCTGCTCTGTGTGGTCAAGACCGATGATGAGGTTATGGAGTGGGCGAGCGCATTCCTGCAATATTACCGAGAGAATGCTGGATGGAATGAACGGACTGCACAGTGGGTGGAACGTGTAGGTCTGGATAGCATCAAGGAGGCTTTGGAATCGCGAGAGAACCGATTGGCACTGCAGGAAAGAATTCAGGCGGCACTGCGCCTGACGACCGATCCGTGGAAGCAGATTGTCAATGAGCCGGAGCTGCGTAAAAATTTCGAACAGCTCGCACAGCCTGAGACTGAGACCGTATAAGGAGGCCGCACCTATGAAGATGACCAAAATGCTTGTTGGCAAAGTGACGGATATTGATGTTAAGGGCTCACGGGTCTTCCGGGCAGGGAGCACTGAAATTGCACTGTTCCGGCTGTCGGACGGAGAGGTGCTGGCCGTTGAGAATAAATGCCCGCATAAAGGCGGGACGCTGTCGGAGGGCATGGTCTGCGGTTCGAAGGTCCACTGTCCGATGCACGATTGGCGTATCGACCTGCATAGCGGAGCCGTACAGGAGCCAGATACAGGTCATGTAACCACCTTCGAGGTGGAAATTGACCGGAGCAGCGGTTCGATCTATGTCACTCTTGAAGAATAGCTAATCTGGAGGTGAGTCTATGATGCAGGGAAAAGTGTCGATTATCGGAGCCGGACCGGGAGACCCGGAATTGATTACAGTTAAAGCCATGCGCCGGATTCAGGCGGCGGACGTTATTCTGTATGACCGGCTGGTGAATGCAGAGCTGCTGAATTACGCGAACCCCGAGGCTCTCCGCATTTATTGCGGCAAAGCGCCGGGCAAGCATTCTATGCCCCAGGGAGCCATAGAAAAGCTGATCCTTAAGTACGTAGCCGCAGGCAGCCATGTCGTCCGCTTAAAAGGAGGAGACCCCTTTGTGTTTGGACGCGGCGGTGAAGAGGCCCTTGCCGCCGCTGCCGCCGGGATTCCGTATGAGGTGATCCCCGGCATTACCTCGGCAATCGGCGCCGCAGCGTCAGCGGGAATTCCGCTGACCCACCGCAGCCTTGCCGCCTCTTTTGCCATCGTAACCGGCAGCCGCTGCAGCAGCCACACTTCACCTGTCCGCTGGGACGGGCTGGCACATAGTGTGGATACTCTCGTCATTTACATGGGAGTAAGCACATTAAGTGAAATCCGCGAAGAACTGCTGCGCCACGGGAAAGACCCGGCGACGCCGGCAGCGCTGATTGAGAATGGAACAACAGACCACGAACGGACCGTGACAGGGACGCTTGGCAACATCGACAAGCTGGCTGCGGCGCTGAAGATCAGCAATCCGGCGCTTATCATCATTGGTGAGGCGGTGAAGGTTAGAGAACAACTGCTGGCAATGGAGAAAGCGGCACGCTCCCAGATCGGTTAGGCATTAGCTTTATAGTTGAATGGCTGTCATAATAAAAGTGATTGCAGTCACAGGGGGGCACTCCATAACGGGATTATACTTGTGCCCGTGATCTATTCGGAGATAGCCCTGCTGCAAAGGAGAGAACTATGATATGTACATTCAACTAGACACACTCGCTTCGAAACGGCTGGAAGAGCATCTGGCGGAGCAATCCGGTTACCTTAAGCTGTTCTATGATACGGAAGGCTGCGGCTGCAATGGCGTGCTTGTCATCCAGATCGTGAGCGAGCCGAACCATACTGACATTGTGATTCAGAGGGAGCCCTTCACCTTTCTCTGTGACCGCCAGCAGGAATCCTTATTTGACGAGTATATGAAGCTGGAGGCGGATGAGCACTATCCTTCCTTTAAGGTTAGCAGTGACTCCAGTTTATTCAGTAATAACGTCAGGATTCAGGATCTTCGTGCAGCAAACTGAAGCAGAAAAAGCCCGTTCCCGCAAAACACAGGGAACGGGCTTTTTCTGCTTTAGTCAAAGTTATATCTCATTTATAAAATACTGTTGTTATAAGTTGCTTGTTTCCAGGCTAATACCATTTCTGCTGGCGTTCAATATTTTATAGCCTAACGGAACTAACTCTTTTACCGGAACATACCAGCTACTTCCTATTTTCTCGGCATTTTTGACTCCGATTGAAGTGCGTTTATCCCCTTTAGTCAACTGCAGCTCTGTTGCAGAGACATTTACAGTTATTCCTTGCTGTTTCGCAAAATCAAGGAGAGGGATGAAGAAGGTATCCTTTTCCACTAAAGGCCCACTCCCGCTATACCGAACATACTGCTTATCTACCTGAAGTGAGATTGGAGCATTTAATGACAGCAAGCCTTCATAGGTGAAGTTATCCAGATATGGATTAAACTCAAGCAATTCTCTGGACGCAGTAGAAGTTTGGGTTGGGATATGATAGTAAACAGGTTTGTACACACCTGGATTTGATGTGTCATATGAAATTTGAAATAAAACATCATTAAACCATTCCATTTTATATTGATACAATTTGTAGTGTGGTTTAATTTTTTGTATCACCGTCATTGTTTTGAGATCAAAGATATAATAGGTTGCATCTACAAATGCCAGATGTTCTCCTCTGATTTGACTGGAAATAATCATATAGCGGTTGTTGGGTGAAAATGAAGGCATGCTAGATTCATTAATATATCCTGGCACATCTAACAATATTTTTTTGGTATTCCCTTTGATCCAGGTGAGAGTAGAAACTTCCTTCCCTGACTTGATGCTGCGATTTAATTGAAGCTGTCCGTTTCCATTTGCCATTACTAAAGTGGAGATTTTTTTAGTTTTATCATAAGTGAATTCATTATATATCTTTGGTATTGGAGTAAGCTTCCCGCCATAAGAGATCAAATAATATTTGTCAGTTCCTTTATCTGAAAACGCTTTTCCAGCGGTCAAATAATCTTTTGTCTCATATGGTCCCGAACCGGCATTTTTTTGAAGAGTAACCGTAAAGATAAATCCATATGCTCCTTGCGGCAAAATAGGCTTGTTAGTTTGAATAGAGTAGAGTTGGTGCTTATCCGTGCTAGGACGTGAATAGACTTCTTCCGGGTCATAGGGTATTGTCTCATAGATACCTAACGAACCGTACACCTGGACTCTAAATTTATTATTGATGTCAGCAATTTTTATTAGCTGTTTAGAGATAAAATCAAACTCATAAATGGTGGCACCCTGATATTCATCTTTGGCCAATGATGCTACATCTACATAGCTCTTTGGCCCGGTAGGTGTTAAGAATGAACTCCCATCCCTATCTATTTCACTTAACTTATATTTTGAATTCAACGAAGGGTCTTCAAAATCATATGAGTTGGTGATGATCTCGCCAGTATCAAAGCTAGTTTGCTTTACAGTAACAACGATATGTAAATTAACGTTTGGATATGAAAAAGCAAATTCAACCTCAGAACGTACCTTCTCCGATGCAGGAAATGATTTGTTCACCTGCATATCGCCAGTTTCCGCAAAGGCTGAGGGAGCAGGGAGATAACCTGCAATTACCGTTAAAATGAGAAGTGACAGAAGCATCATGTGCAGCTTTTTTGTCAACCTTCTACTTTTATTTTTGTCATTGTTCAACATATATCCTCCTCGTGATGATTGTTATGTACATCTTATTTATATCGGTAAGAGCTCAATAAATTATAGTATAATAATGCTTATCTGACACAGGAGGCTGTACGACAATGAAGCCGATTACGATCTTGATTGCGGATGATGAGACTGAAATCGCCGAGCTGATCGCCATGCATCTGGAAAAGGAAGGGTATCTTACGATCACTGTCGCCGACGGGAGCGCAGCCATTCAGGCTATTCAATCCCAGCCGGTGGATTTGGCAATACTCGATGTGATGATGCCGAAGCTGGATGGTCATGAGGTCACCCGTCAAATCCGCGAGAAATACCGGATGCCGATTATTTTTTTGAGCGCGAAGGCCTCGGATCTGGATAAAATCACCGGACTGGTCATCGGGGCAGATGACTATATGACCAAACCGTTTAACCCGATGGAATTGGTTGCACGGGTCAAGGCCCAACTGCGCCGCTTCATAGTGTTGAATTCGTCACCCGCGGATTCCCCGTCTATGCTGCAAATCGGCGGATTAACCATCGACCCGGAAAAACGCACAGTTACGATATATGATCAAACGGTAGAGCTGACGCCGAAGGAATTTGATATTTTGCATCTGCTCGCAAGTCATCCTAATAAGGTGTTCAGTGCGGAGAATATCTTTTTGCAGGTTTGGGGCGAGTCATACTACGACAGCGGGAATACGGTAATGGTCCACGTCCGTACACTCCGCAAGAAGCTAGGCGATGACCCGAAGAAATTTATAAAAACCGTATGGGGAGTAGGGTATACGTTCAATGACTAGACAAAGGCGCAGCTTTCGCACCAGTATGCTGATGCTGTTCGGACTTAGCATGCTCATCTCAGGCTTACTCACTTATTTGGTCTATAAAGGCTTGCAGCAGTATTATCATGAGAAGGTCTTTGCGGAGGATGATTTGGCCCGCATGAGACTTTTCATAAACCAGGTAGGGGATTTGAATTTCTTTTTAATCCTGTTTATACCGCTAGCGATTATCTTTTTCTTCCTGCTGACCAAGCGCTACGCAGATTATTTTGAGAGGATTTCCGGGGGGATACATAAGCTGGCCAACGGTGACTTTGACTCGCGCGTGGAAATAACCTCTCACGATGAATTCCAGCTCATTGCTGAAGACATCAACCGGGCCAGTGAACAGCTGCAGAAAGCTTTGGAAAGAGGCGATTTTGCTGAGAGCAGCAAGGATCAACTGGTGCTGAACCTGGCCCATGACATCCGGACCCCGTTGACCTCTGTTCTGGGGTATCTGGATTTTATTTTGAAATCCGCGGATTTGACGGCTGAACAGGCCCGCCATTATACAACCATTGCCTATGCCAAATCGCAGCGGCTTGAGAAGCTGATCGAAGAGCTGTTCGAGATCACCAGAATGAATTACGGGAAGCTGACCGTGAATAAGGAGCCGATTGACTTAAGTGAGCTGTTGCTGCAATTGAACGAGGAGCTGTTCCCGCTGTTTGATCAGAATAAACTGGTCTCCCGGCTTTACATTGATCCTCATCTGACGGTTCCGGCAGACGGGGAGCTGCTTGCCCGTGTCTTTGAGAATCTTCTGACCAATGCTTTGAGATACGGCAAGGACGGGCAATATGTGGATATACATTGCAGGCAGGAGGCTGCTTCCGGAGCAGCGGTTGTTCAGGTGATCAATTACGGGCATTTCATCCCGCCGGAGGAGCTGCCGTATCTTTTTGACATGTTCTACACTGGCGACCGGGCTAGAACCTCTAGTGGAGCCAGTACCGGCCTCGGCCTGTTTATCGCCAAAAATATCGTGGAGGGGCACGGGGGGACGATATCCGCCGAGAGCAGCGTAACCCGGACGATCTTTGAAGTGCGTTTGCCGCTGCGCTCCTGAAATGAGGCGGAAGCAGATATTTTAAGAAAAACTTTATTTTTAGCCCACTTTGAACTTAAACATTTCCCATTAGTCTAGGTGAAGACACACTAAAGGGAGATGCTTATTGTGAAGAAGTGGCTTTTTTTATGCATAGTACTGCTCGTCGTCGGATTTAAATTCTATCAGAAGGAAGAGGCGTCAAAAAAATACCGGCCGGGTACAGAGAATGTCGCTGTGCAATCAGACGCTGAGAGCAGCGAGAAAACGATACATATTGATAAGGAACAAATTTACGAGGGGAATCTGATACTGGTCAATAAAGATTATCCTATCCATAAGAAAGGTATTGCCTCTGACATCATTAAGTTATCCCGGCATGATGAGCTGACCCGCGGATTTAGCCTGCTCGATCATTCAATACGGCTGTCGCAATCTGTGACGGAGCAGTTTGCACAGTTGACGGAAGCTGCGGCAGAGGAGGGGGTTACTCATTTTCGGATCAGCAGCGGCTACAGGGATTCTGAAGAGCAGGAGGTGCTGTACCGGGAGAAAGGAGCCGATTATGCGCTGCCTGCAGGATATAGCGAGCATAACTCAGGGTTATCGCTGGATATCGGTTCTACCCTTGGTGAAATCGGGAAAGCGGCTGAAGGAGATTGGCTCAAAGCTAACGCCTGGAGCTATGGATTTATTTTAAGATATCCGAAGGACAAGACAGCAATTACCGGCATTAAATATGAAGCATGGCATTTCCGCTATGTCGGCTTGCCCCACAGCCAAATTATGAAGGACAAGAATATGGTTCTGGAAGAATATCTGGAATATCTGAAGCAGCAGAAGAGAGTGCAGATTACTGTCGATAACCGAAAATATCTGGTATTGTATGCCCCCGTTTCCAAGAATGCGAGCATTCAAGTTCCGGCTGGCCATCCTTATGAAATTTCAGGAAACAACAGCGACGGCGTTATCGTCACGGTCCTGTTGAGTACGTGGAAGATATGAAGCGGCTGAGTCGAAGTCTAATTATCCTGCTCTATGTCGTGTATTTGTACCTGCTGATCAAGATCATCCTGTTCAAGTTTGGGCCGGGGGACATCGGAAATCTTTGGGAACAACTTCAGCGGACGTTGGGTGATCCCAGGAGCATTCAGAACCGGTTGAGTTTTGCGAATTTCATTCCGTTTGTATCCATAAGGGGCAATCTGGAAAGGCTGTCCAATCCGAATGATTTTATCAATCTGGTGGGGAATATCGCCCTGTTTGTTCCTCATGGGATATTCATACGATTAACGGTAAAAAAAAGCTTTGTCAAAGCGCTCCTCTACTCCCTGGGGTTAAGCTTAGGCTTGGAATGCTCCCAGGTTATCTTTTCTATAGGAACTTTCGATGTGGATGATCTTATTCTTAACACCCTCGGGGGCTTGATTGGATATGGAATATTCATGAAAAAATCACAAAACGTTACTATTCAAAGTAAATCGTAAGTTTGTACCCTTACTATTTAAAATCAAAACGTTATAGTATAAATCGCTGCACAATTATAGAGGGGGAGGAGGACTGCATTGCCGGATAAGCAAGATGAAACTGCCAATATCTCAAAGTGGAAAGGAAGTCGACAATGAAAGCTTTTGTTAAAAAGCATCGCCTTCTTCATAGCTTTCTGCTGCTTATGTCTGCCGTACTGCTCTTTGGGGCAGCCAGTGCGGGTGCTTCAAGCGAAACACTCACAAACGATGTGTTCTGGAAGGATACCTCTAACAATCCTATCTACTCGCAGGGCGGAGGCATTTTGAAGGTAGGCAGCACTTTTTATTGGTATGGCGTCAAGTATAACGGGGCGGTGACCTACTACAACAATCCCGTCTCCAAGAACAATGATTCCAGCTTCAATGCAGTGACTTGCTATTCTTCTACAGATTTGGTCCATTGGAAGTTTGAAGGAAATGTTATTAACTCAGCTTCCGATGGTTCAACCTGGGATACCGATTGGGTGGGCAGGCTCGGTGTAGTCTACAACAGCAATACCAAGAAATATGTGCTCATTACCCAATATGTCGGGTCCGCCGGATCGGGAATCGCTTTTGCAACGAGCAGCAGTCCAACAGGACCCTTTGTTTTTGATCATGTGCAGTCCTCCATTGCCAATGTAGTGAACAACATGTCAGGGGATCAGTCAATATTTATCGACGACGACGGCAAGCCTTATCTGGTCTTCAGCAACACCAAGGGGCGGAGCCATCTATATGTATCACCGCTGCGCGCCTCGGATTATCTGAATGTCGAACCGGCCACCAATGTGTTCAACAGCAGTTCGGGCGGCCGGGAAGGCAACGCCATGTTCAAGTACAATGGGGTTTATTATTTGGCTTCCTCCGATTTGCACGGCTGGAATGCGTCCCACACGTACTATATTACCGCCACCAATATTCTCGGCCCGTATTCCGCTGAAGCGGTAATGAATAATACGGATGCGGATTTCTCGCATGTCACACAAACCGGGCTGTTCGTGAGCGTACAGGGAACCTCCGGCACCACAATCCTGTTCGGAGGCGACCGCTGGAGTGATTTTGCCGGAAATGGGATCGGGTACAATCAATGGATGCCGATTACTTTTAACGGAACCGTTCCAACACTCAATTCTTTGAGCGAATTTAATCTAGATGCGGCAGCTGGCACGTGGAGTGTTGGAAACGGTAACAATTATGCGCTTAACCCGAGCTATGAAGCGGACCGGGTAGCACAGACTGCTCTGGCGGGCTGGACGAATTGGACGAATGCCGCAGCGGACCCGAACAGCAATGTACTTGGCGGGCATACCGGAAGATGGTCTGCACAGCAATCGGGAACAGCAGCCTACAGCGCCAGCCGGTACCAGAATCTGACCAATTTACCTAACGGCACGTATACGTTAAAAGTATGGGTGCAAAGCAGCGGCGGGCAATCGACCGCCCAGATCTTTGTGAAGAACTACGGCGGGGCGGAAAAGAATGCAGCCATCAACACTGCCATAGGCAGCTGGACGCAAGTGACCATTCCCAATATCAATGTGACGAATGGCTCCGCCCAGATCGGTGTCTACAGTGTCGCAAATGCCGGCAATTGGGTTAAGGTGGATGACTGGACATTCATTAAGAATTAATTGAATTAAGCAAATCTAAGCAGAAACGGCTTCGCCGTCCTTAAAAGGACGGTATCCGTTTCAGCGAGAAATATAAGGATGATTTATGGCGTAAAACATATAAATCCTTATATTTTAAAAAGCCAAAGGGTACATAGCGCCATTCAGGGCTGCTGTTGTACCCTTTTTAGTTGGCTGTAAGTTATGTATAATGCTTAAAAGTGAACAGGAGGGAAGCTTATGAAAATGATCGGACTGGATATTGGGACGACCTCCATTTCGGGCCTGGTATACGATTTGGAGCAGCGTTGTGTGCTGCATGTCATCACAGAATCGAATCCGGCTAACCTGTCCGCCAGTCAAGGGGAATGGGAGCGCCTGCAAGATCCGGAGGTTATTGTGCAAGCGGTGGAAAAGGTGCTAAAGCAACTGCTAACCCGGGAGCCGGAGGCAGCGGGAATTGGACTTACCGGACAAATGCACGGCATTGTCTATACAGATCAAACTGGCAAGCATGTGAGTCCGCTGTTTACCTGGCAGGATGGCAGAGGAGGGTTGCCTTATGACAATGACAGCTCTCATACCTATGCGCAGAAGCTAAGCGGAGCAACGGGATATTCCGTCGCCCCCGGTTATGGCCTGGCAACGCATTTTTATAACATGAAGCATGGCCTTGTCCCTCATGAAGCAGTCAGCTTGTGCACAATTGCTGATTATGCGGCGATGTGGCTCGCCGGAAGGACGATGCCCCTTATGGATGCGACTCAAGCGGCGGGATTAGGCTGTTACAGCTTCGCTGCCGGTGATTTTGACAAGCTGGCCCTTGCAAAAGCGGGGATACATCCTGACATGCTGCCCCAGGTTGTCCCTTCGGGAACACCGGTTGGACTCACCGATGACGGCCTTACAGTATACACATCAATTGGTGACAACCAGGCCAGCTTTCTTGGCAGTGTGCCGTTTCCTGAGGAAGCAATGCTGCTTAATATCGGAACGGGAAGCCAGTTATCTGTGCTGATGGCTGATTTAAACGGCTATGCCGGGGAACTGGAGGCGCGGCCTTATCCTGGTGGAGGAGTGCTGCTCGTCGGCGCCGCCCTCAGCGGCGGGAAATCCTATGCGCTTCTGGAACAATTCTTCCGGCAGGTTATTGAAGCATATACCGGGGAAACCCAGGGTGCGCTATACCCGTTAATGGACACACTTTTACAGAATGGGACCTCCTCAGGCGGTCTAAAGGTGAAGCCGCAGTTTCTGGGAACACGGCTTAATCCAGAAGCGCAGGGCAGTATAGAGGGAATTACGCCGGGCAATTTCACACCCGGTATGCTGACCCATGCTTTTCTTCAAGGAATGGCCGATGAATTGTATGCTTTTTATAGAAGCATTGGAGATGCGGAACCCGCGAAGCCCTGGACAAGGTTAATCGGCTCCGGTAACGCGCTGCGCACAAATCCGGTTCTCTGCAGGAAGGTAGAGGAGAGGTTCGGACTGCCGCTGCTGCTAAGCTCAGCATCGGAAGAAGCTGCGGTCGGCGCAGCGTTATGCGCAGCGGTTGGGGCAGGGGAGATCGGCAGCTTCAGGGAAGCAGGGAAGTATCTGGGATGGCAGGAACGGCTGGCCTGAAGCTGAACCATCAGAACATTTGCGGGAATTGATTAATGATTGCAGAGCTGATCATTTCAGCCATAATCAGAGCTTCTTTTTCGATCCGGTCAAAGATCTGTATACTTAATTTGTAATCTTTATTCAGCATGGATACAGCTTCTGCTTTCGTTAATGCCAGATGCGAATAGAACATTTTCCTGAACTGTTCTTTCGGGAAATACGGATTGATGCGGCTTAGAAACTCAACAATTTGGTCAGCATTTGCGTACCACTTTTTCTCCGCTGCCGCAGCAGCCTGCTGGTCGCCTGCCTTAGCGGCTTTGACAAGGTCTGCTGCAATGACTAAATGCTCTTTAATAAGATTGCTGAAGGTTTGGGCTGCAGCTTCACCATAGAAGGGCTTAATCGCTTCCCCCATATCCGGCCCGTTTTGCAGAAGCCGGGCCAGAACCGCATCAATGTCAGGCAAATCAAAAACAATGCTGATGATTGCCATCCGGGTCCAGGCCACATGCTGCTCCCAAAGCGACCTCATGTGATTCATGTAATCAACCTGCGCTCTGCTCAGGCATTCCTGCTTTGCCGGCATATACATTGGCATCGGATGGGGATGGGGATAAGCATAGCGCATTCTTTCTGCGGTAAAACAAGGCCCCCAATAAGGTTGCATCATTGTATCCTCCTTAGGAAATATATAACCCATAATATGGTTCATTCGCCTAAGTGGTTCATCATAAACTCTCATTATTAAAAAAGGCGCGACCCCCAGCTTCATGCCGGTGATCGCGCCTTTTAGATTAAAGTATGGACAGGGTAAAGTGGAAAGTATAAGGCCGGTTAGCCGGTAGGGTGAACTGATCATGCGTTGGTGCGCCCCAGCTATCATCTCCGCCGACACCCATTTGTTTGTAGTTGACTCTCAGCACACTCTTGGCGGAAACTGGCAGCTTATAAGGATGATCGCTTGCTTCCAGCTCTTCCGGCGTCCAAGGAAGCACGTTAACTTCCATAGGCAAGGTGCTCTCCAGATGAAATCCGCTGCCTGTTGCGCTCTCCGTAAGGGAGGCAAAACGTACATCGGTTTTGTTGCCGCATTCCTGAGGACGGAGATAATTAGTGAACTGCTCACTCACCTTGCCGGTATAACGTCCCAGCTTGGCGCCAGTCTTCCGGTCCCAATAGTTCTCATGCGGCCCATTGCCGTACCAGGACACAGTATCGAGCTGTTCATCCAGCAAGAACACCAGCCCGAATTCGGGAATTTCCGGCAGGTCGGCGTTTCCCGGGTTCAATTCCTGAGTGATTTCCACAGTTCCGTCCGGGGCAATTTCATAGCGCAGACGCAATGTGGAAGCAGGACTCGTAGCCAGCAGGTAATTGACCGTCACAACGCAGAGATTGTCGCTGGTAGAGTAGGAGAAGCCCGTGAGTGTTCTGTTGTAGGAAGCTTCTTTCCAGACTGCACAGCGTTTGTCCAGGCCATTGCCCAGGTCATTGTCCGTTACCGCTCTCCAGAAGTTAGGTCTTACAGGTGCAAGCAGACGTTCCTTCCCGGAAGATGTATAAGAGAATAAGTCCCCGGTTGCGGTGCTGAATGCCAGCGCGAATTGCTCACCTTGAATAGTAACAGCCTTCTCTTGTTCGGTTACGCGCAGCCCATTTCCAGCGGCTCGGGAAGCGTTTCTTCCGATGTAAGGTGTCAATACAAACTGTTCCCAGGCGATCTCATGAGCAGGCTGCGACCAAGAGGTTGCCTCATGCTGGATGAAGGAAAGGGTGAGAACCGCTTCTTGCTCCCCGGTAATGGAGCTCCATTCATAAGGAACGGTGATTTGGGCGGTTTCCCCAGGCTCTGCAGAGACGCGCAGAGCACCTTGCTGTTCAGCCTGACCGTTCAAGGCAATTTCCCAGTTCAGTTCGAACTCTTCAATATTCGTGAACAAGAATCCGTTACGGATCTGGAACAGGCCTTTTTGAAGATCAACAGCCGTTATTTTCACATTCTGATAGCATTTCTTAACCTCAAGCAGCTTAGGCGTTACTTCTCGGTCGGCGAACAGCAAGCCGTTGCCGCTGAAGTTGCCGTCATGCGGGGTTTCGCCAAAATCGCCGCCGTAAGCCAAGTACTCGATACCCTCAGCAGTTTTGGTGCGGATCGCCTGATCGACCCAGTCCCAAATGAAACCGCCCTGGAGGATATCATATTTGTCAAACAGGTCCGTATACAAATGCAGACCGCCGCAGGAGTTGCCCATCGCATGGCTGTATTCACAGAGAATATATGGCTTCTTCGGCTCATTCAGCGCATATTTTTCAACGTCAACCGGCTTCACATACATCGTGGATTCGATATCGCTTGCCGCTTCCGATGGACGGTAGTGGAAAATACCTTCATAATGAATAACCCGGCTCGGATCGGCTTCCTGCAGCATATCATGCATCGCGATAAAGTTGTCGCCGCCGAAGGACTCATTGCCGAGTGACCAGATGATGACGGACGGATGGTTCTTGTCTCTTTGCATCATGGAGTTGCAGCGGTCCAGCACATTGGCGCGCCATTCCGGCTTGCTTGCAGGAACGTTGAATTCATTCAGTTCCTTTTGCCCATATTTCCAGGAGCCATGTGTCTCCAGGTTGGTTTCGTCAATAACATAGAGTCCATACTGGTCGCACAGCTCATACCAAATGGATTGGTTCGGGTAATGGGAGGTACGCACCGCATTGATGTTATGGGCTTTCATCAGCTCAATGTCGCGGATCATATCCTCTTTGCAAAGCGCACGGCCGGTCTCGCAGGAGAATTCATGGCGGTTCGTGCCTTTGAAGAGAATTCTTTTTCCGTTAATCTTCATCAGGCCGTCCTTGATTTCAAATGTGCGGAAGCCCACTTTGCTGCTGACCGCTTCCAGTAAAAGGCCCTGTTCATCCAGCAATGAAATGACAAGTGTATATAAATTAGGCTTCTCAGCGCTCCATTTAAGCGGGTCCGCAACAGGCGCTCCCAGCTTGAGCTTCAGGACATCGTTTTCATTAAAAGATACTTCACCAGACACCGGTGCTGCCCAGACCGTCTTGCCGCTGGCGTCATAGAGCTGCATTTGAAGCGTGTACGGGCTTAATTTCGCGTTAAAATAATTCTCGACCTTCAGGTCCACATTCAGCTCTGCATTAACGTAATTCTCATCCAGATCGGTATGAACGAAGAAATCGGCAATGTGAACAGGAGGGGCTGTATAAAGATAGACATCACGGAAAATGCCGCTGAGCCGCCAGAAATCCTGATCCTCCAGCCAGCTTGCATCACACCAGCGGTAGACCTCAACCGCCAGCTTATTTTCACCTTCCTGAAGGTATGGAGTAATGTCGTATTCAGAAGGGGTAAAGGTGTCTTCGCCATAGCCGACCAATTCTCCATTCACCCATACATAAAAGGCGGATTCTACGCCCTGGAAGCTGAGGTAGACTGGCTGGCCTGTCCAGGCTTCCGGTACTGTAAAGGTCCGAACATAGGACCCTACCGGATTATAGACTGTTGGCGCAAAAGGCGGCTTCAAATCCGGCTCGGATACCGCCCACGGATAACGCACATTCGTATATTGAGGGTAGTCATGGCCATGGAATTGCCAATGAGACGGTACAGGAATTTCAGCCCAGTTGCTGCTGTCATAGTCCGCTGTATAGAAGTCCTTGATCCGCTGCTCCGGAGTTTCCGCGAAGGCGAATTTCCATGTGCCGTTCAGCGAACGGTAATTAGGGGAGGCGGTTTTATCTCCTTGCAAGGCTTCACTAATGCTGGTGAAAGAAATCATGGAAGCATGCGCTTCCAAACGGTTCAGTTGAAAAATTTCAGGGTTGTTGTTCCATTCCGGGTAGCCATTGGCTGGCGGCTGATAGATAAACTTCTTGCGCACATTAACATCTCCTCATGTTATGATATTCATATTATAAATTGGAGACATTGCAAGGGATATAGTAAAATATTCGCACGCATATCAAAATATGAAACTGGAGAACAGATATGGAGAGCAAACTGATCTTTTGTGAGACGGAGGAAATCTCGTTACTCCCGTTATATGTGACAACCGTCGGATTCTGGGAGCATCAGCCTGAAATGGAGCGGCCTACAGGCTTTCCGGATTATCAGCTTCATCAGGTGCTGGAAGGCAAGGGAGAGCTGATTCTGGGGGATAAGCGGTACATTGTGGAGCCGGGTGATGTCTTCTTTCTGTTCCCGAATATCAGGCATGCCTATGCACCCATCAGCCAGCAGTGGAAGCTGTCATGGGTCTCATTCAGCGGAAGGGAGGCTGGAGGGATGCTGCTGTATGCCGGAATCCGGGAATCCGGTCTGGGAAGGCTCAGCAATCACCAATTGATGAAGCCGCTGGAGAAAATGCTGCTGATGTCAAACGGCAATGACCTGGAGGAGAATCTGGAGCGTTCCAAGCTGCTTTATGCACTGCTGCTTGACCTCAAATATCTGCTGTCGGCCCCTGCGAATGAGAAGGATGAGATGGAACGCATCAAGCCGGTGCTCCAGCATATTGAGCTTAATCTGCACCGGCCGCTGGCGCTGAAGGAATTAGCCGACGTGGCGTCTGTCTCGCCGCAATATTTATGCCGCTTGTTCAGGCGGACGATGCATGAACGGCCTGTAACCTACATCAACAAACAACGGATTAACCGGAGCAAGCAGCTGATGTTCAGCGGCAGAGAGAAAAAAATTTATGAGATCGCGGAGCAGGCCGGATTCGAGAACACCAGCTACTTTTGTGCGGTGTTCAAACGGGTGACCGGAATGAAGCCGGAGGAGTTCAAGCAGCTTCATGGCCTGGCTTAAGGTGAGGTCTGTGGTTGACAAAGGGCTGGCTCACAGTAGATTTATCTACGAATGAGCCAGCCCTTTTTATTCGAAGCAGGGAGCATATATAAGTTAAACTTTAAAGGAATCATAAAAAGGTAGGAGTGCGGAGGGGAAGTTTGGAACTGGAGGAGCGGTAGCGTCCGCCTTTGTCTCCGGATGTTATCCGCTATTAGCGGTACAATCCAAAACATTCTTACGACAACAGTGGCCGGAAGTCCAAACATTCCCCGTAGTTACGACCAGACCCTAATATGAAAATCTAAAGTTCCACTTATACAGTTGTCAGGAAATCTTGCCCGATTTGCGGAAGGTAAGCACTAGCGGCAGCATACAGACCAGCATGAAGGCTACCAGCATGAACACCTGCTGCACACCGAAGACTACGGCTTCAGAGCTGCTTACTGCTGCCGGCCCGGCTGAAGTGTACACCACTGTTCTCCAGGTGTAGAACGCAGTGAAGATTGCAATAGACAGCGAACCCATGCATTGGCGGAACCAACTGGTCATTGAGGTGGCGTACCCAATCAGATTATCGGACAGGCCGGACAGACCTGCATTCATCAGCGGCATTGATGAGAAGGCGATGCCGACATTGCGGGTAACCGTCCACAGAATCACTTCGCTATTAGCCGTATCCACCGTCATGCGTGAGAGCATCCAGGTGCCAAGCACCATCAGGGAAATCCCCGCAGCCGCCAGCTTCATCGGCCCCAGCCGGGAATACAGCTTGCCTACCAATGGGAGCAGCAGCACCATCACAACAGAAGAGGGCAGCATTACAAGCCCGGTGCTGGCGGCGGGGACACCTTTGGCCGTCTGGAGAAAATAAGGCACGAAGTAGACTGCCGCGAACAATGCGGCATTAATCAGTCCGAGCATCAGCACGCTTATCGCGTAAGTGCGGTTCTGAAATACGCGAAATTCGAGCAGCGGAGTATCCGCTCTGAGCTGCCGTCTAACGAAGAGAATCAGCAGCAGGATTCCAGCCGCGAGCAGCAGTAAGGTTCTGCTGTCCAGGAGGCCCCAGGCGGAGGCCTTGCTGAAGGCAAAGAGCACAGTGAAGCTGCCGACACTGGATAATACAGCGCTGAGCTTGTCCAGCCGCATGCTTGAATCCCCCGGACTTGCGGGTACATAGCGGAGGACAAGGAGAACGGACAGCAGGAGCAGCGGTAAGTTCAACAGGAACAGCCACCGCCAGCTTAAGAACTGCAGACAAAGGCCGGAAACGGCAGGGCCAAGTGCCGGCCCAAGCCAGCCTGCTGCTTCCCAGAGACTGACTGCCATCGGCTGCTGCTTGCGTTCAACCGTCCGGTAGAGCAGGGTAAGTGTGACGGGCAGCATCAGTCCGGCACAGCCCCCTTGAATCACCCGTGCGGCAATCAGGAAGAAGGGATTCCAGGCCAAGGAGCAGAGAAGAGAGGCGAAGGAGAAGCCGATTAGCGTAGTGGCGTACACCTTCTTCGTGCCGAATCTGGAAATCAGGAAGCCGGCGAGCGGTGAGCCGATGCCTATAGCCATCATATATCCCGTAAGCGCCCACTGGATGACCGGCATTTCGGTATGAAACACCTTCATCAGCGTCGGAACGGCAAGATTGACTGTGCTAGTATTCAGATTCGAAATAAATACACTGCAGAAGACAGCAATCATAATAGGCGCCAGCGGGACGGAGGCGGCCTGCTTGGGTGTGGATTTCAATGCGTTACATCTCCTTGCACATTTCAATCATAGTAGAGCGGTGCCAGCTTGGCAGTCTGGATAAAATTCGGATCATGCAGCGGGAACAGAATGCTGCCGGGTTCTTCGGCAAGCTGCTTCAGCCGCAGGATGGAAGCCAGCGCCTGTGCGTCATCACTTGCAGTGCCGGGAAGCAGCTCCTGCTCGAAATTCTGCAGGAAGTCTCCGGCATCGAAGGTGAGCACAAGACGGCTCCCTCCAGGCAAAGAGATAAGTGCGGATTGATGCCCGGGCGTATGTCCGGGTGTAGAGATGAGCTGTATGCCTGGCATCAGCTCGCAGTCTCCTTTAATTAACTGCCAGTCCAGCTCGGGAAGATTATAATCCTCTATGATATTTCCCAGCTCAGGCGGTGTGTGCAGAGCATAATGATGTTCTGCCCGCTGGGCGATAATTTTCGCGTGGCGGAACAGCTTCAGATAGCCGGTATGATCGGCGTGCATATGGGATAGCACGACTTGTTGAATGTCCTCCGGGTGCACTCCTATTTCCTTGAGCTGACCGGTCAGAGAATGTGCAGGATGCACAACAGGAAGTGTAGTCCAGCCCCGGTCGGTATAATAGGTCTTGGCCAGGACCGGATCATGGATTCGTGAAGCGTCGATGCCTGTATCGAACAGGACCCAGCCTGTCTCGGTTTCTGCAAGATAAGCGCAGATCGGCTCTGCAACAATAATGCGGTTATCGCTGCCCCGGATGGAAACTCCCAGCGGGAGCACCTCGAAACCGCACAGCAGGACGTATAATTTTTTGACTGCAGTAGCTGCCATAATGCCTCCTATCCGCACAGGGCTGCTGGCCCGGATTCGCGTATGATATTATTCCTTGGAATGAAGCAGATCAACGATTTCCTTCTTGAGCGCGATAAATGGCTCCGAATCCTTAAGTTCCTTGTTCTGGCGCATATCGGCGGGGATTTCAATCTCCCGGACGATGCGGCCGGGACGGCTTTTCATCACATACAGTCTTTCCGACAGGAAGATCGCTTCCTCAATATCGTGGGTGATGAAGAGGATGGTTGCTTTCTCATGCTTTTGAATATTCAGCAGCAGCTCCTGCATGTCTCCCCGCGTCTGCGCGTCCAGTGCGGCAAAGGGCTCGTCCATCAGTAGCATCTCCGGGGAATTGGCCAGCGCTCTGGCAATTGCCACCCGCTGCTTCATACCGCCGGACAACTGCTTGGGATAGGTATCCCCGAAATTCACAAGATTCACCAGCTCCAGATATTTATCTGAGACTTCTCTGCGCTGCTTGCGCGGAACGTTCTTTAGCGCCAGACCGAACTCGATGTTGTCGCGGACAGTCAGCCAGGGGAAAAGTGTATAGGATTGAAAAACAACACCGCGGTCTGCACCCGGACCTTCAATTGTTCTGCCGGAGATGGAGGCCGCTCCCGAGGAAGCATCTTCAAGACCTGCCAAGATCCGCAGCATGGTGGATTTCCCGCAGCCGGAAGGGCCGACGAGGGTAACGAACTCATTTTCATAAATATGCGCGTCCACATGATCCAGGGCCAGAAAAGTGTCCTTTTTAGTTTCATAGCTTTTGGATAAGGCATTGACTACGATTTTGCGTTTTCTGGATTCGTTTGTGCTCATTTTATCGTCCTCCTTCAGCCCAAGGGAACAGCTTCTTGTTGAGCAGTGCGAACAGCCGGTCAATAATCAGCCCCAGCAGTCCGATGATAAGAATCGCCATGAAAATAGTCTCAGTCTGCATATAACGCTGTGCGCGAATAATCATGAATCCAAGCCCCGAGCTTGCAGCGAACAGCTCAGCCGCCACCAGGTAGGACCAGGCCCAGCCCATGATCAGGCGCATCGAGTTCATCAGATCCGGAAGCAACGCTGGCAGCAGCACCTTGCGGAGTACCTGGATTTTGCGTGCACCGAGTGTATAAGAAGCTTGAAGCAGTTCGCCGGAGACAGATTTGGCATTGTCCGCAACCATGAGTACCATCTGGAAGAAGCATCCAACGAAGATCACCGATATTTTGGCGGATTCACCCAGCCCGATCCATACAATAATTAAAGGAATGAAGGCCGTAGCGGGCATATAGCGGATAAATTCGGTTACAGGCACGATGATGGCTTCGAAAATTTTGAACGTACCGGCCAGAATGCCGAGCGGAATAGCGAGCAGACAGGTTAGCAGATAGCCCATCAGTACACGGTAGGCGCTGATTCCGACATACCCCCAGAAATCCGCATCTTGCAGATTCGTTGTGAAGGACTGCCATACTTTTCCCGGTGACGGCAAAAAGGTTGCGCTGACCATATTCCCATAGCTGAGCAGGCTCCAAATCGCGAGTATAGCGGCAAATGTAGCAATTACAGTGATCAAATATACCTTGCGGCTGATGTCGCCGCGGATTTTGAACAACTGCCTGTTGTTCTTTTTCTTCATCTAAAAGCTCTCCCTCCGTTAAGCAGCCTTGCGGATTACTTATGGTTGACAAGCACCCGTATTAAACGGATGCTCGTTGTGCTTTGCCCCAAGCTTCAATTAATGGAACCATTTCATCGGAATTTGTGCGGGATGCGTGCTGCAGATAAGTCATGGCCTTGAGAGACGCTTCGTGTGCTTCATCACTGGAGCCACGGCAGGCGTCATGAAGGACGCGGATATAATAATCATGCTGATGGGCATCCACAGCGGTGTAATGTACGCAGACATCTGTGTAATAGCCCCCCATGATCAGCGTTTGAATGTTCAGCCCGCGCAGCAGAATGTCCAGGTCTGTCCCGAAAAAGCAGCTATACCGGCGCTTCATATTGGTGAACTCTCCATCAATAGGCTGCAGACGCTCAATAATATCAATATACTCCGAGCCCTCAAGGCAATGGATGTTCTCGGTTCCGTCCAGCTCCCGGCCATAATCGACCATTTCCTTGCGGTGAATTTCCTGGAAGAAGATGACCGGCATGCCAGCTTCCCTGGCAGCTTTCAGCACACGCTCCAGCGCTACTACGGACGCTTCCACATCCTTGGCGGGAGATTTGTAGATTCCTTTTTGCGGGTCAACCAGCAGGAGGGCGGGATTGCCAACGATTTTACGCGATTCTTTTTCCATTATTCATTCTCCTTTTTATTGGTATAGGAACGTATTGATAATGCCTGCAGGATCGACTGGCGAGGTGATGATCTTCTGGTCCATGAAGAATGCGGAGAATCCCTTCATCGTAGTTTCCCATTCTGCCTTGTTATCAACCAGCATCGTTTTGGAGGCCTCTGAGGTCGTCAGATCCAATGTGGCAATCGTACTGTCTACAGCAGCAACATCCATCCCAAGCGCATCGGCAACGATTTTTTTGCCTTCATCGGTAGTGCTGAACAGCTTCAGTCCTTCATCAAAAGAAGCAACCATTGCTTTCAGCGCTTCCGGGTGCTCATCAATCATGCTCTTCTTGACAACCAGTGCATCAACGATCAAATTCGGCGCATCCTTAGTGGAGTAGAGCAGATGTCCGTCTTTGGCGGCGGCTTCGGACAGGTATGGCTCCCAGGTTACTGCTGCATCGACTTTACCTGCCATGAAGGTGGAGCCGGCCAGGTTGTTATTCATATTGACAATATTTACATCGCTTTCCTTCATGTTAACCGTCTGAAGTGCATTCAACAGCAGGAAGTGGGCGACTGAACCGATGGATACGGCAACATCCTTGCCTTTGAGATCCTGCAGAGTGGCGACATCCTTGCTTGCAATAATTCCATCCGCACCTTTGGAGCGGTCAATAACAGCAATAACCTGAACCGGGTCCTTCGGATCTTCAGTGGCTTTCATTTGTACAACGGCGTCAAGGGATTGGACAACCGCATCCAGCTTGCCGGACATAAACGCATCCTTCGTATTGCCTTCCATTTGCACAAATTCTACATTTACACCTTTATCGGCAAAAATTTTCTTCTCGTTGGCAACAATCGCACCGGCTGAACCGAGCCATGGACTGTAGCCAAAACGGATGTTCACATCATCTGCTGCCGGAGCGGCTGAGCTTGAGGCTGTGGTTGGCGCTGTGGTTGCTGCGGCGTTGCCGGCATCATTACTTTTATTGTTCGCATTGCCCGCCCCACAGCCGGCGATAAACAGCAGAGTGGACATGGCGAGTGCGAAAAATCCTTTTTGATGCTTTTTCATTTAGGTACCCTCCGTATAATGTATTATTTACTGTCCTATCCGTTAAATCCAACTGCTGCCTCCTTATGTTATTTTAGGTAAAATGAAAAACCCGGAAGATTATTTGGTAATAATCTCCCGGGTTTTTATCCCTCCGTGTCACATGCCGCTACCAAAAGCAACAAGTGGTTTACTCTCGGACCTGACCCCGTTAAGGCGGAACCCTAGTAAACTGTTTTGTTTTTAATTTATGTTACGTATACTAACATATAGATTTTTATTTTGACAAGCTTTTCTTTAAAAAAACATAAAATTCACTGTAATTGTGCCGAAAAATGCTGAAAAATGTCATTTTCCGAATTATTGTTTGACATAAAAATGAATCTAATGTTATATTAACTGACGTAAAAGCTATCGCGATTCTAATTGAATAACTAATAGTCTACTAGGGTTCCGCCGGCACCGCAGCCGGGGCTGGTCCGAGAGTAGACAGCTTGCCGCCGAGCGGCCAGCGGACACGGAAGGATAAAAACCTGGGAGATATCATCGAGACGCCAAGTCTTGTGATGTCTCCCTTTTATTTTTCCATAATACAGACATTAGAGGAGATGAGCAGGATGAAATCGCAGCAGCATTGGAGTGAAACTATGACTCCGGGAGGCAAATGGTCAGGCAGAATCGGGAAGAGGAAGCTGGTCCGCTTTACGGCTTTGGAGCAGGGGGCCAATGTTTCACTTCTTCTGTACAACATGCAGGACTTAACGGAGCGCTATAACATGCCGGATACCCTGAAGGCACAGCACACTGCCCACCTGACTCAAGGCCATGTGCTGATGAGCGACAACGGACGCGCTATGGCCAGCATTGTTCAGGACTCTCTGGGCTGGCATGATCCGCTTGGCGGTTATACCTTGCGTTCGGTGACGGAAGCCAAATATGGAATCAGCCGCTACCAGGAGGTGCGCAATGAACGTTACCGCTGCGGCCAGGACAATTTCTCCGTAGAGCTGGTGCGTAATGGTCTCGCGGTCAGGGATTTGTCACCGGCCATCAATCTGTTCTCCAAAATTTTCTGCGATGAGGAAGGAAATATGCATTTTGCAGACGGGCATTGTGCTGAGGGCTCCACTGTAACATTGCGTACGGAAATGGACATTCTGCTGCTGGTTTCCAATACTCCTAATCCATTTGATCCAAGCAGCGTCTTTCCTTCGGTTCCGGTCAAAATCGAAATTCTGGATGCTGAACCGCTGAAAGCGGACGATGAATGTGTGAACGCCCGGCCGGAGAACCGGCGCGCCTTCGAAAATACATGGAAGTATTACGCGCTTCAAGGCTGAAGGACATCAATAGTAACAGGGAGGATAAAAAAATGAATGGATTTCATCGGGTGGAAAGCAGCCGTAAGGCTGATGAAGCAATATATAGCATGATCATCCCCGCAGGTGAAGGCTGGATGCAGGAGCTGAAGCCGGGTCAGGTGCTGCGGATTGTTGATCTGGAGGGCAACCAGGCTGCGGATACATTGCTCTATGATGCAGAGCATCCCGAAGATCACTATAGCGCGGTGCAATCTATCGCTGCCCAGAAGAATATCTATCTGACCACCGGCTCTCTGCTGATGACCGAATCGGGTCAGCCGCTTGCGACCATAGTGGCTGATACCTGCGGACGTCATGACACGCTTGGGGGAGCCTGCTCTTCACAGAGCAATACCGTGCGGTATGCCCATGAGAAGGGGCATATGCATAACTGCCGGGATACTTTCATGCTCGAGCTGTCACGCCACCCCGAGAGCCACAAATACAGCAAACGCGATTTGGCGCCGAACATAAATTTCTTCATGAATGTGCCTGTAACCCCAGCAGGCGGTTTGACCTTCGAGGATGGGGTATCCTCTCCCGGTGCTTATGTGGAGATGCAGGCACAGCGCCGGACCACGGTGCTGATCAGCAATTGTCCGCAGCTTAACAACCCCTGCAATGCCTATAATCCGACACCGGTGCAGGTACTAATCTGGGATAAATAAGATCAAATCTTCAGGGAGGAGGGCAACTATGTTTACAAAAGTGCTAATCGCGAACAGAGGCGCAATCGCCGTCCGCATTGAGCGTACGCTCAGGGCCATGGGAATTGCTTCTGTAGCTGTCTATACCAAAGCAGATCAAGCCAGCCTTCATGTTGCCGGAGCGGATGAAGCAGTACTGATCGGGGAAGGCGCTCCGCAGTTCAGCTATCTGAACGCTGAACTGATCCTGCAGATTGCCAAGCAGACCGGCGCGCAGGCGATTCATCCCGGTTATGGCTTTCTGAGCGAGAATGCCGAATTTGCCCGTGCCTGCCGGGAGCAGGGGATTGTGTTCATTGGTCCATCGCCTGAGCAGATGGAGATGTTCGGACTTAAGCACTCAGCCCGGGAAATCGCCGAAGCCGCCGGGGTCCCGCTGCTTCCGGGAACCCCGCTGCTGACCGAACTTGAGGACGCGCTGCATGCAGCCGAAGCCATCGGCTATCCGGTTATGCTCAAGAGCACAGCCGGGGGCGGGGGGATCGGGATGCGTATCTGCGGTGCGGCGTCAGAGCTGCGGGAAGCCTTCGCTGCCGTAACCCATCTGGCAGCGTCCAACTTCAATAACGGCGGTGTCTTCTTAGAGAAATACATCGCCAAAGCCCGGCATATCGAAGTGCAAATCTTCGGCAACCGGGCGGGTGAAATCGCCGTTCTGGGTGAGCGGGACTGTTCGATTCAGCGGCGCAACCAGAAGGTGGTTGAAGAGACTCCGGCTCCGCTGCTGCCGCAGCGGGTAAGGGCCGAACTGCTGGAGTCCGCCCGCATGCTGGCGGCAGCGGCTGGCTACCGCAGTGCCGGAACGGTCGAATTTCTCTACGATCCGAATGCTGAGGCCTTTTACTTCCTTGAGGTGAACACCCGGCTGCAGGTGGAGCATGGGGTCACCGAAGAAGTGCTTGGCGTCGATCTCGTGGAATGGATGGTTCGTGAAGCTGCTGATGAGCTGCACGGACTGCAGGCGCTTGTGCCTGAACCGAAAGGGCACAGCATCCAGGCCCGCATTTATGCCGAGGACTGCCTGCGTGATTTCCGCCCCAGTGCGGGACGGCTGGATCAAGTAATACTCTCGGAAAGCTCCCGCAATGAAACCTGGGTGACAGATGGTGTAGAGGTGACAACACTCTATGACCCGATGCTTGCGAAGATTATTGTTCATGGTAAGAGCCGTGAAGAGGCCATTCATCAGCTTGCTGAGGCGCTGGCAGAGAGCCGCTTCTATGGTTTGACCACGAATTTGTCCTATATTGCCGAACTGCTTCGAGAGCAGGAGTTCACTGCCGGACGTGTCTATACCCGGCTGCTGGACGGATTCACGCCATCCGAGCATGCCTTGGAGGTACTGGATGGTGGAGTACAGACTACTGTGCAGGATTATCCCGGACGGACTGGCTATTGGGATGTGGGGGTTCCCCCCTGCGGACCGATGGACCCGCTCGCCTTCCGGATCGGCAACAAGCTTCTGGGCAATCCCGATACTGCTCCCGGACTTGAGCTGACCTTGCGCGGCGGAACTTACCGCTTCCGCGGCGCCATGTGGTTCTGTCTGACTGGAGCCGATATGAAGCCAGTGCTGGACGGTCTTCCTGTTCCAATGTTCCGCCCGGTCCTGGCTGAAGCGGGCCAGACGCTGGCGTTCGGCGAGGCACAGGGCGGAATGCGCGCTTACCTGCTGCTTGGCGGCGGCCTGGATATGCCCCAGGTTCTGGGCAGCGCCTCCACCTTCACGCTTGGCGGCTTCGGCGGACATGGCGGGCGCGCAGTGCGGACGGGGGATGTGCTGGGCGTCAAGCCTGCGGCGGCCCTGCCCTCCGCAGTGGAGCTGCTTCCCGGGAACCGTCCGGCACTTGTCCGGCACTGGTCAATCGGCGTAGTTCCGGGACCTCACTGCACCGAGGAGTTCCTGAATCCGTCCTATTTGGAACAGCTTACCGGAACCGAATGGGAGGTGCATTTCAACAGCTCCCGGACCGGAGTCCGTCTGATGGGACCGGCACCGCTCTGGGCACGTGAGGATGGAGGCGATGCCGGACTACATCCCTCTAACATCCATGACAACGCCTATTCAATAGGCGCTCTTGATCTTACCGGCGATATGCCCATTCTGCTTGGTCCGGACGGACCGTCGCTTGGCGGCTTTGTCTGCCCTGTCACTACCGCTTCAGCGGAGTTCTGGAAGATCGGTCAGCTTCGTCCGGGAGACAAGGTCAGCTTCCGGCTGCTGACGCTGGAAGAAGCGGAGAGGCTCCGTGAAGCACAGGAGCAGTTCCTGCTTGAGCTTGGGACAGGCCAGAACAGGGCTAATCTGCCTGCGCTGCAAGGTGCTGGCACCCAAGTGGCACCAGATTACCCAATTCTTCATCACGAAGCAGCGGGCCGCCAGTTTGCGGTTACGATCCGCGCCAGTGGAGATGCCAACCTTCTGGTGGAATACGGGGATATGGAACTGAATCTCCTGCTCCGCTTCCAGGTTCATGCGCTGATGCAGGCAGTTCAGGAGCATGGAGAAATTCCAGTGATGGACCTGACTCCGGGCATCCGCTCCCTGCAGGTTCATCTGGATGCATCACGGATGACCGTCAAGGAAGCGGCGCTCCTCATTGCTGAGATCGACCGCTCGCTGCCGCCGCTGGAATCCATCCGCGTCCCTTCGCGGATTGTGCATCTTCCGTTATCCTGGGATGATCCCGCCACCCGCATCGCGATTGAGCGTTACCAGCAAACCGTCCGGCCGGATGCCCCCTGGTGTCCGAGCAATATTGACTTTATCCGCCGAATTAACGGACTGGACAGCATTGAAGACGTCAAGAAAATCATTTTCGAAGCCAATTATCTTGTGCTTGGCCTTGGAGATGTCTATCTGGGCGCTCCAGTGGCAACGCCGACTGATCCGCGCCACCGGCTGGTCACAACCAAATACAATCCGGCCCGCACCTGGACCCCGGAAAATGCAGTCGGCATCGGCGGAGCTTACCTGTGTGTGTACGGCATGGAGGGGCCGGGCGGCTATCAATTTGTCGGACGCACCATCCAGATGTGGAATCGCCTCAGATCTACAGACAGCTTCCAGCCAGGCAAGCCGTGGCTACTGCGCTTCTTCGATCAAATCCGGTTCTATCCGGTAAGCGCTGAGGAGCTGCTGACGCTTCGCGAAGATTTCCTGCTTGGCCGATTTGAAGCAAAAATTGAAGAAACTACCTTCGATCTCGGCGAATATCTGGGTTTCCTTGAAACGATTGAAGAGAGCACCGCCGAGTTCCGGGCCCGCCAGCAGAGTGCGTTCCAAGCGGAACGCGAGAACTGGAAAAAGCTCGGGCTCGCCGAATACATGTCCGAGCAGGACCACGCACAGCCGGAAGCTGAGCAGGAGCTGCCGCCCGGCACAATCGGAGTACGCAGCGACATGCCGGGCAGTGTGTGGAAGATCATGGTTGCCCCGGGCCAGCACATCAATGAAGGCGACACGCTGGTCATTCAGGAGAGCATGAAGATGGAATTCAATCAGAAGGCAACCTCCTCAGGGACGGTTGAGGCGATCTATGTCGCTCAAGGTGAAACTGTGCAGGCGGGCCAGCTTCTGGTCAGTATTGTCACTTAAGAGAGGAGAGGCAAGCAAATGAACAATAAGGATATCCCGCATAAACTGACGATAGCCGGATTGCGGACTGCTTATCTGAGCGGGGACACTACTCCATACGAAATCATTCATGAAATTATTCTGCGCGCAGACAGAGACAAGAGGATGAATATTTGGATCACAGCCCCGGACCTGGAGTTCATACAGCCTTACCTGGACCGCTTGTCTGCGCGGAATCCGCTGGATTACCCGCTTTGGGGGATTCCCTTTGCCATCAAGGACAACATTGACCTTGGCGGGGTGCTAACCACGGCGGGGTGCCCTGAATATTCCTACATGCCTGAACGGCATTCCGGTGTGGTTGAACGTCTGATCGCCGCTGGAGCCATTCCGGTCGGAAAAAGCAACCTGGACCAATTCGCCACCGGTCTCGTCGGTACCCGCAGTCCCTACGGCGAAGCGCATAACGCGCTGCGCCCGGAGCTGATCAGCGGCGGCTCCAGCTCCGGCTCCGCGGTGGCCGTTGCCCGGGGGCAGGCCGCTTTCGCGCTCGGAACCGACACCGCCGGCTCCGGGCGCGTGCCTGCCGCGCTGCACGGCCTGGTCGGCTGGAAGCCCAGTCTGGGCTCCTGGCCGACGGTTGGCGTCGTTCCAGCCTGTGCCAGCCTGGACTGCGTTACCGTTATGGCTCATACGCTCGCGGATGCGCTTGAGGTAGACCGCACGGCAAGCGGCTTCCACGAAGATGATCCGTGGTCGCGCCCCCTGCCGCAGCCCGAAGAGAATCTGCCGCTGCGCATAGCGGTTCCGGCAGAGACGCCAATGTTCTATGGGCCATTCGCTGACAGCTACAGACAAGCCTGGGAATCCGCACTCGTGAGTGTGCAAGAGCTTGGGATTCCGCTAGTTCCCGTCGATACCGCGATGTTCTCGGAAGCCGCCGCGATTCTGTACGGCGGTCCGTGGGTAGCCGAACGCTGGGCCGACCTCGGCAGCTTCATAGAAGCGAATCCCGGAACGGCCTTCCCGGTGACGGAGACCGTTCTGCGCTCCGGAGCGGCAGCAGAGTATACTGCCGCCTCCGTCTTCCAGGCCATGCACAAGCTGCAGACCTTCAAGCTTGAAGCGCGGAAGCTGCTGAAGGACGCAGTGCTTGTGCTGCCGACAGCAGGCGGAACCTGGACGCGGGATCAGGTGCGGAAAGATCCGGTCTTTACGAACAGCCAGATGGGACTGTATACCAATCATTGCAATCTGCTGGATCTTTGTGCGGTGGCGCTGCCTGCGGGTGAAGCGGAAGATAGCCTTCCGTTCGGCATCAGCTTGTTCACACCGGCTGAAGATGAGGGACGGCTGCGCGCTTTTGCCAAGCTGTATTCGAAGAATGGAGGGAGGGAGCAATGATGGAGCAGCAGACGATTACGGTTGCGGTATGTGGCCTGCACATGCGCGGATTGCCGCTTGAGCAGCAAATGAACAGCAGCGGCGCGCAATTTCTGCGCGAGGCAGCAACGGCAGCGAAATATAAGCTGTACAAGCTCCCGACGGTGCCGGCCAAGCCGGGGCTGATCAAGCAGACGAAGGGTGGAGCTTCCATCCGACTGGAGCTGTGGGAGATGCCGCTTGCTTCATTCGGCGCATTTACCGCATCTATTCCTGCGCCGCTTGGCATCGGCAAGGTGGAGCTGGAGAACGGCGAAGAGGTCAGCGGCTTCATTTGCGAAGGCTACGCGGCAGACACCGCCGAAGACATTACCTCGTTCAGCGGCTGGCGCAGCTACATCTCCAAGACCTAATCGCCCCCCATTGTAACCGAAAAAAACCTTGCCTGGCGCTCATTCTGCCAGCAAGGTTTTTTCGGCTCTTCCATAAATGAATTCTTCCACTTCTGCGGCGGCAGCCTGAACATCCGGGTTCGAATTGTCAATGCGCCGGATATTCCCGGCCGGAAGCGGCCATGCCACCGCGCGGCTTCCCAGCGCAGAACGGAATTCGTTCCAGTGGTTGAATTTCCAGTCATCCAGCTGCGAGTGTCTGCCCTCAATCCGCTCCCGGTACAGCTCCTCACTCCCCAGCTCCACCAGCACTACCTTGACCTGGGTATCCTGAAGGGAGCGTCCTATCCGGGCCAATTCGCTACTGATCCACTCTGCATCTGCAGCTTCCTTGGTAAAAGGTCCAACTACATATACATCACAATCCAGCCCCATATTGTCGAGCGCGGCATCCATTGTAATCCGGTAGCCCAGGTCGCGGCAGAGCCGTTTATATTCAGCGGAATCCCGGTCCGCCGGGTCCAGTCCGTGCATCGTCATGATGGCATTGGCGGCAGGACGCAGCAGAATATCCATATCCAAAACAGCGGCTTTGCGGCGGGTGGCTACGGCTTTTGCCAGTGTGGTTTTGCCCGCGCCTGCCGGTCCCAGAAAAAATACAAGCTGATTCATCTTGAGTTCTCCTTAGCTCACAGGTTTATCTGTACTATCGTATCATTTTTTGCCAATAAAATCGCTGGTAGAAGCATGTCCGATCACTGACAGCTTTCACTGGAAATGCTATCTTGGTCATATAGCTAAGCAAGAGGTGATCTTTATGAGTGAAAACTTCATAGAAACGTTAACCTACTCTTTAAGTGATAGCAGTGGCGGGACAGAAACTTATTATGCGGATGTTGCCGCTTTTACCGATGAGGTGCTGGCAAAATTGCATACAGAACAAGCTGTAGGCAAATTCAGCCGTTATCTTGCACTCCGCAAGCTGGAACCGTTCGCTCCAGACGTGTGTGCCCTTGAATATTTGATGATTGGTGTATTATGGAAAGTCTATGGAGATAGAGCGGTTGCGGGCAGTGTGTTTACCGGACGGCTGCTGTCATCAATTTACGGACAAAAAGGACGGAGCGCGGGTGCGCGCAGAGCGGTGGATCGGCTGAAAGGGTTTGCCGGAACCGCCATATTAGCACGGCATAGACAGCCCAAGGAGCGGATTCGTTTGCAAGAGTTCGCTCGACTTGTTGGCTGGCTGCAGGCGAGCGGAGAGTTCGAGCAGGAGTGTAAACGCCTCACGCTCTGGCTGGATTTTATGAAGGGGTTGCCGAATGGGGAAAGCGACAGTATGTTGGTAAAAGCAGTAAAGAAAGCCATCTGGTTCGAACACGAAAGTGTCGAGCGTCTGGGCAGCTACACAACCAGCGTAGATTCATATATTGAACGTAACCAGCAGCGCCTGAAATGGCAGGAAAACCGCATCTTCTGCAGCCGCGCACGTGTGGAGTATCATCTGAATATGGTGGGCGCTGAGATCATGAACCGGGTCTTTCATGATGCCTTCCTGGCAGCCAAAGAAAAAATGGTCTTTCTCCCCGTGTGCATGCGCAATAAATCGGCTGAGGCTTGCCGGGCTGTACAAGAGGGGACTGGATATGCCTGCAAAGGCTGTTCCGTGAACTGCCGGGTAAATGCTGCTACGAAAATGGCTGCAGCCTACGGCTGCAAGGTGCTGATGATCCCGCATGCCTCGACTGCGTTCGGCCGGGAGCGCATTCAGAAGGGAGAGGTCGGTATCGTCGGTATCGCCTGTGTGCTGAATCTGATTTCCGGCGGATATAAAGCGAAAGAAATGGGATACGAACCGCAATGTGTGCTGCTCCATCATTCAGGCTGTATGCAGCATTGGCACCCGGAAGGCATCGAGACCTGCATAGATCTGGAGCGGCTGGAGCGGATTTTGCGGGAGGGAGGCAAACTAAATTGAATCGCCGTAAACTTCAACTTTTATTTCTTACAGCAGCCTTGCCGCTGCAGATTGTCGGATGTGATGCAGAGCAAGCCGCACAGCCGGAGAAATCGCCGGAAATACATATAACGGAAAATGTTCCAAGCAAGGATTCGGAAGCTTTTCAAGGCAGAGATTATATATTTCAAGACAGCAGCACAACGTTGTTAACTGAAGCCAATCTTAGCAACATCGACAGCAGAATGCTGGAGCTGGCTCGAAATGAGATATTTGCGCGTCATGGATTGGTGTTTAAGCGGGCGGACCTGAAAGCATTCTTTGCAGGTAAACGCTGGTACAAGCCCGATCCAGATTATAAAGACGGTCTGTCAGAGATCGAGCGCAAGAATATCAAGCTGATTCAACAACACGAAAAGCTGCTCGCAGCAAACAAGCTGGAACGGGTGTGGGATGTAGATTATCATATGCTGGATTATCCTCATGAGAAGGATTCAAAGAGGCTTCAAAATGCCTATGTGGACCTAAACGGTGACGGAACAGTTGACCATATCCAAATGATCTTAAGCAAACACAATGAAGAAGATGACGAATGGGTGCTTAAGGTGAATGATACTTCAGTGAAATTTTTTCTGTCCAATTTTGTGCCGAGACCCTATTTCAAAATCGTAGATGCCGATATCCAAGACCCGTATTTTGAGCTCGCCTTGGAGGATGTCAATGTAAGCGCGCAGCGTTCCACGAATTACTATTACTACAACGGAAAAAAGCTGATCAGCATGGGGACTCTGGACGGGTATACCGGAAACGTGCAAGCGATGGATGGGCGGGGAATCGCCATTTCTTCCAGACAGGCCTATGATTTTCAATGCTGGTTCTATCTTGAAAAATATAAGCTGGGCAGCAATCACTTGTGGAAAGAAGCTCCTGCAGATTTTTATCCTATGGAGCCGCCGACTCCCTGGGTCGCCAAAGTGCGGTTTCCGGTTTACAAAACCTCCGGGAGTCAGGATATCCTCAAATGGATAGAGCCGGGGGAGACGGTTTATTTTCTGGGCGGAGACACCAAGAAGTATGGAAAGATTAAGACGAAGAACGGCACAATCGGCTGGATTCGGCTTGAAAATGATAAGCTTTCCGGGACGGATACGGATATCAACGATTGCTTTGACGGAAGATTATTATACGGGTAGCTAATTTGACAACTGAACCGTCCAGACGGTATAGTCATTTCAGGACGGTGATGAAATATGGATTCGCAAGCTCAAGATAAGGAGAAAATCCCCAAACGGAAGCTAATCTTAATTGCTGCCACATCTGTGATGAAGGAGCTGGGCGGAGAGCAATTGACTCTGGATTTGGTCGCCAAGAAGGCAGGCGTCAGCAAAGGCGGTCTGTTGTACCATTTTCCCAGTAAAGAAGCGCTGGTGCTTGGTGTGGTGGAAGAGATGACGGCAACCTTTGAGGCCGATGTGGCTAAAAGAATTGCGCGGGACAAAGAGGAACGGGGGAGATGGAGCAGGGCTTATATCGAATCTACCTTTGATGATGCAGGTGTCGGTAATGAAATGGGTCCGGTGCTGTCTTCGGCGCTCTTTTTCAATCCCGAATCGTTAAATAGCATGCGTTCTGCGTATGAGAAGTGGCAGCACAATATTGAGAATGACGGACTTGATCCTGTGCAATCGACCATTGCCAGACTTGCGGCTGACGGTCTGTGGTTTGCGGAAATGTTCGGCCTTGCGCCTCCTGATAAGGAATTGAAGCAGCAGATCCGAAACGAATTGCTGCACTCGGCGAAGGAGGTGAAATGATGGCTTACTTATTATTGGCCTTATCCATTTCCAGTGAGCTGCTTGGAACCTCGATGCTGAAGGCTTCTCAGGGATTCACCAGACTGTACCCGTCCATCGTGACGGTTATTGCTTTCGTCTGCTCGTTCTACTTCTTGTCGATATCGCTGAAGACCATCCCGCTGAATGCGGCCTATGCGATCTGGTCAGGGCTTGGCACAGTTGCAACAGTGATTATTTCGGTAGTTATTTGGAAGGAAAAGATTAATGCGGCAAGTGTTGTTGGCATTGCCCTCATCATCATCGGAGTGGTTATTCTGAATCTGCTCGGCCCGGGCCATGCTTCCTCAGAAGCTGCGGCCTCCACGGACGGTCAAATTCATACAGTGCAGGAGCAAAGCGGACTCAAGTAAGCAGCATAGCTATATTAGTTGAAATAAAAGGGCAGAAGTGACGGAAGTCCAAACATTCCCCGCAGTTACGACCAGACCTAATATGAAAATCTATAGTTCAACTAATATTGAACGCCCAAAAAAGCCACTTCAGATTTTGAAGTGGCTTTTGGAGCAGCTCTTTTTTATTTGGAACGCAATGGTTTCAAAGCACCGCTCCAGGCAAGCACTTGATCAAGCATTGCATTTACGTTGGCAGTGTGGAGTTCTGCTGGTTTGAAGACAGAGCCGTTCTCGAAGTCGGTGAACAGGGACAGAAGCGGATGTACCCGAACGTCAGCGACCATCAATTCGCCAAGGATTCCGCGCAGATGCTCGGCTGCACGAACGCCGCCGGCAGAGCCGTAGCTGACGATACCCGCTGCTTTGTTGTTCCATTCCTCACGGGCGGAATCCAGCGCATTCTTCAAAGCGCCTGTAACGCTATGGTTATATTCCTGGGCAATGAATACGAAGCCGTCCAGAGTAGCCAGCTTAGCCGCCCAAGCCTGTGCCGGAGCATAGTCATCCGATTCTCCAAGGAGAGGCAATTTGTAGTCGGCAATATCTACGATCTCATAGTTCGCATCTCCGCGCGCATCCGCAATACCTTTTACCCATTCGCCTACCTGCGGGCTTACACGTCCTTGACGGGTGCTGCCCAAAATAATTCCGATGTTTAGAGTTGTCATTTGAAATTCCTCCTAAATAGTTGATTTTGCTTGCCTAATCTGATTTATTTCTTAACATGTTTTTATTATAGCATATTACTTTTATATAGCAAGTTTTATTTTGAAAGCATAAAATTTTTATTAATCCAGCTCAATTCTGAACACAACCGGCAGCATACTTGCAACTGTATTAGTCGTAATTACAAGAGCTTCTTCCGTTCGCTTCCAGGCCGGGACTTCATCGAAGCCAAGGATGCTGATATGCTTGATGATCCCCTGGAAATGAGGGGAATTCTCCTTAAGTGACTGAATGTGCACAGAGCCCTTCTTAGGATACACAAGGACGGTGGCATATAGAACTGAGCCTTTGACTGTAAAACGGATATCCTCACTTGTGAACAGCTTGGTCTTCCCGTCAGTAAATTGGCCTTCCTGAATTTCTGTCGGACCTTCACCGAACGTGCGCCAGTAAGCCGTATCATAGATAGCTTCGCCGTTAGCTTTTAGCCATCCCCCGATCTCCAGAAGAATATTCTTGTCCTCCTCGGGAATAGTGCCATCCGCCTTAGGGCCAATGTTCAGCAGCAGGTTGCCGTTTTTGCTGACGATATCGACCAGATCTCTGATAATCTCCGCAGCGGATTTGTAATTGTTGTTTTCGGTATAACACCAGGAGTTTTTGGCCACGGCTGTATCAGTCTGCCAGAAATAAGGCTTAAGCCCGGCAAATTGGCCTCTCTCCACGTCGGGAACGGCAGCGCCGAACATAAAGGCATCATGCTTATAATTGATCGCCACAGGGTAACCCCATTCTTCACCTCTGTTGTAGTAATATGCGGCGAATTTCTTGAGATAAGGCTTAAAGGCGGCGTTCTGAATCCACCAGTCAAAATAAAACACCTTAGGCTGATACTGGTCAACCAGCTCACAGCAGCGGACCAGCCAGTCCTCCAGAAATTCATCAGTTGGGGGAGAACCATACAAGTCATGATGATCCGGTTCAGGCATTGACGGCCAGTAGAAATCTCCGGGAGCTAACGGCTCATGCACATCGGATTCGAATTCCTTGCCATGCGACATGAAGAACCAGTGCTCCGCACGGTGTGAAGACACGCACAGCTCCAGCTCCTGCTCGGCGAAGGCAGCCTTCATTTCACCGAGAAGATCACGTTTTGGCCCCATTTCGTACGTGTTATAATGTGAGTATGCGCTTTTATACATTTGAAAACCGTCATGATGCTCTGCAACCGGCATAACGTATTTCGCCCCGGACTGCTTGAAAAGCTCCGCCCATTCGGCCGCATTAAAGTGCTCCGCCTTGAATAACGGGATGAAATCCTTATAGCCGAAATCTGCATGCTTGCCGTATACAGCCAGGTGATGCTCATATTCCGGGGAGCCTTGCATGTACATATTGCGGGAATACCACTCGTTTCCAAACGCAGGAACAGAGTAGAGGCCCCAATGAATGAAGATGCCAAATTTTGCTTGCTTGTACCACGCAGGAACCTTGAACTCACTTAACGAATCCCAGGTATCCTTGAATCTGCCACACTCAATCGTATTCTTGATCAATTGTAAATATCCGGCTTTGTCCATTATTATTCCCATCCTCTCGTAATTCTTGTACCGCTCTCATTGTAGCGGGGGATGGAACGAATAGGTATGTAGATCATTAACTTGTTGATGTACAAAAATAACTCTCTGAGGCGGTCTCTTTATGGATAACCACACGCTGCTCACCAGCTACATTTCCAACTTGAAGCTCGATTTAATTATGGCTGACTATAATCTGTGCAGCACGGAGTGGAAGGATTTGGACTATACACCTGACTATAGCAAGTTCTATTTCATTTGCGAAGGCGAAGGGTGGCTGAAGATCGGGGATCAGGAATATTATCCTCAGCCTGGTGAGCTTTTTTTGATGCCGGAGGGAGTGCAGCAATCTTATTCCTGTATCAGCAATCAGCCTTTTCTCAAATATTGGTGTCACTTCAGTGTGAAGTCTGGAGATATTAATCTGTTCAAAATATTGGAGCTGAGCCATACATGCAGCGCCGTGGACCGCGAGGTTGTCAAGGAAATGTTCAGCAGTATCGTACTCCACGTCAAATCGGGTGAGATCTACGCCCAGTTGCTCGCCAAGAGCAAGCTGATGGAGCTTTTTTCCTATTACCTCAGCAAGCTGGAACCAAATGAAATCACTCTGAAAAATCTGTCCTCTGTCGAAAAGCTAACCAAAATCCTGAACCACATTGAAACGAATATTGAACAAAATATTACGGTGCATGAGCTTGCCGAGATTGCCCACATGCATCCCAATTACTTCATCCGCCTGTTCAAGAAGCAGCTCGGCGTGCCGCCCATACAGTACATAACGCGAAAAAAGATCGACAAAGCCAAGGAGCTGCTCACATCTACAACCAGCACCATTAGCGAAATCGCCGTACAGCTCGGGTTCAGCGACATGTTCTATTTCTCCAAGCAGTTCAAGAAGAATGCAGGCCTTGCGCCTACAGACTTCAGAAAGCAGATGCAGCTCCTGCCGGAGAAATAGCGATTATTTCACGGGGACGATTCGAAGTGGATAGCCGGCACTCTTGTACACATCCGCTTCATCCTCATCGAGTCCGTCTTCGGTAATGATCTCGTCGAACGCATCCAGACTGGAGAAAATTGCAAGCGAGCTGTAGCTGAACTTGGTCGAATCCACCAGTAGAATATTTTTGTCCGCCGCATTCATAGCCGTTTGCCTTGCGCCTACGAGTACAGGTGACCACGCCATAGCCCCTTTGGCATGTGAAATAGCTTCACATGTAAGGAAAGCTACATCCACTGTTAACGAAGCCAGCATCTTCTCCGCATAAATTCCGTCCAGACTGTATGCCCACTTGCTAAGCCGGCCCCCTGTGCAGTAAACATCGAAACTGCCGAATCGCTCTTCGTTGGAGAGGAGCAGGGCTGTGTGCAAATCACGGGTAATGATTTTCAGACCTTTGAATTTCTCCAATTCTTCCACCATAGCCGCGACCGTTGTTCCCGCATCCAGAATAATGCTCATCCCGTCCTGAATATGGTTCACTGCTTCCCTCGCGATCGCCATTTTCTCCGCCTTGTGTTCATTGGCCCGCTGGTCGTAATCAGCACCCATGAATCGTTTAACCTTGACAGCTCCTCCATGGGACCGTTTTATTCTGCCTTCGGACTGCAATTGGTCCAGATCGCGGCGGATCGTCATATGTGAGACTTTGAACGTCTCTGCGAGCTCCATGATCGTGATTTGCTGTTTGAGCTCCAGCAGCTTCAGGATTTCATGTTGTCTTGTTCCCATGAGCATAGATGAATCCTCCCTGGAAAATCTCTTTTTTTGACAATTATAGCCTTCGAAAGTTCTGTTGTCAGCAAAAAAATGTTAACTAATGTTCATTTAGTGTGAATTTATGCTATGCAAACTTTCGTTTATGTGATATATATGATTTACGAATGTTAGTTTAGTTAACTTGATTCTCGAAAAAACAACCTAATTGTCCATGCTAAGTATGAAAAGGAGGTGGGAATCGCCTCGTTATGTCATTTTACATCACATAATTCAAATTTGAAATGATAGGAGAGTGGTTCGATGTTCAGATACACCGGAAATGCCTTTAATCGCCGATTTCTGCCAAGACTAACAACACAGGAGATCAGGGAGCTGCCGAAGGAGGAGGTGCTGATTGTCCTTCCCGTAGGTGCCATCGAGCAGCATGGGGCGCATATGCCTGTCTACACTGACACTTTACTTGGAGAGGCGTTATTGGCCGAAGCCTTTGAGCACTTGCCTGATGACGCCCAGATTTGGCTAATCCCCTCTTTCAGCTACGGAAAAAGCACCGAACACACCGAATACCCAGGGACCCTTACATTGTCAGCCCAGACGATGATGATGCTCCTTCAGGACATTGGCGCTTCCCTCGCCAGAAGCGGGTTTACAAAGCTGCTGCTGTTCAATACTCATGGAGGCAATGCTGATCTTCTCGGTATGATGGCTAGGGAGATCCGAATCTCAACCGGACTCGCTGTATACCGCCTTGATCCGGGTGCAGTCCGTTACAGCGATTCTTTCACCGATGATGATGAGAAGAAGAGCGGCATTCACGCTGGTGATGTCGAGACTTCCCTGCTAATGGCAGTCTGTCCGGAATGGGTTCATCCCGAGCTGGCAGTAAGAGAAATGCCTAAGTTTCCTCAGTCGGTATCGTTCAACTTCCGCTCCAGATCGTTTGCATGGGTTATGAAAGACATCTCCCGCAGTGGAATTGCCGGCGACGCAACCAAAGCAACACCTGAGCGGGGCGAGGCGATGCTTAAGAAGGCGGGACCGCTTCTGGCGGAAGCTCTTATGGAAATTGCTGCGTTTGATATGGAATCCATGAAGGATTAAGGAGAGGAGCTGAAACGGCATATGGAAGTGACAGCGGCCAGAAAAGAAAGAGTGGCAATGGAGCAAGTGTCCAAAGTGTATCCGAATGGCACCATCGCCGTTCAGGACGTGAACCTCTCTATCAGTGAGGGTGAATTTCTTTGTTTCGTCGGCCCGTCCGGCTGCGGCAAGTCAACAATCTTCAAAATGATCACAGGTCTATCCGAACCGACGGGCGGGGTGCTTGAGGTGATGGGAGCTTCACCCAAGCAGGCCCGCAAACAAAGTGATACCGCCTTCGTCTTCCAGGACCATACGCTGTTGCCCTGGAGCTCCGTTATTGACAACGTGGCCCTTCCGTTGGCCATTCGTGGCATCCCCCGCAAGCAGCGTCAGCTAGAAGCGGAACATGTGCTTGAGCTGGTGGGGCTGAAGGATTATACGAAGTCCATGCCCAGACAACTGTCCGGGGGGATGAAGATGAGAGCTTCGATTGCCAGGGCGCTCATCTCTAAACCGAAACTGCTGCTGATGGATGAACCGTTCGGCGCACTGGACGAGATTACGAGACAGACGCTTCAGCTTGAGCTGCTGGACCTCTGGAGCCAGGACAAGGAAATGACTATACTCTTCGTCACCCACAATGTTTTCGAAGCTGTATTTTTGTCCACCCGGGTAGCTGTCATGACCCCAAGACCCGGGAAGGTAGCCGCTGTAATTGATGTGCCGGTTCCTTTTCCCCGCACTGAAGCTTTTCGGACCACACCGGAATTCGGACAGATTGTCCGTTCCGTATCGGATGCTCTGCAGCACTGACTCACAGAACTTGACGATAGGGAGGCTATATGATGACGGTTGTTTGGACTAAGGAAATGACGGAGATTGTCGGAGAAGATAGGCTGCTGCTCAGTTTAGAGCAAGTTGATAAGCTTTCGAAGGATTATTACTGGTATTCCCCTGTACTGGAGCCGCTGCTACGGGACAAGAAAGCCGATGCAATCGTCATCCCTCAGACAGAGGAGCAGGTCACACAGGTGCTGTCCTTCGCTTATCGCAACGGAATTCCAATCACTACCCGCGGATCGGGAACTGGGAACTACGGCCAGGCAGTACCGCTCGAAGGTGGGATTGTCCTCGACCTCAGCGGACTTAGCGCCGTGCATGAGGTGACTGATGAATACGTCCGGGTTCAGGCCGGCGTCCGCTTGGGGGTACTGGAGAAGCAGCTTCGTGAACAAGACAAGGAACTGCGGATTTATCCGAGTACTTTCGTGAAAGCTACGGTAGGCGGCTTCGTGTGCGGAGGTTCTGGAGGCATAGGCTCCATCACCTGGGGGAATTTGTGGGATGGAAACGTGCTGGAAGCGGTCGTATATACAATGGAAGAAACTCCCCGGAGGCTTATCGTGAATGGCCCCGAACTGGCTGCTTACATTCATAACTACGGAACCACTGGCGTCGTAACGGAGCTGAAGATCCCCGTCGCATCAAAGGTAACCTGGCGGCAGACGGTCGTGCAATTTGATGATTTTGAAGCAGCGTACCGTTTCGCTCATGCTGTGGCTCTGGATGACTCCATTCGCAAGCGACTGGTCACTCCCATCGAATGGCCAATTCCATCGTTCTTTAAGCCGATCGTAAAACGGTTAGAGCAGGGGGCGAGTGTGTGTTTTCTGGAGACGGAGGAAGGTACCCAGACTGCGCTTGAGTCCCATGCCGCCATATTTGGCGGACGCATCGGCTATGTGATCCCCTCAGATCAGTACCACCTGACTATCGGGCTATCCGATTTCACCTGGAACCACACCACCTTATGGGCGCTTAAGACAGATCCTTCACTTACTTATCTTCAGGCAGGCTTTGACCCTGTAGATTTCCCCCGGCAAATCGGTCAAATCAAGGCAGAGTTCGGAGAAGAAGTTCTGTTGCACCTTGAATTCATTCGTTCTGCTGGTGTCGTCGTCCCCGCCGCACTTCCTATCGTCCGCTATACCTCTCATGAACGATTATATGAGATCATTGAATTTTTCCGTTCGATTGGCGTGGTAATCAATGATCCCCACACATGGCTGCTTGATATGGGCGGACGCGGGCAAATGGAGGCGATGCGTGCGGCCAAACATGCGAACGACCCGCGGTCCCTGCTTAACCCGGGCAAGCTGAAGACCCCTGCTCCACTGGAAACGACAAGGAGTGATAACCAATGAGTGAAGAGATCGTTATGAAGGCCGCAGACTCCAGTCTTCATTCTCTTACTAAGACACCCCCGAGAGTGGTGCCGGAGCGGAAATTAAGCCTGTTCAAGCAGTCATGGTGGAAAACGGCGCTCCCGCCCGTCGTGGCGTTTGTGATTGTCATTGGCGGTTGGGAAATTTTCTGCCGGCTGGCCGATATTAAGCCTTATTTGCTGCCAAAGCCTTCCGATATCGTTCTGGCTGCGTCGGAGAACGCCGCAAATCTGTGGGTATCGGTGTATACAACGATTGTTGAAGCCGTGCTTGGGTTTCTCCTCAGTGTTGTACTCGGGATTGGATTCGCAATTGTTCTGGCGAGCTCGAAGCTTGTCGAGCGAAGTATCTACCCTTACGCCATTATTATGCAGACCATTCCGATTGTCGCCATCGCGCCGATCATCGTAATTTGGTTCGGGGCCGGAATCAACGCCATAGTGATCATTGCATTCCTGATCGGCTTTTTCCCGATGCTGTCCAATACGCTGATCGGACTCAACTCCACCGAACACAACATGAAGAACCTATTTTACCTTTACAACGCTACTCCTCTGCAATCCATGTTTCGCCTGCGTCTGCCGTCTGCACTGCCTTACATCGTCGCCGGCCTGAAAATTTCCTGTACCCTTGCCGTTATCGGAGCCATCGTGGGCGAATACATCGCCGGCATCGGAGGAGGGCAAGGAGGCTTAGGATATGCCATCACCGTGGCGGCGTCCCGTCTTCAAACTGCTTATCTATTCGCCTGTGGCCTTTCGGCGTCTCTGCTCGGAATCATTTTCTTCCTGCTGGTTAATGCCTTCTCCAAGTGGATGCTCAGCTCCTGGCATGAGTCCGAGATGAGTTCGTCGGAAGGATAGCGCACGTTAGACTTGAAAGGATGGTATCAGCATGCCAACTGATCTGGAAGCTGTCAACGCAAGGTTGCCCCTTGCCGCGAGCGGCGGATTGTTCAAGCTAAGGATCAAGAACGGGAAGTGGGTATCCATTCAGGCCCAAGAGGGCCCCGTTGTTTCGGAAGAGCACCTGCCGATCACCGAACTAAACGCTCAGGAGCTTCGGACAGCCGGAGCAATTGATTTGCAGGGGCGGGTGGTGCTGCCCGGATTTGTAGACGTTCATATGCATCTGGACAAAGCCTACACGATTGCTCATGTGCGCAATCGTTCAGGAACGCTTCTTGAAGCCATCGAGAGTTATCGTTCCGTTGCCCCGACCTTCAGCAAGGAGTCGATTAAGGAGCGGATCGTCCAGGCTGCGCTTCGAGCAGCCTCCTTCGGCAGCCTGTCACTGCGCAGCCATCTTGATGTCCCTTATCATCTTGGCCGTGAGGTTGCCCTTCGTACGGTAGAGGCAGCTTTGGAGGCCAGAGAGATTGTGAAGGATGTTCTTGACATCCAATACTTTCCAATGTTTTTCTACGATCCAGCCCACAAGCGGGAGCTTACCGAGTTCGCCGAGGAGACGCTGCGGATGGGTATCGACGGTGTCGGCGGAGCGCCGCACCTCACGCCTGATCCGAATGAGGGCATTCGTTGGGCGATTCAGCTTGCCACAGCGTTTGACCGACCGATTGACCTGCACTGCGATGAATCTGATCATCCTGAAGTAAAGACGATAGATTTCTATTGCGACCAAGTCCTCTTGCACGGCTATGCAGGAAGAGCGACAGCAGGCCATCTGTGTTCGCTATCGGCGATGACTCAGCAGGAGGCAGATCGGCTAATCACTAAGATAGCAGAAGCGGGAATCGGAGCAGTCACTCTTCCTGCAGTCAATCTGTATCTGCAGGGCCGCGGCGATCAAGGCAACGTAAGACGCGGCATAACGCGTGTCAAGGAGCTGTTGAACGCGGGAGTTCCCCTTGCGGCAGCCTCCGACAACATTCAGGACCCGTTTCACCCTTTTGGCCGGGGAGACATGCTGCAAATGGGTCTTATGACGGCCTATGCAGCACATCTGGCCCGTGAGGAGGATATTGTTACGGTGCTGCGGATGCTGACTCATCAACCTGCAGCTATATCCGGGATTCCTGAATATGGCGTTACTGCTGGTAATCCGGCAAGCTTCGTTGTCCTCGATGCAGGTTCAGGAGAAGAACTGTTACAAGAAATCCCTGCCTCACGTTGGGTATATAACAAGAACCGCTGGATCTATACGTCCCAGTTGAAGCAGCAGTGGACGGACCCGTTAGGCAGCGCTGCGACCGCAAGTCTCTGATATTTGCACTGACGCGTTTTTCAGCCCAGACCACCGTAGTTTCCCTGACTATTTAGAGATTTGACCCAGACAGGCTGATTTCCTCGGGTGTTTATCTGCGCAACATGCGGATGCACATATAGATATTCATTTGGATAAGGGAGGAAGAAACATGCGCGCAAACAGTACGAGAGACAAGAAAATCAAGTTAGTTGGGTTCTCTCTAATCGTTTCAGCCGTCATGGCGTTGTCGGCCTGCGGGTCCGATAAGAATGGAGAGGCTGCTCAGAGCAGCGAGACATCTAGTAACAAGCCCGCTGAGGTCAAGCTGACGAAAGTCACACAGGTGACGAACTGGTTTGCGCAGCCGGAGCATGGCGGACAGTATGCAGCACTCTCCAAAGGCTTTTATAAGAATGCAGGTCTTGACATGACGATTCAATCCGGCGGACCTGGTGTCTCCGCATCGCAGATTGTTGCTTCCGGCAAGGCCGAATTTGGAATGGGGCAGGCAGATGAGATTTTGCAGGCGCGGCAAAACGGGATTCCTCTCGTAGCAATTGCAGCGATCTTCCAAAAGAACCCGCAGGGCATTATGTATCATAAAGGAAAATACAAGGATATTTCTGAGCTGAACGGTCATAAGGTTTACGTTGGCAGTGGCGTATCGTACTGGGATTATCTCAAGAAGGCTTATAAGCTTGACAAGGTAGAAGAGATGAAGTATACAGGCTCGCTCGCTAATTTCGTTGCTGATCCGGACTCCGCCACCCAGATTTATGTTACCTCTGAGCCATTTTCTATGCAGGCGCAGGGGGTGGATGTTGATTATATCCTCAACTATGATCTAGGCTACAAGCAGTATGGCAACATTCTGTTCACCACGGAAGACTACATGAAGGACCACCCGGATATCGTTAAAGCGTATGTCGAGGCCTCGGTCAAGGGCTGGGATTACTACAAGGACAATTCCGAAGAAATTAACAAGAGCATGCAGGAAAAGAACCCGGACCTGAAGCTGGAAGCAATGGCATTCGGCACGAAGGCTCAAGAACCACTTATCTACGGCGGGGACGCGGAGAAGAACGGTGTCGGCTATATGAACAAGGGCATCTGGGAAGGGTTGCAAAAGCAGTTGGTCGACATCGGCATTCTGAAGGAAGCTGAGCCGATTGACAATGTGTTCACCAATCAATTTCTTCCTGGAAAGTAAGGAGTAATTCCGAATAGGTGCCAAAGGCATTAAGTGAATGGCGGGGATGAGATGACGAACGCTTATGATTTGATTGTGAAGAATGTCCATCTGGCGGGAGACGTTGCAGGTGTTGATATTGGTATACGGGATGGACGGGTTGCGGGCATAGGTCATCTGACAGAAGCGACTGCTGTAGAAACAATTAACGCGGAAGGCAGACTGCTGGTGCCTCCGTTTGTTGAACCTCATGTTCATCTGGATACGGTTCTGACCGCTGGAAATCCTGTTTGGAACGAGAGTGGCACACTTACAGAAGGGATCGAAATCTGGTCTTCAAGAAAGCTCAAGCTCACGAAGGAGGATGTCATCACAAGAGCAGAGCGCATGATTCGCCACTATCTCAGCTACGGTGTGCTCCATCTGCGCTCGATGGTTGATATTGGAGATCCGAAGCTGACCGCGCTGGAAGCGGTCATGGAGCTTAAAGAACGCTACCGCGAGCAGATAGACATCCAGATTACCGCTTTTCCCCAGGATGGAATCATAGGCTGTCCGTCTAATGAGGAGCGGATGAAGGAAGCCCTGCGGATGGGCGCAGACGGAGTGTCCGCAGTCCCCCATCTGGAGCATACCCGGGAAGAGGGAGTACTGTCCTTGCGCAAAGTGTTTGATCTTGCAGAGCGCAGCGGCGCTTATGTTCATGTTTTCTGTGATGAGACAGATGACATGAACTCCAAGTTTTTGGAGGTCTGCGCATCGCTGGCGCTATCCACAGGGATGGGCTCTCAGGTGACAGCGGCACATGCAAACGCCTCAGCTTATTATAATGAACCGTATTTTCAGAAAATAATGAAGCTTCTCAAGCAGTCTGGTCTTTCCATCGTTGCTTGTCCGCTGATTAACAGTGTGATGCAAGGCCGCTATGACAGCTTCCCCAAGGGTAGAGGAATTGCGCGCATTAAAGAATTTCATGGCGCAGGCATCAATGTTGCATTATCCCACGACGATACTCGTTCTCCGTTCTATCCGCTGGGTACGGGAAATCCGCTAGATGCCGCCCATATGGCCGCACATCTGGCCCATATGAGCGGACGCTCCGAAATGCGAAGCCTGATTGGGATGATAACGGAAAGTGGAGCTGCGGCGATGGAATTGGAGGATTACAGTTTTCATGGAGGTATCCTCAAGGTAGGAGCCCCGGCCTCGTTTCTGTTATTCGATGCGAAGACCGCTGACGATTTAATCCGCCAGCGCCTGTCCCCAAGGTACGTATTCCGAAACGGCGTTGTGCTCGCAGAGACATTGCCCCCGGTGACACTTTTGAGAGGCGTGTATGAAGAGAAGGATCGAACAGGTCCGATAGAGGAACCCAAGCTTACGATACAATTGGGGGCGTCACCCAATCAGTAGTATTCATGTGGGGAGAGCGTGACTTGACGCCGAATTCATCAAGTCGCTTTTGTACGACAGAGACGTGCACTGAAAGCCATGATCCGAAGTGGAGCACCGCTTACAGTACACGTCTCTTTTTCATGCCTGTTTCTCTTTTGGGGGACTCAGCAGTGAGCAACTCCATCGTTCACTTATGCTGAACAATAGAAACGGATACCCGCCGCTTCTTCTCTTTGACTCCCCGTCCTGATCTTATTCTTCTAATTACCATGCAGGCAACTGCGAGTGCAGTCAGCATGTACAGGACCTGTATCCAGGCCGTGCTGCTGTCAGTGCCAAGCATGATCCCATGAAGCAGGGCCATAACATACGTTGGCAGGGCAAGAAAGTGGATCGCACGCCACAGCTTTTTACTCATTTTACGCATCAGATCAGAGCTGATCATGATTGCAAGCAGCATATAAAAAGAGAGGGTGCCGAGTCCGGTCCAGAGGGGTTCATTTTTCGCGGCAAAAGGAATGACAATGTCGAAAAACGAGTATCCCACATATTTATCAAAGGTGAGCACCAGCCCGTGAACGATGCCGAACAGCAGCCCAAACCAGCCGCTCCATTGGTGAATCAGCAGAAGCTGGGCCCGCCGGGTTCCTTTTGCCCATGCCTCGCCCTGCAGTAGTCCTGCAATTATAGCGGTAAATAACAGCAGATATGAAGTGAATCCCGCTGCTCTTACTGTGGTCCAGACCGATAAGCTATCTGAGAGATTACTTAACCAAGCTTGCATTTGCACCGCCTCCTTGCTGTTCTAAGATGCAGCATTCTGCCTGCCCTGTCTTCATGACCACGCCGTCCGCCCGGACGGCAATAGCGCTGCAGTCAGGATGGTTGCGCTCAAGCCAGGGCAGTCCTTGCTCCGAGCCCAGAATAAGAATGCATTTCGCATAAACCTCTGCCTGCGTAAGCGTTGGACAGATTGCCGTCACCTGCCCCAGATCCGAGGCACTGGGTCTTAGGGTGCGTGGATCCAGGATATGATGCCGCTCACTCCCATCCGCTGCGGTCCATCTGCGCTTCATTCGGCTGCTGGTGGCGATGCCCGCCCCGGTATTCAGACGGATGGCTGCAATATTACGGTCAGGCATGAAGGGATCGGCAATATCAATCAGTCGCGCAGTTTCCCCCCACAGCATAATATCGCCACCGGCATCCAGGGCCCCCTGGTGTATTCCTTCCCGGATAAGCTTGCCTGCAAATTGTTCCGCGCTCCACCCTTTGGCAATGCCGCCAAGGTCAACAGCATAGCCAGGAGAGAGGGTAACGGAGCTGCGAACAATATCCAAGCTAAGAACAGATGAGAATTCAGGCAGCCGGTCTGGTACATACTGCGTTTGTGATGCCTCGACTCCCGTTCCTATATGCTCGAAGCTGTCTCGATACCCGGCAGCAGCCAGAAATTTGCCCAGATAAGGGTTGAACAAGCCTTCCGTTTCGATATAAAACTTATCCGCCTTGAGCAGCACCTTGAGCAAAAGAGGAGAGACTGTCACCGGAGCGCCAGCCATACGGTTCAGCTTCGTCAGCCCGCTGTCCTGCTTGAAACGGCTTAGCTCATCTTCTACAGAACGGAACCATTGTACAGCTTGTTCATGAGCAGCGTCCGGCAGACCATAAGTATAGCAATCTGTATTCATCGCCCGAAAATGCTTCATTATTCTCGTCCCCCTTAAGATGCGCGGGTGCGGATTCTTCCATCACTCTGGCTGTCTCCCGAATCCGAATTGCCTGAGAAGGCGGATTGATTCCTGTCGAAGCCTGATCCGAAATCTCCCCGGCGCTCCCTTGGCTGTTGCATTGTTGAGGTACTATCATTGTCTTGATTCTGTTCGTAATTGGACGAAGCTGTAAGGGAACTATTATCACTATGTGCTGAACCGGAATTGTCGATATACCCGACGAATCCTGTAAATAGCAGGGCTCCAGAGAATCCGGTCAGCCATTTAATCCATGTTTGCTTTTTCACTGTGATCTACCTCATTTCGTTTTGTTGTTATTTGGAGATTACTTCAGCTTGGTGAAAATATGGTGAAAGGAGTACCCGCTGTTTTTCATGTAAATTTCATTATCCGATGCTATCCTTAAATCATTACTTCACTTAGCTAAAGGGGATATTACCATGAGAATACTGCTGGCTGAAGATGATTCACGTCTTGGCGAACTGATTGCCCACATGCTGAAGAAAAAAGCCGAATGCGACGTGGACTGGGTGATGACCGGTGAAGATGCCTATCTTTATGCTTCCGGATCTGTCTACGACCTGCTGATTCTGGATTGGATGATGCCGGCAGGGGATGGGGTTAGCATATGCCGGAGGCTGAGAAGCGAAGGATATATGGGGGCCGTGCTGATGCTGACCGCCAAGGACAGTCTTTCGGATAAAATCACTGGCCTGGACGCCGGAGCCGACGATTATTTAATCAAGCCCTTTGAAATAGACGAGCTGCTCGCCCGCATTCGGGCCTTGCAGCGCCGGAATTTCGCGCCGATTCTGGAGCAGGAAATCCGGGTCGGCGGCATCTTCCTCAACCGTACCGCCCAATGGGTTAAAGCCGGGAACAGCGAGGTGCAGCTCACTCCCCGCGAATTCCAGCTCCTTGATCTTTTGGTGCAAAATATCGGGATTGTTTTATCCCGTGAGGTTATTCTGGACCGGATCTGGGGGCTTGAAACGGATGTCGGGCCTAAGACAATTGATGCCACAATCAAGCTGCTGCGTAAAAAGCTGGCCGGGATAACCGGGGAAGGCTGGATTCAGAGCATACGGGGGGTCGGCTACAAAATTGACAAATAAGCTGCGCAAGAAATGGAAATCTTTATTTGGCAAAACCAGAGGTACTGACCTGCTCAAACGCACCCAGCGGAAGCTCACCATCCAGTACAGCGTTGTTCTGATCACATTTCTGATCTTGTTCGTTGCCACGGTCTATGGACTGCTGCATTATTTGCTGATTAACGAGCAGAAGCAGCAGCTCGAAACCTGGCTTGTGCAGAAGGCGGGTTCGATGCGGGGAGATGGAGAGTATGGGGGAGACAAGAACCGGCTTCCAGGTCCTCCAAAAGAAGGGGCAAGTGATGATACTTCGGCCAGGGCGGGAGAAATCAGCGGGATCTTTGTAAATCGTGACGGAGAGCTGCTGACTCCAAATTTGCCTTTCTCCCTATCGGTCAACCAGATTAGCATATTCCTGAAGGGATTAGTGCCAGCAGGCGAAGAGACCGTGTACCGGACAGTGCGGTACAGTGAATCGGATAGCAGCAATACAGGACAGAAGGATCTCTCCGGCCAGCTCCTCATCGCTGGTAAAACGTTGTTTCACGATGGGCAGGCCATTGGAACCCTGTATGCTGTCAAAGATTCGTCCGCACTGTTCCGTTTGCTTCAGTGGCTGGCTGTAATCCTGATCGTCATCGCGCTGCTTTTTTTCGGGCTGGCAATCTTCCTGAGCTACAAGATGTCATCCAAAGCAATGGTTCCGGTCAGGCGCTCGTTCACCAGACAACAGGAATTTGTTGGCGACGCTTCTCATGAGCTGAGAACTCCTTTAAGCGTGCTCTTATCGTCAATCGACACGCTGGAAATGGAGGGGGTAACGGATAATTCTCCGTTTGCCCGCAAGGTGCTGGACAATATGAGGGATGAGGCCAGAAGAATGATCCGTTTGTCGGATGGCCTGCTTACACTGGCCCGTTCGGATTCCGATGCGGCTACACTACAGAAGGCTCCTTTTAATCTGGTGGAAACAGCCGATAAGCTTGTCCGTTCGCTTCAGCCGATAGCGGCCGCTAAGCAAATCCCGCTTCGCCTTCATGCCGCTGAAACGCTGATGATGAACGGCGATGAAGCAAGAGTGTCGCAACTGCTTGTGATCCTGCTCGACAACGCGATCAAATACACGCCGGAAGGCGGCAATGTAAGCCTCACGATGTCCCGGAGCGAAGGACGGTCCCGCAAGCTGATCATTGAGGTGAAAGACAGCGGAATCGGCATTGCCGCGGAGGATTTGCCCCGCATATTTGAGCGCTTCTACCGTGTAGACAAATCGAGGGCACGGGAGCTTGGAGGTTACGGCATCGGCCTTTCCATTGCCAAATGGATTACAGAAGCGCATGAAGGAACGATTACCGCGGCTAGCGTGGTTGGCGAAGGCAGCATTTTCACAGTTACATTTCCGGGTGCAATAGAATTCTGATTATGTACACACTATAAAGAAGAGGAGGGGGACCAATGGGCTTGAACACATGGCTTGAACATTACGGTTACGGATTGATTTTCGTCGCCATATTTCTTGAAATGCTTGCATTGCCTCTTCCGGGTGAAATGCTTTTGAGCTACACGGGGCTGTTTGTTTTTGAAGGGAAGCTGAATTTCATGTTCAGCATTATAGCAGCCAGTGCCGGCGCAACCGCCGGCATTACGCTTTCTTACTGGATCGGCTACCGGCTGGGCCAGCCATTCCTGCACAAGCATGGGCACCGTGTCCATTTGGGGGAAGAGCAACTATTGAGAATGAATGTGTGGTTCGAGAAATACGGTAACAAGCTATTGTTTGTTGCTTATTTCATTCCCGGGGTCAGACATATTACCGGATACTTCAGTGGAGCAACACGCATGCCTTTCCGAAAGTATGCGATATATGCCTATTCAGGTGCGATTTTCTGGGTCGGCCTATTCATCTCTCTTGGCAAAATCCTGGGTCCCAAATGGGAGGTCTATCACCAAAGTGTAAATCGTTATATGATCCTCTTTGCGGTTGCTTCCGCTGTGCTTACCCTGATGATTTATCTTGTGAAAAAGTACAGACAAAGGCTGTTTGCAGCCTTAAACCGGTTGCTTACCCAGGGAATGCAGCACTTTCACTCGCTGGGCAAAGTCAGATTCCTGGTGCTAACTTCATTTGCAGCCTTTGTATTGTTTGTTTCCTTGATGCTGGGACTGATTCAGGATTTCCTCGCTAAGGAGTTTACTCAATTTGATGAGGTTACGAGCTACATCGTCCATTCTTTTTTTGGATCTGAGTGGCAAATCTTCATGAACCGCCTCACCGGGCTCGGCTCGATTTATTTCTACGGCCCTGTGATCACAATAGCCGTTCTTGGGATCGCCATCTATGCCCGCGAAAAGCTGCTGGAGCTTTTCTTTCTGTTCTGGGTGGTCATTGGAGGCGAGGGGCTTGACGAAATCTTGCGTCTATTATTTCATCGTTCCGGACCGGTTGCTGCCGGGTTTCAATGGTTTAATACCTTTCCGAGTGAGGAGACATTAACTTCAATCACGGTCTGCGGTTTTTGCGCATTTTTGATTCTTCGTCATAACAGCAGCAGACTCATTCGGATTTTGGTTACTTCAGCGGTAATATTGGTTTGTCTGCTGATTGGGGTAAGCCGGATTTATTTGAATGTACAATTCCCAAGTGATGTAGCTGCCGGCTATGTGTTCGGCGGAGTCTGGATCAGCCTGAATGTACTGCTTCTGGAGATTTTTCGGTTACTTCAAGCAGATACAGGCAGCCCTGCCTGACATTACACTTCATATTGAATAACTGACTCCTGCCAGTGAACAACTCTCTGGCAGGAGTCTTTGTTATGGGCATATTCCCGTTAGGGTTATGGATGGAATTACCTTAGGTGAGTTTTATTAACTGTGACTAAAGAAAACTGTTATTTGGCACACTTTAGGTTATAGCCTAGCACCTGCGAAAGGATGATCAGGATGTGGTCAACTATTGTTTCTTATATTCCTGATTGGAAAATATTTATGCAGGCCGCAATAACGCTAGTGTGTCCGATAGGAATTTATTTTATCTACAACTCGCTGTACTCCGTTATCGGGAGCGGAAGGGCCGCAAAAGCAGGGAAAGCCCCGGCTCACCCTCCAGCTTCGAATAAGGATGCACCAGCCAGTCCAAAGCTTAGCGGGGATTATGATGCTGACCTAATGTCCATTAAGCAAGCCATTGGCGAGAACAGTGATGTGCATTTTCGTGAATTTACGGTGAAGGCGCATAAGCTCAGAGCAGTGCTTATCTTTGTAGAAGGCATGCAGGATGAAGCAATGATTAACAAGCAGGTGCTGCAGGTGTTGATGCTAGATAACCAAGCTGACAATGAAGCAATAACCCTATCCCTGTTAAAAGAAAGCATGCTTCCACTGACTGAGCTTAGTGAAATCAATGAAATGGACAGCCTGCAGGAGATGGTTCTATATGGCTATACAGCATTAATCGTAGAAGGAATGTCTACGGCGCTGCTGGTGGGAACGCGGGACGGGAGCAAACGCGCGATTACAGAACCAACCTCGGAAGCCTTGCTTCGCGGGCCGCGGATCGCATTTTCAGAGGTGCTGAGCGAGAATACCTCCATGCTTCGCCGCCAAGGCCTGAGTACAAATCTGGAAATGAAGCTTTACGAGGTTGGAAGCCGCATGAAGAGAAAGCTGGTTATTGCCTATATTAAGGATATCGTTAACCAGGAGTTGCTTCAGGAGGTTAAGGATAGAATTTCCAAAATAGATATGGACTTTCTCGCTGAATCCGGGTACGTGGAGCAACTGATTGAAGACAATTATTTGAGCCCCTTTCAGCAGACTCAGAATACAGAGCGGCCTGACCGGGTGATTAACTCGTTACTGGAAGGAAGAGTAGCCATACTGCTGGACGGCACCCCGTTTGCCCTCATCGTCCCTGTGACCTTTAGCATGCTGCTGCAATCTCCAGAGGATTATTATGAGCGGTGGCTTCCAGGAACTATGCTGCGGTTGCTGCGGTTTTTTGCAGCCTTTCTGGCATTGATGGCTCCGTCATTGTATATTTCGTTTATCTCGTTCCATCCCGGCCTAATCCCCACGCAATTGGCGATTACCATCATTGGGACCCGGCAAGGCGTACCGTTTCCATCTGTTATTGAAGTTATGATTCTTGAGGTATCCATTGAGATCCTGCGTGAAGCGGGGATTCGGCTGCCCAAACCTATTGGACCGGCAATGGGCATCGTAGGGGGCTTGATTATTGGGGATGCTGCTGTTAATGCCGGGATTGTCAGTCCATTTCTGGTGATTGTCGTTGCGGTTACTGCGATCTCTTCCTTCTCCATACCGATGTACAGTGCCGGCATAACACTCCGCATTTTGCGTTTTGTGGGTATGTTATTTGCCTCCGTACTAGGGATGTTCGGTACGATATTGTTTTTTCTGATGATCATCGTTCACCTCACCAAGTTAAAGAGCTTTGGAGTGCCTTATGTTACCCCCTTCACACCAATGCGTTTTAGTGACTGGAAGGACCTCTACATTCGTGCTCCGATCCCGGTTATGAAACGAAGACCGGAGATGATGAAGCCGCAAAAGAAAAAACGCAGATCCTAGGAAGTTAGAGGAAGGGGGAGAAGAAGTGTTTGTGCGTTCCGATGATAAAATCACCTCAAAACAGGCAGCGTTATTCTTGACGAATACGGTACTGGGCGCGGGAATTCTGACTTTGCCCAGAAGCGTAGTGGAAGCGGTCAAGACTCCGGATGCATGGATGTCCGTATTGCTCGGTGGGATTATTGTAATGCTGGCAATTGTAGTAATGGTAAAATTGAGCCAACAATTTCCCGGTAAGACCTTCTATCAATACTCCCAGCGCATCGTGGGCACATATCTTGGAGGATTTTTGTCCTCGTTGTTAATCATATACTTTCTGATCAGTGCCGGATTCCAGAATCGTGCATTAGCGGAAATAGCGATGTTTTTCCTGCTCGAAGGGACGCCCATTTGGGCAATTATCATCCCATTCATCTGGTTGGGAGCGTATCTGGTGTTTGGAGGAGTCAATTCCCTCGCCAGAGCCTATCAAATTATTTTCCCCATAAGCTTCTTAATTTTGATCTTATGTTATGTCCTTAGCGTAAGATTTTTTGATATTAACCATTTGCGTCCTGTACTGAGTGAAGGCTTTATGCCGGTAATTCGGGGGCTGAGGTCCACTGTACTCGTCTTTACGGGCTGTGAGGTGGTAATGATCATCACAGCCTTCATGCAGCATCCAGAGCATGCGGTAAAAGCCATGTTAACGGGAATCGGGATACCCCTGATCTTATACATCCTGACTGTGGTTATGGTTATTGGAAGCCTATCCATTGATTCTGTAGTCACTAGCACCTGGCCTACAATTGATTTAGTGCGCAGCTTTGAGATTTCAGGATACTTTTTTGAACGCTTCGAGTTTCCGCTATTGGTGATCTGGATGATGCAAATGTATTGTATTTTCAGCAGTTACTTCTTCAATGCTTCCCTGGGGATCTCTCAGGTGTTCAAGGTCAAGCTTGCTCCTGTGATCTTTGGAAGGGGGATTAGAAATGTTTGTGCGTTCCGATGATAAAATCACCTCAAAACAGGCAGCGTTATTCTTGACGAATACGGTACTGGGTGCGGGAATCCTGACTTTGCCGAGGAGTGTGACAGAGGCCGCCAAGACCCCTGATTCATGGATGTCTGTACTGCTGGGCGGAGCCATTGTAATGCTGGTGATTTGGGTAATGGTGAAATTAAGTCAACAATTCCCCGGCAAGACCATTTATCAATACTCCAAGCGCATCGTCGGTACATATTTTGGAGGATTTTTGTGCACGCTGTTAATCATTTACTTCATGACCATAGCCGGCTTTGAGATACGCGTATTAGTTGAAATTACGTTGTTTTTTCTGCTAGAGGGCACACCCGACTGGGCTATCGTCATTCCGTTCATCTGGGTGGGGGCGTATCTGGTGTTTGGAGGAATCAATTCCATCGCCAGAGCCTATGTAATTATTTTCCCTGTCAGTATCCTCGTCTTGTTCTTATGTTACATCTTTAGCATCAGAGTATTTGACATTAACCATCTACGTCCTGTGCTGAGCGAAGGCTTTATGCCGGTAATTAAGGGATTAAAGTCTACTATCCTTGTGTACACGGGCTGTGAAGTGGTGATGACGATTACAGCCTTCATGCAGCATCCTCAGCATGCGGTCAAAGCGATGTTAATTGGAATTGGCATACCGATGGGCCTATACCTGATGACAGTAATTCTGGTTGTAGGAGGATTGTCCATAGATGCGGTAGCTATGAGCACGTGGCCTACCATAGATTTAGTCCGCAGCTTTGAGATTTCCGGATACTTTTTTGAACGGTTCGAGTTTCCGCTGCTGGTGATTTGGATGATGCAGATGTTTTGCAACTTTTGCAGCTTCTTCTTCAATGCGTCCCTGGGGATTTCCCAGGTCTTCAAGCTCAAGCTAGTCCCTGTAATCTTTGGAATGATGCCGCTGATATTTATCTCAACCATGATTCCCAAACGTATTAATGATGTGTTTGCCCTTGGGGATGCTATCGGAATCATGGGGGTGATTTTGTTTATTTTGGTGCCTGTACTGCTGTCGGTAGTGCTGATCATTCGAAAGAAGGGATTGAAGCAGGATGTGTAAACGCCAACCACTCCTTGTACTGCTTGTTGCTACGCTCCTAATCACTCAATCCGGCTGCTGGAGCAGTAAGGAAATTGAAGATCTAAGTCTCTACACCGGGCTGGCTCTTGACAAAGGAGAGCTTACGTCGACAGAGCAGGCCTTAGAGAATGAGGGAGGAAGCTATTATAAGAACAACAAGATTACGGCTACCATTCAAATTGTTCCGAAAAAATCGTTCGGCGGCGGCAGTTCATCCAAGTCATCCGTTAGCGAAAAAACGCCTAATTATACCAATGTCTCGGAAACGGGCGACTCTTTGCTTGAGATTTTCCGCCAATACTCGATTCGTCTGGACCGCCCGATCATTGGTCACCACCTGAAAGTAATCGTAATCTCTTCGCAACTGCTGCAGCAGCAGACGATACAGCAATTGATGGATTTTGTGCTGCGTGACAACGATATCCGTCCAAGCTTGTTTGTCTTCTTGAATGAGGGGCGGGCAGCAGATGCTTTTGTTATGAAGGATAAGGACGAAATTCCTTCCTTCCATATCAGGGAAATGATCCGCAACCGTTTTCGTACCAGCAAAATTATGAAGGCTGTGAAGCTTTCTACTCTGGATGCGCTTATGCATTCCAAGCAAAGCTTTGTGCTGCAAAATATTGTCGAAGCGAACGGAGAGCTCGAGTTTTCTGGAGGCGGAATTATTAAGGGGAAAACCGGCAAGTGGATCGGGTCATTGGAGCAGAACGACCTGAAGAGTATTGCCTGGATTAATGGAGAGGTCAAAGGCGGGACGATCAAGGCGTACAATCAGCACCATGAACCGATAACATATGAAATCAAGTCCGCAAAAAGTAAAATAACATCTAAAATTATGGAAGACAACAAGGTCTCATTTCACGTAAGTATCGAATCGGAAGGACGCTTAATTGAAAATTGGGACCCGGAGCAGCGTTCAACAGAGGTACCCGCGCTTAAAGAGAGGGAGCAGTTCTTCAAAAAACGGTTGACAGATATGCTTGAACAATTAATGCAAAAGATGCAGTCGACCTACAAAGTAGAGGTTGCCGGATTTGGGGACCGGTTAAGTATTGAATATCCCAAAATATGGAAAAATCTAAAGGACCATTGGGACGATGTCTTTAGCCAAACCCCCGTTACCTTTGATATTAAGCTCTCGATTACGGATTATGGGGCATTTAATAAATGAGACCATGCAGGTCATACAGGAAACCGCCTGACAGCAGTTTCCTGTTTTTTTGTATATTCGCGCTGCTATGCCGGTCTATTTCTTGTCAACTTTTTTGCGGGCCTTAATCAAACCGTTTATGCGCTTGAGATGGATTACTCTGCGGAACATCTTTTTTTCCTTCAACTGATTGAAGATATATGCATCCGGATAGGTGTTAACCTCAATAATCCACGGCTTCATTTCCTTATCTATTCCAATATCAAGGCCCAGCTCCTTAAAGCCCGGGTTTTTTTTCTGAAAAGCATCCGCAACCTCATAGCCCAGGTTCACCAGCTTACGGATATACTCTTTTTTCTTATCACCCTTGAGATAAGGGCTGAGCAGCGTTTCCAAGGGGAGAGGTTTTCCGCTGTTATGGAAGTTGGTTACGACCTTTTGCGGGTGCGCAAGCCGCCCGATATAACCGCTGACCTCCCATTTCTTAACCTCATTCTTCTGGATCATAATGCGGATATCAAAGATCCGTTCCTGATACTTCAGCAAATGTATCCCTTGTTGAATCAGGTACGGGCGGTTTAGTTTTCTTTTACCCAGCTCGGTATAGAGGCCTGAAAATGTTGAAAAGCTGCGCGGGGAAGTGCCGGAATGGTAAGCATATTTGTTCTCACTGTGTTTAATAACCTTGATAACGCCATTGCCGCATGAGCCGTTAACCGGCTTGACATAGACCATCTTGTGTTTATTTAACATCGTATTGAGGCTTTCCTGTGAATACATGACTGTTGTCGGAATCAGCTGACTCAAACGCGGATGCTTCAGCAGAATCTTTGTTTTTAACCATTTGCTAACCAGTGTGCGTTGTATTTTCGGTTTTATCTTTTCCTTTGTAGTCATCGGACAGATCCTCTCATTCGGATTTCTGAAGGGAACAGATATAACAGAATATGAATAACCGCAGCAAATAACCACGGGCATACGCACAGACGATTGGCGGAATATTTCATTAGACAACAAGCTGCTAAATACATATAATTGATACTGATTATCATTATCTATAGTGAACAGAGGGAGGCTGTCCAAGCGAAAACATATGAAACTAACTCGGAGAATCAGCACATGCCTATGGTTTATCGCTGCAGCAGCGGGATTATTCCTGACTATTTTCCTGTCCATTTCATACGGGGCCAAGGAATTGACGCTGCGGACGGTCTGGGCGGCAGTCTTTCAATATGATCCCTCATTAACCTCTCATCAAATTGTGCATGATCTTAGACTTCCCCGTGTGCTTGGAGCGGCAGTGACAGGAATGGCTTTTGCGGTGGCGGGCGCGATCATGCAGGGGGTTACACGCAATCCGCTGGCGGACAGCGGAATACTTGGGGTAAATGCAGGCTCTGCTTTTGCAGTTGCTGTGTGTTTCGCCATTGTGCCGGGAATGGCCTACTCGGAGCTGATCCTGTTTTCTTTTATCGGGGCGGCGTTGACCACACTGTTTATTGTCCTGCTGGGCTCCGCAGCGAAGGGGGGCTTAACCTCAATCCGGCTGACGATTGCTGGAGCGGTGGTAGCGGCTATTCTGCACTCGCTTAGCACTGGAGTAGCCATCTATTTTGAGCTGAGCCAGGATCTGGCCTTCTGGTATGCCGGGGGTGTTGCTGGAGTAACCTGGGAGCATCTGCGGCTGCTTACACCAATAGTCCTGATCACAATTGTATGGGCCATCATGCTGGGAAAACCGATCACCCTGATGGGAATGGGCGATGAGACAGCCGTCAATCTGGGAATACATACGAATCGCATTCGCATTCTTGGGCTTCTTGCTGCTGTAATCCTTGCCGGTTCTTCGGTGGCGGTGGCAGGGTCTATTGGTTTTGTAGGTCTGGTAGTGCCGCATATCGCCCGCCGGCTGCTGGGCGTGGATTACCGGGTATTGATCCCTTTTTCTGCACTGCTTGGAGCCATTCTGCTTGTCTGGGCCGATTTCGCCTCGCGTATGGTAAATCCGCCTCAGGAGTTTGCAATTGGCGCTATGGTCGCTATGGTAGGCGTTCCTTTTTTCCTCTACTTGGCGCGCCGAGAGGGAAGGGAGCTATAGGATGAAGCGGAATATGAAAGTGCACGAAATAAGAAGAGGGCAGAAGGCTCTCCTGGTCAGCCTTATCCTTCTGCTGCTTGCAATGGCCGTAATAACGGTCAGCCTGAACACCGGGACGATTTCCTTATCGCCGGGAACAGTATGGAAAACGCTACTGGGTTATGGTTCAGCCGAAGATTCAATGATTCTGTTCGAATATCGTATGCCGCGGATCATCGTAACGATGCTGGCGGGGATCGGGCTTGGAATATCCGGGGCCGTATTTCAGGGAACTACCCGGAATACCCTTGCAGACCCCGGCATACTCGGAATCAATACCGGAGCAGCACTCGGGCTGATTATCTTTGTCTCCTTTTTCCGTACAATGGAAGGTCCGATGGCGCTCTTGATTCCATTGTTCACCTTTCTTGGGGGGACCCTAGCCGCGCTGATGATCTTCATCTTCGCTTATGACCGCCACAGAGGGATAGTCCCGATTCGGTTAATCCTGGTCGGCATTGCGGTTGCTGCCGGTATCAGTGCGGTTACGCTGCTGCTCTCCCTGAAGCTGGACGAGGATACCTATGCATTTACAGCACGCTGGTTAGCAGGAAGTGTCTGGGGAAGGGATTGGATACATGTGCTGGCACTGCTGCCTTGGATTATTGTGCTGGTGCCGCTGATCTACAGCCGTTCCAAAGCGCTGGATCTCTTCGTGCTGGGTGACGAAATTGCCTACAGCGTGGGCAGCCATGTTACCCGTGAACGGCTGCGGCTGCTGGGAATGGCTGTAGCACTCTCCTGTGCCAGTGTATCGGTTGCAGGCGGAATAGGTTTTATCGGACTGATCGCCCCGCATATTTCAAGAAGGCTCACGGGGCCGCAGCACCGCTATTCCCTGCCGGTGGCCGCACTGATCGGCCTGGTCATTTTGGTCACAGCCGATACCATCGGCAGATCTATTTTTCGGCCAAATGCCATTCCCGCGGGCGTAGTTGTTGCGGCAATCGGCGGCCCGTACTTTTTATATCTGCTGTTCACAAGTAGAGACGGCTAGGCCGTCCAAAAAAAGACTGACCTTACAACCTGGAGGAATCTGCTCATATGAAAAAACTAACCTTAACACTTGTCTCCATACTGCTGCTTGCCGTGTTGTCCGCCTGCGGGCAATCCAAGGAATCGGCGGCAAATTCTACAGCAACAAACGCACCGTCAGCATCTGCATCTGCCGAGCCTGCTGCGGACGCGATAACCCACGATCCCAATGCCAGAATCGCTTCAATGTCGATTCATATTACCAATAACCTGCTTGCCCTGGGCATTACACCTGTTGGCTCAGTTGTCGGCGGTGATGTGAAAGACTTTTTGCCGCATGTGGCGGATCGGCTGCAGGGAGTGACCAAGCTTGGGGTGGTTACGGACCCGGATATGGAAGCAGTACTCGGGCTTAAGCCGGATGTCATCTATATTGATGAAGAATATTCGGGAGAGGATCTGGCCAAATTCCAAAAAATCGCTCCAACGATCTCCATTGACATGAATAGCGGAACCTGGAAAGATCATCTGAAACGAATTGCCGCAAATGTTGGGCGCGAGAAGGAAGCAGATGCTTTTATTCAGGATTATGAAGCTAAGGCTGAACAAACGAGCAGCCTGATCACGGCAAAGCTCGGTGCAGATGCCAAAGTGATGGCCATTCGCATGACAGCGAAGGAGCTGCGCGTGATGGGAACCAAGAAACCACTCGGACCGATTATGTTCAAGGATTTGAAGCTCAAGATGGCCGACGGAGTAGAGAAGATTCCGGCTGACGAGCCGTACCAGGTCATTTCCAAGGAGGTGCTGCCTGACTTTAATGCCGATGCCATCTTCGTAATTATCAGCAAGGGCAAGGAAGCGAAGGGGAACTTCGAAGAGCTGGAGAAGAATCCGGTATGGCAAAATCTGAAGGCTGTCAAAAACAATCACGTCTATCTCCTTGATGGACAAAAATGGCTCGACTACTCCTCGATAGGCCAAAGCATGGCGCTTGATGATGCCGAGCAGTTGTTCAGCAAATAAGCATAGACTAATTCCTACAATGGAAACAGCGGCAGCACTGGATAAGAAAAAAGTTCAGTGCTGCCGTTATTTTATTGCACTGTATTAACAGGGAGTGTAAAGAGGGTTGAGTGCTCATACTTTATGAAAATTAATAGTTTTTCTCAAACCAATCAAGCACTGGTTGAGCGTAAAGGGTTACCTGCTCTGGATCATGCGTCTTTTCTAATTGAGGCAATTCAGGAAACCTGCTAAGAAACTCTGCTACGCACCACCGTATTGACCAGTGTGGATTATCTGCTAATAGAATCCATCTGTCCAGTTCTATTTTCTCAGCAGCCTGCAGCAACCCAAATAAATACCAGGAGCGAACGCTGTCCAGTGATTCCATCTGGAATCGGTACCAATACTCTTCTCGTTCGGATTGATTAGCGGGTGGCCCCAAAGAATGAACTGCTATTCTTCGAAAAATAGGGTCGGGATCATCTGAATGCTTCCACAATTTGTCTCGTGTTACTCCATTGTTACGTATCGTTCTACTCAAATCAACGGCCCGTTTAATAACCCCTGTGTTATCAAAGGTTTGGTTTTCGATGTTTTGATCGCTTCTGTACCCTTGAGAGATGGCTTCAATTACTCGCTTCACATTTATACACGATGCAGAATTTGTGTCTCCTTCCAGTTTGTCTCCATAACTGGCTAATGCATTTCTTAATGTTATCAGGCTGATATACGGAAATCGGGACATCAAATGCATGCACACACCAGCAGCTAGAGTGGAAGCTGCTGAAGTTCCTGCGTAATACGATAGTCTTCCGATGTCGGGGTCCCCTTCGCAATAAGGAATGGCAATCCGCGTGCGTGGTGCGCGAATGTCCGGCCGTAAATGTCCGTCACCATTAAATCCAAAGGGTTCACTTGGATACGGAGTGTGATGTTCGCGCCCAGATCGTCCTCGGTCGTTATATCCCCCTACGGTCAAATAATCTATGGGAGGCAGAATTGTACCGATGTCGCTATTTCCATTTGCACAAACAACCAATATTCCTTTTTCGACTACTGCAGCTAAACCTTGAACTGTGGAATTATACTTTGTTCTTTCTAATAGTACTGTGTTATCTTGGGCATGCCATCCCAAACTTAATATGATTCGAATGTTGAATTCGGGTAAATTTTCAAGAATCCAGTCGACTCCATGTTTGAGACGATTGCCTTCTCCATTTTTGAAAGCACCATGTGACAAGACAACAAAATTACCCGCGGAGGCAATACCTGTATGAAAGAATCCATCAAGGGTGAATGGTTTATGTGCTAGCGTTAGCACGGTCATTAATCCATGTATGCCTTGATCTAGTGTACTAGGATTAAAACTCTCTTTAGCAATATTACAACATGTTATGGATAAATCGTCTGCCACAACTACATGTTTGAGATTCTTTGCCAGGTGACTCAGTGCTGGATGTGGCAAAATATCGTCGATGATGATTAGACCAACACCTTCTCCGGAGTTTTGGTCAGGAGGCTCGTTAAATCCTAATCTCATCCATGATGGCTCAGCGTTCAACATTTTTCCTCCCATAAATGAACTGATACAAGCCCTAATTCGGTCAAAAAAGAAGGCTACTTAGACAGTTTTACACAACCAAACTTTCAAGCTCTTGCAGCATCTTCTCTTCTATGTTAATCATTTCATGCATTTTTTTATGGATTTTACTTCGCTGATCCAGCTTATTGCCTGAGCACATGACCTTTATTATGAATTGATTGATCGCATGCCACTGCTCTCCGACATATTGATAGCTAGCCGCGATCCGCTTGAGAGCTGCTGGATTGGAATCTCCAGAAATGTAATTCAGGAATAGGCTGTATCTCACCCGGCTGATAGGGATGCTATTCGCTGCCATCAAGAAGTAAGAGCTATACTCCGCGGGGGATTCTGCCAAAATTCCCGTTTCCAGATAGGAGTTGGCGTAGACTCTGAGATGATCCGCCACTTCGGCAGGCGGCAGATCATTTGCCGGATTGAGAAGGGTATGCTGAAGAACGCTGTGCCAATTGGCAGGAGAACGCATCTCCTCACACTCTGTAAATATCGCGTAGAAATGACAGGCTTGTTCGAACTCGTCAAAATCAACGATTTCATGAGGTCTTCCATAATACGCATCCAATAATTCAATCCTGCGGTGCAAGCGGTCAAGCCCAATGGCAAGACAGGCATGGCTGGTATGCAGCCTGCGGTAGGCGACACACCATGGGCAATCGTACGAATCAAACCCAACCAACACTGGCATACCTGAAGCTAATTGGCTTTCCAGCATATCGAGCATGAAGTGGCTATCCATGAATGAATCATCCCGTGCGATATAGCTGAACTGGATTCCATGATACTCAGCGAGATATTCCCGGCTGATATGTGGAATATGCACCCGCTCAATCAGTTGTTGATCTGGAGACTGCTGATCTTCATACGATAATTGCCAGGCGTTGCCGTACATGCACTTGTTGCCTTTGCTGAGCCCTTCGGCTACAGACTGGATACTGTCATCTATGCAACTGCGAATCGTGGGGTAGGGGGTGCTTTTAACGGGCAGTATGTTCAACATAGCTCATCATCTCCTTAACTGATGAAAAATGGCTATGCAGCCAATTGCGGTAACTGGCTGGAGTCATTCCACTGTATTCGCGGAACAAACGGTAGAAATATTTCATATCCCCGATCCCGACCTCCAAGGCAATCTTCTGAATACCAAGGTCCGAGAAGAGAAGCAGAATGCAGGTGTACTTCATACGGATTTCCTGAAGCATTTGGATAAAGGATTTACCGGTCTTTAGTTTGAATAATCTCTGAAATTGCCGGGAGCTCATAGAAATATAGCGGCTGATCTCCTTCAGCGAAATTCTTTGCCGAAAATTAGTAATCATGAACAGGATCACATCGTGGAGCGGATCATTGTTTTTCCGCGAACTATCTTTGAACGGAATACAGGCAGACGGACCGATCAGGCCGAGAAGCTCAAACAGCAATGAATACATTCTTAGCTTGTTCATGGGGAAATCATCGTTACTTAATTCTTGCATACGGCTGAACAAATCTGCCAATTCCGTGTTTTGCTCCCTGTATCCGAACCAGCACTTCTGCTCCCGTAAATGAGTTATTCCGGCAAGGTCATTTTGGGAGAAGTGTTCAGACAATTCCGCAGGGACCTCGAACACTTCGGATCTCAGCATACAGTTCAGAATACGAAGCGGCTCGGAGCCGGTTAGATCCTGCGGATGGAATACATGAGACACTCCGGGTGGAATCACAAATAAATCGCCTTTTGCAACCTGTATTTTATTCTCGGCAACAAGGTGTATTCCCTCCCCCTGATAGACATAGGCAATTTCCATAAAATCATGCTGATGACGTACTGATGTGAGTGTTTCCTCAGTCAGGAGCAATTGAACCGGTGAATGGGTATCAAATAGATATTCTCCAGTAACTACCGGATAAATTTCCATAGACAAACCTCCGTTTCCTACTTCCTTATAAGAAAAATTGCGATAAGTGCTTGAAACCACCCTAGTATAACTGAATATTTTGGCGCATTCAACCATATATTTACATGTTATATTTTGATATATTCATAACATTATTTCCTAACACTTGCAGAAAGGGGTACACATATGCAGCAAAAAATAATTAAAATCATCGCCGAAATCAAGGAGGAGCCTCGGCTGCTGCAAACGCTGAACGGAGCTTCCGATCTGACAATGGATGCCGCACTGGATTCGCTGCAAATTATTAATTTTATTCTGAGAATCGAAGATGAGTTTGATATTGAGGTTGATTTCGACACCTTTGATCTGGAGCATTTGAAATCGGTTGACCGGTTTACCGAGTATGTTGCCGGACTTGCCGTACGATGAAGACCACAGTGCATTGCGGCAGCTTTGAATCGGAGCGGTTTTGGCGGGAGGAGGATCTGGCCGTATTGCCTGCAATACCCGATGCCAGCGCTATATCCATTGTTCAGGCTATGGATGAGATGCTGTTTGTTTTCTGTGGCAGTGACGATGTTCTGCTGACACGCCACGGCATGGAGAAGGCACAGTTCGATTATCTGCGTTCTCTCGGACACTCATTCAACACTAATTTGTATCCGCTGATAGGAGGTAGCGATACTTCCGGAACGCTGGACAAGCTTAATGTGTTTGAACTGCTTGACAGGCTGGAGCCGGAAGGGACTGTAGGGTCGCTAATCCCCGAAGGAGCGGTGCTTGAACCCTTTGCCGTACTTCCCGGGACACAGCACGCCGCCCGGCGCTACCAAATGTCATCCAATCTTCCTGATGAACAGACGGTTCGCAAGGTGAATACCAAAACCTACTCGATTGCGATGCGCGATAGATTAGCTCTGCCCAACGTAGGCGTTGCAGTTTCCAGCATAACCGAGATGCTGAAGACTGGGCAGCAGCTACTTACGCAGGGGCCGTTCCTGATCAAGGATGAGTACGGCGTATCCGGTAAAGGAAACCAGCTTGTGGATAATGAACGAACCTTGCGGAGAATCACCGGTTACCTTGATTCCAGCAGGAACAAGGATAAAAGAATACGCTTTGTGCTGGAGCCTTTACTTGATCGCGAATCGGATTTCTCCTGTCAATTCTACATTGATCCGGCAGGTGTGATCTCCATTCTGTCTGTGCAGCAGCTAGTGAACAATGGCTTTGCCTTTGGTGAATCCCATTCTCCGGCTCCGGGGCTGCTCGAGAAGCTGGAGCGGGAGAGCTACTGGGAACTCATGCACAAGATCGGAAAGGAACTGTATGCGGATGGCTATCATGGCGATGTCTGCGTGGATTCGATGCTGCTTCTTGATGGAACACTCGCACCTTTGGTAGAAATCAACGCCAGAAAGTCGATGAGTCTGATCAAACATCAAGTAGACCGTCTTATTAATCAAGAAGAGTTGCATTCCTGTCTTATACAAGTCCCGCTAATCCCCCAGAGCGGCGCTCTTTACGGGGATCTTCTGCAGCGATTGGAGCAGGAAGGCATTCTGTTCACCCTTGGGAGCGGGGAAGGCGTCATACCTTTATCGTCGGGAACCCTTCGTCCTGCGGGTTCCGGCAAAGGTAAGCTGTATGCTGCACTTGTCTATCCCGGCAGCGAACATAAAAATAGACTTTCGCTTAAGCTGAACGAAGCGCTGCAAAGATCAGGTTATACCATTTTGCGATAATGAAAGGAAGCAGCAGATGAAGGATACAGTGACAATTCTATGCTCTGGTTTTGGGCTTGGCTTCTATGTCCCCGGATTGCTGATTGAACGTAAACTCAAGACACTCGGTCTCCAGGCGGAGGCTGAGGTCTTTGAAACGCTTATGACTGACGGTAAAAAGAAACAGACGGATGACAGCCGCAAAGCTTATAGGGAGAGCTTTGCTGTGGCGCTGACTTCACAAAAAATACCGGGAGACATTAGAAACAGCCTTGATATGACCGCTGTCGAAACCTTATTTGCGCGCTGGCGTTCAGAGGGAAGACGGCATTTCATTGTGCTGTCCGGGCACTGGGTTCATGTTATGGATATGTACCGGAAAGCTGCCAATAGGCCAATATCTGTTGATCTGCTATATATCGACGCTGATCTTTCACCCTCCTGGAAAAATTTGCGCAAGCTGAACCCAGGCTATGCCGATGGCTACCATGAAGTTAGCCTGTATGACCGCGAGAAGCGGGAGGTGCTGTGCCGCATTTCTACGGGCCCCCTGGAACCGCTGTCTGCTCATGCAAGAAACGGCCGGTTGGTCGTTCATGGCGGGGGCTGGGGAATCGGAACGTTCCGCCAAAAGTTCAATGAACTGGAGTCGGCGGGGTACCAGCTCGATATTGCCGCTTACAGCGCCGAGGAGATCGGTGATGATATCGCCGGGAGACAGTACTATATGAACGATCCCGAGTGGCGGACTTGGCTCCGTGACGAGGACGGGAAATACACCCTTCCTCCATTTTCCAGAGTGAGCAAAAGTGAAACCAACAGCTTTCCGCTTTGTCATCACTATCACGAGGGAATGTTCGGAGTTATCCGGCAGGCTGCGGCCGTCATCAGCAAGCCCGGGGGAGGCGCTTTGATTGATTCACTGGCTTCGGGAACCCCGTTAGTGCTGCTGGAGCCGTTTGGCCCTCATGAGAAGATTAACAGTGACCTCTGGGAAGCTCTCGGCTACGGCATCCGTTTTGAGCGGTGGCAGCAAACCGGCTTCGACAGCGAAGAGCTGCGGCGGTTGTCGGACAACATTATGACTGCCAGGGAACGTTATCCTGATTATGCTGCGAGCTATGTGGAACGTCTCTATACAGCGGAAGGGAGAAGAAGCTAATGCAACCTACCAGTAAAGTAACCCTGGATACCCAATCGTTCGAGGCGCTTAAACGCACGATCAAGAATGTCGTCGTACCGCATAGACAGCGGAAGCAAGATCCCGGATTCAAGACGGTCATGCCTGAAATTATGTCATTGAAGCTGACCAACCGCTGTAATCTCCGCTGCAAGCATTGCTATCAATGGAACGAGTCCGGCTATCATCATGATATGGACAAGGCGGAGCAGAATCTGGATATGGATGTAGAAATGATCCGTGAACTTCTGGAGGAAACGGATGAGGTGCAGTCCCGCTTGTATTTATGGGGAGGGGAGCCGTTGTTTCACCGGGAAGCCAAACAAATTCTGGAGCTCTTGCAGAAGCACCCCCGGGATACAACCATTTGCACCAACGCTTACATGATTGATAAATACGAGGAGGAGCTGTGTGCGATCTCGGACAATCTGGAGCTGCTGATCCCGATCGAGGGTTTTGAGCAGGAGCATGATTGGCTGCGCGGCAAGGGCTCCTTTCAGAAAGTGCTTCAGAATGTGGACAGACTGCTGGCCTTGCGGGAGCAGGGGAAGTTCAAGGGCAGAATTTCGGTGCATAATGTGATCAACGACAATATGATCGGCAGGCTGTATGAGCTGGTAGAATTTTTTGAACAAAAGGGAGTCGATCTGGTGCTGCTGTGCTTCCCCTGGTATATCTCCCCGGAGACGAGCCTGGCTATGGACCAGTTCTACAATGACCACTTTCAGTGGCTTGCCGAGCTGGAACCGAACCACCGCAGCAGCTGGCATGCTTTCAAGTATCATATCAAGCCCGGCAATGTCGGCAGGCTGACCGAGGATCTCAAACAGATCAATGCGCATACCTGGCATAATACCCGTATCCGTTACCAGCCTGGACTGGATTTCGATGAAATTGAGGATTTCGTGGCCGGTAAGCCAATGGCCTCGCGCAGTTCGTCGAAATGCCTGGCGCTCAGCACCAGAGTGGATATTGCCCCAAATGGACAAGTGAGCGCCTGCAAATTCTTCTCAGAGCTGTCTATCGGCAATGTGAACGAGCAGTCCTTAACGGAAATATGGAACTCGCACCGCTACGACCGGCTGCGGCGGATTCTGGATGAAGGCTTGTCCCCGGCCTGCTCCAAATGCAACGTGCTGTATCTGAACACTTCTTCGGCTCTGACACACATATGAATACCGGAAGCAATAAAAGTATCTACCGGCTGGGCCTTCTTGGTTCCTCGAATATTGCTGTCCCCGCCTTGCTCGAACCGGCCCGGTATGTTGATCCTATAACCGTAGCCGCAATTGCCAACCGGACACAAGTGAAAGCTGTGAAGATGGCCGAAGCCTACCAGATCCCCTGCATTGCAGGCAGTTTCGACGAGCTCCTGGCGATGAAAGAGCTGGATGCCATATATATTGCCCTTAGCAATGAGCTGCACACGGAGTGGGCCTTAAAGGCACTCGAGGCCGGTAAGCATGTTCTGGTCGAGAAGCCGATTGCCTTAACTTCTGAAGAGGCGGAGCGCTTGAAAGCTGCTGCGGAGCGCACACCAGACCTTAGACTCGTTGAAGGTCTGATGGTGGCGCATCATCCCTGGCAGCAAGCCTTGAAGTCTATTGTAGACTCCGGGCAATACGGTCAGTTGCGCAAAATCAGGACACGCATCTCCGTACCCGCCAAAGACAGGCACTCCGGGAATTACCGCAGCAGCAAGCATAAAGGCGGGGGAGCTTTTGCCGATCTGGGCTGCTACTGGCTGCAGTTCCTGCAAGTGCTTGTTGGTCTTCAGAACACGGAGGTCTCCGCTCAGTCCGAGTTTGCCGGACCGGATGGCTGTGATTGGACCTTCCAGGCAGCGCTCCGTTATAGTAGCGGTTTGGAGGCAGAGTGTCTTACTTCTTTTGAGCTGCCTTATCGCGCTTCGCATACGCTGTATTTTGATCGGACGGTGCTGACGGTTCCGGATTTTTTCCGGGCGATCAAAGGGTTCTACAAAATCAAAATCCGCCATGACCTGCCTGAGAACCGCAGCACTCTCCATGAGTTTGCGCCAATGAATTATTATGTGAACCAGCTTGAAGCCTTTGCTGGAATGTTGGATGGACGCCGGGCGGGGGAACTTGAGCCTTCTCTGGAACGGGTAAAGCTCCAATCCAGAATTATGTCTGCGGCTGAACAAGGCTGGGTCCATCGGTGAACAAGCAGCAGCCTGCATTAAGTGCCAGAACCAATGGTACTTCATGCAGGCTGTTTTTCTGTGCAAATTAACGATCCTGTAAAGGAGGAGGCTGCTCCATCCAGTTCCGCTCATTGTTCTTTACATAAATCCCTAGTGCCTGATCAAAGGAAAGGCCCGGGTTATAGAATACGAGCATCATTGTGGCGAACCGCACACTTTTGTCAGCGCTTGGGTTCTGCAGTAGCTCACTGGCCAGCTTCCTGAAATTTTTCGGCTTGTGCTCCACAGTCTCCACCGTATCAAGCAAAGCCTTGTGACTCGGGAACAGTACCCGGTTGTACGCCAAAATAATCCGGCCGCTGAACAAGACCAGATTGCTCACCGCATGAACGAGCAGGTAGGGGTCATTCTTCTTCGCAGCTTCCCTGGCGAAATAAAATGCATGCAAATAAATCTGGGCCGTGAAATCCTGCAAATTCCGTTCACGGTTCTCCTCGGGGTAGACTGGGATTCGGGCCACCAGTTCATCCATACCGGGGATTCTGGAGAACAGCACCTCTGACCCGGTAAAAGCATACCGTGTTGGTTCATTGCCCTGTGTGGCGGCAAGCTCAAGAAAACGGAGGTCTATAACCTTCACATCTGCGTAGCCGCCTTCATAGGTGCTGACCTCGCGATCCACAAAGGACAGGGTATTGCTGTTGTAATATTCTTCATACGCTTCATCGGCTACCAACAGGTGGACATCCACATCGGAGGTGGCCCCTGCTTGTCCCTGAGCGACCGAACCGCTGGTGATGACAGCCAGGCAAGCAGGGTTCTTTTCCAGCTTCTGCACCAGCCTCTCCAGGGTTTGTTTGTGATGCTCTAACATCAGTTTCATCCTTTCTTAACTATCTTTCATAGCTTAAGGGTATCGTTTGAATCGCTCAGCGGCTATGGTCTATTCAGACAAGAACAGATTGAAGACACCTTAGGCCTGTGCTACAATATGAATGAATAAAATATTATTCATTCATTACGACTGTAATTAATAAAAGCGCCCTGAAAGGAGGACTTAAATGAAAAAAGTTACAGCATTTCTCGGCACTCCGCGAAAGCAGGCAACGTATAAGGCGGTACGCGAATTTGAGAGGTACCTAAGAAACCATGCGGAAATTGAATTTGAGTATGTCTTTTTAAAAGATTACCGGCTGGACTATTGTCTCGGCTGTAAGGTTTGTTTTGACAAGGGTGAGGAAGATTGCCCCTTAAAGGATGATCGTGATTTGCTGCTGGAGAAGATGCAGGCTTCCGATGGCGTTATTTTTGCGACTCCGGTGTATGCATTTCAAGTATCTGCACCCATGAAGAATTTACTGGACCGGCTCGCATTTGTATTTCATAGGCCGCAGTTTTTTGGCAAGACCTTTACGTCAATCGTCTCTCAAGGAATACTCGGCGGGGAGAAAATTGTGAAATACCTTGACAGCATGGGAGAATACTACGGCTTTCAAGTCGCCAAGGGCCTAGTCTTGAAGACACTGGAGCCAACAACCGAAGCTGTGCAACTAAGAAACTCCCGCGAACTGGAGAAAGCTGCAGCCAGATTTCACAAGGAGCTCATGCGTACTTCCATTCCTGTTCCTTCATTGTTCAGACTGATGCTGTTTCGTATGGCCCGGACAAACATCAAGAGTATGCTGAATCCCCAGTACCGCGATTACAGGCATTACGAGGAGAAGGGCTGGTTCGAGTCCGGCTATTATTACACTGTATCTATGGGGCCCCTCAAAAGAATTTTCGGCCGCCTGTTTGACTTCTTGGGGACACGTATGGTTAAACGCCCTTAGCAGGAGGATAGAAGAAGGGAGCCTGAGTGTATGAAGAAATTATTATTAAAGATATTTCTGGGAATCGTTGTTCTGCTGATTATAGGTGGCGCTGTTTCCTGGACCATGCTGTCCAAAGAGCACCGTGAAGCGAAGAACCTTGCTCTTGATTCGTCATATTTTGAACATCTCAAAGATGGCATTTATGTGGGGGAATACGAAGGAGGGATGTACAAGTGGAGAGCTAATTCAGTTCGAGTTACAATATCCTCTGGAAAGGTTACGGCTATTGAACTGCTACAGAACAAAGAGAACCAACCGCTTGAATTCACGAAAACATTATACGGCAGGGTAATGGCCTCACAGTCATTGCAGGTGGATACGATAAACGGCGCAACCCTCACTTCCAAGGCCTATCTCAAGTCGGTGGAGAGCGCACTGGCCAAAGCACAGACGCCTAAATAATGCATCCCCCGGATGCAGCAGCAAGGCGTCGAACTTGTCAGCGACGCCTTGCTAGGTCTTCATTTAAATTTTATTTTTTACGCTGCATTCTAAGGCTCTATCCCATAAATCAGCTTTCCCTTATGGTAGACCGTGATCCGATCGTTCGCTGTGTAGCTGGTAAGGGATGGCTTAAAGGAATAATCATCGGCCTGGTTATAATTCGCCCAATTATTTTTGTGAATGCGGAACTGGATGTCACCGGTTGTGCCGGAAGCGGCGAGAGAGCCTGCGTTTGAAGTGAAGCTGATTTCAGCATAGGTATCGGCACCGGCTGCCGGCTGGGCCATAGAAACAACCGAGGTCAGCAGTTTTTCTTTGCCAATAGCTGCGTAATCAAATTCCACGGTCTGCGCCGTACTTCCCTCACTGGTATACCAATAGCGGACTGTTAGTTCACTCAAGGGGATGGAGGCGCCCGACTCGTTCTTCAACTGCAGGCTCGCCCTGATTGAGTTGACAGCGGCTCCCGTTTCACCAACGCGATAGAGAGGAGTCACTTTGGGATTCCCTGGGTCCGGCCCACCACCAGGCTCGCCAATGGGAGTAAAAGTTACCGGTTTCATAATAGTATCCAGCATCGCCTGCTTCGGTTCATTCCAGGAGGTCCAGTCATCCAGCAGCAGACCGCCCGTATCTCCGCTGTTCGGGTTAAGACTCCAGTAGGTCCAGTATAGATTGTTCTGACCAATATATTTCACCAACGCATTTTGCCATTTTCCTTCCACCGAAAGGTTATCCACACTGCGTCCGCCAAATTCACCCACAAGAATCGGCGCAATTTGTTCTTTGCTGATATAACCCCACATACTATCCCAGAGCTCAGGCATATTGTTCGGGAAATTGGCAGCGCTGAACCAGGGCTGTGAAGCGACGCCGGGACCGTAATCATGCGGGGAATAGACCACGCGATTCGGTACCGAAAGTTCAACCGGATAGTTCCGTACCCCCGTCAGATTGCCTCCCCACCAATAACCGCTGGAGTTTCCCTGCACATTTTTTTCGATGCCTTCTACAATGATCAGCCAGTTCGGGTTCACGGCCAGAATCGCATTTCCTGCCCGCTGGCTGGCAAGCCGCCAATCTGTGTTAAGATCACCGGTGCCCCAGCTTGCCGTTCCGTGCGGCTCATTATGGAGATCTGCTCCGATGACGACCGGATTATTAGCATAACGTCCGGCGAGCATAACCCAATCGCTGATCCACCGGGATTCAGGATAGGCTGCAGTGTACCACAATGTCGATTGTCCGCCGGAATCCGGCCGGTGCCGGTCGAGGAATATCCGAATCCCGCGGGCGCCGGCTTTTTCAATCAGTTTATCCATAATTTGAATCGGCTTCAGGCCCACTAGATCCGGGTTCTTGGCATAATCAATACTGTTAGCCTGCGAGCCTGCATCAAACATTTGGTTACAGTAAGGCAAGCGAATCAGGTTGTAGCCTTCTGCTTTGATTTGGTCCAGCACATCATCCATTGAACGTGACCATAAGCCGTGCGGGGAATAATTTGAGGTTTCAAAGCCAAACCAATTGAGGCCGTTAAAAACTGCCGGGTTGCCTGCAGCATCCACAATCCGGTTGCCGGAGGTGTGATAATAGCCTTCCGCGCCGGCGGCCTTAGCCGGTTGACCGGGATAGGCGTAAGCACCCGCAAGCAGCACCAAAGCAAGCAAAACTAACCTGAGCTTCCTGAAACCAAAGATCATTCATTTTCCTCCTCTTTCTGATTTGAGAACATGAGGTCAGACTTTATAGTCTACGAACGAAAAGAAAACGTATTCATGGCAGCCAAGCTGTAATTATGGCGAAACTGAAAAATAAATTTACCCGGGTAATATTGTTTTTTATTTTTACCCGGGTATAATTAGTGAGGTATTCAGAGGAGGAGGTCAGCATGAGAAATGAACTAACGGGCTTTTACTACACGGCATTTTTGGGTGTGGAAGTCGTCGCACGTGGTTCGTTGCAGCACGTTGTTTCTGCAGTGAAGGATACTCTGGATGACAGAGACCTTACACAGCTGCTTATTTTTGACGATTCCACGGGGAAGCCAATAGATGTTGATTTTCGTGGGAAGACAGATGATGTGCTCGAACGGTTAGGAGAACAGTTTGGTGACTTTCCTGCTACGGAAGTGAATGACCAGCCTACACGGCGGGTAGGTCGACCCAAGCTGGGAGTTGTATCCGGTGAGGTTACATTATTGCCGCGACATTGGGAATGGCTCAAGAGTCAGCCTGGAGGAGCGTCCGTAACATTACGAAAACTCATTGATGAGGCTCGCCGTGCTGGAGAACAACAGAGCAGTATCCGAGAATCACAAGAAGCAACATATAACTTTATGACAGCTATGGCCGGGAACTTCCCTCAATACGAAGAAGCTTTGCGGGCACTGTATGCTGGTGATTTGGAGCGTTTTTACCACTTCATCGATGATTGGGCACCTGATATCAGAAACCATGTCAAAAGATTAGCCGCAAATGCATTCCCTGAAGAGAGCTTATGAAAGAAAGCGAAGATTCACAAATTAATTGAAGGAGAACATGATCATGAATATTTTGAAAGTTAACGGTGTTGAGTTGGCCTATGATAGTTTCGGTAACGAAAATGACGAGGCTATTATCCTAATCGCCGGGCTTGGAACCCAGATGATCCGGTGGACGGTTCCGTTTTGCGAAATATTGGCAGCGCGGGGCTTTCGGGTGATCCGCTTTGACAATCGCGATGTAGGTTGCTCGACACACTTTAGCCATTATCGGACGCTGGATTTTGACGCACTAGCGACTGCTCTCATGTCGGGACAGCGACCCGACATCCCTTACACTCTCGATGACATGGCAGGCGACGCCATCGGACTGCTCGACGCCCTTTCCATTGACCGGGCACATTTCGTAGGCAGATCAATGGGCGGAATGATCGCCCAGATTGCAGCTAGTAGGTACCCTGAACGGGTGTTATCCCTCACCTCCATTATGTCTAGTTCCGGTAATCCCGCCCTTCCGCAAGCTTCCCAGGAAGTCATGGCGATGATGACTAAACCGGCGCCGAACCCCTTTGAGGATGAAGCAGGATTTTTGGCGCACAGCCTCTCTTTTGCCAAGCGCATCGCTGGCACCGGCTTTCCGTTTGAAGAAGACGCTTATCGTGCGCTCATTCTGGAAGAAGTTCAGAGAGCCTACGATCCAGGCAGTGTCGGACGACAAATTGCCGCGATCGCTGTCTCCGGTGACCGTCGTCCGCGGCTGGCAACCATAAAAGTACCAGCTCTTGTCATTCATGGGATGGATGATCCCCTATTCGTCCCGGCATGTGGCGAGGACACGGCTTCTGCCATCCCGGGCGCCGAGCTAATGTTGGTTGAGGGCATGGGACACGACCTGCCGCACCAACTTTACAAAGTAATCGCTGATGGCATAGAGCGAACGGCTCGCCGCAATTGACACGCGCTTCCTGAATAGAGCAGCCAGCCGGAGTCCCGTGGTGCCAGAGACTCCATTTGAACGTATATGTGGAGATGGTCGAAAAAAAATTGCCCCACAGCCATTTTACCGGCTTGTGGGGCATCTCATCTTTAGATAAATAAATTATGGCCGGAATGCTCGGCTTGACCGAGATAATAACCTACGCCTCCGAGGCCGACACCGTCAATAAGCTCTTCATGGCGGATGCCCATGAGATCCATGGACATTTGGCAGGCGACAATCTCAACACCTTGGTCGATAGCTGATTGGATTAATGCCTCTAATGATAAAACATTCTTGCTCTTCATCAGTGAACGGATCATCTGCGAGCCCATACCCAGCATGTGCATATTGGACAGCTTGAGCTTCCGGCTGCCCCGGGGCATCATCGCGCCGAACATTTTACCCATGAAGTTCTTGTCCACGGCTACCTTCTCATGCTTGCGGATAATATTCAGTCCCCAGAAGGTGAAGAACATCGTTACTTTCTTGCCGCTGGAGGCAGCTCCGTTAGCAATGATGAATGAGGCAATCGCCTTATCCAGGTCCCCGCTGAAAACAACCATCGTACTGCCGCTATGAGCTTGAGACTCTAGGGAGTTTGCCGGTTTATCCTCCACCGGGATGCCTTTGCATAAGTAAGCTTCGATCATACCATTAGGCAGCTTGGCCAGCTTCATCAGCCGATTACCGGACATTTGCGCCCAAGCCTTAATATCTTCAAAGAAACCGGGATCGGAGGCAGTTACCTTCAAGATCTGTCCGTCCTGCAGACGGTCCATGCTCTGTCTTACCTGAATGAGCGGTCCCGGGCAGCACAGTCCGCAAGCGTCCAGAACATCATCGGGTGTTAATTCTGATAGAGAGCCGGACGGTTCTTTAACTGGTTCAGATGGCGCAGGCGGGGCGGTCAGATCATCTTTTTTGGCGGGAACAGGATTACTCATTAGATAAGTTTTGTAGCCGCCGGTCAGGTTCTTCACCCGCAAGCCATGCTGCTGCAGTATCCGGGATGCCGTATAACCCCGCAAGCCAACCTGGCAGTAGACCCAGATCTCCTTGCTTGGATCAAGCTCGGCCAGACGTTCACGCAGATCGTCCACGGGAATGTTGATGGAGCCTTCAATGTGGCCATTCGCATGCTCCAGCTCCGAGCGCACATCCACCAGGATGGTGTCGTCCTTGTCACGCTGCTTGAGATCTGCCGGAACAAAAACCTCGGTCAACCCTGACAATACGTTCTCCGCAGTATAACCCGCCATATTGACAGGGTCCTTCGCGGATGAGTAGGGTGGGGCGTAAGACAGCTCAAGTTCGGTCAAATCTGTAACTGTGCCTCTGAAGCGGATCACTGTCGCAATATCATCAATCCGTTTATCCACTCCGTCATAGCCGACAGCCTGGGCTCCGAGCACCGTTCCTTGTTTATCGAAGAGCAGTTTCAGGGACAAGGGAGTAGCGCCCGGATAATAAGAGGCATGAGAATTAGGGTGAACATGGATAACATGATAGGGAATATTCAGACGCTGCAGCGTTTTTTCGTTGTTGCCGGTAGCAGCTCCGGTCAGGCCGAACACTTTAATGATGGATGTTCCTTGTGAGCCTTTGTAGGTTGTTCCCAGTCCGCATACATTGTCCGCAGCAATCCGGCCTTGTTTGTTCGCCGGGCCGGCCAGTGGAATAGCAGTTTTGCTGCCATTGACGAAATCTACGACTTCCACGGCGTCACCAACCGCAAACACATTCTCCAGATTGGTCTCCATGCGTTCATTGACTAAGATATGCCCTCGGGGACCGAACTCCAATCCGCTGTCCTTCAGGAAGGAGGTGTCCGGTGATACCCCGATAGCCATCAAAACCATATCACTCTGAACCGTAGCGCCGCTCGATAGACTAACCTCAATTTGGGTTCCTTTGTCTGCGAATCCTTGCACCAGATCAGAGAGAATAAGGTTCACCCCGTGATCCTCAAGCTCCTTGGCCAGCACTGAAGCCATCTCAGTATCAAAGGGAGCCATGATCTGCGGACCTGCTTCGATCAGCGTTACTTCAAGACCCGAATCTCTGAGATTCTCCGCCATTTCTACCCCGATAAAGCCGCCCCCGATGACAACAACCGAGCGTGTAGCTTCTTCAGTAATCTTGGCTTTGATCCGGTCCGTGTCAGGTATATTCCGCAGCGTGTGAATTTTGGAACTTTCAATACCCGGCAGAGCAGGGCGGATAGGCTTAGCACCCGGGGATAAAATAAGCGCATCATAGCTCTCCTCGTACACGCCTTTGTCCTTGCTCTGAACACGGACCGTCTTGTTCTCAGCATCAATCGAGAGGACTTCGCTCTGAATCCGCACATCAATGTTAAAGCGTCTATTCATCGCCTCAGGAGTCTGAACGAGCAGCTTGGAACGGTCCTGGATGGAACCCCCGATATAGTAGGGCAGACCACAGTTGGCAAAAGAAATATAAGGATCACGCTCAAACATCACAATATGTGCCTCTTCGTCCAATCTGCGCAGCCGGGCTGCGGCCGAAGCGCCTCCCGCAACTCCGCCGACAATCAGTACTTTTTTACTCATAATCATCTGTTCCTCCCAAAAATAATTGAATTAGCTGTTTGACTTTCTCATTCTTGACCGAATAATTCACCTCAAGGCCGTTTCGTTCGGTCTCAACTATGCCCGCAGCTCTGAGCTTCTGAAGATGCTGGGAAACCGTTGATTGCGGAAGCTCCAGGCATTCCTGCATAAAACTTACGTTGCAGCTTCCTTTTTTCAGCAGGCCTTTAACGATGCATAATCGAACGGGATGAGCCAGAACTTTTAAGATATCAGCCGTTTCGTTATAGGTTTTGAAATTATTGTCCATAGAGCGTAACACCTCATTTCGCCTTTATTGAATCCTAATATCGCAATATTACGATATAAGGATATTGAAATCAAACTCCTGCACTTAAATCATGATCTCTTGACAGCGGATTTCAAACTGGCTACGATCATATTATACCCATAGGGGTATGTGTAATCAACATTTTTTTGATTTGAATATGAAAGGAGGGCTTTAGGTGTTAATTGTTATAATGCTGCTTGTTATATGTGCCTTATGGTTCATACGTTATCTTTGGCCTGTAAATGGTCTGGCCTTCATTGATATACTATAGAACCTGTTCTTATCGTGTCCGATAGCCTGTATAAAAGCAAAAAGGCTGCGCGGCTACTGAAGAAACGAGGCTTTAACCGGCTTTATGCGCTTCGTGGACTGCCCTGTTCATAATTTTTGCTAAATAAAATCCAAAATGTGTCGATAATAATTATAAATATTCACATTTAGGAGATGCCTTATGGATAATTTGACTGCACTAGTATTGGCCGCACCTTTTTTTAAGCAGATTCATTCCCAGGATATTATGATTGGAATTACGGATAAGGAAATCTTTCATTATTACGCACCCAGCAAGGTGCTCGACTTCGGGCTGACCAAAGGAAGTCCCATTCCGCCGGATGATCCGTCGCTCGGGAATGCCCTTGCAGGACGCGCAACGACAAATCGCCTGTCGCCTGAATTATATGGGTCCACTGTGATTTCCTCCGCAGTGCCGATTCTCGATGGGGAAGGGGAAGTCATCGGCGCATTTGCGATTGCCTATACCTTGGAGAACGAAGACAAGATGGAGCATTTGACCGAGAGCATTAACCTGATCAGCGGCCAATTGGTCGATATGGTCCAGAACGTGGCTGCCCAGTCTGAAGAGCTGTCGGCTACCACGGCACAAATCCTGGAGAATTCACGAAAGACAGTAGAAGAGTCCACGCAGGTAAGCAAAGTGGCCGGCTTCATCCGTGAGATTTCCGAGCAGACGAACTTGCTTGGCCTGAATGCGGCTATTGAAGCGGCCCGCGTCGGTGAGCAGGGGGCAGGCTTCGGTGTAGTGGCAGCAGAGGTCCGCAAGCTGTCGGTCAATACGAAGGAAGCGACCAAGTCCATTGAAGAATCGCTAAGCCTCGTTCAGCGTTCCATTCAACTGATGGAGAAGGAAATCGAAGCCATTGCCGCTTCCTCTCATGAACAGGCCGAGCTTGTCACCGAGTTCAGCGATGTTATTGAACGTCTGAATGAGACCAGCAGCGAGATGACGCGTTTCATTTCATCCATTATTCAATAGAGCCTTCCATAACGTACCTGTAAGCCAACCCCCGGGATGATTTCTTTCCGGGGGTTGGCTTATAATGAATAGAGCGACTTACGTTTTGGGAGGAGATCAAATGAGAAATGGGCTGCAAGAGATCATAAGGGCAACGGATAGCTTGCGGGAAGGCGAGCTCAAGCCGTATCTCCGATTCATACTGGCGCAGATCCGGCTGCTGAAGGAACAGGAAGTGCCGGCTGAAGCGCCGGTAGCCGAACTGATTGAGCTGTACGATGAGCTTATTGGGCTGCAGGAAAAAAGAAATCGCTGGGACCCGGTGCCGCACTGCACTCATGTTCATCTCGTATACGGCGACTCCTTTGCAGGCAGCCTGAAACAGGCACTTCTTGGTCTTGGCTGGGAAGAGACACATAAGCTGATAGTTTTCAGAGAAAACTATTCCATCGGCCCGCTCCTGGAGCTGGACTCTCCTGAAGGCAGACAAGCACGGAGTACCTGGTTCCGTGATAATATCGCCGGTGCTGTGGAAGCTTACTCTGAATTTGAAGAAGAATATAATGAGCTTCAAGGCAGGATAGAGTGCATACCGCAACAGGCAGAGGTTGTTATATGGACGAGCAATAATGCCACTGAGCAGACGGCCATGCGGCACATGCTCCATCTGCTGCATGGCACAAGCAATGTGCTTGCAGTATATGATGCTTGTGCTGTAGCCCAGGAGCTGTACAATCGGCCGGATGCCTCTATAGAGTATCGGTACTCAGGGGAGATTCCGGCAGACAAGCTCTGCGATGCGCTTTTACATATGGATGGGAGCGGGAGACTGGATAATGCCCTAGTCCAGCAATTGCAGCGGGAGTGGCAAGCCATCACCGGGCGGGCCGGAGTACTGCGAATCTGGCGTGACGGTGCTGTGGTCCAGGTACCTGCCGATTATTTTGATAATTATTTGCTGGACAATCTGGATAAGCTTAAGCCACCTGCCGGCGATAACGGCTTTCTCAAATCAGCCCGGCTGATCGGAGAGGCCATTGCCTACTGTGAGCAATATATCGGTGATGCTTACTTTGAATACCGGCTTAGACAGATGATCTATGACGGAATCCTCGAAATAAAAGGCGTGCCGGCGGCTATGAGATTTTACAGTGTCAGACGCAGAAAAGATATGGCGAAATAACTTCTATCTTAATACGATCTTAATGCAATCTTAATGCTACGGCCAAAGTTGTAACACTATGCTGATTTTTCACGTGATATACTAGCGCTAAAATTCAGAAAGGGGGGGATATTCCTGCTTCATCGGACTTCAGACATACCTGCGGAGAAAAAAAGCGGACGGCTTAAAATATTTTTCGGCTATGCGGCGGGTGTCGGCAAAACCTGCGCCATGCTGAATGCCGCACAGGAGGAGCAAAAGAACGGGAGCGATGTGGTCGCAGGTTTTATCGAGTCCCATGAAAGGCCGGAAACGGCAGTTCTTACAGAGGGACTGGAGCAAATTCCGCCACTGGAAATCCCCCTTAACGGTGCTGTTATCCAAGAATTTGATCTGGATCGTGCGATTCGCCGGAGACCGGAGCTGATCTTGTTGGATGATCTCGCCCACTCTAATGCTAACGGCAGACGGCACAAAAAAAGATATCAGGATATTGAGGAGCTTCTCCGGGCAGGAATTCACGTATATACTACTGTTAATGTTCAGCATATTGAAAGCTTGAATGATGTTGTCGCCGCCATTACCGGCAGCTCTGTGCATGAACGCATTCCTGACAGCGTATTCGAAAGCGCCGAGCAGATTGAGCTGGTCGATATTGAACCTGATGATTTGATGGAGCGCTTGAACAAAGGGAAGATTTATCAGGATGAACCGGCTCAGAACGAGCATGTGCATTTGTTCAGCAAAGAAAAACTGATCGCCCTGCGTGAGATCGCGCTGCGTTACACGGCGAAGCAGTTGAACCGGATCGCGCTGCAAATCAGTGCAGAGGAGCAAAATAACGAGTACTATACGAAAGACCATATCTTAGTGTGCCTGTCTTCGGCTGCAACCAACAAAAAGGTTATCCGCACTGCTGCGAGAATGGCCGATGCGTTCCACGGGAATTTCACAGCACTCTATGTGGAAACACCGGAGAACAAGCATCTGACCCAAAAAAACAAGACAGAGCTAAGGGCGAACCTTAGGCTGGCCGAGCAGCTTGGAGCACAGCTTGCAACGGTGTACGGGGAGGATATCCCGGGGCAGATTGCTGAATACGCCAGAACCAGCCGGGTTTCAAAAATCGTTATGGGACGTTCCCATAACAACAAAAAAAGATGGTTTGCCAAACCAAATGTCGTGGATCGGCTGACCGCCTCTTCGCCGAATATTGATTTTTATATCATCCCTGACACTCAGCCATCCTTCTACAAATGGTTCCCCCAGTATAGAAAATCCCCAAATTTCTCATTGGTGGACACAGTCAACACCGTGGGAATATTGGCTGGCTGCACCTTGATCGGACTCTGGTTCCAATTTCTGGGTTTTCGGGAAGCGAACATTATCACGGTGTATATTCTGGGTGTTCTGCTGAGTGCTATTATTACCAAGGGCAGGATATATAGCGCGATAACTTCGGTATTAAGCGTGCTTGTCTTCAATTATTTTTTTACTGAGCCTTACTATTCACTGACCGCCTATGATCCGGGTTATCCGGTAACCTTTTTGGTTATGCTGTCAGCTTCCTTCATCTCAAGTACTCTGACCATGCGTGTAAAAGAACAGGCCCGTCAATCCGCGCAAAAGGCCTATCGCACTGAGGTGCTATTAGAAACGAGCCGTAAGCTGCAGCAGGCGAAAGACACACCTGCAATCATTAACGAAACGGCGCATCAAATGGTGAAGCTGCTAGACAGAACAGTTATTTTTTATCCGGTTGGGGAGAATTCCTTGGCTGAGCCGCTCATTTATGCAAAAGAAGAATCGGCTGTTGATCCGCTGATTTATACGGAAGATAATGAGCGTGCGGTTGCTGACTGGGTATACAAGAACAACAAGCGCGCCGGAGCGACTACGGACACCTTCTCAGCGGCCAGTTGCCTGTACCACGCGGTACGGGGAGGCGATTCTGTTTTTGCGGTAGCGGCCATTGTTATGGAGCAGGAGGACCCTTTGGGGATTTTTGAGAAAAGCCTCATGTTTGCTATGCTGGGAGAGTGTGCGCTGGCGCTGGAGAAGGAACACCTGAACGAGAAGCAAAAAGAAATATCCATGCAGATTCAACAGGAGCAGCTTCGCGCCAACCTGCTTCGGGGCATTTCCCATGATTTACGTACCCCGCTGACCAGCATCTCCGGCAATGCGGGAATTCTCATCGGAAACTCCAAAGTGCTGAGTGAGGAGCAGAAGCAAGGGCTGTACACGGATATTTATGATGAGTCCATGTGGCTCAATAATCTGGTTGAGAACCTGCTGTCGATAACCCGTATTGATAACGGCACATTAAATTTGAATTTACAGCCGGAGCTGCTCGAGGAGGTCATTGCGGAAGCGCTGCTTCACATCAACCGCGACAGTAAGGACCATCATATTAAGTCTGTGGCGAATGACGAGCTGATCATGGCAAAAATGGACTCCCGGCTCATCGTTCAGGTGCTCATCAATATTGTGGACAATGCAATAAAATATACGCAATATGGCTCGCATATCACGGTCTCGGCGCGGCGTGAAGAGGATCTAGTGGTTGTGCTTGTGGCCGATGACGGACCCGGTGTCTCTGATGAGGCCAAGGCGAAACTGTTCGATATGTTCTATACGGCTGACAATATCCGTGGGGATGGCCGGAGAGGCTTAGGTCTCGGGCTTGCTTTGTGCAAATCCATCATTATTGCCCACGGCGGCACTATTGAGGTACATGATAATTTCCCGCAAGGTACAGTATTCCGCTTTACCCTGCAGGCTGAAGAGGTGAGTGTGCATGAATAAGCCTTTGATCCTTGTTGTAGAGGATGACAAACCGATCCGCAAGCTGATTACTACCACCCTGGAGACACAGGGCTATAAATATCACACGGCTGAAACGGGGGCTGCTTCGATTCTGGAGGCAGCCTCCAGACAGCCGGACATTATGATTCTGGATTTGGGGCTTCCCGATATGGACGGCGTGGATATCATTACCAAAGTCCGGTCTTGGTCGAATATCCCAATTATTGTAGTCAGCGCACGCAGTGAGGACCGGGATAAAATTGATGCGCTGGATGCAGGTGCGGACGATTATCTGACCAAGCCCTTCAGCGTGGAAGAGCTGCTGGCCAGGCTAAGGGTGACCTTGCGGCGCATCCGTAATGACACGGATAAGCTGCAGAAGGATGCCTCCATATTTACCAATGACAGCCTGAAAATTGATTATGCAGCAGGCTGCGTATGGCTGGATGCCGAAGAGATTCATCTGACTCCCATTGAGTATAAGCTGTTATGCCTGCTTGCAAAAAATGTAGGCAAGGTGCTGACGCATAATTATATCCTGCATGAAATCTGGGGCACGCATACCTATGACATTCCGGCGCTGCGTGTTTTTATGGCAACCTTAAGAAAAAAAATAGAAAAAACGCCTTCGCAGCCAAAGTACATCCAGACGCATATTGGCGTGGGGTATCGGATGCTTCAGGTGTAGAAACTTTTTCAGCTCAAAGCAGCGGAGAGGACGGACTGATTGTGGAAAAGCGGCAGCGGTCGCCTTTGTCCCCGGATTTTCACCGCTAAGGAGAATAAATAAAATCTGGGGACAACAGCGACCCAAACAACGGTCCGTTCGCGGAGCGTCCACAACAAACGCTCATGTTGATCCTGCGCAAAAAACGAGGGGTTGTCCCCAACGGACATGGAATATTATGTTATAATCAATTAATCTGGATTATGGAGGAGCTTGTATGACAATAGGATCACAAGACGATATTGATGGCCTGAAGGAAATTGGCAGAATCGTCGCGATGACTATAAAAGAAATGAAAAGTCACGCGCGCGCCGGAATTACGACCAGGGAATTAGATGAAATTGGAGGAGAGTTTCTGAAAAGACATGGGGCTGTGCCAGCACCTAAAGCAACCTACAATTTCCCTGGTAACACCTGTATTAGTATTAACCACGAAGTTGCCCACGGAATACCGGGCAATCGGATCATTCAACCGGGTGATTTAGTAAACATTGATGTTTCGGCTGAATTGGGCGGCTATTATGCGGACTCGGGACATTCTTTTCCGATAGCTCCATACGAGCCGTCATTAATGCGTTTGTGCCAATACACACACGACACGATGATGAAAGTAATCTCTTCGCTTAAAGCTGGTGTGAAATTGAACGAAGTCGGAAGGATCATTGAAAGCGAGGCTGAAAAAGGCGGCTATACTGTCATTGAGAATCTGTGCAGCCACGGTGTCGGGAAATCTCTGCATGAGGCCCCAAGCGAGATTCTACCCGTATATAACAAGCACGATAAACGGAGATTGAAAGAGGGGATGGTCATTACAATCGAGCCCTTTTTATCTACAGGGGCAAGGTATGCCGATGAGCAAGGGGACGGATGGACGTTATGTGTACCGGACAACAGCTTTGTGGCACAGCATGAGCACACCATTATCATTACAAAGGATCAGCCGATTATCTTGACTGCAGTATAGCGCAACAAATGAAGAATCCGTGCTAACGGAGCATGTAAGCTCAATAAAACAGCGACAGTCCAGGACTTTATTTTCTCGTCCTTGGCTGTCGCTGTTTCAGTTTCCAGGTCTTTATGCAATCTTTATCCGCTCATAGAAACCCTAACCCTTAACTAATGGCGGGAGTGATACGCTATACCCGTAAACCAAGAATAAGGGAGAGGGAGTCTTTTGTATGAATGAAATTTTGAAAAATACCGGTCTTGTATCGCTCATGCTGGTGCTGCTGTATAGCATTAAAAAAATATTCGACTATTTCGATTTGCATAGCACTGACAGCTATGAGGATGAGAACGTCAGTAAAGCGGCTGAAGAATTTGTCCGGGACATCTCCCGCAAGGGCAAGTAGAAACGGCTACGCCGTCCATAAAAGGACGGTATCCGTTTCAGCGAGAAATATAAGGATAATTTATAGTGTGAAACATATAAATTCTTATATTTTGAAAAAGCTGATTTATGAGAATGTTTCTAGCGCATCTTAATGCAATCTTTATCTGCTCATGAAAACTCTAACCCTGAACTAATGGGAGAAATGTTACGCTAAACCGGAAGAATAAAAGAGTTGGAGAGCAGAAGAAAGTAGAGAGAGGGGAGTGGCAAAAGCGATGCTGGATGTGTATATGGTGGCGGCTTTGGCCGGGTTATTCGTTTTATTTTACACATTTGTACTGTGGTGCGGGAAGGCTGTTGATGATAAAGGAGGAACCGGGCAATGACGGTGGTCATTATAGCAACCTTGTTATTGTTTCTGTATTTGATTTACGCCTTGATTAATCCGGAGAAATTCTAAGTCAGCTTTTACATTTAAGGAGGAGCATCCGTGGGTATAGTGCAAATCATTGCTGTCATTGCCATACTACTGCTGCTGGTTAAGCCAGTAGGAACTTATTTATATCATGTATTCTCAAATGAACCGAACCGGACAGACCGGATATTCGGTGGTTTTGAACGGGGGATCTTCAAGCTAAGCGGGCTGAACAACCGCAAGGGAATGTCCTGGAAGAGGTATGCCATCAGCTTTCTGGCAACCAACATCGTACTGGTCGCCTTCAGCTATTTGTTCCTTCGCCTGCAAGGCGCATTGCCGCTTAATCCGAATGGAACCGGCAAGATGGAACAGACACTTTCGTTCAATACGGTAATCAGCTTCATGACCAACACTAACTTGCAGCATTACAGCGGTGAGACCGGCCTATCATATTTCTCGCAAATGGCGGTCATCACCATGATGATGTTCACTTCGGCAGCGAGCGGATTTTCTGTAGCCGTAGCTTTTGTGAGAGGCATTACCGGCAGGGATAGCGTGGGGAACTTCTTCGAAGACTTCGTGAAGGCGATCACCCGTGTATTCCTCCCGCTTGCGCTGCTGATTACACTAGTGCTTGTGGCGCTGCAGGTTCCGCAGACACTAAAGCCTACTCTTCAGGTAACAACGCTGGAAGGAGCTTCACAGCAGATCGCAATCGGACCTGTAGCCTCACTGGAATCGATCAAGCATCTGGGAACGAACGGCGGCGGATTTTTCGGGGCGAACTCTGCGCATCCTTTTGAGAACCCGTCGCCGCTGACCAACATCATTGAAATCCTGTCGATGTGGACGCTGCCGGCAGCCTTGCCTTATATGTACGGACTGTTCGCCAAAAACAAACGCCAGGGCTGGATGATCTTCAGCGCCATGATGACCTTGTTCGTGCTGCTGCTGGGGCTGAACTATTATGCCGAAACCCAGGGGAATCCGGCGATTAATGCGATGGGAATCAATGCTTCGCAGGGCAGTATGGAAGGCAAGGAGGTTCGCTTCGGCATCCCGCAGAGTGCCTTGTTCACCACTGTGACAACCGCGGCGACAACGGGTTCCGTTAACAATATGCATGACACTCTCACACCGCTCGGCGGCATTACTCCGCTGGCCCTGATGATGCTGAACAACGTGTTCGGAGGCAAAGGCGTCGGTCTGGTCAACATGCTGATGTATGCCATTCTGGGGGTTTTCCTCTGCGGGCTTATGGTTGGCAGAACGCCGGAATTCCTGGGACGGAAGATTGAAGCACGGGAAATGAAGCTGATTGCGATCGCCATTCTGATTCATCCCTTGATTATTCTGGCACCGACTGCCGGAGCCTTCCTGACCGAGCTGGGTAAAGGCGCTATTTCGAATCCGGGCTTTCACGGGTTGACACAGGTGTTATATGAATATACCTCCTCTGCCGCTAATAACGGCTCGGGTTTTGAAGGGCTGGCGGACAACACTTCGTTCTGGAATATTACCACCGGGATCGTAATGCTGCTGGGACGGTATGTCTCCATTATTGCGATGCTCGCGGTTGCCGGCTCCATGATCCGCAAGAAGCCGGTTCCTGAAACGATTGGCACCTTCCGCACAGACAACGGCTTGTTTACCGGTATTCTGATCGGTACGGTGCTGATCATCGGCGCGCTGACCTTTCTGCCGGTCGTTGTCCTCGGTCCGATTGCCGAATATTTGACCTTACGTTAGGAAGAGGGAGAACACAATGAGTACTGTACCAAGAAAAAAGCTGCTGACAGGTCCTATCATACAAAGTGCGGTCAAGGACAGCTTCTTGAAGCTGAACCCGATGACCTTAATGAAGAACCCGGTCATGTTCGTCGTTGAGATTGGAACCTTTATTGTGCTGCTGATGGTCCTTGCGCCTGAGTATTTCAATGCCGAAGATTCCATAGGCTTCAATATTACGGTGTTCTTCATCCTGCTGGTTACCGTCCTGTTCGCCAACTTCGCGGAAGCGCTGGCGGAAGGCCGGGGGAAAGCGCAGGCCGATACGCTTAAGAAAACGAAACAGGATATTTCCGCAAACAAGCTGGTGGGCGGAGCCATCAAAACTGTTGCCTCTTCCGAGCTGCGCAAGGGTGATGTTGTTGTCGTCAGCCAGGGTGAATTGATTCCCGGCGACGGTGAGGTCATTGAAGGACTGGCTTCCGTAGATGAATCAGCGATTACCGGGGAATCGGCTCCCGTTATTAAAGAGGCGGGCGGAGATTTCAACTCGGTCACAGGCGGCACAAGGGTTGTCAGTGATGAGATTAAAGTGCGGATTACAAGTGATCCAGGTGAGTCCTTCCTCGACCGGATGATCTCACTAGTCGAAGGGGCTAAACGGCAGAAGACGCCGAATGAAATTGCGCTGAGCACACTTTTAATCAGCTTGACGATTATCTTTCTGATTGTGGTTGTCACTCTGCGTCCGATTGCATCTTATCTGAATGTTGACCTGGAAATCCCGGTTCTGATCGCGCTGCTGGTCTGTCTGATCCCAACGACAATCGGCGGTCTGCTGTCAGCCATCGGTATTGCGGGCATGGACAGGGTGACTCAGTTCAACGTGCTTGCCATGTCAGGAAAAGCGGTTGAGGCCGCTGGAGACATCAATACGATGATTCTCGATAAAACAGGCACAATCACCTACGGCAACCGTATGGCAAGCGAATTTGTTCCTGTGGGCAAGGAAAGTGCAGAAGAACTGGCTGTGTGGGCGGCAATCAGCTCCCTGAAGGATGAGACGCCTGAAGGCCGTTCCGTCATTGAACTTGTCAAAAAGCAAGGACACAGCTACGATTCCGCACTGGAAGGACAGTTCATTGAATTCCGCGCCGAAACGCGGATGAGCGGATTGGACTTGAAGGACGGCCGCATGGTGCGCAAAGGAGCTGTAGACTCCATTAAACGCTGGGTATCTTCGCAGGGAGGGCTGATCCCGGACAACCTGGATAAATGCTCTAACGAGATCGCCGGTAAAGGGGGGACCCCGCTTGCCGTGGCAGTAGACAACCGGATTTACGGGCTTATTTATTTGAAGGACACGGTTAAGCCGGGGATGAAGGAACGGTTCGACGAACTGCGCAAAATGGGTATCAAGACCATTATGTGTACCGGTGACAACCCGCTTACTGCCGCGACAATAGCCGCCGAAGCCGGGGTGGACGGATTTATTGCCGAAAGCACGCCGGAGAATAAAATCGAGGTTATCCGCCGTGAACAGGCCGAGGGCAAGCTGGTAGCTATGACAGGCGACGGCACGAACGATGCGCCCGCACTGGCACAGGCGGATGTGGGTCTTGCGATGAACAGCGGCACATCGGCCGCCAAGGAAGCTGCCAATATGGTCGATTTGGACTCCGACCCATCTAAGATTATCGAGGTTGTGGCTATCGGTAAGCAGCTCCTGATGACCCGTGGCGCCCTGACGACCTTCAGTATTGCGAATGATATTGCCAAATATTTTGCCATCATTCCCGCGATGTTCACGCTCGCTATTCCGGAGATGAATGTGCTGAACGTAATGGGGCTGGGGTCGCCAAGCTCTGCGATTATCTCGGCGCTGATCTTTAACGCCATTATCATCCCGCTGCTTATTCCGCTGGCGATGAAAGGTGTATCCTATAAGCCAATGAGCTCTACCAAGCTGCTGCGCCGGAATATTTTCATCTATGGGCTGGGAGGAATTCTGGTTCCGTTTGTGGGCATTAAGCTGATTGATCTGCTGGTCAGTATTTGGATTTGACGGATAGACATAAGGGTGAGAGAGAGGATGAAGTAAAGAATGGGAACTATCAATTCAGAACCAGTTGAACAGGAACAGGAGTCAAAAGGTTCTTATTGGATAAGTATAGTTAGGCTAAGCGTAGTGTTCATTGTACTCTGCGGAATTGTATATCCGCTGGCTTCCACGGCCATTGCCCAGGTGCTCATGCCTTCCCAGGCAAACGGCAGCCTGCTGAAGAACAGCGAGGGCCAGGTGGTTGGCTCTGGACTAATCGGACAGAACTTTACGAATCCGGCGTTGTTCCACGGGCGCGTATCCAGCATTGATTACAAGGCAGAGGCTTCGGGGTCGAACAACTATGGACCATCGAATCCTGATATGCTGCAGCGCACACGCGATTCAATCGCCCAGTGGAAGCAGGATAACCCTGATGTTCCAGTGAATCAACTGCCGGTTGATCTGGTGACGAATTCAGGCTCGGGCCTGGACCCGGATATCACCCCGGCTTCCGCCACTGTACAGATTCCCAGAATCAGCAAACTGACAGGAATTTCGGAGGATAAACTGGAAGCATTAGTGAAGAAATATACCACAGGCCGCGATCTCGGATTATTTGGCGAGGAACGGGTCAATGTGCTGAAGCTGAATATGGCTTTAATGGAAATGTCGGCGAAATAGCCGGCTGTACCCTGTCCGAAGCGGACAGGGTAGTTTTCATTTGAGATTTCAAGCATGAGCGGCGAGAACGCAGGGTAATCGCTTACGGAATGAACCGCGAGATTGGATGAAGTGGAAAAAGGAAACCTAATTTGTGAATTTCACCGACTTTTTGGTGATTAGATGGAAAAAGTAGACTTAATTCTCTCCATTTCCATCCAAACAATGATTTTACAAGGAAATAAGTGGTGTTTTTCCCACTAAACATCCAGGGGGAGGTCACTCAGCGGAATGAAGTGGAGAAATTCCACCTCAGTTATTTATTCCTGATTAAAAAAATCTGTAAGCTATTGCCCTGGGCGAGAACGGAAGGGGTTGACCTATTTATGGCTCCATACAAACGTAAAACACCGGAAGAAATTTTGGATTCCATTTACCAGTTGCACAGGGGTAGGCTAAAAATTATTATCGGTTCCGTCAGCGGATCTGGTAAAACGTACCATATGCTGGAGGAAGGCAAGCTCCTGAAGCAGCAGGGTATAGATGTTGTAATCAGCGCCGTCTCAACCATGCAGCGGGCGGAAACTGTTCAACAGCTTGTGAATCTGGAGCGTGTCCCCAGCCTTCATTGGGTGAAGGACGGCAAGGAGCAGAAGGATCTTCCTTTGGAAGCTCTGCTGCAGCGCAACCCTGAGGTTCTGCTGGTGGACGGTCTGGCACACCGCAACCGGAAGGGGGCGCGGTTTAAGACCCGCCTGGAGGATATCCGTTATTTAATGGACAATGGCATCAGTGTGATCACGACGATTAATGTATATGAGCTGGCAGGTATGGCCGAGATCATTCATCAAAAAACCGGTATCCGCGCCGAAGAAACCGTACCGCTCAACACGCTGGAGCTGGCGGATGAGGTGCGGCTGATCGACGTGTCTCCCGAGACGGTTCTTAAAAGAATCGAGGAGGGGGTGCTCGGCGGTGATGCCCATCCGGCGCTATCCCGCCGGGGGAATCTCGGCGTGCTTCGCGAGCTGTCACTTCGGCTGGTAGCGGAAGGCGTCAATGAAACGCTGGAGAAGCATCGGGAGGAGCAAGGTCTTATCGGGCCTTCCGGCGCAAGCGAACGGATACTTGTCTCCACGCAATACCACTGGAACGGTTCACTGTATGTGAGAAGAGGCCAGCAAATTGCGAAGCGGCTTAACGGCGATCTCATGGTCGTGACGTTCGTCCTCCCCAAGCGTAAGCTTACGAAGGAGCAGCAAAGCTTCAAGCGCTCCATTACGAAGCTGGTAGAGCGGGTGGAGGCCAGGTTTGAAGAGCTGCCTCTGGCAAATTTGCGCCTGCTTCCTCCCGTATTGGTGCGTTATGCCATTCAAAACAACGTAACCCGGATCGTTATGGGGCATTCCAAAAAAAGCCGCTGGCAGGAAAAATGGCAGGGCTCTATCGCAAACCGGGTCCTGCGGAGAACAAGGAATATTGATGTGTTCCTGATGGCTGACCGGGCGGAGCAGGATGGGGAACGGATATTGCCGATTAGACCCCAGTCTAAGGAAACAGAGGAGCCTTTTCACCGTTTGACCCAACAAGAGATGGAGCAGAGGATTGAGGGAATCCACCGGGGAACCTTCAAGGTCTATATCGGTGCGGCTCCCGGCGTAGGGAAAACCTACAAAATGCTGCAGGAAGGCAATCTGCTGCTGAACAGGGGCATTGATGTCGTCATTGGCCTGCTGGAAACTCACGGCAGAAAGGAAACCCAGAAGCAAATCGGCGGATTGACCATGATTCCGCGGGCCAAAGTTCTCTATCAGTCCACACAACTGGAGGAGATGGACACCGATGCGATTATTGCCCGCCATCCTGAGGTTGTGCTGGTGGATGAACTCGCACATACCAACGTACCCGGAAGCCAGTCCAAAAAACGTTATGAGGATGTCATGCGCCTGCTCGAAAACGGGATTTCTGTAATTACAACGGTGAATGTGCAGCACCTGGAAAGCTTGAACGATGCAGTGGCACAGCTAACCGGTGTGCGTGTCCGGGAAACGGTGCCGGATGCGATTCTGAAGATGGCCGGCGAGGTGGAGCTGATAGATGTCACGCCTCAAATGCTGCAGGAACGGATGCGGGAAGGGAAGATTTATGCGAGCGAAAAGGTGAATCAGGCGCTTGAATCCTTTTTCAAGATCGGGAATCTGATTGCGCTGCGCGAGCTGGCCCTTCGTGAAATTGCCGATGATGTAGATGAACGGCTGGAAGCCTGGGATCGCGATAATTCCCTGCGGGGGCCCTGGAGCAGACGGGAGGTGATCTTTGTCTGTGTGGACCTCAGACCACGGGCGGAACGGCTGATTCGCCGCGGCTTCCGCATTGCACACCGGCTGAAGGCAGACTGGTACGTACATTATGTACACTGCGGAGGGGTACGCACGCCCGAGGAGCAGAAACGCCTCGATGCACTGCGTCATTTGACAGAACGGCTTGGCGGGAAGATGGAGGTCGCACAGGCAGCCGGCAGCACAAGCGTCCATCAGCACCTGCTGACAAGGATGAATGAAGTGCAGACAACACAGCTAATCATCGGATATTCGCGTAAACCTCTCTGGCGCAGTCTTTTCAAAGAAAGCTTCGTCCATTATCTGCTCCGGCATGCCCGGCATATGGATATGCTGATCGTGGCGGATTTTGATCCTGAGGCTGCAGCTCCAGAGCCGGTAAGGTGATTCTCAGGAGCACGGCGGAACTTACCTGTGGCACGGTCTTTGTGTTTCAGGTAGAGCTCCGCTCAATGAGTCTGTATTCCAGGGAATGAAGCTCAAGGCCGGACTGGGCCAGTCTATTTTGAATCAGAATAAACGCATTTTCCGCTTGCAGGTCTACCGGAGAGTGAATGGTTGTCAGATCGAGCAAATGAGCCACTTCGGTATTGTCAAAACCCATAATGCCCACATCTCCGGGAACCGCAAATCCTCTTCTCCGAAGCTCCGTAACAACCCCGGCAGCGACTTCATCGTTGGAACAGAATATGGCATCCGGCCTGTCCGTCTGGGCGATCCACCATCCGGCGAGCTCTTCACCGTCCTGAATGGAGGTCTTGTCCTGAAACTGCGGGAACCCGTGATCCGGCATATCGTATTTTGCCACAAAATCGGTGTATGCCCGCTTGCGTTCCTTCGTATTGAGACCCTTGGACATGGCGTAGATGCTGAGTATTTTGCGGTAGCCCTTGGAATAGAGATGTTCGATGCCGAGCATGTAGGCCTGATACTGGTCCATAAAGACAGAAGGGATTTTCTCGCTTTGCAAGCGTTGCCAGGTCACAATTGGACCGTATTTCGTGTAGGCTTCAATCACTTCCCAATCATTAGCCCGCAGCACGCATACCAGTGCATCCAACTGTTTGCTCCGCAGCATTTCAAGCGCAACAAGCTCCTTCTCCAAATCTCCGTTTGTCATGAACAGGGTGATATTGAACCCGTATTGCTGAGCAATCTCCGTGAATGCGCGAATGAAATTAAGCAGCAGCGGGCTGAGTGAAACCGCAATGATCCCGATTAACCGGGTGGAGCCCTTCTTTAAGGATCTTGCATTGGCATTGGGTACATAATCAAGCTGTGAAATAATCTCAAGAACTCTAGCCCGGATCGAACCGCTAACATATGGGTGCCCGTTAAGTACACGCGAGACTGTAGTGGTTGATACGCCCGCCAGACGGGCGATTTCCTGAATATTTGCCATATAGAGCCACCTCATGGACAAGCATATCACAAAATATCCTTTGACCTGTAATGCATTCCACAGTTTACACTGTTCTTGCAGCATACATTAAGCCTCAAAAGGAGACTGAATGCCAATGACTCAGGAACGCAGAAAAATTGTTTTTATAGATATTGATGGAACACTTGTCGGAGATGACGGAAACGTGCCTGAATCCGCACAAATCGCCTGTAAAAAAGCGCGGGAGAACGGCCATCTGCTGTACCTGTGCACAGGCCGCTCGAAGGCGGAAATCTATGAGGAGATTTGGAGCATCGGCTTCGATGGCCTAATTGGAGCAGGAGGGGGCTACGTCGAGTCCGGCAGCGAGACTCTTTATCATAAAAAGGTTAAGCCTGAGGATGTCCGCCATATGGTGGATTTCTTCGATGCGCAGGGCGTGGATTTCTACCTGGAATCCAATTCAGCCCTATATGGAAGCAGGAACCTGAAGGCGCACCTGGAACGCAGGATTTACGGAGATGTTGAAAATGACCCTGCGGCCAAGGAGCAAATGCAGCTTTCACCGCATCCCTTCATTACCGGCATCACTTACGGGGAGACGGACATGTATAAGGAGGATGTCAACAAGGTTTGTTTTCTGGAAAGCAGTCTGTCTTTCGAGCAGGTAAAGCAGGAATTCCACGGCAAATTTGAGGCCATTCAGTGTACAATCCCGCTCTTTGGCGAGGACAGCGGAGAGCTGATGATTCCAGGTATTCATAAGGCAGTTGCTATTGCTGATTTGCTTGAGCATCTGAATTTTCCCAGGGAAGACAGCATAGCCATTGGAGATGGCATGAACGATGCTGAGATGCTTGAGTATTGCGCCATAGGTATTGCTATGGGCAATGCGAAGCCGGCCCTGAAGGAACTCGCAGATGATATTACAGGCAACATCGAGGAAGACGGGCTTTATCAGAGCTTTGTAAAATACGGCTTGATCTCCGGTTGATAACGGAAGTGTACTCCTCCGAAATGAGTATTCTCTTGACATCCGCCTTATAATGTAACCATAATAGTTACAGGATGGCTTTTAATAAAAGCGGATTACAAAGGAGTTATTTCTGTGAATCAAAATAATCTTAATCTTATTTATGTGTGGGATGCTTATTGCGGCTGGTGTTACGGGTTCTCAAAGACCCTGAGGGCTTTCCGGGAAAAACATCCTGAGCTGCCTTTGATCATTCTGTCTGGCGGACTTTTTACGGGAGAACGTAAGCAGCCGATCAGCGCTTACCCGCACATTGCTGAAGCGAACAACCGGATCAGCCAGCTTACGGGTGCGGAATTTGGCGCTGGATATCAGAGCTTGCTTGAAGATGATGCCTTTATTCTGGACTCAGAAGCAGCGGCAATTGGTTTTGCTGCCTTACGATCCTTTGCACCGGAACGTGCAGTATACCTGGCTTCAGCTATGCAGCATGCGTTTTACTTCGAGGGCAAAAGTCTCAGCGACACCGAAACCTATCGGGAGCTTGCGGTTGCCTTTGACCTAGACCCTGAAGCTGTAACGGCACGATTGAAGACTTCTGCTGCCGCTGAAGAAGCTGCCAAGGATTTCATTACCGCCCAGCAGATTGGTGTGCAGAGTTATCCGACCCTGCTTCTGCAGAAGGATGGGGAATATATTCGTCTCGGTGGAGGAACGATGACCCTAGAGAAGCTTGAGCTGCAGCTTTCTGCAATTATTGCCTGATGTTTTTTAGAAAAACAGTTCAAGTCAGCACCTTATCTCCGGTGTTGGCTTTTTCTATATCCGAGACGCGGGTATACTGAAGGCACACTATGGCGTTTGATGCAGGAAAGGAAATGTACGTATGAAGAAGGTCATCGTAATCGGAGCAGGAATTCTTGGGGCATCGACAGCCTATCAGTTAGCAACAATGGGGGCGGATGTCCTGGTAGTAGACCGTAAAGATAAAGGACAAGCAACCGCCGCCGCTGCCGGCATCATTTGTCCTTGGCTGTCCCAGCGGCGCAACCAGGCTTGGTACCGCCTCGCCAAAGCCGGCGCCCGTTATTACCCTGAATTAATTGCACAGCTTCATGGCGAAGGTGAAACAGAAACCGGCTATGCTCAGGTGGGAGCCCTTAGCATTCATCCTGACCCGGAGAAAATCACCCGGATGGAAGAACGCGCACAGATACGAAAAGCGGATGCACCGGAAATCGGTGAAATTACACAGCTGGGCGAATCACAATCCCGTGAGCGTTTTCCCCTGCTGGCAGAAGGGTATCCCGCTGTTCATATCAGCGGAGCCGCCCGTGTAGACGGCCGTGCGCTGCGCGACGCGCTCATCCGTTCAGCACAGCGTAATGGGGCCGTCTTTGTAAACGGGGATGCTTCACTTGAGTATCGCGCAAACCGTGTAACGGGAGTAATTGTCGGAGCGCGTACCTTTGCAGCTGACCTTGTTATTGTATGTGCGGGGGCGTGGGCTAGTCCACTGCTGGAGCCTTTGGGTATTCATTTTGAAGTTCGTTATCAAAAAGCGCAAATCGTCCATTTAGAGCTTCCCGACCCGCAAGATACAGGTAACTGGCCGGTCGTTATCCCGCCTAATGATCAGTACCTGCTTACTTTTGAAGGGCAAAAGATCGTCCTTGGATCAACGCATGAAAATGAGATTGAAGGCTACGATACAAGGGTCACCGCAGGTGGAATTCACGAAATTCTGAATAAGGGGCTAGACCTGGCGCCTGGTCTAGCAAACAGCACTTTTCAGGAGGTGCGGGTTGGTTTCCGCCCCTTTACGCCCGGTTTTCTGCCCGTGATTGGAGCAATTCCCGGTTGGGGAGGCCTTATTGCGGCCAACGGACTCGGTGCGTCCGGTTTGACATTGGGGCCCTATTTAGGCAATCAGCTTGCCAAGCTGGCTCTGGGTATGGCTTTGGATATCGACATCAGTGATTATGATATCCGCAAGGCGATGAATCAAGGCTGATCCTTGCAAAATTCAGCCAGTAAAGGAGGATTAAGAATGGGACATGAAGCACCTAATCTTGAACTGGACGCATACCGGGCAAAAATCCGTGTAGATCAACCGTACCCGGCAATTGCAGACGAGCGGTTAACCGAACAGCAATACCTGGAAAGCATAGAGGCAGCAGCCAAGCTGCTTCTTGAAGACCCGGAATGTTATATGGAAGGTATTCATTCAGCATCAAATGACCAGAAGAGGGCCTACATCAAGGCGGCTCTGACCATTAAGACCCCGGGCGCAGCCACTGCGAAGCTCAATCCATATATGGATGTAATCCTGCAATATGAACAGCAGTTCAAGACGATTACCAAAGCTTCGGATCTAACACCAGTGTCGAAACAATCCCGCTTTATGAACCAAAATCCCGCTCCAGAAATATACCTATGGCTGGGAGATATTACCGAGCTTGAAGCCGACGCTATCGTGAACGCTGCTAACAGCAGGCTGCTGGGCTGCTTCCAGCCTTTTCATGCCTGCATTGACAATGCCATTCATGCAGCCTCCGGCCCGCAGCTTCGTGAGGACTGCAATGTCATCATGGAGCTGCAGGGTCATGCCGAACCGGCAGGTCTTGCTAAAATAACAAGAGCATACAACCTGCCATCCAGGTTTGTGTTGCATACCGTTGGCCCCATCATTGCGGCTGGACAAGCGGTCACAGGGCAGCAGAAATCTTTGCTGGCTAGTTGTTATACCTCCTGCTTGGAGCTTGCGGCTCAGGTTGATTCCATCCGTTCAGTTGCTTTTTGCGGAATATCTACCGGAGTGTTCGGTTATCCCAAAAAGGAAGCGGCCATCGTAGCCGTAAACGCAGTGCAGGCTTGGCTACAACAGCATCCTGGACGTTTTGGGCAGATCATTTTTAATGTGTTCAGCGACGAGGACCGCGAAATCTACGAATCAGTATTGGAGGACAACTAGATGAAGCATATAGATCAGCAATCAATCCGAAGAGCGAAATCGGCTGTCGATCAGGCGGAATATATTATGATAGGAGGCGGGGCTGGCTTATCCGCTGCTGCCGGAATCGAATACAGCGGGGAAAGATTCACCTCGAATTTCAAGCCCTTCATTGAAAAGTACGGTTTAACGGACATGTACTCTTCCGGCTTTTATCCATTCAAGACCCAGGAAGAACGATGGGCCTATTGGGCCAGACATATCAGCCTTAACCGGTATGAAGCGACCAGCACCAAGTTATATACCGATTTGCATCAGTGGGTGCAGAACCATAATTACTTTGTCATCACAACCAATGTGGACAGCCAGTTTGAGAAGGCAGGTTTTCCGCAGAATAAAATTTTTGAAATTCAAGGCAACTATGGCTTTTTACAGTGTGCTGCAGCTTGTCATGATAAATTGTACAATAATGAAGCTTTGGTCAAGGAAATGCTTGAGCAAACTGCTAATTGCCGGATTCCCTCTGAACTTGTTCCCAAATGCCCGGTGTGCGGCGGAGAGATGAATCCGCACCTTAGAATTAATCAATATTTCGTTCAGGACGGGAAGTGGTATGATAGAAATGATTCCTATAACGAATTTCTGTGTGCGGCAGACGGAAAGAAAACTGTGTATTTGGAACTAGGGGTGGGTTATAATACACCGGGCATTATTCGTTATCCCTTTGAAAAGCTTACGTACCGCAATGAGCATGCGACTTTAATCCGCTTGAACAAACATAATCCCGAAGGCATGGAAGGAAATGAGGACAAGACCATCTCATTTACAGAAGACATGCAGGAGGTAATAACAGCATTGCTTAATTGAAGCATATACATTTCTAGCATTGGATATATTAGTTACATTCACTTTGGGAATATGATTTTTTGTTTGACAGACGATGGTGATTGATCCATAATACAATCCATACTAAACTTATATGATTTATAGGAAGGGGAAGGGTCAGACATGTCACAGTTTACAGCATCTTTTAGAAAGTCGATTTGGATAGGAGCATTAGCAATTCTGCTAGTGGTAGTAGCAGGCTGCTCCGCGTCCAAGAATGATCCTAAACAAAATAACAGCGCTACGGCAACAACAAGCCCAGCGGCAACTCAGAGTGCAAATACAGATGTGCCTGCAGCGGGAGGAACCTTTGTCTATGGACGGCCTGCTTCAGTAACCTCTTTTGATTTACATAATGAGATTACGTCGAACAATGCATTTGCGATTGACAAAGTATTCGAATCTCTGGTCGCTTTTAACAGCAAGGGCGAGATTGTGGATTGGCTTGCCAAGTCACACACCATCAGTCAAGATGGGCTGACGTATACCTTTGTACTCCGCGACGGCTTGAAGTTCTCGAACGGCACGGCTGTAACTGCAAAGGATGCGGTGTTCTCGCTTAACCGGCATTTGAAGGTAGGCGGTCCGCTGGCAATCGCAGCCAAGGTTGCTTCTGTCAAAGCGCAGGACGACAAGACACTCGTGATTACGCTAAAAGAACCGTATACACCGTTTATTTCCGAGCTGTCCAACTTCTCTAACGGGATTATTCCGGATAATTTCGGCGGGGCTACCGAAGCAGAATTCTTCAAGAAACCAATAGGTACGGGACCTTTCGTTGTTGAAACATGGGACCCTGCAGGCGATCTGACCTTCACTAAGAATCCTAACTATTGGCAGGAAGGCAAGCCATACATTGACAAGCTTGTGTATAAGCTGATTGAAGACGACAGCCAGGCGATCAACCAGCTTAAGGCTGGGGAAGTTGACGCAATTGAATCTTTGGCGCTGCAGAACGCAGACGAAATCAAGAATGGCGCTGACACAGCAGTAGTAACGAACGGCAGTTGGGTAACAGAGCAATTGTTCTTCAATACTCTGGACAAACATTTTTCCGATGTGCATGTCCGCCGTGCTCTGGCGCTGGCGCTGGATCGTGAAGGCTTGACCAAGGCGCTTACGTTTGGTTATGCACAGACTGCAAATTCTTTGCTGCCGACCACCATTCCTTATAACTCCAATGATACGATCAAGCCGCTGAACTACGATGTTACTGCAGCCAAGGAGGAGCTTGCCAAATCCGCCTTCCCGAACGGCTTCACTACAAAATTGCTTGTAGCATCCGGCAACAGCACCAGAGCCCAAGAAGCGCAAATTATTCAGGCAGCGGGTCAAGCCATCGGCATCAAGATCGAGATTGAATCCACTGAGCTGGCTACTTTCCGGGAACGTTTCTTCGCTTATGATTTTGCGGCAATGCTGAACAGCGGTCAAGCTGACTCCCCTGAAGCGAACTCGATTATTGCTTTCCAGACCGATCCGGAAGGCTTCAGCAAATCGTATTGGACGCATTATACGAATAAAGATGTAACCAAACTGCTCTATGACGGGCAAAAGACAGCAGATGGCGATGCACGCGCGCAAATCTACTCCAAACTGCTGCAGACGCTTGCCGATGAAGTGCCTTACATTCCTTTGTACTACCCGGATATTCTAATTGGTGCCCGCTCTTCAGTCGATGGTCTTGTTGTTTTGCCTAACGGCAGCCTGCGCCTGGAAGAAGTCCGCACCGGAAAATGATGAAATCCAATAACACGTTAACTCCATCAACAGGTAGGAATGATTCATACAGTTGGCTTGTGATCGCTCTTGCAAGAGCATTGATAGTGATCCTTTGCGTGATGACAGCAGTCTTTTTCCTGATCCGAATCGTGCCGGGGGACCCTGCAAAAATGATTTTGGGTGAATACAGCACACCGGAGGCGCTCAAGAGTATGCATCATACTCTTGGGCTGGATCTCCCTTTAGGGGAGCAGTTCATCCGTTTTGTGCAGACACTGTTTACGCAAGGGGATACCGGAAATTCCATTGTTTCGGGAATCTCTGCAAGAGAGCTGATAGCCGAGCGGGCTCCTATTACTCTGCTGCTTATAGCAATGGCCTGTGCTCTGGCAATCGTAATTTCGCTGCTGCTTGCCACACTTGCAGCCACGAACAAAGACAAGCTGCTGGATCATTTGATCCGTATTTTTCCTACAATCACTCTGGGCATGCCAATCTTCTGGGTTGGCATCCTTTTGATTCTGCTGCTTAGTGTCCGTCTTCATTGGTTCCCTGTTGGGGGAGTTGGTGAAGGCTGGACCGGAACCTTATACAGTCTTACGCTTCCGGCGATTACTGTCGCTTTTTCACAGATTCCTACTCTGGTTCGTTCGTTAAGGGCCCAGATGCTGGAAGTATTGGAATCCGATTTTGTCGTCACCTTGAAGGCAGCGCGAATACCAAGCAGGGTTATTCTGTTCAAGCATGTGCTGCGCAATTCTGCGCTTCCAACACTGATGCTGCTGGGTGTCAATATTTCTTATTTAATCGGCGGCACACTGGTCGTTGAGCAGGTATTCGGCATCAAAGGGATTGGCAGCCTGCTGTTTACTTCAATTTCGAAACGGGATTTCCCGGTCATTCAAGGAATAGCACTTTATTGTGCGATATCAGTGGTGATCATCAGCCTCCTGATTGAAATCCTGTCCTGGTGGCTCGATCCCAGAACGAAAGGAAAACAATGAATCCTATAACGATAGACCCACAATTGCAAGAGGGCAGCAAGAAGAAAGGCACTGTTAAGCGAATATGGGGAGCACCATCCCTTCTAGTAGGGAGCATTATGTTTGCAGTGCTGATTCTCCTGGCTGTATTCATACCGTTTATTAGTCCTTACCAGCCCACGGAGCAGAATTTGAGCGCTTTTTTGCAGCCGCCGTCCGCCACGCATTGGCTGGGAACAGATCAGCTCGGGCGCGATTTGTTCACGAGACTGATCTATGCTGCACGAACCGATCTGAAAATCATGGTCCTGGCGGAAATCGTTCCTTTTTGCACCGGCATATTTCTGGGAATGCTTGCGGGGTATTACGGCAAATGGATTAATACTGTTATTACGCTGCTTACGGATACTTTTATCGCGTTTCCTTTTTATCTGATTGTTATTATCGTGGCTTTTGCCAGCGGGGCGGGCGAGCGGGGGATTTATATCACTTTCATGCTTGTGGGCTGGATCGTATTTGCCCGTGTAGTCAAAGGTCTCAGCGCATCGTTCCGTGAGCAGGAATGGGTGGCCTCAGCCCAGACTCTGGGACTTCCCGGAGTAAGAATTATTCTGCGCCATCTCCTGCCTAATGTTCTGCCTCAAGCAGTAGTTGTCCTAATGGCCGATATGGTTGGGCTGCTGGTCGCCATTGTAACACTCGGTTATCTTGGCATTGGCATTGCCCCCCCGACTCCAGACTGGGGGACGATGATCGCGGACGGACAGTCCTTCATAACTACCGCCTGGTGGCTTTCGGCCGTTCCCGGTTTTGCAGTGGTGTATACGGGGATCGCGCTGTCGCTTGTGGGTGATGGGCTGGCAGACATATGGAGGAAAAAATGATGGCTACACATCCGATTTTGACAATAGATTCTCTGTCGCTCGCTACAAAGTCAAAAGAACCATTGGTCAGCAATGTCAGCTTTTCACTGGGCAAAGGGGAGAGCCTGGGACTCGTCGGCGAGTCGGGCTCCGGCAAATCGCTTACGCTGCGTGCCATTCTAGGCTTGCTTCCCCGTGGGGTAGAGCAGAGCGGAGGGGTCATCGAGACTGCGGCAAGCAGCGCGATGGTGTTCCAGGACCCCAGAGGTGCGCTGGACCCGCTCTGCCCGGTTGTCAATCAGCTCGCGGAAGTCGTGTATTACAGGCAGAGAGCCGGCCGGAAGGCTTCACGCAGAATAGCGCTGGAATTGCTCGAAATGCTAGGGCTTCCCGATTCTTTAAAGAAAGCGGACCGCTATCCGAGCCAGTTGTCGGGTGGTCAGTGTCAACGAGTAGTTATCGCTATGGCACTGGCATGCAAGCCGGACATTCTGCTCTGTGATGAACCGACAACCGCGCTGGACGTTACCGTTCAACGGCAAATTATCGAAACGATTACCCGGTTGCAAAGTGAGCTGGGTTTTGCCATGGTATTTGTAACACACAATCTGGCGATTGCAGCTAACTTATGCTCCAAGTTATGTGTGATGAAGCAGGGGCGGATTGTGGAGCATGGTGAGACTCAGTATATATTGCAAAATCCGTCTGATCCCTACACACAGATGCTGATTGATTCCGTGCTTCCGCTGCCGGAACTTGAAGGGAGCGAAGCTGAATGAATACTGCGCTGGAGGTACAGAATCTAACAGTTCGCTACGGCGGATTTACTGCGCTGGATCACATTAATCTGAGTGTGCAGGAGCATACCACCCTCGGTCTTGTCGGCGAGTCGGGTTCTGGCAAATCCACTTTGGCACGGGTAATTGCCGGATTGATCGCTCCTGATGAAGGGCAGATTCTGCTGGGAGCTCAGAAATTAGTGAAGAAGCGCAGCCGTGAACAGCACAAAAAAATACAGATGATCTTCCAGAACCCGGATGCGTCGCTAAATCCCAAGCATTCCATCCGGCAGGTTCTTTCCGAAGCGCTATTATTTCATAAGATTGTAGACCGCACGGCGGTTGAGAAAAGATGCAAAGAGCTTTTGGAACGTGTTCATCTGGAGGCAAAAGCCTTGGACAAATTTCCGCACGAATTCTCCGGCGGACAACGCCAAAGGATCGCTATTGCGCGCGCATTAAGCGTTGAGCCAAGCCTTCTGATCGCGGATGAACCGACGAGTGCCCTGGATGTTTCCGTTCAGCTTAGTGTGCTCGAACTATTCAACACACTCAAAACTGAGCTTAATCTGACTATGCTGTTCATCTCCCATGATCTGGGAGTTATTCATGCGATTAGCGATACAGTAGCCGTTATGCGGCAGGGCAAGCTTGTTGAGAACAGTCCCAAGAATCAATTCTTTACTCGTCCTGAAGCTGCCTACAGCCGCGAGCTGTTATCTGCAGTTCCGAAAATGCCGAAATCAAGATCAGCAGGAGGTTTTTATGAACCAAGAACATAAAGGATTTGTCCCGCTTTCAATTTCTGAGTTCAATACGCTTACGCGGTTGCTCTCCAAGCTTTTGTCTACTCAGCACCCCCCGGTCATCATCCCTGGCGAGGCTATTTTGGGAATTGAGGCGGTGGCTGCAGGAATAGCTGCGCCGGGGCGTACCATTCTAAACGTGGTAACCGGTCCTTATGGAAGTTTATTTGGAGAATGGCTTAAGCGCGGCGGAGCAACGGTTACTGAAGTGAAGGTCCCCTTTGACGAGGTGGTTACTGCAGAGAAGGTTGCTTCCGCGATTGAGCAGTTTAAGCCTTGCGCCATTTCCTTTGTGCAGGCAGAAGTGGTGACAGGCGGGTCTAATCCCGCCAAGGAAATATTCAAGCTCGCCCAGGATAATAACCTCATTACGGTAACGGACTCCGTGTCGGCAGTCGGGGGAGAGGCCCTGCTGGTGGATGAATGGGAAGTGGATTTTGCAGTGATTGGTGCACAAAAAGCCCTGTCCGGGCCTAACGGTGTCAGTGCCGTAAGCATTTCACCTCGCGGCTGGGAATTCCTTGCGTCTAACCTGAGTGCACCGCGTAATTCGATTCTGTCCCTGCTGGACTTGAAGCCATCTGCGGGCAGCGCTATACCATTACGCGTTCCGCCAAATATCCCGACTCTGGAAGCCAGAGCCTTGATACAGGCATTGACACAAATTGAAGAGGAAGGCCTGGAACAGGTGATCAAGCGTCACGAACGGACCGCAGCCGCAGCCGTTGCCGGTATTAAGGCATTGGGGCTTACGCCGTGGCAGAAGGATAGCAGACATTATTCTACGTTGACAACAACGGTTCGAATTGCAGGGGAGCATAATTTGCTTATAGATCGGCCTATTGGCATCGTGGCTCCAGGGGACGGAGAATTGTTCGGGGAGCTTCTGCGGATCAATCATTTTGGAGCGAACGCAAGCCGGCAAAGCGTGGAAGAAGCTGTGGCTACACTCGCTCAATTGTTAAATCAAGAACCTGACCATGCCATAACGGCTGTCCGGCTGGCTTGGGGGGAATGAGCATGATCATTAACCATCCAGAGCTGCAAACCTTCAAGGATATTGCCATTGCTGGCACCTCAGGGAAACGTTTTGACATTGTAATCAAGGACGGACGGTTCTCATCCATTGTTGAAAGCTCGAAGCCGCAGCACGACGAGTCATCTCAACCTGCCACACCATTATGGATAAGTCCGGGTGTCATTGATCTCCACACGCATCTGGCCTGGACAGACTTTGACCACGCCGACCAATTGAAACGGAGCAGCGGCGAGGTTGAAGCTATGCAGGCCAAGGCCTTTGAAGCGACACTGCGGACCGGTGTTACGACTGCGCGCGATGCGGGCGGGATTCTCCCAAGCACCATTCAGCATCTTGTGCAGCACTATCAGCAGCCGCTGCGGGTACAGACCAGCAGCGATATGCTTGGCGCAGCAGATGCCCGCGGCGTTCAGCATTTAGAGCACCGGATGGCAGAAATCTTCGCTACAGGAGCAGGCTGGATCAAAATCATGGCCACTGGCGGTCTTGGAGCGCCTACTGACAAAGTGCTTGATCCGAATTTTTCGGAGGAAGAGTTCGCTTTCATTGTCCGGAATGCGCATGCCCACCATAAAAAAGTCTTGGTTCATACCTGGGGTGGAGTGACAATTGACTGGTCTATCAGTGCTGGCGTAGAGTCTATAGAACACGGAATGTTCCTGACTGCGGATCAGGCAGGCAGACTTGCTGAGTCCGGGACTGCTTATGTGCCCACAGCTTCGATTTACCGCATAGCTGCAGATCCGAAAGGAGTACTGGCGCTGAACCAGGTGATTTGCGATCGGGCTGCCCGCGCCGCCGAAGCCCATTCAAAAGCCATTGACTATGCCAAAAGAGCAGGAGTCCGTCTTGGATTCGGTACGGATTATGCCACGCCTGCGCTCCACGGGTACAACCTTCAGGAGCTCGATACGCTGATGGAGTACGGCTTGACCCGCGCAGAAGCGTGGCAGTCTGCCACCGATAACGCTGCTGAGATTCTGGGAAGCGGCAACGAATTAGGGCGTATTGCGGAAGGATACATTGCCGACGCTATCATTTTCAATGCCGATCCATACCAGGCGCCCAATGCGGAGCAGCTTCGCACAAGTATCGTTTCCGTCATTACCGGCACGGACATTGCTGCTCTGCCAGGTCTCGACTTAGCTTAAGATAATTCGCCTTAAGGATGTTCACAATTTCTATCTGCGCCCTGGAAGAATACCGGTCCATTCCGATATTATCCAGGGCTTTTTCTTGATAGTAGGTACGCTCATTTGTAAGGCGGGTCATTTGATAAACTAGCGGGAAATCCCGTTGAATCACTGTATCCAGGCATGAGGTTGTACAAAATTATTTTTAGCTATATAATACCCCTAGGGGTATATGAAATGAGATGATCAGAAAGGTGAGATGTGATAATGGAAATACAGTATACAGATGAACTAAAAACCCGTTTGCGGAGAATAGAAGGGCAAGTTAGAGGCGTACTGCGGATGATGGAGGAAGGTAATTCCTGTAAGGAAGTAGTTGCTCAGCTATCTGCTGTTCGCAATGCGTCGGATAAAGCCATAGCGCAATTGGTGGCGGAAAACTTGCATCAATGCATATTGGCAGAACAGGCAGCGGGCAATCAGGATACCGGCAAACTGGTCAAGCAGGCCATCGAGCTGCTCGTCAAAAGTCACTGATAAAATGAGCTTTTTAACCAAAGGAGAGGACTTGTATGGCATTTAACATTCCAAAAGCAATAACGTCTAAGGAAGTAGCAGCACAGTTGAATAAAGGGATTTCCCTCAGGATGCTGGATGTCCGTGAAAATGGGGAATGGGCTATGGGGCATATCAAGGGGGCCAAGCATATCCCGCTGGGGCAGCTTCTGGAAAGACTCCACGAACTGGACCCTGAGCAAGAAACCATCGTGATCTGCCAGAGCGGCAGCAGAAGCGGACTTGCCTGTGAGCTCTTGAATGAGAGAGGCTATAAAATAGTGAACATGACGGGCGGGCTGAACGCATGGGCCGATAAACTGGTTGTATAGAAAAAGGAGTTTACCTAATGATTGTCCAGGGTAAACTCCTTTTTACGTCAATACCGCCGATTCAACGGAAGGGATATTCATTCTTCATATTGCTTATGGGTGATACTCTTGAATGATCGCGCCGAGGATTCCCTGTTTTTTGTATAAGAAATTTTATAGATACAAGAATAAATCACGTTCAGTACGTACTCAAAGGCGATTTGGGAGGAAAATGTGCCGATTTTGGCATGTTTTTCTTCATCATTAGGCACATAGATACACAGATTACTGAGCTTGGCCACTTCACTTTGACGGGACGCCGTAATCGTGATGAAAGGGATCTTTTCACGTGAGAAATGCCGTGCTGCTTTTACATAAATCGGCGACTGTCCGTGGTAGGTCAGGAAGATCGCGCAATCCTCTGGTGTGAGATTAGCCGTATGGTAAGCCCACTCCGACAGCTCGGTGGCAATTACTGCGTATTTGTTGATTTTAATCAATTTGTTCTGAAAGCTCTTCGCCCGGATTTGGGAATCGCCTACGGCATAGATAAAGATCCTTGCAGCTTGATCCAGCAGCGCGGCTGTCTGTGCCAGCAGGCCATCATCCATGAAGGTAAAGCTTTTATCAATCGTTTCCTTCATTAATTCGGCAATTTCTTTCGCCACTTGCAGAGGAGACTCATCCAGACCGAACGGATAGTTGGGATCAACGCTGGAAATACTTTGGGTACTTTGCTGGAATTCACGGGCCAGATTGATGCTGAACTCCTTGAAGCCGGATAACCCCAGTTTGTGCGTTAACCGGTTAATCGCCGAATGCGAAGTATATGTTGCTTTTGCCAGCTCCTGAATATTCAAATGCAGCATGCTTTCCTTTTGAGTCAAAATATAGGCGGCGATGCTTTTTTCGTTAGGCGTAAAGTTATGCATTTCCGCTAATTGCAGCAGTATCCTCAATAGCTTCACCTCAATAAACATTTTGTTCAAAAATTAACCGCCTTGGACACGAGGAATTGGTCGATTGTACCGTTTTGCCGGCTAATCTGTTACGTCCGACTGTCTTCTTCTATAATAAATGAAACAAAACCTTAGGGGGGAATGTACATGCTGACCATTGGATATATCGGGAATGGCAAAAGCACAAACCGTTATCATCTGCCTTTTTCGATGAACCGGGATAATTTGAAAGTGAAAACCATATACGCCCGCAATCCAGAGAAAAGTGAGTGGGAGAAGGCGCCAGGTGTGCTCTACACCGATAATATTGAAACGTTGATGAATGATCCAGAGATCCAGTTGATCGTTGTCTGCACACATATAGACTCCCATTATGCTTATGCCAAAATGGCGCTGGACCACGGCAAGCATGTGCTTGTTGAGAAGCCATTCATGTTAACCACAGATGAAGCGGTGTCCATCTTTCAATACGCTAAAGAGAAGAACCTGATCATACAATGCTACCAGAACAGACGTTACGATTCGGATTTCCTCACAACCCAAAAAGTGATTGAATCAGGCAAGCTTGGCGAGTTGCTGGAAGTGGAGCTGAATTATGATTATTACCGCCCGGAAACTCCGCTTTCGGTAACGCAATTTTCTAAGTTTAACAGTTACTTGTACGGACATGGAGTTCACACTATTGACCAGGCACTTTCTTATTTTGGGGCACCGGAATCCATTCACTACGATGTTCGGCAATTGCTGGGTCCCGGGAGAATGAATGATTACTTTGATCTGGATTTCTTTTACCCTTCACTTAAAGTATCCATCAAATCAAGCTTTTTCCGCTTAAAAGCACGGCCAAGCTTTGCGGTGTACGGTAAAAAAGGGGTATTCGTAAAACAAACGATCGACCGTCAGGAAGAGCATCTGAAATTATTTTATCTGCCTAAGGGACATGCTGATTTCGGTATCGACCTGCCGGAGCATTATGGCATTGTAACCTATCTGGATGATGAAGGCAAGTATCATGAAGAAAAGGTCGTCTCGGAAAAAGGGGACTACGCCAGAGTCTACGACGATATTTATCAGGCCATTGTCCATGGCAAAGAAAAAGTGATTAAGGACGAAGAAACGGTGGCAGTCATGCAAATCCTTGAAAAAGGCATAGAGGGGTGCAGCTAAGATGAAATTGGGAATTGTCGGAGCCGGAATGATCGTAGGGGATTTGCTGGGTTTTATTCATGAGATCCCTGGCATCTCTTTGGAGGCTATCTGTTCCAGAGCTGGCAGCCAGGAGAAAATTCTTGATCTGCAACAGAAATACGGGATTGCTCAGACCTATTCGGATTACAGCGACATGCTGATGAATACGGAGGTCGATACTGTCTACATCGGGCTGCCCAATCATCTTCATTATGCATATTCGAAAGAAGCGCTGCTCAGCGGCAAGCATGTCATTTGTGAGAAGCCTTTTACCTCTAATGTGAAAGAATTTCGTGAGCTGAAAGAACTCGCGCAGCAAAGAAAGCTGGTATTGGTGGAAGCAATCACGAATCAGTATTTAAAAAATGTTCTGGAGATGAAGGAATTTCTGCCTAAGCTCGGTGAGATTAAGATCGTGGAATGCAACTACTCCCAATATTCCTCCCGTTACGACGCCTTCAAAGCCGGAGAGACTCCACCTGCATTCAGCCCGGAAATGTCCGGTGGAGCGTTGATGGATATTAATTTATATAATATTCATTTGGTGGTCGGCTTCTTCGGGAGTCCTGAGAAGGTGGAGTACTACGCCAACATGGAGCGTGGAATTGATACTTCCGGTGTGCTGCTGCTTGATTACGGCAATTTCAAGTGTGTCTGCATCGGGTCGAAGGACAGTACTGCCCAGAGCAGTGTGAACATTCAAGGAAATAAAGCATATATACACGTGCCAAGTTCAGCGAATGTATGCGACTTCTTCTATTACACTCCTAATAAGGAAACACCAATCCGGGTGGATCACAAGGATCATCCTCATCGTATGTATGATGAATTCGTTGAATTTGAGCGTATCATCAGAGAGCAGGATCTGGCAAAGGTCAAGGTGATGCTGGAGCATAGCGAGAAGGTCATGAATGTGATTGAACAGGCCAAGCAGTCGGCCAAGCTTGTCTTTAGTTCAGATAACCATTAAAGTACCGGCTGGGTATTGACTTGGAGTTAACTCCAGACTGTACACTTCTCTATGTAGTTGTGAACAATACGGTATTAGGCGGTGAGTGAATATGGCGATGGCGATAAAGCAAGTAAGCGAGAGATTCAATATTTCACAGGATACCCTCCGTTATTATGAACGGATCGGACTGATTCCTCACGTGAACCGCAACAAAAGCGGCAATAGAGAGTATTCAGAAGAAGACTGCAACTGGGTTGAGTTCATTATATGCATGCGAAATGCCGGTCTTTCGATTGAAGTACTGATTGAGTACCTTGAGCTGCTGCAACAGGGCGATGAAACTGCCGAGGCACGAAAAGACCTTTTGATAGAAGAACGTAAACAGCTCATCTCAAGAATGGAAGTTATGAAAAAAACGCTGGAACGTTTGGAAACTAAAATCACACGGTATGAGCAGACTATAGGTGAAAAGGAAAAAACACTTAGCAGATAGCGGCCTTTCTTGATTTTATACCTAACGGACCTTAGTATAAGATTATATGGTGAAAGTCAAAGTAGGAGCGTTGCTAATATGAAGGACAATATGAAAGAGAATATAATAGAATACTGTTTAAAGAAAAAGAGAGCGGCTAAGGATTATCCCTTTGGGCCTGATCCGTTGGTAATCAGAATCGAAGGTAAAATGTTCGCTCTTATTTTTGAGAATTTAGAGAAGCATACGATCATCAACCTAAAGTGCGACCCGGTAATCGCAGATAACTTGAGAGAGCAGCATGATAAAGTTCGGCCAGGCTACCACATGAACAAAAAACACTGGAACTCCGTCACCCTTGATGGTTCTGTGCCAGAGGCTGATATCTTTTTTATGATCGACCACTCTTATAATTTGGTTGTTAAAAGTCTTTCCAAAAGCCTGCGGGAGTCGATTCTGGAAAATAATTAACAGTCTTATGTGACACACCCGTTCGTTTTCAGATTTAAATAGACTCAATTTGTTCAACAAGTAACCTGCCTAATTAAAGGTAGGTTACTTTTCTTTTAATGTGTGCAGAGAGACCAACCCATAAAAATACTAAAATTTCCAAAGTAAAACCTTAAATTTGTGCAGATAAATTATAAAGGAGCTATGGTAACATATTTAATGTAATCGCTTACAATAATATATATGGGAGGAAATTCAAATGAAAGCAAAAAGAATGAGGCTAGCCTGGGCGATTTTAATTTGTTTTGTGCTTATATTGCCTACGGCAAACGTACAGGCGGCAACAACAATCACTTCAAATCAAACCGGCACCCAAGACGGCTATTACTATGAGCTGTGGAAGGACTCAGGGACCACAAGTATGACTCTGGATAGTGGCGGAACGTTCAGTGCCCAGTGGAGTAACATTGGAAATGCATTATTCCGTAAAGGCAAGAAATTCGATGAGACCCAGACACATCAGCAAATTGGAAACATATCAGTAAACTATAGTGCCAACTACCAGCCAAACGGCAATTCGTATTTATGTGTCTATGGATGGACAGTTGACCCGCTCGTAGAATATTATATCGTCGATAGCTGGGGCAGCTGGCGCCCGCCAGGTGGAACCTCCAAAGGCACTATTACCGTTGACGGGGGTACATATGATATATATGAGACCCTCAGAGTCAATCAGCCTTCCATTAAAGGCAACACAACTTTCAAGCAATATTGGAGTGTCCGGACATCGAAACGTACGAGCGGAACCATATCTGTTAGCGAACACTTTAAAGCATGGGAGAGCAGAGGAATGACCATGGGGAAGATGTACGAAACTTCGCTTACGGTAGAGGGATATCAAAGCAGCGGCAGTGCCACGATAACCAGTAATACAATTACGATTGGCGGAGGCGGTGGTACAACTCCAACTCCAACTCCAACTCCAACACCTACTCCTACTCCAAGCACAGGCACGAAAATAGAAGCAGAGAATATGACTAAAGGCGGCCAGTACACCTCTAATATCAGCTCGCCTTTCAACGGAGCCGCTTTATATGCCAACAATGACTCGGTGAAATACACGCAGTATTTCGGGAGCGGTACCCATAATTTTTCACTTCGCGGGGCTTCAAATAACTCTAATATGGCCAGAGTCGATTTGAAGATCGGTGGTGTGACAAAAGGTACCTTCTACTTCGGCGGGAGCAATCCTGCGGTCTATACCTTGTCCAATGTCAGTCATGGAACCGGAAATCAAGAGATTGAGCTTGTGGTAACAGCAGATGACGGAACATGGGATGCGTACCTTGATTATTTGGAGATCAATTAATTAAATGAAGCGGTTCGGAATAAGCGAACGACCATATTAGCATTTCATGTGTGAGGAGATACTATTATGTTCACTTCAAAAGTAATAAAAGGGGCCGTGGCCCTGGTACTATTCGGTACTTTGTTCTCATTCTCTAATCCGGCGAAGCCTGTCGCGAATGCTGCCGATGCCAGCTGCTCTATGGGCTACGTAGGCCTGACATTCGACGATGGCCCGAATCCCAGTAATACGACCAATCTGCTAAATGCGCTGAAGCAGTCCGGGCTGCGCGCAACGATGTTCAACCTCGGGCAAAATGTGCAGAATAACCCGTCTCTGGTGCGGGACCAAGTGACTGCAGGCATGTGGGTAGGTAACCACTCCTATACGCATCCTCACATGACTACATTGAGCAGCTCGCAGATGTCGTCGGAAATCACTCGGACTCAGCAGGCGATCCAGTCGATTACCGGAACGGCTCCGAAGCTGTTTCGTCCGCCGTATGGCGAGACCAACGGAGCGCTAAAGTCCCTTGAGGCCCAAAATGGTCTTACCGAAGTACTCTGGAACGTTGACTCCCAGGACTGGAACGGCGCTACCACCGCCCAGATCGTAGCCGCTGCGGGCAGGCTGCAAAACGGCGATGTAATTCTGATGCATGACCAGTACCAGACTACGCTCCAAGCGATTCCGCAGATCGCGCAGAATCTCAAGAGCCGTGGCCTGTGCTCCGGCATGATCTCGCCGAGCACAGGCCGGGCCGTCGCGCCTGACGGCGGAGGCGGTGGTACAACACCAACACCAACACCTACTCCTACTCCAAGCACAGGCACGAAAATGGAAGCAGAGAATATGACTAAAGGCGGCCAGTACACCTCGAATATCAGCTCACCGTTCAACGGAGCCGCTTTATATGCGGGCAATGACTCGGTGAAATACACGCAGTATTTCGGGAGCGGTACCCATAATTTTTCACTTCGTGGGGCTTCAAATAACTCTAATATGGCCAGAGTCGATTTGAAGATCGGTGGTGTGACGAAAGGTACCTTCTACTTCGGCGGAAGCAGTCCTGCGGTCTATACTCTAACCAATGTCAGTCATGGAACCGGAAATCAAGAGATTGAGCTTGTTGTTACGGCAGATGACGGAACATGGGATGCGTACCTTGATTATTTGGAGATCAACTGAGTGATGGCTTGATTAACTTCAGTGAACAAAGCTAAAACAGCCGGGGAGATCCCGGCTGTTGTGCTGCGTAAAATTGCTATAAGCGTTCTTTCTCCACACGGAATGAAACTACAGTCCCCGAATTGGCAATGCTCTGCACTCTCAGCGCACTGCCGCAAAATCGTTTTAACCGCCTGTCGGTATTCAGCAGACCAATCCCCGTTCTTCCGTTTGCTTTAATATCCAGAATATGGTTCAGTGTTTCTTCATCCATCCCAATCCCGTTATCGGCAACAGAAATCTCGACAGCCCGGCCAATATCGGCTACTCTAATTCGGACTTCACCACCCGCAGACCTCTTTAATAGGCCATGAGTTACCGCATTTTCTACAAGCGGCTGAATTGTCAGAGGAGGGATGCGGACTTGTATATTATCGTCAAGCTCCCATACAACCTGAAGCCTGTCCTCGAACCGCTTCTGCTGGATATACAGATAGGAACGAATGAGGCTAAGCTCCCGGTCAAGTGTGATCAGGCGGTCCGAATTTCGAAAATCTATGCTAAGCCTGAAATAGTTGGTCAGCTCATCAATTAAATCATCCATTTTGATTGGATCAATCTTGCTGAGTGCAGATACCGCGTTAAACGTATTGATTAAGAAATGAGGTTTGATTTGTGCCTGCAGCAAAGCAGCTTCCATACGCAAGATTTCGTTTACCGATTTTTTGAGATTGGTCAGCGACCTTACCCTGGATTTCAGCTCCGTAGCATTCACCGGTTTGGTTACGTAGTCATTTGCCCCGGACCGGAATCCCGCCTCAATATCTTTATCCCGGTCACTGGCCGTCAAAAGAAGGACTGGAAGCTCTGCAATAGAATAACGTTCGCGAATTCGCGCCGTCAGTTCGTATCCGGACATGATCGGCATGGTTACATCCGAAATAATGATGTCCCATTCGCCTTTTTCCAGCAGTGCCAGTGCTTCTACACCGTTGACAGCCGAAAAGAGATCATATGGCTCATTTGCAAAAATTGCTCTAAGCACATTAAGATTAACCGGATCATCGTCAACAACCATCAGCCGCATCCTGTCAGGAGACGAAGTGGGGTTTAGCTCCATGTCAGAAGGGGACTCATTTAAAGTAGCTATAGCCTCACTGCTTACAGCAATTTTATCTGGAGATTCAGGCTGTGGTGCAGTGAGCTTTTCATCAGCCGCGTCAGAATCAAGCCTTAATGTGAAAGTAAAAATAGAGCCTACATTGGTCTCCGACCGTACCCCTATCGTTCCTCCATGCATTTCAACCAGTTGCTTACATATATTAAGCCCCAGGCCAACGCCTCCCATTGGGGAGGCTGAATCCAAAGGTGCCTGAACATACGCTTCGAATACTCTGCTCGTTGTTTCCAAATCCATCCCAATCCCCGTATCTGCAACCGATATGCTTGCCCGTCCGGCTTTCACTTCGGCATTCACCGATATCTCGCCCGCTTCGGAGTACTTAATTGCGTTATGTACAAGGTTGAACAAAATTTGATTCAATCTATACTCATCAGCAAATACTGAAGGGAAATCCGCCGGAATGCGGTTGACCAACTGAATCGGCTTGCCCTCAGTCATAAAACGAAGCATATCAAGCACGCTGGAAGCAACGCCATGAACGGAGACAGCCTCAAAATGCAAATGAATCTGATTTTCCTTCAGCCGGGCCATATCCAGCAAATCGTTCAGCATATAAGACATGCGGCGGCCAACGTTGACCAGCAGGTGCAGGTCATTAGCGCTGTTAACCCCCAGTTTATTCTGTTCTCTATCGGCAACCGACTGTGAAAGGTTAATCATCCCGTGCAGCGGATTGCGCAGTTCATGGGCTACTGTAAAAAGAAACTCGTCTTTCTGCTTGTCCGCCTTTTGCAGTATACCTGCGAGCTTCTGAGCGTCCCGTGACACCCCGATAAAACGCTTGAACCAAAAGGCCGCAATACAAATCATCGCTATAATTAGGTCGAAGGGATATGAGGGAACCTCCATGCGAGCTTTTTCGTAAATAATCAGCCAAATCATACTGCTAACCGCAGCGAGAGCCGCGAGGAGCAGATAAATATTTTCCGTCACCTGCCTGACCGTTGCTCTGTACATCACATAGGGCATAAGCAGACAAGGAATGAACATTAGCGCAAAGAACAGGGCTTCATACCCCTGTACAATACGTAAAGGCAGAAGACACACCGCCACAATCGCAATGCCGCACAGGAAATTGTAGACTCGAACCGCCCGGGGCGGCAACCATGCAGGGAATTTGTCCTTAATCAATTGCTGCAAAAAAAACGCGCCTGACAGCATAACGATATAAATAATTTTGTATCCCCAGACGTAGGAAAAGGGAAGCCATTTATACAATAGCCGTACATCGGTTAGCAGCGTAGCGAAAATGACACAAACCACCATCATGGAAAAGGACAGCAGTTGCTTATTCCGCGCTCCTAATATATATAATAAAAATCCGTAAAGGGCATGAAGAGCATAAGCCACACAAGCAATCCAGAGCACATTTTCTTCTAATTCCATGTCTTTTCTAAGTACATTTTCCAGTCCGAAGGTAGCGGAATGAACAATCCCGCTGCCACGAATGCTGTCAAAATTAGCGACCTGTATGATAAGTTCAATTTCTCTCTCATTTTTTAATGTAAAATACATCGTATACGGTTTTTCCAGCGGTGAATAGCTGTCTTTGGTCAGTCCCGGCTGTCCTGAGTGTCCGAGCAGCTCACGGTTTATGTATACTTCTGATGCACTTTTTATCCTCGTGATGTGGACGCCGTAAGACTCTCCCTTGTCCGGGTCCACAAGAATCCTCAAGCGGTAAGTGCCGGAGCCATGCTTCCCCTTGCCAGATGAACCCTCTTTGAAATTCAAGCTGGCCGGAACCTGGACCCATTGTTTCGGTGATTGAAGCCCAGACATTGAACTGCCATTCTCAAAGGGAAGTACACCAGGATAAAATTCCCACTCGCCATTCAACGGCAAAGAATGTTTGCTTAGAGATTCCCATCCCCGCAGATCCAGCACCCCCCGTTCCGCAACAGGATAGTTTGCAGCCAGCGTATACTGCAGCCATTCATAACGCAGCGCACTCAAGACGACCATAAATATTGTAGATATGATCCATATTTTCGTTTTCTTCATAATGGTTCTATCATTCGACATGGCACTGCAATTTTCCTCCAAAGAGGCAAAATGCGCTTGACGTTGCGCCTGGCAAGGTATTCGGATAAACTGATTGGACACTACACCTTTACAATCGAAGGAGATTTTTGCAATGGCAATGACTGAGAAAGAAAAGGCTCAAAAAGGATTGCTGTACGACAATAATAATGATAAACAACTGGTGGAAGAACGTCTTCAGGCCAAAGAGCTGTGTTATGACTATAACCACCTTCGTCCAAGCAGGATAGCGGAGAGAGAGGCCATGATCAGAGAACTTTTTGCAAAGACCGGAACAAAGTTTCTGATTGAGCAGCCCTTTCTATGCGACCAGGGATATAATATTGAAATTGGCGAGAACTTCTACTGTAATCATAATTGTGTCATGCTGGATGCGGCTAAGATTGAATTTGGGGACAATGTGTTTATTGCGCCGAATGTTGGATTCTACACTGCCGGACATCCGCTGGATGCAGAACAACGCAATCAGGGCTTGGAAATTGCTTATCCCATCACGGTAGGAAATAATGTATGGATTGGCGGGGGAGTGTCTGTTCTTCCGGGAGTCAGCATAGGGGACAATACGGTTATCGGGGCTGGGAGCGTAGTGACCAGAGACATTCCTTCAGGGGTTATAGCCGCCGGCAACCCATGCCGGGTGATTAGGGAAATTACCGAAGCGGATAAGGATAAATACCCAAGGTACTAGCGCTTTCATACCCTACCCGAAATGCAGCATCTGCCGCTTCCGCAGATTCAGATAACAAGATGCGCCTGGCTTCGTGCAATCTGAGCTGCGTTGCTATATGCTTCTAACTTATTTGAAATTTGTTATAATACATTAATAACGATTCAGATAGGCAGTGTGTTCCGCATGGTAAAAACAGGGATAATAAAGTGGGTGAAATATTAGATGGAAATTGATGAAAATATAAGTGTGGTTCCTTACGATGAAAAGTGGAATACTATATTTCAAAGCGAAAAGGCAAATCTCTTCAAGGCTTTCGGAGAAGACGTTATTGATATACAGCACTTCGGAAGCACATCTGTACAAGGAATGATTGCAAAAGCCGATTTCGTATACAATTTACTCGAACAAGCAAAGCTGCATGAGCGGGTGGGAGAGGACAGACCATGAATAAAGAAGATCAGCTCTTAATGGGTTTCAGGGACTTGTATAACAAGATGGTTTGGCTTAATAAGGATAAGATGGAAGACAGTCTTAGGGGTTATAAGTCTTCTGAAGTACATTGCATCGAATACATCGAAAAAAATGCGGATTCCAACGTGACAAACCTCGCGGAGTCCTTTTATATGACTCGCGGTGCCATAAGTAAACTAACTAAGAAGCTCATAAATAAAGGCCTTATCGAGAGCTACCAGAAGCCGGATAACAAGAAAGAAATCTATTTTAGGCTTACTGGGCAAGGGAAAGTCATTTATAAAATCCATGAGGACCTGCACAAGGAATTTCAAGAGCGGGATAAGGCCGTATTTGAACAGGTCACCGATGAACAATTTGACAGCATGCTTAGCTTCCTGGATAAGTATAGCAGGCATTTGGATGCAGAAATAAAGAAACTGGGTGTAGATGTTAAGACGGAATAAATTTGAATATTGAAAATGAAACCACAGGCAGCCGGGCTCAATTGAGAAGAGGCTGCCTTTTTTATTGCTATTATTTTGTTGACAAGGAAACAAAATAACGCTACGATAATCGTGTTTCCAAGGAAACAAAATAACAGCTTTCGAAGGAGAATTTAATGTCTAAGTTTAGATCACACCATGAACAGAACACAGAACAAACCGTAGATACACACGCTTTAATCTTCGGTCTTATCTCTGTGTTTCTTTGCGGAATAGGCTTCAGCATCATAGCACCTGTCGTCCCATTCTTAGTGCAGCCTTATATCAGCAATCCGGGAGAACAAGCTATAGTTGTTACGCTGCTGACCTCATCTTATGCAGTCTGTGTGTTTTTTGCAGCTCCCGTACTTGGAGCTTTGAGCGACAAATATGGCCGTCGTCCATTGCTCTTAGTGTGCCTTTTAGGTTCCGCAATCGGGTACTTGGTTTTCGGCATAGGAGGAGCTCTATGGGTGCTATTTGCCGGGCGCATAATAGAAGGTATAACAGGCGGGAGCATAAGCACGATCTTCGCATATTTTGCCGACATCATTCCTCCAGAGCAGAGAACCAAATACTTCGGGTGGGTGAGTGCGGTTGTAGGTGTAGGCACCGTCATTGGCCCGACTCTAGGCGGATTGCTTGCCAAGTTTGGTTATGCTGTACCCATGTATTTTGGAGCAGCAATAACTTTATTGAATGTTGTGTATGGATACTTTTTTATGCCTGAGAGCCTTAACAAGAATAGCAGACTGAAAGAGATTACCTTGGTAAGACTGAATCCATTTACACAGCTTGCAAACCTGCTTTCCATGAAAAGCTTAAAAAGGCTGCTTGTCTCAGCGTTCTTGCTTTGGATACCGGGCGGATCTTTACAGTCAGTTTTATCACAATTTACAATGGATACCTTCAGTTGGAAGCCAACACTAATCGGACTTATATTCTCAATTATGGGCGTCCAAGACATCCTTTCACAAGGTTTCATCATGCCAAAGCTTTTGATAAAACTTAGTGATACACAGATAGCAATTCTTGGAATGGTCTCGGAGATTATAGGCTACAGTCTTATTGCGCTATCTGCTTTGTTCTCATTTTATCCGCTTTTTATCGCTGGAATGTTTGTATTCGGGTTTGGTGATTCGATCTTTGGGCCTTCATTCAACGGAATGCTCTCCAAGTCTGTCGATTCTGGTGAACAAGGAAGGATTCAAGGGGGCAGCCAATCTATTCAGGCTTTAGCAAGAATGATCGGGCCGATCATTGGAGGTCAAATCTATGTATCGCTTGGGTCTGCCGCACCCGCTTTTATGGGTATGATCCTTATAGCAGCGGCAATACCAGTTTTATATAAGAGGACGCTATCATAATAATAGGGTTTCAGAACTTAGGGATAAGCTCTGAAACCCTATTTGTCTACTGCAAATATCTAAAGCTCTTTTGGCGGCCGTCCCCGATATAGAGAACATGGTCAAATTTGGAGGAATCCAATCCGTTTTCAGCGTTCAGGTACTCTTTGGCAACATATCTGCCCTTGATCTTAGCCAGTATGTTAGTAATCCCCTTGAACTCATCATGTTCGATTACATCCGTGAGCGTACATTCAATGGCGATTGGACATTCCCGGATCATAGGAGCATTAACGGCCTGCGATTGAACATGCGTTAGATTGACGTTGTCAAATTTGTTCAGATCATATCCGGAATGCGCTCCGCAATAGCTGATTGCTTCTACCAGAGAACGGTCAGGCACATTGACGATGAAATCACGAACCTCTTTTATCTGATTGATGGCATATCCCTTGCTGCTGAAGCCAAGGACCATCATATCCTTCAACGTGTACGGGGTACCGCCAACATAATGGAAATTTTGTACGTTAAGGAAATTCGAAAACAAAAAGCCGAGTTTATATGGAGAGATTGACTTTTTTAACAAGTTTATAAAGTGTTTATAATTAGTTGCGAATATTACCTAGCTTTATTACCAACTTTTACTTTAACCATCATCGAAACTATCCCTTTCTCATCTTTCAGACACTTCAGTTACAATCATCTTCATCTCAGACCACTCGTCACCTGATAAGTTACAGTCCACATTACATGTTTTGTTATCACTAACTGTTTAACTATTGAAATAGCATTTGGGGAAACTTAGAGATTTCTGTCTATCAAAATCCCTAGTTGTATTGCTATAACACGAGGCGGGTAAGGCATCCCTTTTGTGATCCACCATTCCGCAATTCCTACAAAAGATGTAACAATAAATTGAAGTATTACCTCTTCATTCAATTCTCGATTTATCCCTTTTGTTGTGTCAATATCATTTTTCATTTCTTCGATGAGAAGCTCTTGGAACCGACTACGAAAAAAAGATGCTTTACTACTTGCTAACAACGTTGAAAAGAATGAATAGTTGCTCTCAAAGTATTCGAACCAGCCTACATTCGATTCTACAAAATCTAAATCCATTTCAGCTGCTGATTCGCACATTACCTTTAGTTCATTAATATGTTCTTCAATGATTTTATCCAGTAAATCAAACTTATCTGAGTAATGAAGATAAATGGTTCCTCGGTTAACATTTGCCCGGTCAGCAATATCCTGAATGGTAATATCATCAAAATTTTTATCAGACATCAGTTCGATAACAGCTTTTTTGATAGCTTCTTGGCTTTTGGTTATTCTTCTATCCACTTTAGGCATTTATTTTCCCTCATTTTATCTAAATAAATTCAACAATTTTTATTGATGTGTTGAGTAATCAACGAATTGCGTTAATTTAACTATTGAACGCAACTTTAATCCATTTATAATTATAAACAGATGTTGATTAATCAATCAATATTGATTTATTAAGTGAATTTAGTTTAGCACTCTTGGAATAATAGAAATGAAATAAAATCATTCAGAGGGTTAAATTGAAGAAATTCCTAATAAGAAATGAGAAGACCAACTATATAAGACAAAGCACTACAAATAATATAACAATGCAAAGGAGACAAAAACATGTTTAATGAAACTTACAAATTATCAAATGGTATTGAAATTCCAAAGTTAGGTCTTGGTACATGGCTACTTGACGATGCACAGACAGCACAGGCAGTCCGTGATGCGGTATCTATCGGATATCGTCATATTGATACGGCTCAGGCTTATATAAATGAAACTGGTGTAGGCGAAGGAATCCGTTCCTGCGGTGTCGCTAGAGAAGAACTTTTCATCACGACTAAGGTTGCTGCAGAAGCAAAGACCTACGATGCAGTTACGCAGTCCATTGATGAGTCTTTAGCAAAGATGGGACTGGATTACATTGACCTTCTGATTATCCACAGCCCACAGCCTTGGAAGGAGTTCCGTGAGGAGAACCGTTACTTCGAGGAAAACAAAGAAGTATGGTCAGCAATGGAGGGTGCTTATAAGACAGGCAAGGTAAAGGCAATCGGTCTTTCTAACTTCCTTCAGGATGATATAGAAAATATTCATTCAAGTTGTGAAATCAAGCCCATGATAAATCAAATATTGGCACATGTGAGTAATACCCCCTTCGAGTTGATTGAATTTTGCCAGAAAAATGACATTCTGGTAGAGGCATATTCACCAATTGCTCACGGTGCAGTCCTTGATCATGCAGGGATGAAAGTAATAGCTGATAAGTACGGGGTATCTATTGCCCAACTTTGCCTACGTTATTGCTTACAGCTAGGTCTTGTAGTAATTCCTAAGACGGCAAATCCGGATCACATGAGAAACAATGCAGACCTTGATTTTGTTATTCAAGATGCAGATATGGAGACTTTGAAGAATGTGGGGCACATCCAGGATTACGGTGAGCATAGTTTCTTCCCGGTATTTGGCGGGAAATTAAAATAAACAAGGTATTTGTATTACTTCATGTTGAGTCTAAGGTGCGAAAATTGAGGGGAAATGCAGTTTGGTTACGTTATAAAGTGAATTATGGATCAACTGTTAAAAAATAGGAGGTGAAAGCTATGCAAATCAATTGGAGCCAAGAACAAATTGATGCTTTTTCAAAGGCTGATGATATGTATATATCACCCTTTTACAGTGACGGTAAAACTCCGGGGACACCAACTTGGATTTGGTCTGTTGTTGTAGATAATAATCTATATGTCAGAGCTTATAACGGTCTTAATTCAAGGTGGTATAAATCCGCTGTTCAACAAAAAGCTGGAAAGATAAAATTAAATGATGAGGAGTACAAGGTTACATTCCAGCCTTTGGATACGGATGCTGCATTAACTGAAAAAATTGATGAAGCTTACAAAGACAAATACGGTAATAATATGTATCTTTCAGCTATGTTAAGCAAAGGACCTGTAAGTGCAACCGTAAAAATCTTACCTCGTGAGGATTAAAATAGTTTACCCTGAATGATTCATAGCCGAATAAGTAATGATTTACCTAATCAGAAGTAAAAACAAGGGAGGACATATTGATGACTGTAAAAATGATGAAGGCCGCCGTGCTGACAGGTCCGAAGAAAATTGAGATAAAGAGTATTCCAGCACCGGAAATGAAACCAGGCATGCTGGAAATTGATGTGAATGCATGCGGTGTCTGCGGAAGCGACATCCATATGTGGAAGGTCGGACAGGGCTGGGGTGAACAGGGAGACTCCGATTTTGTTATGGGGCATGAGTTCTGCGGTACAGTCACAAACCCAGGCGATAGCAAGCGATTTAAGACTGGTGACCGTGTGACTTTCTGGGCAAATCTGTATTGCGGTAAATGCGACATGTGCATGGGAGGTCAGGAACATCTGTGCAGAGAGGTAAACGGTACGAACTATATTGGATTTGTCTGTAATGGAGCCTATGCAGAGAAGTTTGTGGGCAGAGAGTCCAATGCTTATCTGCTTCCGGACAGCGTAACGGATCTGGCAGCAAGTCTCATTGATCCGCTGATGGTCGCTTACCATGCAGTAAAGAAGTCCGGCATCAAGCTTCATGATAAGGTGCTGGTCGTAGGAACCGGAATCATCGGACATTTTATCGGAGAACTTGCTAAGAAAGCCGGCGCCTCGTATGTAGCAGTGTCTAAGGTAAACGATATTAAAATAGAAAAAGCCAGGGAATTCGGTGTATTTGATGATTACTTCGATGGAAATAATCCGAATCAGGCTGAGATTCTCAAGCAGGCATCTGATGGTGGATTTGACATTGCCTTTGAGGCCGTTGGTCTGGGCGATACACTGGACACATGCATCGACGCGGTGAAACCGGGCGGAAAAGTACTAATGATCGGAAATTCTATCGATCCTAAAGTCTCATTTTCCATGAACCGAGCCGTCCTTCAGGAGATACAGCTGATTGGAAGTGTATCCTGTACAAGAGTGGAATTCGAAGAAACCATTGATTTGATTGCCAGCGGAGTGATCGATCCGCAGAAGTATGTAACTGATATCCTTCCACTAGACGAGTTACAGAATGCAATGGAGCGGCAGATTAATCCGAATGATCCACTCCTGAAGACAGTCATTAAAATGTGAATCGATAGGATGAACGTTGTTTCAAACTTGTCCTTTATGTTAAGGGAAGGACCTGTAAGTGCAACCGTAAAAATCTTACCTCGTGAGGATTAAAAATAGTTTATATAATAATAAAAATAGCTAAAAAATTATACCGCAAACGGGTGCATTTCTGAAGTAACTAAAGCCTAATTTCTCACCTATAACACCTGAGAAATTAGGCTTTTTATATTTGTATTTCCTTAACGTTGTAAATCCGCGTATTGCTGGTGATACCCCTGTACGAAGAAGAGATTGTAGTTACATTCGGACGCCCATCGGCATCGTAAAAGCTCACCAAAATCACCGGAAATCCGTAATACATTTTCTCATAATCCACAGCTACCTTATCCATTATGCAATCCTCCTGAAAATCTTACTTACCATCAAGTGGCAGTTTCAATACAGAAAGCATAACGCAGCGGGTAAGGAGCCTGAGTGATTTGACGCACATGCCTAGTTGCTATCCAGTTGCAAGGACGGGCCAAAAAACTCATAGTGGATTTGTTCTTCCTTCATTCCTAGGGCGTGTAATTCCCGGATCATGGCTTCCATAAAAGGTACCGGACCGCAAACATACGCATCACCGGAAATGTCCACATATGCTTTCAGGACTTCGCCTGTAATTATGCCATCGGGACCGCTGGAATAGAAGGTTTTGGTCTTGACGTTGCTCATAGCCGCAGCATATTTCTCAATATCCGCACCGAAAGCGGAGAGCGCTTCATTCCGCGCAGAATGCAGAAATACAGTCGGCCGGTCCGGCGTGGTTGACGACACGGTTTCGAGCATGCTCATCATCGGCGTTATGCCTACGCCACCAGAGATAAAGGCTACCGGTGTTGTTTTGGAAGCATCAAGCAAAAATTCACCGGCTGGAGCGCTAACTTCAACAGTATCTCCTTCAGCCACCTGCTCATGAAGATACAGCGAGACAACACCATTCGGATCATTATCTGCTTCGCGTTTTACGGAAATGCGGAATTCATCCGCTTTTGGCGCTTGTGAAAGGCTGTACTGGCGGATCATTGTGTATTTCTCACCCGGGATCAAAACACGCACAGAGATATACTGGCCTGGCTTGTAGTCCGGCACATTGGAGCCGTCAGACGGTTTCAGATAAAACGATGTAATATTGTCGCTCTCTTGCACTTTGCTCACTACAGTGAACGGCTTGAAGAAGTTCCAGCCATTGTCCTGTTCCCGCGCTTCCTTATACATGCTGTCTTCAACGCCGATAAAGGCAGCTGCGATGACACCATATGCTTCTTCCCAAGCCTTAAGAATGTCATCCGTTGCGGCATCACCCAGCACTTCCTTAATCGCTTTCAGCAAAAATTCGCCGACGATCGGGTATTGCTCCGGCTTAATGCCAAGACTGACATGCTTGTGTGCGATCTGAACCACTGCAGGCAGAATATTCTCGAGGTTGTCAATATGGACTGCCGCTGCATACACCGCATTCGCAAGTGCTGCCTGCTGACGGCCTTGTGCCTGGTTGGCATGGTTAAATACATTAAGTAGCTCAGGATGGGCGGCGAACATATTCCGGTAAAACACCGATGTAATGGTTGTGCCATGTTCTGCCAAGACGGGTACTGTGGATTTGACAATGTCCCTGGTTTGCTGTGATAAAATAACGATCCACTCCTCTCAATTAGTACAAAATTAATATATACTGATTTTAAATTAAAAGATATATCTAAAATACCACTTTAACAATTTGGACAATATATATGATATTATTTGTAATAAATATCACTTACTATGCATGTCGATTGGAGAAAAACATGAGACTTACGTTGTACACGGATTTTTCTTTACGAATTCTCCTATATCTTGGAGCCAAAGAGCTATCTGAATTATCAACCATACAAGACATTTCGAACGCATACCATATCTCCAAAAACCATTTGATGAAGGTCTCGCACGAACTAGGCAAGGCGGGATATATTGAAACGGTAAGAGGGCGGGGAGGAGGGGTACGGCTTGCCCTTGCACCTGAAGAGATTAATATCGGGGAGGTCGTGCGCCGGATGGAGGACGATTTCTATCTTGTCGAATGCTTCAATCCTTCAGGCGGCAGCTGTCCGATCTCCCCGGTGTGTGGACTTAAAGGAGCGCTTGGCAAAGCGCTTCAAGCCTATCTGCAGGTGCTGGATGAATACACACTGCAAGATTTATTGAGCAACAAAGATGATTTGCGGGCTGTTCTGCAGCAGGATAGGATTATGACTCCCCAAACAACAGACGTTCTTCATCCCGGCTATGAACGGAGTTCAGAACCAGCAGCGCGTAGAACTGCCGAATCACCGAAGGAGTAAGGCCTTCAGTACCAAGCGCTGTCTTAACATCTCTTACTATGATTCTCAACAGTTCATGATCGCGAGATAAACGGGTAATTGCATCTTGCAGATGAGGATTTTTCTCAGCGACTTCCTGATAGAAGCCTTCTTCTTCAGCATCGGCGTGACTAAGAATCCGCGTTTCCCAGTACTCAATCAAATGGTCGGCCGCTTGGCGGGTCACTTCGAATTCGTTCACTTTCAGAAGCTCTTCTATCTCTTCGGTTTTGGCGGCAGCACCGGATAGCCCTCCCTGATGAATCGCATGATGGGCGTGCAACTGGCGTAATGAAGGTCCTGACATATAGCTTCATCCTCTCGTTTTTTGTTCAGTATAGCACACAAGAAAGTAGTGAAATTCCCGGTAAGGCTTCTACCCGATATAAAAGAGGGAAGTCCCTTACAGCATCAAATTCCCGCGCTTCGGCAGCGTTTAAGATCAGCTTTTCTCACAGTGAGGAAGGCTTTTTTGCTTTGACTAAGAATCGAGGGAATTCCCGCTGCTCAATAGGACATTCCCTAATGGGAAGTATGGCGCCGCAGATACATAATGGTATTAATTGAATGCTGTAAAGGAGTGTTCGTCTCAGATGAAGAAAAAATACGGCCTTAATTTCTTTAAACCAATCGAAAGCTATTCCAGGAACTGGTCCATTCTCGAAGAGAAGAACCGGGATTGGGAGAACATGTACCGCCAGCGCTGGTCACATGATAAAGTAGTCCGCACCACACACGGAGTCAATTGCACAGGCTCCTGCAGTTGGAAGGTGTTCGTGAAGAACGGCATCATTACCTGGGAGAACCAGCAGATTGATTATCCTTCCTGCGGACCGGATATGCCTGAGTTTGAACCGCGCGGCTGTCCCCGCGGAGCCACATTTTCATGGTACGAGTACAGTCCTCTGCGGGTGAAATTCTCCTATATTCGCGGGAAGCTGTGGCGGTTATGGCAAACAGCCCTGTCCCAGCACAGCAATTACATTGACGCCTGGGCCAGCATTGTAGAAGATCCTGAGAAGGCTAGCCAGTACAAGAAGGCCCGCGGCAAAGGCGGTCATATTCGTGTGGCGTGGGACGATGTACTGCACCTTATTTCAGCACAGCTCATCTATACGATCAGAAAATACGGTCCCGACCGGATCGCCGGCTTCACTCCCATTCCGGCAATGTCAATGATCAGTTATGCTTCAGGCGCGCGCTTCATATCGCTTCTGGGCGGACAAATGCTGAGCTTCTATGACTGGTACGCCGATCTTCCTCCGGCTTCTCCGCAAATTTGGGGTGAGCAGACGGATGTTCCCGAATCCTCCGACTGGTACAATGCCGGCTACCTGATCATGTGGGGGTCCAATGTGCCGCTTACCCGGACACCGGATGCACACTTCATGACGGAAGTGCGCTATAAAGGAACCAAAGTTGTATCGGTGGCACCGGACCTTGCGGAGAATGTCAAATTTGCCGACAACTGGCTGGCGCCAAATCCCGGGACTGACGCTGCGCTCGCCCAGGCCATGACACATGTAATCCTGAATGAGTTCTACATGGAGCGTCAAGAACCGATGTTCCTTGATTATGCCAAGCAATTCACAGACATGCCTTTTCTGATTTTGCTGGACCCGCACGAAGATGCGCTTAAAGGCGGCCGTTTCCTCCGGTCAAGCGATCTCGGCGACACCTCGGAGCATTCCGACTGGAAGCCTGTAATTTTTGACGAGTCAGCCGGTGAAATGATTGTTCCTAATGGCACCATGGGGCAGCGGTGGGAGCAGGGCAAAGATTGGAACCTGATACTTGAGCGGGAAGATGGAAGCAAAGTGGAGCCGGCGCTGAGCATTGAAGGCCACGGCGAAGAGTGGGCAGAAATCGTGTTCCCGTACTTCGATAATTCGGGAAATGGCACTTTTAAACGGATGATTCCGGTCAAAAAAGTACGTCTGGCGGACGGTACAGAACGGCTTGTCGCCACTGTCTATGACTTGATGATGAGCCAGTATGGCATCGCACGTACAGACAGCCCGCTTAATGCCAAGGACTACTATGATGAATCCTCTCATTACACGCCTGCCTGGCAAGAGAAGATTACGAGTGTGAAACCTAGTGTTGTAGTTCAGATTGCCCGTGAATTTGCCCAGAACGCAATAGATACAGGCGGACGCTCGATGATTATCATGGGCGCAGGGATCAATCACTGGTTCAACAGTGATACCATCTACCGTTCCATCCTGAATCTGGTCGTTCTAACCGCTTCCCAAGGTGTGAATGGCGGAGGCTGGGCGCATTACGTCGGTCAAGAGAAATGCCGTCCGATCGAAGGCTGGTCAACCGTCGCGTTCGCCAAGGACTGGCAAGGTGCTGCCCGGCAGCAGAATGCCACATCGTTTTTCTATTTTGCCACAGAACAGTGGCGTTACGAGGAGAGCGGCACCGATTCACTGAAATCGCCGACGGGCGGGGATGTAGCCTATCAGCATCCGGCTGACTATAACGTGCTTGCTGCGCGTCTCGGCTGGCTGCCTTCCTTCCCGCAGTTCAACAAGAACAGTCTGCTATTTGCTGAAGAAGCTGCGCAGCAGGGGAAGAAGTCCAATCCGGAGATTATCAGCCACACCCTGGAAGAGATCAAGTCGCGGACAACCCGCTTTGCGGTTGAAGACCCCGGCGCACCGGAGAATTTCCCGCGTTCACTGTTTATCTGGCGCTCGAACCTGATTTCAAGCTCCGCCAAGGGGCAGGAGTATTTCATGAAGCATTTGCTTGGAGCTTCCGATGGGCTGCTTGCCCAGCCGAATGAAGAGCAGAAGCCGGAGGAGATCATCTGGAGGGAAGATGTAGAAGGCAAACTCGACCTGATGGTCGCGCTCGATTTCCGGATGACTACAACACCGCTGTATGCAGACATTGTTTTGCCTGCGGCTACCTGGTATGAGAAAACAGACCTGTCCTCAACAGACATGCACCCGTTTGTGCACCCGTTCAACCCGGCAGTTAATCCGCTGTGGGAATCGCGTTCGGACTGGGATATTTACCGCCAGCTTGCGGAGGTTTTCTCCGAAATGGCGAAATCGCATCTGCCTGGGGTCTATAAAGATCTTGTTGCCTCACCGCTGGGCCATGACTCAATTAGTGAGATTTCACAGCCTATGGGCCTTGTCAAAGACTGGGCCAAGGGAGAAATTGAAGCCATTCCGGGCAAAACAATGCCAAATCTAAGCATCGTGGAGCGCGACTATACCAAAATTCATGACAAATACAGCTCGCTTGGGCCTAACCTTGCAACAGGCAAAGCAGGTGCGCACGGTATCAGCTTCTCCGTAGCCGAAGAATACGAGGAACTGAAGCGGATTAGCGGAGTGTATACCGATGAGTCAATCAAAAACGGTCTGCCGAAGCTGCAAACTGCCCGCCAGGTGGCAGATACCATTCTTCATTTGTCTTCAGCCACCAATGGCCGGGTATCCCAGAAGGCATATGCGCAAGCGGAAAAGGATTCGGGCGTTGAGCTAAGAGATATTTCGGCTGACCGGGCGGCAGAGAAAATCACCTTCCAGAGCATCACCGCACAGCCGCGGGAAGTGATTCCGACACCGGTATTCAGCGGCTCGAACAAGCAAGGCCGCCGCTATTCGCCATTCACAACGAATATCGAACGGCTCGTTCCTTTCCGCACGCTGACAGGAAGACAGCATTTCTATATTGACCATGAGATCTTCCTGCAGTATGGAGAATCGCTGCCTGTCTATAAGCCAACCTTGCCGCCTATGGTCTTCGGAACTTCCGACAAGGAAGTGAAGGGCGGACTGGATACGCTTGTATTAAGATATTTAACACCGCATGGCAAGTGGAATATCCACTCCACTTACCAGGACAACCAGCATATGCTGACGCTGTTCCGTGGCGGTCCAACGGTGTGGATCAACAACGAGGATGCGGAAGCGCACAGCATTTCCGATAACGACTGGCTCGAAGTGTACAACCGCAACGGTGTCGTAACGGCACGCGCAGTCGTCAGCCACCGGATGCCGAGAGGCACCATGTTCATGTACCATGCTCAGGACAAGCATATTCAAGTACCTGGCTCCGAAATCACAGACACACGCGGCGGAAGCCATAATGCGCCTACACGAATTCATCTTAAGCCTACGCAGATGGTCGGCGGGTATGCACAGCTCAGTTACGGCTTCAACTACTATGGTCCCATCGGCAACCAACGGGATGTCTACGTAGCCGTACGCAAAATGAAGGAGGTCAACTGGCTTGAAAATTAAAGCACAAGTAGCAATGGTAATGAATCTGGATAAATGCATCGGCTGCCACACCTGCAGTGTGACCTGCAAGACGACCTGGACTAACCGCAAAGGCGCGGAATATATGTGGTTCAACAACGTCGAAACTAAACCCGGAATCGGATATCCGAAGCGTTGGGAAGACCAGGAGCTCTACAAGGGCGGCTGGCAGCTTCGCAAAGGCAAGCTTGAACTGAAATCCGGCAACAAGCTGTCCAAGATCGCACTTGGAAAAATCTTCTACAATCCCGACATGCCGGAAATGAAGGATTATTACGAGCCGTGGACATACAACTACGAGCATCTGACGAATGCAGGCGAACAGAAGCATTCCCCGGTCGCCCGGGCTCATTCTGCGGTGACGGGCGAGAAGATGGATCTGGAATGGGGGCCGAACTGGGAGGATGATCTGGCTGGCGCACATGTAACCGGACCGCTTGATCCGAACATCCAGAAGATTGAGGAAGAGATCAAATTCAATTTTGAGAAATCCTTTATGATGTACCTGCCCAGACTCTGTGAGCACTGCCTTAATCCGAGCTGTGTGGCCTCCTGTCCTTCCGGTGCGATGTACAAACGGGACGAGGACGGAATTGTGCTTGTCGATCAGGAGGCTTGCCGCGGCTGGCGATATTGCATGACAGGCTGCCCCTACAAGAAGGTGTACTTCAACTGGCAGACCAACAAAGCAGAGAAATGCACCTTCTGCTTCCCGCGTGTGGAAGCGGGCTTGCCGACGGTCTGCTCCGAGACTTGCACCGGCCGGATTCGCTATTTAGGCGTTCTCCTGTACGACGCCGACAAAGTCCTTGACGCCGCTTCAACTCCGGACGAAAAAGATCTATATAAAGCACAATGCGATCTGTTTATGAATCCGCATGATCCGGAAGTGATTGCTCAGGCAAGAAAAGACGGCATTTCGGAAGACTGGCTGGAGGCTGCGCAGAACTCCCCGGTCTACAAGCTTGCCATCGAGCATAAGCTGGCATTCCCGCTTCATCCGGAATACCGCACGCTGCCGATGGTATGGTATGTGCCGCCGCTTAGCCCGATCATGAATTACTTTGAAGGCAAAGATTCGCTAAAGAACCCGGATATGATTTTCCCGGCCATCGAAGAAATGCGGACGCCGATCCAGTACCTGGCGAACATGCTGACTGCAGGGGATACGGGTACGGTAAAAGAAGCCTTGCAGCGGATGGCAATGATGCGCTCCTACATGCGCGCCAAATCCGCAGGACAGGAGTTCGATCTTAGCCGGCTTGAACGTGTGGGCATGACCGCAGAGCAGACGGAGCAAATGTACCGGCTGCTCGCCATCGCCAAATATGAAGACCGTTTTGTAATCCCGACTTCCCACAAGGAACAGCATATGAATCCTTACCGTGCGCAAGGCTCCACCGGATTCGGACATATCATGGGCGATATGGGCTCAGGCTCCGGTTGTGACGGCTGCGGTCCGGTCAGCTCTACCGGAACCGCAATGAAGTCCGGCAAGGAAATGTATGAAGAAAACTTCTATGGAGGGATTTGGCGTGATTGATCTGACCAAACTTCACAATTACAAATCGTCCTTCAGATATTTCGCCCTGCAGCTCATGTACCCGGAGAAGCTGGATTTTCATCCGGCTTTTCTGGAAGAGGCGTTCGGCAGCGGGCATCCGGGTTATGCCCATGTGCACACCTACTGGTCAGTCATGCAGACCTTCAGTCTGGATGAGATCCAGGAGAGCTATGCGGCCACTTTTGATTTCCAGAAAGACTGCGCGCTGTATATGACCTTTTTTAAATTTGAGGAGGCCAAAGAGAGGGGGCAGATGCTCGCCAAGCTGAAGCTTCTGTACGAAATGTTTGGGCTGGAAATGCCGGAAGGCGAATTGCCCGACTATCTTCCGCTTATGTGCGAATTTCTGTATGCCGCCGAATGGCTTGAAGTCCCGGGAGCTCCCGAGAATTTCCGGATGCTGATTGCGATCCTTGAGGATGGCACCTATCATCTGCTCAAGGCGCTGGAGAAAAATCAAAGTCCTTATTACCACCTGGTGAAGGGACTCCGTGAAACATTTAAAGCTTGTGCAGGGCAGGAGGCCATTAGTTAATGAATATGTCTGGTCAGTTCTTATGGGTTATTTTCCCTTACATTTGTTTGGCAGTCTTTATCGTTGGACATATTTTCCGCTACCGTAAGGACCAGTTCAACTGGACCGCTAAATCCAGTGAATTCATCGAGAAGAAGCAGCTGAAATATGGAAGTATCTTATTCCACCTTGGAATCATTCCGGTCATTTTCGGCCATATCGGCGGTCTTGTGGTTCCGAAGACATGGCTGGAGGCGGTAGGTGTAAATGATCATCTCTACCACATTGGCGCAGTTTACATTGGCAGCTTTTTTGGCGTGGCAACACTGCTGGGCATGATTATCCTCACCTCCCGCCGGTTTACGATCAAGAACGTCCGCCGGCTCAGCAGCGCCTCCGATTTGATTGTCAATGCACTGCTGCTTTTCATCGTCTTCATGGGGATGTATTCCACAGTAGTAACCAACGCCGTGCAGCCTGAATTTGATTACCGGGAGACCATTTCCGTCTGGTTCCGGGGCCTGTTCATGTTCAGACCCGATCCGTCACTCATGGGCGATGTGCCGTTTTCCTTCAAGGTGCACATTCTTTCGGGCTTTGCCATCTTCGCCTTTTGGCCGTTCACACGGCTGGTCCATGTCTGGAGTGTTCCGTTGAATTATGTAGGCAGAAGTTATATTCTATACAGAAGAAATAAAAAATTGAATTAAGGAAAGCAAGCGTGATCTTCTTTCCTGTTCAATTTAGGAGAGAAAACGATGATGAATAAGGTGGATTACCAGCTCGAGCTTGACCAAATCCGCGAGGCTTTAGGTTATGATTTCTTGTCACTGGCCCTTGCTGAACCGGCAGAATATGACTATGTTATCCGATGGAAATACGCCTCCGGGAACACGAATGACCGATTCAAACGGATTGTGCTGCAATCCGGAAGAGGGATAGCGGGCATCATATTCAAGACCGGCAAGCCGTTTTTACTCTCTTCTGTGCAAAAACATGTGAAACCTGATACATTGTTTACCTTTCCAATTATTAAGATGGAGAATTTGAACAGCATAGTAGCTGTACCGATGTGGAATGATGCCCGGGTTGCAGGCGTGCTTCTCGGCGGCTTCAGGGGAGAACGGCAGGTAACCGATGATATGCTGCGGGACCTCGAAGCAGTGGCGCGTAAAGGAATTGGAGACTTGAACGGGAAGGACTTGTTGCTGAATTGATGAAACCCGGAATGGATCTGCCAAATGCTTTGATGACGAAGCTGTTTGAGAACAGCACGGAGGCCATGTTCTTTTTTGACAATGAGGGGAAAGCCCTGGCAATGAATCCGGCTGCCGAGAATATCGTAGACAAAGATATCTTGAAGCTGCTGTATCAGGGAAATCCCCTGGCCCTCTGCGGAACTTGCCGGGGGTATACGAGTGAAACGGAGCTGCGCACATGTCTTAATTGTTATTTCAATACACCGGACTCTGAGGATTTCACTTCTTATCAGGTGTACCTGGAGACGAAGGACAAAGGGATTGTGCCTTACGCAGCCTCCTTCCATACGATAGATTTCGAGAACGGCATTCGGGTATTTATGCTCAGAGATTTAACCAGACAGTTCAAGACGCAAGAAAAGTTCTATCAGAACAAAATGATGAAGCATATCATTGAAGCGCAAGAGAAGGAACGCAAGCGGATTTCCCGCGAGCTGCATGACAGCGTGGCCCAGGAGCTAATGAGCGCCGTGATTGATCTTCGCGTGCTCAAATATATGACTGATGACGAGCAATTGCTCAAAAAAGTGAAGCACACCGAAGTATCGATGACCCGGCTGCTGAATGATATCCGCAATCTGTCTGTGGAGCTTAGGCCGGCAGCGCTCGATGATCTGGGACTGGATGCTGCCTTTCGGTCACACTTCAAGCGGATGGAGCAAAGCTATGGTCTTGTGATCGAATATGAGACCCAGCTTGCAGAGAAACGATATGAAAGTGAAATCGAAACGGTCATGTACCGGGTTTGTCAGGAAGCCTTATTGAACGCCCTAAAATATGCGCAGGTTGATACGGTCAAAGTGTCCCTTACAGAAATAGACGGTGTGCTGCGGCTTCTGATCGAAGATGATGGAGTAGGCTTTCATCAGGGGGACGAACCCAGCGGGACCGGACTTGGACTCTATGGCATGCAGGAGCGGGCAGAATTGGTAGGCGGTACTTTCAGCGTGGATTCGGGGATTGGCAGAGGCACAAGGATCCTTTTACAGATTCCAGTAGGGCTCGCACAAGGAAAGGAATGAGATTCTGATGAAGATCGTCATTGCAGACGACCATGCGATAGTACGCAGCGGATTCTCCATGATCCTGAATTTTCAGGATGATATTGAGGTTATAGGAGCGGCGGCTGACGGAAAAGAGGCCTATACAATGGTAGCCAAATTCCGGCCGGATATTCTTATCATGGACCTGAGCATGCCGCCGGGAGAAAGCGGCCTGATCGCAACAGGCAAGATTAAAGAGGACTACCCGGATACCAAAATCCTGATTCTCACCATGCACGATGATGAAGAATACCTGTTCCATGTGCTGAAGAACGGAGCTTCCGGTTATGTGCTCAAAAGCGCGCCGGACGAGGAGCTTCTACTTGCCATTCGTACCATCTACGAAGGCGGAACATACATCCATCCCAAAATGGCGACTTCTCTTGTCCGCGAGTTCATCAAAAAGGATAAGACCACCACTACAGAAGATCTCTTCGAGCTGCTCTCAAAACGGGAACTAGAGATTCTGCCGCTCATCGCCAAGGGATATGGCAACAAGGAAATCGCGGAAAAGCTGTTCATATCCGTAAAAACGGTTGAAGCCCACAAAGCTAAAATCATGGAGAAATTGAACCTGAAAAGCCGGCCCGAGCTGGTTGAATACGCTTTGAGAAAAAAAATGCTGGATTTCTAACCAGCGAATGGAGGAGCCGCTGCATGCCGGATTATGCAGAATTGCAGTTTACAACACCCGCCATGCGTATTCTTGAAAATGAACACCGCTATCTATCCTTTTTAATGGGAAAATGGCATGCCAACGTGCTGTGGTTTGAACAGGAAACGATAAGCCTGGAGGAAGGCAGGAGGCGGCTGCAAGAGCTGCGTGAAGGAATTCTTGATTTTATCAATCCGCTGCAGAAACATACCACGAAGGAAGAAGAGCATTTTTTTCCGCTGCTGGGCACTTATATCGGGTTTGAACAAGGACCGCTGGTTGGGATTCAAGAGGAGCACCGTGAGATTGACGGATATATCGTCCATTTCCTGCATCACACAAGCGGCGAACTGGATCTGCTATCCCTTGAGGATATCCGTGAAGCTGTTCAAAACGCCGGAGAGGCTTTTGAAGTACTGACTGTGCATTTTGTAAAAGAAGAGACGGTCATTTACCCGATGGCTGAACAGCAGCTAAGCCGCTTGGACAAAGAACGGCTAAGCCAAAAACTGAATACGCTCATTACCTGAAACACACTGGCTGCTTTTTCTTGAAGCGGCTTTTTTTATTTTCCGGCCATGAAGCTCCTTATATTTATTTTCAGGGTTTACCCTGTCAGGGAAAGGGTACTCCCCTATATCTGGACAGGGGGATCGGCGGATACAATGAGGACAGGAGTATCTGTACAGACAATCATGAGAATAAATGCGAAAAGGTGAGTCGAATGATCAAAAAGATGCAGTTGCCGCTACAAACGTTAAACTTGATCACCGGATTTATGGTATGGGTTATTATTTCCTCCCTAATGCCCTTTATCTCCGAGGACATCAGCATCCCGCCCGGAAAATTGGCAATGGTCACAGCAATTCCAGTTATCTTAGGTTCAATTTTAAGAATTCCGCTTGGCTATTATGCAAACATTTTTGGAGCACGCATTATCTTTATGACCAGCTTTATCATGCTCCTGTTCCCTGTCTACTTTATTAGTGAAGCCTCTACGATGACTCATCTAATTATTGGAGGACTGTTTCTTGGAATCGGCGGAGCTGTATTCTCCGTTGGGGTTACTTCGCTGCCAAAGTACTTTCCCAAAGAAAAGCATGGTCTGGCTAACGGGATCTACGGAATCGGTAATATCGGAACTGCCATTACAACCTTTTCCGCTCCGTTAATAGCCAAACAGATTGGCTGGTCGCCGACTGTTAAGCTGTACTTGATCCTGCTGCTTGTGTTTATTGCGTTGAATTTCCTTTTCGGCGACCGGCATGAACCCAAGCTGAAAACACCGATTATCGAACAGATTAAAGGTGTGGCCAAAAATGAGAAGCTCTGGCTGTTCTCACTGTTCTATTTCATTACCTTCGGATCATTCGTGGCATTCACGATTTATCTGCCGAACTTCCTGGTCTCGAACTTCGGCCTGGATAAAGTGGATGCAGGGATGCGCACAGCCGGATTCATTGCGGTTGCTACCTTTTTCCGTCCGGTAGGCGGCTGGCTTGCGGATAAATTCCAGCCTTTGTTCCTGCTGATTGGCACGTTCAGTATTTATACGGTTGCAGCGATCGTACTTGCATTTCTGCCTTCCATGGGCCTGTATACAGCGGGCTGCCTTGCGATTGCGGTAAGTGCGGGGATCGGAAACGGCGTAATTTTCAAATTGATGCCCCTGTACTTCAATAAGCAGGCGGGGATTGCCAACGGGATTGTGTCCATGATGGGCGGGCTTGGCGGCTTTTTTCCACCGATTATGCTGTCTATCATTTATTCGGCTACAGGCCAATATTCAATCGGATTCATGCTGCTGTCGCAGGTAGCGCTGGCCAGTCTGGTGCTTGTAGTATGGCTGTATTATCAGGACCGCTTGGCGCTAACCGCTGAAGTGTTCAACTCAACCGGACAGGGAATTCTCGTAACAGATGTAACCGGCCTCATCAAGACAGTCAACCCGGCATTTACGAAGCTTACAGGCTATACAGAAGAGGAAGTATTGGGCAAACACCCTAGTGTTCTGAAGTCAGGACGCCAATCCAAGGATTTCTACCTCGATATGTGGAGTGAGATCAAGTCGAAAGGGATGTGGCAGGGTGAAATTTGGAACAAACGCAAGAATGGCGAGGAGTATTTGCAGTGGCTGAATATCAGTGCTGTCAAAGACGAGACAGGTGAAGATGTCCGGTATGTCGGCACGTTTAGCGATATCTCGCTGAAGTAAGCTTTTCGAAAGGAACGATGGCCAGATGAATGCACATCCACTACAAGATCAACTGCGGCGGCCCATCCACGATTTGAGGATATCGGTAACAGACCGGTGCAATTTCCGTTGTTCCTACTGCATGCCAAAAGAAGTATTCGGTGACGATTATGCCTTTCTGCCGACAAGCGAGCTGCTGACCTTTGATGAAATCGAGCGTTTGACCAGACTGTTCGTCTCTCTTGGCGTAAGCAAAATCCGGCTGACCGGCGGCGAGCCGCTGATGCGGCGTAATCTTCCCGAGCTGGTTGGTAAGATTCGAACAATTGACGGTGTGGAAGATATCGGCTTAACGACCAATGGGATGCTGCTGGGACATCAGGCGACGCCGTTATACGATGCGGGGCTTCGCCGGCTGAATATCAGCCTGGATGCGCTGAATTCGGAGCTTTTTGGAAGGATGAATGGGCGGGGCATCAAGCCTGACTTTATTTTAAAGCAGATTGATCGTGCGATAGAAGCCCGTTTTGAAGTCAAAGTGAACATGGTGGTCCAAAGAGGCGTGAATGAGTCGGAAATTCTGCCAATGGCCGGTTATTTCAAAGAACGAAATATACCGCTGCGGTTCATCGAGTATATGGATGTCGGTAATGACAATGGCTGGAGCTTCGAAAAAGTCGTAACGAAAAAAGAAATTCTGGAGCGCCTCCAGGAAACCTACGAGCTCGAAGCTCTTGACCACAATTATTTTGGAGAGGTTGCCAAACGCTACCGGTACAAGGACAGCGAGGCGCAGATCGGATTTATTACTTCGGTGTCTGAATCCTTTTGCTCCTCCTGTACACGCGCCAGGTTATCCTCTGACGGGAAATTTTACACCTGCCTGTTCGCTTCGAGTGGTTTTGATCTTAGGGCGCTGCTTCGCGGCGGGGCGGATGACCGGAGCCTGCTTGCAGCCATAAGGAGCGTATGGGAGCTGCGGGCAGACCGCTATTCCGATGAACGGACGGAACAAACCGTAAGGAACAGAACGAAGATCGGGATGTCCTATATTGGCGGTTGACGGAGCACATATTACGACTTATATGACAGGAGACGAATTGCACCAATGAACGGAGCTCAGCTGCTGATTCAGATGTTGATTGAGAAAAATATAACAACCATATTCGGGTACCCGGGCGGTGCCGTATTGCCTTTGTACGATGCCTTGTATGATTACAACAGCATCCAGCATGTTCTAGTTAGGCATGAGCAGGCAGCGGTTCATGCCGCTGACGGATATGCAAGAGCAACAGGTCGCCCGGGAGTGGCGCTTGTCACCAGCGGCCCGGGTGCAACCAATGCAGTTACCGGAATTGCCACAGCTTTTATGGATTCCATTCCATTAATCGTCCTTACGGGCCAGGTTTCCACTGAGCTTATTGGGCTGGACAGCTTTCAGGAAGTAGATATTTATGGGATGACGATGCCCATTACTAAGCATAACTACATTGTCAGGGAAATCGCTGATCTTCCGAAAATTGTGAATGAGGCGTTCCATGTCGCTACAACTGGACGCCCAGGGCCAGTCCTTATTGATCTGCCGAAGAATGTGATGACCGCGAGCTTCATAAGTGAGAGCTATTCTGACGCTCAGAAACATCAGCCCTCGATCCGGGGATATCACCCGAATGCCGACATTGGGCTTCAGGATATTCAGCTTGCAGCAGAACGGTTGAACCATGCAGAACGTCCGCTTGTGCTGATTGGCGGGGGCTGTATAACAGGCAATACTCCGGCATTGTTAAAAGAGTTCGCAGAGCAATTCAACCTTCCCGTAGCCAGCACGCTAATGGGCTTAGGTGCTTTCCCATCAGGACATTCCCTGCATCTGGGTATGGTCGGAATGCACGGGACAGTGGCTGCCAATCGTGCGCTGCAGAGTGCCGACGTTGTGCTCTGTCTCGGGGTTCGGTTCAGTGACCGCGTTACCGGCAACCGGAAGGCGTTCTCCCCGGACTCTTATAAAATTCAAGTCGATATAGATACATCGGAGCTTAACAAGAACATTCCGATTGATCTTGCAATTACTGGACAATGTGCAGATTTGCTTACCGGACTGCAAGAGATCATACATATTCAGGAGCATTCTGCATGGGATCAGCAAATCGAGAGCTGGCGTAAGCGTTCAGCGAAATCCCGCCGGGTGCAGAATACCCAGTTGATGCCCCAAGAGGTAATCCAGTGTATAGAAAATGCTACAGATGGAGATGCCATCATCGCTACGGATGTAGGCCAGCACCAAATCTGGACGGCTACACATTATAATTTCACGGAGGCCCGCTCTTTTCTGACCTCCGGAGGGCTTGGCACTATGGGGTATGGCTTGCCTGCGGCCATTGGCGCTGCAGTGGCTTTTCCTGACCGTCATGTCGTTTGCATCACAGGAGACGGCAGCTTTCAGATGAATATGCAGGAGATCATGACCGCTGTTGATCTGGGGCTGAACGTCAAAGTCGCCATCTTCAAAAATGGCTACCTGGGCATGGTAAGACAGTGGCAGCAGCTATTTCTTGGCCGCCGTTATTCTTCCGTGCGCATCAGTTCCCCAGATTTTGTTGCCTTGGCCCAATCCTTTGGCGCTCACGGTTTCCGGGCACGCAATCTGGCCGAGGCGAAGCATATTATTGATCTTGCGCTCGATACAGACGGCCTTGTCGTCATGGAGTTCGATATTACCGAGGAATCGAATGTATATCCAATCGTCCCTCCAGGATCCAGCAATCAGGACATGATCGTTGAATAACATCATAGCAAGCAAAAAGGATGTTCCTCTATTGAATCACCAATAGAAGAGCATCCTTTTTTGCTGCCAAAGGCTAGAAATACAACACAAGCACAGACACATATAACATGAGGGAAAAGCCTATTTCAATCATACCGGTACGCCTGCCTGTAACCCCTGTCTTTGGCAGGATTGCCGCCCGCAACAGCAGGATGACGAGTGGAGCAAGCAATGAAGGGAATAGGAGCATCCCAACCAGTGCAAACAGCAGATGATACAGAACTGATCCGTAATAGAAGCGGAGGTTGTTTCGTTCACGAATAACTGTTTTGACATATACAGCAGTCCCGATAAAATACAGCGCCGCAAGCAGGAACAGCTCTGTCGCTGTTCTCCAGCTATCTCCCTTGCCGACATAAGCTACAGGATAAATGATCAGGCAAAATGCTAGGATAGCCGAGATGTCATTGAGCAAGGCGCGTTCATTTTTGGTTTTGGCATAGTAGAGATTAACAGCAAACAAGGGAACCAGTGGAAGGACAAACCATAATAGCTCAGGCTCGGAAATCAGCAGATAAATGCTTAACGGCAGCAGCAGAATCCCGTATACCTTAATGGGCTGAATATAACGTTCAGATTTCCCTGTCTTTACCCATTGCAGCAAGGGGAAGCTGAACAAGTAGATCAGAAGCCAGCAAACAAACAACGGAATGTGTATAACCTGCCCTGTAGAAGCTGCTATTCCGAACAGAAAAGGGAGGATAAGCATGGCCCAAGCTCCGTGCTGGTTGGGGATATATCTCTTCATAACAACAATACCTCCTACCCGAAAAAAATCATGTCTGCCAGAGCTCCAGACTACTTAACTATACGTCCTTTGCTACGCGGCAATAGTGATTTGAGACACAAAAACCTGGTGGGATCATAGTGGCTCTTTTGATCATTTCACTTACCATGTCCGGCGCTGAAGGAAATATTTTCTTGTCTACTTTTCAAAAAAATATTGGTAAGGTAGGGGATATTATTAATAAGAGGTGATATGTTGACATGAATAAGAAACATTGTTTGTTCTGTGATGAGATTGTCCCCATTAAACCGGAAGGCGATTACGATAGATATTTAGGCTGTTCTTGTTCACCCGGCGGGTTCTATAGTCTACTGAGAGACAGCTACGAACCTATTAATTCCTTCCCATATCAAAAGAAACGTGACATGCTTCATTTAGTATCGGCTTACATCCGGGAGTTGACAGATTGTGATGAAAAGGTTGCTCTATCGGTCAAGGACATGGAGTCCATTGCCAATTCTCCGAAAATCCCTGTGACCATTGAAGATAAAGGACACCGGCTACTGCAATATTTGTACAGACATTCCGAAGGCCCAGAGGAAGCGGTTGTCATTCACCCACTCTCCAGCAGCTACAACCTGACGTATTCTCCCAATCAGCAAGAGCTGGTATATATCATCGAAAAGCTGAGAAATGAGCAGCTGCTCATCAGGGAAGGCTTGAGCTTTAAGCTTACGGAAAAAGGATGGAGCGAGGCCGCCGCAAGCACTGAAGGGAAAGAATTAAAGCCATGCTTCGTTCTCATCTCGGATAAGGAGGAGCTACGCACTGAGTGGCTGGAAAAGCTGTTGCCTAAAATCGAGCAGTGTGGCTATCTGCCGCGCTTGCTTACACATACGAAAACGCAGACTCATGAAAAGTATTCCTTGGAGCTTATCACGGACAGCAAGCTGATTATCGCGGATATAACCGGCGAATCCCCTGAGGTGTATTTTACGGCAGGATATGCGCTCGGTTTGAATATCCCGGTGATATGGACCGTGAACAGCAGCGATGACGATAAGCTTTTTGTACACACATCAGATATTCGTCCAATCGTTTGGAATACCGCTGAAGAATTAGCAATAATGCTTGAGCAGAGGTTGTTGAGTTTATAGAAGAGTAACCTCAGAGAAATCAGGCACATACACAGCAGTCCCGATAAAATACAGCGCTGCGAGCAGGAACAGCTCAGTCGCTGTTCTCCAGCTTTCTCCCCTGCCGGTATAAAAAGGGCATCCCATTCCTCAGCCACCATTTAATATCGGCCTCATCTTCTCGAAATATCTTTCGCTATCATTTGTGCAGTAATCAACGAATCCAAGGATTTTAACCATTGAAAGTATGATAGCTCTTTCTATAGCTGCAGCCGCCGGAATCGGCGGGATTGCCGCTCAAGGTTCATCTATGCTGGGGGTAAGCTGGACAGGACTTGCAGCGGTCGCTATTGCTTTATGTATTGCAGCACTGTCATTTAGGCGTTATCAGTTGAACTAAAGAAAACATAAAAAGGGCAGAAGTGACGGAGGGGAAGTTTGGAACTGTAGGAGCGGTAGCGTCCGCCTTTGTCTGCGGATTTCCACCGCGAACAGCGGTACAAATCAAGAAATCTGGAGACAACAGCGGCCGGAAGTCCAAACATTCCCCGCAGTTACGACCAGACCCCAATATGAAAATAACGCATCGAATCCGTGGACTCGATGCGTTATTTTTAGAGCTTATCGTACCATTCGCTGTCAACAGGCTCCAGCCAAACCGTATCACCTGGCGTGATCGCCAAGTGTACAAACCAACTGTCTTTGGTAGCGCCATGCCAGTGCTTCACGTTCGGCGGGATATTCACCACATCGCCGGTTTTGAGCAATTGCGCCGGCTTTCCTTCTTCCTGATACCAGCCCTCGCCGCCGGTCACCAATAAGACTTGGCCGACTTTATGAGAGTGCCAGTTATTGCGGGCGCCCGGAGCAAAGGTCACATTTCCAATGGGTGCATTGAGCGGGGTAGCATCGGTAAACACCATTTGCAGGTAAGCATCACCGATAAAGTTTGCTGGAACCTTTTGTCCAAGCGGGAAGATCGTACTGTTGCTTAACTGTTCGTTAGCCATATTTTATTCCTTCTTTCTTTAGCTTTTGAAGATTTCCTTTGCAAGGTTAAATGCAGACCAGGCTTTGGGCCAGCCGGCATAGAACGAAAGATGAGTAATGATCTCCGCAATTTCGTCTTTTGTCACTCCGTTTTCCTTCGCTTTATGAAGATGGGGAGTCAATTGTTCAAAGTTACCTCCGGCAATTAATGCAGAAACGGTGATCATGCTGCGGTCGCGGGGAGATAATTCCTTCTCTCTGGACCATACTTCACCAAACAAGACATCGTCGTTGAGCTCAGCAAATTTAGGCGCGAAATCGCCCAGCAGGTCCCGTCCTGCTGTCTGTTTTTTTGGCATATCCGTCATTCCTTTCAGCTTTTCATGGGTTCATGAAGAAGTATAGACCTTAAAGTGGACTTCAATGCAAGTATTAATTATTGAAATTTGACTTAGAGTTAACTTCAAGGTGTAAGCTGGCTTTAAGAGATGGGAGGAATAACCTTTGAACACACTGAATCAACAACTGTTAACCGGAGAGCGGGCGCTTTTTAAAAGCAGGGAGCTTGTAATCACAAATTCTGTTTTTGCGGATGGTGAATCGCCGCTGAAGGAAAGCCGCGATATTTCAATCCATAATAGTATTTTTAAATGGAAGTATCCGCTTTGGTATAGCGAACACATTCATGTGGAGAACAGCACATTTCTGGAAATGGCACGCTCGGGAATTTGGTATACGCGCCATATTTCAATCCATGACAGTGTTATAGAAGCGCCCAAAACATTACGGCGTTCAAGCGATATCCGCCTGGTGAATGTAAATTTTCCAAATGCACAGGAGACCTTGTGGAATTGTGAAGGCGTGTGCTTGGAGCATGTGACTGCACATGGAGATTACTTTGGAATGAACAGTCAGAATATTACAATTGATGATTTGACCCTGGTAGGGAATTATGCCTTTGATGGTGCGAAAAATATAGAAATCCGTAACGCGAAGCTGATCTCAAAAGACGCCTTTTGGAATTGTGAGAATGTTACTGTATATGATTCGCTTATCATTGGCGAGTATCTCGGCTGGAATTCCAAGAATATCACCTTTATCAACTGTACCATTGAAAGCAATCAAGGCATGTGTTACATGGATCATTTGGTCATTGAGAATGGAAAGCTCATCAATACGGATTTGGCATTTGAATATTCGACGATCGATGTGGATGCAGCGACACGGATTGACAGTGTGAAGAACCCGATTGCCGGAAAGATTAAAGCGAAGGACATTGGCGAATTAATCCTGGATGATGAAGATATTTCTGCTGCAAATACCCGGTATGAACTGGAACAGGCAGGTGAGCCTTGTGAATTATAATTTTGATAAAATGACGAACCGCTTCGGTACAAACTCTTATAAATGGGACGTCGGCTCCAAGGAGCTGCCCATGTGGGTAGCGGATATGGACTTTGAGACCTCCCCAGAAGTGATCGAGGCCTTTCAAAAAAGATTAGACCACCGTATCTTTGGCTACACCTCCGTACCGGACGCCTACTTTGATGCAGTTGCCCAGTGGTGGGGCAGGAGACATCATTTTCGTGTTCAGGACGAATGGATAATGTTCTGCACAGGTGTGGTGCCGGCGATTTCTTCCATCGTGCGCAAAATGACCACGGCCGGTGACAATGTGCTGGTGCTGGCCCCTGTATATAATATTTTTTACAACTCTATTGTGAATAATCAGAGAAACGTTCTCGTAAGCGAACTGGTATATTCGGACCATACGTATTCTATTAATTTTGAGGATCTGGAAAAAAAGCTGGCCGCTCCCGAAACCATGCTGATAATTTTTTGCAATCCGCATAATCCAATCGGTAAGGTCTGGGACAGCGATGTTCTGCAAAAGGTGGGGGATCTGTGCATCAAACACAATGTCCTTATCCTGTCCGATGAAATTCATTGTGATTTAACCCATCCTGGGCATCGTTATATCCCCTTTGCATCGGTTTCAGAAGAAATTGCCCAACATTGTATCACCTGTGTAGCACCAACGAAGGCATTTAATCTTGCGGGAATACAATCTTCGAGTATTATCGTACCAAATCCTAGATTGCGAGAGCTCGTGAATCGGGGGATTAATACAGATGAGGTTGCTGAACCTAATGTTTTTGCGGTTGAAGCAGCCATATCGGCATTTACAGAAGGCGAACCTTGGCTTGCTGCATTATTAGGCTACCTAATGGAGAACAAGCAGCTTCTCGAACAGTTTACAGCAAGTCAGCTCCCGAAGCTTCAAGTCATTCATTCGGAAGCCACCTATTTGGCCTGGATAGACTGCAGTGCTGTAACCCGGGATACAAAAACCTTATGCGAGTATATAAGAAAAGAAACGGGGCTGTATGTCTCGGAAGGGGCCATGTTTGGCGGAAACGGCAGCACGTTCATTCGAATGAACTACGCCTGTCCGAAAGTGCGGCTTAAAGATGGGTTACAGCGGTTTGCTGAAGGAGTGAAGGCATTCCAAAGCCTCAAGATCACAGCGGATCGTCCTTAGGAAAGAAAGTTTCTCTTGCATTCTTTTGGATATTAATGATATTTTAAAAGAAAAGAACACAATAAACAAACTAATCACACACAATACAACACAGATATCTCAAAATGAGAATTTGAATCCCAGGAGGTTCAAAATGAACAAGCGACGTCTCTCCTTCCACACGGATGGAACCTTTAAGATTGTGCAATTTACCGATATTCATCTTCAAGACGGGATCAACCCGGAGCATGATGCCCGGACACTGGCTCTTATGGAGCGCATTATGGAAACCGAGCAGCCGGATCTGGTAGTGTTCAGCGGCGACTTGATTTACAGCCATGATACGGTGGACCCAAAGGCCACCTTCCGCAGGGTCATTGAGGTTGCGGCACGGGCGGAAACGCCATTTGCCGTGATCTATGGCAACCACGATTCGGAGAAGGGAGTGACCCGGCCGGAGCTGCAGGAGATTTTGACAGAATATGAGTTATGCATGGCCGAAGCGGGGCCGGAAGAGATCCACGGTACTGGTAACTATGTGCTGCCGCTCTTCAGCCATACCGGAGACCGGGAAGCAGCAGCACTGTATTTCGTGGATTCGGGTGAATATGCGCCTGAAGCAATTGGCGGATATGCCTGGATTCACCCCGATCAGATTGCCTGGTATACCCGGGAATCAGCCAAGATCCGGGAGAGAAACGGCGGGGCGCTGCCTGCGCTGGCTTTTATGCACATTCCCATTCCTGAGTATCATGAAGTGTGGCAATCGGGAAGAGTTGCGGGGAGAAAAGGCGAAATGGTCTGCTGCTCCAAAGTGAACAGCGGCTGGTTCGCGGCAATGCTGGAAGCGGGGGATGTGATGGCAGCCTTCGCCGGGCATGATCATGACAATGATTACATAGGTAATCTGCACGGAATTACGCTGGCCTATGGCCGGGTTACCGGGCATAACACATATGGGGCGCTGCAGCGGGGCGCACGGATCATTCAGCTTCTGGAAGGAGAACGGCGCTTCGAGACTTGGATCAGGCTGGAGGATGGCAGCGTAATTGACTAGCGTTGACAGGAATATATCAGGAGGACTTACAAAATGAAGGTAGATTTTCATCTTCATCTGGAAGAAGGGCCGTATTCGCCAAGGTGGCTGCAGCGTACACTGGAGAGTCTGACAGCTATGGCTGACAGCGGTGAGAAGAAACACACACTGGCCTGGATGCAGGAAAGCTTTTGTCTGCTGGAACGGCGCATTGCAGGCGGGGCTTATACCGGTGAGTGGCTGGACTTGTACCTGAAGCAAGCCAAGGAGCGCGGTATGCACACTGTCGGCATCGTCGATCATCTATACCGATTCAAGAAATATAAAGCTTATTCCGAGAAGCACATGCTTCTGGATAATAGCCCGATAGGCCGCTTGCAGCGGGAATGGCTGGAACAGGTGTGCATAGCGGATGTGGACGAATTTGCAGCTTGCATTCAGAGCCAGAAGGAGAAGTGGCGGCAAGAAGGGATTGAGCTGCGGCTCGGCATTGAGGCCGATTATTTCCCGGGCTGCGAGCAGGAGCTAAGCAGGATCTTGGAGGAACAGCCGTACGACTATGTCATCGGCTCGGTGCATTTTGTTGATGGCTGGGGCTTTGACAATCCGGCGACGCAGAAGCATTTTGAACAATTCGACTTGGAAGCTCTCTATACCCGGTTCTTCGAGCTTGTCGGTGGTGCGATTTCTTCGCGCCTGTTCGATATTGTTGCCCACCTGGATAACCTGAAGGCCTTCAACTACCGCCCGGACGAGCAGCGGCTGCTGCCGATGTATGAGCGGATTGCAGATCTGCTGGTCGAGCATGATACGGCTACCGAGATCAACGCCGGAATGTTGTACCGCTATCCGATCCAGGAAATGTGCCCAAGTCTAGCTTTTCTGGCGGTATTGGCGGCCAAGGGGGTACTTTTCACAACTTCTACCGATGCCCACTTTCCTGACGACCTCGGCTGCTATGCGGATCAGCAATTGGAGCTGCTGAAGCAGGCGGGGCTGCGGGAAATTGTAACCTTCCAGAATCGGCAGCGGAGCCGGCACGAACTTATGTAACGACTAAATATATAAGGTGAACTAAAGAAAATATAGAAAGGGCAGAAGTGACGGAGGTAAATCAATGTACAATCAAGAGAAAAGAACAATTACTACCGAAAGATTGATTTTAAGACCCTTTGAATTATCTGATGCACAACGTGTCTCCGGGCTCTGCAATAACTACAATATCTATAAAAGTACATTGACTCTGCCTTATCCATACCCCATTGAATGTGCAATATCTTGGATTCAGACACATGAAGATAATTTCAACAATAACAAATCATATGAGTTTGCCATTACTGACAAAAGTACTAACGAGCTTTATGGAGCCATAGGACTCACCAATAACCAAACACACAGAAACGGCGAGCTTGGATATTGGATAGGTGAGGACAATTGGGAGAAGGGGTATGCAACTGAAGCAACAAAAGCGGTCATTCAGTTTGCTTTTTCAGAAAAGCATTACCACAAAGTATACGCGAGATATTTTGCTTCAAATCCAGGCTCTGGACGGGTTATGCAAAAATCGGGCATGGTGCAAGAAGGCGTACTATTACAGCATGTATATAAAGAAAATAAATTTGAAGACCTTATTCATTACGGAATTGTAAATGCTAAATCTTAATTGCTAACCAGACCTCTTAAAATCTCTAGGCCTCTTCTTAATTCCTCCAAAGAACCAGTGGAAGAAAGAGCTATTCTTAGATAGCTCTCTTCCGCATTACCTCCGCTCAGAAACCGATTGGAATGGTATACACGAATCCCCCGATCCAGGAAATAAGCTTCGCGCCTAGCTTTTGGCAAAGGAAGCCATCTATAAAAGCTAAGCGGATGTCCCATGCGGGGTGCGCTTGGGAAGAACTGGGCAAACAACTGGTTGGCCGTCTGAGCCAGTTGTTTTTTCTCTGCAACAATCGTATTTGCCTTTCCTGACAGAATCAGCTCGGTTATGATCTCAGTGTCGAGTGAGGATGTCTTGACATTAACGTTGTATATGCCCTTCATCATTTTGTCTTTGAAGGCTTCGTTAAACACGATATAGGCCACTCGAAGACCCGAGCAGATGGACTTGGAGGTGCTGCAAATATAAACCGTTTGTTCAGGAAGCAGCTGATACATCGGCTTAGCATAATGCTCAATAATGCCCGCTGACAAAAAGGCGTGAATGTCGTCCTCGATCAGGATCAAACGATGCTTTTGAATGACCTGAGCCAATTCCTTTTTTCGTTGCTCCGGAATCATAATGGTCGTAGGATTGGCACAGGAAGGTATCAAGAACACCCCGTGTATATTCAAGTGAGAACACTGGTCTTCCAGAGCTTCAGGCAGCATTCCACAATCATCACCCTGAATAGGGACTAGTTTGATGCGGAGCATTTTGGAAATTTCAATAAAATTAGCAAACGTATACATATCAACCGCAATTCGATTCCCGGGCTCAAACAGTGCAAGGAGAGTAATCGCCAGGGCATTTTGCGCTCCCGAAACGATGGCCACATGTTCAGTTTCAGCTTGGACACCAAAGGTCTTCATCCAATTGAGCGCGGCCAATTTCTGATGCGGAATACCTGCAGGATCATTGTAATTCAACAACTGCTCCAGATATTTTTTCTCCACTACATTCTTAACGGTCTCGGCAACCAGCTCATTGGTCTGTTCGAATGAGGCCACAAAACCAAGATCAATAGATGCGTTGGAAGATGGAGCCTTCGAAATGGTAATTGATTGGGCCGCGTTCGCAGAGACAAAGGTACCATTACCGGTTACACCATGAATTAATCCTTTCAGCTCACAAAGCTTGTATGCGCGTGTAATTGTTGTGAAGTTCACATCCAGAAAATCGGCCAGCTCCCGTTGAGGGGGAAGCTTTGTGCCCGGAGCCAAAAATCCATGCGTAATGTCATGCTCCAGCAGCAGGGCGAGAGAGCGGTAAAGCGGCCGTGTCAATCTATCTCTGTCTGGCTTCCACGACATCGGATAATGTTCAAACGAATTGTATGGCATAGCACACCTCCTAATATTGTAATGCATACAATTCCATCGTTGATTGTATGGATTGACATTGCTAAACTAACGAAGAAAAACAATCTTGTCAAGGAGTTATGCAAACCATGATAAACAGAAGTGAGCTTCAATTGGCATTTAAATCGGCTTTTCCATCCACAGTCCCCATACTGGCCGGCTTCCTGTTTCTAGGGATTGCCTACGGCATTTTCATGAATGTATCCGGCTTTGGCGCGGGATATGCGATCCTAATGGCTCTGCTTATTTTTGCCGGATCCATGGAATTTGTTGCAGTGAACCTGCTGCTCGGTCCGTTCAATCCACTAGGTGCCCTGCTAATGACCTTAATGGTCAACGCCCGGCATTTATTTTATGGCATATCCATGCTTGAGAAATACAGGGGGACCGGACTCAAAAAGTTCTATCTGATTTTCGGAATGTGTGATGAATCGTTTTCAATCAATTACACGGCAAACATCCCCAAGGAAGTGGACAAGGGGTGGTACATGTTTTTCGTGACCGCGCTTAATCATAGCTACTGGATACTCGGCGCTGCCATTGGCGGAATATTCGGTTCATTGGTTCACATCAATATGGAAGGTCTTGAGTTCGTAATGACGGCTCTTTTTGTGGTTATCTTTATTGAACAATGGATGAAAGAGAGCACACATCACAGTGCATTGTTGGGTTTAGGCATCTCCATCGTTTGCTTGCTTATCTGGGGCAGTGGCAGCTTTATCGTTCCATCTATGATCGGTCTTCTTCTTGTTCTTTCCCTTATGAGAAAATCTCCAGACAGAAAGGCAGATGAAGGACATGATGTCCATGACCTTGCTTGAGAAAATCATCACGATAGGGATGGTTGTCCTGGGAACGATGCTGACCCGATTCATTCCATTTATCCTGTTCCCCTCGGGACGTCCCGCACCAAAGTATGTGCAATATCTCGGCAAAGTGCTGCCTTCGGCGGCTCTAGGTTTGCTAGTGATCTACAGCATCAAGGATATCACCATTTTCTCCGGGAACCACGGTGTACCCGAATTGACTTCCATTGCCCTAATTATTTGGCTTCATATCTAGAAAAGAAATATGTTGATATCCATCGCTGGCGGCACACTGCTCTATATGCTCCTGGTTCAATTTGTGTTCTGAAGCGGAAATTGTACAGAAACGGCTGCACCGACCTTGAAAGGCGGCACAGCCGTTTGTTCTGTAACTATTCTATGGCATCCTTGTATGGATGAATGGTTTGAATGGTGCCGTCATCGTTGTATTTCAGCTCCGTATATTTCACGCTGCGCTTATTGTCGGCTCCCCCGGATAAGGAGCTGTCATGGTAGAACAAATACCATTTTTCCTTAAATTGAACAATGGAATGGTGCGTTGTCCAGCCTACCACCGGTGTAAGGATCTTTCCTTGATATACATAAGGCCCAAGCGGATTTTTGCTGATAGCGTAAACAATAGTGTGGGTAGTGCCGGTGGAATAAGAAAGATAATAATAACCGTTATATTTATGTACCCATGGACCTTCAAAATATCTTCGCTCTTCATCGCCGGCAAGGATCGGATCACCATTCGCATCGACAATGGATATTTCTTTGGCTTCGCCCTTGAAGCTCAGCATGTCCTCGCTCAATTCCGCTGCGATTGGCCCAAGTGCAGGTGCTGCTGCGTCCGGCCCCTCGGCATCCGCGATAAATGTGCCTGTCTGCCATTTTTCAAGCTGGCCTCCCCACAGGCCGCCAAAGTAAATGTAGGCTTTGCCATCGTCATCGACGAGTACGGCGGGATCAATGCTGAAGCTGCCGGGAATATAGTCCGGTTCAGGCTTAAATGGCCCCGAAGGGGAGGAGCTTGTCGCTACGCCAATCCGGAAAATATCATCATGGTCCCTAGCCGGGAAATACAAATAGTAGGTATTGTTCTTGTATGCGGCATCAGGGGCCCACATTTGCTGCTTGGCCCACGGAACATCCTTCAGATGAAGCACTTCGCCGTGATCTACGCAAACGGAGCCTTCTTCTTCCAAGGACAGAACATGATAATCCTCCATATTGTATTGATCGCCGTTGTCATTAGAGACCATCTCTTGATCGAGGTCATGAGAGGGATAAATATAAATTTTGTCTTCAAATACATGTGCGGAAGGGTCCGCGGTATACATATGAGTTACAATCGGCTCATTTGGCTGCACAGGCTTGGTCACGTCATTTCCTCCTAAATATTTTTGTCAGCAATGCTTCACAGATTCAGGTTCGTACAACAACCGCTTCGGAAGTATATGCTAATTTAACCGCTTACAAATGATGTTAGCAGGAAAAGGTGGCCCTGTGAATATAGAAAATTATAGTTTATACCCGATAAACTTTACATGTTATAACCGTGGGGGGCTGGAGGATCTCCAGGTGAAGCGCAGAGATCTCCAGCCCCCGGCTAAGAGAGTTCAAATATTGTGTTGCTTTATTTTGTTAATTCCGGATATAAAGCTTTAACGCCGCCGGCAAGACCTTTTTGCACTTTCTTACTGATCTCATCGGCAAGGATTTCATAAAGCTCGGCCTCAATACCATCTACTGCAATTTTGGCAATCTCTTTTGGATCAGACTTAGGGGCATTTAATCTTTCAGTCATGTCAGTATCCATATAACCTACGTGTAACCCGGCGACTGTGATATTTCGGGGGGCTAAACTTAATCGTAGAGCATTAGTCATTGCCCATTCAGCAGACTTTGCAGCCGAGTAGGCTCCCGCACTGTCTGAACTGAACCATGATAATACGGATAAAATATTCAAAATTGATCCGCCGCCATTTTTCTCGATAAGAGGTGCAAAAGCCTTAATCACTGAAAGCGTGCCGAATACATGGGTATTAAATTCTAACTGGATATCGTCCAAGCTGCCTGTTAGAAAAGAGGCTCCAGTTGACGAACCGGCGTTATTAATAAGCAGAGTAACATCTTGAGCAGCTTCCGCCGCAGCCTTTACGGAGCCGGGATTTGTGATGTCAAGCTGCAAAGGAATGGCTCCAGGAATGTTGACCAAATTCGGGTTTCTTGCGCCAGCATATACTTTTGCACCCCTTTTTAAGAGTTCCATAGACAAATACTTACCGAACCCCCGGTTGGCTCCACTAACTAAAGCTACTTGTTGAGAAATATCCATTGTACTCGCTCCTTTTCCATCGCCTTAAAATATGATGATCATAATATATTATAGTCATCATATTTTAAAAGGTCAACAATTGTCATTGCACATTAACCAGTGTCTGAACAACTGAAATATGATAATATGATGAATATAATATTTTGATTCAAATTAAAGAGGGTGTTGAAATGCCATATCCAGTAGGCCATAAAGCTAAGGTTCGCGCTCGTATTCTTGACAGTGCTGCTCAAGCTTTTAGAAAAAATGGGATTAGAGAGACAAGTGTCCCTTTTATCATGAAGGGGGCTGGTTTAACGCATGGGGGATTTTATTCGCATTTCGCAAGCAAAGAACAACTGATCGCTGAAACGTGCAGCAGTATTGTAAATCATACACTGGATACTTTGCGGACAGTTGCGCTGGAGGAGAATGATAATTCGAAATTTGATGCGGTTATTAATCAATATTTGAGTGCAGCCCATCGGGATAATATCGAGGGAGGCTGTATTATACCAACGCTTTCTGGTGAAATAGCCCAGTCTTCAGAAGAGATACGTGAAGTATTTAGTCAAGAGCTGGAGCGGTTTATTGACTTCATCTCAGAGATTGCAGGCTGTGACAAGTCTTCCGGCGGGGAAGTGCTCAGCATTATGATTGGATCGCTTATACTCGCCAGAGGTATAAAGGATCCCGTAGTGAGTGACAGCATTCTTGAGTCAGGGAAAAAACAGGCCAAGAGTGTATTGGGACTCCATTGAAATTAATGGAGGAAATTATTGGTCTCCCGTCGAAATCACTATTGAGCTGCTCCGGCATTCAGCCGGACAGCATACATCATTGGGGGAAGGAAATAGAATACCTATGAAAAAAATTGTAATGCTGCTCACCGCCCTGCTGCTCGTAGTAGGACTGGGCTATCCTGCGGGTACCGGACGGGCCGCTGCAGCCGCTTCACCGTCTTATGAGGAAATCTCAACCTTTGTAGACGGCAAGCTTATTATCTCGGCTTCCAAGTCAGTGCTCGTCAACGGCTCTTCATATGTGCCGGTGAAGCTTTTGAATCAGATCCCGGATATTTCTGTTGCCTCTGCAGGCTCTGTTGTAACCATTAGTGGCAGCAAAGGAAGCACCAAGCTAAGCAAGGACAACTCTGTCCTGTACAACAACTCTAATTATGTCGCCTTCAAAACGCTGCTTAAGCTCGGAGCCATTGACGGCAAATACGCCTCCAGCGCGACATCTTTGTTCATCTGGAGCACTGAGGAGGGCAAGGCGAAGAGCAATAGCATGCTGTACGCGATCAGTAAGCTGCCTGGTAGCATGGGCCTGGCTGTCGGCAAAAAGGTCTACCTGTACGGGCATCCAGGTAGCCATTGGGTGACAGACGTCCAGTATGATGATATCAGCCTGACCTTCACCATGCAGAATGAAGCAGGAACCATTTGGACACTGGATTTGGACACCTATGAGAACTATACCCTGTACACCGGAGAACTGCTCCAAGCACTTAGGAATTTCTTTAACGGGCAGACTGTATGGGTGATAAACTCGGAAATTCCCAACAGCCCTTTTAAGAATATGGAGAAGGTTTCGATCAAAGACCTCCGTTCCAATCCTAATAATGGAAATCTGGAGATCATCATCCGCCGGGCAAATGGTCAGGATATCAATATGAAGATAGAGCCGAGCGGTAACCGGTATGAATACATTACCGGACTTTTTTATTTTAAAAATCCGCGTAGTTTCTTAGACATCAGCGACAAAGCATGGACGGCTATCCGTGAAGAGAGGGTAATCGTCGGTATGAAGCCGGAGGAGGTTTTCCTTTCCTGGGGCGAGCCTGACAGCATTAACGAAGATTTGGGATATCTCGTTTACGGCAACGTGTACTTATACTTCATCAATAACAAGGTCAAATACATTTATCAAATGTAGCTTTAAAGGAACATAAGATAGCGTAAAAAAGTGACCCTCTTTCGTAGAGAGTCACTTTTTGCATTTCTATTATTATGTTGCTATCGACGCAGCTCACATGATATGTTATCATGATAACCTGATAACGTGTTAACGAACTAAAGCGTATGATACTGTGTGTTACTTACTAGGGGGATTAGAGAGATGAAGAGAAAAGGCTTAATGGTTCTATTAATAGTTATGGCAATTGCAGCAATAGCAGGCTGCTCCGGTTCAAACGGCCATGACGGCAAGCTGGTAATTGGCATAGATGATAAGTTTGCCCCGATGGGCTTCAGGGATGATAACAATGAAATTGTCGGTTTTGATATTGACTATGCGAAAGCGGCGGCTGAGAAAATGGGTAAAGAGGTTACCTTCCAGCCGATTGACTGGTCGTCCAAGGAATCGGAGCTGAACAGCGGGCGCATTGATATGATTTGGAACGGCTACACCATAACGGACGAGCGCAAGGAGAAGGTGCTGTTTACTAAGCCTTATCTGGAGAACAGCCAGGTTGTTGTCGTGCTGGCGGATTCATCGTTAACGAAGCTGGATGATCTGGCCGGAAAAGAAGTCGGACTGCAAAGTCTCTCATCTGCTGCCGATGCCCTGAATTCCAGCCCGGTCAAAGCGAAGATTGCGAATGTATCCGAATTTCCGGACAATGTGCTTGCCCTGACGGACTTGAAGTCCAAACGGCTGGATGGAGTGGTCATCGATGAAGTGGTGGCTAAATATTACATGTCCAAGGAACCGGGCACTTACAAGCTGCTGGCTGAATCGCTTGCACCTGAGCAATACGGCATCGGGATAAAGAAGGGCAATGAAGCGCTGCTGACTGAGCTGCAGAAGGCTCTGGACGAACTGAGCAGTGACGGAAAGGCTGCCGAAATATCCAAGAAGTGGTTCGGAGAGAACAAAGTACTGAACTAAGATTGTTACCCATAGGAGTCGGTTGTAGAAATGAATATGGATTATATTATTAAAATTGCCGGACCAATGCTGGAGGGTGCGCGGACGACCGTTCTGCTGTTCCTGATTGTCATCGTGCTGTCCATTCCGCTTGGAATGCTGGTGACGCTGATGGCCAAGAGCACCATCAAACCGCTGGCCTGGATTGCACACACTTATATTTACGTCATGCGCGGAACTCCGCTTTTGCTGCAGCTGCTGTTCTTCTGCTTCGGATTGCCGCAGATTCCGGTGATTGGTCAGTATCTGGTCTTGGACCGCTTCGTCGCGGCCAGTCTTGGTTTTATCCTTAATTATGGCGCTTATTTTGCCGAGATCTTCCGCGGCGGGCTGCTCTCAATTGATAAAGGACAACATGAAGCGGCCAAGGTTCTCGGGCTCAGCAAATGGCAGACCCTGCGCAAGGTAATTCTCGCCCAAATGTTCCGGATCGCCTTGCCCGCGGTAGCCAATGAGTCGATTACCCTGGTCAAGGACACCGCTTTGCTATATGCCGTAGCCGTACCGGAGCTGCTGAATTACGCGAAGACGGCGGTGAACCGTGATTTTACGGTGACCCCATTTGTAGTAGCCGGCGTTATTTATTTGCTGATGACACTAATACTGACGCTGTTCTTCAAGGCACTGGAGAAACGTTTCAAATTTGAGTAGAAGGGCTGTCCAACTATGAGTAGTATGATTGAAGTCAAACAATTGCAGAAATCCTTTGGCAGTCTAGATGTATTGAAAAAGATTACCTTTGATGTGAGCCCGGGAGAGGTTGTAGCGGTGATCGGGCCTTCCGGCTCCGGAAAAAGCACGATGCTGCGCAGTCTTGTCCATCTGGAGGAGGTTACCGGCGGAAGCATCTTAATCCACGGCAAGCCGCTGGTAGAGAACGGCAAATACGCTAGTGGCGCGGACATAAGGGAGATCACCGCGACCATGGGCATGGTGTTTCAGCACTTTAATCTGTTCCCCCACTTGAGCGTACGGGGGAATCTGGAGCTTGCTCCGAGAACGCTGAAGCGGGAGAGTGTTCAGGATATTACCGCCAAAAGCATGGAATTGCTCTCCAAGGTGGGTCTTGCCGATAAGGCGGACGTGTACCCTTCCATGCTGTCGGGCGGGCAGAAGCAGCGGGTAGCTATCGCCAGAGCGCTGATGCTGAACCCGGACATTCTGCTGTTTGACGAGCCAACATCGGCGCTTGATCCCGAGCTGACCGGCGAGGTGCTGCGGGTTATCCGCCAGCTTGCGGAGGAGAACATGACGATGATGATCGTCACGCATGAGATGAACTTTGCCCGCGATGTGGCGGACCGTGTATTCTTCATGGACAACGGGGAAATTGCCGAATCGGGAACACCGGAGCAGATCTTTGGCAGCCCGCGGCTTGAGCGGACCCGGACGTTTTTACAACAGGATTAGAAGAATATGAGAATCTGGGAAAGTGCATGGCGGCGGCTATGCACTTTTTTTGCGGGTTTCTTTTGTATGAGGGTATATTAATCCTGATGACACAACACCAAGTGGTCGCCTATAATCTAAGTGTGACAAAACGGTGTCCATTAACACTACCCGGAAGGATGTTGACATGAGCGAATCAAATCAGGAGTATATCGTAATTTCGGGTGCGAGAGAGAATAATCTTAAGAACGTATCCTTGCGCATTCCGAAGCGGAAAATCACGATCTTCACCGGAGTATCCGGGTCCGGCAAGTCATCAATCGTCTTTGATACGATTGCTGCAGAATCCACGCGATTGCTGAATGAGAACTTCAGCATGTTCGTGCGTAATTTCCTGCCCCGCGTTCCGCAGCCGGATACAGACGCGATTGAGAACCTGAGCATGGCGGTTATTGTAGATCAGAAGCGGCTGGGCGGCGGTTCTCATTCCACGCTGGGCACGATTACCGATATCTCGCCAATTCTTCGTCTTCTTTTCTCCCGAGTAGGTCAGCCCTATATTGGCCAAGCTAACATGTTCTCATTTAACGATCCGCAAGGCATGTGCCCCGATTGTAGCGGCATCGGCCGCAGGCTGGGGGTTGACATGAGCAAAGCGCTGGACATGTCAAAGTCGCTCAATGAAGGGGCAATTCTGTTGCCGGATTATTCGATGGGCGGCTGGGAGTTGAACATGATCTTGCAGTCGGGGGACTTCGATCCCGACAAGAAGCTGAGCGATTATTCGGAGGAGGAACTGGAGCAGCTGCTGTACGCCAAGGCAAGGAAAGTGAAGATGGATTTCGCCGGGAAGGCAATGAATATTACAGTGGAAGGCGTCATTGAGAAGTTCACCAACAAATACATCAAGCAGGATGTGAAGATGAAGTCCGAGCGCACACAGAAGGCTGTTGCGCCGTACATCTCCGAGGGTCCCTGCTCCAGTTGTCACGGCGCGAGACTCAGTCAGGCCGCGCTCAGTTGCCGGATCAATGGATTTAATATTGCAGAGCTGTCCTCCATGGAGGCCGGATCGCTTATTCGCGTCATTCGGGAGATTGACGATCCTGCCGCCGCGCCGGTCGTCAAGTCGCTGACGGAGCGGCTACAGCATCTGGTGGATATCGGACTTGACTACCTGACGCTGGACCGCGAGACGGATACTTTGTCCGGCGGCGAGTCACAGCGCGTCAAGATGGTGAAGCACCTGAGCGGCAGTCTCGTAGAGGTCACTTACATCTTCGATGAGCCTAGTATTGGCTTGCACCCCCGTGATGTACACCGGTTAAATGAATTGCTTCAGAAGCTGCGTGACAAGGGCAATACCGTAATTGTTGTCGAGCATGATCCCGATGTAATCAAGCTGGCGGATCATATTGTCGACGTCGGGCCCCATGCAGGCAGCCACGGCGGTACCATCGTGTATGAAGGAAGCTTCCAGGGACTGCTGGAGGCAGGTACGCTGACAGGCAACTATATGAAGAGACCGCTCCAGGTGAAGCACGATTTCAGACAGCCAACCGCCAAGCTGCCTATTAAGGAAGCTACACTTCACAACCTGCAGAATGTGAGTGTGGATATCCCAACAGGAGTACTGACAGTAGTTACAGGTGTCGCCGGCTCAGGCAAAAGTACGCTGATTAACGAAGTATTCCTCAGCCAGCATCCGGATGCGATCGTTATCGACCAATCGGCAATAGGAGTGTCAACCCGCTCGAACCCCGCGACCTACACGGGCATTATGGATGATGTGCGCAAGGCGTTTGCTTCCGCGAACAAGGTGAATCAAGGCTTGTTCAGCTTCAACTCCAAGGGCGCTTGCGAGAACTGCCAGGGGCTCGGTGTTGTGTATACAGACCTGGCATTCCTCGAGAGTGTGAAGCTGCCATGCGAAGTATGCGGAGGCAGACGGTTCAAGGAAGAGGTGCTTGCGTACAAGCTGAACGGCAAGTCAATTGCAGATGTGCTGGAGATGACTGTGGAACAGGCACTGGACTTTTTTCAGCTAAAAGAGGTTGTGCGCAAGCTCCAGGCGATGAGCGATGTGGGACTCAACTATATTACACTCGGCCAGCCGCTCAGTTCGCTCTCAGGAGGGGAATGCCAACGCATCAAGCTGGCAAGTGAGTTGCATAAGCAGGGCAGCATTTATGTAATGGACGAGCCGACGACCGGCCTTCATATGTCAGATATTGGGCACCTTGTAGAGATCATGAACCGCCTCGTAGATACCGGCAATACGGTGATCGTCATCGAACACAACCTCGATGTGATCAGCCAAGCAGATTGGATTATCGATATGGGACTGGATGGAGGCAGCAAAGGCGGCCAGGTGGTGTTCGAGGGCACACCTTCGCAGATCATCCATTCGAAGCAGTCGATAACGGGAAGATACTTAATGTAATACATTAAAAAAGGGACCAAGTCCTTCTCCTTTGACGGGACAAGAACCTGGTCCAATAAACAGGCTTTTTAGCCGAAATAAGTGTATCTATCCCTGCGATAAAGTTTTGCTGTTCGCAGAGATGATTTATACAACCCGTTTAGTCAATGTTCTAGATTTGCTCTGTGCGACTCTGATGAATATGCCACTTACACGAACAATAATCATTGCTGTAGCCATTAGTATAAAAATCGGTCCAAGCAGATTAAGATCAAAATGGTGTTTTATTGAGAAATTGTAAGCTTCTTGTCCATTATGCGTGACCCACTCGATTAGAATAACACGCAGAACAAAGATTATGGACAACACCGCAATGCTAGGTATACCAGTTGAAATATACGATTTTCCAGCCTTTGAATCATATTCTACACGGGCTAGTAAAACGAGAAGTAGACCGATTAGGCCGCCGAACAGGATAAAAGCTGCGAGCAGCCATCCATTATTTCCGCCCTTAGGGATATCCTTTAAATACGTTGATCCAAAGTAGGCCAGAATAGGAATAGGCAAGAGCAAGCGAACCAGATTAAATGACTTACGGCCGTATACACTTATCACGAGCACGGCAAAAATAGCAAATGTTGAGATCCAATGGCTGGTTGTCATGATGAAACTCCTCCTTGCAGGTCAGTTGATAGCTTCATCATAACCTTATGCAAGGAGTTACCACGTCCACCTGCCGTTTGATTTTTGCATTCGCTCATCCACCTGTAGATGGATAGGGGAAGGTGCTGCTCGTCTATTCCACTATTCTGTTCCGGATAGCATATACCACGGCCTGCGTGCGATCCTGGACGTCGAATTTCTGCAAAATCCGGTGCACATGTGTCTTGACGGTACTCTCGCTTAGGAATAGCTTGGCGGCGATTGCTTCGTTGCGAAGACCATAAGCCATTTGCTGAAGCACCTCCAGCTCGCGGTTGGTAAACATCTGCTTCAGGTCAGTCTGTTCAGCCGAATGCGGATTTGATTGCTGAAGAGTCCAGGGCGTGCCTTGTTTCTCTAGTGCCTGTCCGATCAGCTTCGCAGCGTGTGCCGTCCGGAAAATCACTTCGCCGCGAAGCGCACCCCGAATTGCGGCCAGCAGGTCCTCAGCTTCAGTATCCTTGAGCAGATAACCAATGGCGCCGGCGCGAATGCCGTCAAGAATGTATTCCTCCGTATCAAAGGTAGTCAAGATGACAATTTTACAGCCGGGCCGCTGCTGCAAAATCTGCCGTGCAGCCTCTATTCCGCTGCACTTAGGCATCTGTACATCCATCAGAATGAGATGCGGGTCCAATTTTAACGCCAAATCAATGGCCTCCAGGCCGTTGCTGGCTTCGCCGGCTACCTCCATATCGGGTTGGGCGCTAATAATATATTTCATGCCCTGCCGCACAAGCGGCTGGTCGTCAACCAGCAAAATACGTGAATTATCCAAGTCTATGTTCCTCCTTGGCCTCCAGTGGAAGCCAGATATCAATCACCATACCATGCGGCTCTTTCACTGTAATCATGCAATGTCCGCCCGCATCCTGGCATCGTTTCCGAATGCCGCCCAATCCAAAGCCTTCTTGCCAATCGCTGCCTGGCGTAAGTATACCGTCGTCCTGGTAATGGAATTCTACAGCATTCTCACTCTGCGTCACAGAGATGTCTACCTTCTGCGCATTTGCATGACGAATCGTATTGGTCAACGCTTCCTGTAGACAGCGGTACAGCACGACGGCGATTTCCAGCGGCCAATTCTCTTGATCAGCCTGTTCCTCCATATCCAGATGAATCTCCAAGCTGGAAGGAACAGTGGTATGCTGAACAAGGCTGCGCAGCGAGACGAGACCGGCACCTGTCCCGTCGGCTCCGAGATTATGCACGACAGAACGCACCTCTTGCAGGCAACCGCGCGCCACTTCCAGCACATTTTTTACAATTTGTTCCGATTCTTGCGTTTCGTCGGTTTTCAGGACATAGGGGAGCGCCTGCAGCTGCACAATAACGGACGTTAGACGATGTCCGATGCTGTCATGAATGTCACGGGCAATCCGGCTGCGTTCTTCCAGCACTGCGTAACGCAGCGACTGCACGGTCGCCAGCTCCAGTTCCTCATGGGCCTGCTGCAGTTTTGTGTGTGTCTCCGTCAATTCCTTATGCATTACCGCCAGTTCCTCCGTATACCGGAGTTGCTCCTGCTGCCGAAGTCTTCTTAGCCGGATCAAGCGAAACCCCACGAACAAACCGACATAAACGAAGAGATTCTCCCTTAATAGTATCTCCCAGGTTTGACTGTCATACAGCACTAAAAGCTGAAACGTTAACAGCGTGAAGGATAAGCATAGAAGCTCGGCTGTCCAGTTAGTCAGCTTCAGCGCGCTGTAACTGATTAGCACACCTTGCAGAGACAGTAGTATTGCTATCTGACCGGGAAAAGCCAACCAGTATCCAATCAACGCCGCATAGAGAAGGATAGACAACAGACCTCGCATTCGGGTGGAGGACAACACGTGAACTCCCCACAAACCGAGAATATAAATCAGATACAGCATGAATGTGATCCATCTTGCCCACATCTCATCGGGCAGTAGTCTTATAAACACAATCAGCAGAATAATGCCTGCAGTTAAGGAATTTCTGTGATGGGACCAAAAAGACATTTTCAATTCATCCTCCAGTCTTTCTTTATTGTAGCATAGAGACGGAATTTCTTGACGATACAGTAGAGGCAGTATCCCTGGACTCGCCACAACAAGGACAAAAAACATGGTTAGGCATCATTAAAAATGCTGCTTTATTGTGTTAAAATAACACCATACTTCACGTTATCACACACAAGGAGGCTACCATGCAACCGATTCATCCACCAGAGATACAAGCCCGGATCGACCGCCTTGCCGGTCAGGATTTATATGTACACCTTGAAGTCACAACAGGAGCCTACACCAGTCACCTGGACAGTACCCGTCACCCGGCGTCAGCGTTTATTTCCAATGCGGTTGTCCGATATACACATGGCTCCATCTCCGGCACGGGTCCATACCGGATAGGCTTAAAGACAACACAGGGCTGGATTTATGCCGAGGGCCTTACACACGTAGATGAGTTAGATAACGAGCGGCTCATCATGGCTGGGCACGACAGTCAAGGAAAGTTAATGGTTGCACTGCAACTAAGCCGGGAAAAGTTCTGATGAAAAGCAGAGGAGAAGCCATGAATACTACACGAGCTGAACATCAGCGCATTTTAGTTGTGTTCCCCCATCCCGACGACGAATCATTCGTTGCAGCAGGGACGTTAGCAATGTACATACAAAGCGGTGCTCAAGTTACCTATGCTTGTCTGACCTTAGGGGAGATGGGGCGAAACATGGGGATTCCGCCGTTCGCAAACCGTGTCACCTTACCGGGCATCCGTAAGGAAGAACTTGCAGCATCTAGCAATGCGATTGGCATACAAGACTTAAGAATGCTAGGCTTCCACGATAAAATGGTCGAGTTCGAAGACCAGCAATTGCTGGACAATACAGTCAAAGCGCTGCTCAAGGAACTGAACCCGTCGCTAGTTATCACATTTTATCCAGGGTACAGTGTGCATCCTGACCACGATGCCACAGGAGCCGCTGTCATCCGAACGATCAGCCAACTCCCTGAAGCAGAGCGGCCACTTGTATATTGCAACGCGTTCTCCAGCAATCACGAGCAGATGATCGGAAAAGCGGACGTAACCATAGACGTGACCGCATTTCTTGCCGAGAAAATGGCCTCAATTCAGGCACACCGTACGCAATTCCAGGCAGCGGAGCTTGTTGGGAATCGGGAACTGACAGATGAGGAGATCCGGAACCGGTTCGGGACAGAACAATTTTGGACATACCGGTTCGATTAAATCAAAGAGGGCGTCCCTAACCGGGCGTTCTCTTTTTAATTTCTCGGCGCTTTACATTAATCAATGATTTCATTTCTATAATTCCGGAAATCTCTAGGTGTTTTTTCATGATGTTTTTTAAAGGATTGAATGAAGTGGTTTACATGATTGAACCCGACCTTTTGGGCTATTTCGGTTATTGTATAATCGGTTGACATCAACAGTTCACTGCTTTTCTTAATACGGTACTTAATCAAATAATCGTAAGCTGTCATATGAATAGTTCTCTTAAAACTGCGATTGCATTCCGAAACACTCAGATGTGCTACATCAGCGATTTCTTGCAGTGTTATGTTGTTAGAGTAGTGCTGATGAATAAAACTGAGCATAACCTGAAGCCGTTCCTGCTGCAGCTTGAAATATTTAGGTGCTTCTTCAGACGAAAGAGAAATATTGGAGATTAAGGTTAACCATAATTGTACGGTTTTGATCGAAACCTCATATTCCCATCCCCAGTTTTTTCCCGTATCGAATTTCTTTTTCATTTCCCGCAGCATTTCAAGGACTTGACCTTCCCATTCAGCAGTACCCTTGATTACGTAAGCCAATAAGAATGAATTTGTATAAGGGAGTACATACTTTTTTTCCATAGTGCTATCTGCATAAAAAGCCAGCAGTTTCTCAGGGAAGTTAAAGCTGACATATTGACCATTCTGTTTTAGCTCCGTTGTAACATGAAGAACGCCCTTATTAATAAAAATAGCCTGGCCTGTTTCTAATACATGATCAATACCATTCACTTGTATTACCAGTGTTCCTTTTGTAACTAAAGTGAATTGCAGATCTTCGTGCCAATGTAAATCGTTAAATCCTCTGCCCTCAGGGATCATTTCAATTGCAGAAGCCGTGTACATAATATATGGAAACGAAGTATCAGGATACAAGATGGTCTCATGCAGCTTTTTTTCCATCCAAACGCACCTTCCTTCCAAATGACGATATTTCTATACTAATGAAAGATATAATTGCACAACCAATCAGGAGTTGATGATATTATTATACCTGGCCTAGATTCATTACGACAATCCTGTGCACAGGAATCGTATAGAACAGCATGGAGGTATATATGTGAAAATAAATAAACCGTCGTTAAAGTTACATCCGTACATTTTGCTTTTCATCAGCATACTGGCTGTTTCGATCTCTTCCATAATGATCAAATCCTCAGATACACCAATCTCTGTAGCCGGGATGTACAGATTATATATTTCAGTAATTATTATGCTTCCTTTTGTTCCTTGGAAAACGCTCCGATCCTTCCCGATGAGCAAAAAAGATTGGGGTACCGTGATTTTAGCCGGCCTGTTTCTCGGATTGCACTTTCTATTTTGGATGGAATCCCTGAAGCATACCTCCGTTGCAAGTTCGATGGTCATCTTAACCTTGCAGCCTTTATTTGTAATGATCGGTTCATATTATCTATTCAGAGAACGAAGAAGCCTGTTAAGCATTGTTTGTCTGACAGCAGCTCTGTCCGGTTCAGTCCTTATAGCTTGGGGAGACATCGGGGTTTCAAGGGAGGCGTTAATAGGAGACGGATTATCCTTAATAGGGGCCATTTTTGTTTCGGCATATATGCTGGCAGGACAAAAAGTAAGTCACAAAATCGACGCCAATTTATACAGTGTTATTGTTTTCTTTATTGGTGGCAGCGTTCTGCTCGTCAGCAGTTTATTCAATCATTACTCCTTGGTCGAGTATGAATCAGCGGATTGGATATATTTCTTTTTGCTTGCCGTAATCCCAACCATATTTGGACAATATATTTTTAATCTGCTGTTGAAATCAATAGGGGCTACTACGGTTTCTGTAGGGATAATTGGAGAACCTGTTTTGGCTATTTTTCTAGCCTACTTATTCTTGGGTGAGACGATCTCCGGGTTTCAATTCTTTGGTGGATTGATAACTTTATTGGGGATGGCAGGTTACTTCTGGACGCCTTCTTTAACCCGAAAATTAGAAATCAATGGATGAGGTGGACACTGACATGGCAACGATCGACGATTTTTTGAAACTGGAGAGTGCAATGACTAGATCATGCTAAACATATGACTTGAAAATGAAGGTTTGGCAAAGTGAAAGTATACTACAATGTGGAAATAACAGAGAGAGCTATATAATCTGTATAAAAAATAGACAGGAGTGCGGATTATGCAGTACAACAATCCCGTCATACCGGGTTTTCATCCTGATCCAAGTATTTGCCGTGTCGGTGATGATTACTATCTAGTCACAAGTTCTTTTGAATATTTCCCTGGAGTCCCTATCTTTCACAGCAAGGATCTGGTCCACTGGCGGCAGATCGGCCATTGCCTCACAACAGAGAAACAGCTTCCACTTTCGGGTGCATGGAGTTCTGGCGGAATCTATGCACCAACCCTCCGTTATCACAACGGCTGGTTTTACATGGTGACTACCAATGTAAGCGGAGGCGGGAATTTCTTTGTCAAGACACAGAACCCTAAGGGACCTTGGTCGGAACCGGTGAAGCTCGCGCAAGGTGGTATCGATCCTTCTCTGCTGTTTGATGACGACGGCCGCGTATATTTACAGTCTCCAACTACCGGAGCTGATGGCGATGGCATCTACCAATGCGAGATTGATATTGAAACCGGAGCCACACTGTCAGAGAAACGCTTGATTTGGAAAGGTACAGGAGGAGCTCATCCCGAAGGACCTCATTTGTACAAAATCAACGGACTATACTATTTGATGATTGCCGAAGGGGGAACCGAATATGGACATATGGAAACGATCGCAAGAAGCAAACATCCCTATGGGCCATTTGAAGCCTGTCCAAGCAATCCGATTCTCACGAATAGAAGTATGGGGAACGGCATATATGCAACAGGCCATGCGGATTTAATCGAAGCCCATGACGGAAGCTGGTGGGCTGTGTGCTTGGGGATAAGACCGGTATCTTACCCGATGGGACATCATTTGGGAAGAGAGGTTTTTCTGGCGCCAGTGAGCTGGACACCTGATGGATGGCCTATTGTAGGCAATAATACGCATATTGAGCCGGTCATGGATGCTCCCAAGCTGCCTCAAGTGTCATGGCCAGCCAAGCCGCGCAGAGACGACTTCAATGATGTGAAGCTGGATATGATCTGGACATTCTTACGTAATCCTGCTGAGGGAAGCTGGTCACTAGCGGAACGTCCGGGATTTCTTGTCTTGCATGGACAAGCAGCAACATTAAATGAAGTGGGTTCTCCCACCTTTGTAGGCCGCCGCCTTTGTCACTTTTCCTGCAGAGTGGAGACTAAGCTGGAGTTCGATCCGAAGCACGATGGAGAAGAAGCGGGATTAACCATGTATATGGATGAGAAGCATCATTACGACCTGGCAGTAAAATCCGTTCAAGGCCGCAGGAAGCTGATCTTCCGCCGGACAGTCGGTTCAATGCAGACGGTGGAAACCCGCGATTGTCCTGAAGGGCCGATTGTGCTTCAATTCCAGGCTCTGCCCGAGAAATTTGTGGCATCTGTCCATACCTCACAACAGGATACAATAGAAATAGGCTGGGGTGAAACCCATCTTCTCTCCACCGAAGTCGCGGGCGGCTTTGTTGGAGTAATGGCAGCCATGTATGCAATCTCTGAAGCGCCGGACCCTGCTCCTGCGTCATTTGACTGGTTCGATTATGAGGTGACTGAATAATGCTTCCTTATCGGAACCCGGATCTGCCGCTGGCAGAGAGGGTTGATGACCTCATTCTGCGCCTTAGCCGCGAGGAAAAAATCGAACTGATGTGCCAGTACCAGGCGGATATTCCGCGTCTTGGAATACACAAGTACAAGCACGGCACGGAGGGAGCGCACGGGGTAGCCTGGCTAGGAGAAGCAACCGTTTTTCCACAGAACATAGGTCTTGCCTGCACTTGGAATCCCGAATTGCTCAACAAAATCGGCTCCGCTATAGGCGAGGAGGCCAGGGTGTACTATCAGCGCAACCCCACCGTTAATGGTCTAACGATTTGGGCACCAACAGTAGACATGGAGCGGGACCCAAGATGGGGCCGTACCGAAGAAGCGTATGGAGAAGATCCTTATTTAACGGGAAAACTGACAACCAGCCTGGTCCAAGGTCTTCAGGGAAACGACCCTTTCTATTACAAGGCAGTCGCAACGTTAAAGCATTTTTATGCCAACAACAATGAAGAGAACCGTGGCAGTGCATCAGTCAGCATCGACCCGCGCAATAAACGCGAATATTATTTAAAGGCATTTGAACCAGCGGTCCGGGAGGGCCGCGCCGGTTCCATAATGACTGCTTACAACGGAGTTAACGGAACTCCATGCAACCTTAATTCTGAAGTGAACGATATCGTCAAAGGCGAGTGGGGCATGGACGGCTTTGTTGTTGGCGATGCCGGGGACATTCTGGGAACGGTGACTGATCATCATTACACTGATTCTTATGCAAAAGCCGTAGCGGGGTCGATCAAAGCTGGTATTGATAGCATAACGGATGATCAGCCGCTATCCTTTCAAGCGCTGCGTGATGCACTATATCAAGGACTTCTGACGGATGATGACCTCAACCAGGCGCTGCGTAATACGTTTCGCGTACGGTTTCGGCTGGGCGAATTTGATCCTGCAGAGCGGAATCCTTACAGCCACGTTCCAGAGGAGAAATTGTGTTCTCCGGAGCACAAGGCTTTGTCACTTGAAGCAGCCAAAGAATCCATTGTCCTGCTGAAAAATGATGGTGTGTTGCCGCTAAGGCCAAAAATGTGTTCTGTTGCGGTAATCGGACCTTTGGCTAATGAGGCTTTCACTGATGCTTATAGCGGAACGCCGCCTTACCGCATTACCCCGCTCCAAGGGATTAGAGAAAAAATACAGGACCTTCCGGTTGGATATACAACAGGTGTGGATCAAATTCGCTTACGCTCAGTTACCAGCGGGAAATATGTGTGCATACGGGATCACGAGAATATTCCCGCTGTATTAGCGGCAGATTGCAGCACCGCAGCTGAGGCGGCAGTGTTTGAGTACAATGACTGGGGCTTCGGAAGCTTCACATTACGGGCAATGGACAGTAATAAATATGTAACGGAAAGTGAAAATGGTTTTATGACTGCTACCGCAGAAGCAGTGGAAGGCTGGTACGTCAAGGAAACGCTCAGGTTCGAAGTGCTGGAAAATGGCCGCATCACGATAAAATCATGGGATAACAAACCTGTTGTCCTAAGTGAACTTGGGCTTTTAAAAGTAAATGAAGATGACGGCATCGGCGAATTTGTCCTTGAGATCGTGCACCACGGGATTGAAGAGGCCATGCACTTGGCAAAAGAAGCAGAGACGGCAATTGTATTTGTCGGCAACAACCCCTATATCAATGGAAAAGAGACAGTCGACCGGGCAAATCTCATACTGCCTCCTGCTCAACATGCACTTATTCAGGCAGTCCGGGCTGTAAATCCAAAGACCATTGTCGTAATCGTTGGCAGCTATCCCTTTGCGATAAATTGGGTAAACGGGCATGTCCCAGCAATCGTATTTACATCGCATGCCGGTCAAGAGCTCGGCCATGCCGTAGCCGATGTGCTTTTTGGTGATTACAATCCTGCCGGCAGGTTAAACATGACCTGGTACAGCTCGGTGAATCAACTGCCGGATCTTATGAATTACGACATTATAAAGGGAAAGCGCACCTATCAGTATTTCGATGGAGAAGTGCTGTACCCGTTCGGTCATGGTCTTAGCTATACAACCTTTGAATACGGTGAGCTGTCACTCGACCGCGTGGCTGTCAACGAAAATGCAACGTTCTCAGTTTCTGTCAATGTTGGCAATACCGGAAGCAGACCTGGTGACGAAGTCGTTCAGCTCTATATTCGAGCCGATAGCTCGCGTGTCCCACGTCCACTACAAACGCTGATAGGTTTCGAGCGGGTGTATTTGCACCCGGGAGAATCCAAAACCATTTTATTCACATTTAAGACGGAGGAACTGGCATTCTGGGACGTAACCCGTGAACGGTTTTGTGTGGAGAAGGGAATGTACACGCTCATGGCCGGGCCATCTTCTTCCAACATCACTTCTATGGCTTCACTGTACGTAGAAGGAGAGAAGATCCCTGCACGCTCACTTGGGGAATCGGTTAAAGCGGTTAACTATGATGATTATGACAAGGTTTACATTGATGAATGCCGCGAAGGAGGAGAGAGCATTCGCCCTGTTGAAGACTGCGGCTGGATTGCTTTCCATGACGTAGCTCTAAGCGAATGGCCGGTAAAGTTCACCGCCAGGGTTACGGGTAATATCCGGGGAGGGGAGATCACCTTAACGCTTAATTCCCCTGAAGGTGATTTCGTTCTTGTCTGTCCCGTACTGCCTACTGGCGGAACTCAAGCTTGGACGACTGTGGAATGTGAGGTTCCATCTGGGCTTGTCCCAATAGAACGATATAAGGTTTACCTGCACCTCAAGGGCGATGTACAGATCAGCACTTTTTGTCTGAAATGACTTTTGGCAAACAGAGAAATGCCGGCAGAAGCATCGGTTATTGCATTTTACGAAATGCTTTCGGCGTCACACCATAGCTTTTTTTGAATTGGCGGGTGAGGTAATTGCTGTCGTTAAATCCGCACTCGTATGAAATGTCTGTAATGGAGCGGTTCGTTTGCTTTAGCAATGTGCAAGCCCGCTCCAAACGCAGCCGGTGAAGATATGCAATCGGCGTTGTTTGATAATATGCCTGGAAAATCCGGTTCAAATGTCTGACGGAAATATCCGATTTGGCCGCAATCTCCTCAAGCGTCACTTGGTCCAGATAGTGGTCCTCAATGTAAGAAATTGCACTGGCCAGATGCATCAGACTATTGTCTACCCCTGTCTCCTGATGGTCATATTGCCTGGACAAATAAACGACAAGCTCCATAAACCGTGATACGAGCATGGTTTGATAGCCTTGCTGCTTGGTCTCATATTCCTTAATCATGACTGAAACTAACGCCGAGACATATTCAAGGCTTGCAATCGACATGTTCAATTTGCTTTGATATGGATTAATGCTGCGGTAGAACGGCTCCAGAATGAAGAGCGCCTGATAACCGTTCAAGGACCGCAGATCCGGCCCGGCTGACTTCAACATCTCAGGCTTGTACATTACGTTGCAAATTTTGAAATCATGTGGTGCCTTGTAAGCATGAGGAGTTCCGCCGTTCAGAACAAATGCATTCCCTTTCTTGATAAAAGATTCTTCATTATTGACGACATGTGTAGCATGACCATTCAGTACGATGACCAATTCGGAGAAATCCACATGCTGGTGAAGCGATATCTCCTCCTCATGTCCTCCATATTGAATAAAAAAGGGGAATTTCTCATCGGTCGTAAACCAGTTTAGATATACATTACTCAAAATATTCCCACCCAGTCCGTTGTTGTCTATGTCCATATTATGCTGTTTTATGACTTGATAATCAAGGTTTGCAGCAGGAGTAAAAGATAAAATTAATAACGAAAACAGTCACTCTTAACACTATAAGGGGGAAATGATGACCATGATTCAGAAATTGCCGAAGAAATGCGGAATAGCGCTGTTAGCAAGTATGCTGCTCCTATCGGCGGGCTGCAGCAGCACAAAAAACAACACTGCCAATAATGTAAATGACAGTAGCAGCAGCGATGATACCAGCCCAATTACGTTTTCATTTTTTGGAGCTGACGCTAATCCGAACTGGAACAACATGCAGGATGATGTAGGGAAAGAAATTATCGCCAAAACCGGGGTTACTCTTGATGCCGAATTTGATGTAGGAAGCGGCGGCGGACAGGACAAAATCTCTTTAATGGCGGCCAGCGGACAATTTCCCGATATCATCTACGCCAAAGGAGAGCTTGGCAAGCTGGTGGATGCAGGCGGGATTATCGATTTGACCGATCTTATCGATAAATATGCTCCAAATATTAAAAAGGTTATGAGCAAGAGTATGAACCGCATGAAATACAGCAAGGAAGATCAAGCCATTTATTCAATTCCAACCAATGTCGGGGTAGATGAACAGGTTTTTGATGCAACGGGCGGATTTGAAATTCAGCTTAGAGTTCTCAAGGAACTTGGTTATCCGAAAATTGAAACAGTTCAGGATTATGAAAGCGCCCTCAAAAAATATGTGGCCAAACACCCGACAACGGACGGACAGCCTACGATTCCGCTGTTGTTAAATGCGGATGGCTGGAAGAGTATGATTACCGTAACCAATCAAGCCGCGGCGACTACAGGTGGGGCAGGTGACGGTGAATACTATGTGGTTCCGGAAACTTATCAAACGATGCTTCATTACAAACGTCCGGAAGAAAAAGATTACTTCCGCTGGCTGAATCATATGTATAATGAAGGTTTGCTGGATAAGGATTCCTTTGTGCAAAAGGATGATCAGTATAAATCGAAAATCTCCAGCGGACGCGTGCTCGGCCTTACCTCTGTAGAATGGGAATACCAGGACGCCGAGAATGCTCTGAAGTCAGCCGGCAAAGACGAATATACGTACGCTCATTTGCCTGTTACAATGGGTAAGCAATTCAAAGATAATTCCATGCAGGCCATCGGTGTTGACGGGTATGGCATTAGCATCTCGACATCCTGCAAAGACCCAGTCCGTGCTATCAAATTTATCGACTGGCTGTCCTCAGATGAAGGACAGGTTCTGCGAAATTGGGGAATCGAAGGCAAGCAGTATAATGTTGAGAATGGAAAGCGCGTAATCCCGGATGAGATCCGTAACCAAAAAGTCAATGATGCAGCTAACTTCGCGAAACAAACAGGCATCGGTTTGTACTCGATCTTTGGAGTCCGTTACGGAGACGGGGTCAAGGATTCAACTGACAATTACTATACCACCAACTTCCCGGAACAAATCATCGCCAGCTACTCGAATGCCGAGAAGGAAGCTTTAGCGGCTTATAAGGCGAAGACATGGAAGGATCTGTTCCCGGCTGCGGATGAATTCCCAGTCAAAGAATGGGGGGCACTGTATAATATGCAGGTTCCGACGGATGGGGATTATCAGGTCATCTACCAGAAGACGCAGGACATCGTTCACAAACGCATTCCGGAAGCCATTCTCGCTAAGCCTGCAGACTTCGACAAGCTATATGATGCATTCCTCAAAGAAATGAACGACGTTGGAGCAGAGAAAATGGAGAAGGAATATACCGAGCTGGTAAAAGCAAGAGTTTCACTTTTTACAGGCAAGGATGTTAAATAATACAAGCAAGCATAAGAAAGGCCCTTACCAGCTTGGTGAGGGTCTTTCTGTATGTACTAAATGGGTTGTTTTTTTACAATATTAATATAATTTTCGAGCCATTGTATCGTTACAGTTTCACGTAAAATAGCACCATCTAACACAAGATAATCACCAAAATTATCACTGTCAAGCGGAGGCATGCTGTCATAACGTTCTTTATTTTTGCGTAAATGTGCTAGCCTGTCCTGATGTTGAAGCAGTTGATGCTCTAGCAGGTGTAATCGGGTAGCTGCATCCAAGTTATTCGAAAAATACATTCTCAGTCTAAACACGTCTTTAGGAGTGGGCTCGATAGGTTCTGTTTTTTTCAACCATTGCAAAAAATCCTTCTTACCCTTCTCCGTAATGGAATACAGCTTTTTTTCTAATACTTCCCCGCTAATTTGAATCTCGTAAACGATTAGACCCTCGTCAAGCAGCTTCTTTAATTCCGGATAGATCTGACTGTGCTTTGCATTCCAAAATTCACCCAGATCTTTACTGAACTCTTTACCTATATCATAACCAGTCATTGATTCTTTATTTAGCAAACCTAAAATGGCGTATTTTAAAGTTCTCATATGGCTCTCTTCCTACGGATGATCTTCGTTTTTGTGTTTAGTATAACATATTTAGCCAGTCAACAATAAAATTGCGTAGAAGAAAGAAAACATGTTTTATGAAACATATAAATATGTACATGTTTATATTGATATATTTAAAGCCTCATGCTAATATTAAATCGAATTACGATGTGAATGATTTCACAATATAAGGAGATGAGAATTGAAGTGGAATTTACAAAAAAGAGATGGATTATCCTGATTGCGAGCTGCTTTATTAACCTGTGTATTGGATCAATCTATGCTTGGAGTGTATTTGCTGCCCCAATGGCAGAATATCTGAGCAGCATTACAGGACTTCACCTAACACCGGGTGATTTGGCTATTGCATTTACAATTACCAATTCAGTAGGGCCTATCACAATGATTTCAGGTGGCTGGGTTAATGATAGGTTCGGACCAAAGAAAGTGATCTTTGTAGGGGGCCTATTATTTGGGGGCGGTATGATTTTATCAGGGTTCGCAACATCTGTAGGCTTCCTGGTATTTGCTTATGGCATCGTACTCGGCCTTGGAACAGGAATGGTCTACGGATGCACAATTAGCAACTCGATTAAGTTTTTCCCTGACAAACGCGGATTAGTTGGCGGTGTAACAACGGCTGCTTATGGGTTAAGCTCAGTGATTATACCTCCCATTGCCAATGGTATAATCAGTCACTCTGGTGTAACGGCAGCATTCAAAATAATCGGTATAGCCTTCCTTATTATTGTATGTGCCGCTTCATTCTTCATTGAGAAATGCCCATCTGATTTTGTCCCGGCAGGATGGACACCAAAGGCTGTCAATGTTGGCCGTTCGTTAAAAAACGACAAAGACTGGAAAGGCATGCTTGCAAGTCCACTATTTTATGTAATGATCTTGCTATTGATCAGTGGAGCTTTTGCCGGACTAATGTGTACATCTCAAGCTTCACCTATAGCTCAAAAAATGGTTGGCCTGTCTGCGGCAGCCGCTACGACAGTTGTTTCTGTACTTGCTCTGTTTAACACTGGCGGACGAATTCTTGCAGGCTATATTTCAGACAAAATTGGCCGAATCAATACCCTGGCTTTTGCTTCTCTCTTTTCGGTAGTAGGACTCACATTGCTTTATTTTTCAGGTGAAAGTAGTGTTGCGACATTTTATATCGGTATTTCCGTTATCGGTTTAAGCTTTGGCGCACTGATGGGGGTATTTCCCGGATTTACTGCGGATCAGTTTGGTGCAAAAAATAACAGTGTGAATTATGGAATTATGTTTATTGGATTTGCATTAGCAGGATATTTCGGGCCGTCCATTATGAAGAATGTATACAGTACAGACAGTAGTTATCAGAGAGCTTTTGTCATTGCCGCCATTTTTGGCATAACCGGATTTATTCTAACATTTGTATACAAGCGGGCTGTCAAGTATCAGGAGAGAGCTGCGAATAAGAATCAGAAAGCTATCATTTAAACGTAAGAAAGAAACATCTACAGAGAAGGAGAATGAAATCATGCAAAGAAAATATCCAAACCTATGCAAACCCATCACCATTGGAAATGTAACCTTCAGAAATAGAATGTTTGGCTCACCTATGGGAGGTACAGACATTACAGCAGACTGCACGATTGGCCCCAAATCTACAGCATTTTACGAATTACGGGCAAAAGGCGGTGCTGCCTCAGTTACAGTCAGTGAAGTTGTGGTTCATCCCGAAACAGAAGCCTCCCATATGTACCATCTAGATCTGCAGACAGTAGATTCTCTTGCAAGCTTTACCTACACAGCAGATGCTATTCGGCGTCATGGTGCAATTGCCAGTGTGGAATTGTCTCATTCCGGGCAATATGCAGGAACATATCTGACTGATAAAAATAAGAAGCAAGGACTTGCTCAATGGGGACCAAGTCCCGGAGTCCGTCCTGACGGCAGAGAAGTAAAAGAGCTTACACAAGAACTAATTGCTGATATCGTAGTAGCGTATGGCAGATGCGCCGGACTTGCTAAGCGAGCAGGTTATGAAATGATCATGGTTCATGGCGGACATGGATGGTTGATTAACCAGTTCTTTTCGCCTTATTTCAACCGCAGAACAGACAAGTATGGCGGATCTTTGGAGAACAGGGTACGTTTTGCACAGGAGGTTCTGGATAGCGTCCGTGAAGCTGTGGGTCCCGGCTTTCCCATAGAGTTTAGAATGAGTGGTTCGGAGTTGTTTGAAGGCGGCTATGATCTGACAGAAGGCATTGAAATTGCCAAATTAATCGAATCAAGAGTCGACTTGCTTCATGTATCTGCCGGAACCTACCAGACAGGCTTTGGAATCACGCACCCTTCGATGTTCCTGCCTCATGGAAGCAATGTTTATCTCGCAGCAGAAATCAAGAAGCATGTAAGTGTTCCGGTTGCAACGGTTGGCGGATTAAATGACCCGGCTCAAATGGAAGAAATCATTGCCAGCGGTCAGGCGGATGTTGTTGAAATGGCCCGCGCACTGTTGGCCGATCCAGAGCTTCCAAGAAAGGTAATGAGCAACCGTGACGAGGATATTATTAAGTGTCTGAGATGCTTCACCTGTATGGCGGAACGTGCGGAGACATCGACAAGACGCTGTACGGTTAACCCATTGATCGGCCGTGAAATGGATGGGACAGAAATATATCCTTCTCCTAATCCGCGTAAGGTTTTAGTAGCAGGCGGAGGCCCAGGCGGACTTTATGCAGCTCTTACTGCAGCTAAACGCGGGCATAAAGTCATTCTATGTGAGAAGTCTGACGAGGTAGGCGGTATTTTGAGGGGAGAACAGGCGATTCCGTTTAAGTACGAAATGTATGAGTTAGGTGTGACTCTTGGAAAATTAGCCAAAGACTCCGGTGTTGAGATTCGCTTGAATACATCTGTCACTAAAGAGTATGCAGAGAAAGAAAATGCTGATGCATTAATTATAGCTGTCGGTTCGGCAGCAATTGTTCCTCCAATTCCAGGACTTGACGGTGATAACGTTGTTGTTGTTAATGACTATTATCTGGAGAAGGATAGGGTTAGCGATAGCGTAGTCGTATTGGGAGGCGGTCTGGCAGGCTGTGAAGCAGCCATTCATCTTGCCCAGGAAGGCAAATCTGTACATCTGGTAGAGATGAGGACGGAACTGGCTCCAGATGCAAATATTAGACATCGTCCAATTATGCTAAAAGAAATCGAAAAGAATAACATTCAGGTTCATTTAGGATTTAAAGGGCTACGTGTTAAGCAGGAAGGTGTTGTTTGCGCTGATCCAAATGGTGAAGAGCATCTTGTTCCAGGCGGTTCAGTCATTTGCGCGCTTGGACAACGTCCAAGAAGAAAAGCAGTGGATGAGTTAATTGATTGTGCACCTTATGTTGCACAGATTGGAGATTGTGTTAAGGCATCTACGATCACAACTGCGATATATCAAGGATATCATGCTGCGCTTGATATCTGATTTTCACTAAGAGAGAGGAGCAATCCTCTCTTTTTTTTTACTTTGCTTTAAAGGAGTTCCGGTACTCATTCGGAGTGATCCCATATAGGAACTGGAACTTTTTATAGAAAAAGGTCAGGTTGTTGTAGCCGATTTCTCTGGAAATATCATCAATACTCTGATCAGACAACTGCAGCAGCAATGCAGCGTGTTTGAACCTTTGTTCCTGGACGATTGCTGAAAAGGTTTTTCCAGTCACTTTTTTAACGATTCTGCTCAAATGGGCCGGTGAAAATTGAAATTGCTTCGCGGTTTGTTCCAGCGTAATGTCCAAATAGTTCTCCTCCATATAAGCCAATAAATCGACTACGGATATGCTGGTATTTCTAACGCCTTCCCTTAGAAAAATCTCGTAGCTTTCACTTTCCAGAAGCCTGCTGAATAGAATCGTTAAATACGCTTTGATAATTTCGGGATTGGTGGGTTTACTGTCAAAAGCTTCACACAATATGTTCTGAATCGTTTGTTTGATTTGCCAATTGTTTTCCGTTCGAAATAATAGAAAATTCTTTTCTTTGGTTATATTGGTTATGATTGAAGCAATCGTTTTGCCTAGAATATTATCTCCCAGGATTTTAAACACGAACTGGTTGTCGAAAAATTCATTTTTCGCGAGGAAGTTGATTAAGATATCCTCTTGTCCCACTTTACTGATAGAATGCTCTACATTCTTGTTGAGGATGATAATATCCCCTGCACTTAATTTGAACTTTTCTCCCTGAATTTCCTGATAGAAGGTCCCGCTGTAAATGTAGTTCATTTCGAATAAATTGTGCGTGTGATTAAGCATTTTGGCGAAGCGGGTATGTCTTGAAATCACAAATATTTCATCTGCAACATTCAATTTCAGAACATTATTTTCCATGGTGTAGGTAGGAATCCACTCACTTGAAGAGGATGGCGAGAGGATCTTTTCTTTTATTGTTTCATCAGAGAGCTCTGAGTGTTGCAATTCTTTCTCCAAATCTGTTAATTCGAACAATAAAACATCTAATTCCTTATAGTTCATTAAATTCCCTCCCCTTGTGAATGTATCACTTTTGGTTAGTCAAAACAACAGCTACCGACATTGGTGAAAGGGTTTACATGATTTATTATAGCTCTATTGGATATCCAAAAAAGGTTTGGTCAGTTGGACAGTTATAAGGGGAAACGGTAACTTGAGCGGAGGGAAGATGATGAGCAAAGGTTTTGAGCAATATTATGAAAACGCTGTTAAAACACCCTTTAAGAAGAGGGAACTGGTTAGTTATACCATTGGAGGGCTCGGGGACTCTGTCCTCTCGGGATTAGTATCTACATTTTTTATGATATTCGCTACTTCCGTCATGAAAATATCTCCGATAACTATCGGGACTATTCTGCTGGTCACGAAGTTTATTGATGCTTTCTGCGATCCGGTTGTAGGTGTTCTGATGGATAATACAAGAACGAAGTATGGGAAGCTGAGACCGTATATCTTGTTTGGAGGGTTGTTTTGGGCGGCTATCACCGCATTGTTGTTTTTTAATCCCAATTTCTCTTCACATGCCTTACAGATTACCTATGTTGCACTTATTTATACACTCTGGGGTATTGGTTTTTCACTTTTCGATGTCCCTTACTGGAGCATGTCGGCGATTATCTCCACAGATCCTCAGAAACGCAATTCCATTGTCAGCTTAACGAGATCTGCTACGACGCTCGGATCGCTCTTGGTCTCGTTAACAGGAGGGCTTCTAGTATCCTACTTTGCACGTTTGCCTCACAGTGGGCAAGGGTATTCGTATCTGGGCTGGCTGTTCTCTTTGCTTGCGGCTATTAGCTTTATCACCCTGTTTATTGTGTCGAAAGAAAGAGTGAAGCCCAGAACCGAGAAGACCAGCTTTAAGAGCATCGTTAACATATTGAAAATAAACAAACCGTTGCAGGCGTATATTGTCAGTCAATTTTTCCAGGTATTAACGATGGTTGTTACGATGTTGACCAGTTACTATGCGATTTATAATCTCGGCAGTATCGCACTGCTATCGTTTATTATGGTGCCTACAATGATCGGATTTTTATTGACGCCTGTGGTTATTCCGAAATTGCTTAAAGTAGTCAGAACGCCGCATTTATTGCTTTATAGCGGAATTGTTTCAGTAATAACAGGAGCAATTTATTATATTGTGGGTTATCAAAATTTAACCTTTGTTTTCATCATTTCTATATTCGCAGGTTTTTTCATCTCGATGAGTATGAGTCTATCCACAATATATGTCGTTGATTCAATAGACTATGCAGAATGGAAGACCGGCTACCGGGCAGAAGGCTTAATGTTCTCGATTCAATCACTGACAGCAAAGATTATGTCTGCAGTAGGCTCATTTGTCACCGGTATCCTGCTGACCGCCATTCAGTTTAATACGGATGCCGTCACGCAGTCAGCATTTACTCTCAAAGGCCTGTTTTTCATTACTGCTTTTGGGGCCGGGATCAGTTCCATTCTGGGCTCCATCCCACTTTTATTATGCAAATTCAAAGGACAGGAGAGAGATAGGATACTATCCGAATTGCAGGAAGCAAGAGTAAGTAAACTACAGTAAGGAGACAAAGACATGAAGGTAACAGATGTAAGAATGAACGGAATCAAGAATCCGGTTGGCTTCGCATATCCAATGCTAAAGTGCTCGTGGAAGGTTAAGGATACCCAGTCAAAGCGGCAAAAGAGAGCAAAAATAGAAGTGAGCTTAACTGAGGATTTTGCAAATGTTCTATATATCAAAGAAAACGAAAATTTGGATTCTACAGGAGAAGCAATCCTAATGGATTGTCAGCCTAAGACGAAGTACTATTATCGCATTGAAGTCGAAACAGAAGAAGGGGAGGTTGCTACAAGCGGCACAGCCTCCTTTGAGACAGGCAAAATGAATGAACAATGGAGTGCCAGTTGGATTGGTACCCAGGAAGGAGATCATTTCCATCCACTGTTCAAGAAAGATTTCTCTATAGAGAATCCCGTTAAAAGTGCCCGCCTGTACATTAGCGGATTGGGTCTATATGAAGTTTCAATTAATAAAATGAAAGCAGGGGACGAGTATCTCGCCCCTCTGTATAGTGATTATCACAGTGAATATCAGTATCAGACCTATGATATTACCGGTATGCTGTCCAGTAACAATACGGTGGAGATTATGCTCGGGAACGGCTGGTATAAAGGACGCTTTGGACTAGGCGATTTGAAAGAGAATTTCGGAAGTGAATTTGCTTGCATTGCCGAGCTTCATATTACGTACCAGAATGATGAAGTCCAGGTGATACACACGGATAAAACTTGGCATTACCTCGGTTCTGATATTGAACTAAGCGATATCTATGATGGAGAAATTATCAACCGCATGCTATGGTCCGGGCAAGCCAATCCAGAAAAAGAAGTCCGTATTGCCGATCTGGACAAAGCTAAGCTGATCAGCAGATACAGCCTGCCCGTTAAAGTAAAAGAAGTAAGAGCTGTTCAGGAAATTATAGTTACACCTGCGGGAGAGACGGTACTGGACATGGGGCAGAACCTCTCCGGGTTTATTGAATTCCGCAATACGTCCCCAATAGGAACAAAGCTAATCTTTGATTTTGGAGAAATACTGCAGGACAGGAACTTCTACAATGATAATTACCGTTCAGCCAAATCCCAATTTATTTATGTATCGGATGGTACAGAAGAAGTCGTAAGACCCCATTTTACCTTCTTTGGATTCCGGTATGTCCGGGTCACAGGCTGGATTGGAAATGTAGCTAAGGATGATATTGTTGCTAAAGTTCTATACTCTGATTTGGATCAAAGCGGATATATTGAAACTTCAAATGAAAAGATCAACAGGCTTTTTCAAAACTGTCTATGGGGTCAAAAGTCAAACTTCATTGATTTTCCTACGGATTGCCCGCAAAGGGATGAACGTCTGGCCTGGACTGGAGATGCGCAAGTATTTGCAGGAACCGCGTCATATAACATGGATACAAGGGCATTTTACAATAAATTTGTGCATGATTTAAGAACTGAACAAATGAAACATAATGGAATCATTTCGGCGTTTATTCCAGTGTTCGGTGAGCCAATTGCAACTAGCGTTTGGGGCGACATTGGAACATTTTTACCGATGGTGCTCTACAGCCATTACGGAGACAAGGATGTTCTGGAACAAAACTATCCTATGATGAAAGACTGGGTTGATTATATAACAAGAGAAGATCAGAAGCGGGGCCAGCAATACCTGTACAATTTCGGCTCCCATATCGGAGACTGGTTAGCACAAGACGGGAGATCACCGCAGAGCTTCAAAGGCGGTACTGACGACAGCTTTATCAGCTCCTGCTACTATTATGAATCTATTAAAATGGTCGCTAAGGCTGCTAACATACTGGGAAAAGAAGCAGATGAAAAAAAATACGTAGAATTGTCGGAGAAAGTGTTAGAGGCCATTCTTCATGAGTACTTTACGACTTCAGGCAGATTAAGTATAGACACTCAGACCGGTTACCTGGTTGCCTTTAATTTTGGCATATATGTAGATAAAGATAAGTTGATGGAAGGTCTTCGTGAAAGATTCTATAAGGATTGCAACAGATTAACCGGCGGTTTTGTAGGGGCACCTATTATGTGCAAGGTTCTGGCCGAAAATGGCATGGAGGAGGAAGCCTTAGACTTTTTGCTGCAAGAAGAGTATCCAAGCTGGCTTTATTGTGTGAATTTGGGCGCCACCACCATTTGGGAGCGGTGGAACTCGGTACTCGCAGACGGCAGCATGAGCGGTACCGTTATGAACTCATTAAATCATTATGCATACGGTTCGGTTGTTGAATACCTCTACAGGGATCTTGGAGGAATCAGGCCTCTGGAAGCCGGATTCAAGAAGGTGTTGTTCGCTCCGCAGATCACCGGAAAGTTTCAATACTTTTCAGCAGAGTATGATTCCGTTAGCGGAAAGTATGGATCACAGTGGAGGCTTAATGCGGACGGCAGTGTATGGGCTAGATTTGAAGTTCCTTTCTCCCGGACCGCCGAAGTACAGCTTCCCGAATATGATGGAGAGACGATTTTTTTGGAAGCAGGAATTCATGAATTTACCTACTATCCATTGAAGGATTTTAGAAATTTATTCTCCATGAATACGCGCCTGTCCGAATTGGCCAAACATGATAAAGCGCTAGAAGTCTTAAAGAAAAGAATTCCTATGGCGGTTGAATTTATTTCACTTGGAGATATAGACGGGCTGTCACATTCATTAAATACGCTGAAGAAGATGGATTTCTTTGGCATCAGGGAAGAGGATATCGAGGCGGCAGCCGAAGAAATTTTAGTGCTGAAGCAATAGGAGGAGAACATGGACTATTACACCTCGCAAAAAATTTCAGAACATGTAACGCAAATTACAAGCCTAACGAATGAATTTTTGTATCTGATTGAAGGAGAGCGGGAGGCCGCATTAATTGACACCTGTTTGGGGATCGGAAACCTGAAAGCATTTGTTGAGAAATTAACCAAAAAACCGTTAACGGTTATTCTCACACACGGGCATGTGGATCATGCGATGGGGGCTCCTGAATTTGACCTGGTCTATATGAGTTCAAAGGATATCCAGGTATTCATGGAACATAAAGATTTGGAAGTCAGAAAAGAATACATCTCAATGGCCCTTGGGGACAGGACGCCTAAGCTTGAAGACAACGATTTCGTTATGGTCATGAATCCCAATTTCAAAGAGCTGCAGGAGGGAGATAGCTTTGATTTAGGGGGGATTCACTTAGAGATATATGCGGCAGGAGGCCACACCCCGGGAACGATGGCTATCCTGATCGCAGAAGAACGGACATTGATCCTTGGGGATGCCTGTAACCATTCCACCTTCCTGTTCGATAAAAATTCCTACTCGGTGGAGAAGTATCAACAGTCTATGAAGCATTTGGATTTACAAACCAGAGGGAAATATGACCGTGTATACTTGTGCCATCATGAAGCCGTGGCTCCAGGTGAAATCCTTCAACAAATAATCATTCTTTGCAGTGAAATTATGAACAGAGAGACAGATGATATCCCATTTGAGTTCATGGGGCAAAAAAGCTATTTTGCAAAAGCAGTGGACAAAAACTTGAAGAGGTTAGATGGCGGGCTGGGCAACATTATTTATGATGCAAACAATATATATGAATGAACGTAGCCCAGGAATGACAACATAAGGGAGTAGTATACATCTCAATTTCCAGAGGAGGATATCTTTTATGGCTCACCAGAAGAGAAGGAACGAAGCTGCCTGGAAGTCACGAAAGCAAGCTCAGCATCCCCATGGTAAAATCAAACCGCTTAAGGAATTGTCCAGCGAATATGAAGAGAAGCATACTACTTGATAAGAAAGGGAAAGACTGCCCGGCGATATTGCCGGCAGTCTTTCTTAAAATAAGTATTAAGAATACACGCAGCTAAATCGTGTAAACTCTGCAGTGGAATCAGGGGCTTCTCCAGTGGCATACAGACCGATAAGTACACCTGTGAACCCTCCTGCTACTTCTGAGGAGAGATATCTCGTCTGGGCAGTTCCAAGCAAGGTCTCAGTACCTTCTATCTGCACGTAAAAGTGATATTGAGTAGGGGTAGCCCTAACAACCAATGTGGCATGATTGCAATTGCTCAGAGCTATAGCTTTTTCAACAGATTTAATTTCTCCGATATTAAGCCGTTCGATAACTTCGTATCCATCTTGATTCCCGCGCAGTGCCAAATCATAGTGGTGGTTTTCATCCATATAGAGCGTAATACCTGCTTCGCCGCTGTTCAGGCTGATTTCGCATGAAATGACCGCATTGAAGTCTTTTTGACGAATGCCTATGAATGTCGGGGATGCCGGAACATCCAGCGTCACTCCGGTTCCTGTAAGCTTCACCTTATCGGATTCTAACTGATAATGCTCGGCAACCGGATGGCGAAGATAACACCAGTCCAGATTCCAATCCGTGTTCTCAAACGTAAAGACCTTCTTTTCCTGTTGAAGGATTGTGTCTGCGATACGATCTGTCTCGAAACTCAAAAGGGTGGTGCCATTATGGCCTGCTGTAAACCAGCCGTCCTCTCCAAAGGTAACCGGGGCTAGAAACACTTCGCGTCCCAAGTGGTGATACGTAAGATACTGACCCGTTTGCCGGAATCCGAGATGGAAGAGCCACCAGTTCCCTTCGTCATCTTGAATCAAATCACCGTGGCCGACTCCCTGCAGCTCGTAACCGCCCAAATTACGATTAGTCAGTACAGGATTGTTCGCATAGGCTTCGAACGGGCCAGTAGCTGAATCTCCCCGGGCATAAGTAATCATATGGCCATATTCGGTTCCGCCTTCAGCAGCCATCAGGTAGTATCGTCCATTTATTTTATACATGTGAGGACTTTCCAAATAACGTCCGCCGGTTCCTTGCCATATTGAACGGCTAGGCGTCAGCTTGCGTCCGGTTTCAATTTCGAGTTCACATTGGACAATGCCGCTGGCTCCGAAATCGTCAGTCCCATTGCTCATGAAATACGTTTTGCCTTCTTCAAAATATAAATCCGGATCAATTCCCCCTTGATCGACATAAATGGGTTCAGACCATTCACCATAAATATCGTCAGTCCAGATATAGAAGTTCTGACGTGTAGTGTCATTTGTGGTTGTCATGTAGAACCGTCCATTATGGTGACGCAGGGTAGGAGCAAATACACCGCCGGAGCTGTCCACAGTTTCCAGTTGAACCTGGCTCTTTCGTGTCAGGCAATGACCGATTTGGGTCCAGTTGATCAGATCCTTGCTTTCGAAAATCGGAACGCCAGGGAAATACTGAAAGGAACTGCAAACCAGATAATAGGTATTATTAACTTTGCATACGCTGGGGTCAGGATAAAATCCTTTGACGACCGGATTATTGAATTTCATTTCTCCACCTCATTAATAAATTCATATATACAAGAATTCAGTATGATCTATAACTAACAAGAATTAAACACCATTGAATAAAAACTTTCAATGAAACAAGGTTGAAGTTTCATATTAATTTTATTAAATTAATATAAATGTGATTTCAATAAACATAGTCAGGAGTTAATGATTATGATCAAAGCAAACGGAGAACAAAAATTCATGCCGTTATATGAAGCATTGGCAAGTGAAGTCAGATGGAGAATTATGAGCCTCATTGCCGACAGAGAAATTAATGTAAAGGATATTGCGGCTAATTTAGAGCTTAGCCCTTCCATCGTTACCATGCACATCCATAAGCTTGAGCAAGCCGGATTAGTCGGGAGCCGCAGGGTTCGCCTGAAGGGAGGCACACATAAAATGTGCTTCCTCACAGAAAAACATATCGAGATCAAGCTGCCATCCGCCAGCCAAAGCAAGAGGATAAGAGAGCAGACGATTTCAGTCGGTCATTATACCGCTTTTGACATCCAGCCTACATGCGGGCTTGGCACCCGGGAAAAGGAAATCGGAATTTGGGACGATCCGCGCTACTTTCTCGATCCCGAGCGGGTTCACGCCGCCATTTTGTGGTTCGGGTTAGGATATGTAGAGTACAAGACGCCTAACTATCTGCTTCCTGATCAAGCTGCAGATGCCATCGAAATTTCGATGGAGATTGCCTCAGAAGCGCCCGGCTTGAGTGATCATTGGCCTTCGGATATTCAATTCATCTTTAACGGTGTTGTGCTTGGGACCTGGACAAGCCCGGCTGACTTTGGCAGGGCTGCGCGGGGCAAATATACGCCGAAATGGTGGCATAGAAATGTGAACCAGTATGGATTATTGAAGACGATCCGTATTGATTCCACTGGTACATTTATAGATGAGGAGCGGATGTCAGACGTGACCATCGCAGATATCAAGCTAGCGGAACAATTCTGGACACTTCGCTTCGCAGTTGACGAGAAGGCCGATAACATTGGAGGATTGACACTTTATGGAGCCGGCTTCGGCAACCATGACCAGGATATTGTAATCCGTGTCTTCCTTAGCGATGATGAAGTGAAATTGTAGAAAAGGGATAACTGCCGCTAATTATGGGCAGTATAAGCGTAATCTATCTTGTAAACCTTCTAAGACTTCTTTTGGCACTTCCCTAACCTTAATATCCCCACCCAGGAAAAGTAGCCAATTTATTATCTCGGTCAATTCTTCAGGCTTATCTACATTGATAAAAGTCTCAAGAATGGCTGTGGTTTGGTAAGGATTCGTATAGGAAATTGAAACTTTTAGTGGATGGTATTTTTTGAATTGGGCAATCGCTTTTGGACCAAGTTCAAGGACAAGATTGTTTACTTCTTCCTGCTTACTTAGTTTTTCTAAAATCATTTTCTTGCTTAGTCTTTTTTTCTCCCTGTAGGGCGTGACATCCGTGAGATGGTCCACAGGAAAAATCTGCTTCTTTTCTTCCTGTAAGTCAAAGCCTTCAATCAGCCAAAGACTTTTCTCACGATAAAGGTGTAAGAGATAGATTGGATAAGACTTGATTACCTTATCTTCTTTGGTGGTAATCAATAAATAGCTATCCGAAAGAAGGATTTGGATCAGTTTTTCCAGCATGGGATGGGGGAGGTCTGAAAGATCAAGCAGGTCGGGATTATAGGGGTTGGTCCCTTCAAAAAGCAAGATTTGATTCAAAAGAAAAAGGTCATCCTGCTGGTTGCTCGAGATGAGACCCAGTAATTTTTCAGTTAAAGACTGACGGCTCTTTAGATAGGGGAGCTGTTGATTTCTTGTGGCCATAAAGGCAATAAAAAGAGCTTTGACCTCATTATCGGTAAAGCGGACAACGGGAAGGACCGAGTTATGCATGACAGAATAGCCCCCATCCCTTCCAACCTCAGCGACTAGCGGCATGCCCATGGCCTCAATCTCTCTGATATCTCTAATCGCTGTCGAACGGGAGATGTTAAATTCCTGCATGATTTCAGAAATTGTAAAGTGGGCGCGGTTGTTGATATACCGCATGATGATATTAATCCGTTCAACTTTTTTCATCGGGGCTCCTAAACAGTATCATTTTTTGACATGATTCAAGATTATCATATACTCATCAAGTGAAGAAGACAAATCATTTGATAATCCACAAAAAAGGAAGGTTTTGAATATGGCAGAATATACCCTGGTAGAAAAAGAAGGCTTTACCGTTATAGGTTTAGGAACTGAGCTTAAGAGCGATTACACAGACTATGCTGGTATAAATAAGGAAAAGTCAGACTTTTGGCAGGACGTCAGCCAAGATGGAAGGCTCGATATTTTAAAAGCTATAGCCGCAAATGACTACATTTTTGCCGTGAACGAAGCGGTGAATGGCAAGATGATGCATTATGCCGGCGTCCTGGCAGAAGCAGCGGCGGCACCGGAAGAAGCCAGAGTCATTCAATTTCCTAAGGGAGAATACCTGGTTGTTAAAGGAGAAGCACAGACGGCTGATGAATTAAATAATAAGCTTGCCGGCATTGCCTTTGGTCAAGCCTTGCCGGAAGCAAAGAATGTTGCCTATGTTGGCGCGCCTAATACATCGGTGGAGATGGGCCAGCGGAACGGCTTAGTTTTTGGTGAAATGTGGATTCCTGTTGTACGGAAATAAAGAGATGAGAGGAGGGACGCAGTTGTCCTATATCGTTGATTTTAAAAATGTGTCTACGATTGGTTTAGAGTCTTCGCCTGTAGCAGAAGCGCTTGCCGGTTTACGTGCAAATGAAGCCCGTTACTTTATGAACAAATACGAGCATACATTTACGGTTGTACCAGCCAGCGAAAGCCAGGAGACCCTTGACTATGTGAACCAAATTCTGAAAGAGGAACGGGACATTGAGTTTGCAGCCAAACCTTTAGAAACGTCACGGTTTCAGGTGGAAAATATCAAAATGGCCTATGTCTTTTATGAGGATGGTCTTTCGATTAATGTCATGTATACGGTTGATGACCCTAAGAAGCGGGCCGTTGGTTTTAAGCTTTCCGAGGGGATGGAGATACCCAAGGAGTTAGAAGAAAAGTTTAAGTTTGCAAGACAAAAGTCCAAACTGGCTGGAACCATTCGGGGCTCGTTTTTTGTAATTAAAGGTGAATATTAAGGTTAGACCGTGAGTCCAATTCGCGGTTCCAAATCAAGGGGAATTGCAATAATGAAACCATCAGTACAAAAAATTCGTGATTTAACTTTGGTGCGAAGAGCGGGAAGCCGGTTGCTCGTCATAGGCTGTGACTCTAGCGCAAGTATCGGAAACAAGCCAATGGATGCTGTGCAGACTCCGCCGGATATCGTCGGCTATTATACAGCCCGGGTTGCGGTTATGGAGGTTCTGTCCGTAGGTGCGGACATTCTTACCGTAGTGGATACCTTAGCTGTGGAAAAGTATCCGACAGGAAGCGAAATTATCCGTGGAATACAAAGGCTGCTGGACGAAGCCGGACTCACAGAGGCCCATTTGAATGGCAGCACGGAGGACAATTTCGGGTCGTGCCAGACAGGCGTAGGGATTACCGTTATCGGAGAAACCGATGAGGAACGGCTGAAGCTGAAGCGGTCGCTTGCCGGTGACTGTGTGGTTATGCTGGGGGAACCGCTGATCGGGAGTGCAGTATTGGAGCAAGGGGCAAAAATATGCAGCATCCGGCAGCTACAGTCACTTGTAGCCTCACCTGAGGTGCATGAGATTCATCCGGTCGGCTCAAAGGGGGCCGGGTATGAGGCTGATCTTCTGGCTGAGCTGAACGGCTGCAGTTTTCAGGCAGTTTCAGGGATCACGGAGAAGCTGAACGCCTCAGGAGGCCCGTCGACAGCGGTGATTTTCTCTGCCGCAGAGGAACAGCTTGAATACATCCAATCCGAAATTGGCGGCGGGACGGAGATTATCGGTCGTTTACTTCCCCTCAGGTGAGAATCCCATAAAATAATAGCGGGAAAGCGAAAAAAGAACCTGGAAAAACTCCAGGTTCTTTATATTGCACATAAACAGACACGGTGATATAATCAAAACACGACCGTCGTAAGTTATTTTTTCATAATTATAGCATCCTACACTCTAAGTGTACCACGCCACCAAACTCTTGTCAAATGTTTTTTCTCAATTAAAGGATTAGGAGAGATGTTGAATGAGTACTTTGGTTCTCGGTTTTCAGGAAATGGACAACACGCAGCTTTTGCTCGTTGGCGGAAAAGGGTTGAATCTAGGGGAATTATCCAAGATTGAAGGAATACAAGTACCCGAAGGCTTTTGTGTTACAACAGCGGGATATCAAAAAGCCATCGAACAAAACGAAACATATCATGCTTTGGTGGGTCAGCTAACCATGCTAAAAGTAGAAGATCGGGATCAAATTGCTGAAATCAGCAGGAAGATTCGACAAATCATTATGGAAGCAGAAATTCCTTCCGATGTTGTGAGCGCAGTTACTCACTATCTCTCCCGGTTCGGTGATGAACTTGGCTTTGCAGTGCGTTCTAGTGCGACTGCTGAAGATTTGCCGCATGCTTCTTTTGCCGGTCAACAAGATACCTATTTAAATATCATCGGCAAGGATGCGATCCTGCAGCATATCAGCAAATGCTGGGCTTCCCTATTTACGGATCGCGCAGTAATCTACCGTATGCAAAATGGGTTTGACCACAGTCAGGTTCATTTATCCGTTGTCGTACAAAGGATGGTTTTCCCGCAGACTTCAGGGATTTTATTTACCGCTGATCCGATAACCTCCAATCGGAAGCTGCTATCCATTGATGCCGGTTTTGGACTTGGTGAAGCGCTGGTCTCCGGCTTGGTATCTGCCGATTGTTATAAAGTGCGGGAAGAGGAAATCGTCGAGAAGAGAATCGCAACCAAAAAATTGGCTATCCACGGGCGAAAAGAAGGCGGAACAGAGACCCGGCAGCTCGATCCTGATCAGCAAACGGCTCAAACACTTACTGAACAACAAATTCTACAGCTGGCACGCATCGGAAGACAGATCGAAGCTTATTTCGGCCAGCCGCAAGATATCGAATGGTGTTTGGCTGATGGTACATTTTATATTGTCCAGAGCCGGCCGATCACTACTTTATACCCGATCCCTGAAGTGAATGATCAAGAAAATCACGTTTACGTATCCGTCGGTCATCAACAAATGATGACCGACCCCATGAAACCACTGGGACTGTCTTTTTACCTGTTACTAACTCCTGCTCCCATGCGTAAAGCCGGTGGAAGGTTGTTTGTTGATGTCTCACTTATGCTGGCTTCATCTTCCGGCAGGGAAACTTTAATAAATGTCTTGGGAAAAAACGATCCGCTCATAAAAGATGCATTGACGACCGTCATAGAGCGGGGGAATTTTATAAAACCGATACCGGAAGATAAGAAAGAACAGAGTAACGGTAAAAGCAATCAAGATCAGGCGCCTGCGAATTATCAAACACTGAACGATTACGATCCGACAATCGTTTCTGATTTGATTAAGCGAGGTGAAGCAGCGATCGAAGAGTTGCAACATAAGATCCAAACGAAATCAGGAGCCGATCTATTTGATTTTATCCCGGGAGATATCCAGGAATTAAGGGAGAGGAAGAGCGTAGCTGATCCACGAAGCTTTGGTGTGATTATGACTGCTATGAATGCTTCATCATGGATCAATGAAAAAATGCTGGAGTGGTTGGGTGAAAAAAACGCAGCAGATACGCTGTCTCAATCTGTACCAAACAATATCACTTCGGAAATGGGTCTGGCTCTAATGGATGTCGCAGATGTGATACGTCCTTATCCGGAAGTCATTAATTATTTACAACATGTAAAAGAAGATAATTTCCTGGATGAGCTGGTTAAATTTGATGGCGGACAGGAAACCCAAGACGCTATCTATGCTTATCTGGGCAAATACGGAATGCGATGTGCCGGAGAAATCGATATTACCAGAACCCGTTGGAGCGAAAAACCAATTACACTTGTCTCCATGATTCTGGGTAACATCAAAAACTTTGAGCCTAATGCCGGAAAGCGGAAGTTTGAGCAGGGGCGACAGGAAGCGTTGGCAAAAGAACAAGAGTTATTAGAGCGATTGAAGCAATTACCGGATGGCGAACAAAAAGCCAAAGAGACAAAACGAATGATTGACCTAGTCCGGAATCTCATTGGATATCGGGAATACCCAAAATATAATTATATTAACCGCTTCTTCGTTTATAAGAAGGCTTTACTGAAAGAAGCCGAACAACTAGTACAAGCGGGCATTGTTCGTGAAAAAGAAGATATCTATTACCTCACTTTTGAAGAGCTTCACGAAGCCGTACGCACCAAAAAATTGGATTACAAGATGATCGGCAAACGAAAAGACGAGTATAAGTTATATGAAAAACTAACTCCGCCACGTGTTATCACTTCTGATGGCGAAATACTCTCCGGCAAGTACAAACGAGAAAATTTGCCGGCTGAAGCTATTGCAGGTCTGCCTGTTTCTTCCGGAGTGATTGAGGGGCGGGCACGTGTCATCTTAAATATGGAAGATGCCTATCTGGAAGATGGAGATATTTTAGTCACCTCGTTTACTGATCCTAGCTGGACACCATTGTTTGTATCCATCAAAGGCTTAGTCACCGAAGTTGGCGGACTGATGACCCATGGAGCAGTAATCGCGCGTGAATATGGCTTGCCGGCAGTTGTCGGAGTAGAAAATGCTACCAGACTGATCAAAGACGGGCAACGGATTCGCGTGAATGGAACAGAAGGGTATATCGAATTATTGTAATAGCTGAGCTGGCGTACTATATAAAAAAATGCCTTGTTTACCAGGGCATTTTTTATCCTCAACTATAAGCTTCTCTCCAATAATGCTCCAACTTGCTTAGCCATGATTTGCGGCGGATACGGCATTCCACTTCTAATCCACCATTCAATCACCCCTACATAAGCGGTACCGGCATATTGCAGCATAACATCTTCACTTAAATCCACATTTCTTCCGCTTTCTCTATCAACCTCCCCTTTAAATCCTTCCATAACATAATTAAGAAGCCGGGTTCTAAAAGAGGGGGCTCCTTTACTGGCTAACATAGTTGAAAAAAATAAATAGTTTTTCTCAAAGTACTCAAAAAAAGGTACAAGCCCATTGCTCCAATCCAGCTTACATGCCCATTCATCCATCTCGCCCAATTCGTTCATGTGTGATTCGATCAGTTTATCGAGCAGATCATATTTGTCCTGATAATGAAGATAAATGGTTCCGCGGTTTAGGTTGGCCTGGTCGGCAATATCCTGAATGGTGATCTCATCGAAATTTTTTTCTCTCATCAATTCAATTACAGCTTTTTTCAAGGCTTCTTGCGTTTTAATAATTCTCCGGTCCATTTTTGCCATCCTGTACTCCACCAATCTTTAATAGATAATTAACATTTTCAATTGCTGTGTTGAGATATCAACAAACTGCGCTTTTTTAACCATTGATTGTAAGCTTCTTACTCATATAATAATAGACAGAAGTTGATTAAACAAATTCTTTTGTTAATCCAGCAATTTACATGTGAAGATAGGAGTTGTTTTTTTGGCTAAACGAAACAATTTGTTGATTTTTATTTTAACCGTAGGAGTCTTCGGTATTTTAAATACTGAAATGGGCTTTATTGGTATACTGCCTGCTATTTCAGAGCATTTTGATGTCAGTATAGCCAAAGCAGGGTGGTTGGTAAGCTTTTTTGCACTCGCAGTTGCTGTGTCTGGGCCGACTATGCCGTTATTATTTTCGGGTATAAATCGGAAGAAGGTCATGGTACTTGTACTTGGTGTTTTCGTTTTGGGAAACATTGTCTCCATATTTACAACTAACTTTACCATTGTATTAATTGCCCGCATTATTCCAGCCTTGTTTCATCCGGTTTATTGTTCTTTGGCATTTTCAGTAGCTGCTACTTCAGTTAGCAAGGAAGACGCTCCAAAAGCTGTTTCAAAAGTATTCATTGGAGTGTCTGCCGGTATGGTAATTGGTGTACCTATCGCAAGCTTTATTGCGAATACATTTTCTTTACAAATGGCGATGGTATTCTTTGCAGTTGTTAACGCTGTGGTATTCATTGCTACAATACTCTTTGTTCCGTCTATGCCTGTTGAGGAAAGACTTTCTTACGGTGCACAAGTATCCATATTAAAAAAATCAATGACATGGCTTTCGATTTTAGCAATCATTTTATTAAACTCAGCTGTATTTGGAGTCTATACGTATCTTGCTGAGTATCTGGAAACTGTTACGAATATGCCTTTGAATACGATTAGCTTAACGTTATTTATATATGGTGGTGCCAATATAATTGGAAATATAATTGCCGGAAAACTACTCACTAATCATGCTTACAAGTCTGTAGTATCCTTTCCCTTTGTGTTGGGAACTGTCTATATCCTATTATTCTTATTTGGTCAGTTTAGCATACCGGCGGCGATCATTACTTTAATTTGGGGGATTTTAGCGGGAATAGGAGCAAACATAAATCAATACCTGATGATGTCCGCAGCTCCCGAAGCACCTGATTTTGCTAATGGTTTATTTTTATCTGCATGTAACATTGGGACAACCATTGGTGCAGCAGTAGGCGGATTATTTATATCTGAAATAGGCACACCGTACGTGGTATTAGTAGGATTACTGTCTTTGGTTTTGAGTTTTGTAACCATTTTACTAAGGAAGAGCAAAGAAAGTGAGGGATAGTATTGGACAGACCCTATATTATTTGTCATATGCTAACGTCATTGGATGGAAAAATCGTTGGAGATTACTTAGGCGAGGATCGAACAGCATATTTTACCAAGAAATACGAGGAAATTCATGATCATTACGGATGCCAGGCATGGATTTGCGGAAGAATTACCATGGAGGAACACTTCACATTTGGAAATAAATTAAACCTGGATCAAGAAAACACTCCGATTATCCCTAGAACAGATTACGTAGCGGAAACCGATGCTAAAAACTATGCAGTTGCAATAGACCCTTCCGGAAAATTAGGATGGACAAAAAATATCATTACAGATGATGATGATCGATTTGGTCATCATATTGTAGAAGTACTAACTGAACAGGTATCGGATGCTTACCTAGCTCATCTGAAGAAACTAGGCATTTCTTATATTTTTGGCGGCAAAGAAAGCTTGAATTTCACTGTAGTAGTGGAAAAGCTAAAAAAATTATTTTCTATCGATAAAGTTTTACTTGAAGGTGGGGGAGTTTTAAACGGCTCCTTTTTGAATGAAGGTTTAATTGATGAGGTTAGCTTAGTCTTAGTCCCGGTAGTAGATGGTGCAGCTAACTCTTTGACATTATTTGAAACGAGCGCCCGACTACAAAAAACCAAGCCGGTAAATTTCTTTTTAAAGAGTGTAGAAAAACTGGACGATGGCGGGTTATGGATGAAGTATATGATTAATCCTTGAATATGAATGGAAGGCACTAAAAATCCGCTATAGACCAAGTCCCATTAGAACCCGCGCCCAGCGCGGGTTTTCTAGTTCACTCTATCCCTTTGCTGCTTACGATAATTAGATGGGCTCACTCCGAAATAACCGGTGAACTTTTTTGAAAAATAATCCGGGGAATTGAACCCGACTCCAAGAGCAATCTCAGTAATTGGACGTACCGTATATTTGATCAGCTTCTCGGCTTGGTTTAACCGGTATTTGATCAGTGTTTCGATGATGGTATCACCCACCTGTTGTTTGAACAAATGGGACAGCCGGGAAGGAGAGAGGCATACTCTACTGGCAAGGTCCTCAACTAAATGTTCTTCCATATAATTTTTACCGAGTATATCCAACACTTCGCTTATGCGGGGGTCCAGCTCCTTCTTCCGCTGATTCTGGCTGGCGACCAGAAGAATAATCTCCTCAAGCGCATTCAGCGTCAACTCATCCCGCAGCAATATATCCCTATGCAGTCTATAATATAATACTCTCCGGAAGGCTGACTCTATGGCACGGCTGGAGTTCTCATCGTCGATGTGCAGATGAAAGATCGGACCCTTCGTATTGCTGGAGGGCAGCCAGTCCATCCAATTCAAACGTGGCAGGAAGTGTGCCCACAGTTTCTCCCACGTATATCCTTCATCCGTAAAATAATCCTGGGGGGTTCCGGGGGATACAATAGTTAACATACGTTCTGTACAGGACAGATATTCTCCGTCTCCGTTATATATGGAGCCTTTACCCGATAAAGTATACATAATTAGCCAATCCTTGGTCCCCTCAGGCCGGTAGCAGGTATATCCGTAAGGTTGACTGTAATAGTCCGATACGAGGATGCCAGCGGGATGTGTATACTGCTCATCCATTATGCGCATAGCAGGATAGTTAGGGTTATTAGCCATATCCTCATTCCTTTCAGGAGCTGCTCTAATTTACAATTGTATATGAGTCTAACACAAGATAAAAGCATTAGCTAGCAATTCGACATTGTAAAGGGAGTGGCTATATGACATATACACAGCAGGCAAAAACCCTTAATCTAACGGGGACATGGAAATACGCTCTCGATCCTCAGGATAGGGGGGAGTCGGAGCTTTGGTATGATTCCAAGATGTTCAAATCTCAAGGGACTGTAAGACTACCGGGTACATTGACTTTGAATGAAGTAGGTGATGTACAGGAGTGGAGCGATGAGATGAACAGGGAGTCAGTCCGTTCCTTACGCCAGCGCTATTCCTACTATGGAGCTGCCTGGTACGAATACGAGACGGCAGTTCCGGCTGAATGGGCGGGCAGGAATTTCATGATATTTCTGGAAAGGGTAATGTTCCAGTCGACATTATGGGTGAACGGACAGCTTGTCAGCCAGCAGGATAGTCTGTCTGTTCCTCATGAGTTTGACGTGACCGCATATATTCGGACTGGAGAGACAAACCGGTTCACCATTCGGGTAGATAATCGTGACATCCAGAATCTAGGTACCTATCCCAGCGCATACACTGAAGAAACCCAATCCATCTGGAACGGAATTGTTGGACGAATCGAGCTGCAAGCGTTAGAGCCATTCTTCATTAAGGATCTACAGATATATCCCGACCCGGGGCTGCACTCAGTAACTGTTAAAGGCACATGTCACAATACAACCGATTTAGAGATACGTGCAACAATAGATTTAACAGCCAGTATCTGTCACGGCAAAATACAGCATGGAGCGCCAACCCTTCTGAAAACCATGCAGCTTTCTGCGTTCTCCTCGGAGTCCTTTGAATGGTTATATCAGATGGGAGATGAACCGCTATTATGGGACGAGTTCAACCCCAATATTTATGAGATGAAGATCGCAGGACGGGTTAACCTTGGGGAACTGCAGATAGAGACAGTAACCAGCCAAACGTTCGGCTTGCGGAGTTTTCAACGAAATGGGAGAGTGCTGGAGATCAATGGCAGGCCGCTTTTTTTGCGGGGAACATTGGAATGCTGTATTTTCCCGTTGACAGGTCATCCTCCGATGGAGCTAGCCGATTGGCTCAGCCTATTCGAAACGGCTAAGGATTACGGCTTGAATCATATCCGGTTTCATTCCTGGTGCCCGCCGGAAAAAGCGTTTGAAGCTGCCGACCAATTAGGCTTTTATCTGCAGGTTGAAGGTCCAATGTGGATGGATACGTGGAATTCGCCGGTCGGGGCGCATCCGGAACATTACGCTTATTTACCTCAAGAAGCACGTCGTATCCTGCTGAAATACGGGAATCATCCATCCTTCTGTATTTACAGCAACGGAAACGAGCTGAACGGTGATTTCGATTTGCTTCACAGCATGGTCGCAGACCTGAAGGCATTTGATGACAGGCATATGTATACGCTCACCACGAATTGGGACCGTCCGCTGGACCCGGCAGATGATCTGTTCTGCGCCCAGACCGTTGATGAAGCCGGAGCACGCGGACAATATTTTCTTGATGGGATAGCCAGTTCCACGCTTATCGACTTCCGTGAGGCTATAGCCAGAAGGCCAGTTCCCGTTGTGACACATGAAGTAGGCCAGTATACCGTTTATCCGGATGTTGAAGAGATCGAACTGTACCATGGAGCATTGCGTCCGGTCAATTTGGAGGTCATTCGTGCGGATCTGGATAAACGCGGTTTGCTGGGCGATATTCGTAAGCTGGTCCACGGCTCCGGCATGCTTGCGCTCCAATTATACCGTGAAGAAATCGAAGCAGCACTGCGTACGCCGGAGCTCGGCGGATTCCAGTTGCTTGATTTGCATGACTTTCCAGGTCAAAGTACGGCTACTGTCGGTATTTTAAATGCATTCTGGAAGTCTAAGGGGTTGATAGACCCCCGGCAATTCCGTAATTTCTGTGATGCTACTGTGTTACTTCTCCGTATGCCAAAACGGATATACACCACTGAGGACACCTATACTGCAGAAATAAATATGGCACATTTCGGCCCCAGCGATTTATCAGACGCCTGCACTAAATGGATTATAGCGGATGGGGAAGGGATCAGTCTTGATCATGGTTATGTAAAGGCAGAGAAGATTCCTCTTGGATCCGGTATTGTCCTTGGACAATTTACAACTGAGGTTCTGAAACAAATCCGAAAAAGTGACCGGTTGACAGTATCTTTGGAATTGGTAGGTACGGAAATTCGTAACGAATGGCCAATCTGGGTATATCCTCACACGGAGGAGCAGGTCGATATCACGCCAGAAATTACAGTAACCAAAACACTGGATGACGAGTTGTTGCGTAAATTGGCAGATGGAGAACGAATTCTTTTCCTCGCCAAAGAGGGTGAGCTAGAACATTCAGCTAGAGGGAAGTTCCATCCTGTCTTCTGGAGCCCGGTACATTTTGCAACTGAAAATCCATGCGGTATTATCGTAAATCCTGTTCATCCGGCACTGAAACACTTCCCGACAAGGGAGTATGCAGAGTATCAATGGAAGGATCTGCTCGATCATTCAGTATCGCTCGTAATAAATGATGATTTGCCATTTGATCCGATCGTTCAGGTTATTCCTAATTTCTATCATAATCGGAAGCTGACAAATCTTACGGAATATAACGTCGGTATGGGCAAGTTACTCATCTGTGGCATTAATATCGAGGATGCATTGGAGCACAGACCTGCAGCGGCACAGCTTCGTAAAAGCCTGATGGATTACATGTCCACTGACGACTTTGCTCCCGGAATGACGCTGGAAATCAATGCACTCCGCATGTTATTGAAGAAAAAAGAGCCTGATTCCCATTCGGAAGGGGTGCAAATCCCTCAGAGCCGTGAGCTTGCCTTGGGCAAAAAAGCTGCAAGTGATAGCGTGAAAGATAACCATCATAAAGCAAGCAACGGGAATGATGGCATCGGGCATACGATGTGGCTGGCGGAGGACGAGCTCCCGGGTCACTGGTGGCAGGTCGATCTGGGAGAGGAACAAGCTCTCACAGGAATCCGGGTGAAATTCCATCAGGAAGGTAATTTCCTGTACGTCATTCAAACTTCAATTAACGGGATAGAGTGGAATGTAGCCTCGAACCAGACTGGTCAAACATCAACTGCTCAGACGCGGGTTGACCGGTTTAACGCAACCGGAAGGTATGTAAGGATTGTCTACAACGGCTTGCCAAAAGGCCTCAGTGCGGGACATTATTCATTTGAGGTTTATGGAGGTTAAAATCCGTTAAATCAGGCAAAACCCACCACCTTAGAAAGAGGTAGGGTTTTGCCTTTTTCTATTTTCTATTCGCGTCATTAATGAACTCTCACCCTCGTGAAAAGCCACCCGCCTACCGCAAATAGAAGGTAAAGCAAGAGGTTGAATCCGACGCCTAGCAGAAGCGAATCGTTAAACAGCAGCGTTTTGAAAAAGGATACGACATGCACCCTCAGCGAAGGAACCGCCGTTCCGACCGGGATGGCCGTGAGAATCAACGCGGACAACAGCCAGCCGACAGGGCTGGAATACCCTGATACCAACATGCTCAGAAGTGCCATGGCCATCAGGTAAAAGGCCGTCTGATAAAGGAATGAGCCTGCAAAGCCAAAGTCATTCCAATGAAAGGCATCGACTAAGTCAACGGTGCTGGCATAATTGTGTAATACATGGATTTGCAGCGTGATCCATATGGAGTTGCTCAAAGCAACGGCTGCCGCCCAGACGGCAAAAACGGCATGCAGACCTTTGAAATATTGCTTTCGGCTAGCGCCCAAATGAACGATCCGTTTGAAATAACTAAGCGGCAACGCGATGGCCATCAGCGGTAAAAGCAGAATGAGCATGTTGGTCTCCGATAGGCGGGATATTCCGCTGCTGTCTGTAAGAGAGGTAACGATAAGTTCAGCAATTCTACCAAGCACGATGATCATCAGGACGAACCAGATATACATTTTGAGTTGTCTGTAAGTTGCCCTTAAATGAACGGCCAAAGTCCCCATTTCAAAGCCCCCCTTCGATCAAATACAGGAATAACTTCTGAAGACTCAACGTTTCGATCGAAATGTCCTGCTCGCGGGCTTGCCGTATGTCTTTGTCATCCAGTTTTTCGTAAATAGCCGCAAGTGTGCCTCGTCCATAGGCCTCATGGTATAAAACACGCTTACCTGCTAATGAGACTCCCCGCCGGTATTAAAAGCCATCACGTCTTGTCCGCATTTCCCATTGAACTTAAAAAGGATAACCAAACTGAAAAAGCTTCGTTGCTTGTAACGGAAAAGGATAACAATCTTATTCATTTCTATGACGAAAAAGACAATCCGCTGTATTTGGATCATACTGGTGTGTTGGTGCCGAAATCTTATGCCGATCAATACAGTATTGCTGAAGGGGATACCGTCCAAATTACGTTTACTGCCCCCGGGATGAGCAACAAAACGGTGGAGATGAAGGTGCTAAACATCTCTACGCAGTATTCAAGCCCGACTTTCTACATCACGCCGGAGTATTTGACCAGCTTGGGGCTGACATACAAGCCAACCTCGCTTTTGTTGGAAACCGATCCATCGGCAGATCCGGCGGGCATCCGGAGCTATTTTGAGCAAGATCAAAGAGTGGATGCCATTTACGATAAGGCGGATCTCCGGAAGGAGGCCCGTTACATTTTGCAGCAAAACAGCTTTGTCTTTATAATGTTTATTATTTGCGCAGTCATCCTCTCCTTTGGCGCGATCTACACCATATCGTCGATCAATATCTACGAGAGGAACCGCGAGCTTGCAACGCTTAAAGTGTTGGGTTATTACAAAAACAAAATCAACCGGCTTATATTTTTGGAAAATATATTTATTACGACGTTGGCAGTGCTAGCGGCCTTCCCGGTTTGCGGATATGTCTATAAGATGGTTGTAAAAGCGTTGTCAAGCACCCATCAGCAAATCCCGAATCATTTAAATTTGTTTATTGTATTGGTGTCGGCACTGGTCGCCTATGTGCTCACTCTTTTGGCCAACCTGCTGCTCAGACGTAAAGTGACCGGAATCAATATGATTGAATCCTTGAAAGGTTTGGAATAGCACCTTAACTTTAAGTGGTCGTAACAATTGAGATTTTAAAATAAATGTAAATCAGGAGGAGCAATGGAATTAAGAGTGCTTCGGTATTTTCTTACAGTAGCCCGTGTAGAAAACATTACACATGCGGCGACTATTCTGCACGTGACACAACCGACGTTAAGCAGGCAGTTGGCCGATCTGGAAAAAGACTTAGGAACTCAATTGTTTGTACGCGGGAAAAGCAAGATAACACTAACGGATGCAGGGATGCTTTTGCGTCAGAGAGCTGAAGAAATCCTTATCCTTGCGGATAAAACAGAGAAAGAATTTAAAGATCAGAACAACCTGGTCGGAGGAACGATATCCATTGGAAGTGTTGAATCATTAACATCAAATGTTATTTTAAAATTGTTAAAAGAATTCAATATTGAATATCCGCAGGTTAGTTATCACATTTTTAGCGGGACAGGCGATGAGATAAAGGAGAAAATAGATAAGGGATTACTTGAAATTGGGATTTTGCTAGAGCCTATTCATATTGAAAAATACGATTTCATCAGACTGCCACAAAAGGAACGCTGGGGAGTTCTTACAAAGACCTCGTCACCGCTTGCACAGAAGGAATATGTGACTTCTAAAGATCTGGCCGGAGTGCCTCTGCTTATACCCAGCCGGTCTGTATTACAAAATGAGATTGCCAGTTGGTTTGCCGATGAGCATTCACAATTACGCCTTGTAGCTACCTATAACTTAATATCCAATGTGATTAATCTCGTGGAAGAGGGAATGGGGAGTGCAATTTGTATTGAGGGTGCTTTTGCAATGAAGCAATCTGACAATTTATGCTTTATACCCTTTTATCCCGAGCTTCAATTCGGATGTGTAATTGTCTGGAAAAAACACAAGATCTTCAGCCAAACCGCGGCCCGCTTTTTACAACATATCAAGCATGCCTTAAAGGCATAATAAAGCATGAGATATAGGTATTGGCTATAGCTATTTATGTGGTGATATTTTAAAGGTGCAGTGAATGCAGCCTTTATGTATTACAGATAAATAGCTTTTTTGTTATGTAGAGAAGTTATTTGTGGAGGTGGGAAGCTTGTAAACAGGAATTTATAAAGCGCTCTCGTTTGTTTTATTTTATCTAGCACCAAAAAGAGGGGGCATTATTGTATGAGCCAGAAGTATGCCAAGCCTTTATAACAGCAGTGGAAGAGGATGGGGTTGATTTGCTGGGGTATACTACCTGGGGCTGTATTGATTTGGTAAGTTCAAGTTCTGGAGAGATGAGTAAGAGATACGGTTTTATTTATGTGGATAAAGATGACTCCGGAAATGGAACGTTAATACGCAGCAGGAAAAAATCCTTTGATTGGTACAAAAAAGTAATTAGCAGTAATGGTAAAGAGCTTTGACCAGCTAATCAATGAAAAAGCAATAACGCATCGAGTCCATGACTCCATGCGTTATTGCTTTATAAAAAATCGTATTTGCTTCCTTGACTTAAAGTTAACTCCAAGTGATAAAGTGAGAGACAAAATGATATTGGGGTGAAAGGGATGGATGCATGAATAACTCAATACCCATGGAAAAGCTAAAGATATATTCATTACTGTCAGTTGCGTTATTAATTTCTTCAGGACCAGTAATCGCTGCTAACATTCCTGCGATAGCAAAGGATTTTCCGGCAATATCTCTAACGCATGTAGGGTTATTGACTACAATACCTTCACTATTCGTCATTCTCGGTGTTTTAGCCGGAAATCGGCTTGAGCTTCTGCTTGGGAAGAAAGTAACCATATTAACGGGATTGGGAGTTGTTCTCGTTGCAGGGATATTCCCCGCACTACAGCATGATTATTTTTCACTGTTGTTCATTTCCCGCTGTTTGTTTGGTTTGGGAATAGGCCTATTTAACCGGTTAATCATTCAGATGATCAGCGATTTGTATCACGAGAATCCAGGTAAACAGGCAACCTTAATTGGATTAGAAAGCTCCTTTGAAGGACTTGGCGGAATTTGTCTGACGCTGCTTGTAGGCCAATTATTGAGAATCAGCTGGTATACATCATTTTATGTTTATGCGCTGGCACTACCCATTTTTGTAGCATTCATTTTCTTTATTCCCGGTGATAAAAGAAAGTTGAAGAAAAACAGAACGGAACACCTGACAACGAAATCAATCAATCCAAGTGACAAAAGAAAGTCTTTTCAAGTGATGATTGGTTTTGGCATTTTACTGTTTGCGATTGTAACTATTTTTATCAACTATAATATCCAGATTACTCCTTTGCTTTTGGAGCAGAATATTGGAAACGCAACGAACGGCAGCAATATGATTGCTTTTATAGGCTTAGGAGCCTTTATTGCCGGCTTCTCATTTGGAAGGATCTATAAATGGGTCAGTGATTTTATCGTTCCTTTATCCATTCTTTTACTTGGAATATCCATGTTTGTAGTTACGGTCTCGCAAAGTATCGCCCTTACTACATTGTGTTCAATGGTTATCGGATTTTCATTCCGTTGCATCATGCCCTATCTGCTGCATACCTTTACTCAGCAAATTGCGGAAATGGCTAAGCTCGGCACCACTATAGTGTTGGTCGCTTATAACTTAGGAGCCACACTTTCACCGTATGAAGGGACGTTAATTAGACAAATATTTCACGTCCATACTGTGCAAGCGCTGGTTTCCACTAATGCAATAATCCTATTATTGATTGGATTAGCTGGTATTGGGGTAGCTTTCATAAATCAAAAGCATAAAAAAGGCGGGACTGCTCATGTCCAATAGTATTGGAAAAGCGCTCAAGGCACCGCAAGAACTGATCAAGGCACCAGACAAAACAGGAAGCTTACAGCAAAACGGCTTATCTGTAATTACTTTCTGCCTGCATACTCAAGGGAGAAAAGGCTCTTATTTTCTTAAGGATCATCTGTTATTGTACGTGAAATCAGGGACCTATACGGTTCGTTTCAGAGACCGGGAATATACCGTACGTAGTAATGAAATGATATTTATTCATAAATCAATTTTGATTGAATATGACAAATCGGGGGAATCCGGTTCCGGGTACATGCTGGATTATATGATGTTTTTTCTAAATGAAAAATTACTGGAGGAATTTGTGCAATTCGTTGGAGTGAAGCCGATTTATCCCGTAGGCGATGTTGTTCCGGTGTCCATTATTCCGGTTAATGATCTTACCCGAACTTATTTTGTGTCCTTGCAGCCTTATTTTAACCAGCCTAGCCAGGTCAGTGACGGTTTGGTTAAGATCAAACTGATGGAGCTGCTGTTTCATCTGACAAATTCAAATGAACGGTTTTTATATCAGCTGGTGCAGCCGGGCAGCTATGACAATGACAATAACAGTATCGCTAGAATCATGGAGGAGAATTTCACTAATCCCGTATCCCTGCAGGATCTGGCGTATCTATCGGGCAGAAGTCTGTCGACGTTCAAACGGGAATTTCAGGCAACCTACCATACTTCTCCCTTGAAGTGGATTCGCAACCGTAGGCTGGATAAAGCTGAGAGGCTGCTGTTAGAAACGACGCTTTCCGTCACTGATGTCTGCTACTCTACCGGATTTGAGAACATCACCCATTTCTCTAAAGTGTTCAAGCTCCGTTTTGGCCTCTCGCCATCGGAATTTAGGCAGAAATCTAAGCTCACAGAGGATGAAGTCAAGATGAGCTAAATGAACAAACAAAATGAGCTTCCTGACAAAGAAATCTATATTTATTCCTGTTATTCTTATCTCAGCCACTACAACGAATTACTAAATAGAGATAAGGAGAGATTCTGAATGAAAACACTCGTACTCGTATTCCACCCCAACCTTTCTGGTTCCCGTCTCAATCGCCGCTGGGTAGAGGAGATGGACAAACAAGATGGTGTTACTGTACACCGTGTATACGAAGCTTATCCCAACGAGGAGATTGACGTTAAAGCCGAGCAGGAGCTATTAGAGCAGCACGACCGTATCATTCTGCAATTTCCTTTTTATTGGTACAGCACACCCTCTCTGCTGAAAAAATGGGAAGATGCCGTTCTTACCTATGGTTGGGCATACGGAAGCACGGGCAACAAACTGCACGGCAAGGAACTAATGCTTGCAATTAGCTTAGGTGCTCCTGAAGCTTCCTATACACCTGACGGTGCATTCACGTATACCCTTCCAGAGCTGCTGCGGCCTTTCCAGGCAACAAGCAATATGATCGGGACCCGCTATCTGGCACCTTACGCAGTCTATGGAGTCATGCAGCTATCCGACGAACAAGTAGAGCAAGCTGCAAAAGCGTATCCGGCTTATGCTCTCCATCCTGAAGCTGCCTTGAATGTCGTATTGTAGAGGATATTATGAATGTACCCGAGTCGGCTTTTGTTTTGATTAAGGAAAGCGAGAGAGAAAACATTGGTTTCGGAGGGAAATTATTATCTGATCGCTAATGCCGGGAGGGAATCAAATGGAATACGTGAAACTTGGAAATACCGGGTTGGATGTTTCTAGGCTTTGCCTTGGTTGTATGGGCTTTGGTGAACCTGGACGAGGATCTCACAAATGGACACTTGATGAAGAGAACAGCCGTCCTATAGTCAAAAAAGCTTTGGAGCTTGGCATCAACTTTTTCGATATGGCAAATGTCTATGCAGAAGGAACAAGCGAGGAAATTGTCGGCCGTGCACTTAAGGACTATGCTAACCGGGATGAAATTGTTCTGGCGACAAAAGTTTTTTCGCGCATGCATGAAGGTCCAAACGGCTCCGGACTTTCCCGAAAGGCAATTATGAGTGAAATTGATAAAAGTCTCAAACGCCTTGGAACCAACTATGTCGATCTGTATCAAATTCACCGCTGGGATGATCATACACCGATTGAAGAAACCATGGAAGCATTACATGATGTAGTAAAAGCCGGGAAAGCTAGATATATCGGAGCTTCTGTTATGCATGCCTGGCAGTTTCAAAAGGCGCTGCATGTCGCTGAGAAGCATGGCTGGACCCGTTTTGTGACGATGCAAAATCACTATAATCTGATCTACCGTGAAGAGGAAAGGGAAATGCTGCCGCTGTGCAAGGAAGAAAACATCGGTGTCATTCCATTTATTCCTCTTGCATCAGGCAGATTGACCCGGAATTCGCAAGAGACCACACAACGTTCTGAAACCGATCAAGTGCAAAAAGCTAAGTATGATGCGACTGCAGAAGCCGACAGGATCATTATTGATCAGGTTGCTGCAATCGCAGCAAGATATGGCGTTCCCCGCGCTCAAATCGCACTTGCCTGGCTGCTGCAGAAAGAACCGGTCACAGCTCCTATTATCGGCGCTACGAAAATCACTCACCTTGAAGATGCGGCTGCCGCACTTTCGGTTATCTTAACTCCTGAAGAAATTTCATTACTGGAGGATTCATATGTACCACATCCGGTGTATGGGTCTAATGCCGGTTTTAGATAATGAGGTATGTTACGTTAAATTATTATTAGAAAAGGTGGAGCTTAAAAATGAAAGCAAATATTATGTATGCAGCCAGCGATGTTCGCGTTGAAGAAGTAGCCGTTCCGCAATTGCAAGAGCCAACAGATGCCATATTAAAGGTTGTTGTTGCGTGTATTTGTGGAAGTGATCTGCATCCGTATCATAACATGCATGCCCATGAGCATGGGGAAGCCATGGGACATGAAGTTATTGGACGAATAGAGGAAATGGGGGCATCTGTTTCCGGATTCAAGAAGGGCGATTTGGTTATAGTGCCTTTTGCGGTTGGAGACAACACCTGTCCGTTTTGCCGGGAAGGATTGATGACTTCCTGTGTACACGGAAGCTTCATGAGCGGCTGCCAGGCTGAATTTGTCCGAGTACCGCAAGCACAAGGAAGTATGTTCAAATTGCCTGACGAAATTGATGAAACTTCCCCTTTATTGCCTTCCCTGTTGACATTATCTGATGTCTACGGTACAGGCTACCATGCTGCGCTGATGGGAGGCGTAAATGAGAATACAACGGTGACAGTGATTGGAGATGGGGCTGTCGGGCTGCTTGCTGTTCTGTCAGCCAAGAAGCTCGGCGCCAAAAAAATTATTTTGATGGGCCGGCATAAGAAACGGACTGATCTGGGAATTGAATTTGGTGCCACTGATATTGTTCCTGAACGAGGAGAAGAAGGTATTGCCAAAGTCCGGGAGTTGACAAATGGGGAAGGGTCACATGTTGTTCTGGAGTGTGTCGGGCTGATGTCTGCTTACGAAATGAGTCTGGGTGCCGTGCGTGCTGGCGGAGTGATTAGCCGCGTAGGCGTTCCGCAGTATGAAGAAGCTCCTGTTGGCTTTGCAAGTCTATTCGGGCGGAACATCAAGCTTGCGGGAGGGCCGGCACCAACACGTGCGTACATGGAAGAGCTATTACCGGATATTCTCGATGGAACACTGGAACCTGGCCGTGTATTTGATGTAACGGTAGATCTTGACGGTGTCCCTGAGGGTTATCGTGCAATGGATAAACGTGAAGCACTTAAGGTATTGATTAGACCTTAATTAACATATTGAAGTGATTGATGACCAAAAACACAAAGCAGCGGCTTTCCAATAACGGGAGAATCGCTGCTTTGTTGTTTTTTCACGGTCTTTTTTAATCACATAGACTAAAATATTGTAACCAATAAAGCGTGAAACTTTTAGCTATGTCGGAGCGTCAAAGGGTTAGGAAAAGAATGTAATCGTCATTCCAGGAGGGTGAATCTGTGAAGAAGTTATGTATTTCTATTTTAGTGGGCTTATTAGCTTTGCCGATGATGCTTCAATCTTCAGTGAACGCTGCTAATTCGCCCATCAGCATTGTTATTGACGGAGTTAAATTGTCTACAGATCGGGCACCGGTGATGGTGAATGGACGGACGATGGTACCGTTACGGGCAATTTTTGAAGCCTTTAATGCCACCATCAAGTGGAATCAGAAATCCCAGACGGTAACTGCCACTAAAGATGATACAACGATTATGTTAAAGATTGGCTCAAAGATAGCCACGATTAACAATACAACCGTAACTTTAGATGTGCCTGGTCAAAATTTGAAAGGGAGAACGATGGTTCCTACACGATTCATCAGTGAGGCACTGGGGCATAAGGTGGGGTGGAACCCGGTTACAAAAGTGGTGACCATAACAACTTCAGACGGCGCAAGCGGGATTGTAAATCCGTCATCGAATGTGCAGGTAAAGGATGTGAGTGATTATGGTGACGGCCGGGATCTTCAGATCAGCTTCATCCAATCCTCTAATGAATCACTGGTGGATCATTACCGGGTAATGATTGTAAAAGCTTGGAGTTCCTTTGGCCTATCTTCTGCAGAAAAGGTAACGTCCTCCAATTACTCCACGGTATTAGTTACAGGCACTAACCCTACGATTAGACTGACAGCTAATTCAAGGGATGTGGATGGTGAACTCATTAGAAGCAATCAAACCTATGTAGCTTATATCCTGGCAGTGGGTAAAGGCAACAACACCAGTGCTCTTTCGATTAGTTCGGCGGCGATAACCCTGAACAATAATACTGTAGTAGTTGCGCCAAGCAACGTACAAGTAAATGATGTGAGTGATTATAGTGATGGCCGTGATTTATTTGTAAGTTTCAATAAAGTATCGGATGAGTCCAGGATAAGCTCTTACCGGATTTTTGTGGTCAAAGCTTCTAATTATTCCTCATTCAGTCTAGGGGCAGCCAATGCTGTTATCAGTTCAAATTATACGCAGGTCAACAAAACGGGATCCAATATCGCCCAAATATTGTCATCTGGAGCCAGGGACGTGGATGGGGCTCTGATTAAGACTGGAGTTAGTTACCGTGTGTTTGTTATGGGGGTAGATAGTGCAAGCAATGCAGCCAATAATTTGTTGTCTGCTGCTTCATCTGCGATTACGCTGTCCTCGGTAAATATCTCTAATTTAAGTGTAAGCGACGTTAGTGACTTTGGAGATGGCCGGGATATAAAAGTATCCTTTAACCACGCTACAGATGAAACGTATATTAGCCAGTACCGAATTCTAATTGTGCCTACAGTTTATTACAACAACTTTAGTCTATCTGAGGCGAATAATGTCTACAGCTCTTATTACACAACGGTGAGCACAACAGGATCTAGCACCAGTCAAGTGTTAGCCTCGTCAGCAAGAGACGTGCGTGGTGATTTCATTAAGAATGGAACACCTTACAGAGTGTACGTGTTAGCGGTTGGAAGCGGGAAAAATTTGGGCACCAATATTCTTTCGGCTGACGCACCATTAATTACGTTAACTCTAGACTACAGATTGTCACCTATTTCGAACCTGGATGTAAGTGATGTGAGTGATTACGAAGATGGGCGTGATTTAAAAGTATCCTTTAACCATGCCACAGATGAGACATACATTAACCAGTATCGTATCATGGTGGTCCCTACTTCCAGTTACAGCAGCTTCAGCTTATCCCAGGCGAATAATGTCTCCAGCTCCAATTATACGGCGGTAGGCACTTCAGGAAGCAGCACCAGTCAAGTCTTGAAATCGTCCGCGCGGGACGTAAACGGTACAATGATTAAGAGTGGCATCAGCTACAAAATATATGTCTTAACCGTTGGAAGCGGGAAGTATTCCGGCACCAATGTGTTGTCTTCAGAGTCGAATGTAATTACTTTATCTACTAAGCTTCCGGTGAGATCGGTCACCAATGTAACGTATAGTGTGAATGATGGAAAAATACTAGTCAGATTCAACCCATCCGCTAACGAGTCCAATATTTCGGAATACCGGATCCTGGTAGTTCCATCCAAGCAAGGTTTTGGTTCTGCGGAAGCAATTGCGGTTAAATCCTCGTATTTTACGTCGATAACTCCTAATGGAACGAATCCTGCAGTTGTAGCCTCGAGAAGGGATGTTAACGGTGAATTAATTGTTAAAGGGGTTAAATATAGAGTGTACGTTCTTGCTGTAGCCAATAACAATGGTTTGCAGAACGGCGGTCTTTCAGTTTCAACGGAAGAGTTTGAAATATAACTATAATTAATTAAGACGTAATTATATAAGGCAAAAAAACTTCATTGAGCATAAAAGCTTGATGAAGTTTTTTGCCTTGTTTTGTATATTTTCTTAATCCTCGCTCGTCAACCTTAATGACTAAATTCAATGGTTAGAAGTGTATAGTGGCAACGTCATTTGAAACGAAAAAACGTCACCGGTATGATGAAGCGTCAGGCTGCCTTGATGCAGCTCCGCGATATTCCTCGCAATAGAAAGACCGAGACCGGATCCGACCTGAATGCCTTCACTGCTCCTTGAAAAATCGACCTTATAAAACCGGTCAAACAGCTTATTTACTTGATCTTCCGTAAGTGGTGTGCCTTTATTTTGAACCTCAATAGTTATATGTGTACTATGCTGTATCAATCGAACGTGAATCACTCCGGGCTTGAAGGAATATTTTAAGGCGTTCATCAAAAGGTTGTCGATCGCTCTGGCAATTTTTTCGCTGTCCACAAAAGTGCTTATTGGAGAGGCTCCAATCTCTTTTGCAATTTGAATGCCGTTTTCTTGAGCAAGCGGTTCAAATTCAAACAGCAATTGCTCTAAAAGCTGGAATAAATCAATTTTCTTCCGATTCAATTGGGTATCGTCGACAGAGGTTAGCCGGGTGTATTCAAACAAATCGTCAAGCAGCTTTCTCAAATGTACAGCCTTGTTGTACGTGTTCTGAACAAAACGTGAATATTCGTCTTTATCTTGGAAAGATTCAGTTTTGAGAAGCTGGATATAGCCGATGATACTTGTAAGAGGAGTGCGCAAGTCATGTGAGAGGCCTGTAATCATTTCCATCCTAGATTGTTCGATTTTGCGTTCCTTCGCGATTTGTTCTTCTAAACGCTCCGCCATTCTGTTAATGTTCATGGCAACATTTCCAAGTTCGTCTTGACGGTCGACAGTTACGCGATAACCCAAATTTCCTTCAGCGATAATTTCAAGCCCCTGCTCAAGCTTGATCAAGTCCTGTACAATTTTGTGGGTCAAGAATAAAAAGATACTGATGAAACTAACGATAAACAAAGGTGTATTCAGATAAGGGAAAAAACGAAGATACCAATCAGATTCCATAGCATTACCAAGTTTAAGTGAAGTTAAAATGAAAACATTGTTTATGTTAATTGAAATTACCAGGCTGATGATCATCCGAATTAGAATATTGACTTGAATTCGCTTTTTGTGGTGTAGCTTTCGAGCACGCTTAGTCAATTTTATAGCCAACTCCCCATACTGTTTTAATGTATTGAGGTTCCCTTGGAGTTTCCTCTAATTTCTCCCGGAGATTGCGAATATGAACCATAACGGTATTGTCAGAATACCCGTAAGGCTCTTTCCACACGCTTTCGTAGATTTGCTCTGAGCTAAAAACTTGACCAGGCCGGCTCGCTAACAGCAGCAGAATCGCGAACTCCAAAGGGGTCAACGAAATCTCATTTCCTTTCAGTTTAACGGAATGCTTATTTTTATCGATCACCAGGTCTTTGATCAGGATCAGCGATTTGAATTCTTCTTTTCCAATTAATGATTGCCGGCGGAATTGAGCTTTTACACGAGCGATCAATTCCAAAGGGTTAAACGGCTTGACCATGTAATCATCCGCTCCAGTAGTCAAACCGATAATTTTATCAATATCCTCTTCTTTGGCCGAAAGCATGATGATTGGAGTATTTGAAATTTCTCTTATTTTCATACAGGCAGTGATCCCATCCATGCGTTGCATCATGACATCCAAAATAACGAGGTGGACGGGACTTGATTGGATGATGTTCAGCGCTTCCCCGCCATCGGCTGCCTCAATTACACGGTATCCTTCATTACGCAAATATACATGGATCACATCTCGAATATCCGGATCGTCGTCTACAACTAAGATTGTATTCATTTTCTGTCGTATCCTTTCTAATTTCAGGTTGGTTTCGGCCTCAAAACTCAAGCATGCAGCAATGATAAAATAGGATCTCCAAAAAAAGTTCCTAAAGCAAAAAAAGTTATCGTCCAGAGCAAGGCGCTTGAGTACGCAATAAGAGCAAATTTTTTATAATGAATACCGCTCAGTCCAATCAGCAAAGGCATAAAATAACGTACAACCGGGATGAACATCCCGATACACATCGCTGCATTGCCTCTTTTTCTTAAGATGGATTCGGCTTGTAGATAGTGTTTATTGTTCAACAGCTTTTTCTTAAATCCGTGACCGAATAACTTTCCTGCAAAATAGGCAACCGTGATCGCCGTTAGAAAACCTGCCAGAATACAGATATAAGCAGTCCAGTGATTAATAACGCCTGAGCGGCTTAGTATGGCACCAGTAAGGATGGTTATTTCATTGGGGATCGGGACTCCAAATGGCCCCAAGGAAAAGGCGAGAAAAAAGAATAGATAACCATATTGATGGATAAAGTCTAACACTGTATTACCGGTCATTATTTTCAGCTCCTCTTGTCGATAGAGGTATCGTAACGAGAAAAACTAAGGAATTGATGAGAGTATTTCTAAAGAAAATCTTAAGAAAACCTGAAGAGTGTGCAGAGGGGAGAGGGTGGGGAAGAACATTACAAACATCATCTGCGAAAAATCTGGTAGTAGAATCATCAACAAACTGTGATAAACCAACAAGAAAATAAGCCAAACAATAAGAGAGAATTAATGTCAAGAAGAATGCAATTAATAAGCTGCTGCCGAGATAGATTAAAATTTTCACATAGATATTCATTTATTATAGATGACCCCCCAATCCACTAAAATTCATCATAAAAACAAATCCTGAAGAACATCGTAGGATATTTCTAAAGAAATTCTTAAGGTGAATTCGACAAAAATACTCCCCTCCAAGTAGCTGGTTTATTTTTAACCTGTCTACATGGAGGGGAGTATATCGTATCTATTTTACCAGTTATTACCTGATATCCGAATGACGTTGAACCCGGGGTTTTTGGTTTCGCCGTAGATCGCGGTTACACCCGGATTATTCACTTTCACGTTAGTGAAGCTTGCTGCGCCGACGGCAGGACCTTGCCCATCCTCAGCTTTTGCTACCAGCTTGATGCCGTAGCGGGTCGGGTTATTGATCGTAATGTTCTCCAACCTAACGTTCTGCATCGGCAGATTTTCCGGAGATTTCGATTGGAACATCAGTCCGAAGTAGACCGGGTTATTGATATCGACGTTTTTGACAAGGATATTTTTGAAATCGCGGTCTCCGCCGAAGAACCAGATGGCTGCATAGTTCTGATAATCGTTGATCTTATCATCCGCTCCCACACTGGTCCAGAAATCACCACCTGTACGGTCCAGGGTCACCCCGTCGATGATCGTATCCTGGTTACCGAAGCCTAATGTGTTATATCCAAAGCTTAAGCTGCTAATGGTTACGCCTGGATAAGTTAGCGTATCAGCGCCGTACAGATTCTGGAATAGATTATTCTCTCCTCCATAGATGGCAAAAGCGGCTGCACGTCTGACATTGGTGGCGGTGAGGTTAGTGTATTTATTGCCTAGATTGTAGGAGCCGCCTGAATCAATCGCGCTGAACAGGGCAAACGAATCGTCGCCGGTCCCGCGGGCATAGTTGTTATTGATGATATTATAGGAAGAACCATTGGTCATGTTGATGCCGTCGGCAAAAACGTTCTTAATCCGGTTGTTTGTGAACGTATTGTAGGAGGAATTCACCCCCCAATACAGGCAGATGAAGTGTTCAGCCCAAATGTTGTCGATGGTGACGTTTTGCATCCCGTTGCCGTCAATGAACTTGCCCGGACCGTCCTGACGGTAGACATAGTTACCCCAAGCAGACAAATTCTTGATGGTAGAACCGTTAGCGGCCGAACTGATGTTGAATCCGACATCTGTATTCGTCTGATCTTTTGGAGCTACCAGCTTGGTGTGCCATGGACCAGCACCGATGATCTCTGTCGCCCGGCCGTACAAGTAGATTTTGGATGAAATCGTCCACTCCCCAGCGGGAATGAAGATCCCTTTCTTGGACGGGTCCTGCCGGAATTCACTTAAGGCTTGCTCGATGGACTTGGTGCCGGACACCTGCACATATTTGCCCGGATCCGGATTCGAGGCGGGCGGAGCAACATTCTCTGTCTCAATCATGTCCACGTAGATCCAAGGAATATCTCCGTCATCTTTCTGAATCTTGATTTTGGTCCCGGCCGGATAGACTTTGTCCAACATGAGCTGGGCATCTTCATACAGCCAGTAAGCCTTGGATCCTGAATTATCGTATCCAAGCCGTCCGAGCGTTGAAGGTGTTGCGTATACATAAGAGAACTTGGAAGTCACGGTAAAATTGCCTTTATCCGCGCCGTCCGCATAAATACTAACTGTTCCCGTGCTATTCTCGGCAACAGCATTGCGCAGAACGAATGCGTTCGCTGGTGAGGGCAGTGTGAATTCCACATATTCGCCCGTCTTATCCAGGTAGACCGCCGAACGGCCTGAGGCTTCTCCGGCAAAATCGCCCGGTGTAAAATTCGGGGTGAGCTTTGACCCATTGGTGCTGTTTGCCGAGGATTCTGCCTCCAGGATCGTAAACGGCATGTTGGCGCCGCGGCCGGAATACAGCCTGGACACGCTGTTGTTGTTGGACTGCTTGAGCGCTACTTCATTAGCATCAGCTTCAACTGTGGTCGTTACGGTGTAGCTTCCGTTGACGGCTGTCCATGTCCCTATGGTGACGTTAACCGATTCTCCTGGGGTCAGAGAACCGTTATAGGAACCGGTGAGGGTCTTGACAATATCGCCTGCAGGGTTCTTCAGCACCACCTTGATTCCATGAGATCCACTCGCGGAAGCGATCGTTCCCTGATTTTTGAGATTGACGGTAAAGGAGACTGTGTTGCCGGTGCTCGGGTTGCCCGGTGTCCAGGAAGTGGCAGCGATGAGATCGGAGCTTTGCACTTGTCCTATGACTAAATGTGAAGTTGAAGTAAGACTGTTATTCGCTTTGTTTGTTTCAAAGACCTTACCATCCTCGTCCACCTTAGCGATGACGGTGTAAGAGCCGGCATCCTTTGCACCAATGACCGCGGAGACATTCGCCGAAGCGTTTGGCTCAAGTGCGGCGACATTAGCCGTACCAGCCAGCGCAGTACCAAGATAGAAGTTTACACTTGTAGCGGGTGAGGCTACAGCGCCAATATTCTGAACGGTTGCCTTTAGTGTTACGGCTTGGCTCTCATCTGGAGAAGCAGGTAACCAGGAGATATCCGTAACCGTCAAATCCGGGTTAGGTGCAGGCGTACCGAAAATTTGGAATTCGGCGACTTGTCCTCCCGGCGCTCCTGAGTTCGCCGTAATCCGAAGCTGAAGTTTACTCAAGCTTGCGTTGACAGGAATGGTCACGGTATTGTGAGAAGCTGGATCAAATGTATACGAGGCTGCCGGGACCAGGCTCGTGAAGGTCGTGGAATTCTGATTGTGGCCCAGCACCTGGATCGTCTGGGTGCGCGTTGCCCATGCGCTGTCAGGATTTAGCTTGAGTACTGCCGAAGTAACGTTGGCATTGGCACCAAGGTCTATGGTGAGGGTGCTTGGATGTCCGCTGCCTTCCCAATAGGTGTTTACGTTGTTGTCGTTTGCATTTGAGGCTACAAAAGAAAATGTAGAAGATGAGGCAGTGATCTGCTTGCCGATTGCGAGGTTTGACTCAGTTGTGCCTGAGCCGCTGCGTGTTACGGAATTGCTTGGTGCGGAACCATTTCCGGCACTGTCCTTGGCAACCACGTAATAGGTCACCGTTATGTTCGCGGGCTGTGTGTCCTTATACGTGAGGGTGGAGCCGTTAACGCTGCCTCGAAGCTGGTTGTTGGCGTAAATGTCATATCCGCTAACGCCCACATTGTCGGTCGAGGCGTTCCAAGCGAGGAGAATCGTACCTGAATCCGGCTGCGTAAAAGCTAAGCCTGAGGGCGGCGTAGGAGCCTCGTTATCTGAAGTGGAACTTGGGGTGAATTGGAGCCAGTTCAGATTGAAACCCGTTCCGCTCGCCAAGACGCGGATGGTTTGCGGCCCGGCCTTAAGCGTAACAATGGCTGAGACGGTCTGCCAATTTTGCCATCCTCCGGTATCCGGTACTTCTGTAGCAGCCAGCGTTGCTCCGCCCGATTGAAGCTGAATCCCGCCGGCGGCGGTATTTCCAGCTACCCGGTATTCTACATTATAAGTTCCGGCGCTCTGTACATTTACACTATAGTCCAGCCAGTCGCCGGCATCTATCCATCCTACATTAAGACCGCCACCGGTATCTGCAGTCGGTTCGGTCTGGATACCGCTCATTGTAGTATAGCTTTCAGCTTCAATTTTCCCGGGGATCGGCGAGGGCTCAACTTGAGGAATCGTACCGTAGACCTCAATCTCGGATAATTGCGCTGCCTGCCAGCCCGTATTCGCAGTTACATGGATACGTACATAACGGACAATGCTTGCAGTGAAGTCAATCGTTACCGTGTTTCCGGTATTCGGATCAAATGTGTATCCGGTTGAAGCTTTAAGATTCGAGAAGCTGCTTCCGTCCGTGCTTCCCTGCACGGAAAGGGTTTGCGTACGGCTCTCCCATTGGGCCGGTAGCTTCAGGACAACCTGATCAACGGAGGCCGTGCTGCCGAGATCAACCTGTACCCATTGAGGGAAGACATGGTTGACACTTTCCCAATACGTACCGGAATTCCCGTCCGTGACATTGGAGGCAACATAAACATCGGCATGTCCGGACGCGGATACGGATGCCCCTGCCGCCAGATTAGGCCGTCCTGCTGCATGAGAGGAGGCAGGAAAGCCAACAGATGCCAGAAGCGTTCCTGCGATTAAAGTTACAATGCACACCCAGGCGATAAATCGTTTTTGGTTATTCACGAATTCAACTCTCCCTTCAGATTAAAGTCCCTTCGATAAATCGCATCTTATGCTCATAACGAAAATGTAAACGGTATCAAGTTAACACATGTGCCTCCCTTCATCTTCAGATCAGGCAAAGTAGTTTCCTATTAATTGTAAAATAGGTTGGGTTTACATAAATAGGTTTGTTTCTATCGGATTCATGTGCAGAACTAAGATTTCGAGGGAACGACACAGCAAACCAACCACGAACCGAAACTCCGTAAGATAACACACAAGCTCATGAGAGTTGGACATTTGGCCGCCTTTCGCTTTTGGCTATTCTGTAATTGTACAGAGCAAAAGCGTAAAGGAGAGGAAACATTAGCATGCCGAAAATCGCGGACAAATACTTGACGGTAGACCCCTGGAGAGTCGTAGAGGAAGGGTTTGACCCGGACCGCAACCGGGTTTCCGAGTCGATTTTTTCGCTGGGAAACGAATATATGGGGGTCAGGGGCTATCCGGAAGAAGGTTACGGCGGAGACAGCCTGCTGGGAAGCTACTTTAACGGGCTATTTGAAGAGAGCAAAGTTGAAGCCCACTATAAAGGAATCATCAAATCGCTACGTTTCATGGTCAACGCGGTGGATTGGCTGTATACACGGATTACGATTGACGGGGAAACCCTGGATTTGGCGGAAAGCCGGTTCAGTGACTACCGCCGCGAGCTGGACTTCAAAAGCGGAGTATATACTCGGGAACTTATATGGCACTTGAATAACGGAAAAAGCGTGAAAATCCGGTTCGAGCGGTTTGTGAGTATGACCGTCTCCCATCTGGGCTGCCAACGGATTACGTTCGAGCCGCTGAATTTCTCTAGTATGGTCCAGGTTCGTTCCGGGCTGGACTTCTCCATTGTTCATGAGGATCAGGGACGCTGTTACTGGGAGACACTGAATCGGCAAGAAATCGGCGGCATGGCCGCAATAATGGCACAAACCGTTAATACGAAGAATCGTTTGTTCTCCGCCTTCCGGTTAAAAACAGACGCGCAGCTCAACAGTTCGTCTGTAGAGAGCGACCGTTTTATCGGCTGTGACGTCTTGCTCAAGCTGGAGCAAGGGAAGCGCACGACGCTGGACAAGATGGTCATGAATTACGCCGAAAAGGACCACGCACTCGAACACAAGGACGTTTGGGGGAAGGGAGTTCAGCAGGCGGAGCAGTGTCTCATACTCGATTACGATGAAGCAGCTGCGCGACAGCTGGAATATTGGAACAATATGTGGAAGGCTTCCGACATTAAGATTGAAGGAGACTTGGAGAATCAGCAGGGAATCCGCTTCTGTATTTTTCAGTTGTACCAGACTTACCACGGAGATAACTCCGGCTTCAATATTGGGGCGAAAGGGCTGACCGGCGAAGCCTACCGGGGCCTGGCATTTTGGGACACGGAGTCGTATTGTCTGCCGTTTTACATTTTCAACAATCCGAAAGCGGCGAGAAGTCTTCTGGAGTTCCGCTATAAATCGCTTCCCTACGCGCTGCAGAGGGCGAAGGAGCTGGACTGTGAAGGTGCGTTCTATCCGATCGCTACGATTGACGGAACAGAAAGCTGCGACTTGTGGCAGCACTCGAATCTTCAGCTTCATGTGGGAACCGCTGTCGCATACGCGATACGTCACTATGTGAATATCACCGGGGACAGAGCGTTTTTATTTGGAAAAGGGCTGGAAATGCTGATTCAAATCAGCCGTTTCTATGCTTCGCGAGGGCAGTTTGGCCAGAAGACCGGTGAATTCGGCTATTTCGGTGTCATGGGGCCGGACGAATTCCAACTGATGGTCAACAACAATTGCTACATCAACCTGATGGCAAAAAAATTGTTTGAATACACGCTCGAAGTGATCGGCCAGATGCACATAGAGGAAGAAGCCGCTTACGAAGCGCTTGCGGAGCGGCTCGGATTGATCGCGGAAGAGCAGGCTGATTGGGCGAACAAGGCAGAACGGATGAAGATCCCGCAGGATAAGGAGAGCGGCATATACGAGGAGCATGACGGCTTTTTCGATATGCCGCATCTAGACATCCATGCTATTCCGGTAGAGGATTTCCCTCTGTATTCACATTGGTCCTACGACCGGTTGTACCGGTACGATATGATCAAGCAGCCAGATGTGCTGATGTTCTTGTTCCTGTACAGCGGGCAATTCCCGCTGGAAGTGAAGCGCACAAATTATGACTATTACGAGCCGAGATGCATTCACGAATCCTCTCTATCGCCGTCGATCCATTCGATCATCGCTTCCGAGATCAGCCGGCCGGCGGAAGCGTTCAAATTCTTCGAGTTTGCTACACGACTCGATTTGGACAATTATAACCGCAATACCAGGGAGGGACTGCACACGACGTCCATCGCCGCTGCCTGGATGAATATCGTCTATGGCTTCGGCGGCATGCGCTCGGATGGTGAGAAACTCACGTTTAATCCTGATATCCCGGACCGCTGGGAACGATACAGCTTTCCGATTACTTTCCGCGGAACGAAGCTATTCGTGGAAGTCTGCAAGGAATATGTATTGTTCCGGGCTGAATCGGGCGAGCCCGTCGATATTACTGTGTATGGGCAGAGCTGCCGTGTCGGCTCAGAAGCCGTTAATATCACTATTCCCCGAGTAAAGGTTGGGTGAAGGCGTAATGGAATGGATTATAAGTGAACGGGGCTTCAACAAAGATCGGATCGCCGCGAGCGGCAATAAGTTCATGATCGGGAACGGGTACATGGGTTACCGGGGCACGATGGAGGAAGCTACCCGGGAGGAATTGCCGGCGGTGACGCTGGCCGGTCTGTACGACCGGGTGGGGGATCGGTGGCGCGAACCGGTGAACGCACCCAATGGGTTGTTTGCACGTCTCGAATGGGACGGGACGCCGCTGAGCGTCCATTCCGCCGGAACCGGGCAGGGTGCGGGTGCTGAAGTACTCGAGCATGAGCAGCAGCTCGACATCCGCCGGGCAGTTCACCGCCGCCGTACGGTGTTTCAGGTAGTTGGAGACAGTGAAACGACGAAACGGCGGGTTTCGCTGACGGCAGAGCGGTTTTGCTGCGCGAAGCGGCTGAACCTGCTTGCCGCCCGGCTGACAGTAGAGGCGGATGCAGACGGAGAGCTTGTTATCTTTACTGGCATTGACGGAGAGGTATGGGATATTAACGGCCCGCATCTGGAGCAATTTAAGGGTTCGGAGCGGGAAGGCAGCCTGCTGCTGACCGCCTCGACTCATGAGCTTAAAGTGCCGGTGGCTGTCGCCGAAACCTGGGAAGGCGCTCCGGGACTACCGTTTGAAGTAACTGCTAGTTCCGGGCTTGGAACAGATTCCATCTTCCGGGAAATCCGGATTTCCTGCCGCGCGGGGGAAACGTATACGTTGTACAAATACGCGGCAGTGTTCACCGGCCAGGATAACGCGGGAGATCCGGGCATTGCTGCACTAAGACTATGCCGTGAAGCGGCCGGACTCGGCTACGGGGCATTGCTGAGTGAGCATTCAGGCAAATGGGAAGAGAAATGGAGCCGCACCGATGTGGTAATTGAAGGCGACGAGGAAGCACAGCTGGCGCTGCATTACAGCTTGTATCAGTTGTTAATCGTCGCACCCGGGCATTCGGAGCGGTTGTCGATCCCGGCCCGGGGCTTGTCCGGCCAGGTATATAAAGGAGCGGTATTCTGGGATACCGAGATGTTCATGCTGCCGTTCTTCCTGTATACGCAGCCAGAGGTAGCACGCAACATCATGATGTACAGAATTCATACACTGGGCGGCGCGCTGAGAAAGGCAGCGGAATACGGGTATGAAGGGGCCTTTTACGCCTGGGAGAGCCAGGAGACGGGCGATGACGCCTGCACGCTGTTCAACGTGAACGACGTGTTTACCGGACGGCCGATGCGCACCTATTTCCGCGACAAACAGGTGCATATCAGCGCGGATGTTGCCTGCGGGATTTGGCAGTATTATCGTTTTACCGGAGACGGCAGCATCCTGCGGGATGGCGGAGCGAAGACGATATGGGAATGTGCCCGTTTCTTTTACTCTTATGCTTACTATAATCCGGGAAAGGAACGCTACGAGATTCTCGATGTGACCGGCCCGGACGAGTATCACGAGCGGGTCAACAACAACGCCTTCACGAATGCGATGGTGAAACGCACGCTTCGCTACGCCCTGGATGCGGTTGCTTATTTGCGCGAAGAAAGTCCTGACCAATACGAGGCTTTGATGGAGGGGGGCGCAATTAAGCCCGGGCATATCTCCGATTTGTATGCACGTCTGTATGTTCCGCATCCGGACCCGACAACCAGGCTGATCGAGCAGTTCGACCGCTATTTCACCCTGGAAGATATTACGCTGCCGGAGTTAAAGTCCAGAATTCTCAATAAAAACGAGTACTTGGGCGGCGGAAACGGATTGGCGACAACGACGCAGATTCTGAAGCAGGCTGATGTGGCGCTGATGCTTCATCTGTTCGAGGATGAATATGATTGGGAAACCAAACGTGCCAACTGGGAGTTTTACGAGCCCCGGACCGAGCACGGGTCGAGCCTAAGTTCCTGTATATACGCTCTGGTAGCTGCAGATATCGGCTCCCCGGACTGGGCATATTCCTACTTTCTCCGCACAGCCACGATCGACCTTACTGGCGACTCCAAGCAATATGTCGGCGATTTGTACATCGGAGGAACTCATCCTGCGGCAAACGGGGGAGCATGGATGGCGGCGGTGCTCGGGTTCGCCGGTATCCGGTTCGATGGGCGGACGGTGCGTCTCGAACCGGAACTGCCTCAGAACTGGCATTCTTTGGAGTTCAGCCCAGTGCTGCTGGGCCAGCGGTTTACGGTCCGGGTTAGCACCGATGAAATCTTAGTGAAGGCGATGGAAGACAACAGCCGGGCGCTGGAATTCCGGGCCGGAGGAGACACAGCCCTTGTTCAGCCGGGAGAAATGGTGCGGTTTGTACTATAGATTAAGGAGAGATGCACATGCTGGAAACGATGAAAGGCGCTATCTTCGATTTGGATGGAGTCATCGTGGATACGGCGAAATACCATTATCTGGCCTGGCGCTCGCTGGCGAAACGCTTGGGTTTCGAATTTTCCGAGGCGGACAACGAGCGGTTGAAGGGAGTAAGCCGGGCGGAGTCTCTGAATATTCTGCTTGAGGTGGGCGGCTTGCAGATGGGCGAAGAAGAACGAAATGAATTGGCGGAGACTAAAAATCAGGAGTATATCGAATATATCTCCCGGCTCGAACCTTCGGAGATTTTACCGAGAGCGGCGGAGTATTTACGGGCGCTTAGAGTCCAAGGTGTCAAAATCGCACTCGGCTCAGCCAGTAAAAATGCGCTATTTATCCTAGACCGGCTCGGCATCACGGATCTGTTCGATGCCGTGATCGACGGAACGAAGGTGTCTATGGCGAAGCCTGACCCTGAGGTGTTTATAACGGCGAGTGCGGCGCTCGGCCTTGACCCTACCCAATGCGTCGTGTTCGAAGACGCAGCTGCTGGGGTCCGGGCAGGAAAAGCCGCCGGATGTCTTGTGGTCGGCATCGGAAGCGCCGGCATCCTGGGCGAGGCGGATCGCGTGATTGCCGGGCTGCATGAATTGGTTTGATTATTTTAACACTGGATAGTGGCGAAAGTAATTCGGGCGTTGTTCGAACGCCCATGAAAAGGACCCTAGGGTTTACCCTGAGGTCCTTTTCGCATGGCGAGCCGTATTTTTTTGCTGGCAACCGGTACGAAATCCATTACACTAGGGAAGAAATGCCAAGACGAAAAGTCTCACGCGACGGGTTGCCCCGGAACCGGAGAAGCGCCCATGAAGTGCGTAGAAACACACATACTTTCCGTTTTGTTTTTTTTGCTACACTTAAAGCATGAGGGGGCAAGACCGTTGAAACCTAAACCCGCCAATCCGCTCAATAAAATGAACGTGAAGCAGCAGTTAATTTTGCTGTTCCTCGTAATCATCATCCCGCTGCTGGTATTGAACTTTTATGGCAATGATCAGGCAGGGAAAATTTTGAAGCGGAATGTCACGAACGCTTATATCGAACTGAGCAAACAAAACTTCCGGCTCATCAACCGCGATATCGAAGCAGTGAACAAGGTAACGTCCACCGTATTTCAAAATTCGCTGCTGCAGCAATTGAATCCGGTTTCAAGCGGAGAGACGGCGCTGGAGCGAGTGAAAAACTACGAAAAACTAGAGAATCTCCTGACGACGTATTCACAGGAGACGGACGAACGTGAGCCGCTGTATTACTCGCTTTACGTTTATGATCCGAAAAACACCTATTTTTTTGCACCGTTTTATCCGGGACCGCAGAAATCAGGTGTGTACTTTTTCTCGGACGAAGAAAAACCGGAGTGGTTCGATGAAGCGGTATCGAAGAAGGGGAAGGGCTATCTCCAACTGGTCGAGCATTTATCGCCGCCTACCAAAGGTCAGGGTAACCAGAAAACACTGGCCTACATCCGGGCGATCAACAGTATTTACCAAAACGGAACGATAGGTGTACTGGTCGTAACGAATCTGGAGGCCCGGGTGGGCGAAGCACTGCAAACCGTTTCACTGCCGGATGGTGAACTCTTTTTTACCGATTGGGATAACCGGATATTAACCGCGCGCACTTCCGATCCCAGCACGATGCTTGAACTGCCTCCCGAAGCGAACTCCATTGATTCCGGGGTCAGCGTCAAGGATGTCATTACGAGTAAGTATATTTATGTCATCAATAATAATGCCGCGCTTCAGCAAAAGCTGGTCTACAAAGTACCGCTTCAAGCCCTGCTTCAGCAGCAGAACGAAATCAAAAAGCTGATCTGGCTTATATCAATCGTCTATTTTGCCGCCAGCCTGGTCTTCATGCTGTATTTCTGGCGTTCTCTGATGACGCCGATCCAGAAGCTCGTGTATTTCGTAAGACGGTATGAACCCGGTAATGTCGTGCCCGAACCGCCGCAGCGAAACAAAATGGACGAAATCAATGTGCTGATATTTTCGATTTACGACATGGCTCATCGTCTAAACGATCTGATCCATTACAAATATAAGATGGACTTGAAGCAAAGGGAGTCGCAGCTGCAGCTGCTATATCAGCAAATCAATCCGCATCTGCTGTACAACACACTCGAGAGCATTTACTGGAAAAGTTCGATGGAGGGGAATAGCGCCTCTGCCGAAATGATCAAGGAGCTGTCTAAGCTGATGAAAATTAGTCTGAGCCGGGGAAGGGAGCTCATTATGCTGGAAGAAGAACTGGAGCATGTATCCGCCTACATTAAGCTTCAGCAGCATCGGCACGATTACCGTTTCAGATTCACGATCGAGATCCCTGCCGGGCTGCTCCCGGCCCTGATTCCCAAAATTTCGCTGCAGCCTCTGGTCGAAAATGCGATTATTCATGGCGTGAAGCATATGGGCGAAGACGGGGAAATTCTCATTCGTGCCCGGACTGAGGAAAATGAGATTTACATCAATATCGAAGACAACGGTTATAAACCCGTCGATTACGAGTTGATCAACCGATTGTTGGATGAGGAAACACCCGATCCTGCGTTCGGTTACGGCATCCGAAATATTCATCAGCGAATTAGACTTCATTTCGGCAACAATTACGGTTTGTCTTTTGAGAGACGCCCAGGAGGGGGAACGAGGACAACACTTCACTTTCCCCAAACAAACCAGATGCAGAACTAGGTAACCAGGAGGAGTTAACTATGTACAATATTCTGATCGTTGATGATGAGCCGCTCATCTGCCAAGGCTTGGCCGGGCTGCTAACATCTTCAGGACTCGGGATTGGAGGGATTTACACCGCCTATAGCGGGCAGGAGGCCCTGGACTATATCCGGATGGAGGACATTGATCTGCTTGTGACGGATATCCAGATGGGAGGGATGAACGGTATTGAGCTGATGCAGCAGGCCAAATTGATTAAGCCCTGGGTGCAGACGATCATCATCTCAGCGCACGAAACGTTTCATTATGCCCAAATGGCACTGAGGCTGGGAGCTAAAGATTATTTAATCAAACCGCTGAACAGTGAGCAGTTCCTGGATTCGGTCCGCAATGCGTTGCTAAAAATGGATAAGCCGACACAGAATTTCGACGACTATTTGTCACGGCATGCGGAGCATTTTCATATGGAAAATCCGGTTGCGGAACATAATGAAGGGTTAATCGGTCTGCTTCGGGATAATATCCCCGCCGATGTGGACGGAAAAAAGCATAGCAAACTGGAGCGGGAATTGGGGCTTCTCGGACCTTATTTTTCAGTTCTGAAAATGAAGCTGAAGCTGGACAACAAAGGCTCCGGGGAGACGAATAACGGTGCATCGGCCTATTCCGAAAGCGATATAAGGCTGTTCCATTATGCCGTGCTCAACGTGGCTAAGGAGCTGCTGTATACGGAATGGAACGCATTGGCGTGTTATTCAGACCAGTATGAACTTAGTATAATTCTGCAGTGGAGTGAGTCGGGCTACGATGAGCTCGATGTGAACAAAATCAATCAGCTAGAAATGATCGGACGCAGTTTGCATCATCATGTGCAGAAGTATCTGGGTATTGGGTCCGTCATCGGTATTAGCCAAATCCTGAAAGGTTCGGAGTTCATTAGCTTGTTGAAGCGGCAGGCGGATAAAGCGATTGAATGGGGCTGGGACCTGGGGGATTGTCCTGTTTTTTACTATGGTGATTTCAATTGGCATAACTATACCCATGACCCTTCCTCAGAAGAACTAACCACGCAGAACAACCGGATCGTCGAAAGTGCCAAACAATATATCGAGGCCAATTACAATCAAAAAGGTCTGACCATTCATGAGGTAGCGAAGAAAAACCATGTCAGCCCCAATTATTTGAGCTATCTTTTCAAGAAGAACACCGGCTTCAATCTTTGGGAATACGTAATCAAGCTGCGGATGGAGGAGAGCAAAGCGCTCATCCTGAATACGGATCTGCGCCGTTATGAAATCGCTGAGCGGGTCGGATATGAATCGCCGGAGCATTTTAGCAAAATTTTTAAAAAGCACTTTGGCGTAAGTCCCACTGACCTGAAAAAATAACCTTGGAACGCAACAACGGAAGATCGGTTATCATTCACATAGTTTTAGACATGTTCGGTTCTCCCTCCTTTTTCTAAAATAAAAGCTAGACATTATAGAGGAATGAGGGAATCTCATGGAAGAAGCAGTGATTTCACCAGGAAGCATAGTCAAGGAACCAGAAAAACGCAAGATAAAGGAACCGGAGAGAAAGCCGCCATGGAGGAAATACTTTTGGGGGTACATGTTCCTCGTGCCGGCCATCGTAATCTTTATCGTTTTCCTGTGGGTCCCTATCATCAAGGGAATGGTTTACAGCTTCTACAATATTGATTTTGTCAAAGGCAACACATTCGTCGGCTTCGACAACTATATCAAGGTGTTTAACAACCCGGATCTGCTAGTATCTGTCAAAAACACATTATACTTTATGCTGCTGACACTGGTCATCGGTTTCTGGGTGCCGATTGCTGCTTCGATCGCGATTTCTGAACTGAAATGGTTCCAGGGGTTCGCGCGAATCGCGGCCTATCTGCCTTTTGTCGTGCCGGGCGTCGTGCTCTACGGCATGTGGAGATGGATGTACGACCCGGTTGGACCGATCAATGCGGTGCTCGGCTGGTTCGGTGCCGAACCAGTCTCATTCATTTCGGATGGAAGGTTCTCCATGGTTTCACTCGTATTCATGGAAACGTGGCAGCAGTTCGGTTCAGCGATGCTGATCTATCTGGCAGGCGTTCTGAGCATTCCAAGGGATTGGTACGAAGCGGCAGAAATCGACGGTGCGGGTGTATGGAAAAGAATCTGGCACATTACGCTCCCGTCGATACGGAATCTGATCGGTCTGATGTTAATTTTGCAGTTGATCGGGACTTCCCAGTCATACCAGTCTCAACTTGCCATGCTTGACGGCGGGCCGAACAAGGCTACGCTGACCTATGCACTCCTTACAGTCAAATACGCATTCACCCAGCTTGATTATGGTGCCGGAACCGCGCTTGGTGTACTCATGTTTCTGGTGCTGGGTGTACTCGGCATTATCCAATTCAAGCTGAACAGGGAGGAATACTAACATGGCAGAGAGAGGCATCCTTTCTTCTTCTGACCTGCAGAAGCCGGGTAATAAAATCGTATATGGCTTCATGATGTTGTGCATTGCGGTGATGGCAGTCACAATGCTGTATCCAATCGCAATGACGATGTTTAACGGGCTGAAATCGAACCAGGAGGTTAACACGTTCCCGCCGCGTTTTTTCCCGACGGAATGGCATTTCGAGAACTTCGGAAAAGGCTGGAATTATATTGATTTGCCGATTTTCCTCAAAAGCACACTGTTCGTTTTCGGAGGCAATCTTCTGATGACGATTGTGGTACTCGGTCTAGCCTCCTTCAGTATCTCGCGGATTCGGGTTCCTTACAGCAAGGCGATTTACTTCTTCATTTTAATGACGTTGTTCATTCCGGCCTCCAGCTACATGATTCCGAACTTTGTGAATTTGAAAGAATTGGGCTTACTGAACTCATACTGGGCATTCTGGCTTCCAGCCGGAGCAAATGCTTATTACTTTCTGCTGTTGAAAAATTTCTTCGACGGCATCCACCCGGAAATTTTCGAAGCAGCGCGGATCGACGGCGCCTCGGACCTGACCAGCTACCTGCGGATTGCGGTTCCACTGTCCGTGCCTATTTTCGCAACGCTTTCGATCTTCATATTTTCCACCGCCTGGAACGATTGGTTCTGGCCGTCGCTCGTCATGCATACGGAGGATAAATACACGCTGGCAACCGCGATCTACAAGTATGTCATCAATGCGCGAAGCCTGGACAGCAGTACTAAATTCTCGATTTTGTTCATGGTAATGATCCCGCCGATTTTCGTGTTTCTTGTGTTCCAGAGATTCATTATGCGCAGCGTAAGCCTGTCGGCGGTCAAGGGATAGAGGAATGGGAGATAGCGATTTCAGATCGTAAAGACACACATGATCCCCATATGAATGCACATCGTCTTAAGTGTGACGGGGCATTAAGATTAAGCTGTAGCGACAACACAAATGGAAAAGGGGAGTTTCAATGCGCAAGTTCACAACACTATTAACGTGCCTGATGCTGGCCGGTTCGCTGCTGGCAGGCTGCGGGGGCAATAACAGCAATGAGGACAAAACCTCCAGTGAAGCGGGCAAGAGCAACTCGAACAACAGTAACGCCGTAAAGACCGGGGAACCAACGGAAGACATTACCCAGAAGAAAATAACGATCAAAATCCACTATCCGTTACCGGATGATACCACGCTTCGCGCACAAGAAGATGATAAGATAGCCCGGTTCCAGGCAAAATATCCAAACGTGACTATCGTTAAGGATGATTGGCAATACAACGTTAACGAGATTGGAGTGAAAATGGCCTCCGATGAAGCGCCGACTTTCTACAACACCTGGGCAACCGAGGCGCAATTGCTTATAGAACGGGGCTGGGTGGCTGATATTTCGGAATTTTGGAATAACTGGCAGTACAAAAATGATATTAATCCAGTTCTGCAAAATCAATTTATCGTTGACGGTAAAGTATATGGAATAACCCAAAATGGCTACATTACCTCCACAATTGTGAATAAGAAGCTATTGGAAGCAAAGAATGTTAAGATCCCGGCCCTTGATTGGACTTGGGAAGATATGTATAACACTGCCAAGGGAGCGGCGGATCCGAAGAAAGGAATCTCAGGGATCGCACCAATGGCCAAAGGCAATGAAGCAGGCTGGAATTGGACAAATTTCCTGTTCGAAGCCGGCGGAGAGATTCAAACTGTCAATGACGGCAAGGTTACAACTGCATTCAATACAGACGCAGGTGTCAAGGCGCTTGATTTCTATAAGAAGCTGAAATGGGAAGCGGATGCAATTCCGCAGGACTGGGCGCTTGGCTGGGGAGACGCGGTCAGCTCATTCCAGCAAGGCCGGACGGCAATGGTAATTGCCGGCGCGTTCGATGTGATCCAGCCAGCTCTGAATGAAGGCGGGATGAAGCCTGAAGATGTAATCGCATACCCGATGCCTGCTGCCGAGGCCGGAGGGAAGCATTACGGGATTCTGGGCGGCAATTATCTCGTCATTAACCCGAACGCCACGAAGGATGAGCAGGAAATGGCGTTCCGTTACATTACATTCGATTATTTTACCGATGATGCGTTGAAATCCGTAGAAGACACGATCCAGGCGCGTAAAGCTGAAGGCAAATATTATGTTCCTACACCGCTTGAATACTTCAGTGAAGATTCCGAATATGCCTCAAAGGTCAAAGCTATATACGATAAATATGACAATGTGTACAAATACGATCCGCAGCTGTTCGGCCTGCTGGAAGGTAAGCCGGAAGCGCAGTTTGGTACCCAGGACTTTTATGCAGCTATGTCTACCGTCGTTCAAGAATCATTCTCCAAGAAAGGAACAGACTCCAAGCAGCAGCTTGACGATGCCGCAAAAAACGTGCAAGAGAATAACTTTGACAAAATCGTAGTTAAATAGTGAGACAAATCAAAACACCTTCAACAGGTTGAGCCCATGTCGTTAGATATGGAGATAACCTTGGAGGTGTTTTGCCTTCCTCTGTATTCACTTGGAGTTATTCCTATGAACTTTTTGAATTGCCGCATAAAATGTACATCGTTCTCATAACCGCAAATTCCAGAAATATGGCTGATCGTATATGCTGTGTTCTTCAGTAAATAGGAGGCATACCCTAGTCTGTTAAGGATGATATCGTTAATTACCGATATGCCAAAGATTTGTTTGTATATATTTTGAAAATAAGACCGGCTCATATTCATCTTGTCCGCCAAGAACTCGACGGTATACCAGGTAGAAGGAGAACTAAAAACTTCATTTCTCAGGTTCAGGAACTGATTATAATATTTACTAATCTGATTGTGTGGTTCCAGATGATTTCGAATATCGCTGAGTTTCATGAACAGGCAACGAATGGTATAATCAATGATCTCATTTTGAAATGTTCCAGTCTGCAGATTCTCCCAATGAATATCATTCACTTTCCTGGAAATATACAAGGGGTCATATGCTTTGATTAAAGCATCTAAAGGGAGATTCAGCCGATCAAAAAAAGCATCCGCATCCTCCATTTCAAAATGGAACCAGTCATGGACCAGAGGCTGTTCGGCATCCCGGTAGAAATATGGGCTGTTTTTATTAAAAATAATAAAGGTATTAGGTTCAACAAACACAGTTTGCGAATGAATCCTAAGCTCCATTTGGCTCCGGAAGAATAAAAAAACGTAATCCCCAGAGCCGCCCGGGCGGTCGACCGTAAAGCCTTCCGGATGAATCACATTGTACCCGCATCGCTTCAGATGTATCAGTGAATTCCACTCCTCAATAGGATAATAGATCAGTCATTAGATAGAATAAATCATTTTCTTTCTCTAAACAAGATAGTAATCTGTGATATGAAATACAGAGGATATATCAGTGATCAGAGAGAGGATTGGTGCTAAGATGCCCACAGCAGCTACGAAATTTTATATGCAAAACTATCCGAGACCCCAATTTGTACGGAGCCAGTGGCTGGATCTGAATGGGGAGTGGGATTTCAGTTTCGATGATGAAAAAGCCGGTGTTGCGGAACGCTGGATGGATCATTTTCCGGCCGTACAAAAAATAAATGTTCCATTTACCTATGAGACCCGGGCGAGCGGGATCGGCGAGGAGAAATTCCATGCGCAGATCTGGTATCGCAGAAAGCTGGCACTTTCTCCAGAGGCAGAAGGGAAACGAACGATCCTGCATTTCGAAGGTGTGGATTACAAAGCCTCCTGCTATGTAAACGGTAGTTTTGCGGGGGAGCATGAAGGGGCGTATGCCCGGTTTTCCTTTGATATTACCTACCTGCTTAAGCAAAACGCCGAAAATGAAATTGTGCTGAAAGTGGAAGACAGCGATAGCTGTCTTCAGCCTAGGGGCAAGCAGCGCTGGGCCGGAAGGAATCATGATTCGTTTTATGTGCAGACGACAGGCATATGGAAAAGCGTCTGGCTCGAACATGTCCATGAAACGCGCTTGGATATGGTGAAAATGACGCCGGATATCGACCGTCAAATGATCCGGTTTGACTTCCGCTTTAACGGTGCGAACAACAAAAATGATCTCCGGCTGGAAACAGAAATTACATTTAAGGGCGAAACGGTAAGGAAGCTTAGCCTTTCGGTGGATAGAGCCTGGCTGACGCTCGAAACCGGCATGATGAGCAGTATCAACGGGCCTTGGCTACAAAACCTGTGGTCTCCGGGCAATCCAAACCTGTTTGATGTGGAGTTTGTGCTGTATAAAGGAGACAGAGAGCTCGACCGGGTGGGCTCTTATTTCGGTATGCGCAAAATCTCGATCAGAGACGGCCAAATCCTGCTGAACAATATTCCCCTTTACCAAAGATTGATTCTGGATCAGGGCTACTGGCCCGAAACTCACCTGACGCCTCCGTCCGAAGAAGCGCTGATAGAAGATATCGAGGCGATATTCGAGATGGGCTACAACGGTTTGCGCAAGCATATGAAGATTGAAGACGCCCGGTTCCTATACTGGTGTGATGTCAAAGGTATGCTGGTCTGGTCCGAAATGGCGGCTGCTTATGAATATAACGATGAAGCTGTGGAACATTTTACCAAGGAATGGATTGAGGTTGTGCAGCAGCAGTACAATCATCCCTGCATTATTACCTGGGTGCCTTTTAATGAATCCTGGGGCATTCAGAATATTATCCATGACGAGCGGCAGCAGAAATTTACGGAAGGTATTTATTATTTGACCAAATCCATTGATCCGTATCGTCCAGTCATCACCAATGATGGATGGGAGCACACCATTTCCGATATTTTGACTCTTCATGATTATGTAGAACGGGGCGAAGATCTGTACGAAACCTACAAGGATAAAGACTCGATTACGGGTAGCCGCGGTACGTACAACGAGTGGAAATTTGCGTTCGCCCAAGGCTACAGTTATAAAGGCCAGCCGATTATCATCAGCGAGTATGGAGGGATTGCTTTCCGGAGCGAGCATGGCTGGGGTTACGGCAATCAGGTGGACAGTGAGGAAGCTTTCCTGGAGCGATTCGGCAGCATAACCAGAGCGATTAAGGCAATTCCGTTTATTTCCGGCTACTGTTATACGCAAATTACGGACGTGCAGCATGAGGTTAACGGCCTGCTTACCGAAGACCGAAAACCGAAGGTGGCGCTGGAAAAGATCCGGGAGATTAATTTGGATTACAAGAAGTGAAAGCAGCAGTGATATAATTTTATCTTGTACAACATAAAATGATAGATCCGTGTTTCGCATGGATGGATTGTTCACTTCAAGTGTAGAAATACACTAGGACCAGGAGGGCTTATGAATATCGAAGAGATAAAGAAGATGATTAATTCGGGTAACATGTATGATGATGCCGGAAAAGATGTGTCTGCACTTAGAGCTCATGCGATTTCGAGCTGCAGGAAGTACAATCATAAAGTCAATACCGATGATGAGTACGACATGTCGATTTTAAAAGAGTTGTTTGCAGAAGTGGGGGAGAACGTGTACATCGAGTCTAATTTCCGGTGTGAGTTCGGCTTTAATATTTCCATCGGCAATGATGTTTATATCAATCATGACATGATTATTCTCGATTGTAACGAAGTGAAAATTGGCAACGATGTTTATATTGGTCCGAGAGCAGGACTGTATGGTGCCAATCATGCGGAAGATCCTTTTGAACGTGCAGAAAAAGGGGTGTATTCGGCGCCAATCATTCTGGAAGATAACGTATGGCTTGGCGGTGACGTTAAGATTACTCAAGGCGTAACCATCGGGAAGAATAGCATAATCGGGGCTGGGAGTGTAGTGACTAAAGATATTCCACCGAATTCTATCGCTGCCGGAGTTCCATGTAAAGTCATCCGGCCAGTCCAATTCTCTGACAATCCATGGAGAAGACCTGCTGAATGAAATTCATAAAGTACTTTCGAAATTCAGGGTACTTTTTCGTGGTTCTTCGTCAAAATTGAATGATTTCCTAGATAACCTTTAATCTTGACAGCGCCAAGATTAAAGGTTATCTTTACATTGTAAAGATGTAGAAAGGAGCGTTTTTGTTGCGGCCTAAACCCTATCATCATGGAGATTTACGTAACACATTAATTGAAACCGGCATTGAGCTAATTGGTGAGGAGGGTTTAGGAGGTTTCTCCTTGCGTAAAGTTGCAGTCAAATGCGGTGTCAGTCACGCAGCTCCTTACAGCCACTTCAAGGATATACAGGAATTGTTGACGGCAATGGCAAATCATGTAACCGAGCAGTTTACAGCTTCCCTGCAAGACTCCATTAAAGAGCAAAACGACCCCATGACCGCAATGGAAAAGCTTGGAACGGCCTATATTGCCTTTTTCGAGCAGCATCCTGCTTACCTGCCATTTCTCTTTTTTCAGTCGGGTATTATCATTCAGGTAGACGAAGGAGCAGAAGGTGTTCCGCCTTACCCGCCATTTGCGTTATTCCGGGCAACTGGCTATCGGCTGTTCCGCAGTTTGGGTCTTCCATCAGAGCTGGACGCCAAAATGCTGATGGCCTATTGGTCGCTTGTACACGGCGTGGCATCACTACTATCCAGCAGCGGTATTCGATATTCAGGCAATTGGCATGAGGTATGGCAAGTCATTCTTCAATCAGGAGGAGAAGCAAATGAGACTGATTGTCCATGATTTAGCAGACCATGAGTATGACTCTCAGCTAAGTGGCTACAGAAGGGATACTGATGAGATCATCGGAGAAACGGGTTCCATTCGTCATTGTGTAGGCTGCTTTGGTTGTTGGGTTCGCACTCCGGGAACCTGTGTGCTTAAAGACCCCTATAAGCACATAGGCGAACGGCTCGCCGCCTGTGATGAGTTCGTGCTTATCAGCCGCAACGTGTATGGGGGATACAGCCCGTTCGTCAGCAATGTATTGAACCGGGCACTACCTTATATCCTTCCCTATTTTGTAATTAAAAATGGGGAGACACATCACCAGCAACGCTACAAGCGGCAGTTCAAGTTCACAGTCTATTTCTATGGAGAAGGAATAACGGAGTCTGAACGCCAAACGGCACAAGCATTGACTCGGGCCAATGCAATAAATCTGGATGTGTCCAATTATAGTGTTTCTTTTCACAACACACTTCACGGTTTGACGGAGGTGCAGCAATGAAGATTGCTCAGATTAATGGTAGCCCCAAAGGTGGGCCGGGCAACTCTGGATTTCTATTAGAAAAGCTCAAGCCACTCATCAGCGAAGACAACGAGCTAAGTTTTTACCGGGTAAATGCAAAGCAGTTGAAGTATGAGCAATACCGGGAAATTAACAATGCCGATGTAATGGTACTAGCATTTCCGCTCTATTTTGATGCCATTCCTTCACATCTACTACGGATGATGGTCGAATTGGAGAATTACCGGCAGAATGAGCAAGGAAACCCGAACCTCATTGTTTATGCACTAATAAATAATGGATTTTATGAAGGGCATCAGTGCACCATTGCAGCGGATATTGTTAGTAACTGGTGCATACGCTGCGGCTTCCGTTTTGGAATGGCAGTAGGTCACGGAGCAGGAGAAATGCTCAACATAAAGGTGCCTTTGGGAAAAGGCCCTCTAAAGAATCTCGGCACGGCAATGACCCAGCTTTCCAATGCTATCCTTACCCAAAGTAGTGCAAAATCGCTGTTTATTCAGCCAAACTTCCCACGTATTTTATGGCGTTTGTCCGCTACCTATTTCTTCTGGCACCGCAAAGCAAAGGAGAATGGCCTACGGCCAAAGGATTTGAGGAAGCAGCCGTTTCAGCAAGGCCTGTAGCACAGCAAAAAATGTAATTGACATGGATGGGCATTTAATTGCTTATCCTTTTTTTGTTAGGAAGGGTTAGGTTGGAATTAATGATCTGATCCAAATATCTTCCGTGAAAAGCCATCCCAGTGCCAAAAGGGGGGAGCGGTCATGGAGCAGAACCTCAGCAATTACTAATATCATCCGCGGTTGCTTGCTATACGATGACGCTGGCCTACATGTTAGATCGTAGCAAGCTTCCTGTAACCGGGTTCTATATGGATACCGTAGGAAGTGTATCAACAGGTGATCAACTAGGAATTGTCCACTATCCACACGTTGTTTTGTCTGAGGAAGCTACTAATGAAGATATAGCAAAGGCTGAAGGTCTAATTAGCAAGGCAGACGAACAGTACCACATTGGTCAATTACTCATCAAAGCAGGTGTTCCGGTTAAAGCAGAAGGTAAAGTGTCAGTAGATTCAGGGGATGCGGCTACAAAGCAATACATTGAAACACATGGATTGAACTGGTAACCTGTTTGTAGGTACCTTAATTGTTGGTGGATAAGAACATAGTCCCATTAGAACCCGCGCCCAGCGCGGGTTTACTGTTGTAAGCCGAAGGTGGACAGGAATAAGTTACTATTTCGATTTAATGTTCGGTCTCTTTCAGATGGAGTTCATAATTGGTGAGAATATGCTTTTTTGAAGAGAATATACTCTGTTTTTATGATAGCTGTACCTAAAATCAGGTATTCATTTAAAAGGATCGTTTGGAGGATACTGGGGATTACCAAATAATGATATAGTTTAAATCAGTTAAGTAAAGAGTCGGTCAGTCAGAGGAGGCAGTGATCGTGCAAGTTTGGATAAATGTAATTACTAGTTCGGCTGCAGCTGTTAATGGATGCGTATGAGAAAGAGATATAGCGAAGGCGATATATTTATGATTCCCATGCATGATGGACGATTTGCAGTATGCCAGGTGGTTTGTGCGCTAAAAGACCGTTTCAAAAAGGCGTTTTCGTTCGGTGTAATTCGCTTGGAGCTGGATGATACAAATGTGGAGGATGGAGCCTTTCTCAGCTACCGGTTCGGAAGCCGGCAAAGCAGCGTGATTTTCACCTCTCCGGCAAATCTTCGAAACGGAACGTGGAGGATTGTAGGCAATATTCCCTTGACTCCCGATAAGGAAGAACTGAAAGTATTCCAGTGCGCCGGGCATTTGTACCGCGGAGACGAGTACATTCGTAACCTTAGGCAGGATGAGTATGGTAAGTTCACTGCGTTGGGCGTGGCCGGTTATGAGCTGGTGCAGATTCATCTGTCGGAGATGAAGCAATGACAGGTATACATATAACAACGGACATGTAGAACCAACATGAAATAAAGGGAGAGAAACAGGTTGAAAAAAAAGCGAGCGGTATCTCTAATCAATTTGGTGTTTTTGATTCCAGTAATATTTTTAAGTTTTTTCATGTGGAACGATTACAAGAGATATATTAAAAATATTGATGACTATTTGCCGTCCTTGGAGAGCGTCTATATGCTGGATGAGGGGAAGAAGTTGATCGGCTTTTCAAACGATGACCGGTTTGATGAACAATACCATGTTTATCTTTTTGATACCGGTACGGAAACCATAATTAAAGAGACTACTTTACGCACCAATTTCCAATCCGGACTGGGGCCAGCGGCTTATCAGCAAGATGGAATCATCATCCCGACCTACGACAATACATTAGGGCTGCAAATGAATTACTTCCACTCAACAGGCGAGGCTGAAGAGTTGGCTCAGGGAACGATGCACCTTCCACCCTCATGGAGTTCAAGTGTTTATTCCTGGCGCGGCAGACTCATTGTAGCTGGGGAGTCACCAAGTTCTGAATGGTATGTAGCTCAGGTTAAGAACGGAAAGTTAGTTAAAGTGAATTTAGACGAAAAGAGGCTACTTCCATCCAGGCCTGTTAGGATAGATGAAGTGCATGGAAGTTTTCAGAACGACCAGTCAGTTCCAATATTTTCAGTGAGTTTAAAGGACGATAGAACTGCATTTGTCAGCGGGATACTAGACTCAAAAGGCGATTTATCCGTGCTGCTTAAGAACGAGGATGAAGGGACGTTTGCTGCACAGGATCGGGCAGGCGCACACTTCGCCAAAGTCTTCGGTTTCAATAACGCCAAGCTGGTACGCGAAAATGGGAACTACCCTGAAGAAGCATCATTTTATAACGCTAACGAGAAACATTGGGGAACTGCGGTTCCTACGCCAAAGCCGGTTTATCAAGCCCGTGTATTCTTATTGAATGACGAGGAGCTTCTAATCGCCGGATCCACTGCAGAAGATGAATTAAATGGAACTGTTATTGGATATGTATTCAATGAGAAATCAGGAAAATTTCAAGATGCCACAGTTCTTTTGAAGCAGCTGCCCTACGAAAATTTAAAAAATAGTGACACTGAATTCCACAAGCAATTGGGCAGTGACATCCTTTACTATCATGGTGGGGACCTTGCGGCAGGTTATGCCGATATGGAAATCCAAAAGGCTAAGGTTCTTTCGGGCGATCAGGTCGAAGGATGGATGGTCACAGAAGACGAAACCAAGGTCTCGATTCAAAGCTTCTGGAATTATGCAAAGCAAGGTGGAGCGATCCTTATTAACTGGGCGGTTTGGGTCTTTATCATTCTAGCCTCATTCCTAGGCCTCGCAATCGCCCCTCGCATGTTGGTGAGATCAAAAATGAAAAAAATGAGAGATGGCCAGCATATTCAGGGCCGGATTAGTGATATGCGAGAATCGGGTGTATATGTGAATGAACGGCCGATGATCCAGTTTATCGTTCAGTTCGAGGATGAAGGTCAAATGAAAGAGGTTGAAATCAAGCAGGTCATCTCCTATCTGAATCCTGTTCAAATTGGTGATACAGTCATGATCAGTTACAACCGAAAGAAACACAAGGCTGTGTTCATCACAGAAGAGGATCTGAAACATGCGGCACAGGAGACAAAACCGGTACTTATTAAGGATGCGGTCCTCACCCGTATCGAACGTTATGGAAAAGTGAACCGGGGACAAGCCCTTCAGCTTCACTTCACAGCCGAAGGACGAGATTATACGATACCGGTCGTTCAGCCTCTCGGATTTGAGTATCGTACTGGTGAACGAGCGAACCTTATTTTGATTCAGGGAATGGCAAGAATCTTCAGGTATGGCGATAAAAGCACAGCTAAGGCATCAGACCAGCTCTCTCTACAGGGTGAAGTAATCCGTGTGCAGAAAATGCCGATAATCATTGAAAATAAGCAGCTCATGCTTCTGGAAGTCATGATTTCTAGAGGAGCGGACCGAATCCGTAAAGCCAATAGTCTCTTTGTGCCAGAAAACCTGTCCGTAAATGTGGGTACAGTCATTCCAGTCACTATGGAAATTAACGATTTACAGAAGGAGACCCGATTACTTCAAGGTAAGCAGGGCGCGGCTAAAGTGCTCTCCGTTCATTTTGACGGAACAAAGGGAGAACGGCCACTAGCCAATATTACCGCAGAAAAGGACGGAGTTATCTACCATATTAAACAAACTATTGAACCAGTATATGGTGTAGAGGTTGGAGATGAGTTGTGGATCGCGTACGATGAAGGTACGCAAGAAGCCATGATTATTAACTATTCTTCGAGGTAGTCACATTACTTTAGACGACTTGCAAGTATGGATAAGAAAACGGAGGTCTGACTAATGCCACGAATATTTTTGGTTGAGGACGATAAGGCAATCGCTAAAAACCTTGTGCTTTTGCTCCGCTCGGAGGGGTTTACAGTCACCCATGCCCCAACGCGGGGGGACGCCCTTGCCGCGCTTGCGGGGAATAAATTTGACTTGGCGTTGATTGATATTTCTTTGCCTGACGGAAATGGCTTTACGATTTGCACGGAAATCAAAGAAACAGGGGATGTTCCCGTTATCTTTCTGACGGCTTCCGGCGATGAGGCGAGTGTTGTTACCGGGCTGAACATGGGTGCGGACGACTATATCACCAAGCCTTTTCGTCCGCGTGAATTGATTGCGCGGATTGGAACCGCACTGCGAAAAAGCGGGCGCTCCCAGTCGGCTTTTGAAATCTGCGGGCTTCATGTCGATACGGCAAGCGGTGTTGTGAAAAAAAACGGCAACGAGGTTTTTCTTTCAGCTTTAGAATACCGCTTGTTGCTGGTGTTCATTAGCAACCCAAAAAGTATTATCACGAGGGGCAGGCTACTTGACGAATTGTGGGACGCGGCGGGCGAGTTTGTCAATGACAATACATTAACTGTGTACATCAAACGCTTGCGGGAGAAGATTGAGAACGACCCGGCAAGCCCCCAAATCATTCTGACCGTTCGCGGGACGGGGTATAGATTGGGTGGCGAGTATGCTTCGGAATAGAGAGTTTCGGCAGTTTGCCATTTTGTTCTCCTTAATAGCCGCCGCCGCTGTAATGCTGGGATTTGCAATAAATACGGCGGCGGGAATCCTTGCCATCGCTTCTGCCGCCGCCTTTGGTACAGCGTTTTTCGTGTTTACCAAAGCCCGATACAACAGTATTGCGCGGATTTCAAATCAAATCGACCTTGTGCTTCATAATGCTGACCATCTGTTTATTGGTGAATCGGACGAGGGCGAGCTTTCCATTCTACATAGCGAGATAACAAAAATGACGTCGCGTATTCGGGATCAAAACGACGCGCTCAAAAAAGAAAAAGAACATCTTGCCGATTCGCTGGCCGACATAGCCCACCAGCTCCGGACTCCGCTCACATCCGTGAACCTCATTCTGTCATTGTTAGCGAATAACCCTGATGAAAACGAGCGGAAAGCATTTGTGCGGGAAACAGAGGAACTGCTTGTGCGGATGGATTGGCTGATTACTTCTCTATTGAAATTATCCCGCCTGGACGCGGGCATTGTGGTGTTCCAAAGCGAGCAGATAGATGTAAACAACTTGATAGGCGCCGCGCTTCGCCCGTTCCTGATCCCAATGGAACTGCACGATATTGATTTGCAAATAGACGTGCCAAAAGGGGTAATTATTCAGGGCGATTCAGGTTGGCTTTCGGAAGCAATTCAAAACATCCTCAAAAATTGCATGGAAAGCGCAGGCGAGAACGGGAAGATTGAGATTGTCTGCACGGACAACCCACTGTTTACCGAGATTGCTATCCACGACAGCGGCGCAGGTTTTGAAAAAGAAGATTTACCCTGCCTGTTCGACAGGTTTTATCGCGGGAAAAATCCAAACGCTACAGGATACGGGATTGGTCTCGCTCTCTGCAAGATGATTATTACACGGCAGGGAGGGACGATTACCGCAAAAAATCACCCGCAGGGCGGCGCGGTATTTGCCATTCGTTTCCCAAAGTGACGAATCTCTCACCTGAAAGTCACAGAGATGTAAGTTGCAGGTTCTATTATATGGGTAAGCCATAAGAAGGGGGACTCACATAATGGAGTTTTTAAAAATTGAAAATTTATGCAAGGTCTACGGTAAGGGCGAAAACCAAGTTACCGCGCTTGACCATGTTTCGCTTACAATCGAAAAGGGGGAGTTTACCGCAATCATCGGCTCCTCCGGCTCCGGAAAATCCACATTGCTTCACATCATCGGCGGCGTGGACGTGCCCTCAAGCGGAAAGGTGTATTTGGACGGGCACGATGTATATTCCCAAAGCAATGAAAAGCTCGCCATTTTCCGCAGGCGGCAGGTTGGGCTGATCTACCAGTTTCACAACCTTATTCCCACTCTGAATGTGGTGGAAAACATCACCTTGCCTATCCTAATGGACAAGCGCAAGGTCAACGGGGAACGGCTGAATGACCTGCTCGAAATGCTTGGACTAAAAGACCGCAAAACGCATTTACCCAATCAGCTTTCGGGTGGTCAGCAACAGCGTGTTTCCATAGGACGCGCTTTGATGAACGCTCCGGCAGTCATGCTTGCCGACGAACCCACGGGCAGTTTGGACAGCCGGAATGGACATGAAATCATCAAGCTGCTGAAAGAAAGCAATAAAAAATATGGGCAGACCCTGCTCCTCGTCACTCATGACGAGAATATCGCCCTGCAAGCAGACCGCATTATCGGCATATCAGACGGCAAAGTAGTGCGGGACGAGAGGGTGCGGTCATGAATATTTTCAACAAAGTCACCCTGCAAAGCATGAAAAAAAGCCGTACCCGAACGATTGTCACGATTATCGGAGTTGTTCTGTCCGCTGCTATGATCACGGGCGTACTCACCTTTGGCGTTTCCCTGCTGAACTATATGGCAAACGGCGCGGCCCAGAAATACGGCGATTGGCATGTTGAGTTCTTGGACGCCCCTTCTTCTTTCGTACAGGAACGAACCCACGACAAGGGGGTCGCTAACACCGCTGCATTTGAAAATATCGGCTACGCAGCACTTAAGGACGGGCAAAGCCCCAACAAGCCGTATCTTTTTATAGCCGGATTTAGCAAGAAAACCTTCGATACCTTGCCCATCAACCTGACGTCCGGCAGGCTGCCTGAAAACAGCGGAGAGATTCTTGTTCCGATGAGCGTCGAAGTAAAGGGCGGCGTTAAATTTGCGGTGGGTGACAAGCTTTCACTTGGTATTGGAAGCCGCATGAATGGTGACAAGAAACTCGGTCAACACACCCCTTACATTTCCGGAAAAGAAACTCTTGTGCCAAAAGCCAAGAGAACCTATACGGTTGTCGGTATCTACCAAAAAGCCTACTTTGAGGAATCTTCCGCGCCGGGCTATACCTTGATCACAAAAGCAGATCCTGGAGATAAAGCGGACAGTTTCAGCCTATTTGTCACGCTTACAAATCCACGTGGGGTTCACGCTTACGCAAGCAATACAGCCGGAACCGAGGCTTATGTCTTTAACGATAATGTGCTGCGCTTCATGGGTCTGTCGGATGATAATATATTCAACACGTTTTTGTACGCGGTTGGTGGCATTGTGGTCGCCATCATCATGATCGGCTCGATTTTTCTGATTTATAACGCATTCAACATCTCGCTGAACGAACGCACACATCAGTTCGGGATTCTCTCGTCGGTGGGAGCCACAGCAAAGCAACTGCGAAATTCGGTGCTGTTTGAGGGGCTTTGTATCGGTGCGGCAGGTATACCCATTGGCGTTATCATTGGCATAGGCAGCATCGGGCTTGTGATTTCCGTTGTAGCCAAAAATTTTGAAAGTATTCTCTACAGCAACGTCCCTTTTACCTTAACGGTGTCCATCCCCGTCATTGTCGTTGCGGCTGCGGTCAGCATGGTTACGATTCTGATTTCGGCCTATATCCCGGCCAGGAAGGCCGCAAACACTCCCGTAATGGAGAGTATTCGCCAGTCAAACGAGGTCAAAGTTGAATCCAAGGCCGTGAAAACGTCAAAGCTGGCGCAGCGTATTTACGGTTTGGAAGGAACCCTTGCGCTAAAGAATTTTAAAAGAAACAAGAAACGCTATCGCAGCATTGTGCTATCACTTATTCTAAGCGTAGTGCTGTTTATATCGGCCAGTGCTTTTGTAACGGATCTGAAGCAGGCGTCGGAGCGGGCAGTAGTGGCTACTGACATTGACATCATTTTGGCCACGCAGGACATGGACGATAGCGAAATGTTGCCGCTTTACGACAAACTAAAAACCGCCGACGGGGTTTACGAAAGCTCGTATCAAGCGCTCATGAAGTATTCAGGCGTTGCCAAAGCAAGCGATCTTTCAGACGCTTACTGGGAAAGCCAGAGTTCCCACTCGCCGGACGAAGCGGTTAATCTACCAATGGACATCCAGTTTCTTGATGACAGCACCTATCTGAATATTGTCCAGGGCCTCGGCTTGCCTGTAGAGGAATATACCGGGCAAAATGCGAAACTGATTGCCGTTGCCAAAATGGAAGACCAGGCCAATCAGATGGCGGAGGTTGCTCAGCTTAGTGATATGTTCAAGAGTTCTTCCATGAATTTTACCATCGCTCCCGAAACAAATGGCAAGCCGAAGATGGAACAGGGGCGAAATGTAAGCATTACGTTTGTCAATATCGTGCCGCCTGATGGCCCCTCGATCCCAGGAAACTCCGGGCCGAAGAATCCGTTCTCTTTTAAGGTGATGGCCCCCTATTCGCTCAAAGAGAAGTTTGAAACCTCCGATAACCATCTGTCTATTAAGGGCATGACCTTTCGGTCAAAGAATCCCACACAGTCGATGGCTGAAATGAAAACGATGATTCAGGATGTGGGGACTACATCCAGTTACACCCTGATCAATTTCTCTGAAGTGCTTGATCAGAACCGCAATATGATATTCATTGCCAACGTGTTCGCTTATACTTTTATCATTATGATTTCGCTGATTGCGGTTGCCAATGTGTTCAACACCATTTCCACGAATATCAAGCTGCGCCGGCGGGAGCTTGCCATGCTCCGCTCTGTGGGGATGTCTGAACGCGATTTCCAAAAGATGATGAATTTCGAGTGTGCCTTTTATGGCATGAGGGCGTTGCTCTTCGGGCTTCCCATAGCAGCAATTTCTTCTTGGCTGATTTACAAAGGGATGGGCGGCGGGGCGGAGAACATTGATTTTGTGTTCCCCTGGGGCAGTATGGCAATCAGCGTGTTCAGCGTGCTCTTTATCGTGTTCATTACAATGCTGTATGCCATTAGCAAGATAAAAAAAGAAAATATTATTGACGCGCTTCGGGATGATATGACTTGATCCAAATGCGTGATTGGATTCAAGTGATTCGCATTCGTTTCCAAAGACGATTTAACTTCGGGCCAAATTGGCCCGAAGTTGTACCTAATGGAAAGAAATCGAACAAATGAGAGACAACAGTTTCCCAAACATGGCAACAAAATATATTAAATGCCTAAATGATTCATCAAGCTCAATTGAGTTTTATCATCTAGATGATATTCAATCGCTATTTAAAGATCAACGAGGTTTTTTTATTGTTAAACGAAGGGGAGAACCAGCAAGAAGATGGGTACAAGTTCTTGTCCTTTAACGGACCATGTTCTTGTCCTCCGACAGCAAGAGGTTTTGTTGGTGGACATTTGTATTGTCAACAATCGCCATTTACCGCTTCTATTATTTTATAGCAGACCGTTGCCATTTCTGCTGCGGATTGCTGGGCACCGATTCTAATCCAATTCGCAGTTACACTGTAGATAGCGCCGCTCCAAAAGTAAGCAGCGTAGTTGGTAAGTAGGGTTACTTCGTTTGATCTATTTAACTGTGCGGCTTGCAATTCGTTAAGAATAGTATCTGCCATGTTAACTTTCAGGATAATTTGCAAGCAGTCCATATGTTGTTCTAAGGTTTGAAATAAAGCAAGCCAATATTCAAATGAGTTTCTAATTGGATGATGCAGATTCATCGCAGCAACGATTTTATCTACAATTTCCTTCATCGTACTCTGTAGAATATCTTCTTTGGAGTTGTAGTTCCGGTAGTAGGCTGTGCGGGACACCCCAGCCCGTTTAACGATAGCTGTAATCGTTATATCCTCAAAAGCTTGATCGTTCATTAGCAGCACCAAAGCAGCTTCAATACTTGATCTAGTGATTCGATTAGATTCCTCATTTGATACCCTGAGCCCTTCCATACGTTGTAACTCCGTAACTTCTTTCGCGGACATTACAATACCCCCTTATTTGTTTAGTCCATTCTGTCATGCATTGACCCTATTTGATATGATGTTACAATTGTAATGTCAGTTCGAATGTATGTTATTTATTGAATTTTGTCAATTAAATTTGAGAGGAGAAATATTATGAAAGCACTAATTCTTGAAAAACCAGGGGAACTGGACAGTCTTACTGTTGTTACAAATAGGGAAATGCCAGAACCAAAAGATAATGAAATCAGAGTAAAGGTCAAGGCAGCAGGTTTGAACCCTTCGGATTACCAAGTCGCTGAGCACGCTGGTCTGGAATCCGAGAAAAAACGCGTTTTAGGATTGGAAATTGCGGGAATTGTAGATGCTGTTGGCAGCAGCGTGAGCAATTTTATAATTGGAGACCGCGTGTACTATCTTCGTAGCATTAATAATCTCGATGGCGGATTTGCGGAATACTCTGTGACTACAGCTCACACGGCAAGCAAACTGCCGGATGAAGTGCCTTTCGAACTGGCGGCGGTGGTTCCGGCAGCAGGATATACGGCTTATCAAGCAATAATGCAGAAACTTAACCCGCAGTCTGGTGGCACGATATTGATTCATGGCGGCGCAGGTGGTGTAGGAGGATATGCGATTCAATTAGCAAAAATATGTGGATTGAAAGTGATTACTACTTGCTTAGGAAAGGATATCGACTATGTACGCGCTCTCGGAGCGGATGAGGCGATTGATTTTACTAAAGGAAGTGTATATGAAGAAATTTCCAATCTAACTAATGGCAGGGGTGTTGATTACGTTTTAAATACGATAAGTCCTGATAGTGCGACAAAAGACCTTGAGGTTCTTGCCTTCGGCGGCGAAATGGTTGTAACGGCTGGATTCCCTGATTTTAGCCGTATTCGTTTTTATGATAAAGGGATGTCTTTACACGAGATAGCTCTTGGTGCTGCTCACACTCAAGGAGACTTTAATGCACAATCCAATCTTGCGAGAATCGGAGATCATTTTGGTAAATTGATTGCAGAAGGAAAGATTATCTCTCCACAAATCACAACGATAACTATGGAAGAAATTCCCGCCTATTTAAAAAAATTAAAAGAAGGTAAGATCACCGGAAAAGTTGGAACCAGAGTCCATGAGGATTAAGGCGACTAAATCGTTATAAGGAGTGAAGCGAAATGGGTCTACTTAATAATCACATATCGCTTGTTACTGGGGCAGGCACCGGGTTGGGTCGTGCGACGGCTGTGAGGTTTGGCAAAAGAGGGCTCAGTAGTCGTCCTGGTAGGTAGACGGAAGGAAAAACTTGAGGACCAAGTTCTGTCGAAGGACAAGAACTTGGTACTATTGCTGGTTTGACAGGTATCTAAATAATTTTGTCCAGCTATGGAATGGGTTATTTCATCAGTGTTTCATACGTTATTTTACCGGCATATAGGTATCCAGATATTCAAGTGCTGTATCCAGATACTTCATATAAAGCTTGTTATCATTCTGTAACGCATGGCCAGAATGAGGTAGCTCAATATACTCATGAGTAACATGATTGTCTTCCAGTGCTTTCACCAAATGTCTTGCAGACAGGAATGGGCATACTTTGTCATAGACGCCATAGGCAATGACTGATGGAACAGAATCTTCATTAACCCACATATATCCCGAGATCGGCTTAATTGTCTCTTCGTAAGCTTCTGTTCCGAACATATCCGCTGTAATTTCCGTACCAGCCATGATACCAAAAAGATTGGCTGTAGCTTCCGGGTTCTGATCAAGACCGTAAACACCCCAGTCTTCCGGATAGAAGCTGGAAGGTCCGACCGCTTCGAACATCATTTTTACAGGAATGGGAGAATCCGCAGCATCTCGGTACGCGTACAGCATTGCTAGCGTTCCGCCTGCAGACCCGCCGGCAATTGCCATTTCATCCAAAGTGTAACCAAGCTTCTTTGCTTCCTCTACAATTACAGGAATACTTTTCTTGATCTCCATGGACTGTGAATAGACACTGGCTTCCGGGTGATCATTATCTCGTAATGTATAATTTATACCTGCGGTGACATATCCCTTTGAACTGAGCCACTGCAGGATGGAGGCGTCATCCGATTTATCACCGGTTGTAAATCCGCCCGCATGCAGATAAACAATGAGGCCATAAGTTTTTCTTGTATTGTCCGCAGGAACATAGAGATCGAACTTGTTCTTTTCTCCTTCGCCATAGGAAATATCTGTATATGAAGTGCCGATTACATCACTCCATTCCACTGTATATTTTTTAAAAGCGGAGGATTTATAAGTCAGCTTGAATACTGAAGACCCAGCAAATGAGATAATGAATGCCAGAATACAAATGACAGCAAACATACCTCTCTTGTTTCCTTTATTTTCTTTTTTTCTCATAAGAAATTACCTCCGAACAGCGAACCACCTACCATCAGGTTAAAAAAAGTACGGACTGCAAGTCTTCCAAGAAATAATCCTGCCACAATCACAATCAGAAGAATGATCCATCTTGGCTTTGTCATCATTTTTTAAATCCTCCTTGACTTCATGATGGTACTTCTGTACCATCTTTGACGTAGCAAATGTACCATCTCGAATTCCAGAGATCAAGTGATGCAATGAAAATGGTACAAAAGTGGAGGTAATGTTCCATCATGAACAATGAAGAAAAAAACACGTACGTCAAAAAGCAAATCACCGATACGTTAATCGGCCTTTTGGAGAAAAATGAATTCAGAGACATTTCCATCATTCAAATCACCCAGACCGCACAAGTCAGCCGAAACTCCTTTTACAGAAACTACAGCGCTATAGAAGATATCCTTCTGCAGTATATCCGTTCAATGATGCAAAGCTGGCAGGCAGACTATGAACGTTCCGGAATGAATTCCAATGCTGAACTTTACGGTAATCTCTTCAAGCGTCTCAAGGAAAGTAAAGACTTTTTTCTGCTTCTGAAGAAGCGGAACCTTTTTCACATGTTCTTGCAGGTTTTTCTAGAACTGTATGGAACAAAACCGGAGCAGGATAACATGACCGCATACGTCGTTTCATTTGTTACCTATGGAACCTATGGATGGATCGAGGAGTGGATTGCAAGAGGCATGCAGGAATCCGCAGAGACCATGTCGGAAAAGCTGGCAGCTTCCGGAATGAAATAATGCATCCGGACGGCCGTTTGCTGTCGTGGTGATCGGTCGCTGAGAGGCGTGCACAATTCCTGGCCGGCGACCGGCTCAACAGCGCAGTTCAAACTGCAGAGAACGAAAGCCTGATAAACGGCTACGAGCGACCGTCCGGATTTGCATCGCGGACCAGCTGACGAAGTAGCTAAATTAGGTGCGAATTGCTTCTGTCATGACAGGTGGAAACATTACCGTAGAAATGGGGAGAAGTCTTATGATTTCATTGAATTTAAGAAGTCTGGCCCTGGCTTACAAAATGATATGCCAATAGATAGGTAGTTAGGGAATAAAGCATATGTCCTGCAAACGAGTGGGGACGTCAAATTTTGTCGGTGGACAAGAACTTGGTCCCATTGCCGAAAATGGACAAGAATATGGTACTTTTACCGATTCGATGATCGTCTAAACATAGTGAAGCTGGAGAAGAAGTGCTTTATTTTTATTTTCAAATTAAATCCATTCAGTAAATAATCAAACCATTTCCAAATGTAGATAAAAATCTAGGAGTGTAGGGATTGCAAAACTGCAAATGGCGAAGCTTTTCACTGCAGTAATAAGTTGTGGAAAATGAATGGAGGATTGGTTAATGGGTGAATTATCTGTTGTGCAGGACATTTGCTTGGTTGTAGGCGTAGACCAAGTTCTTGTCCCACAAGGGACTATCAGCTACTTATAGACATATGTACAAAATACGGGTTTTGTGAATATGTACTTGAGAAAACCCGTAACACCTTGGGTTTTAACGATCCATGTTGTTCACAGCATTACGCATCTCTTCATCTGTTAAGTGTGTGTATATCATCGTTGTTTGAATTGATGAATGTCCTAATTGATTCTTCAATCTGGGTACATCGTTATTCTCCAAGTGGTATCTTGTTGCAAAGGAATGCCTAAGTGAATGTACGGTTAGAGATGGTTTCCCAAAAGCTGTTGCGTATTTTTCAATTAACTTTTCGATGGATCGGCCTGTCAAACGCCGGCTTTTTCCTTTGCGGCCTATGGGAGCTGCCATGAACAAGAAGCTTTCAAGCTTTTCAGGTGTATATCTTGATTCTCTGATCTGCAGATAACTTTCTAAGTCCAATAATGCTTGCTTGCTGAAATACACATATTGCTCTTTATTGCCTTTGCGTATAACACGTACTAAAGCTTTATTCATATCTATGTCTTCCAGGTTAATCCCTGCAACCTCTGAAAGTCTAAGTCCGGAACCCAAAATAAGTGAAACAATGGCTGTATCCCGTTCACGATTGAATTGATGGAAATTATAAATCCGTTTGTTTTCTTTATTCTTTTCTCCGAAATCATGCGCTACAAATTGTCTAAACGCTTCAAAGTCATCTTCTCTGAGAATTTTTCCTTCGATACGGTTCGCGATGGTTTCCTGGCTTTCCTTAACCGCATTTAAATCTATTTTGGCCATCACATTCCGCTGTATATAAGGCTTCAGATCAGTTGTCTCAGCTTTGTTCTGTAGATAATCAAACAAGGACTTTAGGGATGATAATTTGCGATTTACCGTCAGTTTTGTGTTCCCCAATTGATACTCCAGGAAAGACAAAAAATTCTCAACTTCACGGACGGTTAATGACTCTAGTGCTTCCAGACTGATTTCTTTTCGGCTTATGGAAGTCAGATTCTCCACAACAAGCCAGTCAAAAAAGATAATATAATCATGGCAATAGTTCAAAAGTGTCGTTGGAGAAAGTTTTCGTTTCTTGCTATCTATAAATTCTGTTACGAACCAAGGAAGATCGGACAGCTTCTCATCAATACGTTGCATGTAATGTAGCTTCATCTGTTTATCCATATGTATCACAGCCTCCATGGCTATAATATAACTTATCACTAATTATTCGTCAAATTTATATTTTACGTAATAATAATTGTGAAACAAGGTGCTAAAGCCTCCCCCATTTCTTTATTCATCGACACTGACTATAACCGTCTAATGATCAGAGGTCTTTTCGAGAAGATCCAAGCCGCAATCAGCAGAGCAAGGGCCACCAGTATTCCCGATTCACCCGTCCAGAGAAACACATCTCCGCCCCTTGATGACTGGTCGAAAGCATCCTGAATCACAGCATTCCAACATGCGTGCAACAGAATTGCCGGCCAAATGCTCCCCGTCGTTAAACGAAGGCGGCTGATAATAGTATTGAAAGAGCAGATTGTAATCATAAACAGTATAATGGACAAGGCAATAGATGGGCCGGAATAATAACTTGCAAATAGTATTGCAGGGATGTGCCATGCTCCCCAGATCAAACCGCTCGTCAATATTGGCCTGGGTATGCGCGCCTGAATGAGTCGAGTGAGCATGTAGCCCCTCCACCCCAACTCCTCACCTGTGCTGCTGATCATGCCTATTGCGGTACCTACAAACATTTGGAAAATAATAGTTACGGTGAGGGACCCATTTGCGGAATTACCTGGTTCAACATACTGTACCAGCCCCGTAATCCAAGCGAATCCATACGCAAACAAACCAATGACAACCGGTAACATCAGGACAAATGGGATACTCTTTAACGTCTGCTTGCCTCCAATCCGCAGGGAAATATCCGCGATGCCTTCGCGCAGGACTAAACGGGCGAAAATCGAGGACAAGCCGGGTGTCCACATGAGAAGCAGGACAAAATTGGGGGATACGTTTATTACCAGTACATAGCTGATGATCGTGAGAGGGATTAGCATATCAAAGAAAATGAGCAATCCCCTCCTGGATGACTGAATCACGCCTTTTTCTCCATCAGGGCCCTGTTCTTTGGCTTCTGCAATCAATGTTTTCATTCCATTCCAACTCCTTTAGACCAGATGTGTATACCAGTGTAGCAGTGGATTAGAATGTGCAAAACAAACCAAGGTCTAGTACCGATTAAGACCTAGGCCTAGTACCCGGTGCTCGCTACCGATGTTTTGATGACTTAAAAAACCACCAACGATGACTGCTCTAGGATTTATTTATCTTTAAGTTTATTAATTAAAGCTAGTACCCGGTTATTCTTTGTTTCTTCCTTTTTAGCAAGTTCAATATAATTGATCTGCTCCCGTTTAATGTAATCAGGTTGAATAAGGAATGTATTCAGCATGTGGTGCTCTTCAAGTTTTACTGTAATGTAGTCTGGCAAAACAATATTACGATTCTCCTCATCTTTTTTAAGAATTACATGGAGACTGTCACCGAGCTTTTTATGTACTGCTCTTCGAATAAATTCATTATAAACAAAATAATGCCCATTTTTTGACGGCAACAATGTATGGTCGAACTCGTGCCCGTCAACGGAGATTTGGATAGATACTCTACCGCTAGTATTGAATACTTCCCTTACTGAATACGGGAAATAAACGACCTTCCATTTCATTTTACCTTCCAGCATCTTTATCTCGCTATCAAATTCATACACCATATTAAATAACACTCCTCATTGTAAGAAGCTGATTCCGATTTCTTCGAAGAGTACGCATGGTTCCAACAATCTGTCGTCAGTAAGTTCATCGAAAAACTTACGGGCCACACTCATCAGGACATACTTCGACAAGCTGCTTCAACATTTCTATTGTCGGTTCAAACTGTCTTCTTAAGATAGCTACCATCTTGTCACTCATGCTTATCAACTCCATTCTCATAAATTGGAATTGTGAATATATTCTTGTTTTCAATATACAAAACCTTCTCACTCTCAGCAGTGTTATTGGTAAATTTGTGAACGCCCTAGTAATTATTTTTTCACATCGTAGAACTATTTCCTCCCTTCATCAGTCTAACCATTAGCTATGAGAGCTCAACGTGCTTGAGCAAGTACCAGGCCTGGTATACGTGCTGTGGCTCTAATGCTTATATTTAAGGGGGTTTACGCAGAGTAATGAGACTTAACATCATTAAATCAAAAGAAGAGCAGTTCAGCGAAAAGCTCGGAGTCATTCGGGATAAGCTTTATCGCCTCGCCTACTGCTATGTAAAAAATGAGCAAGAAGCGCTGGACATTGTGTCCGAAGCTACTTACAAAGGTTTTCTCGCTTATGGCAAGCTGCAGTCTATGACCTATTTTGATACCTGGATGTCACGTATTGTGATTAATACAGCTATTGATCATATAAGCCGCAACAAGCGGATGACTTATATCGAGGATCATGGAAAAGAGCTTGCGGCTGCTGAGCGGGGAGCGACGCTGGAAGAAAAAATGGATTTGTATGATGCACTGGACCGGCTTGTACCAGAAGAGAAAACTTATATTATTTTGAAATTCTTTGTGAATCTTCCCTTTAGAGAAATGGCGCAGGTTCTTTCTATATCGGAAAATACAGTCAAATCTAAATTTTACCGTATTATAAAAAAATTAAAACATTATTTGATAGAGGGAGAGGTTGATAACGTATGATGGGAAAAGATCGTTACGAGAATATCAAAATTCCTGACCAGCTTGTCAGCGTCATTAATAATGCCCAGAAAAGAGCATCCGCTCGTAAGAGATCCCTTAGAACGATGCGCTTCGCTTCATTAATTGCGGCCTGTATCATGCTCCTGTTCGTCGTTAACATCCCAAGTGTATCACACGCGATGTCTAAAATACCTGTAATTGGAAAGATTGTTCAGGTTCTGCAATTTGGCGAAGGTGGCGAGCGTACAGATGGCGCCAAAGTTGGAACGGAAGCGACGGAGAATACACTTAAAATTCATTTTAGTTCTGAGAACGAGCCTGTTGCCAATGTACCGTTTTATACAGTTGAACAAAAAGATGCACCTAACCGTCTAATCTTTACATTCAATGGTACCCGTCAATTTGATTTTGATACGATAGAGAAAGATTTGCTTACTCTTCCCCTAGTGAAGGATGTTTATCGAAATATCGTTTTGGATGACTCAGCAATGCGGTTCGTCGTTGAACTGAAAGATGGTGTGAAGCATTCCATATCTGAATTTAAAGATCCCGGATATCTTGAGTTGAAGCTGACTCCAAACGGCGAATCAGCTCCGCCTCATGAGGTCTTCTCTATTCGTACGGGAGAAATGCCGTTAGGAGAGGATATGGGCATTCTCGAAGAGCAATATCCAGAAGAGGATATCTCATTTATAAAAACTGCCTCGGGTAAATTTATCGCGGTCATTGGCGGATATGATACTGCTGAAGAAGCCCAGAATAAGCTCAAAGAAATTTCAGCGCATGAGTCCTATAACGGAGAATTTTATGTAGACAGTTGGATGAGTAACGAAAGCCCGCAATGATAAGCTAACAAGTTGAAGGGGGAGCCTAGTCTCCCCCCGATACTCTATACATAAATATTCAACCTGACCAGCCGGTCTATCATTTACTATGAAACCGGAATGAGACGGATGTAATCCAGTTCGGCATAACCTGTGTTTCCTTTGGACAGGCGAATGGTATTGGCACCATTGTTCAAGTTGACTGTGGTTGACACTGTGCCGAATTGCCCCCATCCCTCCGTGGCCGGGTAACTGATTGTCTGCGCCGATCCATTATTAACATTCAAACTCTGGGTCGACAAAGCACCAGTCCCGTTTGCATAGCGGATTTCCAACTTATATGGACCTGCCCCCGCTGCTTGAGCAGCGAATTGAACGTAGCTGTCCGGATAATCAATCTGACCTATATATTTGCCGGCCGAAGCTCCAGCCGCTTCATTGACGTTAGCATTATTCACTGTCGCGCTTTCCGCTTCGTAAATGACAGCCGGATTCGAAGTATCTCCCAGGTTGAGTGAAAAGGACTTAACAACAGGTGCACTCATCTCATCATAGTCCCTCAGCTTGACTGTAAAGTTATAGATAGACTGCGGTGCCGAAGACGCCACGGTACCGCTGATCACTCCGGTGAAGCGGTTCAACAAAAGGCCGGGCGGCAGGCTTCCGCTCTCAAGCGTCCAGTCATAGAACGGCACCCCTCCATTAGCTGTTAGCTGTGCCGTGTAGCTATTCCCTTTAGTTCCGTTCGGGATAGTGCTCGTCGTAATGGAAGGCGCCAGGAATGGAGTCAGATTCTTGTTCAGCTTCCAGCCTGCATTCTCTGCTATCAGCAGGGAGAGCTTGGTCGGCAGCCATCTTCTGGTAGGAAAGAGATGGTTCCAGCCTCCACTCTGACCACTAATCCGATCCCAGCTAGCCTGATCTCCAGGGATATGATAGCTGTTATCCAGTTTCACTGCGTGGCCCTGGTAAGCAATCACTTCCGCATCGTTGGTACCATTGCTGTTGTAGTAAGCAACCATTCCGGGCCAACTGTCGCTGTAAGCGAAGCCGTGACCAAATTCATGCATGATCAGGCCATAGACATCCGTCACCTGGCTGAGGTCCGTCTTATACCAATCGTCATCGTTGATCGAAGTAAAGACGCTGGCATTCGCGTAGAAATCAAGTGCCGTCCCGAGTGAACGGTGTAAATTCCCTGGTGCATTGACTCCATTGATTTTGTGATATTTTCCGTTATTGGAGGACCAGCCTGTAGAGTAAGGATCATTGATGCCCCGCAGGAAAATCCACTCCCCCTTAAAAGGGGCATTGTTACTTACCGTTGTGTTGCCGTTAAAATTGTCGTTTGGTACAATATTCACCTCGTCCCCGGCGGGAACCGTATCAAAGGGCGAAATGTCCAGAAAGTAGAAATAATCCTTGATCGCCCGCTCTGCGGCGGCCCGGATTCCGGGATCGTCAAAATAATGATTGACCGTGTCATAACGGTAATCAAACACTAGCGGAAACGTGCTGTCTGTGTTATCGTCCTGATCGAGAACCCGAACCGGCACCGTCTGGGTTCTCGTGTTTCCGTTGTTTTCACGGATTTGCATAGAAAGCGTATAGTTCTCTATACTTCCTGCACCACCCACCCGGTCCGGAGCAATTTCGAGCAGGAAGTTTTTGGATTCAGCAGCGTTTGCGAACTTCAGTGTCTTTGTCGCACCATTTGCGGATAAGGTGCTGGGCAAATCCATCATCAGCCGGGAAGAGCCTTCGGCCTGAAGGTTAACCGTGACCGGATACACAGCGTTCGCCGGGGGTTTAACCGTGAGCTTGATATAGGGATTCGCCAGATAACCCTGCCAGTCTACCAGATCAATCCCATATCCGTTCACCTCCCGTCCGAATATATCTATCACTGACAGCTCGCCCGCAGCAGCAGCGCTGACCTTGTTTCCCGGCACTTCATTCACTAATAACAAACCCAATACCATCGTGGAGCACAACAACAAGCTGACTCCTCTTCGCATACAGATTACCTCCCCTTGTTTTTTTATTTCATTAATGCCATTTTCTGTAGATTATTCATTTCTAATGATACAGATTTAATTATGAAAAAAAACAAACAATTCCAACTACATTTTTAATTATTTCAACCAGCAAGCTGAAACGGCTACGCCGTCCTTATAAGGACGGCGTAGCCGTTTCAGCGAGAAATACTTACATTTTAAAAACCGCCCCTAAGGACGGTTTTTAATTGCACTTATTTTACGTCTTTCATAAATTCCCGGAAGTCCTCAGCGATTTCTTTGGATCTGGTATGGTGTAAATAATGCGCTCCTTCTAGGGTAATCATTTTTCCATGCACAGAATTCTTTATTTGCTCTTCATGCAGTGGTATCCAATCTTTAACTTCTGGATCATTCGCCAGTACGAACAAAAGAACAGGAAGATTTTTGGGGAATGTTTGGCTTTTGGCTGCCTTGAAATTAGCACTAATATTTTTCATTTCATTCAAAACAGTGGCATTATTCGAGTTCTTATTCGAAATCATTCTCATCTGATCTTTGGTTTCATCATCATAAGGCAGTCCAGCATAGGGGTCGCCGCCTATTTTCTTGAGCAATCTTATGAGACCTGATTTTTCGAGAAACTCAAGCGACTGGATTGGAGTTTCTTCATCCTCACCACCTTGCGTTGGAACACTGCTGTCGATCCCGACAAATGCACTCACTTCGTTTGGATATTTATTCACATAATCCAGTCCGTAAATGCCCGCAATGGAATGGCCCATAAGTGTGTACCGGTCAATCTTGAACTGCTGTAAAGCTTCATGAATTTCACTAACGATATTCTCAGTGCTCCGTTCTTTGCCGGTTCCATCACTTAGTCCATACCCAAAAGGCTCAATTACGACTACCCGGTAAAACGGAGATAACTCCTCTACCAGCGGCTTAAAATCAAGTGCCGGCGCCCCTGTACCAAGGCCTGGAAGCAGCACAACTGTTTCTTCGCCTTTTCCTTGGATCAGAACATTCATATTCTTCCCGTCTACAGGCACTAACTGGCCATAGGAATGTATTTTCCCTTGCTCTGATTTGTTACTGATCACATTAACTATAAAAACAATAGCAAAAAACAGCACTATCGCTATTGCTACAACTCCTATGGTTTTCAGTAAAATGGTGGACAGTTTCTTCATTCCAGTACCCTTCCTAATGTTCATTACCTCTCTTTGTTCCACTCTCATCTTCTCCTATCCTCATCTGTCTATTGATCTGCGTTAAATAGCTGTTAATGATAGCTTATAGGACGAAGATGTACTCCTAATGACTACAATATGAACGGAATATGAACAAGCAAAAAAAATGCTACAGCGCCACATGCAAGGAAGCTTGCACATAATGCCGTAGCATAGAGATGACTAATTAATCTGCCCGTGTTCTGATCGGCAACGTGACAATGACGGCCGTTCCCCGGCCGAGCTCGCTCTCCACTTGAATGTCGCCTTGATGAAGCGAAACGATCTGTTTGACGATAGCAAGCCCCATACCGCTGCCGTTATACTTACGACTGTGGGAACGATCCGCCTTAAAGAACCGTTCGAATATACGCTTCTGGTCCTCGGGGGAAATACCAATGCCGTTGTCGGATATCCGGACGATCACATTGTTGACATCTTGCCGGGTGCTGACATTAATAACGCCGCCATCCATAGAAAATTTGATGCTATTGCCGAGCAGGTTCGTCCATACCTGGTTTAATTGATCATAATCCGCCATGAGCCGAACGGCCTTCAAATTGAGCTCAAAACTAATGTTGCGGGCCGACCATTGCGGCTGGATTGCAACGATAACTCGTCTGATCTGCTCATCAAGGCTAAACTTAGTGAGCCGCAGCTGCTGGGACTGCGATTCAAGCAAGCTCAGCTTGAGCAGGCTATCACTCAGCTTGGATATCCGATTTGCTTCTGCAATGATGATATCGAGATAACGGCTTCGCTCATGATCCGCAACATCAACTTGCTTGAGCGCTTGGGCATAACCGGAGATTGAGGTCAGCGGTGACTGAACTTCGTGAGATACGTTCGATACGAATTCCCTGCGCATCTCTTCAAGCCGCTGCAGATCCTGCATCATTTCTTCGAAGCTGCGGGCCAAAGTACCTAACTCACCCTTTTGCTTAATATTCAGCTTGACGCTGAAATCTCCATCTGCTATTTGCTTAGTCGCTTTTGTCAGTTTTTTGATCGGTCTTATTAAGAACATAGCAGCAACCATAATCAACAGACTGCCTGCAACCAATGAGTAGATTAAAAAGTTGATAACCCACTTTACCATAAATGAGGAGGAAGAAGGCGGGCGCTGCTCCACAAACATCGCTTTCGTTCCCATCTCCGTTTTCAAGGGCAGCCCTAAGAGGAGCGGTTTAATACCATTGGTCTTGACTTGAACAACTCCGCCACCGAGTACTTCCGTTATTTGCTCCTTAGTCACTGTACCAGGATTGTGGCCCTTAAGCGCTCCGAAGGACTGCAACTGCCCCTTCCCATCATAAATTCGAATATAATAGGAATTGAGCTGCTTCATGTCACCCACGAATGAGTCTGCTTCACGCGTCGGTAAAGTCTCGTAAATCCGGGAGACGTCCTGACCAAAATCAAGTAAGGTAATCTGCATATTCTCGTTCAATTGATCTTTAAACACCCAGGTTGCCACATAAAAAGCAATAATCGTTCCCACGATTGCAGACGCCAGGAAAGTCAGGACGACCCGTATATATAAGGATCTGATCATTCATATACCTCAAGCCGGTAACCAAGCCCGCGCATCGTTTCGATACGAAAATCCGGTGTATCCGCAAACCGTTCCCGCAGACGCTTAATATGTACGTCTACCGTCCGATCATCTCCAGCGTAATCAATCCCCCAAATTTCATCAATCAGCTGCTCGCGCGTATAGACTTGTCCGGGTGTTCCCGCAAGCTTATACAGCAATTCGAACTCCTTGAGCGGCAATGTGAGCGTCTCCGCCCCTCTCTTCACCTTATAAGTCTGCCGATCAAGGACGACGTTGCCGAACTGGATCAACTGCGTGGAGCCAATCCGGTATCGTTTCAATAATGCTCGAACACGAACTGTCAACTCTAAGGGGTCGAATGGTTTCGTCAAATAATCGTCTGTCCCAAGATCGAACCCCTTCACTTTCTCCCAGGTTTCGCCTCTCGCAGTCAGCATAAGCAACGGAAGATCAGGATTGGCTCTCCGGAGCTCCTTGCATAACGTCCAGCCATCCATGATAGGCATCATAATATCGAGCACGACAAGATCGACATGTGTTGAGGTATACACGGCCAGTGCTTCCTTACCGTCCTCAGCTTCGAGCGTTGTGTATCCGTCATTTCGTAAAAATAAACAGACGAGTTCGCGAATGTTCGCATCGTCGTCAGCAACCAGTATTGTAGGCATCCGTTCCCTCTTCCCCTGTTTTCCAGCCAAATTTTCTCATTTCAAAAGAAGCCACTGCTGCAAAACTATCGCATGATTATAGACAGGATCTTTCGCGGCATAAACCAAAGTCACCCTTTGATGCAGCGCAAGCTCCGCGATCTTCGCACCCAGTTCCCCGCGTAATGGGTCGCCCTCCAGCTCTTGAATATAGCTTTTGCTAAATGCATCAAAACGCTCCGGCTTATGATCAAACCATTTGCGCAGGTCCGGGCTGGGAGCAATCTCCTTCATCCACTCATTAATGGAAGCCTCCTGTTTGGAAATGCCGCGCGGCCACAGCCTGTCTACCAGTATACGATATCCATCCTCTGGAGCAGCCGGCTCGTAAATCCGCTTCAGAGCGATCATAGGTTCGAATTAACTTTCATCAATAGATCCATTAAAGTTTCCGCTTCTTCTGCAGAAAGGCCTTTGGTGATGCTTTTTTCCACTTCCGCAAAAATCTCATTGAATTCATCGACAAGAACAACCGCCTTGTCCAATAAATATATTCTTTTCTGCCGCTCATTGTCTTTCGGAATGACCCGTGTGATGTACCCTTTTTTCTCCAGCCCTTGAAGCATACTGGTGATGCTGGCTTCTTTGCGATTGAAGTGCTCTGCCAAATCCTTTTGGATCAGACCTTTATCCTGATTTTCAAAAATGTAGCCGATCATCTGTCCCTGCTGAGAATTCAGTCCCAGCTCCATTAATCTGGCGTCTCCTATTCTTTTCTGCTTCAATCCAATTTCCCGGATCAGATTTGAATATGGAGTATTCGAAGCTGGTTTTGTCATACGACCCTCTCCCTTATAGGTTTCATAGTTAGGATTCTAATTATAAGGAGATCATAAACTTTAGGTTGCTCCTAGTCAAATATGAAGGCATTCACTAAGAAGGGCCCATGCCCGGCATACAAAAAAAATCATAACCACCCGTCAAACGGGTGGCTATGACTGTCTACATCCCGGCATAAGCCGAAATCGCAGAGAAGATCGCTGCAATGATCCATAGGAGCGGAAAAATTTTCATAATCAGCTTCAGCCATTGTCCAAAGTTGATGCGGGCGATTGCCAGTCCGGCCAGCAAAACACCTCCGGTGGGGGAGATGAGATTGGTCAGCCCGTTGCCGAACTGATAGGTGGTAACAATCGCTTCCCGGTTAATGCCGACCAGATCGCCGAGCGGCGCCAGCACAGGCATTGTCAAGGCCGCTTCCCCAGAAGACGACGGGACAAAGAAAGTAATCAGGTTATGGACGATCAGCATAATTGTCGTGAACGCATAGCTGGGTAGTCCTTTAAGCAGATTGGACATCGAGTTCAGGATCGTATCAATAATCATGCCGTTTTCAGCAATGACCAGGATCCCCCGGGCGAGCCCGATAATGACGGCGGCATACACAAATTCGCCGCAGCCTTTAACAAAGTTCTCCGCCAGCTCCTTCTGGTTCATTTTGGATACAATCCCCGCAAATAAACCCAAAGCGAAAAATAGCGCGCCAATCTCGGTCATATACCAGCCTTTGCTGAGAATCCCCCAAACGATCAGCCCCAGCGTCACAATAAACCCGGAAATAATCAGCTTGTCCCGGAATGAGAAGTGCACCGCTTCCCCCGTATCTTCTTTCAGAAAGATTGGGCGGTTGATCAGGTCATTTTTGAAAACAACCGATTTCTCCGGATGTTTTTTTACCCGCTGCGCATACCACATCGTGAACCCTATGGAAACGGCAGTGAACACAATCCATTCGATAAAACGCAGCCAGAGCTGGGGATTGCCCTGAATGCCGGCCACACCTTGGGCAATAAGCACCGAAAACGGGTTGGTGGTCGAGCCGACATAACCGATTTGCGTGCCGAGGAACAAGATCAGGATGGCCGTAATAGAATCAAAGCCGAGGGCAAACATCAAGGTTATAAAAATCGTATACAGCGGGATGGTTTCCTCGCTCATCCCGAAGGTGGAGCCGCCAAGGCTGAAGATCATCATAGATATGGGGATTACGAGAATTCCCTTTTCTTTCAAGGCCCGGGCCAGAGCCAGAAGTGCGCGGTCAATCGCCCCCGTCTGCAGAATAATGCCAAAAGCTCCGCCCACAATAAGAACAAAAGCAACCACATCCACCGCATTGATGATGCCCTCCATCGGAGCGCCCAGAATTTGCGGAATTCCCTGACGCAGATCCCCGTCTTCGCCGGATTTGGGCACGGTGTGGTAGGTTCCCGGCACGATGACCGTTTTGGCAGCGCCGCCGACTGTTGTCTCTTCCCGGCTGAACTGACCGCTGGGCACCACCCAGGTAAGTGCGGCCATCACGATAATAATCAGAAAGATGAGCGTGTAACTGTGCGGCAGAGCCCATCTGCTTTTTTTCTCCAATGATTCCATGATATATCCCTCATTCCATAATTATATCGTTATAATACGTATTATTAAGGGTTGAAAATATTCTTTATCGTCATACATCATGACACCGAAGACTCGCCGCCTGTAATATCGTGGACAATTCGGCCATCCGCTACCGTCAGTACAACCTGCGCTTTCCGCAGCCGTTTCTCCGGGACGGTAAACAGATTGCAATCAAATACGGCAATATCCGCATATTTACCTGCTTCCAGTGTGCCCACTTTTTCTTCCATAAAGTTATGCTTCGCTCCGTTCACGGTCCAGGCTCGCAGCACCTCCGCCACGGTCATGCCCTTCTCCGGATACCAGCCGCCTTCGGGCGACCCGTCCGGAAATTTGCGTACAACCGCTGCATAGATGGAATCGGGAACGCTGGTTATAAACAGCGGCAAATCGGTGCCGATCGTTAGAGTCACACCCGCTTCCCTGAACGCCCGGTAATCATAAAACCGGTCTTCATTGTCCCGGCCCGCCACTTCCGCCATATAGGCGGCATCATAAGCCGGATTCAGCAGCAGAATCTGGGCGTATATCTCCGCAAATATTCCGTTTTTCCCCATCCGCTGCAGGTCTGCTGGATGCGGATACTCCAGATCGCTGAGCGAATGTCTGGCATCGCGCGCCCCGTTAATGGTCCGGCATTTCTCCAAGATGGAGACTGCCCGGCGAATGGCGGCATCGCCTTCCGCTGTCAGGCAGCATTTCATTCCGTTCCGGTCTGCTTCCAGCACTGCCGCTTCAATCGCGGAATAATCCACCGGCTTCAGATTGGTGACACCCGGCATATCCGCATAGGATTCCAGCATGTCGCCCGTATGATCCGCCACAACGCCGTCGATCATAATTTTGTAGCCCTGAAAACGGAGACCGTCACTGGTATAGCGTTCCAGAAATGTCCGGCCCAATGCGGAATTCAGCGGCTCAAGTACAGGCTCCAGCGCGAAATGGACACGCAGCGGCAGGCGGCCGCCCGCTTCCAGTCCGGCCAGAACCGGAAGCAGACCGCTGTAATCATCAAAGCCGATATCCTTGATCGAGGTAACGCCCTGTTTGGCGAGCATCTGGCAAAAATCCAGAAACATCTGTTCCACCCGCTGTTGATCCTGCTGCATATCCTTGAGTAACAGCGCCCTTGCTTCCGCGCTGCATTCCTCCGGCGTAAACCGGTATTTGGCGATCGCTGCCCGGTTCATCCAGCAGTGGCTTTTGCTGTTGTTAATCGCAATGACGGGGCGATCCGGAAAAGCTTCGTCCAGCGCAGATTGCTCCGGCAATGAGCTCCAGCGGTTTTGATCCCATCCGTAAGCGTATACATTTTCATTAACGGGCAAAGTCTGAGCATGCCGGACCAGCAAGGTCAACGCTTCCGCGGAAGAAGCGGTTTGCGACAAATCAACGCCAAGATGCAAAGACATATACCCTGTAAAAAAAACATGATTGTCATGAATCCCCGGCATGACCAGCCTGTCGCCCAACATATACACTTTGGTCTCCGGGCCTATCCATTCTGCTTGGCCGCCCGGCCCGCCGACTGCAACAATCCGGTTGTTGCTCACCGCCACAAAACCGGGCTGCGGAGCATCCTGGTCACCGATGAACAGACAGTCCGATACAAGCACAAGATCTGCAGTATTATTTTTCATCAACCCTCAACTCCTGTTGGCTACACTCAGGCGTCCCCCGGAACGCCTGTACCATCTTTGTTCTGCTCTCTACTAAATATCAAGCACAAGTTGTTATTACGTTATATAACGTTATGTCAAAAATCTCCAGACTGCCCCAAAAATTGAAGCAGTAAAGGATGTCTGTCTGTCAACCGTGCACGCTAGAGAGTAAACTGATAGCGGTCTCCAATGATGTATTGCTTACCAAGATGTACCGGGAGTCCGTCCTGATCGTAAATGATCGTATTCAAATAAAAGAGCGGTTTGCCAATCGGCGTCTCGAGCAGCCCGGCTTTCACTTCATCGGCCAGCGCAATTTCCAGCGTCGTTTCACCCGGATTGACTGCATCTATGCCATACTTGTCCCGCAGCAGCTCATACAGCGAGCCTTCCAGCGGTTCTTTCAGCAGAAATGCAAACCGATTGTGCGGATAGTAGTTGTTCTCCAGCATCAGCGGACTGTCTCCGGCATATCGTTTACGCTGAATAAAAATCGCCTGTTCCCCCGGCGCAAGACGCAATTGCTGCTTCATCCCATTGTCCGGTGCAATAATTTCTCTTTGCGTAATTATGCTGTGCGAAGTCAGCCCATTGGCTGCGCAAGCCGCCGTAAAGCCGATGACATGTTCAATTTTACGGCCAATTTTGGCCTGGCTGACAAAGGTCCCTTTGCCCTGCTGCTTAACCAGATAACCTTCTTTGGACAGTTCTTCCACTGCTTTGCGAACGGTAATCCGGCTTACCTGGTAACGCTCGCTGAGCTCCGTTTCGGTTGGAATCTTCTCTCCCTGTTTGAACTCTTCGTTGTGAATCGCTGATTGCAGCGCTTTTTTCAGTTGGACATATAATGGTTCGGCATGATCTGCATTTAACATAATTTACCTCGCTTGTTATCTACCTTGAGTACAGAGATTTACACTGTACCTTACTCTTTATCAGAGTATCAAACGTTGTGGTATTTCACAAGCGGCGGCCAATACATCATTTATAGGATACGCCATACCCGAAGGAACCTTCTACAAGGCAGCTTTGGGCTGCAAAGCGGGATGCTTTGAGCATAGATTCCTGTATGTCTCCTCCGGACAAAACATTTAGCAGAAACGCCGCGATAAAAGAATCACCTGCCCCCATCGTATCGACGGCCTCCACTACCTGCGGTTCTTGGAAATAGTAGCGTGCTCCATCGTAGACAATGGCCTGTTCGCTACCGCGTGTAGCTACAATCAATTGGCCGGTGCGGCTCCATTTGGACCGGATATAGTCCTGCGTATCCGCATCCGACATATGGCTGCAGGAGAAGAAGGCATAATCGGCAAAAGCAATATGCTCATTCACTTGCTCTTCTGTAAAATCATCGGAGAAATCGAAGGACAGCGGGACGCCCAGTGTCTTCAGCTCCGGTAGAAGATGGCCGGTGTGGCTGTACAGCCCGGTATGCATGACGGCGAATTCACGAATGTACTGTTTGTCTTCTTCGGTAAGCCGCAGCGGGTGAAGACGTGTAACCCCGCCTTCATTGCTGCCGAGAAAGATGCGGTCTCCGTTCTCCAGTGTCACCCGTGCGCAGCCGTTCTCTCCGCTGAAATGCCGGCATCTGGACAGGTCGATCTCAAGCTCCCGTAGTACCTTCTCCACATGCCGGGCTTCGTCATCGTCACCGAAAGTGCCGACAAAAGCGGCTTCTGCGCCTAGTTTTTTGGAAAAAACACTGAAGTTAACCGCATTTCCTCCCGGGTACATGATCTTGAGATGAACATATTTATCAACAACGTTGTCTCCAATACCCAGAACCTTCATTTTTCTTCACCTCGCTTTAGTAAGCCACTTTGCCCATATAACGGCGCGTTTCCAGCGGATGGTTGCGGACTTCGGCCAGCGCCTCGCGGTAGACGGACAAGATGCTGTAAAACAGCACAGGATTAAAGAATTCCACCACTTCATCTTTGATCGTATTGATGCCCAGCTCTTTGGCGTCCACCACTTCCACTTTTTCCGCATATTGATTCAGGAAAGTGCGCGCCCGCTCATCCAGCGCCCGGGTACGTCCCTCATTCATCACCAGAATAAACGGCGTTTCCTTGTCCGTCACTTCAAATGGGCCGTGGAAGTATTCTCCGGAATGAATCGGCGCGGCGTTCAGCCATTGCATCTCCATCAGGGAACAAATTGCGAAGCCGTACGCATGTCCATAAGAAGCACCGCTGGTCAAAATGTAGAACAGATCTTCATGCCGGTACTTGCTTGCAAAAATTTTGGCCCGCTCCGCCACCTGCTGCTTGCCGCCTGCAATGATGCCGTTGATTTTTTGCAGGCCGCTTTGAAAAGCGTCATAGTGGGCATAACCTTCCACTTTGTTTAGAATTTCCACGGTCAATTCGAGAATAATTGCCATCGGATTGTTTTTGACATTGCTGTCTTCGCCCCATTCATACACAAACGGATAGTCAGAGAACTTCAGCAGCGCCGCTTCTGTATTATGGGTCAGGCCGATGGTATGCGCACCGTGTTCTTTCGCGATTTTTGCCGCAGCAACCGATTCAGGAGTATTGCCTCCATGCGAGCAGACAATGACGACGGAGTCTTTGTTCAGCCGTTTGGGCAGGGCATGGACAAATTCATTGGCCGTATACATACCGGAAACGACTTTCTGCGCCTCACTGTCGAGAAAATACTTGGATGGGTACATATCAACCAGAGACCCGCCGCAGGCAACCAGATAGACTTCCGTAATCCCGTTTTCAGTTTGTTCATTGATCGCTTGAATTACATTTTTCACGCTCATTTCACTCTCTCCCTCATATAACGTTATATAACGTATTATTTACATTCATAATATAACCGCTTTCAAAACCCCCGTCAAGATGCAGGACAAAAAAAGCCTCCCCGGGAGTTTTTTTGTTTCGAACGCTTCCCCAAATTTAATTCTTTTAACCCAATTTTCTTAAAATCCTGTCCTTCTCCCGTTTACAAGACCAGGCCATCGAAACTCTCGACAGTCTGGCCTCCTAGTCATGAATTCAATATAACTCTTTATTCTGCAAAGTATGGCAATCAAAGCATTGCTTCGTTGCGTTCTTGATTCTCCATAAAATTACATAAATCTCTTGACTCTTCCTAATTTTGTAATATAATAAAAATACTATAATTACATAAATATCCAGTTTTCTTGTCGTGGATTGAAATGTAGTTGTAAATCCATGTGAAATGGGGGTGTCCTCTCACCTACTCTAATCAAAAGGTTGTCCGTTGCACTTGTCTTTACAGCCAGATCGCAGCTTGGATACAGGCTAGATAAAGGATGTCTACAAGAATTCGGCACAATTAAAAACCAACTATTTTGATTGGAGGAGTATTTTTTATGAAAAAAAGTTTAGCTTCCCTTCTTGCAGGTATTGTAGCATTAGGCTCATTCGCATCCGTAGGTGCCGCAGCCGAGAGCAATGAGCACAGCCAGTCAGGTGAGCTGTTCACGAGCTCTTCCCCCATTTCTCTTACGGACCAAACCTGGAAAGCACCGGCCGGATCAACTCCTGAAGATAAGGTGTGGGGGTATCTCGAAAGTGTCAAAGGGAACCTGAGCCTATCCGCCAAAGAAGATGTACGCAGCAAATTTCAAATTACGGAGCAAAAAACAAACAGCAAGACAGGTAGCCAGCACTACCGGTTAAGCCAATACATCTCCGGTATTCCGGTATATGGTGCAGATCAGACACTTCATATTGATAAAAACGGCAACGTTACCTCCCTGCTCGGCAGCGTGGTTGAAGATGTCTACCAGTCCATCCCGCAGCCGCTGATTCCGCTCAAAACCATTTCAGGAACAGAGGCCATTTCAGCTGCAACTCAGGATGCGACGCTGGAGTATGGACCGCTTGGGGAAGCCCAAATTGAGCCCGCAGCGGAACTCTATTATTTTATCGTAGAAGGAGAACCTAAATTAGCTTATAAAACGGAAGTGAATGTGCTTGAGCCTGAACCGCTGCGGATACGGTACTTCATTTCGGCAGAGGATGGAAGTGTGTTGTTCAAGTATAATATTCTGGAGGATCTGACCGGTACAGGGACAGGGGTCAACGGTGATACCAAAACGTTCGAGACGCGCCTCTCCGGTTCCACTTATCAGCTCTACGACAGTACTCGGGGCAATGGGATCGTTACCTACACGGCCAGAAACCGGACCAGCCTTCCTGGAACGCTCCTAACCAGCAGCACCAACGTCTGGACGGACAAAGCCGCCGTTGATGCACATGCGTATGCGGAGAAAACCTACGATTATTATCTCCAGCATTTCGGCCGCAACAGCCTGGACAACAATGGGCTGCAGATCCGCTCCACCGTCCACTATTACACCTCCTATAACAATGCTTTCTGGAATGGAACTCAAATTGTCTTCGGAGATGGAGATGGGGTTACATTTACGCAATTATCCGGTGATTTGGATGTTGTAGGACATGAGCTTACGCATGGCGTAACGGAAAAAACAGCTGATCTCGAATACTATGGAGAACCTGGAGCGCTGAATGAATCCTTCTCGGACATCATCGGCAATGCGATTGAAGGCGACAACTGGCTGATAGGAGATGATGTGTATACCCCGGGAGTAGCTGGCGACGCTCTTCGTTCACTGGCCAACCCGCCCCTCTACAACCAGCCTGACAAATACAGCGACCGCTACACCGGCACCAGCGATAACGGTGGTGTGCATACGAACAGCGGTATCAATAACAAAGCCTTCTATCTGGCAGCACAAGGCGGCACATTCAACGGTGTGACGGTCACAGGCATCGGCCGTGAAGATGCTGTTCAAATCTATTACAATGCACTCGTCTATTACCTCACAACTTCTTCTAACTTCTCTGCTGCGCGCACCGCAGTCATTCAATCTGCAACCGAATTGTTCGGAGCAGGGTCTGCTCAGGTTGCTGCAGTGACCCAAGCCTATAATGCGGTTGGTGTTCACTAAGAGCTGACACAACAGAACAGGCCAATGATCGGAGAAGATCATTGGCCTGTTTTCCCACTGCATAGGCTAATCTATATACTTTTCCAAGGAAGGACGATTCGTCAGGATCATCTGTTTATTGCCGATCAGCTCGATTAAGCCCAAATCTTCAAAAACAGCAAATTTCCGGCTGATCGTTTCCCGGGTAACGCCAACATAATTGGCCAACTCTTCACGGGACAGAGGAAGATCTATATGAATCCGCCCTCCCCGCTGCTTGCCGTATTTATCACTGAGCTCCAGAATCATGTAGGCAATCCGAATTTCCGGGTCTTTGGTTGCCAGGCTCTGGGCGAGATTTTCTGTGTGGGCCAGCCTTTTGGTGACAGTCTTCAGCAGCTTGTAAGAAATATCCGGGTTCTCCGCTATTAGCTGCTCCATATCCGTCTTGGTCAGCATGCATATACTGGTATCTTTTAATGCATAGGCACTGAAGTTGCTAAGCTCTTCGCTATTAAAAATATTCAGCTCGCCGAAAAAGTCGCCTGTCGTCAAAACATGCAAAATCTGTTCCTTCCCCTGCGGGGTCATTTTGGACAATTTAACATGCCCCTGCTGAATAATATATAGTGTGTCCGTCGGCTGTTCTTCAAGAATCAACGCCTGACCCTTGGCATATTTCCGATGTTTGATCATAGCGCTGATCCTTGAAAGATCCCCATCGGTTAACGAAGCGAAGATTGGCACTTTACGTGTACAGGGCTCCGCGGCGTTCTGGCAGGAATGTTCCGACATGTCTGTTTCCCCCTAGTTTTTGTATACAGAGTGGCGTTAGGAAACCGCACCCTTATCTTCTACAGGCGCAAAATGGCTAGTGTCCTCCCCGCAGACCGGGCAGCACCAATCTTCAGGCAGATCCTCAAATGCAGTACCTGGAGCTACATCCTCGTCCGGGTCTCCAATCGCAGGATCATAGATGTAACCGCATGGCAGACAGATATATTTTTGCATTCTGTTCATCTCCTCATATAGTATATAAAACTAATTGTGTAATCTGGACTGTACTTCGGCCATAATCTCTGAGAGGCTGCCTTCTGCAAGCCGGATGCCGGTGAGGCTGATTCCCCGCTCGATAGCATCCTTATAGACCAGTGAAGCGGCGGCTCCCTCCCATGAGATCGCTCCAACCATTGTGTCATTCTTCACAAATATCCGGGTGTAGATGCCATTTTCCTGAGTCGCTACGGTCAGGTCACACTGACTCTCATCTGTACTGCCAATCGAGAAAAGCGAGATTCCAAAAGCATTAAATAACGTAACAGGAACCGCTCTGCGATAAACAGCATTCTCCGCTGCAGCCATGTTGCTCCCGGCAATACGCCCCTGTTCCATGGCTCCTCCCCACAAGCCCTCTACATGGCCATTGATTTCCGCAATATCTCCGGCAGCATACACATTAGGTACACTTGTCTCCATATTTGCGTTAACAACGATGCCGGACCGGGTGTTAATCCCTGTTTCTTTTGCAAGTGCTATATTCGGTACGATACCAATCGAGTAAACCACATGCTCACAAGGGATCGTGGACTGATCATCCAGCATTACTCCAGTAACCGACTCTACGCCTGTAATTGAAGTCACTCCAGCCTGAAGAACAACCTTCACACCTGAGTTCTCCATCGTCTGCAAAAGCTGCTGTGAGGAGCTTTCGTCAAGCTGTCTGGTCATAAGGCGGGAGGACATTTCGATGACAGTTACCTGGTATCCGCCTTCATGCAATGCCCAGGCAGTCTCAAGTCCCTGTACCCCTCCCCCGATAATGACTACACGGTTGCCGCTCGCAAGGCTTGCCTTCAGCCTGTCGGCATCATTCATGTCCCTGATGGTATGCACATTTTTCAGTCCTGCGCCGTTTATTGAGAGCGCCCGGTTTCTTGCCCCCATACAGAGCAGCAGCTTGTGGTAAGTGAGGAGTTTGCCCTCTGCTGTCTCTACCTGCTGCCGGTCTGTATGGATGGACACAACGCGGGTCGACTTTTGGACAGAAATACGGTTGTCCTGGTACCATTTCTCTTTCTTGATCAGCACCTTCTCACTGTGCAGGTCACTGAACAAGCCCTTGGTCAGCTTGATCCGGTTGTAGGGAAGATGATCCTCCTCACCGAGAATCGTTATTTCCGTTTCCGGGTCCTGGTCACGGATAGCCTTGGCGGCATGAACTGCCGCAACTCCGCTGCCCACTATAATAAAATGCTTTGGCATGGATCTTCTACCTCCTTTAAAATGAGCTCAGCAGCAAGTCAGAGACAAATTCGGCAGCATTTTTAATTTTCTGCACCTTATCTGCTTCCTTGGGAGAGAAACGAACGCGCACCGGAAACTCCACATGTGTCATTCCCGTCGACTTGATCACGTCCGAAGTGCTCTGTACGGTCATATTTGTTGTGTTCAGATAATCCTGAATAACCTCAATAGCTTCTCCGCTCCAGCCGTAGGAACCAAACGCCGCCGCCAGCTTGCCCTCCAGATTCATCTTCTGCATTTCTTTCAGCAATGGCTCAAGGTTGCCGATCATGTCCGCATATTTGGTGGAGCTGCCGATAAAGACGGCGTCCGCCGAATTGATACTGCTTAGGATATCTTCCATGCTGCTCTTGTCTGCATCCCAAACCTCTGTCCCGATACCGTTCTCCTGCAAGGTAGTCTGCAAGATATTAGCCATCTTTTTCGTGTTGTTTTTGATCGTCGTATAGACAATGGCTGCCTTCTTACCCCGGGTTGTCTCACGGCTCAGTGTGGCGTAGAGATCTATATATTTGCGGATATCTTCCCGGATAATAAAACCGTGGGATGGTGCGATCATCGTTATATCCAAATCCTTGACAGCCGCCAGCAGCGTTCTTACATATCTTCTGTGAGGATGAATGATTGCGTTGTAATAGCCCTTGAAATCCTCTGTAATATCAAACCCGGCTTCATCGCTAAAAAGCTTCTCCACAGCCACATGTGTGCTGAAAATATCGCAAGGGAACAATATCCGGTCTTCAATGCAGTAGGTAATCATCGTTTCTGCCGTATGGAGATACGGCGTTTCTTTGAACAACAGCGTTTTTCCGCCAATGTCCAGCGTATCGCCGTCTTGGACTACAAGGAAATTCCGGTTATGCAGCTTATACATTTCCTGAAGCTCCGGTACGGCAATCCCTGTGCATACAATAGTGGCATTGGTAGCTCGGGAAGCCAGTGCAGCAAGTCCGCCGGAATGATCGGGTTCGGTATGGTTAATTACGATATATGCAATGTCGAGCGGATCAATCATTTGACCCAGGCGCTCCGCATATTCACGTCCGAACTCCATATCGACGGTATCAATAACGGTTGGCTTGCCTGTCTTCAGCAGGTAAGAGTTGTAGGTGGTTCCTTTCGCTAATATAAGGCGATGGAATGGAACCTCCCGGTCGTCGATCTTTCCAACCCAATAAGTGTCGCTTGCAATCTTGAATTCTGCGTTCATATTCTTTAGCCCCCTGAATGATAATGTTTATCAACAACCTCATTCTATAATGGGAGCCAAACAAAAAGGAGGATTACAATCAAATTTTGAAAGTTTCAAAATCTATTTCTCATAATTTGAATATACACCGATCCCGGGAAGTGATTATGCGTCTGGTCACTTTTTGATGTTATTACCAAAAAAATAGACCAGCGTAAAATACGCTGATCCAGTATTAAATTTTGCTGTGGCTAATTCTGCCTAGAAGGACAACTGTACAGAGCCATCCTCGTAAATATCTACTCTCTGCGTACAGAGCAGCATGCCCGCACCTGTTACCGTTCCCTTGTCACGTAAATCTCTTTGCCGGCGTTCCCATAGCTCCCGGTCATGGATGATGTCATACAAGTAATAGCTCTCCGAATTGGCCGCCTCTATCTCCTCCACAAAGATGAAGCTGTCCGCGAACAGACTGCGGAACCAGTCTGCCGCCTCTGCATGGGAAGCGAATGCCGGGAGATCACATTCAAAGCGCTCAGATAAATAACGCTGCTTCAATCTGCCGATTCTTACATAGTAGTCTTCGAGATTATGCGGAGTGATCACTCAGACGCCCCCTTGGTTTGAAATTTTGCAATAAAATATCATATTTCTAAGCAGATAGATATGACATTATGCATGAGGCAAAATAAATGGCTGCACCATCCCCCTAAGGATAGTACAGCCACTTGTCTCTGCTAGCGTATATAATTGTCAATCGCCTTGTTCAGATCCTCCAGCACCTTTTCCTCGTTGCCGTGATGGACGGCTTTGACCACACAGTTCTCCAGATGGTCCTTCAGCAGCAGCTTCGCGGCTTTGTCCAGCGCTTTCTGCACAGCGGCAATTTGCAGCAATACCTCCGAGCAATCGCGGTCTTCGGCGGTCATTTCTTTGACGGCGCGGACATGGCCTTCAATGCGGGCCAGCCGGTTAACGATTTGCTTGCGGTACTTGTGCTCGTAATTCTCGTCATGATGATGACCACTTGCTTCCTGAACCATATATTTACACCCCGGCTTCTTTTCTATCATCTGAAGATAGCTTTAGGGGTATTATAGCAAGAATAGATTCCAAGAAACAAACAGGGCTTATTTCAGCAGCCGCAGGCCACTTAAGATTACAGCCAGCGTACTGCCTTCGTGGCTGACCACACCGGAGGGTAAATTGATACCGCCCGCAAAGTTGGACACAACAAGAAGCAAAATAACGGCGAGGGCAAACGCAATATTTTGCTTAATGACCCGGCTGGTACGGCTCCCGAGTGAGATGGCATAAGGAATCTTGGCAATATCGTCGGTCATCAGCACCACGCCTGCCGTCTCCAGCGCCACATCGCTCCCGGCCGCTCCCATCGCAATGCCCACGGATGCTGCCGCCAGTGCTGGTGCGTCATTCACGCCATCCCCGACCATCGCCACTTTACCATATTGCTCTGTCAGCTTACGGATCACGTCCAGCTTCCCGTCCGGCAGCATCTCGGCGTATATCTCCTCAACTCCCGCTTGTCTGCCGATAGCCTCTGCAGTAGCCTTGGCATCTCCGGTAAGCATGACCACATGCTTGTTCATCGCTTTAAGCCGCTGAATCGCTTCTGAGGCATGGGAACGCAGAACATCCTGCACAGCCAGCATGCCGGCATATCGTCCCCCGAATTCGACGAAGACGACGGTCTTCCCTTCAGCCTCCAACTGTTCCGCTTCGGCAATCGGTTCTGCAGCTATGGCAAGGTCGGGCAGCAGAGCTCTTTTGCCAAGCCGGCAGGGCTTGCCGCTCACGAGTCCGCTGACGCCCATGCCGGTTACCGCCTGCATCGCAGCCGCTGGCTCAAGGATAAGCTTCTGCTCCTCGGCCGCTTCAACTACCGCTCCGGCAATTGGATGCCGGGACAGCTTCTCCAGCGATGCCGCAAGGCGCAGCAGCTCCTCTTCCGTGAAGCCGTCCGCCGGACGGATATCCGTCACCTGCGGCTTGCCCTGCGTGAGTGTTCCGGTTTTGTCAAAAACCACTGCGTTCACGCTCCCGATCTGCTCCAGGTGTACACCTCCCTTGAACAGAACGCCTTTGCGGGCGGCATTGGAGATGCCTGATAGGATCGCAGGCATAATCGAGGACACAAGTGCACATGGTGAAGCGACAACAAGGAAGATCATCGCCCGGTAAATCGTATCCTCCCAGGTCCAGCCAAACAGATATGGCGGCAGCACCATTAACAACAGCGCAAGCACGACCACACTTTTGGCATAAATGCCTTCAAACCGCTCCACAAAAAGCTGGCTCGGCGGCAGCTCATTCTTCGCCTCCTGCACCATATGTATAATCCGGGAGAGCAGCGTATCGTCCGCCGCCTTGGTCACAAGCACCCGAAGGGCGCCCTGCCCATTCATTGTACCGGCAAATACAGCATCGTTCAGCGTTTTATCCACGGGAATAGGTTCACCGGTAATTGTAGCCTGATCAACTGAGGAGCTGCCTTCGACGATGGTCCCGTCACAGGGGATACGCTCGCCGGGGCGCACCAGCACAAGATCTCCCTTTTGCAGCTCGGAGGCCTTGATCCGCTCTTCCGCCCCCTCTATTAGCCTTACCGCTTCTTCCGGACGGTATTTCAAAATCGCAGCGATATCCTGGTTGGTCTTCTCCATAGAGTAATCTTCCAGCGCCCCGCTAAGACAAAAAATGAAGATCAGCACCGCACCATCCAGCCAGTAGCCGATGCTTGCCGCGCCAATGGCCGCAACGACCATAAGGAGGTCGACATCGAGATCCTTTTCCTTAATCAGGGTTTCGAGGCCTTCCCACGCCTTGCGATACCCGCCCACAGCATAAGCCATGACAAAAAAGATAATCGACAGTGCCTCTTGCCCGCTCCGGTCCAGGTTCCAGGCCACTCCAATCAGCACCAGACAGGCGGCTGCGATCAGGATTCCGCCGTTCTTTTCCCATGCAGACTTCCAAGAGAAAGCTTGGGTTTCCTTCGTTCGTATCATTTCTCCCATGCCATTCACTCCTCAAATATAGTGAGAACCGTTCTCATAAATATATCCCCCCGGGGGGCATGATGTAAATGGTTTTTTCGCCTTGAGTTGTGACAAAAAAATGACCCCTGACGATGATCAGAGGCCACTTCTGGAGATTTATGAGTTTATACGTCCTTCTTAATGAAAATCCGCAGCGAAATCAGATAAGAACAATACAGGATGATTACATAACCTAAGCCGGCAATAACCGGTATAAGCATGTTGTCTGTATTTCCAGTAGCCAGCCACTCAGAAAGCGCCGGAAAGCGGTCTTTCAAGCTGGATAAGCCGGTGACATTGATCATTATCATTAGCATAAAAATGACATTGACGATTGGCATTCCTTTTTGTCCCAGCCAATAGTAGAGTGGCAAATAAATGGCTGCAAGCAATGGAAAAGTCGCGATGACCAAGAACAATTCTCTCCAGGCTACGGGCTGTGATGTCCAGCCTACGAAGAAGGCAACATAATACAATAACAGAGTGCAGATTAGGCTAAACAAGCAATAGGGCAGCATCGCCAAATATTTTGCCAGCACCAATTGCTGCCTGCGAAGTGGAAGACTGACCAGAAACCGTTGATTATTATGCTGCACATCCAAGGTGCAAACGTTCATCATCAGCAGCATGGATGGAAACAGCCCAAACATCGTGTAGTAATCAATATTCGTATAAGCCATTATCACAAAGTAGGGAATCATCAGCAGCATAAACTTGCGCAGCAGGATGAAATCCTTGCGGATCAAGTGCAGCGAGCTATACACGGGCTTCACTTCCTTTTACGGTAAAATACATTATTTCCTCCAGCGTCGGAGTTTCGCAAATTGCGGTATCCTTGAAATAACGTTCTCCCTCCGCCCGGTTGCCGATCAGTCCTTCAAAGCCCAGTCCGCTCTCGCGGATGCCGATGAACCAGCGCCGGACATCCCGGTCAAGCAGCTCCTTCCCGCCTCTCACCAGCAGATACTTCTCCGCCAGCGTCTCTTTCATCTCGTTGAAAATAATCCGCCCGTCATTGATGAAAACAATATAATCCGCAATCCGGTCCAGATCGGTAGTGTTATGGGTGGAGAACAAAATCGACTTCTTCTCATCCTGAATGTGCTCACTGAGCAGCTCCAGCAGTTCCCTGCGGAAGATGGGGTCCAGTCCCGACGTCGGCTCATCCATAATCAGCAGATCTGCATTATGCGACAGGGCAACCGCGAGCGAGAATTTGATTTTCATCCCTTTGGACAAATCCTTGATCTTCTTGCCGGGCGGAAGCTTGAACAGCTCCTGGTATTTCTGGTATGTATGCTCATCCCAATGACTGTAGAACGGGGCAACGACCCGCTTCATCTGCTTGACGGTGAGATTCTCATAATAGATATTCTCATCCGATACATAGCCGATCCGTTCTTTAATCGCCGCCTGATGCCGCAGGTGATTCTGCCCGAACAGCTCAATTTCACCCTGGTCAGGGTAGACCATCGACATCATCATTTTAATCAGACTTGTTTTACCCGCTCCGTTCGGGCCGATCAGCCCCGTGATATACCCCTCCTTAATCCCGAGTGTAATATCCCGCAATTCAAAGCGGTCATAGCTTTTGGTTAAGTTGTTCAATCTGATGACTTCACTCATTCTTGTTCCTCCTCATAGAGCAGTTTCAGCATTTCCGCAAGCTCATCGTATTCCATTCCCAAAAGCCTGCTCTCTTCAATAATCTCTTTCAGCTTACTCTCCATAATCCGCAGCCGCTGCTCCCGGATGAACTCCTGATCCGCCCCGGATACAAAAGATCCCTTGCCGACGATAGAGTTGATCAGCCCTTCCCGCTCCAGCTCCTCGTATGCGCGTTTGGTAGTGATGACACTGATCTGCAGCTCTTTGGCCAGCAGACGGATGGATGGCAGCGGTGTGCCGGAGACCAGCTCCCCCTGTAAAACCATTTGACGGACCTGCCTTACAATCTGGGCATAAATCGGCTCGCCGGAGGTACTCGATATCAATATGTTCATGTTGCGGCACCAGCACCTTTTGTGATTAATGTATTTATTGTATATATGTAATATATACACCATTCCAGCCATTGTCAAGGCTATGCTTTTGTGCAAAAGGGGCAGATGGACACGTATTACGGGAGGACTTATTGGGAAAAGGTAATCATGAGGATTTTTTATTTTACCGTTCATTAACAATGCAGAGATATAATAGGTGGAAAAAGGGGTTTATTCATTCCAATGCGAACAAAATGGTTCAAGCTGGGCTATGGGGTGCTGATATTCGTTGTCGTTGCACTTATGATGCCTAAATACTCTTACAATGACCCGGACACCTTCTGGCATATTGAGCTCGGCCGCTATATGATTGCCCACGGGACCGTTCTGCATCACGCCATCCATACCTTTTATGGAGACAAGCTGCCTTATATCCCGCATGAATTCGGCTTTCAGATAATATTAGCTCCCTTGTATCAGAAATTCGGATGGCCGGGGGTATATCTGCTGACCGCGTTATGTCTTTTCCTTCTGGTGATGGGTCTGCTCCGGCTGGGCCGCATTTCCCGCAAAGAGCTGGGCATGACGGAAGAGCACCCGCTGCTGCTTCCCTTCGTACTGCTGATCACAAGCTGGATCTACTACAACTATTTCAAAGGCAGACCGCAGATGATCTCCTCCTGGATGATCGTATGGTTCTTCGTGTATTTGCGCGAGTTCCAGCTTAAGACAAACCTTAAGTATGCTGCGGCAATGATCCTGCTCTCCTGCGCTGTAGCGAATATTCACACTGGCGTATGGCTGGTGATTGCGGTATTCACAGGTATGGCTGCGCTGGAATCGCTGCTGGAGCGGAAGCTTACGTGGCGGCGGGCTGCTGTGTTTATTCTGGTGTGGCTCTCCGGTCTTCTCAATCCGGGTGGACTAAAAAGCCTGCTGTTTATCTTTACCGTGACCCATAAGAACTTCAACATGCTGATCAATGAATGGCAGCCCATCCAGTACAGCCGTCTGGAGAACTTGCCGATTCTGCTGCTGCTGCTGTTTTTTGCCGTAACCTTGCCCTTTTCCCTGCAAAAGAAACCGTTCCGCTTCTTCCTCATGACCGGCATTCTGTATCTGGGCGTGTCCAATTTCAAACAGAATCTGTTCATGTGGCTGTTCATCCCTTATTTTGCCGGCGCCTTTTTCGAAGCGATTCCATATCTCCGCAACACCACCTTCCGGTTCAGCCGCAGGCTGCTGATGCTTGCGCTGGCTGCCGGTCTGCTTTTTAATATCGGCTATATCTTTGCTGTGCCGCCGGTAATCGACGCGAGGGCTTATCCCGTGGATGAAATGGATTATGTTCTGAAGCATACCGCCCAAGGCACAAGACCGAGGGTCCTCTCGAGCTATGGTTCGTCAGGGTATGTAATGTTTCGCGGAGGAGATGTGCTCTGTGACGGCAGACAGGACCCTTTTATCACTAAGGCATCCATAGGTGCAATGGGCTGGACTGCGTTTGAACGCTCGATGTACGGCTTCTCAGAGTATCTCCCGGACATTGTGAAAGCCGATCATCCCGACTATATCTTCGTCAAAGATGGAAGCTCCGGCAAGCTCTACCAGGAATGGGTAAAAGCCTTCGGCAGCCCGGTCTATAAAGGAAGCTACGGGAGTGTATTTGCTGTCAAAAGAAAATAAAGTATGTTGTAGACTGACTCTGGATATGGTTCTCCGCTTTGTCTGTAAATGCAAGTTTTAAGGCCATCCTTTTGCGGGATGGCCTTTGCTCGATATCACTCCGTTATTGACAAAGCATTCTCAATAGCTAGACAAGCGGCTCGGTCAGTAACTTGTCAGCCCTTCGCACAAGCTCCACAGTTTGTTGCCCGCTCCATCATCAAACCTGGTGTGAATCGGTACGATCTGCTTCTTATCATCGAAGAACACGCCATTTGAGCGCTCTATTTCTTTTGCGAATGCCAGATAAACCCCGATCTCGCATTCTGCTTTGACCCATGCGTTCATGAGAGGTGCAGCGGCCCTTAAATACCAAGGCGCGTTCCTCGAAAGATTGGATTTCACAAACCCCGGATAAAAAGCGTTGGAGGTCACTCCCGTTCCTTCCAAACGTTTTGCCAATTCGAAAGCAAACAGCGTCTTGGCGAACAGCGACTGGTTGGCTGCACTCATCCCGCTATACTGGCGCTCCATTTGAATATCATCGAAGTTAATGACGGGATTCTTAAAAAATCTAGGGTTACCCGACACTGTGATGACGCGTGCAGGTCCGCTTTCCTTGAGGATGTCGAGCAGCCGGTTAGTCAGCAGATAATGGCTAAGCACATTGACCGCGAACGTACGATCAATCCCCTCAGCCGTCAATTCCTTCTTAAAATAGATTGCACCACAAGCATTAACAAGCACATGCAATTGATCGTACTTCCGCTTGATCACATCGCTGACTTCCCGGATCGATGACTGTAGCGAAAGGTCCGCCGCCACCCAATCTCCCCTGCTGTTGCCTGTGGCTTCCGAAATTTCCTTTAATGCAGCTTGTCCACGCTCCGCACTTCTGCTGATGATCACGACCTTGGCGCCAAGTTTAGCTAGTCCCGTTGCGATTGCTTTTCCTACTCCGGATGTTCCCCCTGAAATTAAAAATACTCTGTTTTCAATATCCGTACGTGTTTCGTTCATTGTCTCTCCCCTTGTATGCAGCAGCAAAAACTTTCGCGAAGTCTACGAGCTTGACTTTGCCTAGGTGGTAGTCGGTGGCGCGGAGACTGGCGTAAAATTCATCGGGGCTCTCACCAGCGCGGCTCATTTGGGCGAAGCGGTTAGCGGTGTCTTCGTAGAAGCCTAGTTTTATCATATTTTCAACGAGGGCTTCGAAAGGGATTTGTTGGTATTTGGCTTCGATACCATTCTCGGCAAGAGCCTTAAGCCAGTCTTTGCCTGTGGCCCAGTCGCTAACGACGAATTTCGCGCTTTTGCCCGCTGGGGTGTGGTCAATCAGGGCGTAAGCGACGTCCGCAATATCAATGGGACTGACCCAACCGTGCGCGATATTAGCCGAAACTGGACTAAAGAGGGTTTGCATCGTTTTGAGGCTTTGCATGTCGGCAAAAAGATTGCTGTAAAAGCCGACAGGACGAATATGAGCAACGTTCACGCCTTCAAGCGAGTTAAGCGCGTCTTCTGCAAAATGATAGATGTAAAGGATGCCGGCGTTAGGGTTGTCGGCACCGACTGAGCTGAGGTTGACGACGTTTTTCACGCCCGAATTTTGCACGGCGGTCTTATAATTCTCTGAGAGCTCGATTGCGCTCTGCCACATGTCTATACCGGAGGCTGGATTGATGCCTGAAATCATGAGATAAACTACGTCGCTGCCTGTGAAAGCCCGGGTAAGGAAGTCGACGTCCCGGTTTGAGCCGACTGCTGATTTGGCCCCGAGGGCTTCGATGTCAGCGATACGATCACTGGAGCTTGTGATGACCGTGACGTCGTGCCCATCAGCGATGAGACGTGGAAGATAGTAACGATTAATATTGCCAAGTGAGCCGAGTACTGTGATTTTCATTGTGTATTCTCCTTCTTTTTGATAAAATAGTGTCACAAACTGACATTTGAAATCATTGTATACCTGCAGGATTTTTATTGTCAAGAAAAAATGTCAGAAACTGACCTTTCTATCTTCTTCCATCAATCACATAAATAGGAATGATAAAAAATGAAAAGCAAAGAAAAATTACAGGCGGCGGCCACCAAATTATTTATGGAAAAAGGCTATGAAAACACGACTGTACAGGAGATTGCGAGTCTTGCGGGTGTGACGGAGCGAACCTTTTTCCGGCAGTTCAAGGACAAGTCGGACGTGCTTTTTGACACGAACAATGAGCTGGGACAGGGGGTCGCGGCTTTTATCACGGACAATTTTGACGTAGAGAAAAAACCGCTGAAGCTTGCGGTTGAAGGTTTTGTATCGATTTCCGGGTTTTTCGATAACTCGCGGGAGAGGGTGCTAGCGCGGAATCAAATTATTCAAAGCAACCCTGATCTGCAGGAACGGGAGCTGTTGAAGGGGCAGGTGCTCATTGCGTCTGTCACAAACTCGTTATCTGCCACATATGATAGCGATTTGTCGGAGCTTGCCGCGCGGTTTACGGTTGAAATTTTTCACATGGCATTTAATAAATGGATTAAAAATGCTGAGAAAAGCCTTGCGGAGCAGCTGCTCACTGTATATGAGTTGTATGAGAACTCGTTTTGTTACGTGGATTAAACACTAAAAATTTCGCCGTCCCTTAAGGTAGGGTTCACCGCGAATGTTCTTGAACTATTCCGCCCGTTAGCGGCCCTGACTCTAGCGTGTCAATTCCGCCGCTCTCAAGAAAAGGCCGACAATCTCCGTCTGATACCGGACCCGCAGCGGGAAGCTCAGACTCCAGCAGGTCTCTACGGTGATTGCTCTCGCGCCAAACATGCGCTGCATCGCCATCCGGGATGTCCCTGAACGCTCGCGCAGGTGAATATTGAAATGATACGCAGGAACAGAAATAGACTCATTCATCCGCTTAACAATTTGCCGCGCTACAGGGGCTGCCTTGCTTCCCGGGCTGATCATCAGGGTCTGCCCCACCCGCTTGCGGTTTTTTTGCGACAGTCCGTTTGCCTCATGCAGGTCGAGGTACCACGAAGGATGATAGCGCCGTGCAAGCTCAACTAAAGCTGCGGCAAGCGGATGGCTGGCACGGGCCTTAGCGTTTCGCGGAAAGGTGCGGTTGAGATCCGGCACGCCTCGTATATGCTTGCTGTATGCTTTCTGATTCACCAGAGGGACGATGATCAGCTTGCCCTTGCGGAGAAGCAGCTCCTTGCGTGTGAAGCTTCCGGCTAAATTTTTGGCAGCACGGATACTGGCCCGCTCGTTTCCATGAATGCCGGAGACCACCATAAAGACCGGTCCGGGCTGCAAGCTATTGACTACATAATAGGGTGTGGCAAACGGGGTTCCGGGAGATAGTACACTTTTCTTAACAATCACCGAAGCTCACCTCCGTGTGTAAGCGCCGGATTGACCCCGGCAGCTTCCGCAAATTATATCTATATGTGTATGCACTATAAGCTTAGCGGCTTGGACGAACACACACTTGAACACAATCGTTCATGGACAATTGGATGACCACTGTAGTGGCAAATGTTTATGTTTATGGCTAATCAACAAAAAAAGCCCTGCATCTCTGCAGGGCATCGTGCGTATTCGGAGCGCGGCTTAGTTCATTTGCCTTGCTCGTCGGCCGAGGGACCGTAAGGGCCCGGCACCGGAATATCGAGCAGCCGTAAATACACCCCGAGTTGTGCCCGGTGGTGGACCATGTGGCTTATTCCGAAGGTGCGAAGCGCGATCGCCCGCGGCTGGCGCAGGATGATATGGTCGCCGTTCCGCAAGGTCCATTCCTCGCCGAGCGATTCTACGTCGCATTCGGCTAATAGCTTTTCAAGCTTGGCGACGTTCGTGTCGAATTCCTCAAGCACGTCTTCGCGTCTTTCCAAAGGTTCCCGCCGAAACGGCACGGTCGAAAGATCGAATTCCGGGTAAAGAAAAATTGCAATTTGCCAGTTCAGCAGGTTGATCAGATGCGTGGACAGCCCGCTGAGCGTCATCGATTTCACGTGTGGCTTCCACGTCATATGCTCCTCGGGTAAGCGCTCCAGGATTCGGCGCGTAGCGGCCAGCTCATGCATGACGTCTCCTACAATCAGTTGTTTCACCATAGATTTCCTCTCCTCCCTTATATGGCTAGCATACTATAAACCTGCGGAGCTTCACTAGATGTTAAGTGAAAGAATGTTGCATTTAGGGCAGGCCTGATGTAGCCTGACAATAGTGTGTTCCCATAAGCAAAAAAGGAGGCGAGTCCATGATTCCTGAGCACTATCAATTTACAGCCGGCTTCAACCTGCTCCCGGAAGAGCAGGACTTTGCCGTCCTGTTCAGCGGAGAAGGCCTTCCTTATCCCGGCCATAAAATTGGACCGTCCGTACATGATTATTATCTGATCCATACCGTTCTGGATGGAGAAGGCTGCTTTCAGAGCAGCACCGTCTCTCACCAGTGCCGCAGCGGGGACACCTTTGTTATCTTCCCCGGCTCACTGTTCAGCTATCAGGCGGATCAGCACAACCCTTGGCATTATGCCTGGGTAGCGCTGCAAGGTACAGCGGTATCCACGCTGCTCGCCGGCATCGGCATTACGAAGGATCAGCCGCTGCTGCATTCGGAGAGTACCGTCAGCCTTCACAGCTTGTACGAACGCATCCGGCTGTGCTTCCAGCAGTCCGCTTACCCGCAGCTTGAGAGCCTGGAGGCTTCCGGCTGGGCAAGGCTGCTGCTGCATCATTTCGGGCAGGACAATCTTGACCTGCTGCCTGCAAGGCCAGCAGAAATGCCGGAGATTATCGACCGGCAGATTGATCAGGCCATCCGCTGGATCTCGCTGCAGTTCCATCAGCAAATCAGCATTGATCATATGGCGTCCACGCTCGGCTACCACCGGGCGCATTTGTCCAAGGCTTTCAAGCAGAAGACCGGCCTATCCCCGAAGCAATATCTGCTCAAGACCCGGATGGACAAAGCCAAGGGGCTGCTAAGCGGCACACTTACGATTGATCAGGTGGCTTCATCGGTGGGCTTCAACGATGCGCTGTATTTCTCCAGGCAGTTCCGCAAATTCTGCGGCATGTCGCCCAGTGAATACCGGACGCTTCTGCGGCAGGAATAGAAATGGACCATACCGGAAACGGCTACATTGGGTTTATCGGGAAAGAAAGGTTTACGGTGGTGCCGAGGCCTGGTGTGCTGAAGACCGTAATCTCACCGCCGTATCTTTTGACCAATCGTTCGGCAATTGCAAGTCCCAGGCCGCTTCCTCCCTGTTCACGGCTCCTTGATTTATCGACACGGTAAAAGCGCTGGAATACAAATGGCAAATCCTCCTGAGGTATCCCGATTCCCCGGTCCTCCACACTGATCTGAACCTTGTTCGAATGCAGGGCTCCGTTTACCGTAATGGCCCGCACGGTCCCCGAATACTTTACGGCATTATCCAGCAGAATGAGCAATATCTGTTCCAGGTGATTCGGTACAATTTTGATGATCACACCGGCAAGCGCATCCAGGCTTTGGCTAAACTTAAAATCGGCATGCAGCAGGGAGAAATTCCGCAGGGTGTACTGGACGGTATCCATTACGAGACAAGGAAAATCACGCTTCTCTTTAATCTCTTCTTCAGCCCGCGTAAGCTCCAGCAGCTCGTTGACGATTCCTTTTAACCGGCCCAGCTCCTGAACCGACACATTCAGCGACTCCTCCAGAATCTGCGGATCGTGCTTGCCCCAGCGGTTAAGCAGCGAAATATGCCCTTCGATGATGGATATCGGCGTCCGCAGTTCATGGGAGGCGTCCTCAACGAATTGCTTCTGGTTATAGAAGGATCTCTCCAACTGGTCCATCAGATCATTGAATACTTTTGCGAGCTGTGCCAGCTCATCGTTGCTGCCCGAGATGCTTACCCGTTCCTGAAGCCCTTTTTGCTTAATGCTGATCATGGTGTCGCTTAAGGATTGAATCGGCCGCAGGAGCTGCCGGGACAGAAAAACCCCGCCCAATCCGCTAAGCACAATAGCCCCGATCCAACCGGCGAGCATAACAGCCAGCAGCACGTCGCTTAGCTTGTCAGAGTTCTCCAGGTTATTCACAATTTCAATCGTGCCGGTGAACTGTGACATATGCAGCGGACTTCTGATCAGCAGCAGATGCTCCTCCTCATGCCATACGCTCTCCATTGTAGTCGTGCCGGAAACCTGCGGCTTGACCCAAGCCTCTGGAAGCTGATCAGAAACAGTCAACACCGGATTGCCCTGAGAATCCAGAATGCGAACCATTTGGTGGCTCACATTGATGCTTTCAATAAAAGCATGGCTGCTCGCGATCCAGTTGTCCTTTCCATCCTCTGTTTTTAGATATCCTTGAATCTCCCCCATATTCTTGGTGATGGAGGTTTCCTCCTGGTGGAACATCCAGCGGTTAATTACAAAATACTGCACACCGTTGTACCCCAAAAAAAGCAAACAGAGCAGTACAGAGGCCCAGATGGCCAGCTTCCACCGGATAGAGAGCTTCGAGAACAGCAAGGAGATTCTGCTCATTTGCGGATCACGTATCCCAGGCCGCGCAAGGTCTGCACGATGCTGGGCTGGCCCAGTGAATCAATTTTGCCTCTTAAATAGCTGATGTACACATCGACGACCTTCATATCCACATCCGATTCATAGCCCCATACCGACTCCAGCAGCATCTCGCGTGTCATCACCCGCCCCATGTTCTGCATCAGCACCAAGAGGATATCAAATTCACGTTTCGTGAGTTCAACAGGCACCCCATCCTTGGTTAAGGTCCGGCCGAGAGCATCCAGCTTAATATCCTGGCACACTAACAGTTGGGCGTCATTCAAGGAACCTGATCTCCGGAAAAGGGATCTCATCCGGGCCAGCAATTCCTCTATCGCAAAAGGTTTGGCGAGATAATCGTCGGCACCGCTGTCCAGCCCGTTAATAGTGTCGGATAAGCCGTCTCTTGCCGTAATCATAATGACGGGTGTCATCTTCACCTTGCGTATGCGCCGGCACACCTCGATGCCGTTTAGCCCAGGCAGCATAACGTCCAGCAAAATCATGTCCCAGGCTTCTTCCTCCGCCAGCTTCAGACCTGTTAGCCCATCATGCGCCTGTGTTACTGAATATGATTCATGCTGCAGCTCAAGCTCTATGAACCGGGCCAGATTCTTCTCATCTTCGATTAACAATACTCTATTCATAAGTGATCCTCTCTGAACGATTCTAGTGAGCTTCATTCACATCACTGCAAGTACAATTAAGTGTACCTCCCGTTCCTTAAAGAATCATTAATTATTCGGATGGCCGCCCCACTTCCCGGACTTTTCCAAAATGGAATGGACAACCTCAGTCTTCCCGTTACAGTAGCTGTCAATGTCATAGCGGAATTGCTCAGCCAGCCTTTTCTTCACTTCTTCATACTCCAACCGCGCCTCTGGATGAGACCGCAGATAGTCACGGAAGGCGATATGCTCCAAATAACCCTTGCCGTCCTTGGGACACACGTACAGATGGTATTTCATGAATTGGTCCTCCTGCTCCCGCTTGAACGCCTCCCTGCCCTCAATGCCGAGATTGCCTTGATGCACATATCCGTATTGCCGCAGCCTTTCCACAATGTCCGGAAAAACATCATAATTCTCCATCACAAGATCAATATCAATAATGGGTTTGGCTGATAATCCTTCCACAGAGGTACTGCCCACATGCTCAGCAGCAATGATAAGATCCCCCACGATTTCAAGCATCCATGCTTTAAGTCTGCCGAATTCCGTTTTCCATGCGGGATCGTAGGCAACAACTTGGGCAATCTTGGTTTTTTCCGCCATGACTGTCACCTGCTTTGCATTATTTTGTACATATAGTATAGCAACATCTGTCAACGGATAATAACTGGTGTCGAAAGCGTTCTAAGTAAGGTGAACGTGTGGAACTGTATCGGATTCTGGGATAAAATGCAAACCAGGGTCTCATACTATGTCCAGAGATGGAGGTGAATGAAATGCCTAAGAATAGTGCCGATCCCAAGAAGGACCGCTCCAATAATCGTGCCGATAAGAAAAATAGTCAGCGGAATCAGGCTCATTTTACAGAAGAACCGCTAATGGCGTCGAATCAAAAATCTGCCAATTATGTGCCAAGCTTAAATGGAGTTACCAAAAATGAAACTTAATTGACCAAGCGGGCTGCACGAACGTCACACCATGACGGGAAGGCAGCTTTTTCAACTTTTCTGAAGGCCGGTAAATAAAGGTGAGGTCATAAACGGAATTTTATAGTAAAATTGAAGAAATACAGGTGATGGTCCACTCACTCAGGGTAGGAGGTGAACAATATTTGGGGCATCAAGAAGTGATTATGGAGCATCTGCGGAAGCATCCGCTGAAAAATGTCACCCTGCTAAAAATGATGGCCTCTTATCATCAGGTGATCGACAGCTATTTAGTTGAGCAGCGCGAACATTGGGGAATTCTTCTGCTGCTGCCTGCCGGAGCATTTGCTTATGACCGCAGAGCATATCCTGATGCTGATAAGATTGTGCTCATGGACTATAGCAGCCCGGATGTTTTTCCTGCTCTATTTGAGCTGCTGCCCAAGGATGCCAGACTGGTCTTCAAGCTTCAGGAGGAACAATGCCTCCGCGCACTGGCCGAGCATTACCCGCTGCATAAAGTCCGCAGCTTCTATTCCTTCACCTCTGCACCGGGACAGAGCTACGCCAGGGATGAGAGCGCTGTGCTGAGTGAACTGCTCGACGAACGGCTGCTCCCGCTGTGGGCGGCGAATGATTATACGAGAGAGGAGGTCGCACATTATTTTGAGGAGGGCGCTTTTTCCATATCTCTTTTCGAAGATGATGCTCCGCTGAGCACCTGTCTGGTTTTCCGCAACGAAGATCAGATATGGGAGATTGGCGCCGTACATACGGCAGAGGCCGGGAGAAGAAAGGGATTGGCACGTCGTGTGGTCTGCACAGCATTATTTCATATCCTGCAAAGGGGCCACATTCCAAGATATCAGGTCCTGGACAGCAATATCCCCTCCATTCGTCTGGCCGGGTCCATCGGACTTTTGCTTGCTGTAACGCTTGAGCACTGGATTAACTACATAGAGCAGCCGATATAATAAAAAGAGCACCAACACACAAAACTAAGCGTAAGCTAATAAAACTTTTAAAGGAGCTACTACATGAGTTATCAACCACCGCCATTTGGAAATCAGGAGTATTATCCACCAGCCCCGCCGCCGCCAGCCCGGACGAACGGCAAATCTGTTGCCTCTATGGTGCTCGGTATTCTAGCCGTTGTAACACCATATGTCGGCCTCTTATTCGGGATCGTTGCCATCATTCTCTCAGCAATTTCCCTAAAAGAGATCCGTACCCGCTATGAGCAAGGTAAAGGCATGGCGATTGCCGGACTGGTCTGCGGAATTATTGGCACGATCCTTTATGCCATTCTAATTGCTATAATCGTTCTCGCTGTGATTTTCATTAATGATGGAAGCAGTATAAACACTTGGAATAGCTTCAACAACATCTAACCCGCTGAGCAATAGCACTGAATGTGCCTTACCAAAAAGGAAGCTGACACCGGTTTTTGAAATCGGCATCAGCTTCCTTTTTTAGTGCAGGGCGTTTATTCGTTCTTCCGCCATTGTCTTAACACACCCAGCAGGCCCGGAACATCCAGTCCGTCGAGTGAAAAAGCTTTGCGCAGCAGGTCATGCGGGATAAATTCATCATATTTGCCCAGGTAAGGCGCTTCATCCGGTCCCAGCAGAGCTATGGGGTCTGACACGGCTGTTGCTTCGGCCATAATCTCTTCCTCCAGCGTCTCCGAATCTGCCTTTCCGGCCACCACCATATAATAGGGCTCCATTGGAGTAACAGAACGCAGGCCCAGCCTGTCTTTCAAGTTGTTTTTGAGCAGGCGCTCCAGCGTAAGGAACTGCCGGCTTCCTGCCCAAGGCAGAATGAACATGGAGTCCCCGCCTGCCGGAAGGACGGAATGTGTCAGCAGCCCGCTCTCCTTCGCCAGACGGCGGGCCCGCTCCAGCCTCGCAGCCGCACTTGGTGCCAAATAAGGGTACAGTGTGGTTGCTCCCAGCACCTCGCGGATTTTGGTCATGATTCGTGTGTGCACATCCCCGCCTCCGCCAACCCACAAGGTATCCACCTTGCCGCGCGAGCCCTTGACGTACACTGCCTTGTGGCGGTTGTCCACCTCTTCCACCTTCCACAGCTTGCCCGCCAGCGTGAAGCAGTAGCCTGGCGGCGGCACCGTAGTAATCGAACCGATCTCCTCCGTGCCGTTGTAGACCACATGCTCCTCATCGTCTTTAAATACCGCATAGAAGCGGAAGTTATTGACGATCTTCTCCCCGGCTATGCCAATCAGCAGGCCCCCTTCATCCATAGCCTCAATATGGCCCATGCCAAGCATATATTCCATGAAGGCATCATAATCCGCAGGGTCGATGCTCTGAAAGGATGGCAGGCTCAATACTGCCGCCTTCAGGTCCTCCGGTTCGGCTTCCCCCATGCTCTTCAGAATACTCATCGTCTGATGGTACAGCAGGCCCACAGGCAGTTGTCTTACTACCAGCGGCTCCACCCATTTCTCGCGCACGTACAGCTCGATAACCGCGATTGCCCGCAGCAGCGTCCACGGCATCCGCGCCGGAAGCTGCGCCTCCTCGTCCTCTTCCTCCGGTGTGACGAAGATCATCTCAGAGGCCGCGTCGCCCCGCCGGCCTGAGCGTCCCAGCCGCTGGACGAAGCTGGCGCAGCTATATGGCGCGCCTACCTGCAGCACCCGCTCCAGCTCGCCGAGGTCAATCCCCAGCTCCAGCGTCAGCGTCGCTGCAGCCACCGCCGGACCGGAGCCTTGCCGAAGCGCGGCTTCCGTCTCTTCACGCAGCATCGCGGAGATGCTCCCGTGATGCACGTAGAACACATCGCGCTCCCCGCGCTTGGCAGCAAGCCGCCGCATCTCCAGAATCGCCTCCTCTGCATCCGAGCGGCTGTTGGTGAAGATAAGCGCCTTCTTCAGGTGCGTGTGGTCATAAATAAAGCCCTGGTAAGCTTGCTTTGCCCGCTCCAGATGCTCAGCCTGCTGCTCGTCCCGCGCATCCGGGAAGGAAAAATGCTCTACGCTCAGCCGCAGCTTCCTCCCGCCCTGCGGCGCGGAGACCTCCACGCTCTCGCGGGTTCCGGCGGCGAGCCACTCCGTCACGGAGGCGTAATCGCTCAGCGTAGCGGAGAGTCCGATCCGCCGGGGATGACAGCCGGCCATACGCGAGATCCGCGCAAGCTGGCTCAGGACCTGAATGCCGCGGTCAGCACCCATGAAGGCATGCACCTCGTCGATAATGATGAACCGCAGATCATGGAACAGCGCCGGAATCGCGTTCGGACGGTTCATCAGCAGCCCTTCCAGCGATTCCGGGGTGATCTGCAGCACGCCCGAAGGATTCTGCATCAGCTTACTCTTGTCAGCCTGCGGCACATCGCCGTGCCAATGCCAGACAGGGATATGGCCTTCACGCAGCAGATCATTTAGCCGTGTGAATTGATCATTAATCAGCGCCTTGAGCGGCGCGATATAGAGAATGCCCACCGAGGCGGACGGCTGTTCATACAGCTCGGTAAGCGCCGGGAAAAAGGCGGCCTCCGTTTTGCCCGAAGCCGTACCTGATGCGATAAGCAGGTGATGCGGGGTATCGAACAGCACCCGGCAAGCATCCACCTGGGCCTCCCGCAAAGTCTCCCAGCGGTTCTTATAGATGAACTCTTTAATAAATGGAGCCAGCCTGTAGAACGGATTACTGCTCATAGGTCAAACTCCGCAAGGAAGCCATCCAGTTCGTTTCTCTCTGTCTCGGCTGGCTTCGGGGTACGCTCGCCTACGAGCTTCTCGAACGAAAGCTCCGGATGCTGGTGCAGGGTATGCAGCAGGTCCATGAAATCGCGAACCACCTCGCGTGCGGTTAGCAGCTCATCCGCGCCAAGCCTGCCTACAGCTTCCTCCATGAAATGCACCAGCTGTTCCTGCGTCAGCCTGGCTTCATAGCCGTAATGCAGGGCATGAATATCCCGCAGCTTTTGCAGCAGCACCAGAATCTCCTCATGGGAGAGCATGTCCAGGGCAATAATCGGCCCGGTGAAATTGTTCAGCCCCGTTCCGCCGTAACGTCCCGCAACCAGACGGGAACGTAAAGCTTCATAGCTGAACAATCCACGGCGGCCATCTTCCACGAACTGCGGCGTTCCCCCGATGAAGATGCCCAGCCGCTCCGCTTTGCCCTGCATCGTATCATTGAACATGGTTAGCAGCTTCTCGTAGTTGCTCTGGCGGGAGATGCTGTTGGTGATCTTATAAAGATTCACGCCTTCGTCAATGAACAGCAGCAGCCCTTTATAGCCGATTGCACCGGTGAATTCAGCCCATAGCTTCATATAATCGTACCAGTTGTCATCATCAATAATGACTCCCACATCCAGCGCCTTCCGCGCCTCAGTGCGGGTTGCGAATTCACCGCGCAGCCAGCGGAGGGAATCCTGCTTCAGATCATCATCCGCAAGCTTATGCCCATTCCAGTAGGATGCCAGTACCTTGGCAAAATCAAACCCGTGCACCAGACCACGCATCTCTGAAGCTACCATGTAGATTCTCTGTTCGACCTCTTCTCCAAGCTGCGGGGAGTCCGGCCCATAGCCCTTCTCCTGCATAACGGCCTGCTGAAGCGTAACAATCCACTTCTGCAGCATAATCTCCAGCGCTCCGCCATCCGGGCGTGTGCGTGTTGACAGGTGGCTCATCAGCTCACGATAGGTGGCCAGCCCCTGGCCCTTGGTACCCACAAGCCGCCGCTCCGGCGACAGGTCGGCATCGGCAACGACAAAATCCCGGTCCATAGCATAGTTGCGGATGATCTGCAGCAAAAAGCTTTTGCCGCTGCCGAATCTGCCGGTGATCAGCTTGAAGGCGGCTCCGCCTTCGGCGATATTGTCCATATCCCGAAGAATCGCCTCCACCTCCGGACGGCGGCCGACAGCGATATGCTCCAGCCCGATACGCGGCACTACTCCCGCAGTCAGTGAGTTCACGAGCGCTGTTGTTATCCGTTTCGGTATTTTCAGTTCATTCATTTATCCTTCACCCCATTAAGTAATGCAGCATTGGCACATACTCCTCGTTCAGCTCTTCGCCGTCGATCAGCAGATCCCCGAGCAGGTCCATTGCAAGTTCATTGATCTCATCAAACAGCAGCTCCGGCATGGTACCTCCGGCAGCAGCCAGATTATGTACTGCAGTGGAACCTTCTCCTGCGGCGAGGGCAAGCACTACAGCACGTTGCAAGGAAGTCAGCGAGGACGCCAGTTGCTCCCATGGCGAAGCGTCGCTGTCGCCGGGGCTATGTAAAAGCTCATCTGCAGCAGGAACAGCAAGCTCCAGCGTCTCGACTGTCGCATCCCCATCGTCTTCACTTACAGCTTCTGAGGCTTCAAGGGTTTCTTCTACCGACGAACCGGCGCTATCCCAGGCTTCAACATTTTCCTTTTCATGTCTGTCTTCCAGCTCTGTGATCTCCTCTACCGTGAGCATTGTACGCACGATTTCAGAGTCGCTTTGCAGCCGCTCCAGCTTTTTCTGGTCGATAACTACGGCTGGACCTTTCTCCTCCTGCTCCGCTTTGCGGAATTCGCGCTTCAGAAACCGCGACACCAAATCCTCCATATCCGCATCGACCCGAACGTCCTTGAGTCTCCCCCGGAAGCCCAGCAGCTCACGCAGCTTATTCTCAGTCAGCCGGAACAGGCGTGTAATCAGACTGCGCAGCGGAGGCGATTTGCTGATCCGCACCACAGGCACAAGCACTGAATACCCATATAATGAAATATCATAGACGGCGCTGCGGAACAGGTAACGCTCCCTGGACACCGCCGGACCCGGCGGGAACATCCCGATCAGATTCGAGCCGTGCTTCCGCGCCACATAGGCGTCAATCAGAGCAACCACCTGTGGGATATAACGTTCCGCAGCCGTTTTGCCGTCACCGGTATAGAACTTGGATTTGCTGATATCATAGTCCGACATTACCGTCAGCACTTCGAACGTCAACTGCTCCGGAGCCGCCGACAGACAGCGCATTAATTCCAGTTCGGCCAGATCACCGGCGAGACCGCGCGTACGGGCAACAATTCCCGAGAGCGGAACCTCCAGATGATGCACAAACGAAAAATCCGCAATCCAGCCGCCAAGATATTGATCCAGACGTTTATACTGATCCCGGTACGCCTCCCATAACAGATTAAGCTGTCTGTAGCCATCCTCAGGCTCGTCCCAGCCCACACCATTAATTAGCTCATAAACATGCAAGAAGATGTACGAAAGATCAGTCTTCAGGTACCTGCCCTGCCTAACCTCGTCCCGCCAAAAGAAATACCACCGGCTCTGCGCCCCCGTCATATGTCCATAGGTCGGCCAATAGCTTTTAAATGGAACAAACAACGCCGCAGCTTCCTTGCGGTCCACCAGCTCCCGCGCGCGCATAACAAACTCACTCTCCGTCGTAGTCACTGGCTCCTGCGTTTCTTCCATATCCCATAGCTGTAGCTGTACCGTAGTTTCCTCGGGCGCTTTCTTCTTTTCTCCGGCAGCCGGAGATTTGGGTATTGCTGCGTCAGCGGAACTCCGGGGCGGAATCGGCAGATTCTGCTCTGTGCTCTCCCACACCAGCTCCGTAAAGTGCAGCCCTTCCCCGTTTCTCTTCATAGCTCTCCCCCCCCATTCGCACGCCAGCAGACTTATTTTCAAGCTGCCGGCCATTCCGGCCTTATGAAAAAACGGTCCTGTTCACAGTTGTGAAGGAACCGTCTTGTTCAAATATAAGAAAGTATAAGTTTCACCCTATACTTTATCCTTATATTTCTCGCTGAAACGAATACCGTCCTTTTAAGGACGGCGTGGCCGTTTCTACTTGGTCTCGCATTACGTTGTCCAGTCTACAATTCACTACTAATATTAGCATTCTTCCCGGATGAACATCAAGTAGATACCGTCTCCACCGAAGCTTAGGTCAGCTCAGTTCCCTTAGTCTCTCTACCAAGAAAGAGCACCGCAAGCGCACCGATAACAATCGTCACAAAAAACAGCATAAAAATCGACCCGATGCCGATAGACTTGCCTACCAGCACACCCACCAGCGAAGGTGCGATAATCCCGCCAATCCGTCCGAAGGAGGCCGCCATGCCCGTTCCTGTCGAGCGGATGGCTGTGGGGTACAGCTCCGGTGTATAAGCGTACATTCCGCCCCAGGCTCCCAGATTGAAGAACGACAAGCAGATACCGGCTGCCATCAGCATTCCCTCGGTGGTCGCATTTCCGAACCAGGCCGCGCTGATCGCTGTGAGCAGCAGATAGATGACAAGTACAAACTTACGCCCGAACTTCTCAATGAAATAGGCGGCTGTAAAATAGCCCGGAAGCTGGGCCAGCGTCATAATCAGCACATACTCAAAGCTTCTGACCAGACTGAAGCCTTTGAGGACCATAACCGTAGGCAGCCATAGAAACATGCCATAGTAGGAAAAGACCACCGTGAACCATAAAATCCACAGCATCATCGTCGAACGGCGGTGTTCCACTGACCAGACTGAAGCAATACGGCTGCGAAAAGGAACGGAGGTCTTCTTTTTATTCTCCGTAAACCTTGGGGAATCATCAATGGCACGCCGCAAATATAACGCGTACAGCGCAGGAACCGCGCCGATGGCAAAAGCGATTCTCCAGCCGTAATCCGGAATGACGAAATAAGCGATCAAGGCCGAGGCGATCCAGCCTGCCGCCCAGAAGCTTTCGAGCAGCACTACAGCCCGTCCACGTTCCTTCGCAGGCACACTCTCGGATACCAGAGTCGAAGCAACCGGCAGCTCTCCGCCGAGCCCGAAGCCGGCCACAAAACGCAGCACACACAGCACGGCATACCCTGCGGCAAAAGCCGATAATCCGCTCGCTATGGAGAAAATCAGCAGCGTCCACAGGAGCACCGATTTACGGCCGAAGCGGTCAGCGAGAATGCCTGCTGCCGCAGCGCCTACAGCCATGCCCACAGAATTTATACTCGTTAAATATCCTATTCTTTCCGGTCCCAGCCCCCACTCCTTGGCAAGCGCCGCTACCACAAAAGAAATCATTCCCACATCCATCGCGTCAAACATCCAGCTAAGCCCTGCGCTAAACAGCAGCTTTCTTTGCTTCGGATGCTGCAGCAGCGACAATTTACTCATCTTCAAGCACCTCTTTCTGACTCCGGCTGATCAACCTGAATATAGCTTGTTTTCTTACACATTCTAAAATTGCCGGGTTCAAAAATCAAGGAATAACGCCGCATTACAGTATTGCCGGGCCAGCGCTTGAAAATAACTGGTTTGCACGGAGATCGCAGCAATCATCAGCATATTCCGCACCGTATCCCGCTGTGATCTCGTCAGATGGTTCAGCCGCTTCATCATATTTTCCAGCGACACCTTCAGCACCCGCTCCGCCTTCGTGGAATATTCCTGCTGGGCACTGCGGTCAGCGAGACCCTGAACCTGCAGCACGGGAGAGCTTTTGATCTCCTCGAACAGCTCCGCATAGCCGTAATACAGTTGAGCCGGCTCAACCAGATCATCATCATCCCGTTCCGGTGCAAGGAACAGCAGCCTGAAGAGCTGGCGGATGCTTTCGAAATCAAGCGCCGCCTTCAGATCATCAATCATAAAGAGCAGCGCCGCCTGATTGACTGAATACTTCTTGCCCTCCCTGGGCGAACCCAGATATTCCTTAAAGTCGCGTTTGACCCAGTTCTGCATGGCCGTAACCGACAGCGTAGAGTACTCAATCAAGTGGCCGAGTGTGGCAATTTCCCCGAGCGATAGACCTTTAACTCTGCCGCCGTTAATGATTTTTTGCAGGAGCGGAGGAATCTCTGTGGACAAAAAAGCAGGCAAGGTCGTGCCCTTTTGTACCTCTTCACGATGAAATTTCGTCCAGGCTTCCTGTAAAATATGCAGCGGTCTCCGCTCCAAAACTCCGTTTAAAGACAACAGCAATTCGGACATCTCAATCCGGCTCAGTGTGATAGCTTCCATATATGGCACCCCTTCGCCATTTGATTTTCTGTAGAAAAGTTCGTACAATGAGTTCATGTGAACTCATAATATGAGTATAACCTATTTTAACAACGAAAGGGATGGTAAAGATTTTATGGGTATAGGACTTAGTTTGACGCTTGTGGCAATTTTGATTGTTTTAACCGCATTTTTTGTAGCGACGGAATTTGCATTGGTACGGCTGAGAGGCAGCCAGGTTAGCCAAATGGTGCTTGACGGGAAGAAGAACGCTTTAGCTGTACAAAAAGTGTCCGCCAACCTCGACGGTTACTTGTCTGCGTGCCAGCTTGGGATCACTATTACTGCCCTCGGTATCGGGGCTTTGGCAGAACCTGCATTTGAGCGGCTGCTGCTTCCGGTATTCGATCTGGTGAACATCAGCCACAGTGTCAGTGAGCCTATTGCTTTTGCATTGGCATTTATTATTGCCACATTCCTGCATGTTGTTGTCGGTGAACTTGCCCCGAAAACAGCCGCTATAAATATTCCGGAGAAAATCGGTCAAATTACCTCACCGCTGATTATTTGGTTCTACAGAATTCTGTACCCGCTGATCTGGATCATGAACGGTTCCGCCAATCTGCTGGTCCGCATGTTCGGAATGAAGCCGGCCAGTGAGCATGGAGATGCGCATAGCGAAGATGAGATTCGCCTGATCCTGTCGGAAAGCTACGAAAGCGGCAAAATCAACAAAGCCGAATACGGCTATGTGAACCGGATTTTTAACTTCGATGAAATGCTGGCCAAAGAAATTATGGTGCCGCGGACAGACATGATATGCTTATACACTAACCATTCTCTGAGGGAGAATTTCGAGATCATCCGCAAAGAGCAGTATACCCGCTTCCCTGTTGCAGATGGGAGCAAGGACAACATCATCGGGATGATCAATACCAAGCAGCTCTACCTGAAATATGACAACAACCCGGATTTCGATTTCAAAAGCCTGATCCTGCCGCTTCTGACGGTATCTGAAGTGACCCCGGTTAAAACCCTGCTGACCCGTATGCAGATGGAGCGTGTGCATATCGCGCTGCTGCTGGATGAATACGGCGGGACCTCCGGTCTGATCACCATCGAAGATATCCTCGAAGAAATTGTAGGTGAAATCCGCGATGAATTTGACGGCGATGAACGCCGGGACGTGGAGAAGCTCAGTGACTCACATTATCTATTTGACGGCAAGGTCTCCGTCCTGGAAGTTAAGCAACTGACTGGTCTTGATCTTGATGATGACGAGGTCACCACTATTGGAGGATGGCTGTACAGCCATCTGGAGGAACCCGCAGTCGGCAAAAGTGTGATTCATGAGCATGTGACACTCACTGTCCGTGAGATGAACCGTCACCGCATCCGCAAGGTTGAGATGAAGATTGGCCAACCCAGCACTGTATAGGTATAATGGCATTCTAGCGATCTTATATATAGCGAAAGGCGCTCCGAGTATGGAGCGCCTTTCTTGCATTTGCTAAATGGAATTTCTCCATTTAGTTCTAGCGTTTCCTTCAAGATTGCTGCAAAACGCCGAAATCAATAGAGAAATTCCATTTAAGCTGAAAATATTCTGCTCATGTAATATTCATCCACCCATTCGCCGTTCACCTTAAGCGACTTCTTTTTGGTCCCTTCAATCTCAAACCCGTTCTTGCTGTATAACGCCAAAGCACGTTCGTTATGTACCATAACTGTAAGCTCCAGACGGACGATTCCCGTTTCCTTTGCCCAGTTCTCCATTTCTTTAAACAGGCCGCTGCCAATACCCATGCCCTGATACTGATCCAAGATGCCAATGACGATATAAGCACTGTGCCGGTTGCGTCTAACGCTTCCGCCTCTAACCGACAGATAGCCTGCCAGTCTGCCATCCGCCTCAGCACCGATCAGGATAGAGGTTTCAGCGCCCGCAAAGCTCCCGATCATCTCTTCCACCTGCTGAATACCCGTCTGCCGCTCATCAGGCTCAAGCAGCATGAATGCTGATTCTTCATCCAGGCGGTGCTGCAGATTAAGAAGCTCAGCGGCATCAGCCGGGACCAGCTTCCTCAGTGTAACGATCATTGCAATTTTTCCTCCTGCTCTTTCTCAATGATTATTGCAGATACCTCTTAAATAGTCTGCTGCCATCTCCATCATAACCGAGCCGCTCATAGAACCGGTGGGCCTCCGTCCTCTTCATGGAGCTGGAGAGCATCACCTTAAGCGCTCCCCTGGCTGCAGCTGTCTCCTCGGCATGTCTCATCAGTGCGGCTCCGTAACCTTTGCCACGCGATTCCGGTGCAGTCACTACACGTTCAATCACAGCAAAAGGCCGTTCGCCGCTCAGCGCATCCATGCAAAAGTGAAGATGTACCGTTCCAACTACGGCTCCCTCTGCTTCATATACATACAGAAAGCTCTCAGGATTGGTTGCGATTTGACCGATTCTTGCAGGCAGGACCTTAATATCCTTCTGGTCAGGCAGCAGTATCCGGTATAGCTGTTCAATGGAGGGCGCATCTTCCGCCACTGCTTCTCTAATCATGAACGAAATCCTCCTGTTTCTTCATTAATGCCATTAATCATCTGAATTAATTAATGACGTGAATTATATTCTCACTTCTATTAACATCGGCAGATCATCAATATATTCCCGTCCGGGTCCTTAAAATTGAACCAGTGATCATTCTCAATGTCTGTCAGAATTTCCGCCCCGGATGCTTTGACAAAATCGTATGCAGCGTCAATATCCTCCGTGTTCAGATGGAAAGCCGGCACCTTCAGTACAGCCTCGGCTGTAAAAATTTTGCTGTCCAGCACAATTCCCGGTCCTTGCATCGGCACAACGTAGAGATGTCCGAACAATACTTCTCCGTCGAGCGGAAGCCCAAGCAAGCTGCAATACCAGTCTTTCGACCTCTCAATATCACTAACCGGAATGAAGACGGCACCAATCTGGTTCAGAATCGGACTTGTCACTGTCAAAATGCCTCCCCTGTGAAACTGTAGTTGGTACACTTAACCAATTCGATAAAATCTGCCAATTTCCTGCCCCTATAAGTGAAGGGGTGTAAAGTTATGCTATAATCTTGTCAGATAATCATCAGACGTCAGGAGAATGAGCTTTGGCTAACTTATCTTTTGGGAACCTCAGGCTGACGCCGCCCAAAATATTATCACTTGGATTCTTTCTACTAATTGTAGCAGGAACGGTTCTGCTGTGCTTGCCGGCGGCTTCCACCGGCGAGCAGATCTCCTTCATCGACGCTTTATTTATGGCAACCTCCGCCACCTGTGTCACTGGACTAGCGGTCATTGATACCGGAACGCAGCTTACCGTATTTGGACAAATTGTTCTGCTGGTGCTGTTTCAGTTCGGGGGCCTGGGGTTCGTGACTATGGCTACGGTAATTACGCTCGTGCTCAATAGGAGAATCTCGCTGAAAGACCGTCTTCTCCTGCAGGAATCCATGAATCAGAATTCGATGCAAGGGATCGTTAAGCTGATCCGGAGGGTAATCCTGTACTCGCTTGTCATCCAGCTCAGCGGAGCTATTCTTCTTGCCGCCAGATTTACGCTGGATATGCCGCTTGGCAAAGCGTTATACTACGGACTGTTCCACAGCATCTCCATTTTTAACAATGCCGGTTTTGATCTTTTCGGAGATATACACGGACCGTTCAGCGGGCTTACCCGGTATGCGGAGGACTTTATTGTGAATATTACCTCTATACTGCTGATCTTTCTCGGCGGCATCGGCTTTATCGTACTATCCGATGTGGTCGATTACCCTAAGCGCAAACGCCTTACACTTCACTCCAAGGTGGTTCTCTCTACCTCCGCCGTGTTAATAGTGGTTGGCGCTGCGGTCTTTTTCTGGCTGGAGCTGAACTCAACGCTGAAGCCCCTGCATCCTGGCGGCAAAATAATGGCCTCGCTCCTGCAGGCAGTTACTCCGCGTTCTGGAGGGGTCACTACGATCGAGATTCCACTTTTGCGGGAATCCACACAATTTCTAATGATTCTGCTAATGTTTATTGGGGCGGCTCCCGGCTCGACCGGCGGAGGGATTAAGATCACTACGTTCGCAATTCTGGTCAGCACTGCATTTGCCAGGCTTCGCGGGAAAGAAGACATCGTCATGTTCCGCAACCGGATATCCAAAGAGAATGTATACCGCGCAATCACCATGACCTTGCTCTCACTCATGCTTGTTGTCTCTGCCACCATGCTGCTGTCCGTAACAGAGCGTGCGGATTTTCTCACTGTGCTGTTTGAAGCCGTGTCGGCTTTCGGTACATCCGGCATTACCATGGGGCTTACTCCAGAGCTGACAACGGCAGGCAAAATCCTTGTAATTATTCTTATGTTCGTCGGCCGGACGGGTCCACTGACGTTGGCCTATGCGCTTAAGCCCAAGAACAGCAAAGAGCTCTACCGCTATCCTGAAGGGAACATTACCATTGGCTAGATCCAGTTCCGCTGCTGCGGCACAGAACATCCGCTATACTCTAACATGACAAATGCGACCCTTTCCCGGCAGTCCATGCCAAAAGCGGTCGCATTTGTTGTTACGCTTCCTCTTCCGGAAGCTCTTGGGTATCCAGTGCCGCATCGAGCAACTGATTATAGACATCGTCATCATTTTCCAGAAGCTGGTCGGTTTCCAGGAACTGCTCTTCACTGCCCGGCTCGCCGGCAAAGCTCAAGCTATAATCCCATTCCGTACCGCGTTTGCTGAAGAATGTGATTTCATAAGGAGAGTTATGATTCTCCAGCTTGAAGATCGTCCTCCCAATGAAGCTGCTGTCCTCTTCCCGTTTCATTTCTGCTTTAATAATTTCTACGTTCATACTCTGATCTTCCTTTCATCTGATCATCCTTGCTTTTTACATAGTATATCATTGATATGAATGCAAATCCCTCCCTTTGTACTCTAATTGACTTTTTTCATCCGGCGGTTAATAATTTAATACTAAAGACTAATAATTAGTAAATGGAGGAAATCGTAATGTCTCATTTTGAAGCGCAGCTTAGTAAATACGCGGATTTGGCCGTTCAAATCGGTGTTAACGTTCAACCTGGACAAATCCTGGTCGTAAGCGCGCCGATCTCGGCCGCTGAATTCGTGCGTCTCATTACAGCCAAGGCTTATGCCATCGGTGTAAGTCAGGTTAAGGTCAACTGGAGCGACGAGTTCATTACCCGCCAGCAATTTGAACATGCCGCACCGGAAGTTTTCAGCAAGTCGCCTACCTGGTTCGCCGGAGAGATGACCGAGTTCGCTGAGAATGGCGCAGCTTTTCTCCATGTCATTGCAGAAGACCCGGATGCGCTCAAAGGCATTGATCCTGAACGTATTGCCACCTACCAGAAAACCCGCGGAGCCGCACTCACGAAATACCGCGAGTATCAAATGTCCGATAAGGTTAGCTGGAGCATTGTAGCCATCCCTTCGCAGCCTTGGGCCGATAAGGTATTCCCGGACGTTCCCGCAGAAGAACGCGTAGATAAGCTCTGGGAAGCCATCTTCCACACCGTACGTCTGGACCGGGAAGATCCGGTAGCCGCCTGGCAGGAGCATTTGGACACCCTTGAACAGAAAGCCAATGTCCTGAATGCCAAAAAGTATAAAAGCCTCCACTACATAGCACCTGGCACTGACCTCAGCATTGAACTGCCAGAGGGCCATTTATGGGCGCAAGGGGACAGCATCAACGCTAAAGGCCATACTTTTGTAGCCAACATGCCGACCGAAGAAGTATTCACAGCTCCACTCAAGACCGGTGTTAATGGAACCGTGAGAAGCACCAAACCTCTAAGTCACGGGGGCAATATTATTGATGGCTTCTCGATTACTTTTGAGCAAGGCCGTATTGTCAGTGTGAGTGCTGAACAAGGCCAGGAAGCGCTGGAGCATCTCATTGCCATGGATGAAGGGGCAAAATATCTTGGCGAGGTTGCCCTCGTTCCGCATAAATCCCCTATCTCTGAGTCCAATATCCTCTACTTCAACACACTTTTTGACGAGAATGCTTCCAATCATCTGGCAATCGGCACAGCGTATGCCTTCTGTATTGAAGGCGGCAAGGAAATGACACAGGATGAGCTGATTGCCCACGGCCTGAACACCAGTGTCACCCATGTGGATTTCATGATTGGCTCGTCGGAGATGGACATTTACGGTATTACGGCCGACGGCACACGGGAAGCGGTATTCCTTAAAGGAAACTGGGCGTTTTAGTTTTAAGAACATAGACAGAGATACGGGGAGGATTAGAAACTATGCTGAGTTTCGAGCAAAAGCTGGAGAATTATGCATTGCTTGCGGTAAAGATCGGAATTAATATTCAGCCTGGGCAGACTCTTGTGGTCAATGCCGATATTGCTTCTGCAGAGCTGGTGCGTCTTGTGGTGCGTCAAGCTTATGAGGCCGGTGCGAAGCTGGTTAAAGTCAATTATACGGATGAGCTTGTCACGCGGACCCGGTATGAGCTTGCGCCTGCTTCCAGCTTTCTGGAGCCGCCAAAATGGCAGGCGGATGAGCTTGAGGATCTGGCCCGGAACGGTGCAGCCTTCCTGACAATCGTCTCGACCAATCCGGATCTGCTGAACGGAATAGAGCCTGCAAGAATTGCCGATAACCAGCGCACAGTTGGTCAGGCTACAGCTCCTTACCGTGAAATGCTGATGGGCAACCATGCCAGTTGGAGTATTGTCGCCTTCCCTTCCCCGGTCTGGGCTGCTAAGGTATTCCCGGATGCTCCTCCTGAGGAACAGGTTGGGCTACTGTGGGATGCTATATTCAAGGCTGTCCGTGCGGACCTGGAGAATCCGGTTGAAGCCTGGACACTTCATTTGAACGGCTTGAAGCAGCGCTGTGACATCCTGAACGCGAAAAAATACCGCAAGCTGCACTATTCTGCTCCAGGCACTGATCTGACAATTGAGCTGCCTGAAGGCCATATCTGGTGTCAGGCGGGTGCCGTGAACGGACGCGGCGTGCCTTTCCTGGCCAATATTCCAACAGAAGAGGTTTTCACAGCGCCACTAAAGACCGGTGCTAACGGCAAAGTCAGCAGCACCAAGCCGCTCAGCTATAGCGGCAAGATTATTGACCGTTTTACACTTACACTGGAGAACGGCAAGGTTACAGACTTTACGGCAGAGGAAGGCCATGACGCTTTAGCCACCCTGCTCGCTACGGACGAAGGCGCTGTTTATTTTGGCGAAGTCGCTCTTGTTCCTTATCATTCTCCGATCTCGGAAAGCGGCATTCTATATTACACCACCCTTTATGATGAGAATGCCTCCTGCCACTTGGCTCTGGGTGCAGCATACGCATTCACCTTGCAGGAAGGGACCAAGATGTCCAAGGAAGAGCTTCTTGAAAGAGGCATGAACCAAAGCTTGACCCATGTGGACTTCATGATGGGCTCGCCTGAGATGAATATCGACGGAATTACGGATGATGGCATTGCAGAACCGCTGTTCCGCAATGGAAACTGGGCATAAGCTCTTGGATTGAACTTCTTGACAAATCATCAATTCATACAGAACACCCTGTAACTCTTCTTGAAATGGAGAGCTACAGGGTGTTTTTTCGGTTCAATAACTGTAATTAATCAGATGGATAATTGCAATTTAAAGATATGTTCAAATAATATTCACATAATTGTTGAATTAAATTCACAATTATGTCACAATACAGATAAGGAATCAGTTTCCAAGTTCCCACATAACTTTTGAGGAGGTAATCCGGATGAAAGAGTCGTTATCCCAGGACACAGAGCCCCTTGAAAAGGAACGATCGGAAGGAAATGCCCCTAAAGACTTAAGTATTGTTGCCTCCAATGCCATTAAATACACTGCCTACATTATGCTATTATTCGGTTTCTTGTATTTCCTGATCGCTTACCTTGCTCCCATGCTGGAATAGGTTGTGTTATTATGTACCCTATAGAAAGCGTTTACGGCTGACCATCCCCTGCGGGAGACGATCAGCCGTTTCTATGTTACCAGGACAGTACCTTGCTAAGCCAGCCTATTGCCCCTGGAGTCCATTTCCCTTCCATACGAGAGCGGAGCCACGTTATTGCTTCCTCCCTTGTGCCATTAAATGCTGGAATTCCATTCTCCTTCATCCAATGGCTCGTCGTTTCATACGAGGTGCTGTTCCAGCCATTTTTCTCACCTTCGGCATTATAACGCTCTTTCACACCGGAAATCACAATATCCAGCGTACCCTGCAGCTCCGTTACCGCATTGTCAAATGGGGTCTTCTTCTCTTTCGCCTTCATCTCAGCCAGCCTGCGCAGCTCGCGTGTCTCTATGCCCTGGTTATCGCGGATGATCTGCAGCAGAGTCAGTGCTTCCCTGGTGGCCAGCCCGCTATTGTAACGCTCCTCAAGGTCCAGCTTGCTGCCTGCTGCCGCCACATATGCCGGGAACCATTCTCTTGAGACCAGAATTGCTTTTTTCTTGATGAACTTGCCGTATGCAGCCAGACCTTCGCCGGGAAAGCGTGCGCGCCACCCCCAAGGGTCCAATTCAGTATCAGTGTGCCAGTTCTCAGCTTTGGTCAAGCCGTTCACGGAAGGATGCTCCGGGATCAGTGAAGCCAGCGGCACAATTCCCAGCCTGTCGATGACAGCTTTCATTTCCTCGTATGTTGTAACCATCCCTTGCTCTTCAACAATACTCACGTTCGTATACCTCCCGGCGGTTGTTATTAGTTTAGTTATTCAGCAGTTGCTCTCATGCTGTGAATACCGGCAATAAACATGCTGATCAGCCGGGTTAAGCTTACATCCAGGTCCAGCGGCATGCCAAAGCCTCCCTTATTCTCCAGAGCGGCAAAGCCGTGCAGTAAGCTGCGGAAGCCCCGGACGGCGTGCAGTTCTCCCTCTTCTCCAAGCTCATAGCTGGCGAGCACTTCAATAATTAACGACAGCAGCTGTTCACTCATCTTCTCCAGCGCTGAATTCCCCTGCTCCGGCGCACGCAATGTAGTCTCATACAGCCCCGGGTGTTTCCTTGCAAAGTCAACATACGCACGCCCCATAGCGTGAAGAGCTTCATCTCCCCTTAGCCCCGCTGAAGAAGCAGCCATGGCAGCGTATAGCTGCTCCAGGCCGTGAACAGCAAGCAATGATCTCAGTCCTTGAAGACCGTTAACATGATTATACAACGATGGTGAACGTACGCCCAGCTTGGCCGCCAGCGCAGCCAGGGTAACTTCCTCAATCCCCTGCTCATCTGCGATTTCAGCCGCTGCGAGCACAAGTGTATGTGTATCTAATCCAGCTCTCGGTGACATCTCAGCTTCCCACCTTCTCCTGCAGTAATTGTGCTGTGTGAACTGCCTGTTTTATTTGTTCTCCTGGAGCCTTCAGCAGATTGCCGTGACCTGCTGCGAGCAGCTTGGGCGAGAGCTCCAGGATTTTTATTGCGCTGCTCAGCGCCTGAGCTTTGTTCCAGGTGGCCATGGCCGGAAAAGGGAACCAAGGAACAACCGTCCCCGAAACCGCGACTCTACGGAAGGTCTGGAAAGCATCGCCTACAATCAGCGCCCCTGTCCGCTCATCCAGAAAAGACATGGAACCCGGCGTATGGCCGGGCGTGCTGATGGCCGTTAATGAGCCGATTGAATTGCCCTCATGCAGCAATACGTCAGGCCTCGAAGATATCTTGGTCGGCACACTGCCTTTAATCGGAGTCTGTGGCTCGTCAGCTCTTAGAGAACGGTCCCCTCTCAGCAGAGCGGCGTCCCTTTCGGAGATGTACAGCTTCGCTTCAGGAATCCGCTTCTTCAGCTCATCCAGCGCACCCACATGATCGCCATGCGCATGAGTCAGAACGATGCGGGTAATCGGTTTGTTCAGCCGAGCCGCAGTATGCATAATCCCTTGAACACTGAACGGCATTGCCGCATCAATTAATGTCAAGCCATCCGCTTCTTCAACAAGGTAACAATTGACAGGAAAAAATCTTGGCATCCAGGTAAGCTGCAGCAAATGGCCTTCTTGAGTTACTCTCATCAAACATCCTCCTCAAAAACTAATCTCATTAGTTACAATATAAACTAATGAGATTAGTTTATCAAGAGCAACCGCAAATTCTCCGCTATTTTTTACATTTAGCACACATGCAACAGCACCAATATCGTCCCCTTGGTTCAGTCCAGGGGTTTATCGGCATTTTTAGTTGATCTTCTAACCATCGCGCTCTGCACCCAGGTGATGCCAAAGAAAAAAATCACAGCTCCCACCAATGTGCCTGCCACATTTTGGAGCAAGCCCTCCTTCCCGCTCTCCAGTACGTCATAGGTGATCATCAGGACCGTCCAGACGGCTGCTCCTATGGCACCGCTCAGCAGATTCGCCTTCTTGAGCTTCTGCTTCTCTCCGGCTCTGCCCGGCAGCAGGTACAGACCACCACGAATCCCCTTCACCGTAATATAGAGACAGGCTGCCATCAGAATAAGGAATACATCCAACCAGTACTTTATATCCCACTGCAGAATAAATACCTTAACCATTACGCTGGTCAACAGACCCGCAAGCACAATCAGAAAACCGTGTGAATTCAGCTTTTGATGCTCGGCTGTTAGACGTTCATCTTTAAATCCTCTATTCCTCAAGCTTCTTCCTCCCAGAAAATATCATTTAATGTTCGCTCCAGCACCTTGCAGATGGCAATGCACAACCGGATGGACGGATTATATTTGCCGGCCTCAATCAGCCCTATTGTCTGTCTAGTAACCCCCACCGCTTCCGCAAGCTGCTCCTGGGACAGATCCTTCTGAATCCGCGCCAGCTTCAGCTTCATATTCTTCTGATCGCCCACCTATCCCCCTCCAGCATCATTATAGAATGGTAATATTGTAATCTATAAACGTCATTATGTACATTATATATTGCATTATGGCATGTTATTATACAAAAAAAGCACCCCGCAGGATGCCCGAAAAGAAGTATTAAAATAATGACGATGCCGTAAGCACGAATCGTATAATCCTAGCCTAACGTCCCGTTCTCCGGGTAGCTGTCTATAACTTGCAGCAGCTTGCCGGCCTCTGTGCGCGGACGGGCACCGGGAACGGTTTCCGGATATCCAACATGAACCATGGCAACAATCTTTTCTCCTGGCTTCACACCGATTGCAGTGCGAAAATCCGGCGCATAAATGTATGGTCTTCCATATCGTGCCGAGTCCCTGCTCCCACGCAGCAAGCTGGAAATTCTGCACCAATGCGGAGACCGGAGCGTTTATATTAGGAAAACAAACTGCCTGTAAAATTGCGGTCTGTCTAAACCGCATTTGAGTGGGTATTGAGCTTGATGTATTCAGCTACTCGGCGGTACTCGTTGGCAAATTTCAAGCTAACGCTGATACTGCCATTTTCATATACCTTGATGTGGTCTACAAGCTCAATTAAAACCTCTCTTGTCAGCTTGTCGATATTTTCATATTTCCGAAAGGTTGCTAAAAATGGGTTTTCCGTATCAATCCCATTTTCAAATTCGGCCTTTTCTTCGTTTAGGTTCCTTATAACCTCGTTGATGGATTCCATTTGCCGCTCGTAATCTTCCTGCATATGGCGATAATCTTTGTGGCTTATCTCTCCATCTTTCCAATCTTGGTAAATGCTTTGTTTGTAGCGCATAATCTTGGAAAGCTCTTTTTCCTTTGCCGCTATCAGATCGTTCAGCCGTATAGACTGGCTTTTCTGCAATGGAGCGGTGTTAATTCTTGAAACAATCTCGGAAAACTCTGCCGCAAGGAAAACCATCTTTTCAATGACATGAAATACACCTTGTTCCAGATGATTGTGCCTGATTGTGTGTTTGGTACAAGCTGTCTTGGATTGGTCTTTATAGGTACGGCAGTATGGTAACATTCCTCCTAATGCCGCCATGTTCTACAAAAAGGGCGCAACTAACCAAGCCCTCCGATACACAGAGAACGGCGGCTCTGATTTCTCAAAACCGCCATTCTCAAAAAAAGCGTAATTAAAGTTATCCGCCGAACAACGGTTTTTTTCTTTTCCGCATAAGCGGCGGGTTTTTTTCATGTTTTGTTGTGGCAGACTTCGGGCCAACTTGGCCCGAAGTGTTTATGTTGTGACTATTTCACTTTAACTTTGTCTGCTTTCTTCCAAGAATCTAAGAGTGACCTCGAAAATATCCTGAACATGGTTGTGGTAGATAAAGTGTGAACCATCAAGAGTTATAGATTCTACATTGTCACCTAATCCTTTGATGTGTTCCTGCTCGTATTCTTTACCAACCTTTTTCACTGTTTCCGATGCACTTATCATCAAAACAGGAATATCAGGGAAGTCCATCCCCATGACTTCACGAATATTATCATTTAGCCGGTACGTTTGGTCGATGATCGTATCATTATTAACGTGGTTCATAAACTTTGTATAGTCCTCAATCTCTTTCTCTGTATAACCGCTTTTTTCAGTCATTGAAAGCATGGAGGAAACAACAAGCGGGTTGAAAATTCGGCCAAGCCCGATGGCCTGTTGAACCTTGCTTAACTCTAATAAAAACTTAGGAGCTTCGGGCTCAATCTTTACCGATGAGGTTGTATCAAGCATAATCATTGCAGATACTTCGTCGGGATATTTTGTGGCATAGTATTCAGCGTAGATGCCAGAACCGGAATGTGGCATCAATACATACGGGGCCTTAAAGCCTGATCCAGACAATACCGCCCTTATTTCCTCCGTATAATTTTCATTCGTCCGCGGCGTGTCTATCCCGTCGCTAAAACCAACACCGAAATACTCAATGCAGACAACAGTGTATTCTTTGGAAAGCTCCCGCATAAGAGGCCCAAAGTCGGCGCAAGGCAAGGCAACACCAAAACCGGGCAAAAGCACAATGGTTTTCTCGCCAACTCCCATAGAGTAAATGTGCATCTTCTTTCCGCTCACTTCCACCATATTCCCATAAGGTGCAATGCTGTCTATTTCGTGAGAGAAAAATGCCTTGTTAATAATAAAGCTAAATAAGTTTAATGCAAGAACTATTCCTAATATTGTCAAAATTACCATCTTGATCTTTTCCCCTCTTTTCTTTTTTGGCCTATTCATTATCGCTTTCGCTTTCCGGGGGCGCTGATATAAAGGAAATGTCCCTTGGCTTTCGCCCCTCTGCTGCTTCGTAGTGATACTTTATTAGCAATGCTTGTAACTCCGACAGAAATTGGTCGAACTCAGAATCGGTCAGCATCATAATCGTATTGTTAAAAAATATCTTGTTATTGCCCTGTACAGGGATTGAGTTTTTGCTGTACCGCTCAAACTTGCCATATATATTCATCAAAAAGCGAAACGCCTGTTGAGGCAGACTGTCCGCTGAGGTTTGCGCAACTAACTCATTTACATTTAACGCCAAAGTCCGTTCAAGGCTCCCTCGTATCTTTTTTTCTTCAACAACCGTCAACACATTTGCATCCAATAAAATGTTAATATGTCTGTATAAAGTAGTGCGAGGAACGTCGTTGATGATTTCACATATTTCTGTCGCAGTCATTTTTTTGTCTGGAGCAAGAACTTGCACTATTCTCATTCGGGTAGAGTTTAACATAATGTCATAAATGTTTTTTGGCATGTCACACCTCCATTATTCCTACTATCGATAATAATACCAATTGTGGAAATATTCAAGCGTTACACCTACGCAGTGCAAAAATAAACGCGCTACTTTTCCGGGCTTTCGCTAAACGACAAGCAGGGCTGGTGTCTATACACCAGCACGTTTTGAGGATTTTCCCTTGCGGGAAATCCTCAAAACTGCTTGTTGGGGAGTGCCTTCCCCAAGCCCTGCGACTTCGGGCCAACTTGGCCCGAAGTCGGTGCGTTGCACCTCTTGTTGCGTCATGTCGCTATCGCTCCATTTCCTTGTTTTTCTGCCCGTCCGTCAGGCCGAGCAGATGGTCGATATTGCTTTTCACCATTATAATTTCCTGCATATCCTTTTTGGCTTCTCGGTACTCCCGGTAAGCCTTTTTCTTATCAGAAGCCAAGTGCTGAAACTCCGCTTTAAGCGTATCCATTTTAGGGAGCTTCGCACCGTTCAGAAGCCTATCCATTGTAGCCCTTGCCGCCCGGTAGGCGGCTATATTCGCTTCATGCTCCGCAAGATATTTCCTGCTATACTTAGCCGCCTTGTACCCCTCAAACACAGGCCGGGTCTTGGCATAACCCACAACCGCCGCCTTTAATTCCGTATTGGTACGCATGGCGATTTCGGTGGATTTTATGCTGTCCGAAAGTGTATGAAAATGGTTTGCCGCCTGTGTAGCTTTTTGCTCTAAATCTGTATAATCCATCAAACCATTTTTTCTGCAAATACTGCAATGCCGCCGCCATCTGCTTTAGGTTATATATCTTGGCCCACTGTTCGTAAGCGGGGCCTTTCCCGGTTCTCATACGGGACTGAATATCCACAATCAGATTTACCTTGTGCCGTTCCATAGGAGCAGCCCGACCCTCAATCGCCGCCTGTATATCCTCCAAACCATAGCCCTTACCGAGCGTAGAAGCCCGAAGCTGTGTAAAGCGTTCTTGCCCCTTATTGCGGAAACTGATCCCGCCGCCCCTCCTGTGCTTAACCTCAAAACCAGCCGCCGCCATAGCCTGTAAAAAGCTATCCATATTCGGCGGCTTCATTGCAAGGCAAATATCAATCTGCGCCTTTAGGCGTTCCCTAAAAGTAGGCGGCTTGTTACCGCTCTGCCATTCGCCATAGTGCTTAAACTTGCCCTTGCTTTTCAGTTTGGGATTGGCGATATAGGAAAGACCATTTTCAAGGCAGATACGGTCAGAAAGCTGCCGCACCGCACGAGCCGAGCCGGGAAAATCCCGAAACTTCCTTGTGCAATCGAGGGTAGTGGAATTGTAGTAGATATGCACATGGGGGTGAGGGCGGTCTACATGGGAAACCACGAAAAAAGCGTGTTTGCCTTTTGTCCAACGCATGGCGAAATCATAGCCGATTTTAAGCGCTGTTTCGGAATCCACTTCGCCGGGAACAAAGGACTGGCGCACCTGATAGCACAAAATGTCCTCGTCCCTTTTCTGTTCCCAGCCTGTGGTGGCCTTGTACTTGGCTTTACTTAAAAGGAACTCTGCATCTGCGATTTTCGGGTCGCACTCATAGGCAAGAACCAAATCGCCGCCCTGTGTTTTTTCCGGGTTCTGCCCGTAGTCAAAACGGTCTTTCATAGACTGCGCTATCGTTTCGCCCTTGCTGATATGATGTGGCTTAAAGTAGGTTGTCGCCATGTGCGACCCTCCTTTCCTGTAAAAAATAACTTCGGGCCAACTTGGCCCGAAGTACCGCTATCCAGATACAGAAATACCGCCCTGCTTGTCCAATAGGGCGGTATCCTGTGTAATGTGATAGCTCATATTTTATTTGGTTGCCCTTACCGGGCTATTTTTGCAGTTTCCTATTATAAACGTCCCCACGGCGGCGTAATCCTCATCCCATTCTCTCTGCCGTGGGTCTTCGGGCATCACGACAATCAGCGTAAGCGGAATTGAAGCAACATATTCTTTGCGCTTCACTGCGAACTCAGGATCGGGGGTTATGCGCTTCATCAATGAGAACACGGCATCCCCAAGAAATATTGCCCCTTCGCCCTGGAAAGCAATGAACCTCCAGGGCTCACGCAAGCCATGATTCGGCGCCCAAACAAATTCGGAATACCTGAGGGCTTAACAAAAAAATATGGCCCCTCACAATGGAGGAACCATACCTGCTAAGTAAAATCAGCCGAAGCGGCCCATGATATACTCTTGCGTCATTTGATTCTCAGGGTTGCTGAAGACCTTCTCCGTCTTATCATATTCTACAAGCGAACCCAGGTAAAAGTATGCCGTATAATCCGAGATGCGCGCCGCTTGCTGCATATTGTGGGTAACGATTACGATCCGCAGCTCCTCTTTGAGCTCCTTAATCAGCTCTTCAACTTTACCTGTGGATACCGGGTCCAGCGCCGAAGCCGGCTCATCCAGGAGCAGAATCTGCGGATTAACCGACAAGGCCCGTGCTATGCACAGCCGCTGCTGTTGTCCGCCGGACAAGGCCAGCGCCGAATCCTTCAGCCGGTCCTTGACCTCGTCCCACAAGGCGGCGCGGCGAAGGCTGCTCTCAACGATTTCATCCAAGGCAGCTTTACCTTTAATGCCGTGGTATTTCGGCCCGAAGGCGATATTGTCGTAGATGGACTTATAGAACGGGTTCGGCTTCTGCCAGACCATTCCGATCTTTTGCCGCAGTCTGATAACATCTGTGCCGGGTGCGTTAATGTCCACGCCGTCAATCCAGATGCTCCCCTTCGTTGTCGAGCCGGAGATTTCATCGTTCATCCGGTTCAGCGAGCGGAGAAATGTCGATTTGCCGCAGCCGGAAGGCCCGATTAGCGCCGTAACCGTATTCTGGGCAAAAGGAAGGCTAATCCCCTTCACTGCCTCATATGTGCCGTAAAATATACTTAGATTCTCCGTTTGAAAAGATTCGCGCACCACTGGTTCTGCAATACCCATCTCTTACTCCTCCTATTGATCTATCGTATTCTTGGTTTTAGCTCATTCTTTTGGAAGCCGTGAGCTTACGGTAGATAAATCTGCCGAAATAACGCGCCGCCAGATTGAAAATCAGTACGGTAATTACAAGCACAGCCGAAGCTCCTGCCGCGATTTGTGCGGCGTCAGGCGCCAAGCCTTCGCTGTTGACCTTCCAGATATGCACAGCCAGCGTTTCCGCCGGACGGAAAGGGTTCAGCGGCGAAGAAGGGCTGAGCGGATTCCAGTTCGAGAAATCGAGGCGCGGGCTGCTCATACCCGCTGTGAACATGAGTGCAGCCGCTTCACCGAAGACACGGCCTGCGGACAGGATCGTTCCGGTGATAATCGTTGGCAAGGCTACCGGAAGCAGCACGGTGGTAACGATTTTCCATTTGGACAACCCAAGAGCAAAGCCCGCTTCCTTCTGCTGCTTCGGTACTGTGCGGAACGCCTGCTCCGTGATCCGGACCATCAGCGGCAGGTTGAAGAAGGTAAGCGCAAGTGCGCCGGATATCAGGGAGAAGCCAAGATCAAAATAATTGACGATTAACAAAAGTCCGAACAAACCGACGATAATCGAAGGGAAAGAAGACAATACCTCCACGATCAGACGGATAAAATTCGTAAGCTTGCCGGGACGGGCATATTCCGCCATGAAGATTCCCGCGCCAAGTCCAAGCGGTATCGTAATGATTAAAGTCAGCACCAGCAGGAAAACGGAGTTGAACAACTGCGGGCCAATCCCCCCGCCTGCGCGGATCTTTTGCGGTGCTGATGTCAGGAAATCCCAACTGATATGGCTGAAGCCGCGGATGATAATGTATCCAAGCAATCCTACGAGGATGGCTACAATAAGTAATGCGAAAAATACGATCAGCCCTGTGGCTATTTTATCTGCGGTTCTCGGCTTCATATTTTATTTCTCCTTTCGAGCATTCTTACGAGGAGGACAAATACAAAGGTCATCAACATAAGAACCAGTGCCATGCTCCACAGCGCATTATTATGCGGCGAGCCCATCGTAGTGTTCCCCATGCTCAGCGTAATGACGCTGGTCAGGGTCGAAGCCGATTCAAAGAGCGACCGCGGAACGAACGGCGCATTCCCGATAACCATCTGAACAGCAAGGGCTTCACCGAAAGCGCGTGCCATCCCCAGAACAATCCCCGTCATAATCGCCGGGAAGGTTGTCGGGAGAATTACCCGGGAGATCGTCTGCCACCGTGTGGCACCGAGCGCAAAGGAGGACTCTTTCAAGTTTTGCGGCAAAGAAGCCAGCGCGTCTGCAGCCACGCTTGTAATGGTCGGCAGAATCATGACCGACAGGACAAGCGCGCCTGCAGCAACCCCGATGCCCTGGCCGGGAAATGTATTACGCAAAAACGGAACAATTACGCTTAGTCCCACAAAGCCGTATACAACGGATGGAATTCCGGACAGCAATTCAATTACAGGCTGCAGCAGCTTTTTGCCCCAGCCCGGTACAATCTCAGTCATGAACAGAGCCGCGCACAGGCTGAGCGGACTTGCGATAAGCGCTGCAAGTAGCGTAACCAGAAATGAGCCGGCAATGAAAGGGAACGCTCCATATGATGGGGTATCTCCTTCAGGCGCCCATTTTGTACCGAACAAGAATTCTGAGATCTTGACATCACCGCTGGTAAAGGTAGAAATCCCTTTGGACGCTACAAAATAAACCATCGATACAATGATAACTATCAATAGCAGTACACAAAAGGACATATATGAACGTCCAATGAAATCCTCTATATGATGTTTTTCAATCCGTGTTTTCTTCGGTTTTACCGTCAACATGCTCCCTCTTTCTAAAGTGAAAAGAGAGGCAGAAGAATTCCGCCTCTAATCACATGAAGTTCTAATGGATGATTTGCTTGGGTGTTACTAATGGATTACTTAGTAGTAACCTTACCTTCTACATCACGGGAAACCTGCATTTTTGAAGCTGGAATGTAGCCCAGATCCACTACATCACCGTTCTGTACTTCATCAGTCATGAAGTAGTCAAGGAATGCTTTTACTTGTGCATTAGGTTCGCCGTTAGTGTACATGTGCTCGTAAGCCCATACCGGATATTTACCAGCAATTACATTGTCAACGGAAGGTTCAACACCGTCATATTTCAATGTTTTAACAGAAGAGTCCAGATAGGACAGAGCGAGGTAACCGATAGCTCCCGGAGTTTCGCCGATCATTTTCTTAACTGTACCGGAAGAATCCTCTTGGATCGAACCTTGCAGATCTTCTGTTTTGGTGCCAAGTGCAAAGTTTTCAAAGGTAGCGCGTGTACCGGAGCTGCCCGGACGGTTGATGATCTGAATCTTTTGATCCTTGCCGCCAACTTCTTTCCAGTTCGTCACTTTACCAGTGAAAATGTCGACAAGCTGTTGTTTGGTCAAGGAATCTACGCCTGCATCCGGATGAGTAACTGCTGCAATCGCTACAACCGCTACCTGGTGGTCAACGAGCGATTTAGCTTTTTCAGCATCGGCATCCTTCAGCTTTTCTTCTGCAAATACATCGGAGTTACCGATATCCACTTGCTTCTCAGCTACTTGAGTAAGTCCGGTGCCGCTGCCTCCGCCTTGAACCTGAATGTCTACGCCGGAATTCTTTTCCATGAATTTCTCAGCTACTTGCTCAACGAGCGGTTGTAGTGCTGTAGAGCCTGAAGCCAGAATAGATCCGCTTAGATCCGAGCCGCTGCTTGCTTCTGTAGGAGCAGTTGTGGCAGCCGCATTTCCTCCGTTATTGGTTGCTGCATTATTTCCACCGTTGTTACCGCATGCTGAAAGTGCTACTACACCAGTTAACGCCAAAGCCATGACCCACGATTTTCTGAATTGCATTTTTTTGTCTCCTCCTGAGTGTTTTGTATAGCATCTGCTGCTGCATCTGCTATGTTTTGTGAGTGTCTGCTACATGATCTGTGTTCGTACAAAACTCACCTTTGGAAGCATCAGACTGTGCTCATGTCACATCTGACTCTTCTTATTCTAGAGCCCGTTCGTCAGGGAAAATTCTTATGTTTGTAAAATAAAAGATAAATAACATAATAGAAAATGTATAATTCAATAGATATAATCTATATTGAGAATACTATTTGTTAACGATTCCCTATTTGCCGGAGGTAAATTATGAATATTGTTAAATTACAAATCATTGTCCTGATTGAAAAATATAAAAAAGTAACCGATGTTGCCGCTGAAATGGGACTGAAACAGCCGACGGTATCCTTCCATATGAAAAGTCTGGAGGCTGAGCTGGGAGCTCCCCTTTTTCAGTACCGCAGCGGGCGAGTACTCCTTACTGACGCTGGACGGACTCTTTATCAATATGCGGCCAAAATTGTGGCACTGACAGCCGAGGCAGAGCGCAGCATCAAACAGTACTCCTCCCTCTCCTCAGGTAACCTGCATCTGGAGGCAAGCTATATTCCCGGTACATATCTTCTGCCAAAAACATTCGCGCAATTCATTGGACAATATCCGGGTCTGGACATCTCACTCTCGGTTCAGCCTGAGGATGTTATACGTGAACGGCTGCGGGGCAGAGAAATTCCGCTGGCGGCTTTACATAGCGCGGCTGGTCAGGACAGCTCCTTCCATACAAAAAGCATCTCGCGGGATGAAGCCGTACTAGTCTTCGCCCCCGGCCACCCTTTCGCAAATATTCATGATTTAACACCGGAGCAGCTCGTCCTTGAACCCTGGCTTCAACATGAACCGTCCTCTTCCCTGCAGAGGCTTGCGGATCAATGGGCCCAGCGGAACGGGGTAAAAGTATGGGGACATGTGGTGTTGAATTCGCCGGAGGCGATGAAGAGAATACTTCGTGAAGGCGGAGGTGTCGCGTTGTTCTCCAAGGCGGGAATTATGGAAGAAGTGGCAGCCGGGAGCTTATCTTATGCGGCGCTCCCGGGAGTGCAGCCGGATCATGGCGATTTTGTGCTCGCCTGGCGGAAGGATTCTGCCTTGACTCCCCTGCAGCAGGCTTTTGTGAATTTGGCAGTTGGGGGTACGGCAGCGGAATAAGCAATGGTCCATAAAAAAAACGGCATAGCCTCAAGTGGCCGCTGAACAAGCGCCTCAGGCTATACCGTTTGGTTAACAGACTACTTTTTCTCCGCCACCAGGACGAATGTCTTGGGAATTCCTTTGTCATACACCTCGGAAGACAGATTCGGCTCCTCGGCCAATTCACGGACCACAAGTCCGCTGCGCGCTGCTGCCGTTACGATTTCACCCAGCGTCCAGCGGCGCCAATACACGACACTGTGTTTCACGTCTTCCGCGGTTTCGCCTGGCGAGGGTAAATACTTCGAATACGAAACCTTCTTCTCCTCCAGTGCGGTGTCAAAATAATCCCCGCTCACCTTATGCTTGCGGACTTTCGCGGTCGATCCCTTCGAGGTGATCAGCTTGGTCGTTACCGGATGGAAATCACGCAGTACAAACCTTCCGCCGGCTGCCAGCAGCCGGTACGCGGTATCCATGAACGGTGCCAGGTCCGTAAAATAATGCACAATCCCCATCTCGGCAAAAACGATATCATACGAGCCGTCCAGCAGCTCTTGCGGCAGCTTCAAGACATCCGAGACAATATAATTCAACTGAACTCCCGCTGCGGCAGCCAGCTCACCAGCATAACGGGCGTTAGCTTCCGAGAAATCGGCGACGGTTACTTGGGCTCCCAGCAGGCTCAGAGCTACAGCCTTCATGCCGTTTGAACCCATGAGATTCATTATCCTTTTGCCTCTAACTTCTCCGAGATAACCGCCAAGCGGGAACAGCTTGCCCGCAGGCTCCTTTACAAGCTTTGCCGCAGCCTCAGAAGGTGTACCAAAGCGGCTTGTCCAAGCAGCATATGTATCCTCGTTCCACAGCTCCTCACTGGAGGGAACTGCGCTTTGGGTTACTTCCTGATTCGGATCATGTTCATTCATTCAATTAGGCCCCTTTTTCTAGTGAAAATCTCTGCTATGATGCGTTTTTAAGGGCTTCTTTTGCCCTTGCGGCTTTTTTTCTTCCTGCGAATAAATAGACGGCCAGACCGCCCATCACCAGCACACCGCCGATCCACTGCAGTCCGGTCAGCGCTTCACCCAGCAGCAGAAATGCCAAAATGCTTGCCCCCACAGGCTCGCCCAGAATGTTCATCGAAACTGTAGTCGCCGAAGCATACTGCAGCAGCCAATTGAACAGAATGTGGCCGAATACCGTCGGTACGACAGCAAGCAGAATAAAGATTCCCCATTCACGTGCCGGATAAGCAAAAAACGGGATGCCGGACAGCAAATTGTAGATGGCAAATACCAGCACCGCTGAGATAAAGACGATCAGACTGTAGAGGTAGGAAGGCATACGGGACACAAGCTTTTGGCCAATCAGCATATGAACAGCCACTGCAACAGTTCCGCCAATGGACAACAGATCGCCTTTCACATTATCCGGGGACAGCCCTATGTCCCCCCAACCGATAAAGACAACCCCGAAGATCGCGATTGCGAGGCCCAATATGGCGGCAGATGTACTCCGTTCCTTGTACAGCATGTATGCGCCCAGCATAATAAATACCGGCTCCAGCGCCATAATCATCGTCGAGCTGGCTACGGAGGTATACTTCAGTGAGCCCATCCACAGCAAAAAATGCAAAGCCAGCATCATCCCCGAGCAACCCAGCAGCAGCCAGTCCTTCCGGCGCAGAGCGTAAAGGGCTCCACTGTAGGGACGGGCAAAAGGCAGCATCAGGAGCGAAGTAAAGAGCAGCCGGTACATGCCTTGAACCGAGGCCGGAGCCGCCGACCATTTAATAAATATAGAAGAAAACGAAATAGCCACAATTCCGACCAGCATCAGGAGCGGGACGGGAACGGGCGGTTTTTTTGAATTCACAGCTTTGGTTCCTTTCGGTTGGGATAAAACTAACTATGTAAGCAGCGGTGAATACATCATAAGCGCATGATTGTCAGCAATCGCTTCATCACGGGCGATTTCACCCGTGCGGGTCATGACCTTGCGGCGGATACTGTTGCTGCGGATATAGCCACCCCATGGTTCCAGACTGATCACGTGATCTGCTTCGTAAACTTCGTAGGTGTATAGCGGTTGCCCGCTGCATCTCCATTCCCCGTACAAATGACTGTCATCCAGCCACAGCTTGAGCTGATACACTTCGTCCGTTCGATTCATCAGCTGCAGATCCAGATAATTGTAGGCACAGGTTGCCCCACTGCCGAAAGGCTGGGTCCGCTGCTCATCGGGAAAGACATCATAGCTGTGACGGTGCCGCTCTGTAACGGTCAGCGGAGTGTGCAGCGTCATCCAGTAGATTAGATTAGAGAGCTGGCATAAGCCGCCTCCCGTGCCGGAACGGAACCCGCCGTAATGCAGCACCATTCCATCTAGATACCCTTTACGGCGTGTCGGCTTGCCAATAGTCTGCCAATAGGAAAAAGTCTCGCCGGGGCACACTGTCAGACCGTTAAGCTTCGCCACTGCAAGCTTCAGATTCGTTATTTTATTGTATTGCAGTTGCATATCGACGTTACGCAGACTTCGCAGCAGCGGTGTCGCATGTGTGGCTGAGGTATAGCGCAGGTCTTCTGCAAGATGTGCTGTTGCTCTATTCTTTCGCTGGGTTAACCATTGCCAATATCTTTTCCAGGTAAAATAACGCTTGCCCGCGAAAAGTCTCAGCCGTGAACGGCGGATAGGCTTCATAGCTAATCTGGCGGACTCCATTAGAATTCCACTTCATGTTCCTTGCGCAGCTTGGCAAATCTGCCACCCAGCACAGAGTTGTGATGCTTCACGATCTCGCCGCCGCTTAAATTGGCATTGTCAAAGGTGCTGTGCGCATCCTCCACCAGCACACTGGAGTAGCCCATGCTGAATGCGCGTCTGGTCGTGGTATCCAGACAGAACTCGCTTTGCATTCCGCAGAGGACCAGATCGGTGATGCCACGCTTCTGAAGCTCCTCATGCAGCGGTGTCCGGTGAAACGCGTCCCAGGTCGGCTTTTCCACAATTAAATCTTCCTCGCGCGGAGTTATGCGGCTGCTGATCTGCCAGGTGGGAGTACCCTTGGTGTATTCTTCATCCTCGGTATGCTGAATATACACGACAGGCGTTCCTGCCAAACGGGCTTTATGCAGCAGTGCAACGATTCTGTCCATTACGCCCTCTTCATCATGCAGCTTCATGCCCGGATATGAAAACATCGCCTCTTGCACATCAATGATTACTAATGCGGTTGAATCGTTTGCCACTTCATTCTCTCCCTTCGCAATTGAAAATCTCTAACGGACTGTCTATTCACCTTAAAGATTATAACAGATTTTTTCATAAAAAAACGGACCTCTGCAGCGTTGCAGAAGCCCGGTCTAGCACCGGATTTATTTGCCCCGCTTATTATGCCAAATAAGGGCATGCAGCTGCGGAAGCACCCGCGCCCGGTTCATCTCAGGATCAGCAATTACCTGATTGAACAGCCATTCCAGCCGACCCAGCAGGCGGGCCGAGATGTCCCCCTCTTCCGTCACATTATCATTGCCCGGCTGCAGGAAGAGCGGCACTTCCGGATATCTCTTGTGGATGCTTTTCGCGTACAGATAGTCCTCGTCGTTAAAGACGACTACCTTCAGGCTATGGGCAGACCTGCCTTGTGCCTTCATTTTATCCATAATACCATCTAGCATTTCCCAATCGGTCTTCATCCCTGAGCTTGGCGGCTTGGGGCTGACCGTCAGCACATCCACGTCGTAGAACCAGTCCTGCCATCTACTGCCCTGGGTTTCAATCGCCGCCTGAATGCCGCGTTCATGCAGCAGCCGGATGAATGTCCCCATGCCTTCGCCAATCAGAGCGGGATTGCCCCCTGAGATCGTCACACAGTCAAAATTATTCCCGGCAAGCGCAAGCAGCTCCGCCAGAACCTCCTCCGGTGCAAGCATCCGCATCTTGTCCTTCGCCGATCCATCCCAGGTAAAAGCGGAATCACACCAGCCGCAGCGGTAGTCGCAGCCGTAGGTGCGGACGAACATCGTTTTGACGCCGATGACCGCACCTTCCCCCTGAATCGTCGGGCCGAATATTTCAATTACCGGTAGCTTACTCACAGTCACAACCCCCATACAGCCGATAGTACGGCCCTTCTTCGGGGATGTCCGCCGCCAGCACCTCCGCCCAAGAGGTTGGCGTTTCCCACAGCTTGACGGAATACAGCGGAAGTGAGGCCATCTTCAGCTTGTAGGCGATATATGCCGACATATTTTCCACCGTTGTCCGGAATGACAGGTGCGCCACCTTGGACCCCGTATTTACCAGCGTCTCCAATACAGGCTCATTGCCCATCGCCAGAAAAGCATGATCCAGATGCTCCACCAGACTCTCCTGCACCGTAGCCTTGATATCGCTGAAATCAACTACAAACCCTTCGTCGGAGTGACCCTCTGCTGCGAGTGGCTTGCCCTTCAGCACCACTTCCAGCTTATAGGTATGACCATGCAGGTTGCTGCACTTTCCTTTATGCCCGACCAGTTGATGGGCTGCATCAAAGGTAAAAATCTTACATACGGATACCTCGCCCAGCATCAGGAACCAACCTCATTTCGTTCTGCTTCATATTGGTCCAGGCCGCGCTTACGCAGCAGACAAGCCGGACATGTGCCGCAGCCGCTGCCGACAATTCCGTTATAGCAGGTCAGCGTATGCTCACGGATATATTCGAAGCAGCCGAGATCATCGGCCATTTTCCAGGTTTCTTTTTTATCCAGCCACATGAGCGGTGTATGAATGACAAACTCGTAGTCCATCGACAGATTGAGGGTCACATTCAGTGATTTGACGAACACATCCCGGCAGTCGGGATATCCGCTGAAGTCGGTCTGGCAGACTCCGGTGATAATATTCGCATACCCAAGCTGCTTCGCCAGAATTGCCGCAAAGGACAAGAACAGCAAATTGCGCCCATCCACGAACGTGCTCGGCAATTCCTCTCCTTCACCCGCAACGATTTCAATCTCATCACGCGTCAATGCGTTCGGTGCCAGCTGATTCAGCAGACCGAGATCGAGAATATGCTGCTTCACCTTGAACTTCGCAGCAATCTCCTTGGCAACTTCTATTTCAGCCGCATGGCGTTGATTATAATTGAAGGTCACCACCTGAACCTCCTCGAACTGCTGCAGCGCCCATACCAGACACGTTGTGCTGTCTTGGCCGCCGCTGAAGACGACCAGTGCTTTTTTGTTCATGATCGATTTCCTCCTTTTCCTTGCCCCGGATTAACGGTTGTCCACTTTCTCAGGATACAGGTCATGATTGATCAGCCGGTGCTCGGCCATCGCTTCATATTTGGTCCCCGGACGCCCCCAGTTGCAGTAAGGATCGATGGAAATGCCGCCACGCGGGGTGAATTTGCCCCAGACCTCAATATAACGCGGCTCCATCAGCGAGATCAGATCGTTCATAATAATGTTCACACAGTCTTCATGGAAATCGCCATGATTGCGGAAGCTGAACAAGTAGAGCTTCAGTGATTTCGATTCAACCATTTTCTGCTCGGGAATATACGAGATGTACATTGCCCCGAAATCCGGCTGCCCGGTAACAGGACACAGGCTTGTGAACTCCGGACAGTTGAATTTAACAAAATAATCGCGACCCGGATGCTTGTTATCGAACACCTCAAGAATATCCGGATCATATCCGAATTTGTACGTTGTGCCTTGGTTGCCGAGCAGGGTAACCTCCTGCATTTCCTCTTTCAATCTGCCTTCTGACATGACAAAAAACCCCTCTCTTTTCCCCCGGCTGTCCGCCGGAACAGGAAAGAAGAATGAGCTTCGAAAACCTGGCTCTACTAAGAAGAAACGCCTCCCGTCCTTGCTGGACGGATAATATGCATACTGACTGACAGGCGCTGTCTTTTTGCGCACAGCATAACATGAAGCAAGCCCTCTGCATTAGAGAGCCATTATGCCAAAACGGTCTTAGTTTTTTATAGAGGGAGTTTGCGAACCTCTCCTGCGGGTTATCCGCAGAATTCTTCTTTATTCATAGTACTGCGAATTGAACTATACCATGTCAGGCCGTAGCCTGGCAACCCTTACAGATGATCCAAAATCAGTGAAAAGAGCAGCCCTGACGCATTTTTTCATGGCATAAATTATTCATCACATTAATTATAATTTTTCCCACACTGACAGAACTATGGATTCAATTTCGAACAAAAGGGTAACTTAACTTCTATAATCTCCTTGATAAGGATGGGATCATCTGATGGATCAAAGCGAACAGAAACTTATGGATTGGCTGACCGCCCAGGTGGGCGCAACCATTGTGATTGAGAAGCAGGAGATGAATGACCACGACACCGTCCACTTCAGTCTGGAAGCCGTCGCTTACCGCAATGCCGATGACGTTATTGACGATTATCTGGACAGCGCGCTGATCTTGCGGGGCACTGGCAGTACCCTGAACAGGGATGGCGAGCTAGTACCTCTTCCTCAGCAGAGCTATGAGATTGCCGTCAGCGGGCTCCGTCTGGATGCTGTGAATGACGGTCAGGTTGAACTGCGGACTGACAGAGGAAAGTATTCCATCTCACTGGCTGAAGCATGACCCTGCCTCTTATGCAGAAAAAAACAGGACGCGGCATTTCAGCCTGCGTCCTATGTCAGTTACTCTTCTCCAATAATCTCAACTTCCGTCTCGAGCTCCACACCGAACTTATCCTTAACCGTAGCCTGAACATGATGGATCAGCCCAATATAGTCCTTAGCCGTCGCATGATCTGTGTTCACAATGAATCCTGCATGCTTACGCGACACTTCAGCACCGCCGATTCTTGTTCCCTGAAGTCCGCTTTCTTGAATCAATTGCCCGGCAAATCTTCCGGGAGGGCGCTTGAAGACACTTCCGCAGGAAGGATACTCCAGTGGCTGCTTCGATTCACGCTGGTAGGTCAAATCGTCCATTATGGCTTTGATATTCGTTGAATCCCCTGGCTGCAATGCAAATCGGGCCTCCAGCACAATGAAGTCCCCGCTGGCGAAGACGCTTTTACGGTAGCCCCACTCCAGTTCATCTCCCTGCAAAGTCACCAGCCGCCCAGCTTTGTCAACGGCAAGTGCGCTATGCAGCACATCCTTGACCTCACCGCCATATGCGCCAGCATTCATGTACAGCGCTCCGCCTACAGTGCCAGGAATTCCGCAGGCGAACTCAAGTCCGGCAAGCTGCTTCTCCAAGGCAAATCTGGAGACATCAATAATCTTTGCGCCGCACTGGGCATAGAGCAAATCGTCCCGCAGCCCCATTTCGGTTAATTCAGAGGTCAGCAGAACAATTCCGCGGATGCCTCCGTCACGGATAATGACATTCGAGCCGTTACCCAGGACTGTAAGCGGAATTTCATTTACGCGGGCATATGTAACAATGGACTGAAGCTCCACATATGTCACTGGCGCTGCCAGGATGTCCGCCTGACCGCCCATACGGGTGAACACATGGCTCTCCAGCACCTCATCGCGCTTAACCACTCCAGCCGGAACCAACTGCTGCAGATCCTCATATATTTTGCTGATGTTCATCTTCTTTGCTCCTTTGACTCTATAAAAATAATGATCCTTATTCACCGGATAATCATACTCCGCTGCTTATATGCAAAAAAAATAGTGTGGAATTTAACCAGGGCAACCACAACTTTAACAACGAACAGGCTCCCTTGTCAATGACGGGAGCCTGGGCCTGCTGCATATGTAATCATTATGAGTCAGATTTCACGTTTATAACCTATCCTTGGGCGCGGGCCGCCTTTTTGCGGTATTCTACCCGCCGTGCCGCCCTCTCCTCTTCTTTCAAGCGGGGACAGGTGTAGCAGTAGCTTCCACCTTCAGTCCGGTAATAGAGACAGCAGCGGTTGCGCATCTGCACGGTCCGCCCCGGGTCGTCCAGCGCTTCTATTCTGCGAACCGTGACATCAAACGGATTCCGCTTCATCCCGAGAATTTCTGCCGGCAGACTGTGCTTCAGATAGCTGTAATCGTCCTGCAAAGTATCCAGCAGCTTGGAATCCTGAAGCCCATCTGCAAACTGCTCCATATAGTAGTTGAATTTAGTCGGCAGTTGGCCCCATATATCACTCAGACTCAGACCGCTTGCCTCATGCAAGCTCCGCAGCAACGGAGCTGCTGTATCACGGTAGAAGCGGGTCAGCACCTCATTGCGCCAACCCTCACGCGCCGCTTCCTTCGGGGCATTCTCTATCTCCCAGTCCTGTAGCGAAAAAACTATCCGGCAATACCCGTTGACCGGAATGAGATGGATGGATAAACGAGACAAGCTTATTACCGGTATTGAGGAATACACGGAGAGCGAATATTGCACCGCAAGCGCCAGACTCGAGAACCAGCTTCCCATATATGCCGCAGCCGCTTTATCATCCAGTGCTCTCATAAGAGGGCGGTAACATTCGAGGAAATCGCGCATTCCCTCTTTATGGACAAGCTCCAGCGCCTTAAAAGAATGCAAAGCCTCGGCAGGTTCTGCGGGATGAAGGTCAAACTTGCTGATCAGCTCTTGGCTGAGCGCTTCATTCATGACCTTGCCTCCTTACATCCCTACCGCTTTGTATGCCGCCAATTCATAAGGCAGGCAGAGCGGCACACCCGTACGCGGATCAGGAACAATATCCGCTTCGATCCCGAACACCTCACGCAGCACGGCCGGCGTCATTACCTCGGCCGGAGTGCCTTCGCTGATCACACTGCCCGATTTGATCGCCACCATATGCTGGGCATAGCGGGACGCATGGTTCAAATCATGCACAACCATAATAATCGTGCGGCCTTCCTCCTCGTTCAGCTTCTGCAGAAGCTGCAGCACCTCCAATTGGTGCGCCATATCAAGAAACGTTGTCGGCTCATCGAGGAAAAGAATATCCGTCTGCTGAGCCAGAGCCATAGCAATCCAGGCCCGCTGGCGCTGCCCCCCGGAGAGCCGGTCAATCGGGCGGTCATGGAATGCTTCCATCCCGGTAACAGAGATCGCCTTAGCGATAATATCGCGGTCTTCCGAAGTCATGGTACCGAAGCCCTTCTGATGGGGATAGCGGCCGTAGCCAACCAGTTCAGAGACGGTCAGACCATCCGGAGCGGTAGGATTCTGCGGCAGAATCGCAAGCTGCCGGGCTACCTCTTTTGTGGACAGATTGTGAATCGACTTGCCGTCCAGCATCACGCTGCCGCTCTTAGGCTTCATGATACGCGCCATAGTCTTGAGAATGGTAGATTTCCCGGAGCCGTTGGCCCCGACAAGCGCTGTGATCTTCCCTGTTGGAAGAGACAGATCCAATCCCTTGACGATCACCGCCTCAGCATATCCTATACTTAATTGTTCTGTGTTCAAACGTTCTGACATGGTTTTCACTCCTAAAAAGTTTTAAGAAGCAGTTGCTCCTGCAGGTTCAACATCACAGTAAAATTCGCTTCGTAACATTCGCTTAAATAGTATGAAGCTTAAGCTGAATGCCTTAGTCTCACTCCACTAAATGATATTGATTATCATTATCCATGTCAATATAAATGTTTAGTTTTTGGTATAATTTAGATGCTCCGTATGGTTTTCTATTAAAATTTCCCAGCCTCCGTCACAATACTCTACTTTATGAATACTGGTATTTGAAGCCGGGAATGCTTTGCTGCTTTTGTTTGTCCAATCTAACCCTCTTAGAATATGATAAATTACATTTATTACACCTCCGTGTGTAACAACGACTACATTTTCATTATGACTGCATCTTACTTGCTCTTCGCATAATTTTAATAATATCTCTTTAATGCGAGTGAAAAACTCAAGGGGACTTTCTCCGCCGGGATACCTCTCATCCATCTGCAAACTTGCAAAATACAAACCAGGATACCGTTCATTTACAATTTCATTGGGCATGCCAGCTATAACACCATTGTTCGTCTCTCTCCAATAACCGCTGCCTTCAACTGGCAGTTCCAGTGCCCTGGCAATCTCATTTGCCGTATCTAATGCCCGCTGCAAATCGCTGCTAACAATACGATGAATGTTGAATGTGGATTGGTTTTCCTTGAGATAATTGCCAAGCTTCTCCGATTGCCTGTACCCCTCAGCTACAAGTCCCCGTTGACTCCACCCGCCACGAAATCCTTCGTCATCTATACCATGTCTTACAAAATAAATAGCCATTTCCTATCTCCCCCCTGAAATATTCGTAATACATATAATACCATATTGATAAATCATTTTTCTTCCATAAAAAATAGGCCGCTTCCGAACTCCTCGGAAACAGCCTAGATAATGATGACCATCTGTCTATTTGTGCAAATGAAAAGGCACGGTTGCTACAACAATGTCTTTTTGATTCATGAGATAAGAACGGATGAACAAGCTGGTCTGGTTATGCAGAATGGCCTGCCACCAGTGCTTGGTAATAAATTGCGGGATCAAGACGGTGATATGGTCGGTTGAAGCCGTCTTCCACTCTACCGTATCAATGAACTTGACAAGCGGCCGGATAATGCTGCGGTAACGGGAACGGAGCACAATCAGGCGTACACCCGGGTTCCACTCCTCCCATTTCTGCTCCATCTTGTGAATTTCTTCTTCATCAAAACCGATGTACACAGCCACCACATTGTCCGTCAAGGACTTGGCGTAGCTGATTGAATGAAGCACCGCACGTGTCACACCCGCGACAGGAACGACTACTGTGCTTCCCTTAATGCAAGGCTTATCTGTTGCCGGGCAAATTCGCAATTGATCTGCAATATTCAGATAATGGCGGTGAATACGATGGAATACGAACATGACAACAGGCAGGAAGATGAAGGCCATCCATACACTGGAGAACTTCGTAATAATGAAGATGAGCGTAATAGTCAGAGTTGTGAGCATCCCCACTGTGTTCACAGCAAATTTATTATGCCAGCCTTTGGGCTTGGTTTTGAACCAGTGCACCATCATGCCAAGCTGGGACAGCGTAAACGGAATAAACACACCCACCGCATACAAAGGAATCAGGCCGTCGGTATTGCCGTGGAATGCAGCTACCAGCAAAGCCGACAGAACCCCGAGAAAAATAATGCCGTTGGAGAAGCCCAAGCGGTCACCACGGACCATAAATGCATGCGGAAGGTACTTATCCTTAGCGAACATGAAGGCGAGCAGCGGAAACGCTGAGTAGGCTGTATTGGCAGCCAGGAACAGGATCACTGCTGTAATGCCTTGTATGAAATAGTACAAAGCGCCACGGCCAAAGGTGGATTCGGCAATTTGTGAAACAACTGTCGCTTTTTCATCCGGTGTAATTCCATACCAGTAAGCAAGCAGCGTAATTCCCGTGAACATAATCCCGAGGATAATCCCCATCATCATCAAGGTTTTAGCGGCATTTTTCTCCGCCGGGGCTTTAAAATTCGGAATGGCATTGGATACAGCCTCAACACCTGTCAGTGCCGAACAGCCGGAGCTGAAGGCCTTGAGCAACAGAAACAGGCTGACGTTGGAAACGGCCGACCCAATTTCAGGGACATTCGCATGAGCGCCGCCGGTTATATATTTGAATACTCCGGATATTATCAGCACAAAGATCGAGATTACGAACAGATATACCGGAATGGCAATGAATGATGCAGATTCCGTAACTCCCCGCAAATTGACAATGGTCAGGAGCGTAATTACGGTAACAGCGATAAGTACGCTATGATTATGCAGACTTGGAAAAGCGGATGTGATCGCATCCGTACCCGCCGAGGCGCTTACCGCAACGGTCAAAATGTAATCCACCAACAAAGAGCCTCCGGCGAGCAAGCCGGTTGGAATCCCGAGGTTGGTTTTGGCTACGATATACGCGCCGCCGCCCTGAGGATAGGCAAAAATGGTCTGGCGATAGGATAAAATCAAAATAGCCAGCAGGCCCAATACGGCTAATGCAATTGGCAGTGAATACCAGATGGCTGTAAAACCGGCAGCCACCAAGACAATCAGGATTTGTTCCGTCCCATAGGCTACAGACGAGAGCGCATCAGAAGATAGGACAGCCAATGCTTTTACCTTGGATAACTTTTCATGATCGAGTTCGTTCGACTTCATCGGACGCCCGATCAATAGTCGTTTTACCTTGCTTACCATTGTAGTAACAGTTCCTCTCTTTGTTAAGTCGAATCGGTAGTACCGTGCGCTGTTTTCATTAGCGGGTTTCATAAATGCAGGCACAAAAATAAGCATACGGAAATGATCCGCATGCTTACAGCATCGTCATTATCCCACCATTGCTTACGAGGTTAGCTGGCGGATTCGGACTGTGGTAGCCCTACGGTCGGGGTCATCTGACCCGCTACCGATTCACCCCTTTGGCACATCTGCCAATAATGGTTCCCCCGTTTTCCCTTACGGAAAATTCAGCGCGTATTCAACTTCTCACAAGGACTAATGATAATCTACAACGCGTCTTCCGTAAAGCGGTGAAAAAAATGAAAAAAGAATGAAAAAACATTCAAAAAACGCAAATCCATGATGAGGGATAACCTGATCTTTCATTCTCTTCAATTATCCCTGCAACACGTGTTTTTACAGGTTTTCGATTAATATTTGTGTCAGAAGTTTCTCACTCTGCCTCTTCTTCTTTACGACCGTTCCAGAGCAAAATCGCAATCATAGCAAAAGCAATCAGGGCGAGCAACGGAATGGTAATAAACCCGAAATAATTCAGATAATCCTTGTTGCAGGGAACGCCGATTGTACAAGGAATCACCTTGCTGAGTGCGGGAATCTTCTGCTCGGCATAATGATAGAGCGAGATCGAGCCGCCAATCAGACTTAAGGGCAGCACATAGGGAATAATGCTTTTATCATTCCGGTAGGTGGCAATTCCGAGCAGGATGAGCTGCGGATACATAAAGATGCGCTGGAACCAGCAGAGCTTGCAGGGCTCATATTTCAGCACCTCGCTGAGATACAAGCTGCCTGCTACGGCAATTACGGATACGAACCAGGCCAGATAAAGGCAGTGGCGGCGGCAGAACCTGGAAAACTTCATCACTTGGCACTCACTGCTGTGGTGGCGGCTTTAACCTGTGCGTCAATCGCTTGCATCTTGAAAGGCTCATCCACCTTTACACCATTAACAAAAACTGTAGGTGTGGAAGTTACCCCTGCATCTTTGGCGATCTTAATGTCGCTTTGCAGTTCACTTTCATAGGTGCGGTTCTCAATGTCTTTGCGCAGCAGATCAAAATCAATCGGGAGCTTTTCCTTCTGCGCCAGGCTCACCAGAAAGTCTGCGGTTGCCCACTCCTTGTTCTCGTCACCTTGATTAGCATATAGAGCATCGTAGTAGGTCCAGAAAGCGTCACTGTTCTGATGGTAGACAGACAATGCGGCCAAAGAGGCTGTTACCGAATCCGGGCCAATAAAGGCCATATTCACAAAATAAAGTGCTGCCTTATCCTGATTTACATATTCCTGAACAAGCTGCGGTTTGATCGAGCCGGAGAATTGGGCGCACGCCGGACATTTGAAATCGCCAAACTCGACGATTTTTACCGGGGCATCCTCTTTGCCTAGTCTTGGCAGCTCACTGTAATTGAAGTTGAATGCTGTACCGGAACCTGCTGTTGACGAGGAACTGTCCTTCGAAGCTAACATGAATAACCCTACAAAGATGATAACAACTAACGCTACTGTACTGATAATCAGAATTCTCGTCTTCTGCTTCTGCTTCTCAAGCTCTGCCCTGCGTCTCTCCTGCTTGTTTAATTGGGGAGCCATGACATTATTATTTTTTGTTTTGCTCAAAAGAGAGTTCCTTTCCGTCCTGTGCGGACTGGTGTGATGAAGTTCATATGATTTAAAATTATATAATTAAAACTCTAGCTTTGGCAAACCCCATTCACACGGCTTCTGTCCCGATCTGTTCAATAGTCTGCAGCGTAATCCGAAAGCTAAATTCGGTCCCGCCGCCATCTGCGGCTGCAGCCCAAATCTCGCCGTTCATTAAATCGACCAGCTTTTTGCATATAGCCAGCCCAAGTCCGGTTCCGGGATAGCTGCGGCTGTGGGAAGCATCCACCTGGGAGAAAGGCTGGAACAACAGCCTCAGCTTGTCAGGCGAGATCCCAATGCCCGTATCCTTAACTGTAAACTGCAGATCCAAGGCTGCTCCAGCAGAGTTATAAGGCTCTACAATTACACTAACCTCCCCGGCATGGGTGAATTTAACTGCATTTCCGATTAAGTTAACGAGAATCTGGCGGATTCGCGCACTGTCACCGACTACAGTTTGGGGGATCGACGGCTCAAGCTGAAGCTGAAGGCTCAAATTTTTATCGCTGGCATTCACTGCAAACAGGTCCATACATTCCTGAAGCATGGCTGCAAGCTGAAAAGGCTCTATGTACAGCAGCAAATTCTCCGCCTCCAAGCGGGAGATATCGAGGATGTCGTTCATTACTTTTAGTAGAGCGTGACTGCTTGTGTTCTGGAGCTTAAGCAGGTCTAAATGCTCAGGCAATCTTATTTCCTCTGTGAGCAGTTGATTGATGCCAATGATTCCGTTAAGCGGGGTCCTGATTTCGTGGCTCATGGTAGCCAGGAACTCGCTTTTCATCCGGGCGGCGCTCTCGGCAGCATTTTTCGCCACAATTAACTCCTGCTGATATTCCGCCAAAGCGGTAACATCCTCCGCAACAATATACACAAAGTTCTGTTTATCATGCACCAATGGAAAAACAGTTGCGCTGCACACGAGCTTGCGTCCGCCTTTGGTTCTGACTGACAATTCCAGCTTGCTGGATTCACCTTCTGCCGCTCTTTTGACTGCGGTTTTGAGCGCCTCTTCATCCTGAGCGGTATACATAACATTTTTATAGTTACCCAGCTCCTCTGTGCCGAACCCTGTTGTCTGACGGAGTGAAGGATTGACACTGATGACATTTTGACGGACAGGATCAATACAAATCACCATATCCGGACTGAATTCAAACAAGGCCATGTAGCGCTGCTCATTAAACTGCGAGGAGTGCAGCACCCGCTGCCGGTCCCTATATAGAAGACTAAATACGATGGTCACCATAAGTAGAAAGGCACATGCCAAAATCAGCTCTAGTACTGAATCACTAAGGAGCGAGTTTTTCCCTGTATCCATCGCCATATCTGGTGTAACAAAAGTGGTTCCGGCCATCTCGGAGTAATGGGTTCCCAGAAGCGCGCCGGTCAGCGTGAGCATCAGCATTATTTTTTTGACGGTAAACATATTATAGGAATTTCGCACCCAGTTGGAATCAAAGGAGACGGTAACGACAGGAATGATAAGTGAAAACAAGACAGACACTGCAATAGAGTGCCTGCTTTGCTCATAGTTCAAAGAGGGGTTCATCGCCAGCATTCCACAGTAATGCATAATCTGAAGGCCGCTGCCAAACAGCAACCCGCCAAATCCGAGGTACAGCTTGTTGCAGGTCCGGGGATGATTGAACAGCACAAGCAGTATATAGGACGCCGCGATGGGGACGCACAATGAAAGAAGCATTAGCGGAAGCGAGTAAGAAACAGCCATTTCCAGCTCTATAGCCATCATGCCCATAAAATGCACACTCCACATCCCTACCCCCAGTAGACAGGAAATATATAGGATATAGGATGGGGGTCTTTTGTCCCGGACCAACCGTTCAGTCAGATCGAGTGCCGCAAAACAAGACAGCAATGCGACTATAATAGAAAAAAGGACAAGCAGCACGTTATAGTGAAGATGATCGGGCATTGCCTCTTCCCCTTTCTCCTTCGGATGATGGATAAGCGCTGGTTACATTCCTTATACCCGACATGAATAGAAGCGAATCGGAAGTTCCTCCTGATGGCGGCAAAGCTTTTATGGTCACGGCAAAAAGGCACAGCGCCAGTACTGAACGCCATGCCTCTTAAAGCTTTGCTATTGCTGAATTAAGCTCCCGCCTCTTCGGATAGAAGCTGCTGCACCTTCAACACCTTAATGCGGGAAATTCTTTTGTTATCGGTCTCCTCCACCACGAACAGGTGGCTGTCGAATTCAACCGTCTGGCCATTATGCGGCGGATTCACCTCAAGCTTAGAGTACAGCCAGCCGCCAATGGTGTCATAATCATCGGTCTCCATGTTCAGTCCAAGCCGGTCGTTGATCTCTTCAATCAGCATCAGGCCGTCTATGGAGTATTCATCCTCCCCCAGCTTCTCAACGCCAGGACGCTCTTCATCAAATTCATCCTGAATCTCCCCGACAATTTCCTCCATGATGTCTTCCAGCGTTACCATCCCCGATGTGCCGCCATATTCATCAATCAGGATGGCAATTTGCGTCTTGGCGCGCTGCATCACTTTCAGAAGGGCACTGATCTGGATCGACTCGGGTACGGTAAGAATCGGACGGATCAGCTCATCATACTTGAGCGCATTGTCCCGGATCAGATCCTTAATATGAATGAAGCCAAGGATATGGTCCTTATCGCCGTCACAGACAGGATAACGAGTCCGCATGCCGTCGAAGGCAACCTCCAGATTTTCTTCTATTGAAAGATGGTTGTTCAGACAGATCATTTCGGTGCGGGGGATCATAATCTCCCGGGCCATCGTGCCTGAAAATTCAAAAATATTGTCCACCAAAGTCATTTCTGTATTATCTATAAGTCCGCTCTTGTTGCTCTCCTGCATAATGATGCGGATTTCTTCCTCTGTATGCGCTGTTGCGAGCTCTGAGGCCGGCGCCAGTCGAAAAATACTTAGCAGCCCGCGGGCCATACCGTTGACTACCCAAATAAATGGATACATGATACGGTAGAAAACATTCATCGCACCTGCGGCTAACAGCAGCACAGCTTCGGCTTTATTCACCGCTATCGTCTTGGGAGCAAGCTCACCCAGCACAATATGCAGAACCGTAATGAACAGAAAAGCAATGATTAAAGAGATCACAAAAACGGATGTTTCGCCAAATCCTAGGCTTGTTACAATTGGCCCCACAATCGTTGCAATTGCCGGTTCCCCCAGCCAGCCAAGCGCCAGCGAGGCAAGGGTGATCCCCAATTGGCAGGCGGACAGGAAGCCGTCGAGATTGTGTACGATTTTACCTGCTGCTACTGCTCTTTTGCTGCCTTCCTCAATCAGGGAATCAATACGGCCGCTGCGTACCTTCACCATCGCATATTCAACCGAAACAAAAAAGCCATTACACAACACCAGCAAAATAATAAGACCTACATGTAATATACCGGGTAAAGGGTCGCTCAATTTATACTCCTATCCACCGTCTCCACGATTCAGGCAGATAGGCCCACCTCCTTCGTTTGTTCAAAATGTCAGCCTGGGCAGCGCCAGTTGTTCCTTTCAGTATCAATTTCCCAATGTCTTCATCTCCTGACTGAAATCACGGATATAAATATATACATTATTATATTATTACTCGGAGCATAAAAACAGGTATCTATTGGTGTAAAAATATGATCTATTATTCCTTGTCACAAAACGCATATCGAAAATTGTTATATAGACGTAAAGCAAAGGAGGTGATCACTTGGAAGAAGGGAGATCCGGTAACATTTCTGATGAGCAGATCGAGGCTTCGGTTGAACTTGTAAGAAATGGTAATCTTGAAGCGTACACAACTATCATTCGCAGATTTGAAAAGCCACTGTATATATATTGCTACCACCTGCTCAAAAACCGGGAGGAAGCTGAGGATGCGGTTCAAGAAATCTTTTTCAAAGCACATCAGGAAATTCACCGTTACACACCAGCCGTCCCTTTCTCCGCATGGCTGTATAAGCTTGCTTATCATCATAGCCTTAACCCAACGAATGAAAAGCAGATGAAGCTTATTGATGAAATGATTGGTGAAACCGGAACGCCCGAGTACAGCCTCAGTACACAAATTATAAAACGGATAAGGGAGAATCCTATGAAAAAAACTGCTGCACAAGGAAGCATACTCAAGAAAACGTCAATCGCCGCCGCTACAGCAGCCGCGCTTGGTCTTGGAATTGTTAGTACCGGCTTTATCTCACCAGTAATGGCAGATGCCCTGAGCCAGATTCCTGTTGTAGGCAGCTTCTTCCATGATTCAGTCAATAACGAATTGAGATCCTCTGCGGGCAACGACCAGATTACGAAGCTTGGAATCAGTGATACTCATGAGGGGGCGACCCTGACTATTGCAGAGGCTTACCACGATGGAAAGAGCTTGTCCATTGCCTTAACGCGCGAAGGATTGACTACAAACGAAGATCGTTTAGTCGGTGAACCTGCCCCCACTGAAAAAGGTCTGCTCTTGCCAGACGAGCTTATAGTTCTGATAAACGGAGAGCCTGTTAAGGGTCAAATGAACCTGCTGCCTATTATCAACTCCGATCACAGTGTGCAAAAAAATGCAGCTCTTCTGCAAATTTCAAGTATTGAAGGTACACAACTGCCTGACCAATTTGAATTGACCATCAAGGCCAATTTGTCCGGAATCAGCAATCCTTTTGAATTTCAGGTGCCGGTAAGCAAACAATAGATTCATCAGTTCACATGGCCTCTTCATGCAAAAACGTAAGGGGCTTGTTCTTAAATTGAACAAACCCGTCAGGCCAAAGGCGCCCGGCGGGTTAATTTATTTTCTTATATTACACCAGCGGTGATTGAATCAATGTCGCGAAATTGAATTGGTGCATGTGGCCATCATTTAGTGTAGTATGACCCGTCACAAAATGTACGTGTTTGCCGTTTCCAACTGGAATGGCTGGTCCTGTTCTAATCTTCTTCAAATTATGGAAATGGTTCAAGAAGTCAGTGTGTTCGAACTCAATTTCATGGAAATGGCTTTTTCCTGATTTAATCGCTTGTCCTGTAACACCTGCAAACCGATGGTTGTGCCGATCTGCACCGGTTTCAGCCAGTTTAGTGCTGCCTTCGAATTCATGTACATGTCTCTGTGTCTGAATAGTGCCTCTTCTGATCTTCTTAACGGTAGGCCGTATCTTCTGCATCCGTTCTATTCCTCCTTAGAATTAAACGACTTCTCAACATCTTATTAAGGCAGCCCTGGATAGGTGCAAACAGAACCAAAAAAAGAAACGACCGCCTCCCTCGTAGGGCGACTGCCGTCTCTGGAATAGAAATGCAGCTTACCGCGTAATGATTAACGACAGTTGCGGGTGGTTGGCGGATTGCCGATTACACCTGGATATTGGTAAGTAAGCGGTTCGTTGAAGGTTGCATAATCGAAATTAACCATAAGCAGCACTATCCGCTGTCCGGTAGCTTTGTCGCTGATGATGATATGGTCACGGCCCGCAGCTTCAAGTACACCTGTGTAGATCTTGGCATTCCATTCTTTGTTGTTTTCGTATGTGAAATAAAAAGTACCCACTTTGCCAAGATTCAGCCGGAAAATGTTTTCGATGTATGATTGCTCAAATACTGGAGCGGTTGTGGGTGTAACAGTTCCACTAGGAGTCATTGGGCTGCCGCTGGTAACTGGGGGAGGCGTCGCGGGCAAGGTGGTCCCCATACTACTTCCCATACTACCCATACTTCCCATACTTCCCATACTGCCCATTGTTCCCATAGAACCTTTACCACTCATAGGGCTCATGTTGCTCATTGGGCCCATGTTATTCATATTGTTCATGTTATTCATGTTGCTCATTCCACCTGATGGCATACTGCCAATTGAATAAGTAACCGGACGGTAAGGCTGAGTTATCATTTTCCAAATACCTCCTAAATGTTTTATTGCTTTCGCATGCTTAACTCTGTCTTCGCGGGCATTCCTGCACCCTAGAATAATGAAGGACAATCCTCACTGGTTGGCGTAAAGAAGCAGTGTGCTTTGTACCGGCCGGTATTCTGCTGGTTGTACCAGGTTGCCGGGCATTCTCCGACAGGCCGGAAAAACCAGAGCGCGTTCGACGCAGGCCATATTCTTTCGCCCCCAATAACACGTCTGGCCAGGCGGACATCAGCATCACGGGCACGCTGGTAGAAATACCCCTTCTGCGGTGCTTCGAAGCCGCCAGGGCTCTGAAATACCATATCATTCACACTGCGGATGTTTCTAAAGTCCAGGCAGTTGCCAAGTATCCGGTTGACCCCCACATTGCCGACCATTAGCATGCCTGAGTCCCCATCCTCCTCGGCTTCTGCCCTCATCAGCCTTGCAAGCACTCTAGCATCCTGCGAGTTCGCCTTAATAACAGCCACGCCTTCTCCTCCTTAGCTGCACTTTTCTCTACTGCTCGTTGTATTGTATGTGCATTCGCCCAAGAGGTGACAGTCCATACCTAAATTCCGCCCAGTTCTTGAATCGCAGCATACAAATATCCCCTTGTTCCGTTACCCGGAATCAAGGGGATGCTACAAGCTGTTATATTCATAAGCAAGCTTACATCTGTACTATTCTGCAGTTGAATAGTGGGGCTGCCGCTGGAATCCGTGGTATCTTGTACCTTGATAAGTCAGTATCCCCCTATCCCCTTCTGCGCTCATGCCGTATTCGCTGCCTTCCACTTTGAACTCCATCCGGGCACCATTCTCCACCTCATAGGTTAAATAATAGGTTGTGCTGGTGCGGCTGGTTGTGTTCTCTTCCTGGGACTGCTGCTGCCGCACCTCACTGCGTTTGCTGACGATGCGGGCGGGGATGGTCAGTATGGGCGAGCTGTTGTTCCGGCTCCACTGTAGCAAACCCCTGCCTGCAGATACAGCGACAATGCCAATCACCAGGGCGAGAAAGATCGGTATTACCGTCCCCGTCAGATCAAACATCCAAGATGAATCCGGGCCCATTCCCATGACCTATTCCCCCTTATTCCCCATGTTATCCTGCTTACAGCATGGATACAGGCACTTCTGTACATGTATATGCCCCTGCTATTCCATAAAGCATTACAAAAACATTAAATCTGAGTAAATGGCTCAGACATGTCAAAAAGACCACAACCATTCTCTGTAATCAGAGATCAGCTGTGGCCTTCATTAACATCAATCCGCCCTTTGGATTAGGCGTGTACGAGATCTAATAATTGCTTGGTTTCGTCATTGTCTACTGGAAGCATTCCGCTTTCCGCCCAGCATGCTCTGCATTGTTCTTCTGTTTCACAGAGGTGAGCGTCATCACAGTTGTAGCACAGTTGCAGCAGGTTTCTAGTCACATAATCCGTTTCGAAAGTTTTCATTAGAATCTCTCCTATTCGGGATGAAAGTTTGTGAAAAAATGAACATGTTCTCTATGTGTTAAATATATCACACGTTTATTTGTTTGTCATGTGATTTTTTTCACACTTATAAATAAAATTTTTATAAAGATTTTTTTGTTTCATTTTTTTATAAAACTGATATCCGAACGGGATTTCTAATTAATTAATGCTGGTCCTTCTCCGTCACCTTTACAAATCTGTATCCAGTGATTTCATAACCCAGCTCTTTATAAAAAACATGCGCTTCCTCCGCCCGCTTCAGCCCGCTGACCAGCCAGGTTCCCAAACAGCCGCGCTCTGAAGCCAACTGTTCTGCATATGCGATCAGTTGCCGCCCGATCCCCTGCCTGCGGACTTGCTTATCCGCAACCAGCATCGAAACTTCCCCATAGCGGGTCATATCCTCGATGTTCTCCCGCAGCCGGAAGCCCATAGCCCCAAGCAGCGGGAGATCTTCCTGCCCATCGGACTGCACGGCTACATATAGCTCCTCAATGGGGCTATTCTCTATAAATTCCAAGCGGCGCTCTATTTGCTCCAGCGACTGTGGTACGCCTTTCAACTGCTCTATCAAGCGGCACAGTTCCCGGGCATCAGCCCGCAGAGCCTTACGGATATGAATCTCCATAACATTAACGCCTCCCTGCCATCAAGTTCTACATCACACGCCAGCTAATCCCGCCATTCGTAGTCTGCAGCAGGATTGATCTGCGGTCTTCTTTTTTCTCAATCAGCAGCCAGCCCACTTCACTGGAAATAAACTGCAGCTTCACAATCTCCGGATACTCCTCAAGCTTCGATTGCAGCACTTTGCTGGCCGGAAGCGCAGTCCATGTCTGCCCCTGATTCGTTGTCTTGTACAACAGGTTCTGCTTCAAAATCCAGCCATACTGCGAATTGAAAAAGGTTGGAGCAATGTGGCGGTTAATTCCCGTCTGGCTACCCAGTCCAAACGACACAAATTTCCAGTTTTCTCCCGCGTTAGCTGTAAAATAACCATTGTAAGTAATGGAGCTATCTTTTTCCTTCTGGCACCCTACCGGCATCCACCCGCTCTGATTGGCCTTGTCAAAGAAAACCGGCTCGCCGGTGATCACACGGTCACAGCCTGCTAATTGGTCATTCACCAGAAATTCGGGGCCTTGACTCCAGGTTGCTGCGCCGTCTTTGGTCATGTAGATCTTCGGGAGCGCCCCGGTCTGCAGGGTTACAAAGCCATGTATACTGTCCTTGAAAATCATTCCTGTAATGACCCCTGATATCGGGATCGTATTATTCGGCAGATTGGGATTGTACTGCTCATTTTGCATCACCATATTCCAGGTCGCGCCGCCATCTACCGTTGCATAAAGCGCCTTGCTCTCTTTAGTGGCACTGGCATCCCAGGAAGTCATCAGCCAGCCATGAGATGGCGAGTTGAAATAGATTGATGAAATCGTGTTCGCATCAGGAAAAGAAGAAACCTTCCAGCTGTTTCCCCCATCCGTGGTCCGCAGCACAACCGTTTCCGTAAGCCCGGCGGCACTTCGCAGAATCCAGCCATTGCTTGGGTCCGTGAAGAAAATATCTTTGCCATACACAGGGTTAGCCAAAAACTGCACATTCGTTGAAGGCGAGATGTTGGTCCACGTTCTGCCGTTGTTCTTTGTCATGTAGATACGCAGCTCGTTTTTGGTCACCCCCCAGGCCAGCCCTACTGCATCATTCAGGAGCCTGAAATCGGTCAGCCGGGTCTGGATTTGATATTTCGGGGTATTCTCATTGTCGATATTCTTGGCATCGGGTGTGATCAGTGTAATCGTCTGCCCTATTTCCGGCGCTTCCGTCGGCTGTGGGGGCTGGGAAGGCTCCGGTGGAGGAGAAGAGCAGGCCGAGAGTATAAGCAGGGTCAGGAATACCGTAAATACGGCTGCCAGAACCTTGAAGCCAGGCATTTTAGGTGACAATCTTCTCTCTCCTCTTCCTTGTCTATATAAACTGAACTGTAAATCTAACAAATCGGCTATGGTCGTGACTGCGGGAAATGTTTGGACTTCCGGCCGCTGCCCGTCTGCAGATTTCTTCAATTATACCGCTATTCGCGGTAGAAATCCGCAGACAAAGGCGGTCGCTATCGCTCCTACAGTTCCAAACTTCCCCTCCGCCACTTCTGCCTTCTGTAATTTTCCAGTCAGTTTATATAGTTATTTTTTCTTATTCAAATTACTGCTCTTGTAGCCGTAAAGTCCATAGATCACGAGTCCAAAGATCAGCCAGATGATAAAGCCGGTCCACGTTTCTTTTCCCAAATTATACATCAAATAGCCGCAGGCCGCCGCACTGAGTAATGGAATTACTGGAACCCAGGGAACCTTAAAGCTTCTCTTCAGATTAGGATGAGTATACCGCAGCACGATTACACCAAGGGAAACGACCAGAAAAGCAAACAGTGTGCCGATGCTGGTCAGGTTAGCCAGACGGTCGAGTGGAACAAAGCCGGTAAGCAGGGCGATAATGCCGCCTACCATCCATGTGCTGCGGACAGGGGTATGCGTCTTGGCGCTAACCTTGGACAAGGTCTGCGGCAGAAGCCCGTCCCGCGATATCGCGAACAGCAGACGGGACTGACCGAACAGCAATACCAGCAGAACCGTGGTCATCCCCGCGATAGCTCCTACAGAGATGAGGCCGGCGATCATGTTCTGATCCACAAACCGCAGAGCATACGAAACCGGATCGCTGACATTCAGGTTCTGGTAAGGAACAATACCGGTGAGCACCAGTGAGACAACGATATACAGCACAGTGCAAATCGCAAGGGAAGAGATAATCCCTATCGGCAGATCACGCTGTGGACGCTTGACTTCTTCGGCTGCCGTAGAGAGGGCATCAAAGCCGATATAGGCAAAAAACACTGTAGCCGCGCCATTCACTACACCGTGAAAACCAAAAGGCATAAAGGGTGTCCAGTTCTCCGGTTTTACATAGAAAATGCCAGTAACTATGAACAAAAGCACCACTGACAGCTTAATTACGACCATAATCGCATTGAAACGGGCCGTTTCCTTGACACCCCGGCTCAGCAGGAAGGAAATCAGCAAAATGATAACAATTGCGGGCAGGTTGATAAAAGTTCCTTTGTCCGCATTATACGCCCCGGACAGTGCCGTGGGCAAATGCAGGCCGAAGCCATCAAGCAGACCTTGGAAATAACCCGACCAGCCGCTGCTCACTGCCGCCGCCGCAACGCCATATTCCAGCACCAAATCCCAGCCGAGAATCCAGGCCAGCAGTTCGCCGAAGGCTACGTAGCTGTAAGCATAAGCACTGCCGGATACCGGGAGCGTGGAAGCGAATTCAGAATAGCATAGTGCGGACAGCACACAGGCAATACCAGCCAGTATGAAGGACAGGACCAGGGCCGGTCCCGCATGCTCTGCAGCAGCAACGCCTGTCATTACAAATATTCCGGTGCCGATGATCGCTCCCACTCCCAAAGTGGTTAGATCCAATGCACCCAGTGTCTTGCTTAACTTGTCCGCTTCGGCGATTACAGGTGCGGCCAGCGGCTTCTTGCGGAATAAATCCATACTTAAGTTCTCTCCTGTCAGTAGATGTGACTTCCAATAAATAATAAAATTGTGGAAATACTAAACATTGCTGTTTCATTTGTTCCAGCCTCGTTGTTAGCATGCCCGCTTTTGGGTAATGGATTGGAAGAAGCATGCTTGAAAACAATAACCTTTGCGATTATGATGGATAAGATTGGACACAGAAAATTCAAAATCAGGAGGAGATGTAGCAATGGCCCCCCCATTTAAACCAAATCGCGTTGTAGTTATCGGCACCGGTGCCGTCGGCACTACAACCGCCTATACTCTGCTGCTGCGTAGACGCATGCAGGAACTGGTCCTTATCGACGTCAATCATCAGAAAGCGCTTGGTGAAGCGCTTGATATGAACCACGGCATGCCTTTTGTCGGCGGCGTGAAGCTCTGGGCCGGAACCTATGAAGATTGCCGGGAAGCGGACATCATTATTGTGACCGCCGGCGCCTCCCAGAAGCCGGGTGAGACCCGGATTGATCTGCTGCGCAAGAACATTTCGATTTTCAAGGATATTATCCAGAAAATCACGAAATACAACCATCACGCCATCCTGCTGATCGCCACAAACCCGGTGGATATCCTTGCTTATGCCACATTGAAGATTAGCGGCTTCGACCGCAGACGTGTCATCGGTTCCGGTACTGTGCTTGACAGCGCAAGATTCCGTTACCTCATTGGCCGTCATAAGGAAATTGATCCGCGCAGCATTCATGGACAAATCATCGGTGAGCATGGCGACTCCGAGCTGCCGGTCTGGAGCCTGGCCAATGTTGCCGGGATTGATCTTGGGTTCGACGATGCGGAACGCAAGGAAATCTTCGAAGATACCAAGAATGCCGCCTACGAAATCATCGACGCCAAGGGTTCTACCTCCTATGCAATTGCCCTAGCCCTGGACCGCATCGTGGCTGCGATTCTGCAGAATGAAGGCGCTGTGCTGAATGTCTCCACGCTGCTTAACAATTACAATGGAGTATCGGATGTATTCCTCGGCGCACCGAGCGTAGTTGACCGCTCCGGTGTTCGCGAAGTGCTGGACCTTTCGCTCAGCGAAGAAGAAAAAGCGCTCTTTCAGCAATCCGCTGAGAAGCTGAAGAGTGAAATCTCCAAGCTGGAGCTGTAAGCCAGACCGCATAACTGAATGGACTATCTCCACCACCATAACCGGGGTGCGGGATAGTCCTATTTTTACGTGCTGCGCACACCGGAAAGCAAAAAAAACGTCCTTCCGGTAATGGAGAATAACCCCCACTTACTGAAAGGACGGAGCTTCTTGTATCAACAAATATAACATGAATCGTCATGTCTGCCAATGAAATTGGTCCTTGCTTTCCCTTGCATTTAATTACAATTATTCTTTTACTCCGCCCAGAGTCAGGCCGGTGATAAAGTACTTTTGCAGGAACGGATAGACGATCACGATTGGAACGGTTGCCACAACCGTAATCGCCGCACGGATGGATGCCGGGGTGACGATGTTGGCCTGAATATTTTTGCTGCTGGCAAAAGCGGATTCGGCCGTACCGCCGACGCTCATGTTGGCAGATTGCAGTTTTTTCATCAGCTCGTACTGCAAGGTACTCAGGTTGATATTCGATGAGTTATACAAAAAAGTATCAAACCAGCTATTCCACTGTCCTACCGCCACGAATAACGCAACAGTAGCAATCACAGGCAAGCTGAGCGGCAGAATAATCCGCATGAAGATCGAAAAGTGGTTGGCCCCGTCGATCTGCGCCGATTCCACCAGGCTCTCCGGCAGCCCCTCCATAAATGACCGCATCACAATCAGATTGAACGCTCCCACCAGTCCGGGGATAATATACACCCAGAAGGTGCCATATAGATGAAGGTTTTTGATCAGCATATAGGCCGGAATCAGCCCTCCGCTGAAATACATGGTGAAGATGAAGATAAAAGAAATGAAGCGGCGCAGTAAATATTCTTTACGGCTGATCGTGTAAGCCAGCATCGCTGTGCAAAAGACACTCGTAACCGTCCCCAGTAAGGTTCGGGCCACTGATATGAAAAAAGCATGGTAAATCATCCCGTCCTCAAACAAGGTGCTGTAATTCAACGTTGAAAATTTGCGCGGCCACAGAAACGTACTGTCCCGCACCGTGTCGGAGGCCTGATTAAAGGAAACCGCCAGTGTATTGATTACCGGGTACAAGGTCAGCACCAGCAGGAAAACTAACAAGGTGATGTTCGCGATATCAAAAATCAAATCCCCTGCCGGACGTTTCGTTTTGCCGGATGTCATCGTAGTCATAAGTTCCCTCCTAGAACAGGCGCTCTTGTCCCAAACGCTTCGACATCCGGTTCGCCGCCAGCAGCAGAATGACGCTGATGACAGTCTTGAAGATACCGGCGGCCGTGGCGAAGGAGAACCGCGACAGGTTAATCCCATATTTGAGTACAAAAATATCTATCGTTTCCGCATAATCTACCACCATCGGCGTCTGCAGCAAATACTGCTGCTCAAAGCCTGCATCCAGAATATGGCCAATGTTCATGATCAGCAGAATGACGATAATAGAGCTGATTCCCGGAAGAGTGATGTGCCTGATCTTGCGGAACCGTCCCGCCCCGTCAATACTGGCCGCTTCATACAGGGAAGGATCTATCATCGTCATAGCCGCCAGATAAATGATCGCACTCCAGCCTATCTCCTTCCAGACGTTGGAGGCCCCGATAATCCACCAGAAATAATGCTGCTCGGAGAGCCACATCACCGGTTCCTTAACCAGATGAAGGCTGACCAGCACCTTATTCACTACCCCGTCAATCGAGAGCACATTCATAATCAGATTCGCCGCTACGACCCAGGACAGAAAATGCGGCAAATAGCTGATCGTCTGCACCACTCTTTTGAACAGAAGTTTGCGCACTTCATTCAGCATGATGGCCAGTGTAATGGAGCTGACAAAGCCGAATACGAGATTGATTGTGCTCATCGCCAGCGTATTGCGGATCACCCGCAAAAAGTTGTCATCCTGGAACAATTCCCGGAAGTTGGCTAGTCCGACCCACTCATTGTGCAGCATAGAAGAGCCCAGCTTGTAATTCTGAAAAGCCATGATCCAGCCATAGAGCGGAACATAGGCAAAAATAATGACATAGATCAGAAACGGTATCGACATCACCATTAGCGCTTTTTGGCTTCTCAGCTTTCTCCATTTGGATGGTTTCTTGCGCATCATGGGTTGATTATTTGCCAGTTCAGCAGTTGCAGACACGGAATTCTCCCTCCTTCTCTATGAAAAGAAAAGCGCCGGCCCCCTGACAGCAAGGCGGCGCTTTCCCAGGTGCTGCGTTTACCAGTTCGCCTGCCGGTCCTTGACCTTTGTGGTCAGCTCATCGAGCCAGCTCTTAACATCCAGCTTGTTCACGGCAGTTGTGTATTCCTTCCAATATTTCTCGAACTCGTCTTTATTCTTGGCTACAACCATTTGCGGCGGGTATTTCTTGTTAATATCATCCAGCTTTTGATTGAAAACCTTGTTCTTCTCCGTCAGCTCAATGCTCCATAGCGGGAAGTATTTACGTTTCATATTAGGTCCGTCGAACAATTCTTCATAGGTAGTGACTCCATAGGCTTTCAACAGCTCCTTGTCCATGTCATCATAGCCTGCGGCGATTTCCTCCGGCTGCTGATACTGCTGGTAGCTGTTGCCGTCAGGCATCGCACCTGAAGAACCCGGCCAGTACCAGAGAATGTTACCGCTCGTTTTCAGGCCATTTTTAGGATCGGCGAAGAATGCACGCTGCTCGTCATTCCGATAGAAACGCCCGGTGTCGCTGACCGTGTAATCCTCCCCTTTTACCCCCCAGTTACGCAGCAGTTGCCCTTCATCGCTAGCCATGTAATCGGCGTATTTAATCGCGCCAACAGGGTCCTTGCAATTCACTGTGATCGAAAAGCCCATATTGTAGTTCATGGAAGGCACGTCCAGATAATCCGGCTGAATGCTGTCATCGAAGGTGAGCTGCAGCGGCACGAACATCCGGTTGGCTTTGCCCTGCTGCTTGAGCGAATCGAGCGCCGTCTGGAATTGCCACTTCTGATCGAACATTCCGAGCACACGTCCACTGGACAGCTTAGCCAGATATTGCTCGTAGTTGCTGACAAAAGCCTCCTTGTCAATCATGCCCGCCCCGAACATCTCATTCAGCTTGGCGTAGTAGCGCTTGGTGATATTTTCATCCGTCTGATAGAAGGTCAGCTTGTTCTCCACCGGGTCCACAAGAGCACGCGAGTCATTAGGCCCGCCGGCAAGGAACTGCATCGCAGTAGTCAGTGTAAAGTTGCGGTTGTCATACGTCAGGATTTCAAAGGGAATCGTATCCGCACCGTCGATTTGGGGATGCTTCAGATAATACGCTTTCAGAACATCCACGTACTGGTCAAAGGTTGTGATTTTCGGATAACCCGCCTCTTTCAGCACCTCCTTCTGAATCCAGAAGGCTGCACTGATTCCCTTGATCGGTGTTCCAGTGGGAGCGACCTGCGGCAGCGCATAGATATGTCCATCGGCTGCCTTCAGCCGCTCCCAATAAGGGCCATAGATCCGCTTAATGTTCGGCGCGTTCTTCTCAATCAGATCCTCCAGCGGCAAAAGCGCCTTGGCATCCTCGAACTTCACGGTCTGATCCGTATTAATCAGGTCCGGATAATCGCCGCCGGCAATCATGACGCCCACCTTCTGCTCCTTTTCACCGACAAGACGTTCGTAGACGATCTTCACGCCCGTCTTTTTCTCAATGATGTCCCCAATCTTCGTGTGCTCAGGAACGTTGTCTCCAGGATCGAATACAAAATAGCTAAAAGTCTGCTGCGCGCTCTGTCCCGAAGAATCAGCATTTCCTTTGGCTGCCGGAGTATTGGCATTATTGCCCGAACTGCAGCCTCCCAGCATCATCGACAGGAGCAGTGTCGTCGAAGCTATCATTGTAAGCGCTCTTTTTTTATTCAAAATATCTACCACCCTTTCGCTAATATATCAATACTGTATCAGACCGTCAGCCGGCTATGTACCCGGTGAACCTTAACATCATACCCGGCAAATCAAAGGAATTGCTGTAAAAAACAACTATTGAAAACGCTTAATAACTGTTAGAATAAAAGAAGCGAGTCATAATAACAAATTAGCTTTGTTATCGAATGTAAGGGGAAATCCAGATGAATTACAATCTGCATCCGTTTCGCTGGAACGATTTCAGGCTTAGAAACAAGCTGATGATTCTGTATTTTGCAGCGGTCTTTGTTCCGGTGCTCCTGACGAACATTTTTTTCTATACGATCACTGCCGACAATGTAAGATCAGACAAGGTGAAGGATCTCAAGCAGTCGCTGGAGCGCAACAAGGATAACTTCCGCAAAATGGTCGAGGGAATCATCAGCTTCTCTTCTGTCATTTACAATGACGGGGTGCTGTACAGCGCGCTTGATCAGTCCTACAGCAGCGAGAGTGAAGTACTCTCCGTGTACAGCGAAGTGCTGAACAATTCGATCAACCGGTTCGTACCGCTTAACAAACAGTTCTACAACGCTTACCTGTACACCGATAATGACACGCTGATCCATTCAGGACCGGTGCAATTTATCGACGCGGCAACTAGAGAACAGGGCTGGTATCAGGCAACCGCACGCTCCGGCAGCAACCGGAAATGGATGCTCTATACGAATACTTCGAATGCAACTTGTAAGAACGCTGCTGCAGGTACGCCTGAGGGAGACTGCACCTCCTCTTACCTGAGCGTCATTCGTGAGCTGGATTTCTACAAAGCCTACTCTCATTATCATAAAATCCTGAAGGTGGATATTTTACCGGAGTATTTGGAAAGTACCCTGTTCGATCGTTCCTTTCCGGGACAGATTTATTTAATCAATCCAGAGGGAAAAGTGATTTATTCGTCAGAGGAGCAGCCTTCGCTGAGACTGAATGTAACCGCATCCAAAAATACGACCCAGATCAGCAGCGCTTTTGACGATGTGGATTATCTGAAGGGCTGGCAAATGACCGGGGTGTATCCGAGCCGCATTGTGGATCAAAGCCTGCTGAATTCCCGGAGGCTCATCGTATATCTGACCTGTGCGAATCTGCTTTTTCCGAGCATCATCATCCTCCTGATCTCCCGTTCGCTCAATTCAAGATTGGGTCTTTTACTTGGTGGGATCAAGCGGGTGAAAAATCAGCGGTTTGAAATTCTGAAAGCTAAACCCGCGAGTGATGAGATCGGCCAACTAACAGAGGAATTTAACCGGATGACCGAACAGATCAACGGGTTGATCCATGATGTCTATATCGCGGAGCTGGACCGGAGACAGGCACAATTTAATGCACTTCAGAGCCAGATCAACCCGCACTATTTATTCAATACCCTGGAAGCGATAAGGATGAATTGTCTGATCAAAGGTGAAGACGAAACCGCCTCTGTGATCAAGCTGCTGGGCAGAGGGTTTCGGAGATCGCTTAGCTGGGGGCAGGATTTGATCCCGCTCTATGAGGAGATGGATTTTGTCACCGATTACCTGGATATTCAGCAGTTCCGCTTCAGGCATCGTCTATCTTATGAGCTTGATCTTGATGATGATGTTCTGGAGGTTCTGCTTCCGAAGATGAGCATCCTGCCATTGGTGGAAAATGCCTGCATCCACGGGATTGAACATTCCGAGTGCCCTGGTGCTATCACGGTAACAGCCAAATGTTCACAGGAACGCGTCATCATCCGGGTGCACAATAATGGCCTTGCCATCGAACCCGGGCATTTGCAGCAGTTAACCGCGAGCATGGAAAGCCAGGTTATTCAGGGGAAGCATGTCGGACTGAAAAATGTCTACAACCGGCTGAAATGGCATTTTGGCAGCGAATTTATTTTTTCCATACACTCAAGTACGGAAGAAGGAACCACAGTTGAAATACAAATTCCAGCTATGTTCAAGCCGGAACCGGCACCTTGGAAGGAGAATATATGATGCTCAAGACATTGATCGTAGAGGATGAGCCCCGCATGCGGGAAGGCCTGAAACGAATTATTTACTGGGAGAAATACGGATTTAATGTGTGCGGTGACGCGGAGAATGGCCAGCAGGCGCTTGAGATGATTGAACGGGAGAATCCGGCGCTGGTGATTACGGACATCCGGCTGCCCGGAATTACCGGACTTGAGCTTATGAAGAACGTGACCGGCAGAATGGATACGAGCTTTATCGTGATTTCCGGTTATGATGAATTTGAATATGTAAAAACAGCGCTGGTCTGCGGGGCCGTGGACTATATTCTGAAGCCTGTGGAAGAGGACCAACTGATCAGCGCTCTCCTGCGGGCCAAAAAAAGAATGCTGAAGGACGCTCTGCATGACCTGAGTGAACTGGATAAGCCTCCAAGTGATCCTGTTGAATTTGTAAAAGAATATGTCGCCGCACATTACCGGGAACAGATGACCATGAAGGATATCGCCGGTAAAGCCTACCTTCATCCGATCTATCTGGGGCAGCTGTTCAGAAAATCAACCGGGATGTATTTCAACGATTACGTGCATCAAGCGCGGATCGAAAAAGCCCGGCTGCTGCTGGACGCAACCAGCTTCAAGGTTGCCGAAATCGCCGCAAGCGTCGGCTACCAGGACACGGATTATTTCGTGCAGCAATTCAAGAAAATTGCCGGCTGCACCCCCTCCTGTTACCGGAAAAATCTCCAGGCAACCTGAAGGCGGGAGGCCGGCAATCTCCATAATCCGTAGTTATCCCCGATTCTTGGCAGCTTCCACAAAGGAGTCGAATTGTTCGTCTGCTTGATTGTGACCCAATTGTTTACATAATATTAATTATGTTATTCTGTGGCGGCTATTTCTCGTTCAGGCATGCTGATTTGCAGCCGCGACATCGCCTCTTCCTTCTCCCGGCTCGTAATATGAGTATATACGGTCGTGGTCTGAATTGACGAGTGGCCCAGCAGCTCCTGCACTGTGCGTAAATCAGCCCCCTTACGCAGCAGCATCGTAGCGAAGGAGTGGCGCAGCTTGTGGCTGGAGTACGGCCGGCGATGTGCAGCGGGAACTCCGCTCTGAAAACGCCCAAAGGTATCTGCTGCGATGCCCTGAATTCCGCGGATGGAGAGTCTCCGTCCCTTTTGCGAGATGAACATGGCTTCCTCTTTGCTGCGCCAAGGGTCAAGACGGTCCGTCAGCGCCTGCTCCAAAAAAGGAGCAACATCCGCAGGCACCGGCACATTACGCCATTTGCGGCCTTTCCCGAAAACACGGAGCGAACGCCGTTCGGCGTTGTAATCGCTCAGATTCAGGGTGTGCACCTCCCCCACCCGCAGCCCCATGTAGGACATGAGCAGAAAAACAGCCAGATTGCGGCTTCGGTACTTTCCTTCTACGACGGACAAAAACCGCTGAAGATCATTTTCATCCAGAAAAACCGGCTCACGGTTCTTTTCGGTTCTGGACTTCTTGATTCCGGCCGCAGGATTTGCTGACAGCAGTTCAAGCTCCATCAGGGCTTTGAATAAACAGTTTACCGAGGCATGCTTCCGGTTCCGGGTTGCATCGCTTACCCCGCGTTCACGGACAGAGGTCAAATAGGAAACGACTTGCAGCTTCTTGACAGTCTCCAGCTTCTTGCCGTTCAGACTCGCTAGGAACTCCCGCACATCAGCTAGATAAGATTTCTGTGTGTAGGCGGTAAAGCCTGCGTCCTTCATCCAGATGAGAAAGGCGTCCAGCTCTTCTTCATAGTCAGGCTCCCAGTCGTTCATGACCTCCAGCTCCCCCCTGTGTTAATGACAACCTATTGTACCATAGATTAGCTTCATAGAATCAAGTGGTTAAAGCTCTCCACTCCGCCGCATGCTGCTGGACGATTGAGAGAAATTCTGCAAGCGCCGGCGATTTCCACTTCTTGCTGTGGTACGCGAGTTGTGTGGCGACCCGCTGCGACTCGTCATTCCAGCTTAGGCGGGCCAGCTTGCCTTCGGCAAGCTCATTTCTGACCGTAATCAGCGGCAAAAAAGAGATGCCCAGCCCTGCCATGACACATTGCTTAATCGCCTCAATGCTCCAGAATTCCAGCTTGGGATCGGGAAAGACACCGTGACTATTCAAATGACGCTCGAATAATGTCCGGTAGGTGCAGCCAGTTTCGGTATGGAGAATCGTTTCGTTCTTCAGATGAAGCGGCAGCACTTCGTCCAGTTCAAGGAGAGGATGTCCTAAAGGCGCAACCAGCGTCATTGGTTCATGGATCAGCGTCTCGCTGTGCATGTCCTTATACTCGGTCTCCGGCTGGAGCAGAAAAACCAAATCCAGCTCCCCGGAGCGCACAAGCTCGGTAAGCTCCCAGCAGAGCCCCGGCTTCAGGGTAATTTGCACCTGCGGAAATCTCCCGCGGAATTCTTTAATAATCCCCGGTAACCGGAAGGCTGCCAAGGATTCAGGCGCGCCGATCCGCAAAGCTCCTGACAGCTCGGTCTCCGAACGCAGTGCATCTTCAGCCATAGTATGCATTCTGGAAATTTCCTGAGCGTAGGGGAGCAGGCGGCGTCCGGCGTCCGTGAGAATGATTTTTTTGCTGATGCGGTCAAACAAAGGCTGGCCCAGTTCCGCTTCGAGCGCCTGAATTTGGGCGGTAATACTTGACTGAGCGTAATCCAGCTTCAGGGCGGCGCGAGTAAAGCTGCCTGCTTCCACCACGGCCAGAAACGTATATAAGTGCCTTGATTCCATCGAAACATCCCCTCTAAAGAGGTATCATCGGTTTTTTGAATGGATACCATTTGATATTTCTGTTTTTCCAATGGGTCTATTATCTGATACTCTATAATTAATTACAAGGAAAGCGGGATTGTTATATGAAGGAAACGAATCATCTTAAGCGAAATATCGGCATGCCGCAGGCTATTGCCCTGTACATTGGAGCAGTGCTTGGCTCTGGGGTCCTCATTGTACCCGGTCTCGCTGCGGAAATGGCTGGTCCGGCATCGCTATTGGCCTGGGGGTTTATGACACTGCTGATCCTGCCCCTGGCCCTGTCCATGGGCCTGCTCTCCGCTAAATATCCAAATGCCGGCGGTGTCTCCCATTTTGTCACTTTAGCTTTTGGACCTAAAGCCGGAGCGCTGGTCGGCTGGTTCTTCCTGATGTCGGTGCCGATTGGCGGACCTGTAGCCGCATTAACGGGAGCGGGCTATATGACCGCAGCCATGGGCTGGAGTGACACTGCCAGAATTGCCATGGCCGCTGCCATGCTGGGAGTTGGGCTGGTTACGAACTGGATCGGCATGCAGGTGGCCGGAAAAGTGCAAATTGCTGTTGTTATCGCAATTATTGCCGTCTTGGTCTTTTCGTTTGCCGCAGCGCTTCCCCGGATGGAAAGTGCGCATTTTACACCTTTTGTCCCGCACGGATGGATGAGCATCGGGCAGGCCGCAGCGATTTTGTTCTGGTGCTTTATTGGCTGGGAGGCTGTGTCCCATCTCTCTGAAGAGTTCAAAGACCCGCAGCGGGCGGCGGTCAAAGGCGTTACCATTGCCGCAATTATCGTGGGAGTGCTGTATTTCCTCTCCGCACTCGCCACAGTTGGAACACAAAGCTATCTCCGGGGCGGAGCAGACTCTTCGCTGGTCTGGATCATCAGCCAGCCGCTTGGCTCCTGGGGCGGATTCATTGCCGGACTTACCGGACTGTTCATCTGTACAGCGACGATTATTGCATACACCGGAGCTGCATCACGCGTAGCCTATGCTCTATCCCGGCAGGGTTATGCTCCAAGGTGGATGGGCCGCTTATCCAGCCGCTTTCAGACTCCGACCGGAGCCATCGGCTTCCTGCTGTTATGTTTTGCAGCCGTACTATTTCTGTATGGCAGCGGCCTGCTCTCCATTACAACACTGATTCAGTTCCCCAATGCCACCTTCATTCTGACCTATATCGGGGGCTGCGCGGCGGGAATCCGGCTCCTGAAGGGTCACCGGCTAGGCGTTACGATAAGTTGGATCTCCTTTGCAGCCACTGCTGCTGTATTTCCTTTTACCGGCTGGGCTATCGGCTATCCGCTGCTGATCACCGCCCTCTTCTTCCTGATCGTCTACGCGAGACGAAGCCGCAACAATCCTCTGCTTGAGCCTGCACCTGGCGAAGCACAGGAAGTTAGTCGCAAAGCGCTGTAAAATGCGCTATTCTTAGTTCACAGCAGGCGGCAACGACCTTGGAAACAAGGGAGCTTCCGCCTGCTTTTTAACTTACTCATATGATTTGTTAGACTTATATCACTCGAAATATTCTACATCAAATCAATTAGTTAACATAATATTATTTATGTATACTCTATTGTTTTTTTCTTCCTTAATGTGAAACTTTTCTCTCTTGAGCCAGTCTAACCAATAGAGACATTTTTCAAGGAGCTGAATCTATTGACAAAATCTGCAACCCTTGCAACCACTCTTCTCTTGGCCTCTCTCCTCACCACTGGAGCTGCCTTTCCCGCATCTGAAGATGCATATGCAACCGCAGCAACGGCTAGCAGTAGTGAAACTGTGATTAATTCGTCCAAACTAACACCAATATGGAAAATATACCAAAATGCCCAGGGACTATATTCGATGGAGCAGCAAACCTTACAGGGGCGGGTCTTTTATACGGACCATAACGGTCTGAATGCAGCCGATATTGCCACTGGGCGCAACAAATGGACTTATAAGGAGGGGGGCTACCCGCAGTTCATCACGAACAACTCTGTATTCTTCATTACGAACCAAGGAGAGCTGGTAAAAGTCGCTGCCGACAGCGGCAAGCTGCTCTGGAAGGTCAAAGCGGCAAAAGCTCCCATAGAAGTCGGGGCACAGGCGAAGATGATTAATGGAATTGTGTATTTTGCCAATGAGAGCGGCGGGATAGCGGCTTACAACCCGGTTACAGGAGCAAGAATATGGGCAAATCAGACCCTCCCCATGTATGCAGGCAGCCTGATCGGCACTTACAAAAATACATTGCTCGTATCCAGCACAGTAGATAACATCCGGTCCCAGTTCTTCGGGATAGACCCCGCTTCAGGCAAGCAGCGCTGGCGAGTCGAGGGACTGTACACCTATGTCGGCTACAGGAATGGGCAGATTTTGTTGCGCGAAAATAATGCTGCTAAAGGTAAAGCTTCTGCATCCGGGTATTTAATGACGCTCACCAGTGTAGATCCCGGCACAGGAAAGGTCACTTCCCGAAACCATTACCAGCCGCTTGAGGATGTCTCCGGCATTTACAATTCCCTCACGATCATCCAGGGCTCTTATGTATATTCGGTAGACGAGAATATGGAGCAGCCAGGACTGGTCCTAACCCGGTTTACCCTGGGACAACAGGCCGAAGAACAGAATTACACGAGCTACGATGCCTATGGGAGCTGGCTGGAAGGACCTGTAGATGGCAGAGTGTTCTTCGAAAAAGATCAGCAGATTAGAAGCGTTAATCTCACAGACAACACATCCGTTGAATTCCAGCACTTCGCAAGTCCGGTCATTCATCTGCAAAAAATAGGCAAAGCCGTCTACGCCGGTCATGAGAACGGAATTTTCTCGATTATGAACGCATACACCGGTGCGCTGGTTGGCACGCTAAAAACGTCCGCCCAAGAATACGGAAACATCTCTGTAGTAGACGGAATCGTGCTTATACCTACTGAGAAGAAACTGATTGCCGTCAAGCTGCCGAAGGAGCTTAGATAACGCAGCCTTTATCGCTGTATGAAAATAAATCGGGGAGTATTTCCGGGGCTTACAGCCCCCGCAAATACTCCCCGATTCTCCGTGCGGCTTCCAGCAGCCGCTCCTCGCTCTGTACCAGAGCTATGCGGACGAAGCCTTCGCCCTGCTCTCCAAAGGCATCCCCCGGTATTACGGCTACCCCGGTCTTCAACAGCAAATCACGGGCAAAGGCGCGCGATCCGCCGCCATCCCGAGTAAGGGTCCACTGCTGCGGCAGCGCGGCCCAGATGAACATCGTCGCCTTCGGCTCCGGCACGCTCCACCCTTCGCGGGCAAGCTCCGCCACGAATAGGTCACGGCGGCGTTGATATAGAGGCGCGACCCCACCGTTCTCCATATCTGTCATCGCCAGTTCTAAGGCAAGTACCGCAGCCTCCTGAATCGGCTCGAACACACCAAAGTCCATATTGCCCTTCAGCTCACGCAGCGCTCCCAAGGCTTCGCGGTTGCCGGTCAGGAAGCCGATGCGGCAGCCGGCCATGTTAAAGCTTTTGGAGAAGGAATGAAATTCCACAGCCGTCTCTATCGCACCCGGAACCTCCAGGATGCTCAGTGGCTTGTACCCGTCGAAGCCCATTTCAGAATAGGCCAGATCGTGGATAATCAGCACATTCCATTTGCGGGCCAAGGCCACCAGCTTCTCGAAGAACGCCGCATCCACCGCCGTGGAAATCGGATTCCCCGGAAAGTTCAATAGAATGAACACCGCATCCTTCCATACCTGATCCGGCACTTGATCCAGATCAGGTATAAAATCATTTTCCTGCAGCAAAGGAATATACCACGGCTGTACCCCTGCAATCGCCAGCGAGCCGGAGTAGATCGGATAACCAGGGTCCGGTACGATGGCGATATCTCCGGGATTGCAAACCGCGAGCGCCAGATGGGCAAGTCCGTCCTGGGACCCCATCAAGGCCAATACCTCTTCCTCCGCATCCACCTTGACTCCAAACCGCTTGTCCATCCAGGCAGCCGCTTGCTTACGGAAAGCCAGGCTTCCTTTGGAGGACGGATACGAATAACAATCTTCGCGCAGTACAGCCGAGCTTAACGCCGCACGAATTTCAGGTCTTGGCGCACCGTCGGGACTTCCAATTCCCAAATCTATAACCGTTAAGCCCGAACCGTGGGCTTCCGCTCTCCATTCTGCCACTTCAGCGAAAATAGAAGAGCCAAGCTGCGATAACTTCTCCGCTCTCCAACTTTTTTTGATGTTACCATGCGTCACCGAAATTCCACCCCGCCTATTTTTGATTCATTATACCATGAGCTGCCCGAATAGACGGTACAACATCTGGAATCGCCCAAAATAGCCTCATTTCAAGCTGTCCAATTACCCAATTTCACTTATAAAAATCCATTAGAACGAAAACAGCGTATAATTTATGTTATACGCTGTTTTTTTTAGGCCTTTTCAGTTGTCTTTTTAAAGAGAGAGGTTAACATTTACACCTCCTGCTTCAATCCCTTCTTTCTAATGATCAGAACCACTGAAAGCAGCACCGGCAGCAGAAAAAACAATAGGATTCCCATTCTTCCAATAATATCCCCAACGGCAAATACATCATTGATTCGTATGGGAATCAAGGCCGTGATGAAAATCACCGGCATCAGCCCGAAGATCACAGGGACAAGTTTAATCTTGAACACCTGCGAGATCCCCAAAGCAGCATTAAAGAAAAAACTGCTAAAGATACAAAACATCTGCATCATCCAGATCACCAGTAGAGGAAACTCGAAACGTTCAAAAAAGAATCCGGAGATCTCAAAGCTGCGCACTAAATCAATAGTAGGCCAGGTACTCGTGATCACAGAATCTATAGACAGGCCTCCAACAACCATAACCACAGTGAGGATGTATAAGGTCATAGGTATGGAAATTCCCGTTAACATGGCTTTGACCGCATTCTCCGGATGCTGCATGAAGGCTGTGATAACCATCACCACTTCACACCCCGTAAAGACGAGTATAGTGGATTTCAGTCCCCTAATTACAGGCATGAGACCTTCACTCAGTACAGGACGCAGATGGTTAATGTCAAATATTCTGATACTTAAGACATAACATAACATCAAGATAAAGAGGCTTATCGGGAAAACAATTTGATATGTCCTGGCGATGGAATTGATTCCTCCAAACACCAAATATGCCCCAATCCAGATAAAAGGAATGATGATTGCCCAAATGGGTGTTCCTTCGAGTAGGAAGAACATCGCAATTTCTCCCAATACGCGATTCTGAAATCCGGCACTGAGTAGAAAGTATAAAATTAAAAACAAGGATAAAAATCCTCCCAGGTACCCTCCTACGATCTGTTTGGAGTATTGATAGATTGTCTTGCCAGGAAATTGTTGGCTCAATTTCACCATGATCACAATAATCAACATTACAATAATCCCACCGAGCACTACAGACATCCATGCGTCCGGTGTCTTGACGGATTCCACCACATTTCTGGGCAAAGTGAGAATTCCCACCCCCAGTACCGAATTCGTCAAGAATAGAGATGCCTGGCTTGTTGTGATTTTATCATCAGCGCGTACAAACATTTATTTTTCCTTTCCATCTATTCCTTGGAATAAACGTCCCTTTTCCGCGAATGTAAATCATATTCTATCCATTAACGTATGATCTATCCCTAATCTCTGGCAGCGAAGGATTCCCCGAGGAATCCTGCCTTCTACCTGTGCATAAGATAGCGTATCAAGGGCGAAGGTGGGATCAGCATGTCTAAAAACAAGCGCGGCAAAGCACTATGGCGTACTCCGTCCCGTAGCAGAGGAACTTGTCCGATCTGCGGCAGCACACGAATCAAGCTTTTGTATTTCGGTAAAGGGCCCTCTGGCGAAAAGCTCACCGTCTGTAAAAAATGCGATGGCAAGCAAGCGGGCTGACAAGGATCATCCTGGGACCAATTGGCGCAAAAAAGGGAATGCCGCAATCGCAGCACTCCCTTTTTTTCGTATTAACGGCTTTCATATACTTTTAACCGGGCGTACACCGCTTCAAGAATAGGATAAGTCCCCTTTCCCTCAGTATCCAGGGCAAGGAGTGAACCATGCAAATGGTCCGCCTCCACTGGCAGCTGTTTCGACAAGTCCCGATGCATAGAGGAAGTCATGCTTGGTGGCGCAGACAGAACCCGCTGCAACGTAGCCGCTTCCATGTCCAGGCCTACCGGCATTCCGGCACTGCGGGCAAGGGTAACGATCTCATTCACAAGCCGGCTATATATCGCACGCGATTGCGGGACGGCCAGAATAGGTCCAATCGGGCTATCCATTAATGTAGTAATTCCGCTTAAGCTGGCTATAAATATATATTTCTGCCACACTTCCTGCTGGATATTCTGGGTTAGCGTGACTGTGAACCCTGCATTGCTCAGATGGCTGTACAGTACCCGCGAGCGCTCTGACTCCCCGCCTGTCCACTCTCCGAACACAATACTGTGGAACGGGCTGGTGTGAATGATTACTCCTTCGGGGTCCAGTGTAGTTTCAATGTAGCAAAGACCGCCCAGTACTTTTTCCTGACCAAATCTCATCTTCAGAAGCTCGAAATGGTTGTATCCATTAAGTAAAGGAAGAATTACGGTCTGTTCACCGACATAAGGGGCAAGGTCAATCAGCAGTTGGGGCAAATGGTAGGCTTTGACCGCCAGGATTATGCAATCGAACGGATCTGTTTTCTCACCGTATGTAATAGTTTGAACCGGTGTCTGATAATCTCCATGCACGCTGCGAATGGACAGCCCCTTTGCCGCTAACTGAGCCTGTCTGGAATCCCGGACTAGAAAAGTGACATTTTCCCCTTTTTGAACCAGCCGTCCGCCGAAATAACCTCCGATGGCTCCTGCTCCCACGATCAGAAAACGCATCATACCATGTTTCATTGGAGTTGCCATGATTGGACTCCACCTCTCTTAACCTTATTTTTGGTAAAACAAAAAGACCTCTTAGCATCTCATCTAAAAAGGTCCGATAAGCAAAAAAAGAGTCAAGTTTTGACCGTTCTTTTGTCTCGGTCCTTACGGATCAGAGCAAAATTCTGGCGAGTTCACCTCCGTGGCTTACATATGCAGCTATAAAATTCATTCTTCTTAGAGTACCATTCGAATGGATTCGATATAGTCTCTTTTGAGAGTATAGCAGACTTGATAGAATCTGCATACTTCTCAGTGCGCCGGCTTGATCCACAGCTTGGAGATATCCAGGAAACCAAATGAGCCGGCATGCAGACCGAGCAGGCTTTGATTGAGCTGAGCCCTCTTGTTAACATGACAGCCAAACAGCAGCCAGCATTGATCCCGGATGATGCCCTCCACTTTATCCAGCAGCTCAGCCCGGCCCTCTCCGGGTAATTGTGCAAAGTCCTCCAGTTCCCGGTCCAGCATAGCACTTTGCTCAGGCTCCAGATAGGCATGCAAATAATTGGCTTCATTCTTAAAATAATTAATCAATCCCCATTGCCAATCATCCTCCAGTATTTCCTCCGCCATGATCAGATCGGCTGAGCTGATGGAGTCATCTTCGTGTGATTGGATGTAAGTCTGCAGCTCAATATTCAGCCCTATCTCTGCTCCGCGCCGTTTAAGCCAACCTGCTTCTTCCAGGTCTTTAACTACCGTGTATGCAAGAATGATGCTCTCTCCTTGATAACCACTGCTGGCCAGCAGCTCACGCGCCATTTTCAAAGAAGGCTCCTTCCAATCCCTGAGACTGCTCTTCCAAGGCAGAAAGCTGTCTGCTGGTGTAATACGGTTGCCGCCTAGTTCCCTTACAAGCGCTACTTGATTGTACAGGATTCGCAGCGCTTGCCGAAAAGCAGGCTGATGATGCACCCCTTTTTTACGGAAATTAACCAGCATGTACTTGCATCCCCAAGCCGGATAGTCAATGCTGTTCGTCCCGCAGCGATCCGAAGGGAGCTTCATCCGGTCTGCGCCCGGCAGCTCGTAGTGACGCTCATTCGAGCCATAGTCCGGCACAACCCAAATATCCACGCGGTCCAGGTGCGGACGGATCCCGTAGTATTGGTCAAATGCGCTGAGCACCAGCACATCTTCACTCAAATCACTGATACGGTAGGGACCCGTCCCGATCAGTTCCGTACGGATATCCACATCATAAGGCAGAATACTCATATATATGCAGCTGAACAAATGCAGGAAGAACAGATTCGGACGGCGCAGATGGAAACGGATGCAGTGCTCTCCCTCTACGCATATCTGCTCAATATCCTCATAACTCCGGATGGCCGGACTGTTCAGATCAAATAAGCGCTGGAGGGTTTCCTTTACATCCCGGGAAGTCATCACTCTGCCGTGATGGAACCGCACGCTTTTGCGCAAATAGAAAACCCACATTGTGTGATCCTCGCTGCATTCCCACGTGTGAGCCAGCCCCGGAAGAAAAGAATCGGTTGAGGCATCATAGGTAACCAGCGTGCTGCAGATTTGCCCCAGCAAATAAGCTTCAAAAGCTGTAAAAATAAAAGCCGGGTCCAGCTTCTCCAGACGGCGTCCACGCATCATGCGCAGAACATCCTGTCCCGAGGCGGTTTCCGCTTCAGTATGAAAGCCCATTTGGATATTCAGCGAGCTGAGCAGCCGTTCCTTTAACGTCTCATTGGCCTCTGTGACACGAATCAGGTCAATGGCTTCCTTAATCTTGCCTTTTCCCATCAGCTCCTGAAAACTAGCTTCAAGAGCCTCATCAATTCCCCGCAAAAAGGTCAATTCAGAAGTATGCCCTCTTCCCCGCCCTGGCTTCCACTGTATATACGCTCCCTCTTCAAGCCTGCGCAAAATAAATTTCACATTACGGGGAGTACAACACAGAGCCGCAGATAAGCTGTCTATCGTAACGGGAATAGGCTCCTGGATTCTAAAAGGATTATTAATCGCTCTTGCCAAATCTATAAAATGTGCGGTGTTGGTATCCATTGCCGGTGCTCCTTTTTAAAGGTGAAATACATCGAATAATTCTTACACTTTTATTTCCCCCTTTTATCATTACAATTATACACAAGCCGTTTTTTATTTCATAGCAGCTTACACAAGCAGTCTCAAAATTCAGCAGGAAGATTAGGAGAACCACAATCACATGAAACAGACTCTGCGGCAAATCCATCCATTGGCCTGGACCATCATTATCGGTACGATGTTCGGGCGTTTAGTGACCTCAATGAGCATTCCTTTTTTATCCATTTACTTGACACAAGTCCTTGGCGCATCACATTCCCAGACTGGTCTAACTGTAGCTGTCAGCTCTTTGGCCGGTGTGCTCATCAGCTTCTACGGCGGATACATATCCGATATCTTTGGCCGCAAAATTGTTATGCTGGTCTCCGTGTTCGGCTGGGCCTGTGTCTTCTTCGGCTTCTCGTCAGCCCAGCATCTTTGGGTATTCTTCCTGGTCAATACACTGAACGGCCTATGCCGTGCTGTATTCGAACCAACCTCGCGTGCGCTGCTCTCAGATATAACACCGCCTGACCATAAGCTGCTCGTGTTTAATCTGCGTTATGCGGCGGTGAATCTGGGTGTAGTGTTCGGTCCTATCATCGGCCTGCAGCTTGGTTCAGCCAAGTCAACCTTTCCGTTCCTGATTGCGGGAATCGTGTACGTTGCTTACGGAGTAGTGCTATTTATGCAGTTCTCCGCTCACCGTGCCAACCTGCCTGTTCGTTCGAAAGCCCACGCTCCGCAGTTGCGTGAAGCTCTGGCGACAACCGGACGCGACCGCGTGTTTCTCCCGGTGCTGCTGGGAACAATCTTCTGTGTGCTGGGCTACGGGCACTTCAGCTCCACGCTGGCGCAATATTTGGCGGTGAACCCTCACTTCTCGAACGGCGGGCAGATTTTTTCCTACATGCTGTCGCTTAACGCAGTCACAGTGCTCGTTGTCCAGTACCCGATTGTCCGTACGGCCAGCAAATTCCCGCCGCTTGTTCCTTTGATTCTGGGGAATATTTGTGTAGCACTTAGCATGCTGCTGTTCGGGTTAAATGGTGGGGTGGCCCTGCTGATGTTCAGTGTTGTGCTGTTTACGATTGGCGAAGTGCTGCTCTTCACGATGATGGATATGCTGATCGACCGGATTGCCAAGCCTGAATGGAAAGGCACTTATTTCGGCACAATTGGCTTCAATAACCTTGGCAACGTCATGGCTCCGATCCTCGGCGGTGTGCTGCTCGATCAGTTCGGCGCCAGCAATGGCCCGGCCGTATTCGTGCCGCTCGCACTTACGACTGCAATTGGGTTGCCGTTCCTCATTACTGCACACAAAAGACTTAAGCTGCGAGAATCCGCAGAAGCAGCAATTACTTCACAGAGCGCTTAGCTCACGCGGGATCTAATATACAATACACCAAACAAGACCCGTCTTAGCCAAAGCGCTAAAGCGGGTCTTATTCTATTAGGGCTATTTTTTGCCAGTCTTCCATTCACAAATTGTAATATGAGATTTTTATACATTTATTAAAAATTATATGATATATTTGAAGAGTAGTTACAAAAATAATCCAGAAAAGAGGTTATTATGAAAAAGATTACTTTACTTTTCTTTGCGGCTTTTATGCTCCTGCTCCCTGTCGCCCCTCGAACATTTGCATACGGAGAACGTCTCACGATATACGAATCATTTATTATGAATTCGAATCCGCTAGTATCAAACAACATTACGTATTCCCTGAATTTTACCACTTCTGGAGATATTCAGCTATGGAACAACCGCAAACGCACTATGTTATGGCACACCAATACCCGCGATCTTAGAATATCACAGCTCAGAATTGATCAATATAACGGAAGACTTAAGCTAATGGATTCTAATAATACTCCGTATTGGACGTCAGACAATAATGCATGGGCTAATGCGTGGTACGGACCAAATAATGTACCGGCAAACCTCCGTGGCGACCTTCTCATCGTTCAAGATGACGGAAATTTAGTTCTGTACAACACTACGGACTTGAATAGAGGCTGGTATCCTGTCTGGGCTTCAAATACAGGCGGGCAATAAGAAGATTAGAGCCGTGTTAAGATGCGGCTCTTTTTATTGGTGGCTTTAGCCAGTTGAGTATGGATCAAATTCATATGCTTGGTAAGTGTTCTGCCGAAATTGAGCGTCTCGAGTTTTACGGGAATAGACGTCCGTTATCATTCCATTGACCGTATATTTTGTTTTCTCTAGTGTTTGTTATGAATTTGTCTAATCTGCTCCTATACAATTCTGGCTGATTCATATTGCTTTGTATCGTGTTGATCCGAACTCTTTTATAAAGATCTGGAAATGACATGAAATTGTTGTATACTTGGTTTTCCTCCTTTAGCCTTCGCTCTATATCTTCACTTATTCTAAAGGAATTGTAATCCATATCAGGAAGAACCATTCTTCCTTCGTCTCTCATTAACCCCAACCTTTCAAGGCGGCGGACACGCTCTTTATTTAATTCAGTCCATGAACTTTTTTTACTTCTAGGTGACAGCCTCTGAGCCAGCTCCGTTTCGGAAATTTTCTTTTTGATTCCATCAATCCATCCAAAGCACAATGCTTCCTCGACTACGTCCAAATATAATAACATATTAGGGGTAGGCGACAAACTAACCAAGACCCAGCAAGACTTTTTGGTCTTGCTGTTTTCCTGTAGCCAGTTCCTCAGATCTTCTCTCGATTTTGCTGGAATCAGATTTTCAATTTCCATAATTACCTGCAATAACTTTTTCAAGAAACTTATCTGCGTCACTATTAAATTTCCAGCAGACCCCAAACTTATCTACCAGCATTCCAAAGCATGAAGACCAAGGAGTATTGGATAACGGCATCATAACATTGCCACCAACAGATAAATTATTATAGTATTCTTCCAGTTTTTGTTTATCATCAATGACTAGACTAATCAGTACATTATTTCCTTTCACCAACTCACCTGTTATCATCTTCATTGCAGGCAAAATATCCGACATCATTATTTTCCCGCCTGCGAATTCTATTGAAGATTCCATGATCATATTCAACTCATTTTCTGGCAGTGGGTAGTTTGGATCTTGTGGAAAATCCTTGAATTTAGCTTTTTTTACTTCAATTGCATTTAAAGCCTCTGAATAAAATTCAATCACTTGTTCTGCAATCCCATCAAAGTTTAAATATGCAATAGCTGACATAAAGCAATACCTCCTTCTTGTGATAAATGTAGTATAATCTACAAAAGGTGACGGCTGTATGTCACCGTTCTTAGAATAAAGTAGAGTAAAAGGAGGAGGAAATATGGACAAAGTTGAGAGACTTATTTCTATAATAATGATATTGCTGAAAAAAAATGTCGTTTCATCAACAGAATTAGCACAATTATTTAATGTTTCCAAAAGAACTATTCTTCGCGATATGGAAACACTCAGTTTATCAAACATCCCGATCTATTCTATCAATGGTGTTAATGGCGGCTACGGTATTATGGATGAATATAAGGTTGATAAACGTCTTTTAAGCAGCTCCGACTTAGAGAATATATTAACTGCATTGAACGGAATGGAACAAATTCTAATTAGCGAAGAAGTTGAAATGACTATTAAAAAAATTGAAGCGATGGTTAGCCCATTATCTCTGAAAAGTTCAATTCAATTCTCATTTTATGATTGGGAGGGCCGGTCTGAAATTAGTCAAACCTTGAAGCTGTATCAAGAATCAATATTAAAGAGAAGGCTAATATCATTTGATTATATAGATAAAAATGGCACCAAGACGAATAGAATTGTTGAGCCATATCAGCTTCATTTTAGCGAAACGAGCTGGTATCTGAAGGGATTCTGTTTACATCGCCAGAGATATAGAACGTTTAAATTATCTCGTATCGATAACCTTAATATGGATGAAAAAACATTTAACCCTAGAGAATATTTATTAGAACAAGACCGCGAAGCAAGTTTTCAACCGCAGCTAGCCGCTATTAAGGCATTGATTTCGCCTAGCATAAAAGATCAATTCATTGAAAGATACGGCCGAAAGAGTATTGAAAACTATAGTTCTGAATTTTTATTAGCAACATTTTGTGTCCCTCATAACAGTATCGGATTTCAATTTTTAGCAAGCTTCGGCACAAATCTAATAATCGTAGAGCCTAAAGCATATGTCCAAGACTTTCGAAATTATTTAAATAAAATGATGGAGAATTATTCGAATTAGAACATTTCTTCACAAATAAACCCCCTGCAGATGCACAAGCCGCCCCTTGATATACTCTCTAAGCTCTGGGGGATGCAGAATTTCTGCCACATCCAGCAGCTTCATCGCCTGCCCGCAGGCTGATTCGTAGCTGTACAAGTTCAGCGTCCAGTCGATATACTCATCCGTTTCCTTTTTTTCGATAATCTCAAGCTTGCTCACGGATTCCTGCCGGCCTTTCGCCGTCCGTACAACTGCAGCATAGAACTCCACTTTCCTGCAGCTTTGCTTGAACGCCTCGCTCCCCTCCAGCCAATATTCCTCCAGCGAGAAATCTGCAGGGATCTCATAGGCTCCATCCGTAGGCAGGACCGAGATAATCCGCTCGCACTTAAAAGTACGCAGTTCTTCCGCCGCCTCGCAATATGCTGCCAGATACCAGTCCCCTTGCTTCACAATCAGCCCATAGGGATGAAGAATACGGGTGGTCAGATCCCCGCTCACCTTGCGGTATTTAATCTGAATTGCACGGCATCTCCAGACCGCAGAGCGAAGCTCCTCCAGAAAGGGCTGCTCGGCACGTTCATTCCACCAAGGCGTATCATCGTAATAGAACCGGGTTTTGGCCTTGCGGATATCCTCCTGATAGGCTGCGGGCAAGGTCTTTTCCAGCTTGAGCAGAGCATTCTTCAGCTTCAGTCCCGATTCGGTTTGACCGCCAAAAGGGATGCCCATCCCCGTCAAATACAGGTTAATTACCTCTTCACCGTGCAACTTCTGGAGATTCAGGGTATAGCCCTCCATCAAAGAGATTCCGCCCTTAGGCCCGGGAGTTGTCACCATAGGAATGCCGGATTCCGCCAGCACATCAATGTCCCTGTAAATGGAACGCACCGAGGTTTCAAGCGCCTCTGCCAGCTCGCTCGCCTTAATTCTTCCCCGGGATTCAATCAGTAACAGTATAGCAATCAAGCGGTGCAGCCTCATGAAAAGTCCTCAATTCTATAATAAGTAGTCATTACTATTTTTGAAAAACATCTGCTGAGGGCTTTACAATTCTCGCCACTCAGTTGTCAACAATTCCTATGTATGATGAATGTATCAGAGAGAGGAGCTGCTGTAAATGAATATTGGCATATTGGGAACAGGCTTTGGAGCTTATCATGCAAGCCTATTTGCATCTATGGAGGAGGTCAACCGGATTGTTGTTTTTGGCCGAAATGAAGCCAAGCTGCAGAAGCTGAAGGAGGATTTGGGAGTCGAGATCTCCAAGTCCATAGATGAGGTGATATCGGACAGCTCGCTGGATCTGATCGACATCTGTCTGCCTTCCACCCTACACAGCAAATACGCGGTTGAGGCGCTTAAGGCCGGGAAAAATGTGTTTTGCGAAACTCCGGTTTGTCTGAACACTGAGGATGCCCAGGCTATGCGGCAAGCGGAGGAAACCTGCGGAAAACGTATATTTGTCAACCAATTCATCAAATTAGATCATGCTTATTCCTACTTGTACGATGCGGTACATAGCGGGCAATACGGCAAGCTTCTCCGTGTATCCCTCAAAAGAGAAACCGCGCCGCTGTGGGGCGACCTCGGCCTTAGTAAAATCGCTGCGAATCTCATGATTCACGATTTGGATTTTGTGACCTGGCTGCTGGGTAATCCCCCACTGTCTGCAGTCTGGGGAACTAGCGGCGGAAAAGACGGTCAAGCGCTGGTTCTTGCCGGTTTTGACACATCGGATGTATCTGCTGAGATCATTGTCTCTTCACAAATGCCCCGAGCGTACCCGTTCACAGTCGGCTATGAAGCTTATTTTGAGCAGGCCAAGCTGGTGTTTGAGGAGAGCGATTATGCGGACGGCAGTATAGAGGCCACGCTGTATGAATACGGAGCTTCCGGCAAACAAGAGATTGTTCTGGACAAGCTCAACCCTTATGAAAAAAGCCTCCGCTACGCGCTCCAAACCTTCCAAAGCGGCGGGGAATCCATTATCTCGCTGGAGCATGCGGCGATTGCCGCAGAGGCTGCTTTTGAGATTACCCGAAGATTAACTTGATCATGCATAGTCTGTTTGCGAGCCGCGGACCCCCATCCTTTTTCGGGGTTTTAGTGTCAAAGGATCGAATAAAGGATGGAGTAGTTGTGTGGTTGTAGGGGAGGTTGATAGTTTTAGGTTTTCTGTTGTGAATTTTTCATATGTTGAAATAAAAAGAATAGTGTGTAGATTTTTTCTATAACTTCATAGAGTAAATTCGAGTATAGGTTACATATTTAATATTATGTTAACATATACCTCTTCATTTCACTAAAATAAGCTGAAAACGACCTGCTAATTCTTATGAAATCTCCATTATCCATGAGTTAAAGGGAATTCCCCCCTGTATAATCGCCACTCTACCCGCTGGAATGACTATCGGCTAAATATAGGGGGACGATTTCCCTCTATATCCCTGGAACATCTATTCTTGCTCAGAATAGAGGGCGATTTTCCCGCTATTTTGCTCTTCACTTCTTCTTTGCACTCGTTCTGGCACTGGCACAAAGTTTTTTTGCTATAATAAGGTAAATAAAGGGTTGGGAGTGGATCGATATGCAAGAGCATGATAACGAAAAAGCGGCGGCATTTGTAGAAATTATACGTAAATCTGATTCACTCACATCGGATTTTAAGCTATCGACAAACACGAAGGAAACAGAAAATATAGTCTGGCATACGGAAAGCATGAGCGTTGACAGTTTTCACGAAGCATTCGAATGGGTAACAAGCGGTCCTTACAATGAAATAGGCCACCTTTATACCGGTTATAAGACAACGAACTGGTTGCTGGCTCATGTTTTGCTATACGAGCTGATACGGAGGAATACGATTTCTCCGCCCAGTTTTCATGTGCATGCGGATTACGACTTTATTAGTAACGGGCTATTATTCAAAGTTTGGGTAACCCCGCTGGCTGCAGACGCTGAAAACGAAACAAAACCTGGGGCTCCCCACCCTTAAATCGGGGTTGCCCAGGCTTTTATTAGTACTCGCCGTCTTTCTTATTTCGTTATTCTGTAGTTAGTTAACATAATAATATTTATGTCACTCTCTATGAGGCTATCCTTTTTCTACTCTTTAAGTTAGCATTATCCTGCCTGCCCGCTTGCCAATCTCAGCTCAAACAAGAGTCTTACGTTTTCCGGCTAGCTTTTACATGTTTTAGCTGGGCAACAATAATTACGCTAATGATTACCAGCAGGAACCATGAGCTGATCTTGCTGAAGCTGACCAAATGCCAGGCTTGGTACTGGTTGGGATATTTCCAGGCACTAAAAAATGTAGCTATATTCTCGGCTAACCAGATGAAGAAACCTACTATGAAAAAAGCCAGCGTCAAGGGCATTCGATAAGTAGTGGTCCGTACCCGGTATATGATCCATGTTCTCCAAAAGACGATGAGCACAAGCCCCGTTAGCAACCAACGAAAATCAGGAATGAAATGATGTGTGAAAAAGTTCAGATAAATGGCTCCTCCCAGTAATCCGGCAGAAGTTAGCCCCGGCCAGCCGGTCATATCCATCTTCAGTCTACGCCATATCTGGCACATAAAGCTTGCGACACTTGCATACATAAATCCGCTATAGAGCGGCACACCAAATAACTTCGTAAGCCCGGGCTCAGGGTATGACCATGATCCCATTCTGACCTTATACATTTCCAGCAGCAGACCAATAAAGTGAAATATACAGATTACTTTAATTTCATCGAGTGTCTCTAATCCACTGCGGTACATGAGGTACTGAACTGCAAGCAGGATAACAAGAATGGCATCATAACGGTAAATGTATGGCAGCTCGATTAAGCTGGAAAGAGCCAAAGTTCCAAAAATTGCTACAGGAAAAATGCAGCTCATCGCCTGATGATAACCAAAATGCAGTAATTGTACTATTGGTTTCATAGAAGTTGTCGTCTTAATCAATATTGGCGACCTTCCATTCCCCCTGCTTATTGCGCAGCAAAGAGATTGTATTGCTCCTATCCGCCAGATAACCCTCGTCAGTCATAGATTGATACACCACGTTAAAATTCGCCCGCTGCGTGCCTTCAGCAGGAATTCCGGCATAAGTGATCCCATTGAAACGGTACGTGATCGAATGATCAAGGAAAAACCCTAAGTATTCCCCCGCTTCCGGCGAGTACATTGTGTCCATAAATTTCTGCTTATCCTGACTAGCAATGGCTTCCAGACAATTCATTACCTCCTGGAGCATCTGCTTGTTCTCTTTGTCCTTTCCTACATCCGGCTCCTGAACAAAGACTCCGGCAACCAGCGGCGGTTGCTTCTTCATGTATTGGACTTCTCTCAGCATATCGACAAACAGCGGCAATAGCTTTTCCCTCTGCTCAGCAATGGTCCGGATTTGCGCGTAGTACTCTTGTCCTTTTGCTCTAAAAAGGAACACATCCACCCTGCCATCGTTCTCTGTGTAGCTGCCCTGATATTCCTTGTACTGAAGCAATGCGGCTTTGCTCCCGTCTGAATCTGTCTTATCCACTTTTGTATTGGCTGAATTCTCTTTGCTTATCGGTTCAAAAACAATCCAGTTTTGCTTATCCGCAGTCCCCCAGGCGGTTCTGCCATTCTGCTCAAACCGAATCATCTGCTCCGGCATAAACATCGCCAGCGGTAGGTGTTGATCCGCAGAATATTTCGCCTGCAGCTCCGTTCCTCCGTTCAAATACGCCCGTCCTGACCCGTCGTATTCAGGTACTCCGCCTGCAAACAACGATACCGATTGTGCGGAAGGGCGTAGAGTCGCCTTAACTGTCGCTGGAGTTGAAGCTGGAGTTTCTGCAGCCGATGAAGTGACAACAGCTTCTGTTGCCGGACGGACTGAAGCGTCTGCTTTCTTGGAATCTGCACCATTACTGCAGCCTGAAACAAGCACTGCTAGTGCGGATAGACAACCGATCCAGACAATTTTTTGGATGCTTAGCACGTAGAATCACCTCAATTAACAGACGCTGGAAATCCCTACAAGTTGCGCCCGGTAACAACGGTTTTCTTTTTTATGCAGGATTCTGTCTTGTCCGTTCCGCTTCTGATAGGTCTTTTTATTTATTAATTCTATTAATATTTAATGTGCTGAAATATTGACTGGGATTCCCCTGCTTTGGATTGAAGCGTTCCTGGAACGCCCCGCCTGTGTAATCGCCAATCACCCGATGCCAGAAAGTGCGTGCAGGTGTATTGGCTCGGATCTGCGACACCTTCCAGTCGCCGGGAAACATATCGAACAGCCGGTGTGCGGCCCAAGTGCCTACTCCGCTGCGGCGGTACTTTTGCATCACAAAAAACTCTGTCATGTAGAACTGCCCCTCCGAACTGTGCAGCAGACGGTCCACCAGCGCAAATCCGGCGATATTATCGTCCACGGTAAATAGATAAGCAAATTTATTGGTACCGCTGTTCCAGTAAGCCTCAAGACCGGGATAGGACGGAAATGCGCCATCACGGTCCACCTCAAGCTCCAGATAACGGGTAAAGTCATATAAATAAAACTGCATCAGCCTGCTGATGGTATGGCGCTGCTCTTTGGGAACCAGCTCAATTCCAAGTTCCATAAGTCACCTCTGTGATTCACTTTTTATTACACATTCTATATCTTTGTCACCACAGGAGCAAGGCAAGCCCCTGAAGTACAGCGAAATCCGGCCAAACTTCATGAAACATGCTAAAATGGAAAGACAACTCCGCAAGCAAACAGCAATCCAAAAGGCAGGTGAACAACACATTGAGCATTCAAAAAATTAACGACCGCATACATCTCGATCAAAGAGTGCTGAATATGCCCTGGTTTGTACAGCAGTTCATTGACTATAAACGTCCAGATCTGTCACCTTCTACTCTGCTGGAGTACATCCGCGATTATGAATCGTTCTTTGGCTGGCTGCGGGCAGAGGGGCTCTCTCAAGCTGCAAGTCTTTCTGAAATAACCTTGCTTGATCTGGAGACGCTGCATATGGACAGTATTGTCGGATACCGCCTGCATTTGACTACCCGTGCCGAGGGCACGAATTCCAGAGTCACCGTATCCCGCAAGCTTTCCGCACTCCGTTCTCTTTTCCACTATTTAAGTCAAATTGCCGAGGACGAGAACTTTTATCCTTTACTGAAGCGCAATGTCATGGCCAAGGTGGAGATCAAACGCATTCACAAGCCGAAGGACACGGCCGCCAAGCTCAAAGGTAAAATTCTGGAGGAAGACGAGCTGCTGGAGTTCATAGGCTACATTTATGAAGGATATGGGCGCGATGTTGAAGCCAACAAGCAGGCCCTTTATTCCTTTCAGCTCAACCGTGAACGCGACGCCTGTATTGCCAGCCTCATTCTCAATTCCGGCCTCCGCGTCTCTGAAGTCGTCAATCTGAACGTGGATGATCTGGATGTGAACAATAAGCTGCTGTATGTCTACCGCAAAGGCAATAACGATGAAACTTTCAAAACCCCGGTCTATTTCCGCGAACAGGCCAAGGATGACCTCTCGCTCTATCTTAGTCTGCGGCAGTCCCGCTACAAGACGCCCAAACGGGAAAAAGCTCTGTTCATCGCGCTGCCGAACGGCACTCAGGAAGGTAAACGGATGACCAAACGGGCGATCCAGGAAATGATCATCAAATACGCCAAACGGTTCGGCAAGCCTTATCTGACTGTACATAAGCTGCGCCATTCTTTTGCCACGGATTATTATCTGCAAAATGATATCTATAAAACGAAGGAACAGCTCGGACACGCCTCAACGGAAACGACCGAGGTCTACGCCCACCTTACGGACAAAACGATGTCCGAAGCGATTGAGCGGCGTCTGGAGAGCTGAATTCCCCATCAAGGAAGGAGTCCATTGCCTCAAATGTCTCATCAACATGAATTTCTATCTGCTTCACCGAGTCTTAGCCATACCGATCTGCAGTCGAACTGTGAGGGCTGCTTCGGCCTCTGCTGCGCCGCACTGCCATTTGCCGCTTCATCGGATTTTGCCATTCATAAAAATGCCGGACAGCCTTGTCCTAATCTGCGGTCAGATTTCCGCTGCGGTATCCACACGGAGCTAAGGTCCAAAGGGTTCCGGGGCTGTACCGTATACGAATGCTTCGGGGCCGGTCCCAAGGTCTCTCATGTCACCTTCGGCGGGCGCGACTGGCGGCAGGCTCCGCATACCGCTTCACAAATGTTCGAGGTCTTCCCGGTTATGCGCCATCTCCATGAGCTGCTAAGATATTTGACCGAAGCTCTATCCCTTCAGTCTGCGGCAACGATTCACAGCCAGCTCCGCTCGGCACTAGAGGAGACCGAACGGCTGACCCTGCTGCCGCCCGAAGCGCTGCTGCAGGTGGATGTGCCGTCACACCGGGCAGAGATCAATGAGCTGCTTCTTCGGACTAGCGAGCTTGCGCGCGATGCTGCGCGGCGTCAGCTCAAGAATGCTCCCAAACGCCCTAAGAACTATGGGCGGGGAGCAGATCTGATCGGAGCCAAGCTCAAAAAAGCCGATTTACGCTGTGTCAGCCTGCGCGGCGCCTATCTGATTGCGGCAGATCTCAGCGGGGCTGACCTGAGGGGAGCGGATCTCATCGGAGCTGATTTCCGCGACACAAATCTTTGCGGCGCCGACCTTACAGACACTCTCTTTCTGACCCAATCGCAGCTCAATGCGGCGAAGGGCGATGCCTCAACCAAGCTTCCAGCCGCATTGTCACGCCCTGCGCACTGGACCGGCTTGTGAATTTGCTTTCGCAATTATTGGCTTGCTTCCAGCATACATGCCAGGATAGCAGAACAGCGGCCCTTTCTCCTTCAATGGGAGAATGGGGCCGCTGTTCCTTGTGACTAAGTTTTTAGGAGACGTACTGCTCGAGGTTGGGGTAGCATTTTGGATTTTCTATTGTGAATTTTTCATATGTTGAAATTTTGAAAATAAAAACGTTGCTGCCACAAAAATTCGGCAATTCCCGCGCTGTCGTTAATGCTGAATTGGTTAATGCCCTGCGTCTGCGGGAGCGAGACGGCATCCGCTGCCGTGCTCCAGAGCGCAACCGCTGACAAATTGCTCACTTCGCTCAGTAGCGAGACATCCTCTTCACGGCGGATCAGCCCGATTTTGGGATACTGCTCCTGCTTGAAGCCTTCCACCAGCACATAATCGTAATCTGCAAAAGCGGCAATCAGCTCGGCCAGGCTGCTGGCGCGTTCTTCAATCTTTGCTGTACGCGTACTGCTTGTAATAGCCACCGCCGAAGCTCCGGCCTGCCGCTGCTTCCAGGTATCCGTTCCCTCATGGTCCATGTCAAAATCATGGCCGTCATGCTTGATCACAGCAACCGTACAGCCCTTACTCCGCAAAAGCGGAATCAGCTCGCAGATCAGCGTAGTTTTGCCGCTGTTCTTGTAGCCGACAATCTGGCACACGGCGGGCGAAGCAGTATTGCCTCCTATTGCCCGCAGACTCCCGGGTTGGTAAGCCATGCCTGCCGTAGAATTCGCGGCTTGCATCGAAGATCGAGTGAGGCTGCTACGGGCATTACGGTGGACCGATCTGCTTCTACTACTCCCGCTGCTCGATGTTACGCGGCCTCTATCAATGCTGATCCTGCCGTCTCCACTGCTTAATTTCTTCAAACTACTCTTTATAGGCTCTTGCCTCCGCCGCCTCATTCCCGGCTTCTCCACCTTTCACTTGATCCAGTTCCGTCTGCTCAGCCGCGAATGTCACCGGGCAGCTTAAGCACCTTCACAAGGGTCCCTGCCGTCAAGCCCCGTTCTTCCGGCGGAACGATTACCAGACAGTCGCTGTCCTTGATCGTAACCATTACTGAGGATTCATCAATGGCGGCCGGATAAGCGTATATTTGCCCCCCTTGAATCTCCAGCCGGGAACGGACAAACCGGGTATAGTTGTTCACTTTGGAATAATCCGCTCCAAGCACCGCCGTCCATTCCGGCAGGAATGGCTTCTCGGCTCCCTGCATTCTCCCGATAACGGGCCGGGCGAACAAGTGAAATCCGACAAAACAGGCTCCGGGATTACCTGACAAGGCCAGCAGAAGCTTGCCGCTGCGTACAGCTGCAGTTGTCACGCTTCCCGGGCGCATTGTTACTTTGTTGAACAGCATGTCCCCGCTGTTCTCACGGACCAGATCCCCCATAATATCATAATCCCCAACGGACACACCGCCGGTGGTAATCACCAGATCATAGCTCTCCAGCGCCAGCTGCACCTTGCTCCGCGCCAGCTCGATATCGTCAACGATTGCACCAAGCATAACCGGCTCTGCGCCGCTCTCCCGTACCAGCGCTTCCAGCATGGGAGAGTTGCTGTTACGGATTTTGCCGGGAGCAAGCGGTTCATGCACCTCCAGCAGCTCGGTCCCGGTTGCAAATATCCCCACTCTAGGTCTGCGCCGCACTTTTACAACAGGCATGCCAAAGGCGGCCAGAACAGCAATATCCCCCGCCGTTATGATCTTTCCGGCCGGCAGCACAAGTACCCCTTCCTTCAGTTCAAAACCGATCGGAGTAATATTTCGCCCGGCCTGTTGCGCTTTGCGGATTCCCACTTGGGTTATGCCCCCTGCTTCCCTGCTCTCCGTCGCTTCAATCATAACAACGGTATCCGCACCCGCCGGCACCTGAGCTCCGGTCATAATCCGCGCAGCCGTTCCGCTCCGGATATCGACACCAGGCACTGCTCCGCATGGGACGTCGTCTACGACGTCCAGCCAGATTGGACCATCCTCCCCGATTTTCTCTGTATCTGCCGCGATGAGCGCATAACCGTCCATTCCCGAACGGTTAAATGCCGGAAATGGATGAGGCGCATACACAGGCTCGGCCAAATAACGTCCGTTGCTATCATTAAGCGGTATCTCTTCTATGTCCATCAGCTGCGCATACTTAATAACCCGTGACTGGGCTTCTTCAACCTGGAGTGCTTTTCGGCGAAATTTAGAATCCATTGCTTCTTCTTTACTGTTCATATGTCAACCAACCTCTTCTGTCTCGTATTCTCGTTATAGAGTACACGTCAATTATTTCCGCTATTCATACAGCACTATTTTATACCATTCAGCAGATAAATCCACCGCAATATTGCAGCGAATATATCTCTGTCCCCTGCCGCAAGATTCTCTCTTTCCCGGAAAACCGCTCTAAATCCCCTTCGTTTACGTCAAAATACTGATACTCTCCTTCACTGAAGCTGTGCGGGCCCCTGTATGGACGATCCTCCGCTACCCGGCACATCGCTTGTCTCAAAAAAGCATATGTATCCTTAACTTCATCAAGGCTTAGTTCCTTAATTGTTCCACCGCCGTATGTCATTGACCAGATGGCCTGTCCACGGAAATATATCGTTTCCTGTCCGGCAAAATAGGCCATGCCCAGATATAAATCCCGGTAGAAATAATCTCCGTCCCCGTATTCCAATTGGCGGTATCCTTCAAGCAATGGCGGAACCGAAGCCTCGTCTCCTTGAGCCGCATACGTCGCATTTTTAGCCTTCAGCAAAAATTCCACAAGTGGTTTCTTCTCTATTTCCACCTTAAATTCACTCCCTTTTGCCATAATGTACTCATCTTAGCACAAGGAACACACGTTCTCAATTCATGCAATAAAAAAAACGGCCGTTTCGTCCTATACATGGACAATACAGCCGTTTCGGTAAGCACCTTTCTTAATTCGCCCGGATCACCCTTACATCACCCGGGATGACTTTTTCGCCTTCGTACAGCATAAACCGGCCGTTCTGCCACTCCACCCGCAGCAGCCGGGAATCATCGGACTGGTACTGCCAGACATGCTGCTGTCCGCCGTTCATATAAGGAGTCTGACCCTTAACTTCGGAGTATCCCTCGTATTCTTCCTCCAAGTAGTATGTGTAATCATCCAGCTCCAGAGTTGCCGGGACCTCGGCGGGATTATCCAAGCGCCCGTCAATCGGCTGATACAGCCCATATTGCAGCTGCTCCCGCTCTTCGATATGCAGATAGGCAATACGGCTGCCGTCACGTAAGGTCAGCACCACAGCATTGCGTCCGCTGGTCTGAGTCCGGCCCGTTACCTCGTAGGTAACCAGCGAAACCTCACAAATGTCGCCCGGAGACAGGTTCAGCATGCTTTTAGGTGCAGCCGGGGCTTCCGGCTTCGAGAATATATTGCCAATACGCTTCCATATACTCAAACTCCATCATTCCTTTTAAAAGTTTTGGCTTTATTGTTAAGCATAAAGCATTATCCTTGAATGAATGCGGCGATAATCAAGGCCCCGGTCAAATGCAGCGAGCCTGCCAGCAGCCCGTAGCCTATTTTGCCCAATTGGGTGCCATAGTCAAGATCGAGCTTGCCCCAGCGGCTCAGCAGCAGTTCGACTGTTTTTTCCAGAGAGAATAAAAGAATAAAGGAGACTATGGAGATTACAATAGCATCTCCCAAACTGTTCGAAGAGGCAATGGAGGACGATAAGATGCAGCCTTGTGCCAAAAGCTTCAGCACGAACCTAGTAGTAACCGCCATATTGCCTGCCTTGAGCTCCTCTAAATCGTTGTAACGGGTAAACAGCGAATCCACGAACATCAGCACAAACAGCAGCACTGCGCCGCACACCGTCCATACCACCATAGACACCAGAGTATGGAAATCCATTGCTTTTAGCCCCCGATTGTCAGTTTGCCTGCCCTCCCCGGGCAGCATAGAGAAGGCGAAGGAGAAACCGCTCTTTCTCTCCTTCGCCTGTGAACATTAGCCTTGCTTCCGGCTTATGCCAATATGTTATTGTTTGTCGTATTGCTTCATCAGCGCGGCCAGCTCATCTTCCACAGCCTGATCCTTGCCCAGCTTCTCGAATTCGTCATCCAGCGATCTGTTGCCGGCGCTCATCTCGTTGCTGGCTTCAGCCTGAGCTTCAGCCTGCAGCATCTTCTCTTCCATACGCTTGAGACCCGCAGAAGCTGAATCGGAGCTGAATCCGCTCATCGCTTTGTTGATTTCCGTTTGCGCCTTGGCTGCATTATAGCGCGCAACCAAAGTTTCACGTTTATTCTTCATTTCTGTAAGCTGTTTGCGCATTTCTTCAAGCTTGTCGCGCAGGTTGTCTGCCGATGCCTTATTCTGATCGAAGCTGGTTTTGTATTCTGCAAGCTTGGCTTCAGCGGCTTTCTTCTCTTCCAGTGCGCGGCGCGCCAGGTCCACATTGCCGGCTTGGGCAGCAGTGTGTGCCTGCTGATTGCGTTTGTTCACCAGCGCTTCCTGTTCTTCGTAGAGCTGCTTGAATTTCTTCTCAATGGCGATCTGGGCGGCTACCGCTTTTTCGGCATCCTCCAGATCCTCAGTCATGTCCCGAATGTATTGATCCGTCATTTTTACAGGATCTTCTGCTTTATCAATAATCGCATTCACATTGGACATCGTCAAATCACGCAATCTTTTAAATATAGACATGGTTCATTCCTCCAAAATTAAGTTAAATGCTTATTTGTTATCTATTACGCAGGAAGATTCATTAACGTTTCAAATTTTACCAAGATAAATATTGATCTATTTTTCGGTTCACGGTTTCCACAACCTGCGCTATGCTCTCTTTGCTCAAATTGTCATAGTGAATGCCCATAACTACCGTAACTGTTCTGTTCAGTACAGCAGCCGCTTTGAGCGCAGCGGATTCGCTGATCGTGTGCTCCTTGTGATGGGGGACTGCCGAAGTGGATACCTTGGCTACGCCATCTTCTACATATGCCGTGCTGGTAGCGCCAATATGTCGGACGCCACCGGTAATGAGCAGCAGCAGATCACGGCCAACCTCCACAGCAGTCAGCTCGATATCGTCAGGATGAAATTCTGATGCAGTCAAGCGGAATCTCCCCTTTCCCATGATATGAACCTTCGATAGATAAAGACATCTCAGGCGGAGGAATTAATTGGATTGTGTTATATGATGCCGCGGATTTCGTCCAGCGATGAAATATTCTCCTCGATCATGAACTGCTGCAATTCCTCTACTAGCGTACTGCCTGCCCGCAGATTCATGAAGTTATAGGTTCCCACCTGAATGACCGTTGCCCCGGCCATAATGAATTCAATGATATCTGTAGCTGAAGTGATTCCGCCCATGCCGATTACCGGAATGGATACCCGTTGTGCCACCTGATGCACCATACGCAGCGCTACCGGCTTGATCGCAGGACCGGACAATCCGGCATACAAATTATTGAACACACTGCGGCGGCGGCGGACATCTATCTTCATCCCGGAGATCGTATTGATCAGTGAGACGGCGTCTGCCCCTTCCTCCTGGCACATCTCGGCCATTCCAGCGATGTCCTCGGCGTTCGGGGACAGCTTCACAGCCAGCGGCAGACGGGTAGCAGCTCTTACCGCACGTACAACCTCCTGCGCCGCCGGAGTCTTGACTCCAAAGGCGATGCCGCCTTCTTTGACATTGGGGCAGGAAATATTCAGCTCAATCATATCTACAGCAGGCTTACCGGCAGCGCTGCGGGCATCGGCATCACGCTGGATCAGCTCGGCGCCGAGCACATAATCCGGCAGCGTGTTGCCGCCGAGATTTACAATACGCGCGGTATCCAGAGTCTCCCAAAAAGGAAGCTCCTTGGCCAGAAACGCTTCGACCCCCGGATTCTCAAGGCCCACGCTGTTCAGCATGCCGGAGGCCGTCTCATAGACGCGGATTCCGGGATTTCCCGCCTTGGCGTTAAGTGTAAGCCCCTTGCCGGAGATGCCCCCGAGGAGCGACACATCATACAGCTTGCCATATTCCCGGCCGAAGCCGAAGGTTCCTGAAGCCATAACGATCGGGTTCTTGAAATGAACACCTGCAATATTTGCTGTCATATTAATCATGGAAGATCACCTCTTCCGCCAGAAATACCGGACCGTCCGCACAAGCCTTACGCTGTCCGTCACGACAGGAGACGCTGCAGACGAGACAAGCGCCGATTCCGCATGCCATGCGGTTCTCAAGCGACAAATACACATTAGGTCTCTTGCCGGCAGTTTCAGCGGCTATGCTTTTTTGCTGTGCAGCCTTCAGCATCGGCTGCGGACCGCAGACGAAAATATGATCATAGCTGGTGAAATCAACACTGTCCAGCACCAGACCGCCGACGTTCACCGTCAATTCGGCAGCCAGAGGACGGAATGCCTCAACACGGAAGGGTTCACGGCTGAAGCCCAGGTAAATGTCGCTTTGCGGAAGCTCCTGCGCACAGTAATACAGTGGAGCAATGCCGATCCCTCCACCTACCAAGGCTACCTTTCCTTCCACAGCAGGAAATCCGTTACCGAACGGGCCTTCAAGCTCAAGCGTAGCCCCTGGCGTAAGCTTTGCCAGAATCTCAGTACCTTCACCAACCACATGATAAAGAAATTCGACACCATTGTCATTTACTTGATGTATGCTAAGCGGTCTGGACAGCAATGGATAGGCTCCCCATGCCCGCAGCATGTAGAATTGCCCCATTGTCCCGCCGTAATCCCCTTCAACCCGAAGGTGATACACTCCATCTGTCAGCCGCTCGTTACTAATCACCGTCGCCACGTTATCAAGCTCCTTCAAATTTTATCTTATTAACCATGCCTTAGAAGGGGCTTAAAATCTGTGACATAGTTCACATTCTCAGGGTTCATTTTTTCTTCCAAACTCCGCGTTCGTACGCCTCAGGCACACTGGTCTTCTCCACACCGCCAAGCGCTTCCTCTGCATGCAGCGCCCAGTAAGGATCACTGAGCATTCCTCTGCCCACTGCTACCAGCTCTGCCCTCTCCTCGGAGACAATAGACTGTGCGTCCTCATAGGATTCGAGGCGTCCTACAGCAATTACCGGAATTTGCAGGCCGCTGCGGATGTGCTCAGCAAGATCGACCTGATAAGCAGGACCTGCGTTAGGACCGCCGTTCGAACCAATAGGACCCTCACCGCCTGAGGATACATGGAACATGTCAACTCCGGCAGCCTTGTAGCGGCGGCAAAAGCCCAGTGCATAGTCCTCATCATAGCCCCCTTCTACATATTCCTTGGCGGATACTCTCATCAACAGCGGCATTTCAGCCGGCAGCACTTCCCTGACGGCTTGCACAACCTGTTCTCCGAACAAACCCGGGTCGCTGCCGTATTCATCATCTCTGACATTGGTCAGCGGCGAATGAAACTGGTGAATCAGGTAGCCATGCGCTCCATGAATCTCCACTGTATCAAAGCCGGCTTCAACAGCACGGCGGGCGCCTTCGCGGTAAGCCTCGATCAGTTCAGCGATCTCAGCCTTGCTGAGCGCCCGCGGAGTTTTGGATTTGGCATCAAACGGGATTGCGGAGGGAGCAACCGGAGGCTCCGCATCCAGAGCTTTCCTTCCGGCATGGCCCAGTTGAATTGCGATTTTCGCTCCCCCGGCATGAACGGCTTCTGTAAGCCTGCGGTAAGCTTCAATCTGGTGGTCTCCCCAGATCCCGGTATCCTTGTTCGTAATCCGTCCATCCGGATGGATCCCGGTCATTTCAACAATAATGAAGCCTGTGCCGCCGACAGCGCGGCTGACATAATGCACAAAATGCCAATCATTTGGCGTGCCATCCTGCTGTTCTACAGCATATTGGCACATAGGGGGCATAACCACACGATTTTTTAAGGTCAGGCCCTTTAACTCATAGGGTGCAAATAAATCCGGCATTGATTGTTCCTTCCTTCCCGCGATTTGCAAATTGTGGCCGGGGAAATCTCCCGTTTCATTCAGTATACACGTATTTTCCGCCTCGATAAATCTTAATCAGAGCTCTTGGAATTACAGCATAAATCCGGCTTTTATTGGAGATAACAAGATAAGACAATAACGGATTGCAGGATCACAAAAAAGGAGGCGCTGCATGTGAATGGTCTGAAGCTAAGCCGAAAACTGCCCATTCTGGCAATCGTGTTATTATTCCTGCTCAGTCCGGCATCTGAAGCGGAGCTGGCTGCCGCGATTCCGGCGGACTCGCCCTCCCTCCCTCAGCTAAGCAACATCAATGCCCCGGATGGAAAGTCCGGGAAGGATCAGGTTCTCCCGGCAGGCTCCTCTTCCGCGTTGGCGGGACCACAAAAACGGGAACGGGTCAAAGGCTTGACCCTCAGCCAACTGATCCGCAAATACCCTGAAACGATCAAAACACAAGGGCCCCGCCGCAAACATATTGCGCTTACGTTCGATGATGTACCTGATCCGAGGTTTACACCACAGGTGCTAAACGTTCTGCGCAAGCATCATGTAAAAGCAACCTTTTTCATAGTCGGCAGCCGTGCGGCGAAGCATCCCGATCTCGTGAAGCGGATCATCAGGGAAGGTCATGCCGTGGGGAACCATTCCTACAACCATCCTCAGTTCGGGAAGATCAGCGTAAATGAATTCCGGTCGCAAATTATCCGTACGGAAAATATAATTGATGCTCTGGCGGGATATAAACCGCGGCTCATCCGGCCACCCTATGGAGACATCAACGAGCAGCAGCTGCAATGGGCGAAGGCCCACGGCTATAAGCTGGTGAACTGGAATGTGGATTCCCTTGACTGGAGAGGGCTCTCAAGGTCCCAGGTCAGAAACAATATCGTATCCCATGCGGGCAAAGGGTCAATCATTCTCCAGCACGGCGGCGGCGGCCGGGGTAGCAATTTACGCGGAACCATTCAGGCACTGCCGGAAGTGATCAGCATCATGCGCAATAGGGGCTACACCTTTGTAACCGTCCCCCAGATGCTTCAGGTGAATAAAGAAAAGTAGACTGTTGTTAATCAAAAAAGGAAACGAGTCCTGCCCTTGCGGCATTCTTCGTTTCCTTTTGAGTTTATAGCTCTTGCCCGATTATACTATTCAATAAAGTATAACTGTACATATTGAAATCCAAAATCCGATACAAAGCTTTGGCTGCCGGGAATAAAGATATCAATGCGGTTGCCTTTGATCGCGCTGCCTGTATCCATAGCGGTAGCCAAAAACGCCTGCTTGGGCAGACCCGGATGGGAATAGCCGGTTACGAGCACTTTAGTGCCAAGCGGGACTATACTTGGATCGACCGCAATCGTTCCAAGTTTCAGCGGATTGCCGAAATAATCAACAGCTCCCCAGATGCCATTCTCACTGATCGCTGAGGAATAGGCGGTAGCCTTCATTTGCATCACTTTGCCATAGTTGAATTCCTTGCCCCATGCTTGAACGGTATTGGACTTAGGCTCTACACTCAAAATTGACGCCTCTGAAAAGGCTTTGGCAGACGGCTCAGCGGCAACGGTCTTGGCTTTTGTAATCCCTGGGATGGTGAGCCTGAGACCAGGGTAGATATTCAAGGCTGCAACATTCGGATTGGCGTTCATAAGTTTATCAACACTTATGCCATAATGATTAGATAGGGTATAATAGGTTGTAGTTTCTCCCGCGATATGTACGCTGTCGGCCTGAGCGGGAGCTGTGTGCAGCAGTGCGCTGACTCCGAGGGCTGCAGCCAAGGCTGTAATCTTTCTAAATCTGATCTTCATAAATTGCCTCCTTCGTGAATAGCAGAGCAAACTTGACATGCAGTTCTGCTTCATTGCAACTCCGGACTTATGTACCTTGTTGTGCCTTGCGTCCAAAATGCAGATATTTGTTAACTAACAGGATTGAATATATCACAATTTTGTAACCAATGCGCAAGTAATTGTTACCAATTTGATAATATTAGAGTTTTGAAGCATTATTAGAGTAAGTATTTTTACATAATTTTAATAAAATCAGCAAAAATCCGTGCTTTTCAGCTTTTCAGGAATAATTTCGCGAATATTTTACACAGATTTAACATTTCCCTCTGTAGCAGATAGTAAAATGATAGAATACGACAAAGATATTGAAGCACTTGGAGGGTCCGCGAACGTGAATGAAGAAGAGAAAAAAAACAACTACAGCAGTCCATCTACCGCTTATCTTAACCGGGATTTAAGCTGGATCGAATTCAACCGCCGTGTATTGCAGGAGGCGCAGGACCCGGATAATCCGCTTATGGAGCGGGCCAAGTTCCTGGCGATTGTGTCGAGCAATCTGGATGAATTCATCAGCGTCCGCGTGGCCGGAATTCAGGATCAGATCCGTGCAGGCTATACAAAAAAGGATTTCACAGGCTATACCCCATCCGGGCTGTACAAGCGTCTGATCAAGCGGGTCAGCAAAATTATTACCGACCAGTACCGGACGTTCCGGGATATTTCAAGGCATCTGCATAAGGAGGGAATTGTCTTCGTGGATTACGAGGACCTGACCCAGGCACAGGAGCTTTCCATTGAGCAGTATTACCGTGATATTATTTTTCCCGTTCTGACTCCTATGGCTGTTGACCAGAGCCGGCCGTTTCCGCTTGTGCACAGCCAATTCATCTATCTCGCGGTTGTGCTGACGCGCAAGAACAGCAAGGAGGAAGAGCCCTATTTCGCAATTCTGCAGATTCCTTCCAATCTGCCGAGATGCATCCCGCTCCCCCACCGCTCCAACAGCAAGAAACGGCAATTTGTCTTTATTGAAGACGTGATCCGCCATCATATACAAACCTTGTTCAGCGGTTATGAACCCGTGGCCGTCAGCGAGTTCCGGTTAACGCGCAATTCTGACCTTACAATTGACGAGGAAGGCGCGGAGGATCTGCTTGAGGAGATTGAAAAGGAGCTGCGTAAACGCCGGCGCGGTGTTCCCGCCCGTCTGGAGGTGCAGAAGGGGATTCACCCGTATGCGCTTGAGCAGCTTCAAGCCGAGTTTGAGCTTGAGGATTCCGTCTTCGAAATTGACGGACCGCTCGATCTCGGGTTTCTGCGCGGCTTCGCCGGCAGCCTCAAGGGCTTCAGCTATCTGCATGAAGTACCGATTGAGCCGCTCTATCCGGTAGAATTCGATGAGAACGAGGATTTCTTCGAGGTGCTGCGCGAACGCGATGTGCTGGTCTACCATCCCTATGAATCCTTTGATGCGATGACCGACTTCATTACTCAGGCTTCTGAAGATGAACAGGTTAGAGCAATCAAAATGACGCTGTACCGGGTCAGCGGCAATTCTCCGCTGATTGCCGCACTGGCCCATGCCGCAGAATCCGGCAAACAGGTCACCGTTGTCGTCGAGCTTAAGGCAAGATTCGACGAGGAGCGCAATATCGCCTGGGCCCGCAAGCTGGAGCAGGCCGGCTGCCATGTGGTCTATGGCCTGGTTGGCCTCAAAACCCATGCCAAGATTACGCTGATTGTCCGCCAGGAAGGCCCGGATCTGCGCCGCTATGTGCATGTGGGCACAGGCAACTACAATGACAGCACCGCCAAGGCCTACACCGACCTCAGCCTATTCACGGCAAACAACGAGATCGGGCTGGATGCTTCGGAGCTGTTCAACCAGATGACAGGCTATTCCGCGAGCTATGACTGGAATTCCTTCATTGTGGCGCCAACCAACATGAGCCTCTCCTTGGAAAAGCTCATCGCGCGCGAAGCCGAGCATGCGGCAGCAGGCCGCCCGGCCCGGATTATCGCCAAGATGAACTCGCTCTCCAACCAGGAGGTTATAGATTATCTGTACAGCGCGGCCCAAGCCGGTGTCTCCATTGATCTGATTGTCCGCGGAGTCTGCTGCCTGCGGCCCGGTATTGAAGGCCTCAGCGAGCGCATCACCGTCCGCAGCATTGTGGACCGCTTCCTGGAGCATTCGCGGATCTATTATTTTGAGAACGGCGGTAATCCAGAGGTCTACTTGTCAAGCGCGGACTGGATGACACGCAACCTGACCCGGCGAATTGAGCTGATGTGCCCGGTGAAGGACAAGGAAATCCGCAAGCAAATTGTCAAGATTCTGGACATTACGCTTAGTGACAATGTCAAATCGAGCTTCCTGCAGCCCAACGGATATTACGAGCGTGCGGACGACAAAAAGGCCCCGTTCCGGAGCCAGTTCGCCGCTATGGATGTTACACGCTGGAAGGGAACCCGAGCTTTACCTTCACCGCCCAAACATTCCTGAAGGCTTTGAGGGCAGTCTCAATGTCCTCCAGCCCAATGAGAAGCTCGCCTGCGCCCTGCAGGGCAAGATCAAGGGTATTGCCGTGCAGGCGGGCTTGTAGCCCGCTCACAATGCCAATCTCGGTGCTGTCCAGAGCAATGCATAGTTGAACCAGAGTTCCAAGCTTATGAATCCACTCTTCGTCGGAAGCCAGCAAAATGTCCTTATGTGTCAGGGACAATTTCTGCTTCCGGCTTTTTGTGCTGTATGAGGCGATCAGGGCGCTAAGGATCAACTGCCGGTGCGTAAGCCCGCGAATCGGTGAATTCATCAGCCAGTATCGTGTATGCCGCTTGGATTGGTAGTAGTTAATATTAGAGCCTGTGCGGTGCAGCATGACCGCGACATAAATCAGCATTTTCTGTTCCGTCCGGTCGGTCCCGTCCTCAAAAGCGTCAAACAGGCTGAGGGCCAGCTTGTAAATATGGTCCAAATGCCGTTTGGAGGAATGGATGTCAAAGCGGACGATGGTGTTCAGGCTGAACTCCAGCGCACTCTCGCGCACAGGCTGCTCCGGCTTAAGAAGATCATGCAGCATGCCTTCCCTAAGGCCTTCCCCGCTGATCAATGCCTGACTGGCGCCGATATACTGATATACCGTATGAAAAATAATCAGACCCGAGACAATGATATCCCCCCGGCTCTTGGACAGCCCGTCCAAATCCTTGCGTTTCTCATACGGAATGAGAGGCAGCGTCTCCATGAAATGGCCGATGATTTCGCTGGACAACGTATACCCGTGTGAATTGGGCAGCGAATAATTCCGGCTCTTCTGGTCCAGCTTGCCAAGGGAACGAAGGGTTCCGCCAAGCCCGTAGAGGGGCAGCCCTTGGCCGCTGTTCAGCCAATCATGCTCCACCAGCCTTCCGGTGACATAAGCCTGAAGCTTGCGCACCTGATCGCCGTTCCAATTCCCGTGCTGACTGAACATAAGATTCGTATTCACCGCGCCAAAAGGGAAGGAAATGCTGTTCTGGTAACGCCGTCCCCGGAACAGGGTAACCTCCGTGCTGCCGCCGCCGATGTCGATAACAAAGCCGTCCTGAACATCAAAGGCATTGATTACACCCAAGAAGCCAAAGTAAGCCTCCTGATGGCCGCTGATGACTTCAATGTTAATCTCCGATGCCTCCGAGAGATAGGAGATAATCTCGGAGGAATTTGCCGCGTTGCGGATGGCCGCTGTGGCTCCGGCGCGGATTTTATCAACTTCAAAGGCGCTGCATATCTCCTTGAACTGGCGCAAAACGGGCACGATGGTATCCATGTCCTTCCGCTCCAGCCTCCCGTCCCTTGTGATCTTCTCACTCAGACGAGCGGAGTATTTGCACTCCTTGATAATTTTATAGCCTCCTTCCAGCGTCGTATCATAGATCACAAGGCGAATGGAGTTGGAACCAATATCAATGATGCCAATCCGGCATAGGTCATCTCTCATCTGTATGTACTCCTTTTCAAGTTGATTGGCCATCTATATACTATATCACCCATTTACCCTCAGCAAAAAGCAAAACGGCCGCTGAAAAAGTTTTCAGGACCGTTTTGTGCATATTTATAGAACTTTGCTTAAGAAATCTTTGGTGCGCGCATGCTTCGGATTGCCGAATACTTCCGCCGGAGTGCCTTCTTCCACAATTACTCCGCCGTCCATGAAGAGGATGCGGTCGCCCACCTCACGGGCGAAGCCCATTTCATGCGTTACAATGACCATTGTCATGCCCTCTTCAGCCAGCTTCTTCATAACCTCCAGCACCTCTCCGACCATTTCGGGATCAAGCGCCGAGGTTGGCTCGTCAAAAAGCATCACATGCGGCTGCATGGCAAGTGCGCGGGCGATGGCAATGCGCTGCTTCTGCCCGCCGGAGAGCTGAACCGGATAGGCATCCCGCTTATCTTCCAGGCCGACGGTGCGCAGCAGCTCCAGCGCGATTTTTTCCGCTTCCTCCGGCTTCTGCTTTTTCACCTTCAGCGGGGCAAGCATGATGTTCTGAAGCACGGTTTTGTGCGGGAACAGGTTGAACTGCTGGAAGACCATGCCCATTTTCTCCCGGGTCACGTTAATATCATGCTTCTTGTCTGTAATGGACTGGCCTTCAAAGGTAATCTCCCCGCCCGTTGGCTGCTCCAGCAGATTCAGGCAGCGCAAAAAGGTGCTTTTGCCCGAACCGCTGGGGCCGATAACAACCACAACTTCACCTTTGTGAATCTGCAGATCAATACCTTTGAGAATTTCCAGCTTGCCAAAATGCTTTTGCAGGTTTTTAACGGCGATCATCTGTATTGAGCCTCCTTTCCAGGATGCCAAGTGCCTTGGACAACGTAAATGTCAAAACAAAATACATAAGTGCAATAATGATATATGGATTCAGACCCTGGTAGGTAATCGTGCTGACGCTGCCGGCCTGAAACATAAGGTCCATGACACCTATCATAGATACAATCGACGACTCCTTAATGATGGTGATGAACTCGTTCCCAATGGCCGGAAGCACATTCTTGAGCGCCTGCGGCAGTACGATATAGCGCATTGTCATTCCCTGCCTCATCCCCAGTGAACGCGCTGCCTCTACCTGGCCACGGTCCACATTTTGAATACCGGCGCGGAAAATCTCTGCCAGGTAAGCCGAGCTGTTAATGGTCAGCGTGATGGCGCCTGATTGGATCGGTGTGAACTCAAGACCAAGCTCCGGCAAGCCGTAATGGATGATGAACAGCTGCACAAGCATCGGTGTGCCGCGCAGGAATTCTACCCAGGCCGTTGCGATAAAACGCAGAATCCGCCATTTGGACATCCGCAGCAGGGAAACTACAATCCCGAGTGCAAACCCAAATACCACACCGAGCACTGCCAGCAGCAGGGTATATTTTAGACCGGAAAGAAAAAAACCGCGGTAATTCATGATCATATCGAATATATTCATTGTTGGCATTACCTCCTGTCTCCAAAAAAATAGAAAACAGCGGATCACCGCCATTTTCTGTAATGTAAACATCAAGCTGCAGGCCAGCATTTTATTTGCTTTAGCCGGAAAATCCCGCTGACCTTATTCGCTCTCTGCCAGCTCGCTTGCTGCCGTTACAAATTGGTCAATCTTCCCTTCTGTATTCAGACGGTCCAAAGTCTTGTTGACCTGGTCGAGCAATTCCGTGTTGCCCTTCTTGACACCAACGACATAGCCGTCGTCTTCCACTTCAGGTTTGGCAGCTGTAATCGCCAGTCCCTTAACCTTTGTAACGAATGCCTTCGCTACGGGTCCTTCCATAATGGAAGCATCCACACGGTTGGATTGAAGCTGCATAACGATCTCGGAAATTTTCGCCAGTGAGGTTAACTGTGCGCCTTCGATGCCTTTAGCGATATCCTCCTGAATCGAACCGGTCTGAATCCCGATCTTAGCTCCCTTCAGGGAATCCATAGTTGCGAATTTATCCTTGTCCGCTTCACGCACAACTACGGCTTGTTCCGCTTTGTAGTAGATGTTGGATAATCCTACGGCCTTTTCCCGTTCCGGTGTAGGGCTCAGACCCGAGATTACCATGTCTACTCTGCCGCTCGACAGCTCATTCAGCAGGGACTTAAAGGGCATATCCTTGATCACCAGCTCAGCGCCCATGTCCGCCGCAATATTCTTGGCAATTTCGATATCGAAGCCTACTACGGTATCCTTACCGTCCACAACCTTGTGGAACTCATACGGAGGGAAATCCGCGCTGGTTCCCAGTGTAAGCGTCTTGGCTGCCGCTGCGGTATTTGTATTCGCTCCGCTGCCTTCGGCTGTAGTATTTTCTTTGTTATTGTTGCCGCAGCCGGTCATAAGGCCTGCTACAAGCAGCATCCCTAATGAAAGTTTACCCCATTTGTTCATCTGTAGATTCTCCCCTATTCTTTCTCAATTCTGCTAAGTTCTCTAAGTTGTAGTCTCATTGACCGATTTATTATAAATCAGCGCGTATGAATATGCAAAGACAAATTTGTGACAAAGTCTGTTAATAATATGGAAACCGCATATACTGAGTACTATCTCCAATTACTCCCGGAATAACCGGAGTTGATTCATGCGACCCTGCTTGGTGGTAATAACTATGGCTCACTCACAAAACTTAAGCGTATGCTTACGAAGGAGTTTTGTAAGAAGCGAATCAAGTGGCATTAGCTCACAAAACTTTTAGGAGGTGTCTACATGCTTGTGGAAGCAATGTACCATGTGCCGCGGGATAAATGGGCTTATGCTTACGATGCAAAAACTATACATTTGCGTGTCCGCACCAAAAGAGATGATGTGGATTGTGTAGTAGCGCTTACCGGTGACAAGTACAACTGGGCCCATACCTCCTTTGACATAAAAATGGAAAAAGCCGCCTCGGACGACATGTTTGACTATTGGGAAGCCGCAGTGCGCCCCAGATATAAACGCCTCAGCTACACTATCCGCGTCAGCAAAGGCCAAGAAAACGTGTATATGCTCGACAACGGCATCCGTTCTGAGTGTCCTCCCCCGCCCAACCACTTCTACGAATTTCCTTACATACACCAAATCGACCTGTTTCAGGTTCCGAACTGGGCCAAGGATGCCGTATTTTATCAGATTATGACCGAGCGCTTCGCCAAGGGTGATCCGTCCATTGATCCTGAGGGAACAGAAGAATGGGGCGGGACTCCGAAGCTGGATAATTTTTTTGGCGGAGACCTGCAAGGCGTGCTGGACCACCTGGGCGATCTGCAGGAGCTGGGGATTAGCGCCATATACTTTACCCCCCTGTTCGTCTCCCCTTCCAACCATAAATACGATATTGTGGACTATAAAAGAGTCGATCCTCATTTCGGGGATAATGCTCTGCTCAAAACCGTTGTCGAAGAGTGCCACAGAAGAGGTATCCGCGTCATGCTTGATGCCGTATTTAATCATTGCAGCGACAGGTTCCCGCCTTTTCAGGATGTGCTGGAGAAGGGGGAATATTCCGTATACAGAGACTGGTTCCACATCAACGCCTTCCCGGCCGAAATTGTCGACGGTATTCCTACGTATGACACTTTCGGTTTTTTTGGCAATATGCCGAAGTTCAACACTGCCAATCACGAGGTGAAAGCCTATTTGCTGGGAGTTGCTGAATACTGGATTAAGGAAATAAAGGTGGACGGCTGGCGGCTGGACGTAGCCAATGAGGTGGATCACCATTTCTGGCGCGATTTCCGCAAAGTGGTGAAAGCCGCCAACCCGGAGGCTTATATCGTTGGCGAGGTGTGGAGCGATTCGCTTACCTGGCTGCTAGGGGACCAGTTCGATTCCGTGATGAATTACCCGTTCTCCGGTACGGTGCTTGAATTCTTTGGCGGCGGCATGGATGCGATTACCTTCGGTCACCGGATCGGCAGCCTGCTGATGCGCTACCCGCAGCAGACGAACGAAGTCGTCTTTAATCTGCTCGGCAGCCACGATACGCCGCGTCTGCTGACGGTGGTGGGCGAAGACAAGCGGCGTCTGAAGCTGGCGGTCGTCTTTTTGTTCACCTTTATGGGTACCCCTTGTATCTATTATGGCGATGAAATCGGCCTTACCGGTTATGAAGATCCCGACTGCCGCAAATGTATGGAGTGGGATAAAAGTAAGCAGGACCGCGAGCTGTACGACTTTTACCGAATGATGATCGCTCTGCGCAAAACAAACAAGGCACTGCGTGAAGGCCGCTTCCGCATCCTGCAGGCTTATCCGAATGACCCGTGCATCGTGTATGAACGTTCGGATGACAGGCTTCATTTTACCGTGTGGATGAATAACTCCCCGCAGCCCCGTACCCTTAGCCATCCGATGGAAACCGATGATTGGCAGGATGCGCTCACCGGCGATTCTGTAGCTCCAGTGCATGGGATGATGCATATTTCACTCGACCCTTACGGTTACCGGATTCTGAGCCGGAAGTTAAGTTAGGCACACACAAGGAACAGAAAAAGAGACGCTCCAAGGTCAGGGATGATGGCCAGAAGAGAGTCTCTTTTATTTTAGCGGATGCACTTTATTTCAGCATTATCCGATGATGTGGTTGTAGATGTCAATGTACTGCTGAGCGGATACACTCCAGCTATAGTCACCGGCAAAAGCGTTTTTGGTTACCTTCTTCCAATGCTCGGGCTGGCGGTAAAAGGAAACGGCCCGGCGGAGCGTGTACATCATGTCGTGGGCGTTGTAATCCTTGAAGGTGAACCCGTTGCCTTCGCCGGTCTCCTCATTATAAGCATGTACGGTATCATTCAGCCCGCCAGTCTCCCGTACAACCGGAATGCTGCCATAACGCAAGGCAATAAGCTGGCTGATCCCGCAGGGCTCGAATTTGGAGGGCATCAGGAACAGATCGCTGGCGGCGTATATTTTGCGGGAAAGCGCATCGTTGAATCGAATCTGTGAAGACAGCTTGGCCGGATAACGCCATGCCGCTTCACGGAACCACCGCTCATAAGACTCATCCCCCGTTCCCAGCAGCACAAACTGGATATCATCATAATAGAGCAGCTCATCGAGCACGCGGGTCAGGAGATCCAGTCCTTTGGAATCCACCAGCCGGGTTACCATTCCCACCAGCGGAATATCAGGGGCTACGGGCAAACCCAGCTCCTGCTGAAGCGCGGTCTTGTTTTCCTTTTTTTTGTCCAGATTGGAGCGGTAGCGGGTGAAGATTTGTTGGTCGCTGGCCGGATTATAGCTCTTGGTGTCGATGCCGTTGACAATTCCGCTCAGGTGATCCGCCCGCGATGACAGCAGTCCGTCCAGGCCGTAACCGTAATACGCAGTGCGGATTTCTTGAGAATAGGTGGGGCTAACCGTCGTCACATGATCACTATATACAATGCCGCCTTTCATAAAGTTCACGTTGCCGTAATACTCCACTGCGAGGAAGTAGTTGTCGCTAAGACCCAGCAGCTCACCCAGTACCGAATAAGGGAACACTCCCTGATACAGCAAATTGTGAATAGTGAACACAGTACGCATTCCGCTGTAAAACGGGTTGTGACGGTAGTGGCCCTGCAGCAGCAGAGGAATAACCGCAGCATGCCAGTCATGGCAGTGCAGCACATCAGGCTGGAAATCAATCGCCGGCAGGCATTCCAGCACCGCACGGTTGAAGAAGGCAAAACGTTCCCCATCGTCCATGTAACCGTATATTCCGTCCCGCCCGAAGTAATATTCATTGTCGATAAAATAGACCGGTATGCCATCATGGACAATCCGTTTGATTCCGCAATATTGATTACGCCAGCCGACCGGCACATCGAGCACAGCCACATGCTCCATTTGTGAGGAGAATTTCTCCGGTATCCCGCGGTATTTTGGCAAGATCACCCGTACGTCCACTCCCGCGCCCTTCAGCGCTTTGGGCAAAGCTCCAATGACATCGGCCAAACCGCCTGTTTTGATGAACGGATCGGCTTCGGCTGCGGCAAATAATACCTTCATATTTCGAAATCCCCCTTAAGTAGTACGGATTGTCTGCCAAGCTTATTTAACCGCCTTGCGCCCTGATTTCTTCAGCACTAGGAAGCTAAGCGGCGGAACGGTCAGTTCAATGCTGTTCGGCTGGTTATGCCATGCCTTTTTGACGCTCTTCATTGGCGTATTGTGCAGACCGGAGCCGCCGAATTCGGTATTCTCCGAGCTGAATATCTCTTCATATGTCCCCGGACGCGGCACTCCGATACGGTACAACCGTCGCTCCACCGGCTGAAAATTGATCATAATCACCAGCGTATCCACGGGTTTCTTGCCTCTGCGGATGCAGGATATCACGCTTTGGCCGCTGTCATCGGCATCAATCCATTGATAGCCTGCCATCTCATGATCCAGCTCCCACAGCGCCCGCTCCGTCAAGTAGAGCTTATTAAGTGCGGCGGTGTAAGCCAGCATTTGACGGTGGCTCTCATAATCCAGCAGCAGCCAGTCGAGCTGGTCCTGATCCTTCCATTCGATGAACTGGCCAAATTCGCCGCCCATGAACAGCAGCTTTTTGCCGGGATGGCTGATCTGGTAGCCCAGGAGCTGCCTGAGCCCGGCAAATTTCTGCTCGTAGGAGCCAGGCATTTTGTCCAGCAAAGATTTCTTGCCATGCACCACCTCGTCATGTGACAAAGGCAGCGTGTAATTCTCGCTATATGCATAACAGATCGGGAAGGTCAGCAAATTATGATGATAGGGCCTGGCCTCGAAATGATGTTCTATGTAACCCAGTGTATCGTTCATCCAGCCCATGTTCCATTTGTAGCTAAAACCCAGGCCTCCCTCATGCACAGGTGCTGTAACCCCAGGCCAGGCGCTGGATTCCTCCGCCATCATCAAGGCTTTTGGATAGTAGTGGAAGACGGCCTTGTTGAGCTGCTGAATGAACCGGATGGCCTCCAGATTTTCCAAACCGCCGTTCTCATTTCTTGTATGCTGATGAGCCTGCTTCTCGAAGTCCAGCCTCAGCATACTGGTCACCGCATCCACGCGCATACCGTCAATATGATACAGCTCGAACCAGAACAGCGCATTGGAGATCAGAAACGAGGAAATTTCCGGCTTGCTGAAATCAAAGGAAAGCGTGCCCCAGCCCGGTCTCTCCGCCAGAAGCGGATCGGAGTATTCATACAGCGGTGTGCCGTCGAACATTCTTAATCCATGGGCGTCTTTGGCAAAATGGGCCGGGACCCAGTCCAGCAGAACGCCGATTCCCGCCTGATGAAGCTGGTCGATCAAATACATGAGCTCCTGCGGTTCACCGTACCGGCTGGTCGCCGCGAAATAACCCGTGCCCTGATATCCCCAGGACAAATCATACGGATGTTCAGCCAGCGGCATAAATTCTACATGGGTATAACTCATCTCCAGCAAATAAGGGATTAAGAGTCCGCTCATCTCCCGGTAGGTGTAATATTCCCCATTTTCTTTCTGCCGCCATGTGCCAAAATGCATTTCATAAATATTCATCGGAGCATGATAAGGAGCCTTGCTACGCCGACGCCAAGCAGCATCTCCCCAGGTGTAGCCCCCCAGGTCTGCTACGACGGAAGCTGTGGCCGGACGCACCTCTGCCTTGAATGCGTATGGGTCTGCTTTGAGAAAGCTTGCCCCCTTTGGGCCCACAATCCTGTATTTGTAAAAAGTTCCCGCTTCCATACCCGGGAAAAAACGACTCCAAAATCCTGAATCGGGTATCTTATATAACGAGTCCACGTTCTCAGTTCCATCCCAGCCGTTATGATTACCAGCCAGTCCTACATATGTCGCGTGAGGAGCCCACACGGTAAAGCGGACACCCGGTATTCCTTCTTCAGCGGCAATGTGCGCGCCAAGCATCGTATAGCTGCGATAATTCGTGCCCTCATGAAAAAGGTAAATATCCTCAGATGACGGGAGGTTGTCTGCTTTTGGAATATCGGCCAAATCATCACCACCTTTTTATATAGGATGCACCTACTACATTACCCGAATCTGCGCTATTTGAAAATGACTTCCAGGCTGAAAACGGAATTACAGAATAAAGAAAATTATTAATGTAATTTTTACATCAGCACAGCAATATAATTCACCTATGCGTTCAAGCGGTTGGTGCGAGTGAACATTACAAGCATTGACAAAAAAATGGGAGTGATAACAAATGAGTAAAAAAGAATGCATCGCGATGCTCCTGGCAGGCGGGGAGGGCCGCAGACTGGCCCCTTTGACCACCACTATGGCGAAACCTGCTGTTCCCTTTGGAGGACAGTATAGAATCATTGATTTTCCACTAAGCAACTGTGTGAATTCCGATATTGATACCATAGGGGTGCTGACGCAATACGAAGCAGACTCCCTGCACCAGCATATCGGCGAGGGCGAACCCTGGGGGCTTCACACCCGTACGGATAAAGGCGTAAAGCTGCTTCCTTCCGGCGTAGAAGGCAGAGACAATTACTCGGGGACAGCCGATGCCATTTATAAAAATATTGCCTACATCGACAGCCATAACCCGGAGCATGTACTGATTCTTTCGGCGGATCACATTTATCACATGAATTACCGTAAAATGCTAGACCATCATATCAGCAAGAACGCAAAAGCAACGATTTCGGTGATGGAGGTGCCTTGGGAAGAAGCCAGCCGCTTCGGTGTGATGAACGTGAACCAGGAGCTTCAGATTTCCGAGTTTGTCGAAAAACCGCAGGTTCCCAAGAGCAATCTGGCTTCCATGGGCATTTACCTGTTCGAATGGAGTTATCTGAAGGCGCATCTGGAGCGCGATGCTGCTGATCCTGCATCCAGCCATGACTTTGGCAAGGACGTTATTCCAGCGATGCTGGGTGGAAATGATGCCTTGTTTGCCTATCGCTTCAAGGGTTACTGGCGCGACGTGGGTACGGTTGACAGCCTGTGGGAGGCCCATATGGATCTTCTGCAGGAGGACAATGGCTTCAAGCTGGATAATTCCCGCTGGCCGATGTACAGCCGGGTCCGCCGCACGAAGCCCGCCATTCACAAGCCGCGTGTTCAGCTTCCCATTGCGGATAGCCTTGTGAATGAATCCTGCCTGCTGGAAGGCAGCCTGCAGCGCTCGGTAGTCTTCGGCGGTGTTGAGGTCGGCAAGCTGAGCCTGATCAAGGACAGTGTGATAATGCCGGGCGTGCATATCGGCCGGGGAGTGCTGATTGAGAATGCCATTATCGGCGAAGGGGCTGTGATTAAGGATGGTGCAGTAGTCAAGGGCAGCGGGGAGAATATCGTCGTTGTGGGTCCTCAGGAGATCATAGCCGCAAAGCCCGTCATTCGGACCCAGCCGACCCGCCTTCTGCAGGAGGTCTATGAGAAGACCGGCCGTCTGCGTGCCGAGGGGCTGCCTTCCTGAATTCTTGAAGGCGTGAAGTCTGTTGATCCTTAATAAAGGGATGCGACAGCCGTCCTTTCGACGGTTGTCACATCCCTTTATTTGTTCTTATGATCCACTGGCTTACAACTGTGTTCCAGCCTGCGGAGACTCTGGAGCAGGTTCATCGGTCATAGGCAAAATCACAGTAACCTGTGTGCCCTTGCCAAGCTCGCTGTCCATCTCCAGCTTGCCGCCATGGAGCTCTACAATCTGCTGTGAAATGGCAAGCCCCAGTCCTGTACCGCCATTCAGCGAATCGACCTGGAAGAACCGGTCGCGCACTCTGGCGAGATGCGCTTCGCTGATGCCAATCCCGCTGTCCCGCACTGCTACAGCCATTTCACTGCCCGGTAACTTGTGCGCCGACAGGACAATGCTGGAATCCTCGGGAGAGAACTTGACGGCGTTATCCACCAAATTGAGGAACACCTGCTTCAAACGGTTAGCATCTGCCGTGATAAAGATGGTCTCCTCGCATTCGAGCAGCAGATGAATCCGTTTCTTCTCTGCCTTGGCCCATATGTTCAGGATCGTCTCCTGCAGCAGCACCTTGACATCTACACGGCCCATCGAGAGCTTCATTTCATTCTGCTGCAGCTTGGAGAAGTCAAGAATCTCTTCCACCAGCCCGATCAGACGGTCGCTCTCCTTGGAAATGATGCTCATGCCAAGCTTGGTCTCTTCAGGATCATAGCCGCCGGAGATCAGCGTTTCACTCCAGCCCTTTATACTGGTCAGCGGAGTCCGCAGCTCATGTGAGATGGAGGAGATAAAATCATCCTTGATCTGATTGCTGCGGATGATTTCATCCGCCATATAGTTCAATGTGGACGCCAAATCACCGATTTCATATTTGTAATCGCCTTTTATGCGCGTGTTGAATCTTCCCTTGGCCATCTGAGCGGAGACGGCAGTAATATTGTTAAGCGGCTTCACGATGGAGTTGGCCAGGCCGAAGCTGAACAGGACAACTATAGCCATAACCGCCCCACCGATGCCGATGGATACCAGCGTCAGGTTCAGCAGGTCACTGTCAATTCGCTCCATAGAAGTAACATATCTGATCACGTACGTCTCCCGTCCGTTGATATGCATAAGCTTGGATACAGCCATGACACTCTCATTTGTTCCTGCCTGCCGGCCGACCCACCGGCCGACACTTCCGCCTACCGCCTCAGGAACATCGCTTGTGGTGATGGTGCGGTCCGGCTGGAACCCGGTGGAGCTGATAAGCATATTGCCGTCCGGCGTCAGCACCTGCAGCTCAGTGTACTCCATTTCGAAGAAATCGAGCAGCTTTTGAAGCTGATTAGGCGATCGCTCGCCTGAAATCTCATATTTCAGGAAATCCTCCGCCGTGCCGATATGCGTCGTAATTTTACTGTAGACACTGTCGTAATAATACGTCCGGATCGCCAGGAGGAATATAACCTCTACAAGGAGAAGCGCTACAAATACGACAAAAATATAGTGCAGTACAATCTGTCTGCGCATCCCCTTCTTGATCATTGTCCTTGGCCTTTCCACTTATATCCGTGGCCCCATACCGTCTGCAGATATTCAGGCTCTGAAGGATTATTCTCAATTTTCTGGCGCAAACGGCGGATGTTCACATCTACAATTTTGGGGTCCCCCATATACTCCTTGCCCCAGACATGATCCAGAAGCGAATCACGGCTGAGCGGAGTGTTCTCCTTCTCAAGGAAAAATTGCACCAGCGAAAATTCGGTTGGCGTCAGCTCAATGGCCTCTCCGCTGCGTTTGAATTGCTTGGAAATCAGATCAAGCGTAAACGGACCGGATTGAAAAGACACCTTCGCGGACTGCTCGCGGTGCACATTGACCCGGCGCAGCAATGACTGGATGCGGGCAATCAGCTCAGTGGGGCTGAACGGCTTGCTGACGTGGTCATCCGCGCCTACAGAGAGGGCGTACACCTTATCCTGCTCCTGGACCTTAGCGGTCAGAAAAATAATGCCGAGCCGTTCATTGGTCTCTCTGATCCGCCGGCATACCTCAAAACCATCAATCCCCGGAACCATCACGTCAAGCAACGCGATATCAATATCCTGGATCGTCGTCAGCTTGTGCAGCGCTTCATTTCCATCTGCCGCCTCAAGCACCTCAAATCCGTTGCGCTTGAGATTGATTACAATAAAACTCCGGATGGACTCCTCGTCCTCCAGGATCAGTACTTTACTCATTGATTCCCTTCCTTTCAATTGGCGAGGTGATTTTGTTATGATCTCCCCCGCTTGTGCTTTGTTCCAGTTCTCCGCGGTAGCCGATTATTTTGTCCATATCGGTTCCAAGCATCTCCCACCTGGAATTTTTCACGCGGTCCCATTCAGCCTGGGAGAAGAAGGATACCTCGGCAACCGTCTCTCCGGTATCGGCCATGATGAACTTCAGGGATTTATCCAGAACGGACTTGGTGTCCACTGTAACCTTCTCATACCATTCGGGCGAGAAATTAATAATAAACCGGTCCGACGGATCGCGATACTGCTGGGATGAGAAAGTCAATCCATTCTTGCCGTCCCACTTATAATAGGAGTTGAAATATGGGATCGTCTGCGGATCAAAATATTCCCAGCCCTTCGGCGGCTCCAGCAGCCCAATCTCGATAATGCCGTCGCCATCAATGTCTTCGCTGACAATTTTTCTTTCCTTGAAGGTACGGGCATCTCCCGGAATTACCACACGCAGCTTGTTATTCTCCATTACAACCACTGTTGTATAAGCCGACCGGGAATCCACCGCAGCATCCAGGACTATACCTTCTTTATTCTCGGCCACTTTTCCTGAGACAATATTGTAATAATTATAAAAGTAAGGGTCCAGATCATCGAGTTCATCCAGAACCTTGAACCCGTCGCTGTACTGATAGGTTGTAATTGTGGCAAATTCATTGCGTTTGAAATTTATAACGGTAATGTCTGGAGTTCCATCCTCATTCATGTCGTCCACGATATATTTCGTATATGGCTGAGTGAACAATTCCTCCAGCGCTCCGCCCGAATAGCGGTAGACCACCATGCCTTTTTCTTCGCCCCGCGAATAGCCGACAATGATGTCCAGCTTGCCGTCGCCTGTCACATCCTTGATATCCACAGAATCCAGCTCTGTCCCGTTGCCGTCAAAAACAAGCTTCTTGACCCAGGCATCATCCTGCTTCGCCAGTATCATCCCGTGGATCTGCACCGTTTCATTCTTCGTCAAATAGAAGACTAGCGTCTCCATTATTCCATCCTTGTCCAGATCCACAGTAAAAATAGAGCTGTCATCGTCATTGGCCGGACGGATCAGCGTAGAAGCGGCCGGCTTCAGCGAGTTGATCGCGGTCATTAGTGAAGCCTTGTCGGCGGAGAGCTGCGGCGCCTTCATCCGCGAAACAGGATCGCTGATGAAGGTGCAGCCCGACAGCACGGACAGTGACAAGGATACCGCCGCCAGACGCTTCAGAATCCGTATATTCAACTTCATCCCTCTTCCTTTGTTCCGTGGTTCAGATCTTAACAAATTCTACAAATGTGCCCGCTCCTGAGAGGTCAGGCGCCGGCCCTTCACGTCATATTTGATTCTGCCGTCTTCCAGCACCCAGAGCCGGGTCGCATACCGTTCCGCCAGCTCAAGCGGGATCACGGTCAACACCGTCAGTCCCGTTTCCTTACACAGCTTGCGCAGCGTTTCCAGCACGCTCTCCGCAGTTTTCGGGTCAAGGCCGGTTACAGGCTCATCCGCCAGAATAACCTTGGCTCCGTGCACCAATGCGCGGGCGATCGCCACCCGCTGACGCTCACCGCCGCTAAGCTGGCTGGTCTTCATCTTGGCTTTGTCGAGCAGACCGAGCAGATCCAGTTCGTCCATCGCCCCCATGTAATCATCCGACCGCACCATCCCGGTTACCATCCGCCACAGCGGAGTCTGCGAGGACTGGCCGATCAACACATTCTTCAGCGCGGTGCGGTTCGGATTCAGCTCTGCATTCTGTTCCAGATAGGCCCATTCGCGGCGGATCTTGCGTTTGCCGGCAAAAGAGCTCTTCATGATGTCGGTTCCATCCACTCTAAAGTTGCCTCTATCCCATTTCTCCTTGAGGGCCAGGCAGCGCAGCAGCGTTGATTTGCCGCTTCCGCTGGCTCCCAGCAGCACTACCAGCTCACCTTCTTCTAATTGAAAGCCAATATCCTGCAGCACCGGGGTTTTCCCTTCCCCGACTGCTTTGGCCAAGTGTTCAACTGTGATCATAGTTCAGCCTCTCCCTGTCTTCATCTCTACTCTCTAGTGTACTCTGAAAGCGGGATCAAATTCCATGCGAGCACTCGTTCTTATTTTACCTCAAATCGGCTTCCGTGGCGAGAATAATAACCCTGTCAATCCGAATAAAATATATAAAGCGCCAAGGAGGGCAAATACACCGCCGCCCCAGCCGAATTGCAGCAGCAGACCGCCGATTCCCGGGCCAATAATGCTGCCTAAGCTATAGTGGAAAGACGAGACCACATTTGCGGCCGGGAGCAGATTGCGCGGAAGAATATCCGCTGCAAAGCTTAGACCCAGCGAAAAAAAGGAGCCGACAAGCCCGCCCGCCACCGTCAGGAGAATCATTGTCAGCAGGAAACTGTCCCCAGCCAGCAGCAGCAGCGCGAAAGCCAGGCCGCCGCCTGCACCGGAACAGATCAGGATTCTTTTTCGCCCGTAGCGGTCGCTCCACATTCCCAGCGGCAGTTGCAGAATCAGTCCGCCAATGCCTACGAACGGCAGCAATGCCGCAATCTGATTGGCGCTGAAGCCGATACGCAGTCCGTACACGGGGAAGTTGCTGTTCAGGCTTGCTTCCATATATCCGTATAATAAAGCCGGTATCAGCGCATACCACGCAAATCTGTAGCTTCTTGCAAAGCGGCGGGCCTGCCCCTCTCCATGCTCTACTTTATCCGGATGGGAGTCCGGCAGCTTGAGCAATACCAGGATCAGGATGAAGAGAAACAGCAGGGCAATGGCCGTAAAAGGCGCCGCCTGGCCGAAGTGCAGCAGACTGATGCCAAGCGGACCCAGGCTGAAGCCCAGTCCGTAGGACATGCCGTAAAGAGACAGATTACGCCCCCGGTGCGCAGCAGGTGTCATCAGCAGCACCCAGAGCTGGGCGGCATAATTGATGGCCGCGTCTCCCACTCCTACCAAGAGGCGCAGCAGAAACCAGGACTTGGCTCCAGGCAGCAGCGGAAATAAAATGAGCGACACCAGCACAAGGCTGATCCCCGCCGCAATCAGCTTTTTGAAGCCGATCGCACCGAGAACCCGTTCTGCGACCAGTGTCATGGCGAACGAGCCCACATACAGCGCAGCGGCATTCAGGCCGTTGAGCGAAGAGGAGACTCCTTTTTGCTCCAGCAGAATGGACAGCACGGGAAGCAGCAGGCCTTGGCTGAGCCCCGCCGCAATAATGACGGTAATAAGTATGATGTAGTTCAATTTGCTGCTCTTGCTTACAGATAGGGTCTGACTGTGTGACACGGATAAATCCTCCTATGTAATCCTGTGGTTATGGAACTGCCGCTTCCCCCGGCAAACACCGAACATTATAGTGGACAACCCTCTTCTAAACAAGAGATAATATATAGAAGTGACCGATTTTCTGGGGGTGCAAGGTTCATGAACTATAAATTAGAAATTGACGTTTCTCCGGTATACGAACTGCTGGACAGTTTTATGTTATATGTAACTAGAAAATGGATTTCCAATCTGGATATCGGCCCTGACTGGATACGCGATGTCGATTCCCGCCTTGCCCCGCAGCAGATTTCCGCCTTCCGGCAGGCTGCTGAATGGCCTTTCGAGGACTATGATGTGCTCTATGCCTGGGCGTACAGCAGGGGAACGGCTTCCAAGGTGACACAATTCCTGGATAAGCTGGAGTCCTCCGGGCTTGAGGATTGCTTCGAGCGCACCAAACCTTTTTTTCACCAATTCACGATTGAGGAATGCGCCCGGATCAAATATAACTATACTCCGCTGCTGCGTCTGTGGTATGCAGAGTATTTCCGCCATGAGGAGCAGAAGATTCTGCCGCTGCTGATCGAGGACGCTTCGGAGAAAAAAATGCTTGAGAGTAAAATGGACATGGTGCCGCTTATCGAATATGCCTCGGGTGGAATTGTGATTGAGGACGTGCCGGATCTGCAGACCATTGTCCTCCTGCCCACCGTTCACAACCGGCCCATCAACACCTATTGCTTCTATAAGACGATGATGCTCGTGCAATACCCTGTGGATGTGCCGTTGGACAGCGAAGATGAACCGCCTACTGTGCTGCTGCGGCTAACCAAAGCGCTCTCCGATCCGACACGGCTGCGCATGCTGCGCTTTATTGCCCACGAGCCCAAGACACTCTGGGAGATGCAATCGGAGCTTAATCAGTCCAGAGAAATGCTGATGCATCACCTGCTAAGCCTCCGGGTTGCCGGGCTGCTGCGCGTACATCTGCGCGGGGAAGGCACCGAGCGCTACAGTATCAGACCGGACGGGGCCTCGGAGCTTCAGATGTTTCTTGAATCCTACATTCGTATATAATAGCTTTACAAATACAGAGATAGATACAGCATATGCTTCCAAAGCAAATTTTTGTATAAAGCTGCTGCATGGAAGTATCTGTTTACAAAACTTTTAGGAGTGAGTACATTGAAATATTTAACACAGCAAGTCATTTTCGATCTTGACGATACCCTGGTGCATTGCAATAAATATTTTGACCTCATTTTGGGGCAATATTTTGAGCTAATGTCACAGTGGTTTGGTGAATATGGTCCGACAACCGCTGAATTCCGCAGCAAGCAGATAGAAATTGATGTGGCAACTGTGAGCACAAGCGGCCTCTCCAGCGAAAATTTTCCGAAGTCTCTGATCGCAACCTACCGTTTCTTTTGTGACAAATACAATCATCCGGCAGACCCTCATCAGGAGCAGCAGTTGATGAAGCTCGGACTCAGCGTTTACGACCAGGAGATTGAAGCATATCCGGGTATGGTGGAAACACTCGATACCCTGAAGCAGGACGGGCACGCGTTATACCTCTACACCGGAGGAGACGACACCATTCAGCAGCGTAAAATCGAGCAGATGAAGCTAGATGCTTATTTCGATGACCGGATCTACATCCGCCAGCACAAAAATGTGGAATCACTGGAGGATATCCTGCGCACACACAGCTTTGACCGCAAAAAAACCTGGATGATCGGAAATTCCCTGCGTACGGATGTGCTCCCGGCCCTGACCGCAGGTATCAACAGCATTTATCTGAAGCAGCAAAATGAATGGCTCTACAATCTCATTGAGCTCCAGCGTGAAATGCAGCAGTCCGTGCTGACCATCTCCTCGATCATCGAGGTTCCGCCGGTTATCCGTTCCGCCGCCCTGCGCAAGAACCACGGCTAAAGCTTCCTTTGGGTTCGTGTTACAAATGGCATATGCAGCCTGCGGCGGTATGATTATACTATTTGAGTATTTTCATATCATGCAGGAGGTTAGCAATGAACAAGAAAGCAAGCCGCAGAAACAGCACGAACAACAAACGCCTAGTACCGATGCTGCTCGGGGTCGTTGTTGTTCTGCTGATTGGAGTTATTGTCTTTATAACAACACAGAACAAAGACAGTGACGCCGATGAACTCGACAATCTCCCGAACTATACGGATGTGAAGGGTAAGATTGTTGTCGACGGACTGAAATATGAGAAGCAGCCGCATCTGGGCAGTGAGAACGCTAAGGTGAAGGTCATCGAGTTCGCCGATTTTAAATGCCCCGCCTGCAAAAAGTGGACCGAGACCTACCTGGACACATTCATTAAAGACTACGTGGACACAGGCAAAGTGCAGTTCTACTTCATGAACTTCGCCTTTATCGACCGGGATTCTTATCTCGCTGCCAGTGCAGGTGAAGCCATTTACAAGCAGAGCAACGAGAAATTCTGGGAATACGTTCATAAGCTGTACGCTAATCAGGGTGATGAAAGCAAGATTTGGGCAACTCAGAAGTTTATCCTTAATTTCGTGAAAAACAATATCGAAGGCATCGACTACGACCAGTTCGAGCAGGATCTCAAGAACCATACTTATATGTTCGATGTGAAGGAAGACTTTAAAATTGCCGGCTCCTATGGAGTGAACGGCACGCCGAAGTTTATGGTTAATGGCGTTCTGCTGCCGGACTCCTCCTACGAGGGTTTGACTGCCGCTATTGAAGCTGGCCTGAAGGATGGACAGTAAGGATAAGGATTCGGCATAGTCATTGTAAAATAAAGAGGATGCGCCCCGGCCGGGAATCATGAAGGCCGGGACGCATCCTCTTTTGTTGCCGGGGTCTGCTGGGATCTTCCTGGAGCTACAGCAGTCTTGCGTGTAATGAACATTCGCTTTTGGTCGTATTCACTCGATGGTCAACTGTCCTGTATCCATATTGCTAAGCACTAGCTTGCCCTCCAGCGGGGAGCCATCCTCGCCGGTAAGCTTCAGCTTGCCGGTCCGGCCCTTCTCAATCAGCGCCTTCACCTGGGCATCGGTCAGATTCCGGCCGTGAGTTTCCTTCCAGATCACGAACTTGCAGCCTTCCTTGTAATGAGAGCAGCCGTAGCCTTTCCGGCCCATAAAGATCATGCCGCCGCAGCCCGGACGCGGGCATTGTCCGATCACCTTCGGCCCGCCTTCCGCTGCTCCATCCGCAGACCCCTGCCGGGTCCTGGAAGATTGTGCGGCAGTCCCGGTGCCGGATTCGCCGCCGCGCTTTTTCGGTGCGGCCGGTTTACGCGCGCCTGTGGCGCTGCGGCTTTTGCCGCCGCTGTTCAGCGAAGGAGTCTCCCCTTCGAAGGAGGTTTTATCCGCCCGGGACTGCACCCGGACCTTGTCTACAATCATAGAGGCGAACCTTTTTACGTTCTCCATGAATTGTCCATCCGCTGCCGTCCCTCTGGCAATCTCGTTCAGCCGCCGCTCCCATTGTCCGGTCATTTCCGGCGAGGTCAGCAGCTCAATACCCGCGCCGCGGATCAGCTCAATCGCTGTCCGGCCCTTTTGGGTGATAGCGATCTTTTTACCCTGCATTTCTACATAGCCGACATTCTTAAGCCGCTCAATCGTTGCCGCCCGGGTCGCCGGTGTACCCAGCCCAGAGTCTTTCATTGCATCGCGCAGCTCCTCATCCTCAATCTGCTTCCCCGCGCTTTCCATCGCCTTCAGCAGGGTCCCTTCGGTGTAGTGCTTTGGCGGTTGGGTATCCTTCTCCTTGACGATGGCATCGCTGCAGAGCACCCCGGCATTCGGATCTATCGAGAAAGGCTCGCTAACCTCAATCTCCTCTTCCTCTTCATCCTCTTTGCCCTTGCCTTTGGAGGACTTGGTCTTGTCTTTCTTCTGATCACCATAGATCACCTTCCAGCCCAGGCTCAGCAGCTCCTTGACCGTAGTTTTGAAGTTTTCCCCTTCGACCTCGGTAATCACGGTATGGACCTTATACTCAGCAGCCGGATAGAATTGCGAGAGGAACCGGCGGACAATCAGATCGTACAGCTTGGCCTCATCGGCACTCAGTCCTGTTGCCTTGCGGTTCGTTGGCAGAATAGCATGGTGATCCTCCACCTTCGCCGGGTTGCAAATGAATTTGTTGCCCTTATGGACCAGGCTCCGGTTCGCACCCTTGACCCATTCGTCATACGATGTTCCCTGCAGTGCAGAAAGTGTCTTATGCATTTCCGGTACATTCTGCTCGGTTACATAGTTCGAGTTCGTACGCGGATACGAAATCACCTTATGCTTCTCGTAGAGTGCCTGGGCGATGTCGAGTGTTTTTTTGGCGGAAAAAGCATGCTTTCCATTCGCTTCCCGCTGCAGCAGTGTAAGATCATACAGCTTGCCCGGATACTCTTTCGTTTCCTTAACCTCATAGGAGGCAACCCGTGCCGGCTTGCCCTTGACCTTGGCTGCGAGTGCCTCAGCCTTGGCTCCGTCAGTCATCCGCTCTCCCTGCCACAAGCCTTTGTAGCTCATATCATTCTGGGCAAAATGCCCCTCCACTTCAAAAAACTTCAGGGAGGAGAACGCCTCAATCGTCTTCTGCCGGTCATAGATCAGCGCAAGCACCGGGGTCTGCACCCGGCCCACTGACAGCAGCACATTATGCTTAGTGGTAAAAGCGCGCGAGCCGTTCATCCCGATCAGCCAATCGGCCTCACTGCGGGCTCTGGCGGCTTTGGTCAGATTCTCGTATTCCGCTCCATCCTTCAGCTCCTGGAAGCCTTTGCGGATCGTCTCCGGAGTCAAATCGGATATCCACAGCCGCTTCACCGGCTGGCTGAGCTGCAAATGCCGCTGAATCAGCGAAAAGATATGCTGCCCTTCGCGCCCGGCATCACAGGAATTGACCAGCAGATCGCTGCGCTTCGCCAGATCTCCAATCACCTTGAGCTGATCAAGCGTGCGGGCATTCGGCACGAGCTTGAACTGCTCGGGAATAATCGGCAAATCGTTAATATTCCATTTCTTGTACTTCGAATCATACGCTTCCGGTTCCGCCAGGCCGATGAGATGCCCGATGGCCCAGGTAATGATGTACTGCTCGCCTTCCAGATAGGACCGGTAATTTTTGGCCTTCGGTTCTATTGCGGCGGCGATATTCCGCCCCATGTCCGGTTTCTCCGCAATAATGAGTGTCTTCAAAAAGTATCGCTCCTTAGCCTCGTTCTTCCAAAATACGTCCAGTAGTCTATTATACCATTATGTTTAACGCATTACCTGCTATAAATCAGTATAAATGGAACAGCAAATTGCTCTTCTTATGGATACAACTATTTGAAAAGAGAAATAGTGATTTTTTTGTGATTTAAGTTGATTCGCAAATAGAAAACGGTGAAGAAAGAGGATTGTAAAGCGAGTGCCTCTGGGAAAGTGGCGATTAAATATGAGGTCGAATGTTTTCCAGAAAAACTTACGCTCATAATACTTCGCGGGTTCCTTTTCCAATTACAGGATTATTTTCATTTATTCAGCTCAACCCAAAAAGCCTGAACGGCTAAGCCCCTTAAGGAGTTCAGTCGTTCAGGCTTAACAGGAGATTTCTCTCCATTTTTATTCTGTTACAAATTATTTCACAGTGATAAAGTAAGTAATTGTATCTCCATTAGGTAAATCAGCCATTACTCCAGCAGAACCAGCTTTAAGTCCAATCACAAGACCTTGACTTACAACCCCTCGCCTTTCAATCTACCAAATGGAATATATTTGTATTTTAATTCCTTTTCTATCATTGACATTCTATATTATGGAATCTATAATAAGGAAGTAAGTTACATATTTCACATATAGAGGGGGTAGTTTTGTGAAAAAACTTTTAAGTTCTCTTATGGTTGCTTCAATGTTGTTTGGAATAAGTGGTTCGGTTTTTGCCGAAGATGTTAACAAGGTATCATCTGATTCATCCGTTGTCACACCTATGATGGGGTTTAATGGCGAGTACCCACTATCAACCTCATCATATTTAGAAGTAGCTTGGGAGCCAAACAACTGGCTAACCGCTAATGTAAATTTTCAAAACGTCTCTGGCAATTATGGAAATGTTTATTTTTACATCGAAGACTCTAAGGGGAAAATTTATAGCACAACAGAAGTAGCGCCTGGAGAAATGAAAACTGTGAGGGGTATCCCAAGTGGTGGATATCATGTGTATGCTAAAGCCAAATCTAAATCCGGCACTTATCACCTTATTATTGATGATTTTCCGTTCTAATCGTTGACGTTTATTAGAAATCCCAGGGCTCAATAGAGTCTCTGGGATTTTCCTTTTCTCAGTTCTCAACCATGATTAATACCGGCTGTTGCTGCCAACGGAAGAGGCTGTAGTAAGGGTTTCTTTTGCTTCGGCGACCGCACGTACAGAAGCATAGGCAGCTCCGTTGATAATCACGGCATCACCAACCTTCGCTCCATTCTTTTCAACGATGACAATGACTCTCCCTGTTTCCCATGGATCAGAATCCGTGAGCTATGGCACATGCCCTAATCTGCTGGAATGTTATAATTTGCTAATGGAGGTGTTAATTTGTCTAGTGCTACATGGATAGCAATTATGATCATAGTCATAGCTAGTGAGGTTATCATAATTGTACATAAGCAACGTAAGAAATAATCCTCAGTTTAGAACAATAACCCTTATAGAGACTGATTCTATAAGGGTCTGAAAATGAAACGTAGTCAATTACTTCATTAACTCCGCCCCGCAGTAATCCGTGATACGGCTTCAGTGATATCAATGACCTCTTTAGTATTCAATTTTCGGTCCAGGTACTCCACTTTTTGCTCTGCCGCATCCTTGCCAACAACAAGGGTTACCGGTATGCCGATCAGCAGAGAATCCTTGAACTTCACACCTGCCCGTTCATCCCTGTCATCCAGCAGGGTCTCAATGCCGAGCCGGGTGAGCTGTTCATACAGGGCTTCAGCTACCGCCGCCTGGGCTTCATTTTTGACAGACATGAGCAGGATATGAACCCTATATGGAGCCAGTGCCATTGGCCAGATGATTCCCTGCTCATCGTGATGCTGTTCAGCTACCGCCGCAAGCATCCGCGAAATTCCAATTCCATAGCAGCCCATAATCATTGGTTTGCTTGTGCCCGCTGAGTCCAGAAATGCCGCTCCGAGCTTCTCGCTGTATTTCGTCCCCAGCTTAAAGACATGGCCGATCTCGATCCCCTGCTCAAAATGAAGATCGCCCTCGCCGCAATGCGGACAGGTCTCGCCTTCGGAGGCTGTGCGGAAATCGCCCACGTGCTCCAGACTGAAATCCCGGCCTGGCACCACATTCCCCAGGTGATAGTCCCGCTCCCCGGCTCCGGCAATCCCCTCTGTCATTGCTGCGACCGCTGCGTCAACCAAGAGGGTCAGGGAGAGTCCAACCGGTCCGACAAAACCGCTCTCCACACCTGCTGCAGCCTGCACAGAATGAAAATCGGCCAGAGCAATCTCGCTTGCTCCGATGTAATTCCGCACCTTGATCTCGTTGACTTCGTGATCCCCCCGGACCAATACGGCAAAGGTTCTGCCGCCGCCTTCGTAGATCAAAGTCTTGATCACTTGCTCTGGAGGAATTTGCAATTCCTGCTCCAATTGATCAATGGTGCGGATGCCATGTGTGTGGAACTTCTCGGCGGCAGGCTGATTGCCAAAATCCATCCGGGCTACGCCCTCTCTGGCACGAACCTCGGCCTGTTCCAGATTGGCGGCATAGTCACAGGCAGAACAAACGGCGATTGTATCCTCGCCAATGCCCGACAGAGCCATGAATTCATGCGTCTCACCTTCACCGCCTATCGCTCCGGCATCCGCTTGAACTGCCCTGTAAGCCAGCCCGCAGCGCTCGAAAATTCTCTGATACGCCTTATACATCCGCACATAGTTCTCGTCCAGCCCTTCCCAGCCGGTGTCGAACGAATAAGCATCCTTCATCAGAAACTCCCTGCCCCGCAGCAGCCCGGAACGCGGACGGCGTTCGTCGCGGAACTTGGTCTGAATTTGGTATACGGTGACTGGCAGCTTCCGGTACGAGCTGATCTCTCCCCGCACCAGTGCCGTCACCACCTCCTCATGCGTGGGTCCGAGCACAAATTCACGTGCGTGGCGGTCCTCAAGCTTCATCAGCTCCTTGCCGTAGACATCATATCTCTCAGACTCTTTCCACAGCTCCGCAGGCTGCATGGAAGGCATCAGCATTTCCTGTGCTCCGGCGGCATCCATTTCCTCACGTACGATATTTTCTATTTTGCGCAGGACACGGCGGCCGAGCGGCAGATAAGTATAGATTCCAGCCGCGAGCTGCCGGATATATCCGGCACGCAGCAGCAACTGGTGATTAATCGTTTCAGCCTCTGCAGGAGCTTCCCGGAGAGTATTCCCTAACAGTTTGCTTTGGCGCATAAATATTCATCCTCTCTTGTCTGTATGAAGTGCTTCTTCAGTCTCTAAAGACAAACACAAAAAGACACATCCGTCAGGGACGAATGTGTCGTGATACCACCCTAGTTCAACCGCCTGCTTAAAGCTTGGCGGTCCTCAAGACGGATAACGGTCGAGTCCGGCAGCATTGTTCATGCTGCAGCTACCAAGGCAGGGTATGCTTCACTCGCTCTATGAGGGACCTTTCAGCCGGTGAATCCCCTCTCTGTTCTAACGATCATAGAAGCATAGATCCTTGGTCAACGCTGTTCAATATCGAGATTGTTTTTAATCTATACGATATTCCAAATCATGTCAAGTCCCTGAAAAGATGACGCTGCATTGGTAATGCATAACTAATTATTTTACATAAGTCGACATAGGTATGAAATTATCCTGCCGCTAAACCGAATATATCAATAGAGTTATTCATAGATCATTTCTACCAGTCCAAGGGGGAGCTACCATGAACACTATCAAACGACTAATCCAAAAAGCCTCGTCCAAGTCATTGCAGAAAAGAATGATGCTGTTGTTCACAATCATGCTGGTTATCCCGATCCTCCTTGTCAGCTACTTCTCGTATTCCAATTCCAGTAAGCAACTGGAGCTCAAAATGCAGGAGTCAACCCGATCAAGTGTGGAATTGCTGCATGGCACCATCAATGAAACCGTTGAAGCCGCCATGCGAAACGTGCAGCAGCTCAGCCAGCAGTTCACCTCCAGTGACATTGATGCCCAAAAACCGGAATCCCGCGCACTGATGGATTTATTCATGAAGGAGCACCCGGAGCTTGAGATCCTTATTCTCGGCAACAATAATGGCGCCTGGATGAAGTCTCCAAATGGCGGCAGCCAGGATTATGACCCGCGTACCAGAGACTGGTATAAGGCTGCTGTGAAAAATACGGGCAAGATTACGGTTATTAACCCGTTCACATCCGCTACAACAGGCAATTATAACCTGTATATCTCCGAAACACTCAAGGATGGCAAAGGGGCCGTCAGCAGCAGCCTCAGCCTTAAGCATATGGGCGAAATGGTTAACAAGATCAAGCTTGGCAAAGACGGCTATATTTTCATAGTCGATGGCAATAATAAATTCGTCTCCCATCCGGTTAGAAAAGCCGGAGAAGATGTAGCAGCCGATGTAGCCAATCTGCTTAAGGACGACAGCGGCACAGTATCCTACACCAGTCCAGATACAGGCCTGCAGATGCGGGGATATTACATGACGGATAAGATCACTGGTTTTAAAATTATCGGCGTACTTTCTACAAAAGAGTTCTCTGAGGCTTCATTGCCGATTCTCTATAATGGCCTCATGATTCTGGGAATAGCGCTGGTTGTCGCCTTGATCCTGATGTACTTTATCATCCGGGCGATCACAAAGCCAATAGTCAGCCTGAACCGTTCCGCCCGCCGTGTCAGCGAAGGTTATCTGAACGAGCAGATCAAGATTGACCGTAAAGATGAAATCGGCCAGCTTGCCCAGAACTATAACCTGATGGTAGAGTCGCTTCGCAATATCGTCGTAGATATTTCGGATACCTCCGGTATGCTTGCCTCGTCAAGCCAGCAGCTGACCGCCACTACCGAGGAAAATTCCAGAGCTACGAGCTATGTAGCTGAACTTGTGCAGGATTCTTCGGCAGGAGCCGAGGCTCAAACTGCAGCAATGGCCGAAACCTCACGGTCGATGGAGGAAATGTCCTCAGGGATTCAAAGAATTGCCGAAGCCGCCGCTTCTATCGTCGATTCCTCAACTGATACAGAAACCGATGTACAGGCGGGAAGCCATAAAATTGAAGAGATGAGCCGCCAGATGGAGGCTATCCGGCAATCTACCCTTCATTCCTCCGAGCTGATTAGCCAGCTTAACGGGTTGAACAGTCAAGTATCGGCCATGAGCAGCGCCATTTCCAATATCGCGGTACAGACCAATCTGCTCTCGCTGAACGCAGGTATTGAAGCTGCCCGTGCCGGAGAGCATGGCCGCGGGTTCGCAGTTGTTGCCACAGAGGTGCGCAAGCTGGCCGATCAATCCAAGACAACCGCCGGTAACATTCAAGACACGATTGTGCAGATGACAGAATTAATTGACCGTACTTTTGAAGCTATCCATGATAAGGTATCTGCCGATGTGGAGCTGGGTATGCAAGTGACGCTGGAAGCCAAAGAGGCCTTCTCGAACATTGAACAATCCACCGCCAAAATCAACGGCCAGATTCATGACATCTCTGCCATCACTCAAGAAATGTCGGCCGGTGCGGAAGAAGTCGCCGCCTCCGTACAAGAGATTTCCAATATTTCACGTTCAACTTCTGACGCTTTCCAGAACGTCACAGCGGCTACTGAGCAGCAGCTTGCCTCCATGGAGGAAATCTCAGCTTCCGCTACCGAGCTGTCCAAAATGGCCTCAGACCTGCAGCACAAAATCGAACGCTTCAAGCTGGAGGAGTAGGCTCACGCCTCTCCCTCCCTGTTCCTCTGAACCAACATTAAAAAGCCGTCTCACCTGCAATACGCGGGTGAGACGGCTTTTTTGCTGTGACTGCCCGGCTTATGCCAGAACTGTCGAGCCCATCAAATATTTATCTACTTCACGTGCAGCTTCGCGTCCTTCGTTGATCGCCCAGACCACAAGGCTCTGACCACGGCGCATATCGCCGGCCGCGAATACTTTATCTACATTTGTGTTGAACTTGCCATAACGGGCCTTCACATTGCTGCGGCGGTCCGTCTCCAGCTTAAGCTCCTCAATGATCTCCTGCTCCGGTCCATCGAAGCCAATGGCGATCAGCGCGAGCTGAGCGGGATATACGGCCTCTGTTCCCGGAATAGGCTCATAAATCTTGCGTCCGGTTTCATCCACAATACGGCGGATTTGCACCGTGTGCAGCTCCTTCAGGTTGCCTTCCTCATCACCTACGAATTTGGTAGTCATGATGGAGAATTCACGCGGATCATCACCGAATACCGCTTTGGCTTCCTGCTGCGCATAATCCAGAGTGTAGACATTCGGGAATTGCGGCCAAGGGTTCGCGATTGGATCACGCGTAAGCGGCGCCTTCTCATGTGTGCCGAACTGGGTGATGCTGCTGCAGCCATGACGCAGTGCGGTAGCTACACAGTCAGAGCCGGTATCGCCGCCGCCAAGCACGATAACATCCTTGCCTGCCGCAGAAACATAGTTTCCATCTTCCAGATTGGAATTCAGGTAGCTCTTGATCGTTCCGTTTAAATAATCCATTGCATACATAACGCCATTCAGCTCGCTGCCTTCTACATTGAATCGGCGAGCCTTCGTTGCACCGCCGCACAGAACAACCGCATCATATTCGTCAACTAGCTGCTGGGTGGGAATATCCTTGCCAATCTCTGTGTTGACTACAAAGTTTACACCCTCGGCAGCGAGCAGATCCACACGGCGCTGAACCACACGCTTGTCGAGCTTCATGGTCGGAATGCCATAGGTCAGCAGGCCGCCGATACGGTCGCTGCGCTCGAAGACTGTTACGGTATGTCCAGCTTTGTTAAGCTGTGCCGCTGCGGCGAGACCAGACGGTCCTGAGCCGACGATGGCAACCTTTTTACCTGTGCGCTTCTCTGGAGGATTCGGCACAACCCAGCCTTCCTCAAAGCCCTTATCAATAATCGCCAGCTCAATCGTCTTGATGGTAACCGGCTGCCCGATCAGTCCGACAGTACAGGAGCCTTCGCAAGGTGCAGGACAGATGCTCCCGGTGAACTCTGGAAAATTATTCGTCTTATGCAGCCGTTCCAGCGCTTCCTTCCATAGTCCCCGATACACCAGATTGTTCCATTCAGGTATGAGATTGTGCACCGGACAACCCGAAGTGCCGCCGCTCATATCAATGCCGGTATGGCAGTAAGGAGTACCGCAGTCCATACAGCGCGCACCCTGTGTCCGAAGCTCGTCCTCGGTTAAATGATGATGGAACTCTTCCCAGTCCTTAACGCGCTGCTCAGGATCACGATCACCTGGGAGCTGGCGCTTATACTCCATAAATCCAGTAGGTGTAGACATATTTACGATTCCCCCATCCGATCTCTTCGTGTTGATGTATAGTACATTGTAGCATATTGCGGCATCCATATGATTTTCAGCGCAATGCAGTACCTGCACATTCTATAATACTTAAACCTTGAGCATTTGTAATTTTAATAATTATAGTAGCATCCAACACTTTTGCACTGTAATGGACTAATTTGCTGATTATTTGTACTATTTCACATGTTGTGTCAGAGAAAACGCTTTTTCCTTAAACCGAACGTTCATAGACGTAATATCGGTAATCATACGGATTCTTTTCATCCCGGATGCCCTGGGTGCTGGTGATTTCTCTCCACTCGCTCCAGTCGACCTCAGGGAACCTCGTCTCCCCTGCAATCTCCTCTTCAATCCGGGTGACCAGCAGCTTATCGGCAAAGGGAAGCATCAGCTTGTAAATTTCCGCACCGCCAATGATCATCAGCTCATCCTCTTTGCGTCCCTCAGCCACTGCTTCCTCCAGAGAATGCACGACTGTAGCTCCCTCAGGAGCAAAGCTGTGATCGCGTGTCAGGACAATGCTCGTTCTCCCTTTTAAAGGCTTGCCGCCAAGCGACTCCCAGGTTTTGCGTCCCATTAGCATTCTCTTCCCGAGTGTCTCTGCCTTGAAGTAGGCAAAATCCCGCGGCAAATGCCAGGGCATATCGTTATTCTTGCCGATCACATTATTTGCGGCCATGGCCCAAATCATGCTAATGCTCATCCTGAATCCCTCATTCCACATATTAATAGCTTACCGTCAGCAAGAATTTAGATAGCCACTGGAGCTTTGATGGACGGATGATGAACATAATCGGCGAACTCGAAATCTTCGAAGGTATAGTCAAAAATACTCTCCGGCTGTCTGCGGATCACTAGCTTCGGAAGCGCATATGGCTGTCTCTCCAGCTGCGTAGCCACCTGCTCCAGATGGTTTGCATAAATGTGCACATCGCCGCCGGACCAGATGAATTCCCCGACCTCAAGCCCGGTCTGCTGGGCAACCATATGCGTCAGCAGCGCATAGCTCGCTATATTGAACGGCAGTCCAAGGAAGGTATCTACAGAACGCATCGTCAGCATGCAGGAGAGCTTGCCGTCCGCTACGTAGAACTGAAATACAAAATGGCAAGGCGGCAGCTTCATCTGCTCAATTTCCCCCACATTCCACGCACTAACGATATGACGGCGCGAGTCCGGGTTATTCTTGATCGAATCAATCACCGCGGCAATCTGGTCGATATGGCGTCCATCCGCACTTTCCCAGGCCCGCCATTGTGAACCGTATACCGGTCCAAGCTCTCCATTCTCGTCGGCCCATTCATCCCAGATAGAGACTCCATTCTCCTTCAAATAGGAAATGTTAGTCTCACCCTTCAAAAACCAGAGGAGTTCGTGTACGACCGATTTCAAATGAATACGCTTGGTGGTCACCAGCGGAAACCCTTCCGCCAGATCGAACCTGAGCTGACGTCCAAAAACGGATATTGTACCTGTTCCAGTCCGGTCGCTCTTGGCTGTGCCATGGTCTAATATATCCTGTAGTAAATCCAAATAATTACGCAAGCAGCGCCACACCCCTCTCCTCTTTTTTTCTTATATCAGTTTACCATGAGCTGACCGCCCTTGTAACTTGTTAAAGCGCAGAAAATGCAATTTCCAGCATCCTCCGATCCTTCCCGCAGCGCGAATTTTCCTATTCTTGAGAGTTTAGGAGATACTCCGGCTGCCCCAGCCACACTTCCGTGCTGTATTTCACCGTAATCTGCCCTTCTGTCTGAAGTCCCGCAAAACGCTCCTGATGCGCCTGACGGAAGTCCTTGAACCATTCCTCTTGCTCGCCGGGGGCTTCCATGCCGGAGGCTGCCGCACCCCAATACTCCTCCCAGCTCTCTTGAAGCTCCTGCGGGAATAAGTGTCTCACCGGCTCCGAGCTCCCGTAAAAATATTGCAGCGGCTTCGTATGTCTGGTCTCACTTAACCTTGCTGTATATTGTTGTATATTCCTGCCCACATTCATATTGTCCTTAAGGAAGTTGAACTCATCATAATAAGAAAAGACCGCCAGCCAGCCCCCTGGTTTCAGGATTCTCCCGAACTCCTTAAGAGCCGCTTCCGGTTGAAACCGGTGATAGCTGTTGCCGCCACAATCAGGTCCACCGACTGATCAGGTAAATGAGTGTTCTCAGCCGTTCCCGCTATGTATTCTATGCTGAATTGCTGCCCGCCAATAATTTCCTTCATTAGCCTCCGCATTTCATCTTCAGGCTCTACTGCATATACACGCGCTACCTGACCGGTAAAATGCTGCGTCAGCAGTCCTGTTCCTGCTCCAATATCCGCAACTGCACCCTCGCTCACACCCGCCCGCTCAATCACGAAACTGACAGCCTCAGCCGAATATGGCAAGCGGTATTTAGCATATTGTACAGCTTTGGCGTATGACATGGTATTCATAGGTTCGCCCCCTTTTCTAAATATTAACACATTGGGGTATCAACTTTGGCGGCATGTAAAAAAAAAGGATGCCCCATCAGCCACCTTAAGGCTTCTGAAGGCATCCTTATGAATAGCCTGCTGCGCAAGCCGTTAATCTATTATTTCATAACGTGAATCGGGTGGCCTTCCACAAGCTCAGCCGCTTCCATGACAATTTCGCCAAGGGTTGGGTGTGCATGGATGGTCAATGCGATGTCTTCGAGTGTAGCACCCATTTCAATCGCCAGACCCAGCTCAGCAATCAGGTTGGAAGCTTCCAGACCGACGATTTGTGCACCTAGAACGAGATTGTTCTCGCTGTTAGCCACAATCTTGATGAAGCCGTCTGGAGCGTTCAAGGATACCGCACGGCCATTGCCTGCGAACGGGAATTTGCCGGCTTTTACTTTATAGCCCTTGTCTTTAGCTTCTTTCTCGGTAAGACCAACGCTGGAGCATTCAGGATCAGTGAATACAACTGCCGGAATCACTTTGTAGTCAACTACGGACTTGTGTCCGGAGATGGCTTCAGCCGCGATTTTACCTTCATACGAAGCTTTGTGCGCCAGAGCCAGGCCAGGCACGATATCGCCGATAGCATAAATGTTAGGGATGTTGGTGCGGCCCTGGTGGTCAACCTTGATCAGTCCGCGTTCATCCAGCTCAATACCGATCAGATCCAGACCCAGCTCACCGTCCGTGTTCGGACGACGGCCAACGGTAACAAGCAGGTAATCCGCAGTAATTTCCTTGGACTCGCCGCCCACAGAATATTTCACGGTAACTTCCTTGTCGTTCTGAACTGCACTTTCAGCTTTGGCATTGGTTACGATCTCGATGCCGGTCTTCGCCATGTTCTTGGCAACCAGACGGGTCATATCCTTATCGAAGCCTGGCAGAACTGTATCCATTCCTTCGATGATCGTTACCTTAGTTCCGAACTTGGAATACATTTGACCAAGCTCTGCACCGATGTAGCCGCCGCCGATAACGATCAGGCTCTTCGGAATTTCCGGCAGATCAAGCGCTTCGGTCGAAGACAGAATGCGTCCGCCGAATGGGAAAGGCTTCAGTTCAATCGGGCGCGAGCCTGTTGCGATGATGCAGTTATTGAACTTATAGCGTGGAGATTCGTGTTCGTTGAACAAGCGGGCTTCATTAGCGTTGATGAACATAGCCTCACCGCTGAACACTTCAATTTTGTTGCCTTTCATCAGGCTGGTTACGCCGGTTGTCATTCTTTTAACAACGCCGTTTTTGAACTCCTGGGTTTTAGCCCAGTCCACCTTGACATTTTCAGCGGTAACACCGAAAACTTCGCCGTGTTGTGCAGCTTCATACTGATGTGCTGCAGAGATCAGAGCTTTAGAAGGAATACAGCCGCGGTTCAAGCATACGCCGCCGAGTTCCGATTTATCCACGATCAGGACTTTCTGGCCGAGCTGGGCGGCACGAATTGCCGCCACATACCCGCCGGGACCTGCACCAATTACCAATGTGTCGATTTCAATTGAAGCGTCTCCGACTACCATTTATTACACCTCCATAACTAACATATCAGGATTTGCAAGCAGGGTCTTGATATAGTTCATAAAGTTCTGTGCTGTTGCGCCGTCAATAATGCGGTGGTCAAAGCTCAAGGAGAGAGCCATTACCGGAGCAGCTACGATTTCACCATTCTTAACAACAGGTTTCTCGGTGATGCGTCCAGTACCCAGGATCGCCACTTCAGGGAAGTTGATGATCGGAGTGAAGAACATACCGCCGGCGGAACCGATGTTGGTGATCGAGATGGTGCTGCCTTTCATTTCGTTAGGTGCCAACTTGCCGTCACGGCCGCGCAGCGCCAAATCAGTAATTGCACTTGCAATCATCCAGATGCTCTTACGGTCAGCATCCTTAATGACAGGAACGATCAGACCATTGTCTGTATCTGTAGCAATACCGATGTTGTAGTATTTCTTGTACACAATTTCATTAGCTTCTTCATCAATTGTAGCATTAAGCGCAGGGAATTGACGGGAAGCTGCAACAAGTGCTTTGACGATGAACGGAAGGTACGTTACCTTCACGCCTTTCTTCTCGGCAACTGGTTTCATACGGGCACGGAAGGCCACCAATTCGGTAACATCCACTTCGTCCATGATGGTAACGTGAGGCGCAGTGTATGCCGATTTAACCATAGCGTTGGCAATGGCTTTGCGGATACCCTTGAACGGTACGCGTTCTTCTTCCAGACTCACATTACCGGAAGCTGCAGCCGCTGCTGCTGGGGCCTTGGCTTTTGGAGCTTCCGCTGCCGGAGCTGCTGCCGCAGGTGCCGCTGCTGCTGGAGCTGCCGCAGGCGCTGCAGAGCCGCCCTTCAGGAAGGCTGCAACATCTTCATGGGTGATTTTGCCGTTCTTGCCGCTGCCGTTGACCAATGCGAGATCAACGCCTTGTTCACGGGCGGACTTGCGGACGCTTGGCGTAGCCAATACTTCGCGGTTAGGAGCCGGAACCGCTGCTGGAGCTGCGCTTGCTGCCGGTGCTGCCGCCCCAGTAGCCGGAGCTTCAGCATGGCCGCCTTCCTGCTGAGGAACATCGCCTTCAGCAGCAATGATTGCCACAACTTCACCCACGCGGCATACCTGTCCGTCTTTGGCGAATACTTCAAGCACTGTGCCGTTGACTGGAGAAGGAACTTCCACGACAGCCTTATCATTCTGAACTTCCATGATGATATCATCATCGGTAATTTTGTCGCCGACTTTGATATGCATTTTGATAATTTCACCTTCATGGAGACCTTCGCCCAGTTCAGGGAACTTGTATTCAAAGTTAGCAGAGCCGCTTGCTGCAGGAGAAGAAGTTGTATCCGCTCCGCCCTTTGCTGCATCCACTTCTTGAGTTGCCTGTGCTTCAGCATGGCCGCCTTCTTGTTCAGGCACATCGCCTTCTGCATCAATGATTGCCACAACTTCGCCTACGCGGCACACTTGACCGTCTTTGGTGAAGACCTCAAGCACTGTGCCGTTGACTGGACAAGGAACCTCTACTACCGCCTTGTCATTCTGGACTTCCATTACGATATCGTCATCGGTTACTTTATCGCCGGCTTTGATGTGCATTTTGATAATTTCGCCTTCATGCAAACCTTCGCCCAGCTCAGGGAACCGGTACTCAAATTTTGCCACCTTAATAACCTCCTAAAAGTTTTGTTAGCGATACTACAATGAATTATCTTCGTACAAAACTTGCTTCGAAGCAGACGCTTAGTTGTATGGAGCATAACTTCTTGCAACTCTCGCAAACTTACTTCGAAAGCATCACTTTCATTTGCAGAAACGGGCGCCGCCCTTATTTAAGGACGGCAAGATACTGCATAATTAGAATTCCAGAACTTTCTTCACGGCTGCAATGACACGTGCCGGTGTAGGAATCCAAGTATCCTCGATTTGCGCGAATGGATAGATGGTGTCCGGACCTGCTACACGAAGTACAGGCGCTTCAAGATGGAGAATAGCTTTTTCATTGATTTGTGCAATAACCTCAGCAGCAACGCCGGAGCTCTTCTGCGCTTCTTGGACTACAATTGCACGGTTGGTCTTCTTCACAGAAGCTACAATTGTATCAATGTCAATCGGGCTAACCGTACGCAGATCAATAATTTCAGCCTTAATGCCTTCCTTCTCAAGCTGATCGGCCGCTTTGGTAGCAGTATGTACCATCAGACCGTAAGCAATAATTGTTACATCCGAACCTTCGCGGACAACATTTGCTTTACCCAGCTCAACGGTGTATTCGCCTTCCGGCACTTCATCACGGAATGCATGATAGAGGTTCAAGTGCTCCATGAAGAACACAGGGTCATTATCACGGATAGACGCGATCAGAAGTCCCTTGGCATCGTATGGGTTGGAAGGAATTACAACCTTGATCCCCGGGCTTTGGGCAATCAGGCCTTCCAGGGAATCTGTATGAAGCTCGGCCGCTTTTACGCCGCCGCCAAATGGTGTGCGGAAAACTACAGGAGCATTGTATCTGCCCCCGGAACGCCAGCGGAGGCGTGCTGCCTGAACTACGATTTGATCCAGTGCTTCAAAGATGAAGCCGACGAACTGGATTTCAGCGATTGGACGGAAGCCTTGTACCCCGAGACCAAAAGCCAGACCACCGATTGCGGATTCAGCGAGTGGTGTATCAAATACACGCTCTTCGCCAAATTCCTTTTGCAGCCCTTCAGTTACACGGAAGACGCCGCCTACATTACCTACGTCTTCTCCGAAGATCAGAACGTTAGGGTCACGATTCAGTTCAACGCGCATTGCGTCACGGATTGCTTCTTTCATATTCATTTGTGCCATTGCCTGATATCCCCCTTATTCAAAATCGGCTTTTTGCTCTTCCAGATGTTTCGGTGTTACCTCGAACATGCTGTCGATCAAGCCGGGAACGGTCATTTTTTCGGTTTGCTCCGCTTTTTTAACCTGCTCGTTTACAGTCGCTTTCGCTTCTTCTTTTACGCGCACTGTATCTTCTTCGGTCCACAGCCCCTTCTTCTCCAAATACTTGGCAAGACGGGCAATCGGGTCCTTCTCGTTCCATTGTCCTTCTTCTTCTTTGGAACGGTATTTGCTGGCGTCGTCGGAAAGGGAATGCGGACGGAAACGGTAAGTAACAGCTTCAATCAGCGTAGCTCCTTCGCCTTTGCGGGCACGCTCGGCAGCTTCCTGCACGGCGGAAATTACCGCGAAGACGTCCATGCCGTCAACCTTGATGCCGGGAATACCCGCAGCAACCGCTTTATGGGCGATGGATTTGGATGCCGTTTGTTTCGCGAACGGAGTTGTAATGGCATAGCCGTTATTCTGTACGAAGAAGATTACCGGCAGTTTGAAGCGTCCGGCATAGTTCAGGCCTTCGTAGAAGTCACCTTCAGAAGAACCGCCGTCACCTGTATAGGTAATTGCGACATTTGGCTGCTTCTTCAGCTTGAAGCCCATTGCAATACCTGTAGCATGCAGGATTTGAGCGCCGATGATGATCTGAGGCATCAATACATTTACACCCTCAGGAATCTGTCCGCCATGTTGATGTCCACGCGAATATAGGAAAGCCTGGTATAATGGAAGTCCATGCCATACAAGCTGAGGAATATCACGGTAGCCCGGGCATACGAAATCTTCTTTCTGGAGGGCGAATTCACTGCCTACCATTGTAGCTTCCTGACCGGATACCGGTGCGTAGAAACCAAGGCGGCCTTGACGGCCCAGATTGACGGCCCGGTCATCCCAGGTCCGGGTAAATACCATACGGTACATGATTTCTTTCAGTTGATCGTCGGTAAGTGCAGGCATCTTATCCTTATTGATAACTTCTCCGTCAGGGGAAAGTACCGAAAGGGCCTCCACATCCTCTGTATACACTTCGTAAGGAACTTTAGTCATCATTTTCACCTCAATAAAAAAATTTGAATATCAGTGGCCTCTGTTATAGAATTATTATACACCTGTTTTATCTGTTTCGTCAAAGAAATACGCATAAAATTTATGTTTCCATAAACTTTGTATGTATAACAGGTCATCAAAAATTCTGTAACAGAGAAATTTTTAATTGGCAAGTAAATGATATTTGACACATTTACCGCGTGGATAATTTTAACGCAACACTACGACTAATGCAAAATTTCGACAAGAAAGGTGAGAATTCAGCCATGAGTGAGCCTGTTTTTCTGAAACGTACAATTTTGAAGCAAACCGTGTGGAGCGAGCATCTTCAGGAGGAGCGCAAGCTGCGAATCTATCTGCCTCCCGGTTATAACGAGGTTCTCAGCTACCCGGTAGTCTACTGCCAGGATGGAGAGGAATTCTTCAACTTCGGCCGCATCGCCACCCTTGCCGGTCAACTGATTCTGGAACAGGATATCGAACCGTTCATCATCGTCGGGGTCGAAGTCAATGTTGCCGTTCGTACGCAGGAGTATGCCCCTTTTGGCAGCAGGTTCAAAGAGTACCTGTCTTGCTTTGCCGAAGAGATTATTCCCTACATTGAACATAATTATCCGGTCCGCCGGACGCCGGATGAACGCATCATCGCAGGCGATTCGCTGGGCGGCAGTGTATCGCTGCATCTCGCACTGGCGTATCCGGGCCTGTTCAGCCGTGTTCTGAGCCTTTCCGGCGCGTATTACCCGCAGACCCGCGAGATTCTGGCACTGGAGGAGGATCTCTCCTGGCTGGATATCAACATGGTGGTTGGGCTTCAGGAAACCAACTATAAAACGGATACCGGCGTATACGATTTTGTACAGATGAACCGGGAAACCAAGGCACTGCTGGAGTCACGCGGGGCGACCGTATCCTATCGTGAAAAAGACGGACGCCATCTCTGGGGATTCTGGCAAAAGGAGCTGCCGGAATCACTACTCTATTTTTTAAACAAATAACCCCGCTTTGAACGAAAAAAATGATGAACATCTCAAGAACATATGTATCTCTTCAGCGTGTTTACGCTTTCATTTCAGGATGGGCACCACGGTGCCCGTCCTTATTAATAAGGACGGCAACCAAAGTCAGCGGAGCTTCATCGCAGTCATCAGCTATAGCTTGTCCTTGATGATCTGCCCCAGCAGTACATCACAGCCAGCATTAACAAGTTCATAGACCTGTTCGAAATTTCCTGTAAAATAAGGGTCCGGCACTTCCCGCAGCTCCTCCTCCGGCAATAAATCCATGAAGAACAGCAGCTTCGCCTTCTCTCCGCCAGGGATCTTGCGGACATTGTCGCCATTGGACTTATCCATGCAGATAATATAATCAAATTCTTCAAAATCACCGCTCTTCACAAGCCGGGCCTTCATGTTCTCATAGCTGATGCCGTGCTGGTCCAGAATAGTCCGGGTCCCTTCATGCGGCCCTTTGCCGATATGCCAGTCACCGGTACCCGCAGAGTCAACTGAAATTTGCGCTGACAGCTTCCGCTCCATGATTTTATGGCGGAGAACAGCCTCGGCCATCGGTGAGCGGCAAATATTACCCAGACATACAAACAGTACCTTTATAATTCCTCTCACCCTCCAATACAATTTTTTCTACCTTCATTTTATCGCGGACCGCAGCATTTGTACAACCTTTCGATCTGCATTATACTTGGTCAGGATGAGTGACAATTAAGCTATATAAGGAGGGGGACCATGCCATCCAAACGGGTTGTTATATTTGCCGGAGGCGAGCTGTCCGCAGAATATTTGTCTCTATTAGATGAAGAGGATTATATCATCGGTGCTGATAAGGGAGCTTTATTTCTAGTTTCTCACGGAATTACACCTGATCTTGCTGTAGGCGATTTCGATTCGGTCAGCCAGGAGGACTTCCAGCAAATCGAAGCAGGCAGCAAAAAAACGATCGCCGTTGATCCGGTAGACAAGGATTTGACTGATAGTGAAATGGCTTTTGATCTTGCTCTCGACACGCAGCCTGAATCTATACTGCTGTTTGGCGTAACCGGAACGCGTTTTGACCACACACTGGCTAGCATTCAGATGATGACAAGAGCGGCGCAGCGCCAGGTGCTCTGTTCCGTTGTCGATTCAAATAATTACATAACCTTGACTGGTTCACAGGCGGTTGTTCAAGATCTGGGATATACCTATGTCTCTCTTCTGCCGTTGACACCCGAGGTAACTGGCATCACGCTTGAAGGCTTCCAATATCCGCTGACTCGCGCCACCTTGAAGCTGGGACAATCTCTTGGCGTAAGCAATGTCCTGACTGCAGCTTCCGGAACCGTCACCATTGAGAGCGGTCTGCTGCTAATTATTCAAAGCAAGGACTAAGTACATATGTAATTTAGAAACATCGTTGTAACTTTTGTCTTCAAACATTGAAAGCCGGTAAACCCCTGCCACTCAAGGGATTGCCGGCTTTTTTCAGTGCTGGAGAGGTGTAAATATTAATTTTTTGTAACTTTTAATGAACTTTTAATAAAACGCTTCCAACACATGCCCGGCTTGGGTTTGCGGCACCTGCTCCAGAATTTAGGACATGAATAACCTGCTATACTACGAACAGAGCAAGACACTAGAAACTTTCAACAACAAAACCTAGGAGGTATTACAACATGAAAAAACATCAATGGTTTAAGCAAGCTATAGTCGTAGGTATGTGCACCACGATTGGCCTGAGCACTCTGATGGCAACCAGCGCCGGAACAGCACCCGCTGCTGCCGCGTCTGTAACATCTTCTACCGGACAGAACATTGTCAACTTAGGCAGTAAATTCATGGGCGTTCGTTATGAGTTCGGCGCTCCAACTACTTCAACCAGAACCTTTGACTGCTCGTCCTTCACTAAATACATTTTCGGCAAATACGGAATCAACCTGCCCCGCACCTCTGCGGCGCAATCCACAGTAGGCACACCTGTATCCAAAGCGAACCTGCGGGTAGGCGATTTGTTGTTTTTCTCCAGCGGTAGCAGAGCAAACGGCCATAATGTAACCCACGTAGCTGTCTACATGGGTAACGGTAAAATGCTTCACACCTACGGTGCTCCGGGTGTAACGATTTCCGACGTGAACTCAAACCACTGGACGAAAACATTCCTGAAAGCACGCCGGGTACTGTAGCAGCTCTTTTATCGTAATTGGAATATAGTAAAGAGTTGTAGATGATCATATTGTGATTATCATTGTGCGGCGCCGTATTCCGGTGCCCGCAGTACATATCCGGTACCGCGTACTGTATGAATCAATTTGTTCTTATGGCCTTTGTCCACTTTCAAGCGGATATGTCTGATATACACATCGACCACATTGGTGTCGGCTTGGAAATGATATCCCCAGACCTGCTTTAGAATTTCGTCACGGGGACAAATCACCCCCAGATTTTGAGCCAGATAATAGAGCAGATCGAACTCTTTGGGGGTCATTTTCAGTTCTGCTCCATCCCGGCTGACCAGCCGGCGGCTGGGATCGAGAATCAGACCATCTATTCTAAGCAGCGCTGAATGGTCGTGGCGGCGGCCTGTAAGTTTTAATAAATTCTCGACTCTGCATTTGAACTCACCGATATGTACCGGCTTCACCATGTACTCATTGCCACCCGCTTCAAATGCCGCTACAGCCTCTTCACCGTACTCTCCGCCGGAAATCACCATCACCGGCAGAATTCTCCCCTGCTCTCTCAGGTCGGTAATTCCCCCCCACCCTTCCCATTCTGCAGCATGGTGCAGTTCTGTAAGCAGCAATGCAGGGTCCAGACTGGACAGCAATGAGCGAAGATCCCCCAGATCTTCGCTCATTGTCGTTTGCAGTCCCAGCTCTTGCAGCGCATGTTCCAGAGTCAAGCGCTCTTCATTTCTCCGCTTACCCGCTTCTGCAGTTTCATTGGCATCAGGGGAATGCCCGGCCGCAAACCAGATAATTCTCTCATTCACAATGTATCCCCCGCATGAATTCAGCCTTGCAACGGCAGCACCGCTGCAGATCATTTATAGAGTTCCCGCAAAGCAAAGAGACCATTCCCGGGGAATGGTCTCTTTGCTCAATTAATGTGAAGCGGCTATCCGAAATACCGGTGGTAAAAGCTGCGGGCGGCGGCAATATCATTTGTTCCATGAATCAAAGCCCGCCCGTCGGCAAAGATAACCATCCGGTATGGTTCCTCCGTGAAGGAAACCAAGTACGGGTTGCTTTCCACCTTACCGGCGGCCAGTCTGGAGAGGCGGCTGGCCGTCTCCTGCAGGTTCAGCTTCCGGCGATTCGCCGGCCGGATCTGTACGGTATCTCTGCCGCACAGCACATCACTGCGTTCTGTGTTCGCCGCTGTCAGGTAAGGATAGATCGGATGGCTCCCGCAGGAAGGGCAATCAGTCTTCTTGGCGGCTTTTACACCAATCTCCTGATGCTCGTTGCGCCACACATCGAACGACAGAAGCTTACTCCGAAGCTGTCCGCGGCGTCCGCCCAGCAGCTTCAGCGCCTCAGCGGTACCGTTAGCTGTAACCAGTTGCACAGCCTGCGGTAGAATCCCCGCTGTGTCGCAGGTATCCCCGCCAAGTGGAACAGCCCCTAGCAGACAGTTCAGGCACGGGGTCTCTCCCGGGAGAATTGTGTATGTAATCCCGTAGCTTCCGACACAAGCCCCATAAATCCAGGGGATGCCATGCTTCTGAGCCATATCGTTGATGATTAGCCGGGTATCAAAATTATCGGTCCCATCCATAATCAGATCTACACCCGTGAGCAGATTCTCCAGCTCTTCAGCGCGTACATCCAGAACATGTGCCTCTATCATGATCTCCGAGTTAATCTGCTCAAGCCGTACCTTGGCGGCGGCAGCTTTGGGCGTACGCTGGCGGGCGTCCTCCTCGGTATAGAGCTGCTGGCGCTGCAGATTGCTCCATTCCACATAATCACGGTCAGCCAGAATAATCCTGCCCACACCGCAGCGGGCCAAGGTCTCGGCAATCCCCGTACCAAGCGCGCCTACACCGACGACAAGTACGGTTGAGCGGGCAAGTCCCGCCTGCCCCTCCGCCCCGAAAGGACTGAACCTCACCTGGCGCGAGTAGCGCCCGTCCCGTCCATGCTCCTGCGCAGAATCGCCTTTATCTTTTTCGTTATGGCTCATTCCAGAACCCCCCGTATAGTTAAAAGCCGGAGAATAGCAGCATTTCACTGCTCTTCCCCGACTTCTGCTTATATTATACCGAACCAAACATACAACGACTTATTTTAGCATAAGTAAGCGTCCTGCTGGAATAGGGAATTGATTTTATGATTTTTTCAGAAAAATCCCGCCACGCTTTGTATATTTCCGTCCCGGTAGCTGTTCTTTCAATAGCTTGTCAAGCGTATCAATCAGCTTGCCCTTCTGCTGAAAAGGATCCTGCTGATACGGCAGAGCGTGAACCTGCTTGCTGCCCAGGGCAGCGCCCAGCAGATCTGCCGCCGCTTGGCTGGCAAGCGGCAGACAAATCCGCCAGCCTGGCTGCGGCGCCATCCCGTTTCGAGCGAGCCAGTGCAGCGTTTCCTCCAGCCGCCAGTCTGCGCCCGAAGCTATGAGGAGCGGGATTTCACTGGCTGCGAATTCCTGCAGCGCACCGGGATTCCCCACTGTCCCCAGATCGAGAACCACGTACGAGTACTCACGATTCAGCAGTTCTGTGATATTGCCCTCTGGAGCTTTTCTCCAATAATGAACCCCTCTCCATATTAATGGAGCTTGTGAATTACCGGCAACCCCGGCTGCCTTTGGCGCTTCGAGCAGATTGCAAATCCGGTCGTAGACCGCCATATCAGGACTGGCGTCCACCCAAGCCGTAGGCCCATTTCGTGCAAGATAACTGCTTACAGCCAGAGAGGTATGGGTTGTGCCCAGTCCGGAAGCTACGCCAAGCAGAGCTACAGCTGTGGTTGCGTTGCCTTGCCGGACCATGACTGTCTGACTGCTCAGACCGCTTCTCTCCTGAGCATGCTCCACTGCAGCTTCAATGGGCTCCAAAGCCAGCAATACCTCTTCAGCGCTTTGGTACCTGTCTTCGGGATGCTGGCGCAGCAGACGCCGTATTACTGGAATTAAGGCGTCCGGCAGTAGGGAACGCAGCTTATCCTCCATTCCCGGCTGCCAGCGGCTATGTTGTCCGCCGGAAGCCATATAGAGCAGAAGTGCGCCTAATCCGTACAGATCCGAAACCGGATGGCTTTGGCCCCCGCCGTATTGCTCCGGGGCGGCAAAACCAACCGTCCCCAGCTTCTCGGTGTCCTCACCGGCTCCGCTTCTGAATTTGCGTGCGATGCCGAAGTCGATCAGCAGCAGCTCATCGCGCCCGGTTAGCATAATATTTCCCGGCTTCATATCGCGGTGAACAATCGGCGGATGATGCCCGTGCAAATATTGCAGCACTTCCAGCAGCTGCCCGGCATACCGGAGAATGCTTTTCACCGGCAGCGGCCCCGGGTTTGCCGAAATATATTGGCCCAGCGTCACACCTTCAATATAATCCATCACCAGATAACAGTAGCCCTCCTGATCGGGAGGAAAAAAATCGGCAACTCGCGGCAGCAACGGGTGGCTCAGCGAGATTAGCAGCTCCGCTTCCGCCTCAATGTCACCATAAGCCCTTTCTGGACTTACACTCTCCTTCACTGCCCAGTGTTTGCCCTGAAGACGCATATCTTCAGCCAGAAACACCCGACTCATGCCACCTGTCCCTATAGCTCTGACAATTCTGTATCTGCCGCCAAGCAGCTCTCCGGCTCTAAGCTTTGATTCAAAAATCATTATGTCTCCTCCATTTCTTCACCTTAAGTCAGCACAAAAAAAGAGGGAAAGCCACCGTTATCCACGCTTAAAACGGCGTATAGCCGCCAGCGTAGCAACGGGATGCTTTCCCTCTAAGTTAATATTTAATCATATAAAGTGTTATTTCATCGCGGTTATGGAACAGCTGCTTTGCCCGCTGAACCTGCATCCGCTCGCCCTCGAACATGGCGATAATCTCCTTAATCACTGCCATCGGCTTCTTGTGCATCAGCTTTACAGTGACGATGGCTGTTCCGCCAGGTGACAGACTGTGCAGCAGTCCGGTGACCAGCTTGGCCATCAGCTTGGGACTCCAGCTCATATCACAGACCAGCAGATCAAACTCATTGTCCCGGAATTTGACTTCCCCGGCATTTTTGCGCAGAATCTTCAGCTTCGGATTATTGCGCAGCGACTCATGCATGAGCGCCGGATCAACGGCAGTCACCTTGAGGCCGCGTTCCAGCAGGAATGAAGTCCAGCCGCCCGGGGATGCGCCGATGTCCACCGCATTCCGGAAGCTGTGGAACGGAATCGAGAATTCCTTCTCCGCTTCCATCAACTTGAACTTGGCCCGCGAAATCTGCCCGTCCTCCTTGCGGAACCGGATCATCCCGCCGTTCCAGCTCGACAGGTTATCCTCGGGACGGGAGACACCGGCATAGAGCGCATCGCCATCGGCATAGACCGAAATCACCCAGGCAGGCTCTTGTACGGTGAATTCGGCTCCAAGCGCCTCTAGCCGCCTCTGCAGCCATTCCCGCAGCTCGCCCGGGCTGTCGGGCCAGAAGGAGCTGCTGCCCTTGCGGACATGCAGCGACACCTTCTCACCCGCAAGTTCAGTGCGGCGGCTCAAATAGACGGACAGCCTTTCCAGCGCGGACATGTCACCCTGATCCTGGAACTGCACCGGCTGAATATGCCGCAGAAAGATCGGCAGATGGCCCGCAAGAACGCGCGACACCTCCTCCGGCTCAGCCTCCAGCGTAGCCAGGAAGATCTCTCCCGGCAGCAAGAGCGTACTCTTCACCGCCCCGAAAAGGCGGCGCAGCTCTTCCTGGGCATACGGCGCGAACCCGTGATTGGCGGTGCAGATATATCTTGAATGTATTTTTGCTTCCGGAGCAGTGGTCTGCTCTACGGTTGTTTCCATGAAATTGCTCAAATGGCTTTGCCTCCAGGTCTTATTTTAATCCAGGGACGACCGCTATCCCATTCAATATCAGCAGGAATATCGTAAGTGGCCAAGATCATTTCCTTAGTCAATACTTCTTCTTTGAGTCCGGAGCCGGCCAGCTTGCCGCCACGGATCAGCGCCACATGCGTAAAGAGCGGTACAATTTCCTCCACATGATGCGTAACGTACACCACGGATACATCACGCTGCTTCAGCTTGTCGATTTCCGCAAGCATTTTCTCGCGTTCATACAGATCAAGTCCGGCACAAGGCTCGTCTAGGATCAGCAGCTTCGGCTCAGCCATCAGGCAGCGGGCGAGCATGGCTTTTTTGCGCTCTCCCTGCGACAAAGTTCCAAAAGGGTGATTGGCCATCTCACCGAGATTCATATCCTCCAGCAGCCGGAGAGCCTGCTCTTGTACAGTGCGGGGAATTTGCTGGTAGAAGCGAAGATACGCATAAGCCCCTGTGGCTACAACCTCCCATACAGGATCGTTCAGCGACAGCTTTTCCATCAGCGAGGGGCCGATATAGCCGATCTCCTTGCGCACCTCGCGCAAATCACACTCACCATATTTATAACCCAGCACTTCAACCGAACCTTTACTTGGAAACAAATAGCCGGTCATCATTTCCAGCAGCGTTGTTTTGCCCGAGCCGTTGCGTCCGAGGATCACCCAGTTTTCGCCTTGCTTCATTTCGAGCGACACATCATCCAGGATCAGGCTATTCTCCCTGCGCAGGCTAAGATGTTGTAAAGAAATCATTATGAGATCACACTCCTTATGTAGTCCAGTACCCGTTCCACAGAGCCCATCGAATAATAGATTGCCGGAGCTGATCTGCGGTCTGCGGATGCCACAAGTAGTGCAGGCACGCTGGAAATCCGGTACGCCATCACAAGCTCAGGCAGCATGTTCACATTTCCCGCAGCAATCAGGAGATTCTCCGGCAGCAGGTGCTCCGCCACCTCTAGCATGCGCCTAGCAGCTTTACAAGTACCGCATAGCGGAGTATAGAAGAACACAACCAAGGGCTCTCCCTTCTGCTCCAGCCTCTCCAGCAGCTCCGCTTGATTCATTTCCTTCATCAGTGCTCCGCCCTCTCCGCAATCTCTGCCAGCCTGCCAGGGTCCAGCGGCCCGTTATGCAGCAGATCAGCATCCGAAATAGCGGGATACAAGGTTTCGTACATTTCCTTCCGGCCCTGGTGACTGGACGTATGCAGATAAATTTCCCGGGGGAACAGCCCCTCCAGCACGATCCGCCTTGCAACCTCACCACCGCTGAAATCCCCAGGACCCATGTCATAATCCAGCGACAAAATACGAACCTCGCACTCGCGCAGCAGCAGCAGGCATTCTTCGGTAGTCCGTGCCAGCACGAATCCCTTAGGCTGTTTTCTGTAATCGTCCATAAAAACGTTGATCACGCCCGTTCCTCCGCTTCATACCATTTCCGTACAAGGGCAATCTCTTCCCGGTGGCTGCCATCCAGCCCCTTCCCGGTTTCCATGACAATGGCCGCATTACGAAAAGGTTCCGTGAGCAGCAGACTCTTCAGCCCCGCCTCACCGATAAGTCCTTTCCCTATGGAAGCATGCCTGTCACGGCGCGATCCAAAAGCATACTGCGAATCATTCAGATGTACAGCAGCGAGCTGCTCCCAGTAGCCCAGCAGGGCTCCTCGCCGCACAAATTCGTCCGTATGCTGCGGATTCCAGATTCCGGCGGCAAAGGCATGGCAGGTGTCTAAACAAAACCCAATCTTCTCAGGAAACCGGCTTAGCTCGCGCACCTTGACCAGTTCCTCCAGAGCCATGCCCTCACTTCCGTGATTGCCCGCCTGATTCTCAATCAGCAGCTTGGCCTGTCCTTGCCAGCTCTCTAGCGTATCATTCATACATTGTATAATATTTCGATAACCCTGTAACAGCTCTATACCGTCAAAATGTCCAAAATGAACCACAATGCCCAGCGAACCGCAAGCCTCGGCAAGCTCAAGATCATTTCGCAAAGAAGCCACCATAACCGCTCTTGATGCCGCTCCGCCTGTGCCTGCCGCCATATTCGTGGGGTAAGGAGTGTGAGCAATGGACACCATTCCCTTGTCCCGGCAAAAGCCAGCACAGCTCTCCGCATCACGTCTGTCCAGCGCCTTCAGCCGCAAGCTCCGCGGGTTCTTCGGAAAATATTGAAAGCATGCCGCACCGCTCTCCCAGGCGAACCGGGCTGCTTGCCCAAATCCGCCGCGAGTGCTGACATGCGCCCCGATTTTGGGGCTACTCGGCATGCTGGCAATCCGGGCAATAAAACACTTTGCGTCCGGCCAGCTCTGTTTTGACAATCGTTCCCCCGCCGCGCAGACAAGGCTCGCCTTCACGGTCGTAGACCTTGCAATGGTCGTTATAAGTGCCGGTAACGGTATCGCCAGTCATAAAAGGCATTTCCATATAGCCGCCGATTTCGGTCGCCTCGGTCAGCACCTTGCGGACACTGTCGTACAGCCGGGTTACCGCTTCAGGCGTGAGATTCTGTACCAGTACCGTTGGCAGAAGTCTGGCGTCAAAAGCGATTTCGTCAGCATAGCAATTGCCGATTCCAGCCATCACCTGCTGGTTCACCAGCAGGCTTTTCAGCGAACCCCGCCGACTTTTCAGCAGCCCGGCAAAACGTTCTGCATTCATCCGCCGGTCCAGCAGCTCAGGACCCAGCTTGCCCATCGCCGCCTCGCTCTCCTTCACTGACAGCAAATGCAGATAGCCCAGCCGCAGCCCCATGAAGTAGAGGATATGATCGCCAAAAGCCAGCTCTACCTGTGTAGTACGCTCCGGCCGCTCTTCCTCGGCACCGTAGAACAGCAATCCCCCCAGCATCAAATGCAGCAGCAGTCTGCGGCCATCGTGAAGATGGAACAGAATATGCTTCGCCCGCCGCTCCACAAATACAATACGTGCGCCGATCAGGGTCTTCGTGAACTCGTCCGCCGCCAGGTTGATCGTCTTCTCACGATTTACGGTTACACCTGTAATTGGAACATTTATGATATGCTGGCTGAGCAGCTTCCTGTAATTCTCCATTTCCGGCAGTTCCGGCATAATTACATCGTCCCTTCGTATGTAGGTAAAAGCACATCCTTGACATTATACACCGAGCGTCCCCATAAGTTCAGCTAAATCAGCACAAATTTCATCAGGGGTGACACCGGTAATTCTCTGGTAATGCTCCAAATTGTCCTGTGTCGTCAGTCCGGTCAGCACCAGAATCGTCCGGCAGCCTGCCCGTGCTCCCGCCGAAATATCCGTACGCATGTTGTCTCCTACCACAACCGCTGCACCTGGCTTGATGCCGAGCAGAGCTGTGGCGTAGGTAATCAGGTGGGATTCCGGTTTACCGATCACCACAGGCGCTCGCCCGCTTGCCGCTTCAATGGCGGCTCCGAGTGTGCCCGCTCCCGGCATCACCCCGTCATCGGAGGGCAGCATCAGATCGGGATTCGTCAGCACGAACTTTGCGCCCTCACGAATCCAGCGTGAAGCCCGGGCCAGCGATTCATATGTAAAAGACCGGTCAATCCCCTGCACAACGTATTGCGGGGCTTCAGATACCAGCGTCAAGCCCGCTTCGCTGCAAGCCTGGATCAATCCCTCTTCTCCAAGTATTGCCACTGTTGCACCGGGCGATTCCTCGGCGATATAGCGGGCCGCCGCCATAGAAGAAGTGCAGACCTCCTCCGCCTTTGCTTCAATGCCCATCCCGCGCAGATGTGCCGCGACACCTGCCGGAGTCCGTGACGAGTTGTTCGTAACGAATAGGAAGGGAAGCTTAGCACGGCGCAATGCGGCTATAAGGTGGTCGGCTCCGGGAATCATCCGCCCTCCGTGATACAAGGTTCCATCCAGATCTATCAATAATCCTCCGACATCATTCATGGCGACCTCAACTCTCTCATAAATATAATTAATAGTATTAATAATTAATGGTGTACACCATCCAAAATTCAACATACTCCGTCGAATGCTAGCGAAGCGCCGCCATTGCAGGTTCTTTTTGGCACAGTACTGTCAGTTCCTGCGCTTTCCCGGAAAATAATTCATTTCCCCAAGGCATTTCCCGGGATATTGGCAGAGGTTCTCCGGTGCACCGGAAAGGCACAAAATTCCTCGGCCAGCATAGTTTTCGGGAATATGGTTTGCGCCTCCTCAAGGAGCGGAATAAGCTCTTCCTGAGAGGTGTATCGGGAGCTGAAGTGAGTCAGCAGCAATTCCTGTCCTCCTGCTGCGAGCGCCAGTTCAGCCGCCTGACGGGCTGTGCTATGATGATACTGAAAGGCCATGTCCGCCAGATCATGGGCAAACGTCGCCTCATGGATGATCAAATCCGCGTCCTGCGCAAGCGGCAAGACACCCGGACAAGGTCTAGTGTCGCCGAGAACGGTTATAATGCGGCCACGCTTTGGCGCATTCAGTACCTCGGCTGCCCGGATAAGAACTCCACCCTCTGTCGTTATATCTTCACCTTTTTTCAGCTTGCCGTAAAGCGGTCCCGGTTTGAGTCCGTAGCTGAGCAGAAGCTCTGTATTCAGGTTGCCCGGGCTGTCTTTCTCCGTGATACGGTAGCCATAGCTGTCAATCCGGTGCTCCAGCAGTCCTGCTTCAACCTTAAAGCCGTCATCCTCGAATACAAGTCCGCCGTTATGTTCAACAACCTCCAGCTTGTAGGGAATGCGGGACTGGCTTACCGACAATGAGATGTCCAGGTATGCTTTCAGGCCCGGCGGGCCATAGACGGTCAGCGGAGCGGTACCGCCCTGATAGGCACGGCTGGAGATTAGACCCGGCAAGCCAAACAGATGATCACCGTGAAGATGTGTGATGAACAGCTTTTCCAGCTTACCAAGCCGCAGCGGAGAACGGAGTACCTGGTGCTGCGTGCCTTCTCCGCAATCGAACATCCAGAAGCTGCGCCGTTCCTCAAGCAGTCTGAGCACAACGGAAGTTACATTCCGCTGCAGCGTCGGCACCCCGGCATTCGTGCCCAAAAAATATATTTCCATCGAAATCCTCCCTTCTTCCTTCTTTCCAAACAGCAACTGATCATGTCAGAATCCCATGCAGTGAATTCTACCCTTTTTGAGACAAAAAATCATCTTTCGGTAAAAAGCGGTTCAGCAAAAAACCTCCCGGTTACGGGAGGTTCCGCTGTTATGAAGGATAATCCCGAGCAGACGAGTGTATGTTATGGCAATTACTGCTTCTCCACATTGAAATACTGCGCTTCAGGATGGGCGAAGACCATCGCCGACACTGAGGCTTCAGGCTCCATCATAAAGCCTTCGGTAAGATGCACGCCGATGTCCTCCGGAGAGAGCAGCTTGATGAGCGGTCCTTGATCCTCCAGATCCGGGCAAGCCGGATAGCCGAAGGATACGCGAATCCCCTGGTAGCGGGCACCGTGTCTTTGCTTCATGGTCATATCCGCCGGGTCAGGGAAACCCCAAGTATCCCGCATCATATGGTGGACGCGCTCCGCAAGCCCTTCTGCTACCTCCAGCGCCACCGCCTGAAGAGCATGGGAACGGAGATAATCCCCCTTCTCCTTCAGCTCTGCCGACAGCTCACGGACCCCATGACCGGCAGTAACCACCAGGAAGCCCACATAATCCATAATCCCGCTGTCCACCGGCTTCAGGAAGTCAGACAGGCAAAGATAAGGCTCGACATTCTGACGCGGAAAGGTGAAGGTGTGCAGAATTTGGGACGTATCCTGCGGGTTATATATCAGAATGTCATTCCCCTGCGATTGAGCCGGGAAAAACTGATACATGGCATGCGGCGTAATCGTCCCGTTCAGCATTGCCTGATGCAGAATATCATCCACCGTATCCTTCAGCTCCACAGTGCGCGGATCGCCGGCAGCAAGCTGGGCTTCAACCGAACCGCGAAGGCCCAGGTGGTGGCCCAGCAGCATCTGCATATTCACATAAGGAATAATATGCCCAAGCGGGTAGTTGCGCATTACATGGCGTTCCAGATCCGGCGGCGTAAAGACCGGCGCATCTGCTGAAATTTTGGAACGGACCGCCCGGGTCAATACCGGCATGTCCTGCTGTGGAGCTACTGCTACAGCCGTCTCCGCTTCGAGGCGCACTTCTTCCTCGATTTTGGCCCGCTCTTCCGGATTCATCAGCCGATTCGCGATGTCCAGGCCATCCATCGCATCCTTGGCATATAACACAAGTCCATCATATTCAGGCCGGATACGCGTCTTGGTAAATTTGCGTGTCAGTGCGGCGCCGCCCACCAGGATCGGAACATCAATCCCCGCATTGCGGAGGTCCTGAGCGGTCAGCACCATTTGCTGAGCCGATTTCACAAGCAGACCGGACAGCCCGATCGCATCGGCCTTCTCCCTCCGGAACGCTTCGATGATATTCTCCGGTGGTACCTTTATACCCAGATTAACAATCTCATATCCATTGTTGGAGAGAATAATCTCCACAAGGTTTTTACCGATATCATGCACATCGCCTTTAACGGTGGCCAGCATAATTTTACCTTTCACCGAGGTTTCATCCTTCTGCATGAACTGCTCCAGATGCCCTACAGACGCCTTCATCACTTCAGCGCTTTGCAGCACTTCAGCGACGATTAGCTCATTGTTGTTGAACAGCCTGCCAACCTCGGACATCCCTGCCATCAGCGGGCCATTGATAATCTCCAGCGGACCAGATTTTGTCAGAGCTTCATCCAGATCGGGGATCAAGCCTTCCTTTGTCCCCTCAACCACATAAGAAGCCAGACGCTCCTCCAGCGACAGGTTGGAGATTTTCTCTTTCTTCTCTACCTTTTTACCGCGAAAAGCAGCAACAAAGGCGGATAAAGTATCATCATTCGTATTGTAGATCAGTTGCTCGGCAAGCTTCCGTTCCTCTTCTGGAATGGAAGCATAGCGCTCCACCTTCTCCGTATTCACAATGGCATAATCCAGTCCGGCTTTGGTGCATTCATAGAGGAACACCGAGTTCAGCACCTCGCGTCCCGCCTCCGGCAGACCGAACGACACGTTGCTTATCCCCAGAATGGTATGCACGCCCGGAAGGGCCTCTTTGATCAGACGGATGCCTTCAATTGTCTCTTTGGCGGAGCCGATATACTGCTCATCTCCCGTACCTACCGGGAATACAAGCGTGTCAAAAATCAAATCCTCCGGAGCCAGTCCGTATTTATTCACCAGCAGGTCGTAGGAGCGTTTGGCCACCTCCAGCTTGTCCGAAGCTTGGATCGCCTGCCCAGACTCGTCAATAGTGCCCACAACAATCGCTGCACCGTATTTATGAATCAACGGAGTGACCCGTTCGAACTTTTCTTCACCATCTTCAAGGTTAATGGAGTTAATTATCGCTTTGCCCTGGCAGTACTGAAGCGCCAGATCAATAACCTGGGGATCGGTGGTATCAATCATCAACGGGACTTTGACCTTTTTTACCACAAGCTCCAGGAATTGCTTCATATCTTCGCTTTCATCACGGTCAGGGTCCTGCACGCAGACGTCGATAACCTGTGCACCACTTTTCACCTGGGCGCGGGCGATTTCAGAAGCTTCTTCATATTTGCCTTCAACAATCAGTCGCTTGAATTTCCGTGAGCCGAGCACATTCGTACGTTCACCCACCATATAAGGGCGGTTGTCGTTCTCAATATACACAGGCTCTATCCCCGACAGTGCGGGTGGATGCTGGCCTTCCAGTACACGCGGCGGATAGGCAGACAGCGTCTCTGCCATCGCCCGGATGTGATCCGGTGTCGTTCCGCAGCAGCCTCCGGCGATGTTCAGCCACCCCTTCTCGGCAAAACCCGCAAGCTTGCGGGCAAGCGAATCCGGCGACTCGTGATAATTCCCGTTCTCGTCCGGCAGTCCGGCATTCGGATAGCAGCTCACCGCCGCCGAAGCAATTGCCGACAGCGACCGGATATGATCCCGCATAAACTCCGGTCCGGTCGCACAGTTCAGGCCGACGGAAATCGGCTTCAAATGCTCCAGCGAGATATAGAAGGCTTCAATGTTCTGACCAGCCAGTGTAGTACCCATAGGCTCAATCGTCCCCGAGATCATCACAGGGAGCGTAACACCGGTCTGTTCAAAGGCATTGCGGATGCCGATGCTTCCAGCCTTTACGTTCAGCGTATCCTGGGATGTTTCGAGCAGCAGCGCATCCACCTTGCCGTCAATCAGCGCGACCGCCTGCTCCTCATAGCTCTCTACCAGCTCCTGGAACGTAACGCCGCCAGTGACTGAGAGCGTCTTCGTGGTTGGTCCCATAGCTCCGATTACGTAGCGCGGATGTTCCGGCGTATCATATTTCTCCACAGCATTTCTGGCAAGCCTGGCGGCTGCAAGATTTATCTCGCGCGCCCGCTGCGGAATGTCATATTCAGCAAGCACCACAGAGGTTGCCCCAAAGGTATTGGTCTCGATCAAATCGGCGCCGGCTTCAAGATATTTCTCATGAATGTTCTGTATCACCTCTGGCCGCGTAAGCACCAGCATTTCATTACAACCTTCCAGCTCTTCTCCGCCAAAATCTTCCCCGGTAAGCGGCACCTGTTGAATCATTGTGCCCATTGCTCCATCAAGAATCAGTATGCGCTGCTGTAAGCTATCAGCAAGTGTGAATTTAGCCACTTTCTATCCCCCCAGAAAAACATTAGAGTAAGTTTAGCAGAATAACAGGAATTCGAAAAGCCTTCCTTTCCTCTCTGCATTATACGTAATTGCCGGCAGCAGCCTCAGTCTCTAAAAAATAATGATTACGGCTCCACCAAAAGCTCTTTGCTCGGCATAGAGTGCTGCGTTCTCGCGGTTACATGGGAGGTTACAGTAAACTCCCCTTCTTCTTCAATAGTTCCTTCAGCCTTGTATTTCCCATTTCCCGATGATTCGCCTGTGAACTCATATTTCCGGCTTTTGTCTTGCTTATTTATGATTTCAAAGATAACCTCTTTCGCATCATCTACAGGCTTGCCAGCCTGTGTCACCACAGCCTCGAATGTTACCATCTGGTTAGCGGAGACCTGCTGCGGAGTCCAGCTCAGCTCTACTTTGATAGGCTCCATAGATATATTTGCCGCAGCATTCATCTCCCCCTCTGCTCCCGAATTTCCTGAACAGCCTGCTACCGCTACTGTAATGACAATCAACAAAAATGCCGCCAGCTTTTTATGGTTGATCATTTGGAGTCCCCCCGGTTAAGTGGTAGGTTTCATAATGATACTGACATCTTGCGTGATGCTTCTTTGCTCATTATACACATAATATTCGTATTTCCGGAAATAAAACTCACATTTTTATCTGTTATCATGAGTTTGGTCATATACAAGGCACTTCACTCCGAACAATTCACTTATTCATAATGATTTTGGACGAAAAAAAAGCCGGCATCCCGCATGAGGATACCCGGCTTAATCAAAGATTCACTATAGAGATTCTACCAGCGGAAGAAGCTCCGCAAGATGGCCTATCTGGTAATCCGGATGAATTTCCGGGTCCGGTTCTTTGCCGTTCCGGTTAATCCAGACGGTGGTCAGGCCAGCGCCAAGCCCGCCAAGAATATCCGTTGTCAGCTTGTCGCCGACCATCACCCCTTGCTCAGGGGAGATTTCCAGCAGGTCCAGCGCGTGCATGAAGATGCTCTTGTCCGGTTTCCCTTTGCCGAAGCTGCCCGAAATAACAATGTGGTCAAAATAAGGAATCAGCTCAGGCACACCGTCCAGCTTCTCCTGCTGCAGCGCCGGACAGCCATTCGTGAGCAGCAGCAGCTTAACCTTACCGCGTAGCTTATCCAGCACCTGCAGCGTTTCTTCATACATGTACGGCCGGCTGCGGCGTTCAGCGGCAAACCGGGCAGCCAGCGTTTCCGCCAGCGCTTCATCGTCAATGCCAAGCGCGGCCAAGCCGCGGCGCCACGATTCCTTGCGGTAGACGGGAGCAAGCTGCTCCATCCGGCGGAATTCCGGCTGCTCTCCGGCAGTAAAATTCCCCCACAGCGCTTCAAAAGGATTGATCCCGATCAGCTTGGTGAACGGGAATGTGTCATACGACTCGTAAAGGCTTCTCGCTTCCCGGCGCACAGCGGCCTCCAGCTCCTGCGGATTAACGGAGTCCCCCGCCGCTTCAGCGGCAGTGCGGAAAGCTTCCTCAACGCTCCGTTCATCCCAGAGTAATGTGTCGTCAAGGTCAAAGAGTACGGCGGAAATCGGCATTGTTTTCTCCCTCTCCCTATGCTGGTATATCTTTCTACTCGTTAACGATTTCTACATGATTCTGCTTGGCAAATTGCTCCAGACGTTCTCCCATAGCCTGAATGTCATAACGGTTGAGCAGCTTGGAGAACACCCATTGTGTACGTTTACCCTTATATTTAATGGAGACTGCGCTGCGGGTCACGATGATCTTCTCAATATCCGCTGCCGGCAGCCAGCGTTCACGGTTGAATTTGATTGTGGAGAGCCTAGCGCGTTCAACCTTTAAATAAGGGCGCCGGAAGAACAGCAGTGCCGCCAGCAAGAAATACAGCACAACTCCCAGCCAGTTGGCCAGTATACCGCTCCCCCTGGCTTCGTCTATTGAGCCAACTACCCAGAACATCATCCCAAGCAGCATCAAAACTACAGGAAACACAATGTTGCGGCCTTTAAAAATATCACTGCTCTTTGCAGCGGCAGAGCTGGTTGAAGCATAAATGGACTCTTTCCCCTGCTTCTTGCGCTGCTTGTTAAGCTGCTGTGTGTTGCGTTGAACCATTCTTTCCCAAGAACGGGCCATGTAAGTTCCCCCTAGTCATCCTGTAATATCTATGAAAAGGAACAGGCACAGTCTATAGATGCCATGTAGCCTTGTTCATGCTCTTAATTATCGACAACTTCAATGTTATCAAGCTGAGCACGGAAGTTGTTGCGGATGTTACCCAGATAGATCTCACGGAGCTTGGCTCTTTCCGCCAGCTCTTCTTCATTCAGGCCGTCACTCTTCTGCTTGCGTGCCAATTCGTTAATGCGTGCGACCAATTGATCAATATTCAATGTGTTCCCCTCCCCTTTAAATTCATTCTAACTGTGCCATGAGAAAAAGAGCTTGTCAAGGTCTGCTCCCTGAAAGCTCTCTGCATGGAATTATGAGGTGTGAATTTCAGTTAATAAACCGGTAATGTAAGCACGTCACCAGCCTTGATGCTGCTGTTATCCAACCCGCTTGTCCGTTTGATTCCTTCTATATATACGGCAGTTTTCATATCAGCAGGCTTGTTCTTCAATGCAATGCTCCAAAGAGTGTCCCCGGGTTCGACAACCACCCGTTTCTCCTGCTTCAATAATGACACCGATCCCGCAAAAACATTTCCGACTACGGTAAACCCGGAAACAACTAAAAGAAGAACCAAAGCCAGCTTCACAAAATTGTCTTGGCGGAATAACCCTTTGCATGCTGTAAACAATGCTAGGATAAGCTCCTTAATATCGAGTCTATGAATAGAAGCAGAATGGTTATCCGCTGTATGAACTTCGCGAACCTCGTCGTAGATGCTGCGGTATGTGCTGTACTTTAACATATTTACCGACCTCCAAACACTTGTTCTTACTTTCGAAAATAATATAGCACGAACATGTGTTTTGCACAATACCCTTTTCGAACAATTGTTCCCTTTATTTTTGGTGCGGTTATTTCCATATTTTTTAGAACTTATGTTTGTACGAACGGAGGTTCTATGTTATAATTTTCCCAAACATAGTATATGGGGTTGATTCCGATGTCAAAGATTTCGAGTCGTCAGCTGGCGATCCTGGAATTTATACGTAACGAAGTCCGCAGCAAGGGTTATCCGCCGTCCGTCCGGGAAATCGGTGAAGCGGTTGGACTGGCCTCCAGCTCCACCGTACACGGCCATCTGGACCGCCTTGAGAAGAAAGGCCTTATCCGCCGAGACCCTACAAAACCACGTGCGATTGAACTACTCGGCCAGGAGGACTCCGAGAATGTTCACCAATTCGTCCAGACGGTTACCCGTATTCCAGTAGTGGGCAAGGTTACCGCCGGGGTGCCGATCACAGCTACAGAGAATATTGAGGATTACTTTCCACTGCCTAGCCATTATGTAGGCGACAACAAAGTTTTTATGCTTTCAGTACTCGGTGACAGTATGGTTGACGCTGGCATCATGAACGGCGATTATGTTATCGTCCGCCAGCAGCAAACAGCAGATAACGGTGATATCGTTGTCGCTATGACCGAAGAAGACGAAGCAACAGTCAAGACCTTTTACAAAGAACGTGATCATATCCGCCTGCAGCCGGAGAACCCGGCTTATGAACCGCTACGCCTTAACCGCGTTACCATTTTGGGTAGAGTCATTGGACTTTTCCGCGACATCCATTGATATCTCCAATCCCCTTCGAAGACTGTTCTGCTGCCAAGCAGAGCAGTCTTTTCCTTTATGAACATCATCTCACTCCACACATATCCTGATAGCAAAGGAGAGCTGATAACAATGCCCAATTACCGTATTATCGTTGATTTGTCGCAGCGGATGCTGTATCTGCTGGATGGCAACACCATGATCAGAGGATTCCCCGTCGGCATTGGCAAAATGCTGACCGTTACTCCGGCAGGTGAATACACAATCATCAACAAACAGCCCAATCCCGGCGGACCTTTCGGTGCCTTCTGGATGGGCCTCTCCAAACCGCACTACGGCATTCATGGAACCAATGATCCCTCCTCTATCGGCAAAATGGTCTCCCACGGCTGTATCCGCATGCACAACGAGGACGTTCTCTCCCTGGCGGCAATTGTGCCTATCGGAACCCGGGTCACCATACGCGAATAAGCTTGAACCACAAGTAGAAACGGCTACGCCGTCCATAAAAGGAAGGTATCCGTTTCAGCGAGAAATATAAGGATAAAGTAAAGTGTGAAACTTATACTTTCTTATATTTGCACAAAGAACACCAGCGTCAGGCGATGCTCAACAGCCCGGCGTTGGTGTTCTACATGTTCAAGCAGTTTTTTTCACATTCATACAGGAATTTTGCGGCTATATGTCGAATCTTGTACATTGGAAGATTAATTCTCGAAAGGAAGTGCCTGGTTTGAATAATTCAAAGATTAGAACCCATATTGATTTTAAGGTGGATGCTTTGGGGAAGCTCTCCAATCTCCTGCTGAACAACGATCATGGGGAACGCAGAGTAAACATCCTCACCAGCTTTGGCAGCATTCAAGGAAATGTAGCCGGCTATAACAGCAGACAAGATGAGGATGTATTTAACCTGAAATCATTAATGGATGACGTCATCGTGGATGAGTACATTTCCTACTTGGGCGCAGAGCACCCTGAGAAGAACTATAATTATAACTTTGTAGTACTGGATAATGTGGTTGTAAGACCTTTCTCCAGCTACGGGACTGAGATTGAATATAAGCAGCTTATCGTGTATGCTGACCAAATCGCTGCCTTCAATTTCGTATAATTACAATACGCCATCTTAATCTGGGCCTCCAGGAAAAACCACCGCGCTCCTGCAAAGCTTTTTCCGGAGGCATTTCTATGAGCTATTCGAGTGTCTGATCGTACCCCAGCTCCTCCAAAATCCCCTCAGCAAGAGCAAACTGCGCTTCCGCCGGCTCTTTAAGCTTTCTGGAGTAAACTACTGCGCTCTTGGCAACCTTTTCGATCAAACGCCGGCCCTGCTCCTTCGTAATAGATACTTCCAGCCCCGCCCGGCCCACCACTTCCGATAAACAAAAGAAAGCAATGCGCATGCTGTAATTCTCCCGGCTCAAAAAGTAAAACAGATGAGGGATATTCTTCAAAAGACGATCTATCCAATTCGTAATCTCCCGGATCTGATAAATCTCTCTAGGGTCCTGCGCATAGCCGCCCCAGATCAGCGAAACTTTGCCGCGAAGCCTTTTCTTCTCATATTTCTTGAACTCCCGAAGATACCGCTCCAGTCGGCCTTGTTCCACATCCTCTCTGGAAACGTTCAGCACAGTTATGCCGTCCGTATCCGTAATCAGAGTCTCGTTCAATGGTGATCCGCTTGCTTCCTGCTGCTGTGGCAATCCTAAACGCTGCCGTAGTCCATCTTCCACTCTCTTCACCTTCCGTATAATTACTTCTGGGGTAGTCTTACCCTAAATTCAAACCCCTCACGGCTGTAGCACATTCCGGCCACCAATACATCATCAGGAGTCCATCTCTGCACAGGACCGGCATAGTCTGCAATCACATGCGGCTTGCCCTCCATTAATTGGACCACGTATACCTTTACCTGGGCGAGAGCTGCAGCAAACAAATCCGCATCGCTGGAAAGGACTTTATATGTTGATTTCAAAAAGCTACCTCCTTATATGTGGTTCGTACTTAATTGTCAGCTTATAGCCACTCTGTAAAAATAGTATACAGCGGCTTGGAACAATATGTAAACGCAATCTTTGGCGTAAAATCGCAAAAAAGACCCCGCCCGCGTTGAAGCCCTTCCGGCAAGGTCATGCCCCTCTATATAAGGTCCATTAAACGCAAAGAAAAAAGCCCCACGATCTGTGGACCTTCACTTTACTTCTCTTCTATATGCTTCAAAGCTGTTTCGATGTTTTCTTTCAAATAACCATGGTTTTCGGGTAAAACAACTTTGTGCGCTCCGGACACTTCAACCCCTTGCGATCTCGCCTCAGTCTCTACAGCCTCGACAAAAGTCATTTGCTTGTCTTCAACATTCACCCGGATATTATGAACATCCAGCAAATCAAGAATCAGCGTCGAATTAGCTTGTTCCATACCAGATAGCTCCTTTCGTATTTTCTTCCATTGTGTCACATTACGTCAGATTTGGCTATGCAATAATTAACAGGAACTAGATTTTAATGGATGAACTTGCCTTTCCGTTCAGGATTTGATAAGACTAAGTTAGTTGTTCCCTAAGAGATAAAGAGGAGGATGCACAGTGGAAGAAGTACGAATTCAGAAAAAAGACCGCACTGTAAGCTTTAGAGTGATTGAGGAGGAAGGTGAATTTATAGTTTTTGATATGTCTCTCTCAAGTCCGACAAGCAATAGAACGAATTACAGCGGGAACCAATTCCAAGAGGCTTGGAAAGCTGTTGAAGCCATTCTTGGCGAAACCGAAGTCCCTCATGAATTTTTAAAATACACAAATTCCTGATCCACAGCAGACGGTCCCGTACGCGGGGCCGTTAATTATTTCCTCAACGAAATCCACACAAGAAAAACCCTCAACGCTTAGAGCGTCAAGGGCTGCTTCATCCTAGTAAAGAGTCATGTATTGATCTCTTTCCCATTCATGTACTTGAGTCCGATAAATATCCCACTCGATTTCTTTCAGTTCGTAGAAGTGAGCCAGCGCATGCTCGCCGAGAGCTTCGGTGATAACATGGCTGCGGATCATTTCATTCAGCGCTTCCTTCAGATCAGACGGCAAGCTTGGAATGCCTTCTTCGATCCGTTCTTCCTCAGACATCACATAGATGTTGCGGTCGATTGGAGCCGGAAGATCAAGCTGACGTTTGATGCCGTCAAGACCTGCCTTCAACATTACAGCAAGTGCAAGGTACGGGTTAGCTGCCGGGTCCGGGTTGCGGACCTCAATGCGTGTACTGAGCCCTCTCGATGCCGGAATACGGATCATTGGGCTGCGGTTGCTGGCAGACCAAGCTACATAACAAGGCGCTTCGTAACCAGGCACCAGACGTTTGTAGGAGTTCACTGTCGGGTTCGTAATCGCCGCAAAAGCACGTGCATGCTTCAGAATGCCGGCCATATAGTAACGTGCAGTTTTGCTCAGGCCAAGAGTGTCGCTTTCATCGTAGAAGACATTCTCACTGCCTTTGAACAAGGATTGGTGTGCGTGCATCCCGGAACCGTTCATGCCAAAGAGAGGCTTAGGCATAAAGGTTGCATGCAGGCCGTGCTGGCGGGCAACCGTCTTCACGACAAGCTTAAAGGTCTGGATTTGGTCAGCCGCCTTGATGGCGTCAGCATATTTAAAGTCAATCTCATGCTGGCCGGAAGCGACTTCGTGGTGCGATGCTTCAATTTCGAAGCCCATTTTTTCAAGAGTCAAAACGATCTCGCGGCGGCAGTTCTCCCCAAGATCCATTGGCGCCAAATCAAAATATCCGCCTTGGTCGTTCAGCTCAGTAGTTGGATTACCCTTCTCATCGGTTCTGAACAGGAAGAATTCCGGCTCAGGTCCAACGTTCATTGCGGTAAAGCCCATTTCTTCGGCTTCCTCCAGACAACGTTTGAGAATACCGCGAGGGTCGCCGGCAAAAGGCGTTCCGTCAGGCATGTACACGTCACAAATCAGGCGTGCGACCTTGCTGTCCGTAACCCAAGGGAAAATAACCCATGTGCTAAGATCAGGGTAGAGGTACATGTCGGATTCTTCGATTCGAACATAACCTTCGATAGAAGAGCCGTCAAACATCATCTTGTTGTCGAGCGCTTTTTCGAGCTGACTAACGGGAATTTCCACGTTTTTGATCGTGCCAAGCAGATCGGTAAATTGCAGACGAATAAAACGGACGTTTTCTTCCTTGGCTACACGCAGGATATCATCTTTTGAAAAGCTCACTTTACCCTCTCCCTTTCAAGTCTCTGTGTATTATTTATTAAAAAACCGGGATAGCTCGCCTTGAATGAGAGACACTTGTCCCGGTCTTTTACCGGAAACCAGCTCCTGCTTCAGTAAACGGTGAAGCTGTGAGTCAGACAATTCTCTACGTCTTACCTCTGTATCAGGGGTAATGACCGTAGCTTCTTCAGATTCCTTCGAAACAGGGTTCATCACCTGCTTGATGCCGGCAATATTAACCCCCTTCTCTATCAATGCCTTGATCTCCAATAGACGTTCTACATCATTGAATGAGAACAAACGCTGGTTGCCAGATGTGCGCGCGGGCACAATCAGGCTGTGCTGCTCATAATAACGAATTTGTCTTGCAGATAAATCAGTTAGCTTCATTACGATTCCTATAGGGAATAATGCCATATTTCTGCGGATTTCATCACCCATGACTCATCCAACCTTCCAATGATCTTTTTCTCATCTCATTGTACATTTCTTAATTTGGCGTGTCAATGGTATGTAAGTTTACTTTACAATAGTCTGCGATCTCTCATACTTTGTAAAGCCATCAAAACTCCATATTTTACGTGAGAATACGTTAATCCGCCTTGCATATAGCCGATATACGGCGCCCGGATCGGCGCATCCGCAGATAACTCCAAGCTGCCACCCTGGATGAATGTACCTGCCGCCATAATGACAGGATGCTCATAACCTGGCATATCCCACGGCTCGGGAACGACATGACTGTCGACGGCGGCGGCACGCTGAATGCCCTGTACAAAGGCGATCAGATGCTCCGGTCCGTCAAAAGCCACCGCCTGGATCAGATCCGTACGCGGCTCATTCCAGGCAGGCTTGGTCGTAAACCCGCAGCGCTGGAACACAGCAGCAGCAAAGATGCTGCCCTTCACTGCCTGTCCCACTGTATGCGGTGCCATGAACAGCCCCTGATATAGCCCTCTCGTTGTCCCCAGCATGGCTCCCACTTCGCCGCCAATCCCCGGTGCTGTCAGCCGGTAGGCCGCAAGCTCCACAAGATCGCGGCGGCCGCAAATATAACCGCCCGTCTCGGCGATTCCGCCGCCCGGATTCTTAATCAGCGACCCGGCAACAAGATCCGCTCCCACCTGAGGCGGCTCAAGCTTTTCTGTAAATTCGCCATAGCAATTATCTACGAATACGATTACATCCGGTTTCAGCTCTTTAACCTTTGCCACCATTTCGCCGATTTCTTCAACGGTAAAGGAGGAACGCCAGTCATACCCCCGGGACCGCTGAATCCCGATCACCTTGGTATTGTCATTAATAGCCAGCGCTACCTCTGCCCAATCAATTTTCCCTTCAGCCGTTAATGCCGTTTCGCGATAACCGATTCCGAAATCAGCCAGGGAGCCGGTGCCGTCTCCCGGTTTGCCGACTACCTTATGCAGCGTATCGTAAGGACGGCCTGTGATGTACAGCAGCTCATCTCCGGGACGCAGCACGCCAAAGAGTGCTGTGGATATCGTATGTGTGCCGGAGGCGAAATGCGGGCGTACCAGCGCGGCTTCCGCCCCGAACACCTCCGCATAGACAAGATCCAGCACCTCACGGCCCCGGTCGTTATAAGCATACCCTGTAGATCCGGCAAAATGAAAATCGCTCACCTGCTGCCGCTGAAAAGCCTCAATTACCTTCCACTGATTATGATCGACTATCCGGTCAAGCGACTTCACCGCATCTTCAATTTCCTGCTCTGCGGCCTCTGCCGCCTGTAAAATATCCTCTGCAAAAACTGCCATTCCCCTAGTTCTCTCCTTACATTACATTTACTTGCCATGAAAAGTCAGAGCTGCGTCGCATTCTCTGGGTTAGGTCTATTCCTGCTCCACAAACTCAGCGAGCTTATAGCTCCATTTCCCGTAATCCTCTTTATTCAGGCGGACGTTGTACAGAACATCGTTCTCGTCAAAATGCTGTTCAAGCACTTCACCCACCCGATAGAGTAGCGAAGACAAGTCCCCGCGGTCCCCGGGAATCCGAAAAGTCAACGTGTCTCCAGCCAGCTCATCAGCGATGATCTCTGTGATCCGGGTCAGGTCCTCAGGGTTAAATGCGCTGACCTTCAGATGCCCTGGTCCAGCAGGCAGCATTTCCAACTGGTCAAGCCGGCAGGCATCGCTTTTGTTGAACAATACAATTTGCGGTTTCCCCGCCGCGCCAAGATCCTGCAGGATGGACTGCACCACTTCCATTTGCTCTTCCCGCATCGGCGAGGAAGCATCGACCACATGCAGCACCAGATTGGCTTCATTGACCTCCTCCAGTGTAGCCCGGAAGGATGCCACCAGATCATGCGGCAGGTTCTGGATGAAGCCAACCGTATCGGTAAGCACTACTTCCTTCCCTCCGGGAAGCTGCAGCACACGCGAGGTCGGGTCAAGTGTCGCGAATAACTGGTTTTCAATATAAACATCGGCATTCGTAAGCTGTTTAAGCAGCGTGGATTTGCCGGCATTCGTATACCCGACCAGCGCCACCTGCACGGCCCCGCTCTTTCTGCGGCGTTCACGATGCAGTTCACGCGTCTTGACGACCTCATCAAGCTGGCGCTTCAGCTCGGCAATCCGGTCGCGGATATGCCGGCGGTCCGTTTCCAGCTTACTTTCCCCCGGGCCTCTAGTGCCGATGCCGCCGCCCAGTCTGGACAGATTCTTCCCGTGCCCGGACAAACGCGGCAGCAAATAGGAGAGCTGTGCCAGCTCGACCTGGATAATGCCCTCGCGCGTTTTGGCGCGCCCTGCAAAAATATCCAGAATTAGCTGGGTACGGTCAATAATCTTCAGGTCCAGAGTCTCCTCAAGATTGCGTACCTGTGCCCCGGACAGCTCCTGGTCAAAGATAGCCGTATTCGCCCCAAGGCCGTCAGCGGCCATCCGCAGCTCTTCTACCTTGCCTTTACCAATGAACCACTTGGAGTCGGGGGTCTCCTTGTTCTGGCGCATAACCTCCAGCACCTCAACCCCTGCGGTCTCCGCCAGCTGAACCAATTCCTGCAGCGAAAGCTCGGGGTCAATGCCAGAGCGTTTGATTTTGTCCGTGACCAGACTGACTAAGATCGCCCGGTCCTGTACTTCTGTTTCTGTATCATGTGTCGTGGTTGCCATTAATTACATACTCCTTATCTATATACCTGAAGAGGTATACCTTCCGTTGTGAACAGTTTGCTGTCTACAGCTTAAAATCTTCGGTGCGCAGGGTCATTAGCTCCTGCTTGCCGGGGCTCGTGCTCTCGTATTGATTCAGGAGGCGCACAGCTTGGGAACGCAGGGCTTTCTCAATGGAGTTGCGCACATAACGCGCATTGCTAAAGGCATGCAGACTTTCCGTCTTCTCCATCAGCAAATGCTGCTTTAGTTTGAGTATGGCCTGCGGCATCAAAATATAATCGCGCTCCTTGGCCATCAGCTCGGCAATTTGCAGCAACTGGTCAATCGTATAGTCCGGAAACTCTACCTGGATCGGAAACCGCGAGGGCAGACCCGGATTGCTCATAAGAAAATAATCAATCTCGCTGGAGTATCCGGCCAGAATTAGCACGAATTGACTGCGATGATCCTCCATTGATTTTACCAGCGTATCTATCGCTTCTTTACCGAAATCCTTGTCTCCGCCGCGGGCAAGACTGTAGGCCTCATCAATAAAAAGAATGCCGCCGAGCGCCTTTTTCACTAAATCCCGTGTCTTTTGGGCGGTATGGCCGATATATTCTCCAACAAGATCAGCTCTCTCCACTTCGATTAAATGGCCTTTGCTGAGTACACCCATCCGCTGGAAGAGCTTCGCAACAATCCTGGCCACTGTTGTTTTGCCAGTGCCGGGGTTGCCTTTGAACACCATATGATAGGCCTGGCTGCCACAGGCAAGTCCTGCTTCGCTACGCATCTGGGCAACCTGCAGCAGAGCATATATCTCAAAGACAAGCTCCTTGATATTCTCCAATCCCACGAGTGCGTCAAGTTCCTTGCTAATCTCCTGGAACAGTCCGCTATATCCGTGATTCTTGGAAGGTATAGCCTGAACCAGGCTGTCTGCAGCTGCATTATTTACTGCCGGCGCTTCTTGATTCCGCAGCACAATATTAATTTGTCGTGACGGTCTGCCTTCCTCCCGCCCGCTTGCCGCCGCTACGCGTCCGTTCACCTTGTTCACCCCATTGTCCAGGACTGACTTTAACTATATTATATTTCAAGTCTATTCCGAAGCATGAGGTGTTATTAGCAGTTTCAGGAACTTGCTTTCTTTTTGAGAATAGCTTACAGAGAAAGCTCCTGCAGCTTCCATTTCGTATAGGCCAGAATCTCGCGGGTTTTGTACTTGAACATGGACATCACCTGTGAGTCGGTCAGCCCGAGCTCAGGCTGGGCATAGTCCAGCTTCTCGGCAATTTCCAGCGCCCGCCGTCCATGAAAGGTATGAGTAATAATGACCGCTGTGGACAACCCTTCGGAACGCATGATCCGCTGGCTGAACAGGAGATTCTCATAGGTGCTGGTAGATTTGTTCTCGAGAAGGATTGCATTCTCCGGCACACCCTGTCCGACCAGATAATTCTTCATGCCTTCAGCTTCGGTGTATTTGTAGTCCGCATGATCCAGACCGCCTGAAACAATAAAACGGGTGAAAATCCCTTCCTTGTAGAGCTTCAGTCCGTAATCAAGCCTTTCCTTCAATCCAGGACTAGGCTCGTCGCCCCACATTGACATGCCTAGAACAATACCCGCATCCGCTTTCATCATCGGCGTGGTTGTAGCTGCGCTGTTGATATTATTCAGAGCAATCCCGGACCACACCAGTCCCGCTACAACACAGACGATTAGAGCAATCCATAGTTTTCGTTTGAAGCGGAAACGTCTTTTTCGGGACATTTTGCGAATCGGGGATGAACCCCTTTGATAGACATACCATTCCATTCTATTTCCTCCTGAATTCTCCATGATGGAACAATTCGGCGCGATGCTTAAGCGAGAGGGCGAAGTAAGGAAAGGCATGAGCGTCTATGCTGCGTAAAATATTGTTGGCTGTTGCCCAGGCCAAATTGTAGTCACTGTCCGTAATATCCCCACGTTCCAGCGCTTCCTCCAGCTCGTCCTCATCCAGCAAAAACACCTCTCCGTTCCACAGCACCACAACATCCAGATACAAGTCGTCAAACCACGGAACCCCCTGATCTGTAACTCCCTGGACCTTGCAGGTGTCAATGTACCATTGTACGATATTCTGCCGTTCGTCGAACATAGCCGTCACAATGTAATGGCTGTCTTTAGGAAAATATTGCAGCCACGAATATCCTTTGTCCGCAATGCGGTATGTATGCCTGCCATAGCTCTTCCACAGTGGTTCCTTCAGCCCATAAATCGTATAAAGTGTAATATATCCGCTGAATTCCCGGCTTTCCACATAGCGGCAAGCAAAATGGCGGCGCGTAATCCGGCGCCAGTTGGCCCGGTCTCCGAATTTACGTTTCATATGAATGACCCTCTCAAGAAATGGTGTCTTCAGCTTAACACATTTAGGAGACACACTCAAAACATCCCTTACAAAATGCGACAAAGGGAGTTCAAACCTGGCAACAAAAAAATCAGCCAGGCAATCTCCCTATTGGGGGAGACTGCCTGGCTGACGGAGGTTGAAGATTTCATTATCTTTAAATCTATTGAGGTGCATTGCCTTGATCTGCCATGCCGGCAGCCGGATCTGCGCTGGCGGCCCCGCCGTTCTCTGTGCCGCCTGCGCCAGTGGTCACAGCCGGAACATCCGTAGTTACGGGTGTATCTGAAGGCGGTGGTGGCGTAGCTTCCGGTGTATTTACCGGACCGCCGCCACTATTGCCTCCCTGGTTGCCATTACCATTGCCATTACCGTTATTGCCACCGTTCCCTTGACCATTCCCGTTGCCGTTGTTGTCACCAGGATTTCCGTTACCGTTGCCGTTCCCTTGACCGTTATCCCCGCCGTTTCCGGTTGAATCTGTCGGAAGATTCGGATCAATCGTCGGTTCCGATGTCGGCTGCTCGTCTTGGACTTCGACGGTAACCGTAGCTGAAGGTTCGCTTTCGACATCCAGATCAGGATAGTAAGCCGTCACATAGTATTCGTAGTTCAGTCCAGGCATTGCGCTGATATCGCCAACACTGGTCGAAGTCGTGTTAAGCACCGGACTGAATTTAGACTCGGACGTTTCTTTGCGGTAGATTCTGTATTCAACACCTGCGGTCGGCACAGCCGCCCAGCTTAGGTTGACTGTCATTGTCGATGGATCATAAGCTGCATTCAGCCCACTAACAGGCTGTACTGTGTCCGCAGTAGGTGATGGAGACGGCTGGCTTATTCCCTCCGGCTGCGGGAAGGCCTTGGACGGAACACCCTTCAGCGCTTCCTCCATCACCTTGCCCCAGAACGCCGCCGCAAGCGGACTGCTGTTCTTGAGCAAATGGGTTCTGCTTGGCTTGTCATACCCCATCCAGACCGCAGCGGTCCACTCAGGCGTGTATCCGACAAACCATACATCCCGGTTAGAGCTGATGCCTTCGTACCCGCTTTGTGTAGTACCCGTCTTACCGGCTACAGGACGATCGATTTTCGCTTTTTTACCTGTACCGTCTTGTACAACCTTCTGCATCATTTCTGTCATTTGGTAAGCCGTGTTCTCGGTCATAACCCGTTTCGGGGTTGTATTGGCCTTGTAGACGGTGTCGCCGTCGCTGTTGGTAATTGATTTAATTGAATAGGCTTCCCGCAGCTCACCGCCGTTGGCAAAGGCACTGTAGGCCTGCGCCATCTCCAGCGTGTTCGTACCTTCGCTCATGCCTCCGAGCGCAAGCGAGAGGTTTTTGTCCTCATCCTTGAGGTTAATCCCCAGATTCTTGGCGAACTGGAAGCCGGTATTCACACCGATTTCGTTCAGCAGCCACACGGCTGGTATATTCTCCGACTTTGTCAGGGCATCGCCCATGCTGATCGTCTTCGAATAACCGTGCAGATTGTTCGGGCAATATTTGCCGAAGCACTGCTTTTCATTGCTGAGCAGCGAGCTGCTTGTGAACTTGCCCGACTCCAGCGCAGGCGCATAAGCAACCAGCGGCTTAAATGAGGAGCCTGGCGAGCGGCGGCTGCCGTCTACACGGCTGTAGCCTTTTTTCTCATAATTACGTCCGCCAAGAAGCGCTACAATGCTGCCGTTCTCCTGATTGATGATCGTCATCGAGCCTTGCACCAGCTGATCATCGACGCTTTTCTCAAAGTTGGAGCTGTCCGCAAATGCATCTTCCACCGTTTCCTGGGCATGTTTGTCCATGGTCGTGTAGATTTTGTACCCGCCGATATTGAGATCATCCTCGGACAATCCGAACTTTTCTTCAGCCTCACCGACAGCATAATCAATGAATGCCTGGTAACGCTGTTTGCTTTCCGGCGGTTTATAGTTGTAGTCAACCACCTTGGCTTCGTCCATCTGATCCTTGGTAATGTACCCTTGCTCATACATCAGCTGGAGCACCACACCACGCCGTTCCTTGGACAGCTCAGGATTGCGCAGCGGATTGTAACGGGAAGGTCCCTTAGGCATAGCCGCCAGCGTGGCAATCTGCCAAACCTTTAGATCATTCAGATTGCTTACTCCAAAGTAACGGATGGATGCCGCCTTGATGCCGTAAATCGTGCCGCCGAAGTTGATGCGGTTGAGATACTTGGTAATGATATCTTCTTTGGTGTACTTGTTCTCCAGCGCCACTGCGATTGAAACCTCTGTGGCCTTACGGAAAAAAGTCTTATCCCGGGTCAGGAATATATTCTTCGCGAGCTGCTGAGTGATCGTACTCCCGCCCTCAACCATGCTGCGCGCCGCGATATCCTTCACCGCCGCACGGCCGATTGACCAAAGATCCACACCGCTGTGTTCGAAGAACCGTCTATCCTCGGTGGCAACAAAGGCGTCAACAAGCAGCTTGGGAATCGCCTCATACTCCACCGGCTCGCTTTTCTCCAGCGCCAGCTCCCCGATCAAATTCGCATTCCGGTCATAAATCTTCGTAGTCTCGTTTACCGTTAGCTTGTCAATGTTCGCATCCAGCAGCTTCTGACCGTTCACCATGATGAACAGATAACCGCCCAGCGCGCAAAAAATTGCCAGCGCCGTAGCAAAAAACAATGTCCACAGCACACGCTTTTTCGTTAGAAAACTTTTCTTTTTCTTCGGCGGTTTACCCTTTGAACTGGAACTGGAACTGGATACATTTGAACTACTGTTTCTATTACGATTCGTCCTGGATATTTCGTCTCTGGACATGGTACCTCCTGACTCCCTCTCGGAAAAATCCTGTAGTTGAGTGCACGAATGAAAAGAACAACCCTCACAGGTTGCTCTCTCGCACTCTCTATTCAAACGATTTATAAACAAAAAGGTTTCGCTCTAAGACTGTAAAAACTTATTCTTCGCTTCCGCTGTCCTGCATGAGCGATACGCTGCGCTGCGGTGTAAACGTGGAAATTGCATGCTTGTACACCATTTGCTGGCGGCCGTCGCTGTCAATGACAATCGTGAAGTTATCGAAGGCTTTGATGATTCCACGGATTTGAAAGCCGTTGGTCAGATATACTGTGGCAGGGATATTTTCTTTACGCAACTGGTTCAAGAACGTATCTTGGATGTTAATGGACTTGTTCATATGACGTACCCCCAATGGTTCAATTAGATTGTTCAGAAGTATATTCAAGACCGGAGAGAAACTTTCCTGCTATTATAGCACGGATTTTGGCAAAATTCTCTGAAAAGTTTTGGCTCTCGTTGACGTCGATCCACTGAATATCCTTCATGTGGCGAAACCATGACAACTGTCTCTTGGCGAATCGGCGGGTATCGCGCTTTAAAAGAGTCACAGCCTCGTCCAGCGTCATTTCGCCCGCGAGGTAGGCGGCAATTTCCTTGTAGCCCAGTCCCTGCATGGACACAAGGCTTCTGCTGTAGCCGCGTTGCAGCAGTCCTTCCACCTCGGCGACGAGTCCGTCCGCCAGCATCTGATCAATTCGGTCTTCAATACGTTTATATAGTATTTTCCGGTCCATTGTCAAACCTATGAGGCACAGCTCGTAAGGAGATTCCTTTTTTTGCCCTTCGTGCGACTCGGAAAGCGTGACCTTGGTCTGATGCTGTATCTCCAGCGCCCGGATGATTCTGCGGCGGTCATTGGGGTGCAGTCTGGCTGCGCTTGCCGGATCTACTGCAGCCAGCCGGGCATGCAGCGCCTCTGCCCCATGTGTCTCCGCATATGCATCCATCTCACTGCGGAAAGCTTCATCCGCCACCGCTTCCGAGAAGCGGAAGCCATAGCACAGCGACTCAATATACAGGCCAGTCCCGCCTACGATAAATGGAAGCTTTCCTCTCACGCTGATCTCTTCAATCAGCTTGACGCCCTGCTCCTGAAATTCAGCAGCCGAATAGGACTCCTGCGGATCATGGATATCAATCAGATGATGGGGTATACCCTGCATTTCCGCAGGCGTTATCTTGGCTGTGCCGATATCCATGCCCCGGTAGACCTGCATCGAATCCCCGGAGATAATCTCGGCATTGTATGCCTGTGCCAGCTCAAGGCTAAGCCTGGTTTTGCCGACCGCAGTCGGGCCAAGCAGCACCAGAACCCTGCGTTTAGTCTCAGTTGTCAATGAATATCACCCCGTACGATATTTTGGCGCTGCCCCGCAGCAGTTCGGAGAAGCCAAGCCGGGAGAATTCTCCGCTCAAGGCTTTTTCTTTTAAAAGAACAGTTTTGCGCGCTACTCTGGCTGCCTCCGCAACACTCTCCGGCGACAAAGCCGCCGCATTGGCGAAATGGCGCAGCGGGGAAATCGCTGATGAATCCGTCAGCGGCACACGGAACATAGGGTCAAAATAGACGATGTCCACACTCTTGTCCGGCTGAGCCCGCAAGTAGACCAGATGATCACTGTGTACAACGCGCACACGGCGCAGCGCCTCGTTCACCTTCTCTTGTCCTGAGATATAATGGCTCATTCCTTCAAGGAGGAGCGCATACAGCGGCAAAGAGCTTTCCAGTGCAGTGACCGTTGAATTCTCGCCCCCATGCATGGCAAACAGCATTGAATCGCTGCCGAGGCCTGCCGTGCAATCCAGCACGCTGTCACCTGGCACCATTCCGGCAGCCTCAAGCATAGGGTCAAGCTCGCCCCGGATAAGCCTTTTAGCCCGGACAAAGCCCATGCTGGGATGGAACTCCATCGGCGGCATGTCTGGTGTAATCAACCGTACTGCCTCTTGCAGCACCACCAGAATCTCTCCGTCTCCATATTGCTCCAACAGCTTGGTCATGGAAAATCTGCCTCTAGGCGCGTATTTAGTGCCGGTTCGCTCTGCAAGGCTCCGGGCCCGCAGTACAATTTCCGGTATCGGGTCAAAACCCGTTGTTATAATCATGTTGCCTCCGATCTTGCCCACTTCAAATTTACGGTGTTGCTATTACATGACGCGTTTGAACAGCTTCTCCAGATCATAAGCGGAGAAAGAAACTACAATCGGCCGTCCGTGAGGGCAGGTGTACGGCTGACGGCACGCGGCCAGCCTGGACAGGAGCGACTCCACTTCATGTTCGGTCAGCTTCTGATTGGCCTTGATGGAAGCCTTACAGGAGCAGAGAATCGAAGATTTCTCGCGCAGCTTCGCCAGGTCAATCGACCGCTCGCTCAGCACCCATTCCGCCATCTCCTCGATGACCGCCTTTTCATCCCCTTCCGGGAACCAGTAAGGCAGGGAACGGACCAGAAAGGTCTGGCCGCCAAAGTGCTCAAGATACACACCCGCCTGCTGGAACCAATGCAGCCGTTCGCTAAGCTGACGGCTCTCCGAAGGGGTAAACTCCAGGGTAATCGGCAGGAGCAGCTCCTGGGAAGCATCCTCGGGACGTCCGAATTTCTCATAATAATATTCGTAATTAATCCGTTCATGCGCAGCATGCTGATCAATGAGATACAGTCCGCTATCATTCTGGGCGATGATATAAGTACCGTGATGCTGACCGATATAATTCAGCTCCGGGAATTGCGGAAGGGCCGCCTCTTCACTGCCGGGAGGCGCATACAGCTCCTCCGTAGACGGCATCTGGCCCCGCGCAGCGTTGAAGGAAGCGGGCGGGCGGTAGCTGCTAGCGGTATAGCCTTCCCGGGTGCTGCCAGCGCTGCTGTCCTGCGGGCGCCAGCCTGCTTGCGGAGCGCTCCCGCCATAGGTCGCAGCTGTTTCCCGCGCTTGGATAGTTCCAGGCGGTGAAACCGCACTGGCGTTATTGGCATACTGCCCGGCACCTCCTGCAAAGAGCGGCGCATCGCTACCGCTCTGCCGGCCACTGGATGGCTGTACCGGCAGGCCGCTGCGCGGTCCTTCTGAACGGGGCTGCTCCATGCCAGGGTCTCCGGCAAGCGGGAGGCCGCTGCCGGATGCAGGTGCCATTCCGCTGCGGAGAGCAGCGGATTCCCGGCCGTTCCAAGAGTCAGACCCCTCCTGAGGAGGCGGTGGAACCGCTCCTTTTGGAAATGCAAACTGCTCCTGTATAAAAGAGTTGCTACCCTTGCCACCGATCATTTCTTTGCCTGGACGGGGAATCAGGCTTTGCCCAAGCAGAACCTTGCGGATTTCCTGCTCTACAAAAGCATACAGCTCAGCCTCCTTGCTGAAGCGGACCTCCAGCTTCGCCGGATGCACATTGACATCGACCAGCGACGGATGCATATCAAGCTGCAGCACCAGCAGCGGGTAGCGGTTAATCGGCAGCAGCGTGTGGTAGGCGCGCATGATAGCCGCGTTCAGCCCGTTGCTGCGGATGTAGCGCCCGCCTACAATCGTAGTGATTGCATTACGGTTCGAGCGGGTCCACTCCGGCCGGCTGACGTAACCGGATATCCGGTAATCCGGGTCCTCTGCAGTTATTGGCAGCATTGCCTTGGCCGCTGAGGTTCCATAAACGGCAGCAATAACCTGCAGCAGATCACCGTTGCCGAGTGAATGCAGCAGCTGATTGCCGTTATGATGGAGCGTAAAGGAGATTGACGGATGCGCCAGCGCCATCCGGTACATCGCATCTGAGATATGCCCCAGCTCAGTCTGAATGCTTTTCATATATTTCAGCCTTGCCGGTGTGTTGTAAAATAATTCCCGTACCGCAAGATCACTTCCCTTGCCGGAAGGCTCATCTTCATTCCTTATCAGCTTACCGCCCTCAATATCAAGGCCTCTGCCTTTGCCGTCATCATTATTAGCGGTAAGGAGCGACACTTTGGAGACGGCGGCAATACTGGGCAAAGCCTCTCCCCGGAAACCAAGGCTCGTAATTTGAAATAAATCACGCCCATTCGTCAGCTTGCTGGTAGCATGGCGGTAAAAAGCCGTCTCACAATCCTCGGGATCAATCCCGGAGCCGTTGTCCTTGACCCGGATGCTCTGGAGCCCCCCCTCCTCCACCGATACTTCAATGCGGGTGCTCCCGGCGTCGATAGCATTCTCCACAAGCTCCTTCACGACGGAAGCGGGCCGCTCCACTACTTCCCCTGCGGCAATCTGGTTGGCAATATGCTCGTCCAGCACATGAATTTTGGCCATGTTCATTTCACCTCGTAATTAAGCTGTTATAGATCTGTTGCATTATTGAATGCGTACCCGATTACTGTACTTGCTGCAGTTAAAAAGGGACGTAAACCCTTGTTATTAGTGATAATTGCATACTGTACAGCTAAAAACAGCGAAAAGTCTTCTTTTACAGCATGTCTGTCAGTTTAGTTGCACAGAATGCAGATAAATGGAATTTAGCGCGAAAATAGGACTTTTTAGTTGTATGAAATACAGCTAGAGCTTAAATGAACCTCCGTAATCCAAAGACTCGCTTTTTCAAAAGTTAGTCAGAAGCTCCTAAAGCTCCTTGGCCTTCAGCTTCAGCTCGTTGAGCAAGCCCATCGCCTGCAGCGGAGTCATGTTCATCAGGTCAGCGCCTTGAACGGCGGAGATCAGCTCTTTAACAAGCGGATTCTCTTTTGCCGCCGGTGCTGCAAGCGCGCCTTTACGGTTTTTGCGCGGCTCTTCCTCGCCAAAGATCGAGAGCTGTACAACCTCATTGTCCTCTTCCACTGAAGAAGAATCAAGAGAGGCAGCCGCTTCGGCAACAGCCGATGCTGCGGGCGCAGCCGTCTCAAAGACGGAAACCTGTGGCAAACTGCCGGCGGAGGATACCCCTATATTGCTTACAGATGCTGCAGTCATCGTGTGACTGCCTGGTGTTGAGCTGCCTGTGGACTGCTCACCCAGCCCCAACTGAGGCTGAAGCGGCAATGCCGGGTTTTCTTTGATCACTGACTCTGCAGGACTATCATAACCAGTGCCGTAGTTAAGTGCTGCAGCCTTCGGAGCGGCCGCCTGCTCAATACTCTGGAGCAATCCATACGCACGGTCAATGATGCCTTCAGGCAGACCCGCAAGCCTCGCGCAGTAAATCCCGTAGCTGCTGTCCGCCGCTCCCGGCACCAGCTTGCGCAGGAAATTTACTTTGTCGCCGCTTTCTTGAACAGCCATCGAATAATTGCGCAGTCCAGTGAGACTTTGCTCCAAATGAGCCAGCTCATGAAAATGCGTCGAGACCAGGGCTTTGCAGGCAATGGTATCATGCACGTATTCGATCACGGCTTGGGCGATAGCCATCCCTTCACTTGTTGAAGTCCCCCGGCCCAGTTCGTCGATGATGATCAGACTGCGCGCTGTTGCTTTTTCGGTCATGACCTGGATATCGGCCATTTCCACCATGAACGTGCTCTGTCCGCCGATAAGATCATCCGCCGCTCCGATCCGCGTAAAGATCCGGTCAATCAGCGGAACCTCCGCGCTCCCCGCAGGGACGAAGCAGCCGATCTGGGCCAGAATACAAATCAGGGCAACCTGGCGCATATAGGTGCTCTTACCCGCCATGTTCGGGCCGGTAATCAGCAGGATATTGCCTTCATCCTTGCTGAGTGTGCTGCCGTTCGCAATGAACGCCGCATCCTTCAGCACCGCCTCCACTACCGGATGACGTCCTCCCTCCAGCCGCAAATCGTAGCCTTCGGAGAGCTTCGGCTTCACGAAACGGTGCTCAGCGCTGACAGCCGCGAGGCACTGGTACACATCAACTTCCGCCACCTTCTCGGCCAGCGCCTGCAGGCGGGGAATTTGCGCACTGATCCGGTCGCGCAGTTGAATAAATAAGCTGTATTCCAGATCGGTCATTTTATCCTGGGCTTCAAGGATCAGAGCTTCCTTCTCCTTCAGCTCCGGTGTAACAAAGCGCTCAGCGTTCGCCAGCGTCTGCTTGCGTTCATATCTTCCTTCCGGCAGAGCTGACAAATTGGAGCGGGTAATTTCAATATAATAGCCGAAGATTTTGTTGTAGCCGATCTTCAGCGACTTAATGCCTGTTGCCTGCCGTTCCTTCGCTTCCAGCTCCGCAATCCAGCGTTTGCCGCTGCTGCTGGCCTCACGCAGCTCATCCAGACGCTCGTGATAGCCCGCACGGATAATTCCGCCGTCACGCACGGACACAGGCGCATCCTCAACAATTGCATGGTCGATATCCTCGCGCAGCTCCGCGCAATCATCCATGCTGGCCCCAATCTCCCGCAGCGTAGCTGAGCCAGAAGTCAGACACATTTCCTTCAGCGCCGGAATCTGGGCAAGCGACAGCTTCAACGCATTCATGTCACGTCCGTTGGCACTGCCATAGGCAATACGCCCGACCAGCCGTTCCAGATCGTAAATCTCCTTCAGCGCCCCGCGCAGATCCTCGCGTACGATGAACTGGTTGTACAAATAATCAACAGCCTCTAGCCGCCGCTCAATCGGCGCACGCTGAAGCAGCGGTTTGTCGATTCGGCGCCGCAGGAGCCGCCCGCCCATCGAGGTTTCGGTGCGGTCGAGCAGCCAGAGCAGCGAGCCTTTTTTGGAACGCTCACGCACAGTCTCGGTCAGCTCCAGATTCCGGCGGGTAAACGGATCGAGAATCATATAGTTGCCAGGCTCGTATGGGGAAATCTGGCTGAGCTGTCCCAGGGAACGGCGCTGGGTCTCGTTCAAATAAGAAATCAGCAGCGCAAGGCAGTGCCCGCGTTCCTTCTCCAGCCGCACCCAGGCCGCTTCGCCAAACTGACGGCGGGCCAGCTCTTCTTCACTTTTTTCCCAAGGAGTATAGACTACAGGCTTCGCCAGAAGCGATGCCTCTGCCTGCAGCATGTCCAAAAGCGCCGCATCCCCGATAATCTCAGCCGGCTCGTAAATGCCAATCTCATCCCGAAGCCACTCAGCGCCTGAAAGAACAGAGGTTACATACAGCTCACCCGTGGTCAAATCACAAGCAGCCAGTGCCATCATCCCGTCTTCCTCAGTCACGCAAACGAGGTAGTTGTTGTTTTTATCACTGATGATCTTGCCGTCCATAACTGTACCCGGAGTGACCACGCGAACAATATCGCGCCGGACCATGCCCTTGGTGACTGCCGGATCATCGAGCTGTTCGCAGATCGCGACTTTATAACCTTTTTCGATCAGGCGCTGTATGTACCCTTCGGCAGCATGGTAAGGCACACCGCACATCGGAATGCGCTCCTCCACTCCGCCCTCGCGGCCTGTTAATGTAATCTCAAGCTCCTTGGAGGCCAGAATTGCATCCTCGAAGAACATTTCGTAAAAATCGCCCAAGCGGAAGAAAAGGAAAGCGTCCTTTGCTCCTTCCTTTACTTTTAAATATTGCTGTATCATCGGCGTATAATTTGCCATCTTTTACCTCCATACCTGCTTCATACTGTCCTCTATTATAACAGAAATTTGCAAGTCAAAGTCACCCCGTGAGTCCTCAGAAAATTTTGAAGAGCATCAATCCCGGATAAATGCGATGGGAATCATTGCGGGCTCGGGTGCAGGTAAATGCAGGGAACATATCAACGGAGGAAATCCGCAGGCTGAAAGAAAGACGTGCTTTTCATTCCATATGCTGTAAAATAAAAAGCAGACATTATTTGATACTAGAGATACTTAGGGAGGCAGCAACAATGATTCGTAAACTGAGCGAGGCAGACAGAGAGCCGCTGATGGCGCTGCTGCGAAAGGACCCGGCTATCAATTTGTTCATTATCGGGGATATCGAAAATTTTGGATTTGAGCAGGATTTTATGGAGCTGTGGGGTGAACTGGATGATGCGGACGGGCAGCTTAAAGCAGTTCTTCTGCGCTTCTATGGAAGCTATTTGCCGTATGCCGATGGTCCCTATGATGCGGCAGGGTTTGCTGAACTGATCCGGGCAGGCGGGAAAAGCGAGATGATCTCCGGCTCGGCACAGGTGGTGCGGGCATTAACTGAACAACTGAGCTTCAGGACGGAAAAACAATTGCTGTTCGCCGAGCTCACGGAGATAAATGAGGAAATCCGCACAGCGGCAGCTTCTTCGGGGATTATTAAAAAGGCAACGATACACGATGTGGACGCTATTTGTTCGCTTACAGATCAAATCGAAGAATTTCTAAGCAGCCGGAATGATTCGCGGAAAAGTCTGCTGAAGACGCTGGACAGCGGCACCGGCCGAACCTATTTCATGGAGCAGGACGGCAAAGTGATCGTTACGGCATCCACCACTGCGGAAAATTCGATGTCAGCGATGGTCGTCGCTGTAGCCACGCATCCGGATTACAGGGGTAAAGGCTTGGCCAAACACGTCGTAACCCGGCTATGCGCCGATTTGCTTGCGGAAGGCAGATCATTATGCCTTTTCTATGACAATCCCAAGGCAGCTATGATTTACAAAAAGCTCGGCTTTAAGGATATCGGTTTCTGGTCGATGTATTATTTGTAATATGGAACTTAGGAGTTACATAGTGAAAAGTTAAGCCGCCTGATACGATGCTGCCTGCAGCAATCGTGCAGGGCGGCTTTTGGTGCGGGCTGAATGTCAGGGCTTCAAGAACGGCGTTTTTGCTGTTATTTCTGCCGAACCCCGCCGCCACGGGCCTAACAACGGCATTTTTGCTGTTATTTTTGCCCAGCCCGACCGCTACGGGCCTAACAACGGCGTTTTTGCTGTTATTTCTGCCCAGCCCGACCGCCATGGCCCCAACAACTGCATTATTGCTGCTATTTCTGCCTAATCCTACTGCCACGGCCCCAGCAACGGCATTTTTGCTGTTATTTGTACACCCCCAACCGCCTCAGCTCCAATAACTCAGTTTTGCCATTATTTCTGCGCACCCCAACAGCCACGGGCCAATAACGGTATTTTAACTGTTATTTATGATTGCTTCCTCAACCTAATACTTCTCCTTATTTTCCTACTTTTAGTTTCGTAAGCGCGCGGCTTGAATAGGCAGCCTTTAGACGTAGTATTGACGCTGGAGGCGTAGTGATTCCATGTTGTACAAAGTTAAGCCTGAGTCAAAAAAAGCTTACTGTGCAGCCAAGTCAATCATGGATGATTATCGCTGCACCACAGCTCCCGGATGTCGCGGGATTCATCCCAGGTCTGTCCCGCGGCAATGCCGCGAAGCAGCGGCTCTATGTAGCGCGCGGCCTGCGCATAGCCGGGCAGCGCACGAAGCTGTGCCGCCAGCGGCAGGAACGCGGCGCGCAGCGGGGGCTTGTCGCCGCTGTAGTAGGCGGCGTGCAGGTCTTCCCGGTCGAGCGGACGCAGGGTCAGGTCTTCATAACGGCTCACAATCAGGTGAGCCAGGAAGACCGCCCCTTTCGCGATGACCGGGGACACCAGGAAGCTCGGCAAGGTCCGGTATTCAAAGCCGCCATGCGGCTGAATACGGAAATCGCCGAGCACCCCGTATCTCGGACGCCGGGCCGAGGCCCTGGCGTCCTCCAGCAGCAGCAGCGGCAGCGCGAGATAGTTGTCGAGCGCGCGCAACAGCGGCGCCGTCAGCGTCACGCCGCTGAAGTGCAGGTGGCCGCCGAGGGCCCAGCCCCGCAGCGGCATGCCTCCCGCCCGCCAGCTCAGCGAGCGGTCGGCAATGAGCCGGTCCGCCGTGCGTGCGGCGGACATTAGCTGCGCCAGCAGCGCGCGCGGTTCTCCGCGCGGCGCAGGGCGCAGCTCGGCGACCGGGAACGCGCCGCGCGTTCCCGGAGGTCCGGCGTCGCAGCCGGCGACGCCGTCCAGGGGCAGGTACCGCGACGCCGGCACGACGCGGCCCGTGGACTCCCGGAGCAGGAGGAACTCCGGGTCCATGCCCATAAGCAGCCCGGGTCGGCCGGGCTGCTCCAATGCAAGGGCGCGGCCTAGCGCCAGCGCAGCCGCCTGGTAAGGCGCGGGCAGCGGTTGTCCAGCCGCTGCCCGCAGCGGAGTGACCGCCGCCACAATGTAGCGCCGCTCCCCCATCGCCTTGAGCAATACATCACCGCTGTCCAGGCCCAGGCTGTACAGCGCACGAACAGCTATACCTTGCATAATCTTTGCCGTACCACGCCGCTCACCAACATACCCAACTCTCGCCGTCGTCCCCTCCTCCACTTCTCCCCCTACGCTTACCCTGGAACTATTCTCCACCCCGGCTCCTCCGCGAGCTTTAATCCCCATCACCCCACGCCGCTCACCAGCATACCCAACTCTCGCCGTCCCCTCCTCCACTTCTCCCCCTACGCTTTCCCAAGGACTGTCCTCTCCCCCGGTTCCTCCGCAAGCTTTAATCCCCGTCATCCCGCGCCACTCACCGGCATTCCCGGCTCTCGCCGTCCCCTCCTCCACTTCTCCCCCTACGCTTTCCCCAGGACTGTCCTCTCCCCCAGCTCCTCCGCGAGCTTTAATCCCCGTCACCCCACGCCACTCACCAGCATTCCCGGCTCTCGCCGTCCCCTCCTCCACTTCTCCCCCTACGCTTACCCTGGGACTGCTCTCCACCCCGGCTCTATCGCGAGCTGTAATCCCCGCCGCCACTCGGCCCTCGCCAGAGTACACAACTCTCTCCGTCCCTTCCTCCGCTTGCTCCCCTTCGCTTACCCTGGAACTGTTCTCCACCCCGGCTCCTCCGCGAACTTTAATCCCCGTCATCCCCCGCCGCTCACCGACATCCCCAACTCTCTCCGTCCCCTCCACAGCCTCCCTTACACTTCCCCTTAAGCCGTTCTGTACCCCAGCCCTTGCACGCCCCCTGCTTTCGCTTGGGCCGCTGCGGGCTGTTAAAGCCGCGGCTTGCATGGCCGCTCCTGTTCCCAGCGGCAGAATCTCAAGCACAGAAAGCCCGAGAACACGAATGCGATAGCATTGTCTATAATTACCCGTAGCCGGATTACTTCCATATGTAGCAATCTCATTTGCACCTTTACCAGCCGGAGTCAATGAAGCTTCCAGTCCGCTTCGGCGCAATCTATTCTCCCGCTGCTTAAATGATAGCTCTCTATATGTCTCATACCCCTCATTCATTAACCCGCCTCCTCCCGGCTGGAGCATGGCAAGCCGACTGCCGCGCTCTCTGCAGCTATTTAATTCATCTTATATAACCTCTGCCCTGATAATCCCCATTCTGCCGTTACCCTTACCATTTCAGCTTCCCCGCGCCCATTTTTCAAAAAAAATAAAAAAGGAGGGCATTCGCCCTCTCACCGCCGCCACAACTACATATAATGGACTATAACCCACCCGATATTCAGCCGGCGGCGGTGCATCCCTTCCTTACAGCTCATCATCCAGGGCGTCGGGGTCGAGATCATCGTAATCGAAGCTTTCACCGTCAAAATCAAAATCCTTGTCTTCCGGATCATCGCTTTGATCAGTGACATACACACGGACTTTGGTCTCAGCCACCAATTCCGCCTCGAATTCCCGTTCTACGCGGAGTGTCACACTGCCGCCGCCCGGTGATACGCCTGCTTCCACGCAATTAGGCTCCTGCGTTGCCTCCGCAGAGACCTCAACCGTGGAAGCACGGTGTCTCGGGTCCAGATACGACAGCGGAATAAGCTCCACATAGGAGACCGTTTCCTTGGCTACCTCGGTCTGCTTGTTTTTGTCGTACGAGTACCAGATGTTTACATCATAAGTACCAATTACTTCGATTCCGTTCCCGGCGGCAACCGCTTCATACTGGTGGTTGATAATCCAAGCCCCCAGAATACTCGTCGGATGGTGTGGCGGAGTCACGGTATGGGTTGCTGTAGAGAACTTACGACCTTTGCCGCAAATTGCCTTCGTAATGATCTCCCTTGTCTGACGTTTATGGCTTAATGACATCTTTGAACCTCCTCCATACAATCATTCACTATCAAGTGTATGCACGTTCTGGGCATTTGTTGATTGTTAGAGTAGAAATAAATTTGGGTAAGCCCTCCAAGAGCCTTAGCATTAGATTCAGTAGTAAAATATGATATGCGCCAAAAAGCCCCCGCAGAATCTGCAGGGGCCTGAAGTGTTAAGTTATTGCGGAAGCACCCGCACAATTCCCAGCTTTCTATGCTTGCTGAGATCAATGAAATCCTCGCCGATATTCACCAGCGGATGAAGCGGATCGTGGGCCAGAATCATGATGATTTTCCCGACCCTGCCGTCCGTCAGCACCACATCGTTGCCTATCATCGACTGCATTAGCTTATTGATAAAGACCCTGCAAATATATGGATCAAGCTTGCCGTAGACATTTTCCTCCATCTGCGTAAGCACCTCATAGAGCGGTGCGGCCGAACGGTAATAACGGTCCGAGGTCATCGCATGAAAAATATCCGCGACGGCAACGATTTTACTGAAATCGGTAATCCGGTGTCCCAGTACGCCGAACGGATATCCGCTGCCGTCCAGTCTTTCGTGATGCTGCAGTGCAACGAGCGCTTGCATGTGGGTTGTGCCTACCGTGTCCCTGATCATCTCATAGCCAAGGGTGGTATGCTTCTTCATTACCTCAAACTCTTCAGTATCCAGCGGACCCGGCTTCGTCAGGATTTCCGCTGGAATCATAATCTTCCCGATGTCGTGCAGCGTTGCGGCAGTGGTCAGCATGCTGAGCTCCTCCGGCTTCATCTTGAGCCACTTGCCGAGAAGTGTTGACAATATCCCCACCGCGACATTATGTCTGTATGTATAATCATCTTTTGTCTGCAGCGCAGCCAGGATTCCATAGAAATCGTTCTTTTCGCTTACCTGCTGGATGAAGGGGATTACTTCATTTCTTAGCTCAAGCATCGGCAGCCGTTTGCTCTTGGTATAACGGAACTCTTCGAAAATATGCTCCATCGCCTCTGTACATTCATCTACGGCGAGCTGATAGAAGGCTGCACTGTCAAGCTGTATCACGTCATGAGGCTCCAGAATAATCCGGTGCTGGGTGATTAACCGGACATGCTCCGAGTTCAGTAGCGTCATTGCCGGCAGCACAAATACACCGCTGCGATTGAAGAGGTTGTCTGCGAGCTGTTTGCCAATATATTGTTCATTGCCGTTGTTCACTGATTTCACCTGCCAGTGCAGAATTCACAGCTTGTGAATTAGCTGCTGTAATTGGGATATGGCCCTTCCATTTATAATGATAATACAGAGTACACCTGCGTACCTGAACATAAAATGAACACAGCATTAATAAACCGTTCACTTTTTGTTCATACATATCATATCGTGATTTCTCACTTAAATGTTAATACCTGCTCCTTATTTACAACCCTGCTTATGAATTTCCTTTTGTCGTCAAGGACCGTTTCACCGGCTTACTATCGACCGGCATTTTATACCTTTTGGCGATATTCAGATACAGCGAGAGCTCGCGGCATAGCTGCAAAATCGCGGAACGGACCTCGAATTCCTCACGGGTTTCCGGCAGCTCCATTCCCTGGAATTCCTGCTCAAGCCCGTCCAGCAGCTTCTCCGTCCGGCCTGTATATTCTTCGGCCAGCACATCGTTGCTAAGCTGATCGAACAGGTCCGCGACCATGTCACCGTGCGGCAATTGGCGGTAGACCTGCGAGAGAAGCTGCATCATATTCTGGATCGACTCCAGTTGCTCCTTGCGCATATAGAAGTAGACATTCCAGGCTTCATCCGGGTGAATGACATGATTCTCCATTTCCCTTGAAGCCGCCGTTAGGCCACGCTGCACCGCCTGGTTTGCACCAATCAGCTCTTTGCCGTCCCATAAATACCCCGGATCACGCAGAGTAACCGCCATTTGCGTAAAAATAACGGAAAAATAGCCGTCTACCTCTTTGCGGATTGCCGCAATAACCCCGCCCGTCTGCGGCATATAGATCAGATTGACTAGTCCGGCCGACCCGAGTCCGATCAGCAGCAGCTCAATCTGCTGCAGCAGAACATGCACGGACAGCTCAGCTTGTCCAAACACACGGAAGACGATAACCGAGCTGGTGACAATGCCCTCCTTATAGCCTGATTTTACGATCATGGGAAATCCGATCAGCACATACAGACCCAGCACCCAATAATGGAAGCCGAGGGTAAAGAACAGAATACAGCCGAAAAAGAGTCCCACAAGCGATGCGAGAAAACGCGCCGTAATCGTGCGGAGACTCCTTTTGCGGGTGGTTTCCACACCCAGAATCGCCAGCAGCCCGGCACTTTGCGCGTTGGGAATGCCCACAGCGGCTGCCAGCAGGATGGACAGCAGCGTCGCGGCCGCTGTTTTGATAACCCGAAATCCCATGTAAATACCTCTCCTTGCAAGCTTTGTAAATCGTTTTCGCGTGAAATAGCAGGTTAAAAACATAATGACTGTTTTGTTCAGATGAAGCTATAGTCATGGTACAAGATTTTGCAGGGCTGCACAATATGACATCATTCTCATCTTCTCGACAAAAGCAGCTTCTCCACATACACCACCAGTTGATACATGCCAGTAGCCACAGCAGCAATAATTAACAGGCTGGACATGACTAGTGTGAAATTGAACACCTGGAAGCCATAAATAATCAAATATCCCAGCCCGGTTTTTGCGGCCAAAAACTCACCCACAATAACACCTACCCAGGACATGCCAACATTCACTTTCAGTGTGGAGACAATGGCCGGAAAAGAAGCCGGCAGAATCACCTTGCTGAATTCCTGTACCCGCGAGGCTCCAAAGGACCTGACCACTTTCACAAGATTGGGGTCTACACTGCAGAAGCTGTTATAAACTACAAGCGTTGTAATGATAACGGTAATGGACAATGTTGTGACAACAATCGCCGTAAAACCCGCGCCGAACATCACGATAAAAATCGGGCCCAATGCCACCTTCGGCATACTGTTAAATACGACCATATAGGGATCAAGCACCGCAGATAAAAAAGGCGACCACCAAATAATGACGGCCAGCAGCGTACCAAGCAATGTACCAAGCACAAATCCGACCACCGTCTCACCGACCGTCATGCCCAGATGCGGCCACAGACTTCCGCTGACCATGTCTCCCCAAATCTGGCGGAAGACCTTCGTCGGATAGCTGAACAGCAGCTCATCCAGCCAGCCCAGCCTGGCTCCTGCTTCCCACAGAACAAAGAACAGCACCAGCAGACTGCCGCGTACAGCATTAACCCTGCTTCGCCAGCGCCGCTTTTTCTTCCGGTATTCTCCGTGCTTCTCTTCCAGCCATAACGCACGGGAGGCTGCCAACTCAATTTGCTCGACGGATTTCATAAGCCTTCCCTCCCTGCCAGCTCCATTTCCTTCCATACTTCATGAAAAAGCTCTGCGAACCCCGGCAAGTCACGTGCATACAATGGGGGCGTGCGGCGAATCGCTTCGGGAACTGTAAAAATTTTGCGGATCTTCCCCGGATTCCGCTGCAGCAGGATCACCCGGCTGCTGACCGCTATCGCCTCGGACAAATCATGGGTGACAAGAATCGCCGTAGTCCCGCGGCTGCGCAAAGTCTCCGATACCAGATCCTCAAGCTGTAGCTTGATCTGGTAATCCAGAGCGGAAAAAGGCTCATCCAGCAGCAGCAGCCCCGGATTCGTAGCAAGCGTCCGCACCAGTGCCACCCGCTGGCGCATGCCGCCCGACAACTGGGACGGTAAGGCCTGCTCCTTGCCCGCAAGCCCCATCTCCTCCAGCAGCTTTAGAGTCTTCTTCCTTGAGATTTCGTTCAGACTGCCGGTCAGCTCAAGTCCCAGCAGCGCATTATCCAATATCGTCCGCCAGGGAAAAAGATAATCCTGCTGCAGCATGTACCCCACCTCTGGAGAGGGGCCTTCAATTGTGCGTCCGCTCACAAGCACTTCACCGCGCGAGGGCCGCAGCAGTCCGGCAATGATCGACAGGAGCGTAGTTTTGCCGCAGCCGCTGGGTCCAACCAGGCTGACGAACTCGCCCTTTTCAACGTTTAGACTGAAGCTCTCAATGGCAAGCGACGCCTCGCGGTCCCCCAGATAGGCATGCGTCACTTCCTTTAACTGCACAATGGGAAGCATATCGCCCCTCCTAAAAGTTTTATGGAGCATAACATCATTGAGATTCTTCGCAATAAAACTCGCTTCGTAAGCATCCGCCTAGTTTTGTTAGCATAGACTTCCGTGAACTACTTCGGCAAAACTCACTTCGTAAGCATTCACTTAAGTTTTATGGAGCATAACATCATTGAGATTCTTCGCAATAAAACTCGCTTCGTAAGCATCCGCCTAGTTTTGTTAGCATAGACTTCCGTGAACTACTCCGGCAAAACTCGCTTCGTAAGCATTCGTCACTCACTTTACGCTGGCTTCGGCTTTTTCGGCAAAGCTGTTGTTGACAATCTTCCCTTCGGGAATACGTTCCTTCAGTTCACCAGCGTTCTCAATGACATCCAGAAGATTGTTCCACTCTTTATAGTCCACAACCGGGTTCACTGCATACGTATCCTGCTCCTTATATCGCTTAACCGAAGAGACTACGATTTCCCGGTCCGTCTTATCAAAATATGGAAGAATCGCATCAGCAATCTCCTCCGGGCTGTGCTCCTTTACCCAAAGCTGCGCCCGCTGGATCGCATTGGTGAATTTCTGCACGGTATCGCCGTTTTTACTAATGTAGCTATCCTTCGACATAAAGACTGTATAAGGCAGATAGCCGCTCTCTACACCGAAAGAAGCAACCACCTGGCCGCGTCCCTCACGTTCAAAGATGGAGGCTGTCGGTTCAAAGAGCTGCACATAATCGCCTGTTCCAGAGGCAAAGGCTCCGGCGATATTGGCAAAGTCGATATTTTGAATCAAGGTAAGGTCCTTTTCCGTGTCAATGCCCTTTTGCAGGAGAGTGAACGCACCGGCCATTTGCGGCATCCCGCCTTTTCTTTGGCCGAGGAAGGTGCTCCCCTTCAATTTGTCCCAATTAAAATTGGCATCGGCTTTTCGGGCGAACAGGAACGTGCCGTCCCGCTGCGTTAGCTGGGCAAAATTAATAACCGGATCATCCGTCCCCTGCTGGTAGACATAAATGGAAGTTTCCGAGCCGACAAGCGCCACATCAATCGCTCCTGAGAGCAGTGCCGTCATTGTTTTATCGCCGCCCGGAATCGTCTGCAGCTCCACATCCAGCCCCTCATCCTTGAAGAAATTCTGCGTAAGTGCCACATATTCGGGCGCGTAAAAGACAGAACGGGTAACTTCACCAACTTTCACCTTTACCGCCGCCGAATCTCCGCCGCAGCCGGCGAGCACCGAAACACACAGGGTGAAGATCATGAGCGACAATGATATTTTTTTCCTGGACTTCATCCTTCATTCTCCTTTCTTCCGGGTCTTTCGCCCTTGCTAAAAGCATATGCGAATGCCTACAGAAAGGTTAATTGACATGATGTGCAACGTTTGCACAAGATCTACGCTCTATACTGCGTAACTTCTACGAAGGATGATTTGGGCAATAGGGAATCTTGCAGGGGAAGTCTTGGGGGCAGTTGCAGAACAAGCCGGAGCATGCCAAAATGGGCGCGTCCATGCTGCTGACCCTGCCCGGAAATCCTTGTATTTTATTATGGAGAGAAGATTGGGATGCTTGGCACCAGGCCGGATGAAGGCACCTGGGAGCCTATGCGCTGGACGGCGGATGAAGCCGCTGCCGGTCAAACCACCTGAGAGCCTGGCAGTCCGTTACTATGCTCCGGCAACGAAGGAGTTGTGGCCTACGAACGACTCACACTCCTCCCTATTTCACTGTAAGCATTACCCAATTGTAAAAGATGGAGCATAGATGCGCCCTTGTCAGCGGTACGGCAATGATCCAATCTTCTGATGCCTCGCAGCTGACACGCACCAGCCAGCCGCCAGTGGCATCTTCCATAAAAGAAACCTGCTGCAGCTTCCACACTCCCTCATGGCGTGAGCATAGCTTCAGCTCTCCCTCTGCAATACGGCTCTTCATCACCTTAGCCAGCTTTGCGGAGTACTCCTGATCCCCTGTTTCGGCAGTCAGGCATTGAGACAAAAAAAACAAAGTATAAGTGCCGGCTTTATTCTTCAGCTCCTCATATTTTCGTTTCGACATTAGTAAAGCAGGAGCGTCCGAAAGGTCGGTGTCTGTAAGATCAAAGGAGCAATTCAGCAAATAATAACAGGCACGCCGAATCTCATCGGGCTCCTTTAGCTTAATGCTGAAGGTGTCCGCTTCTTTTATGCTGGTAATTTGAAGTCTATCCCTGTGCACTTGAAGGCATATATCCTGAACGTACTTCCCCTCATTAAACTTTACCCGGCATATCCGTTCTGGGGCAGCTCTTTTCAGCACATCTCTTATTTTCTTATCTCCTGATATTTCAGGAAACAGAAAATGCGCTAAATATCCCTCATCTTTATTGTTCACATCAATGTTTCCTTCCCGGAAAGAGGCTTCAAGCTATAAAACTTGTAATCTTTATGTTATCATAAGCTAATTTTAAGGTAAAATTAAGAAACAAGAGGTAAGATCAATACCATGAAAGACTTGTAGCGAGGTGATTGTTAAATGAGAATGCTCATTACATTTCAGAACAAGACAGTACCTGTGTACATCACTACAGAAAATAAACAGCCTACCCAAAAAGTACTTCGATTGCTTAACAGCACGCTGGAGCTCAAAATTCAAAAAGGCAAAAGCGCTCTGCAAAAATGTCTGAATTCTCTGATTAGTATCGAAATTAAAGGCTCTGAAGCTATATTGCACAGTTACAGTGAAAATGATTCATTGGCGCTATCCCTCTACTAGAGGGATAGTTTTTTTGTAAGCACCACCCGTACATCAAAAAATTTAAGCAAAGGATATTTACAAACAAAAAAGCTAATGCTATATTATTTATAGTTAATAAATATTATACACCTAAGGAGAATTTATAATGTCTAATGTCCTTTTTATCAAAGCAAATAACCGTCCAGCAGAACAAGCTGTAAGTGTTCAGCTGTACAATGAATTTTTGGCAAGCTACAAGGCATCCCATCCTCAGGACACAGTTACCGAATTGGACCTGTTCGCTGAACAGCTTCCTTACTATGACAACACACTGATTACTGGTATGTACAAAGCAGCTCAAGGCTACGAAGCTACTCCTGAAGAAGCTGCCGGTGCTGCAACTGTTAAAAAATATGTGGATCAATTCCTGGCTGCTGACAAGGTAGTCTTTGGTTTCCCGCTGTGGAACTTGACTGTTCCAGCAGTACTGCATACTTACATTGACTACTTGAGCCAGGCTGGTATTACCTTTAAATACACTGCTGAAGGCCCAGTTGGTCTGGTAACTGACAAAAAAGCAGTTATCCTGAACGCCAGAGGCGGCGTTTATTCCGAAGGTCCGGCTGCAAGTATTGAAATGGCGGTTAACTTTGTTGCCGGCATGCTGAACTTCTGGGGCTTCAAGAATGTTGAGCAGGTAATCATCGAAGGCCACAATGCGAACCCGCAGCAATCTGCTGAAATCATTGCCAATGGCTTGCAACTGGCAAAAACTACAGCAGCATCGTTCTAAAACACAACCCGTGTTAAAAGTCCGGTAATTTATTTAGATATCCGCACTTTTACTGAGACATCTGTTATCAAGCATTATCCAGACTTTTATTTATATATAGGCAGCGGCCTCTCCCGGAAGCCGCTGCCAGACAGTAAAGAGGGTCTCCTACAGCCATTTACAGGCTGTCTGGAGACCCTCTTTATAATTTCATGCTATATAAATTGAACTATAGATTTTCATCATTGGGGTCTGGTCGTAACTGCGGGGAATGTTTGGACTTCCGGCCGCTGTTGTCTGCAGATTTCTTGATTGTTACCGCTCTTCGCGGTGGAAATCCGCAGACAAAGGCGGTCGCTACCGCTCCTCCAGTTCCAAACTTCCCCTCCGTCACTTCGGCCCTTTTATATTTTCTTTAGTTCAATTTATATAGTTCACTGTCAATATTCTTCCAGTTCTCTGCGCCAGCTTGTATCCCTGGTACGGGAGCCTCCTGCCTTCGTTGCAGAAGACGCAGTTTTACGCTTCTGCTTCTCCTCTTTGCTGCTCTGGTACAGCAGCTCCTTCTGGGTTTTACGGTAATTCAGCAGCCGCTTCTCATCCAGCACTCCGGCGGCTACCGCCTCCAAAACAGCGCAGCCTTCCTCGCGCACATGGCTGCAGTCGCTGAACCGGCATTCGGCTGCAAGACTGCTGATATCGCCGAAGGCCAGGTCGAGACCGCCCTCGTCTTCCCACAGCTGTAGCTCACGCATTCCGGGAGTATCCACAATAATGCCGCCGTCCGGCAGAACGAACAGCTCCCGGTGCGTGGTTGTATGCCGTCCCCGGCTGTCCCCTTCTCTAACATCCTGGGTAAGCTGGAGGTTCTGTCCGCTGAGCCAGTTGACCATCGTCGATTTGCCGCAGCCTGAGGAGCCGGTCAGAGCCACCGTCTGTCCGTAGCCAATGTAAGGCAGCAGCTCTTCCCTCCCGTCGCCAAGCAGTGCGCTGACTGCGTGTATGGCAACCCCTGGAGCTACCCGTTCCATCTCGGAGATTTTGGCCTCAGCATCGGAGCATAAATCCGCTTTGGTCAGCAGAATTACCGGGTTCGCCCCGCTGTTCCACGCCATGATCAGGTATCTCTCCATCCGCCGGACATTAAAATCATCGTTCAAGGCACTTACCAGGAATAGGGTATCCACATTGGAGGCAACGATCTGCTCATCCCATGTATTCCCGGCTACTTTCCGCGAGATCACGCTGTGCCGGGGCAGCACACCGTGAATGACGGCGTGCTCACCGCCATCCTGCATCGCCAGCACAACCCAGTCTCCAATCGCCGGATATTCACCGGAATCGGACATGGTATGCCGGAGCTTGCCTGCCAGCTCTCCCCAAGTCTCTCCCGTCTCCGCCATCACGCGGTATTTGCTGCCAAAGTCGCCGACAATTCTGCCGGGCACAAGCTCCCTGCCTTTCTCATTCTGGAGCTGTTCATTCCATTTGTGTTGCCATTCTTCATTCCAGCCATATTGTTCAATTGTCATTTAGATCCTCCTGAAAGTTGTCTTCTCAGTTCCTGCCGTTCCATTCTTCCATTACACGTATTTCCGGGAACACAAAAAGCCGCCGGAACGATTCGTTCCGGCGGCGATTCTCACAGAGCCTCTCCTCTGCCAATGAGCAAAAAGGACAAGCTCTGTAAAAACATATACGGAATAGCACAATCTCTCCTAGCCGGAGAGACCGGGTTTTCCGTGCGCGATACAGACACAGCAAAAGCTAACGCTGAAATTACAAGTGTCCTGTTCACGCAAAAAAGCCGCCGGAACCGATACGGTTCCCGGCGGCTCTAAAAGGCATCATAGAGCTTACCCGCTAAGCTGCATTCATTCTTACTCTACAGCCGCTGTTCCCGGAAGACACGTATCATGATCAGTAATTACAGATAACGAAATAACCGTATAAACTGCCATTAACATCGTCTCCTTCCGAACTAATATGCTGTAATGATAAACGGAGCTGCAGCAGAATGTCAACCAGAAATTAGAAACCGGTTATAAAATACCCTTCAGCTCGTCCAGCTCATGGATCGTTTTCCACGGGTGTGCGTCCAGACTCTCATCCCATGAGTGCTTGCGTTCCAGCCAGATGGTTTCCATCCCTGCTTTGGCCGCTCCCCAAATATCGTTCACCGGATGATCGCCGATAAACAGCGTCTCCTCTGCGGTTGTACCGAGGCGCTCAAGCGCAAGGCGGTAGATCTCCGGATCAGGCTTGCTGATGCCCACTTCCCCGGAAATAACAATAGTGTTGAAGTAGCCGCGCAGCTTCAGCAGGTCGATTTTGCCATATTGAATCTCCGTCTTGCCGTTGGTCACAAGCCCGAGCAGGTAGCCGCGTTCCCGGCAATAGCCCAGTATGTCCTCGGCATGCTTCATGAGCGCTCCGTGCCCGTTGTAGGTTTCGTCATAATATGCCCGGATATCCGCCGGAGAGACCGCTGTCTTCCAAGGCAGCACCTCGCTCAGCTCAGCGAAAAAACCATCCTTGTCGCGGTATCCGTCCGCATCCCTGACAATGATATCCTCGACCAGATGCTGAGTCTCAGCCGGCCCCAAGTGCCCGAAGAAATCCGCGGCAAATTTCATGCAGAAGCTGCGGAAGGTATGGTCGCGGTCCATTAGCGTGTTGTCCAGATCAAACAGCAAAGCTTGTACGTTTCTCATTCCAAGTTCCCCTCATACACTGGTTTTCGTTCCGTAATTCATCAGAAATTCATTGTACTATGAGGGGTTGCATTAAGAAAAGGGCCAGCCGGACAACAAGTAGAAACGGCTACACTGTCCTTAAAAGGACGGTACCCGTTTCAGCGGGAAATATAAGGATAACGTTCAGTGTGAAACATATACTTTCTTACTCAAAATGATCCGCCCGATGTGTCAGCATCATTTCCTCCTCTGTGATGTACAGGGGAAAAGGCGGTGTTTCCTTCAGGTACCGCTCGCTGGCCAGCAGCCGGTAATGCACCTCTGGCAGCCAGGCATCCTCAACCAGCGGGAGCTTGCCCGTATCTTGGATGTAATTGTCTACAGCCGATTGAACGATATCCAGATAAAAAGGGACCAGCTTGTCAGCTTCCTCGAATATTTCAAACGTTTCACGGGACATGTAGAACTTCTGCTTCGGTACACCGCCTAAATAACGTTTCAGCCGGCTCAGATCTATGCTTTTATCCTCCAAAATCAGAGCCGTGCGGTTGATGGGTGCGGGCATATCTTCTTCAAATTGCCTTACAGCCTGCTTGATCTGCGGCAAGGTAACGGTGGGAGCAGCGGGTGACGTATTTTTTTTGGCGCGCTTGAATATCATACTGAAAGTCTCCTTTCGAAGTATATGTCAGATAACGCTTACAATTCCATTTTATTCGTTATTCAGACATTTAATCAGCTTGCCTTCCATTCGTCACAGAAAATTCCCATTTTTAAGACTATTATTTGACATTTTCCCAGTGCGTCCATATCTCCGGCGGATTCAGCTCATATTTATCATTCTGCCGGTACATGAATTGATGCATAATGAATTCGCGGCGGATGGTGGCAAAGTCTTCATGAAACTGCTTAATAAATTCGTTGATCTCTTTTTCCGTGTACACGAGACCCGGTTCGAGCTTCTCCACCATATATTCCAGCGCGATCAGCTTCTTCTTGTATTGTGCGGGGATTTGCCGCAGCCGGCCGTCTTTAGCGAAAAAGTTCCGCAGCACCGACTCCTTCAGACTGTGTTCAGGCGATTCTTGTTCCATATTCTCTGCCCCCTTGGCAAAAATAAATTTCAGTGATGCCTCCGAAGAGGCCTCGATAAACTCTGGATTAAGCGTAAAATAGACCGTATTCTTGTCTCTCCGCTCTTTGATCAGCGCGGCTTCGCGCAATTTGGCGGCATGATGCGTTACAGTGGGCTGCGACAGATTCAGTTTCTCGGCCAAGGCCTGTCCGTGCATCTCTCCTTTGGATAACAGCAGCAGAATACGCATGCGCGTCGGATCGGACAAAGCTTTATGGTAATTGACAATTTTCTCAAGCTGCACCGGGGTCACTCTCCTATACATGATCAAACGGAATTTACGGCTTCTCAATATGTTTAGATATATATCTAATTATAAACCATTCAATGAATACGGGCAATAGGATTGGCTCAGATTCCCCGGATGAATGGCGCAAATTTAAAATTTAGGGTACGCTTTAGAGAGAATGCAGATTATTTCAGGAGGTTGCAAGCTGTATGAAAGACGTCATCATCATCGGGGCGGGTCCCTGCGGACTATCGGCAGCCATAGAATGCCAGCGCCAGGGGTTATCCAGTCTAATCATCGAGAAAAATTTCATTGTCCACTCGATCTATTTGTATCCGAACAATATGCAGTTTTTCAGTACAACCGCGCTGCTCGAAATCGGGAATGTCCCCTTTACTTCACCCAATGACAAACCGTACCGCCATGAAGCGCTTGTCTATTACCGCCGCGCCGCCGAGCAGCATAACCTTGAGATCGCGGCATACGAGGAAGCCTTGTCTGTTCAGCCTCAGGAGGATGGAAGCTTTGCCGTACATACCCGGAACAAACGCGGCGAAGCCCAGATCCGCACAGCCGCCAACGTGATCATCTCTACAGGCTACTTTGATCAGCCCAATCTGATTGGGATTTCAGGGGAGGAGCTGCCAAAGGTAACACATTACTTCGGGGAAGCCCATCCCTACACCGGTATGAAGGTTACTGTAATCGGCGGGAGCAATTCCGCTGTGGATGCCGCGCTTGAGCTGATTCGGGTCGGTGCCAAAGTGGATATGGTATACCGGGGGGCCAGCATCTCGGAGAACATCAAGCCCTGGGTCCGTCCGATCTTTGAGAGCATGGTCCAGAAGGAAAAAATTACACTGCACGTAGAATCGCGGGTAACGGAAATCACACTGGGGTCCGTAATTGTCACTAACCAAAGCGGCGAGGTCTCTGAGCTTGATAATGATTTTGTGCTGGCGTTGACCGGCTTCCGTCCAAGCAGAACCCTGCTCTCCTCAGCCGGAGTGCAGATGAACGATGATCTGGATAAACCATCCTTCAACCCATCGACGATGGAGAGCAATGTTCCCGGGCTTTATGTAGCCGGCGTTATCGCCTCCGGACGCAATGCCAATGAGGTATTCATCGAAACCGGCCGGGGACACGGCAAGCTGATTGCCGACCATATCACTGCGAAACGTCTGTCCTGAAATACAAGAGTATAGAGAAAAAGGAGTGTGTCGCCATCATGGATGTTACCTCTTTGCTGCTGCTTGGTTTTGCCGCTCTGGGGATTATCAGCAAAAATTCACCGGTAACGATTGCCGTCATTGTTCTGCTGCTGCTGCGGGTGCTTGGGGTGCAGCAGGCTTTTCCCTGGCTGGAAAAGTACGGGCTGACGGTCGGCATTATCATTCTGACCATCGGGGTAATGTCACCTCTGGCCAGCGGTAAAATATCGCTGCCAATCATCTGGCAGTCCTTCCTGCACTGGAAGTCGCTGACCGCTATCGGCATCGGTATGCTTGTCGCTTACCTTGGCGGGCGGGGAGCAGTGTTGATCGGCGGCAATCCAACCATCGTCGCCGGCCTCTTGATCGGCACAGTGCTGGGCGTAGCTTTCTTTAAGGGCGTTCCGGTGGGGCCGCTCATCGCAGCCGGCATCCTGTCGCTGCTGATCGGAAGAGGATAAGGTACAGCTCCGCTAAATAATGGCTGCAAAAGCGCTTGGATTCGAGCGTTATTGCAGCCTTTTTTTGCAGCATATAACTCAGGAATCTAGTTTCCCGTCCCCTCAACCCTATACTGCTTCTCCAGCTCCGAACGGTAGCAGGGATCATAACGTATCAGCTTGCCGGGCGTACAGTCGAGCATACCACTGTCTCTGTGATCCGCAGGATGCTGCGCCTTGAATCTGTGCCGCTGTTCTTTCACTTTGCTGACGACTTCCTCATCAATAATTGCCTGCTCCGCTTCCGCCGAATCTGCGTCCACAATTTTCAAAGGAACAATCCGCACACTCTCCCGATCCTCTCCGCTCTTCATCCTGCAGGACACGATAATGCCGAGTTCCGTCTCTCCGCAGCCTATCGGCTGAACCGTATAGATTTCCAGCAGCAGCTCATTCGAATACTGTGGCTGGTCGAGGATAATTTGGCCTTCAGTATCGGTGAAGCAATCACCGGCATTTCCGTCCCAGTAGACCCCTTGTGGAAGCTGCAGCCGGACTGAAGCACGCTCCACATCGTTGATTGGCCCGATTCTTATCCACAAATGATTGATCCCTTCTTCGTTCTCCAAGAAGGATTTGGCGAAGCGCGCTTCAGTCACGAATCCAACACCGCTCATAGCTTGTTCTCTCCTCTCAGCAGCCGGCCTATGGTCTCAATCATCTCTGATCTCAATTCAGCCGAGATTCGCGGACTCACCGTCAGCATGATGTCTTCGCTCACCACCAGCGTCTCATTCTGCAGAATATGCTCTGGCTGATAGAACCGCAGGCGTCCGCCAATGTTAGCGACTTCTTCGTCGGATAACCCCGACAGCTTGGTCTGAATATTCGCCAGGCTCTCCCCGCTTCTGGACAAGGTCTGAATAGCCCGCAAATACTCCAGATGCCGATCTGTATACACACGCTTGTTACCCGCCAGCTCCAGCGGCGGCAGCAGTCCAATTTGCGTATAATACCGTATAGTCCTCAAATTCATGTCCGCATCCTCCTGCTGGAGAAGTTCAGCCAGTTGTTTGCCGGTATAGATGTTCATCCGGTTCACCTCCTGTTATGATTAATAAATTCCATCGGATTTAAGTTACAGTTTAGTGTTATAGTTACAGTATAGTGTATCTATAAATATAAATCAATATTTCCGCTTTGACTGGGTACAGTTGACATTTACGCTCCACAGTGTTTTTATATTTTTAAACCCATAAGTACGATAGCAGTACCCGAACTTCAGGAGGATAATGATGTCCAGACAATTTGTGACAGAAGCCGTCATGATGGCGATTTACGGCCAGCTTCTTGTTCCGAGAAGCCCTGTAGAATATATTGTGCCTTATACCACCGTGATGGAATTATACGAACTGCGGGACAGCGACGAGCCTCTGATGAGCCATGCAGAGGACGACCAGCATGTGAAGCTCAAAATCCGCGAATTGATTGCCTATTTCGAGGAACCGCTGAATTCCAAGAAGATCAACCGCTGCCTGAACGTCCCTTGGGCCAAAAGCTCCGGGATTCTGCTCGGCAGCCAGGCACAGGTCACGATTATCAACAGCGTTGATAATGCCACATATGGAGAAACCTTCGACCCGATTGAGACAGAGCTGCTGCTCGCTTCACAGCGGGAGAAAGTACCGATTCTAACCGACCAGTTCGAGCTGATCCAGCGTATCATCGAAGGCGGTGTACCTGTTCAGGTGTATGATATTGACGATTTTGAATTTGCTATGGAGGAAGAAACCTTCCGCAGCTCGCACTAATGCTTCAGCATCCATACATGGTCCTGTTCCAGCTAACCAACCAACATAAAAAGCCCTGCCAAACTAATGGCGAGGGCTTTTGTGCTAAGTATGTGCTGATCCGCCTTGCGGCTGGATCACTCCTTCACACCGCCGGTTACCGGCTGCGGTTCATACGTATATTCGATATCATCCTCATCTTTGGAATACACAATGGACAGGCTGTACCCTTCCATATACCATAAATCCTGCTCTTCCATATAAAAAACAATGCCCCCCTGCTCAGCCTGCACAGCAGGACGGCCCGGCGGCTCGGTTGCGATTCCCAGCGAAAAACCGGGATGCAGTCCTCCGCCCGAGCTGTAACGGGGAAATAAGCGAATATAATCCCCTTGCTGCAAACTAAGCTCCCGCTTGAACCAGGCGGCGGCATCCGGGCTAATCAGCATATTCATCTTTCTAAGCACCTCCCGTTTTTCTTGATCCTGGTGAACATATGATGATATTTTAAATTGCAAATACATAATATATCATACAACTTATTTGCAGGTTATTCAAAATTACATTTGACAATTCTTGAAGCCGGGTGATAAACTCAAACACATAACGAAGCGTTTCAAGTTATTACCAAAATTAATGAAAGGGGTGAGCTCGGTGTTTAAAATTGTACCTATGTATTTCCTAACTATTGTCGGCAAGAAGTCACAACTGAATACCGAAGCAGCCCTAGTAGTGGAACCCTCCTGAGAATCATGCGTGTTACGCGTACCGTTTGATATCAGATCGTGCAAGTCTCTTCCATGTCACTGTGCTGCAATTAGCACCGTTGACATGATAGCTGCTGTAAATTACAGGCATATCGTCCGTTATCGGATGGTATGCCTTTTTGTTTGCCGCCTAGAACTTCCCACTAACATTGATGAGGCAAGTCAGTAATTCTCTGCAAGAAGCCGACAACCATTACAACATGAAAGGAAGGGATTCCCCTTGTTCTCCGTTCTTCGCAATCTCGGCTGGTTTTTCCGCCGCGAAAAAAAGCGTTATGCGATTGGCCTAATTCTGCTAATCGCTGCAGGTGTGCTTGAGCTGCTGCCTCCCCGCCTGCTTGGCAATGCCATTGATGACATCGTCAACGGTTCAATAACCACATCTTCACTGCTTATGTACATCGGCATGATTGTGTTCATGCTGCTGATCATCTATTGGGTCACTTACATATGGATGCACAAGCTGTTCGGAGGCTCTAACCTCGTGGAACGCCTCCTTCGTTCCCGCTTCATGAGCCGTCTGATGACGATGACGCCTTCGTTCTTCGAGCGCAACCGTACCGGCGACCTGATGGCCCGGGCCACCAATGACATCCGGGCCGTCTCGGCAACCGTAGGTTTCGGGATGCTCACACTTACGGATTCAACCTTTTATCTCACGGTAGTGCTGATGGCTATGGGCTTTCTGGTCAGTTGGAAGCTGACGCTTGCCGCCGTATTACCGCTGCCTCTGATCGCTATCGCGATGATTTTCTACGGTAAAGCAATTCATGACCGTTACAGTCTGGCACAGGACGCCTTCGGGGATATGAACGACCAGGTGCTGGAATCAGTGTCCGGTATCCGCGTCATCCGCGCCTATGTGCAGGAACGGCATGACGAGAAACGGTTTGCGGACATTACTGATGATGTATACCGCAAAAATATGGCCGTTGCCAAGGTCGATTCCTTTTTCGAGCCAACGATCCGGCTGTGCGTAGGGCTAAGCTACATTATCGCGCTCACCTACGGTATCTATCTTGTATTCCGCAATCAGATTACACTAGGGGACCTGGTCTCCTTCAATATGTATCTCGGGATGATTGTCTGGCCGATGTTCGCCATCGGCGAGCTGATCAACATCATGCAGCGTGGCGGCGCTTCTCTGGAGCGTATTGACGAAACGCTGAATTGCAAGCCCGATGTGGAGGATGTTCCGCATCCGACCCCGGTAACCTATCCGACCAGCATTGAACTGAAGGATGTTACCTTCCGGTATCCGACCTCGACGATTGACAACCTGAGCGGTGTCAGCTTCAAATTGTCCCAGGGGCAGACGCTGGGTGTGGTCGGCCGTACCGGCAGCGGTAAATCAACACTGCTGAAGCAGTTGCTCCATGAATATCCAACCGGTCAAGGTGATATTCTGATCTCCGATGTGGCGATTGAACAGATCGCGCTCGATCAGTTGCACAGTTGGGTGGGCTATGTGCCGCAGGAGCAGATCCTGTTCTCCAAATCCGTGCGCGAGAACATCCAGTTCGGACACTATCAAGCCAGCGACGAGAAGATCATGGAGGCTATCACGGCTGCTGCCTTCCAGAATGATCTTGGCACTTTGTCCGATGGTCTGGACACACTGGTCGGTGAGCGCGGCGTCTCCCTCTCCGGAGGACAGAAGCAGCGTGTATCCATCTCCAGAGCCTTTATCGCTAATCCCGATATTCTGATTCTGGATGATGCGCTGTCCGCCGTGGATGCCCGGACCGAAGCCAAAATTATAGAGAATATCCGTGAGGAACGCGCAGGCAAAACCACATTAATCTCCACCCACCGTCTTTCCGCCATCGAGCATGCCGATCTGATCGTCGTGCTGGACAATGGGCGTATCACTGAACGCGGCACCCATCAGGAGCTGCTGGAGATGAACGGCTGGTACCGTGAGCAGTTCGACCGCCAGCAGGTGGAGAATAACCTGACTAATGATTAATCAGCAGCTTAGCTGCGCCATGCTCCCCGGAATTAACATTCGGAATACCCTTTAGGAGGTGTCACTGTGACACAGAGTACAGGCAAACGCCTGCTGCAGTATGCTTTAACTGCCAAAAAAACGTTCATCGCAGCCCTTTTGCTGCTTAGCATTGGAGTGGCTGCCGAGCTCGCGGGACCATTTATCGCCAAGAACATGATCGACAATCATATGCTGGCTATCGAGAAGCCATACTTTCAGACTTCCTCGTCCGAGGATGCAGCTGAATATAACAATACCTTTTACAAACGCGGTGACCGCTTTGCACCGGATGAGGCCAAAGGCCAGGAGATTCGCCTGCTGCAGGCGGGTAAGAGCTTCTATTTCATCAATGAGCCGGTAGCGCAGCCCGAAGGCAAGCGGACCTACCGTGACGGAGCGCTGCATATCCAGCGCGGAGACCAAGAAGCCGTCTACCCCGCTGTAAAGCTGTCGGCAAATGATCTTTTTTCCTTTTACAAACCAGAATTGCCGGGAATTTATGAGCTTGTGGGCTTGTATGGACTGTTCCTTGTCATCTCTATCTTTGCCGAATTCGGTAAAACCTACTGGCTGCAATCCTCGGCCAATCAGGTAATCCGCAAGCTGCGAACAGATGTGTATGCGCATATCCAGCGGCTGCCGGTCCACTTTTTCGACAATTTGCCTGCGGGCAAGGTGGTTTCCCGGGTTACGAATGATACCGAAGCGGTCAAGGACCTGTTCATCGCCGTATTATCCAACTTCAGCACAGGGATTATCAATATTATCGGTGTCTATGTCGCCCTGTTCCTGCTGGACTTCCGGCTTGGTCTGGTCAGCTTGTTCATCATACCGATTGTTGTGCTCTGGATCGTGCTGTATCGCAAAATCGCGACCAAATACAATACGATCATCCGCTCGCGGCTTAGTGAGATCAATGCCATTATCAATGAATCCATTCAAGGGATGTCTATCATCCGTATTTTCCGCCGCCAGAAGCAGAGTACGGAGGAATTCGAGAAGCTTAACGACGATTATTTGAAGTATCAGAATAAAATGCTGAACCTGAACGCCTTTACCTCGCACAATCTGGTAAATGCGCTGCGCAGCCTCTCCTTTGTGCTCGTGCTGTGGTACTTCGGCTTTGGCAGTCTGGATGGCTCAACCTTCGTGTCACTCGGTGTGCTGTATGCCTTCGTCGATGTGCTGGGACGGATGTTCCAGCCGATTACAGGGATGGTCAACCAGCTCGCGAACCTCGACAGCTCCATGGTTTCTGCAGGACGCGTATTTACGCTGATGGACGAACCGGGCGAGCCGGTCACAGATGGAACCATGCCGCGTTACAAAGGGAATGTTGTGTTCAAGGATGTCTCTTTTGCTTATAAAAAAGACTTCGTCCTGCGGAACATCTCCTTCGAGGCACATCCGGGCGAGACCGTTGCTCTCGTCGGCCATACCGGCTCCGGGAAAAGCTCGATCATCAATCTTCTGTTCCGTTTCTATGATCCGCAGCGCGGCTCCATTACGATTGACGGCCAGGAGGTTACAGGAATACCGAAGCAATGGCTGCGCAGCCATATGGGTATTGTGCTGCAGGACCCATACCTCTTCACCGGTACCATTGCCTCCAACGTAAGTCTGGAAGACGAACGGATCTCACGCGAACGTGTTGAGCGGGCGCTGCGCGAGGTCGGCGCAGATAAATTGCTGTCCCATCTGCCTCAAGGTTTTGATGAGCCGGTTATCGAGAAAGGCAGCACGCTGTCGGCAGGCCAGCGCCAGCTGATATCATTTGCCAGAGCGTTGTCCTTCGATCCGGCGATTCTGATTCTGGATGAAGCTACCTCCAATATTGATACCGAAACGGAGAGTATTATTCAGAACGCGCTGGAGGTGCTCAAGAAAGGCCGCACCACCTTTATTATCGCGCACCGTCTGTCAACGATCCGCAGCGCAGACCAGATTCTGGTGCTGCATCACGGCGAAATTGTCGAGCGAGGCAGCCATGACGAACTGATGGCACTCGGCGGACGGTACTTCCGCATGTATCAGCTACAGCTCGGTGCTGGAGCTGGCGGCGGTTCGGAGCTTCCGCAGGCAGACCCGGTTCAACTGTCGGCAGCAGCTTTGCAGCCTTCAATTAATCAAGCATAAGACTTACCAAATCAGCCCCTGATGATATTAAATTTCATCAGGGGCTTTTACATGCTTGTGTAGGGAACGTTTGTTCCGTATAATGGAAGATAATACATGGATCGGGGTGAAGCATTTGGTTACGTATACACTCAGCAAGCGGCAGGCACGGCTTTTTTTGCTGCAGCACCAGCGGCTGGTCTCAGGCGGTGCGCCAGGCGGAAAGGGAAGCATTTTTGATTTCATTCGTCATGTGGGCTGCATCCAGTATGATCCGCTCAGTATCGCCGGACATAATCATGAGCTGGTGCTTCAGGCGCGGATTCCGGGCTTCACCCCGGAGCTTGCCACAGAGCTGCTGTACAAAGACAGGCTGCTGATCGACGGCTGGGACAAGAATATGTCCATCTATTGCACGGAGGATTGGCCTTACTTTCAGCGGCGCAGAGCAATGGCGGCTGAGCGCTATCATAAGAATGAGGGATTGATGGGGATGGTGTCTCATGTCCGTGAAGAGCTGACAACGCGCGGCCCGCTCTCCTCTCTCGATCTGGAGAGCAAAGACAAAATCGACTGGGCCTGGGCGCCTGCAAGATTGTCGCGTGCCGCTATGGAGAGCATGTATTTCTGGGGTGAGCTCTGCGTGCATCACCGGGTACATACACGCCGCTACTATGACTTCACAGCGAAGCTGCTGCCCGATAAGCTGCTGCAGGCTGAGGACCCTAACGTGACCGAGCAGCAGCATCACGACTGGTATGTGCTGCGGCGGATCGGCAGCATCGGCCTGCAGTGGAACAAATCCGGCGACGGCTGGCTGGGCATTGCCGGCCTGAAGAGCAAGGAGCGGACAGCCGCCATAGAACGTCTGTTACTTAACGACAGCATCCGTGAAGTACGCGTGGAAGGCCTAAAGCTTCCGCTATATATGCGCACTTCAGACGCTCCAGAGCTGGAAGCGGTATTACTTAGAGAGTCTGCATCTGAAGCGGACGATAACAGCTCTGGAACAGATTTTGCCGCCGCACTCGCTCCCCTCGACAACCTGCTCTGGGACCGGGAGCTGATCCGGCAATTATTCGGGTTTACGTACCGCTGGGAGGTATACAAGCCTGTAGCTGAACGGGAATACGGCTATTATGTGCTGCCGCTGCTCTACGGGGACCGTTTTATTGCGCGGTTTGAGCCGGTAATGGATAAAAAGAACGGGGTGCTGAATATTGAACGCTGGTGGTGGGAGCCGGACACAGGCTTAAGCGCGGAGATGATCCCCGCGCTTACAGCAGCCTTATGTTCGCTAGGTAAATGTACACGCGCGGATGCTATCCGGTTTGCTCCCGGTGTTGCAGAAGACAACGGTCTACAAGCGCTAGACGCCAGCCTCCAGTGGTAAGTCCGCTTACAAATCTATGAGTATGCCTCCGGCATCAGCGGAACGAAGCTCTGCTTCAATAATCTCTAGTGTGCCTACCGCACTCTCAGGCAAACACACGGATACCGGCTGCTGCTGATGAATGGCTTCAATAAAGTACTTAATCTGCCGATAGTAGCCCATATCATCAGACAATTCTGCGTTGAAGCCCGGCGCAGCATTCGGATTAACCTTTAGTTGACCGTTCTCGAAGACCAGGTTACCACGTTCGAAATTCACGCGATAGGTCATAGAGAATCCATAGTCCCCCTCAAGTGTCCAATCCGCCTGGGCATTCAGGACTTTGCCGTCAGAATAAATATAATGGGTGGAGACTGTATCATAGCCACTTCCGGGAATGACATTGCGGGCAAGAGTCGAGACCTTGTCCGGTCTGCCGAAGAGCCAGTGAACCATATCAGTATCATGGATATGCATATCCAGAATACAGCCCCCGCTTAGGCTGCCGTCCAGGAACCAGCCCTTGGGTGCTGCGGAGCCGCGGAAGAAATAACCTCCGGTCACGGCTCCATACCGTTCATCTTCAACGCAGGCTTTCAAATATTCATAAGCAGGCCAGAAGCGCAGGCATTGGCCAATCATCAGCGTCTTCTTGTTTCTTTTGGCAGTCTCCGCCATCCGCCATCCGTCTGCGGAATTCCCGGCGACAGGCTTTTCGCATAAGACATGTATCCCTTTTTCCAAAAGAGTGCAGGCCAAATCCGCATGCAGGTAGGTAGGCAAGGTGATGTCAACAATGTCCAGCTTTTCATGCTCCAGCATATCCGAGATATTCTCGTAGAGGCGGTAAGGCGACAGATCGTATATCTCCTGACTGGTGGCGATATTGCCTGAAGCCGATCTGTTTTTCAGCTCTTCTATCAATAAATCACTGATGGCCACAAGCTGAATCGGCGCACCTTCCTCTGCAAGACGGACATAGTTGTCGAAATGCATTCTGCCCATAAAGCCAAAGCCAATAAGTCCAACCTTCAACATAAGATTAGCCTCCTAGATCATCCTTCAATTTGTATCACTGGTTATTGCCGGGTACGTCCAAGTATCGCATCCATCGCTTTGGAGGTATTGAAAATAATTTGCTCGGCATGATGGGTGTAAGGCGGTATCATCTCTGCAGTAACATAATTGCTGTAGCCGATAACCTCAAGCGCTGAGATTACCGCCGGATAGTTCACATCACCCGCCAGCAGATCGACGAAGCCATGCAGTCCCCCGGCCTGACGGCGGTAATCCTTGAAATGCACCTTCTTGATCCGGTGCCCGAGAATGCGAATCCATTGCTCCGGGTAGCCGCTATGCAGCGCATTCCCGACATCAAAGTAGGAACCGACATACTCTGAAGCGTGTTCATCAATGAAAGTGCGCATTTCCAGCGGAGACAGCAGAAATTTGTTCCACACATTTTCAATCCCAATGGATACCCCGGCGCTTTCCGCATAAGGCACAAGCTGTCCGATGGACTCCAGCGCCCGGTCGTAGGCATACTCATAATCTGTAATCTCACCACCCGGAATGAAATCCACGCCTACCGCGCCAGGAATAACCAGAATAGTATCAACACCGAGGGCTGCCGCAAGCTCCAACTGCCTCTTGCATATATCCACCGCTTTGGTGCGGATGGACAGATCACCGCTAGTCATAGAGTAGGCCCAATACAGCCCCGTCGCCAGCCCGGCAATTTCCAGTTCAGCCTCCTGCAGTTGCTCCCGAATGCTGCGGATTTCCTGATCCGTCGTTGTCAGTCCCAGCTCTCCTGTCTCGTTCATGGACAATTCTATTCCCTCAAACCCCGCCTGCTTGGCAAGACGGATACTTTCAGCAATTGAAGTGCCTTCCTTGAATGACCAGATATTAACCCCTTTCTTCACCTACAGGTCCCTCCTTTGATCGCTAGTTAATTTTTAGCTAATTCCGTTCTGCTGAGTCGTTAAGAATTTGATATGATAATACATATATCATAAGGAATCTCAGATTGATTTTATTTAGTAAAACAAGTGATTAGTTGGACAATTCCGTTCAATTCCTTTTACGTATTTCAGAACAGGAGGAAGCCATTTGGACAAACCAGCGACAAGCTACCCACAACGGAGAACCGCGACTTTCAAGGAGTGGGCCCCCTGTGTCCATTATGCGCAGTTTCAGCAGTTACCTCCCGGCGCGCTCCCGGAACGCAGACTATACGATTTCGAGCTGCTCTATGTATGCCAAGGCGCGGCAGCCACGACCATGCTTGGGCAGCGGCATATACTGGAGGCAGGGCAGCTTATCCTGCTTCCTTCAGGTGTGTTACACCAGAACGAGGCGCTCGCGGCACCCTTTACCCGCTTCCTGGGTATCCATTTTGATTACTTCGGTGAATTGGATATTCAGACTGATGCGGATATGGTAGTCAATGAATCGGCGGTTCAGAGCACCAAGTTTGCTATGGAAGCCTGTGCTGAGAGTATGACGCCTTTATCCATGAGTCCGATCTATACACCGCCTCTGCCATGTATACAATTGATGGAGCAGTTGGTGGACGAATTTACGATGCGTCTGACGGGCTATGAGATGGTCTGCAGAGCTTTGCTGCTGAATATTCTGGCTTACCTTCTGCGTTCTCCCGCCTTAGCCCTGACCTCATCTCACTCGGAGCACAGCATTAAAATCGCCGAGATCATCAGCCTAATCGAAGCATCGCCCGGGGCCTTATGGACCAACAAGAGCATCTCTGAGAAGCTGCATATGAGCATCGACCATACTGCCAAGCTGTTCAGGCAAATTGCCGGCAAGCCGCCGGGTGAATTCGTTCAGACCATCCGACACCGGGAAGCCAGACGGCTGCTGCGAGAAACTGAGTTGTCTATCGAGCAGGTTGGCGAAGCGGCAGGATATCCTGACATCCACTATTTCAGCCGCATCTTCCGCCGCCTTGAAGGTATCCCGCCTCGCGAGTACCGTAAACTGTCGAGAATTTTGTAATACACACAGAAAAAAAGGCAACGCCGGATGAACTCCGGTTTTGCCTTTTTGACTATTGAAAATGATACCCCCAGGATAGAGGCAATAGCGCATTTTTTACATCAGCTTTTCTTCTTCAAGTCCCAACTTACTGTACATCTCGGTACAATAGCCCTGCAGCTTGACCTCAAGTCTTCGGGCTTTGTTCTTGAAACGCTTCAGCTCACGGATCATCTGCGCTCTGCCGGCCGGCGTGAAGGTCTCCTGAATTCGCTCCTTAAAATAGTCGTGGACAATATGGTTACGCTGCTTCCATACCGCCTGCAGTTGGTTGGTTTCCTCTTCCGAAAAGGGAAAATGATGCTGGATTTCTTTGATGAGCTGGCCGAGTGAATTGCTAAGCTTGCGCTGATACAGTTCCGCAAGATCCGCTTCCGTTGGCGTTTCTCCCTGAGACAGCTTCGTAAGAAGCAGCAGGTTGGTCAATTGCTGCTCCAAAGCCTGACAATAGTAAACTGCCAGTCCGAAATAAGCAAATAGCTCTTTGGATTGTTCACTCTCCGGTATGTGTGTATCCTTCATCTTTCCTCCCGTTCCTATATCTATATAAGTTGAACTATAGATTTTCATATAGGGGTCTGGTCGTAACTGCGGCGAATGTTTGGACTTCCGGCCGCTGCCCGCCTGCAGATTTCTTGATTGTATACCGCTGTTCGCGGTGGAAATCCGCAGACAGCCTAATCATACGGCCAGCTTTCCTACGGAAAGCTCTCAGGCGGTCGCTTCCGCTCCGTAAGTATCCAAACTTCCCCTCCGTTACTTCTGACCTTTTTGTATATTCTTTAGTTCAACTGATATATTTATTTTTTATGTTCCTCTCTAAAAGCTTTTGTTAACATCCTTTCGGCCAGATTGATATAGATAAAATCCTACAAGCACCGCTATGTACGCTAAGGCATGAGCGAATGAACCGAGCAAAGCTGAAACGGGCAGTTTGTCTGCGTTCATCAAGGCATTCATGACGGGGGCAACCGGCGGCAGCAGCACACGAACAAACGGACCCGGAATCAGAAGACTCAGTTTGTTCGCGCCGACGGAGAGAATGAGTACCGCAAGCAATATTCCGGCGGCATAGCTGTTCCTGGATACCCATGAAGCCTGCAGGTACAAGGAAATCGCAGCACCAAGCCACCCGAGCAGCGCATGTCCTGCAAAAGCCAGCATAATCCGGTTCACTCCTGCCGGTTCATCAAAATAGCCCAGCAGCACTGGATACCCCACAATGAAAAGGTCCAGCAGTAAAACAAGAAAACCTAAAACCAGTATGCCCCCGAGACTATACTTGCGCTTGCTGCCCAATTGAACGATGGCAACCTGCTTCTGCACAGGCAATTCATGATTCAGAAAGCTTACTCCCATCCAGGCGGCACCTATAAAAAGAATAACAGCCGTAGCTGCGTAGCTATTCATCACAGGATTGGGTCTGTAGGAATATAGGATCAGATCAGCAATAATTATGAAGGCAATCGGACCAAAGTAACGCTGTGAAACAGTATAGCTGCGCAGCATATATGCGGTCAGCGATCTCATATAATAGTTGTCCCCTCTGCGGCCTTGGGGTCCATCCATTGCTCGAGTCCGCCCACACTTGAACCGCCGCGGGGTTCGACTGAAACAACTGAACCACCTGCACCAAGAATAAGGCGTAGACACTCATCCGAAGCAAATGTGCTAACAGTCACACCTGTACATTCTTTTGCAGCGTGATTAAGCTCGCTCTGTATGGAGATTATTCCGGGCAGGCATGAGATGGCCACACTCCCTTCATCGGACACACCTTTGTACACTATGTATGTTGCCGGAGTCATCCGCAGGTTCTCGCGGCCTTGAATGGTCTTAACGGTCCGTCCAGCCTGCAGCACATGTACGCTGTCAGCCAATGCTTCAACCATCTGCGGCTCATGCACGGAGAACACCAGCGTGGTCCCGTTCCGTTTCAGCTCAAGCAGCAGGTTGATCAGTGTATGCTGTGCCGGAAGATCAAGGCCTGATAACGGTTCATCCAGCAGAAGCAGTTGCGGACGTGTCAGCAGGCTTTGAATCAGGTTCACCTTTTGCAGCATCCCTTTGGAAAAGCCTGTCATGGATTGGCTGCGAAACTCCATCAGGTGAAAAGCTTGCAGCAATTCCTTCATCCGCATTTCCACTTCAGCAGGTGACAGGCCGCCAAGTCTGCCCATACTCAGTAAATATTGCTCAGCCGAAAATTTCAGCCCCGGAAAAGCTTCAGGGGCATATCCAACCGTAAGTCTCCGCCCGCTGCGCACTGCTGTTCCTGAGGAAAGCCCAATTAATCCGGCGAGGATGGAGAGCAGCGTACTTTTGCCGGAGCCATTGCGTCCAATAAGGGCCGTGGCCGTTCCTGGCATAACAAGCAAAGAAATTTCACTAAGAACCGGACGGCCTGCATACAGCTTGGTTGCCCGGATAAGTTCGATTAATGGGGTGCTCTTATGTTCAGGTTTCATGTAACCTCCCCTGAAGTTGGTCCTTAATATTTAATTCGCCAAAGCGATCCCGATCTCCTTTTAAACCTGACAGATTGATTAGAGCAGGCAAAAAAAAGAATTCCGCAGCAATAAGGACTGTGGAATTCTGGTCTTGGAATTCGATATTTGCTACAGGCTTCTTTTGACCGCCGCTGGGCGGGCCAGGAGCCGTCCCTCCAGGCGCAGCAGACTGCTGCGCAGTTCACGGGATGAAAAGTGTTCGCCGATAAATACAGCCACATCCGGCACCTCGCCCTGAGGAGTGATTTTCATAAAATCCGCTTCCCGGTATGCGTATTGGAACAGGAATCGACTGGAGGTGTCACTGAAGGTGACAATTCCTTTAGCCCTGTAGATATCCCGCGGCAGCTCCTTGACAAATTGCTCAAATTTCTCGCTGTTCACCGGACGCTTGAAATAGTGGGTATACGCCATAACATGATCATGTGCTATATGCGCTGAATGTCCGGTACCCTCCTGTTCATCATCCTCATGGAATGCCTCAGCCTCCGAGCGGGCTTCGGTATGTACGCCTCCCAGACCATCAAGCAGCTCCGAAGGTTCAAGCTCACAGCGCACCGCAGGCAGAATCTCCGCATATTCGTTCCATTTGCGCAGAATCACCTTGATTTCTTCGGCTTCCTCCGCGCTCACCCTGTCGGTCTTGTTCAGAATCAATACCGACGCGCAGCGGATCTGCTCCTGCATCAGTCTGTAGGTCGCTCCCTGCTGGGAGCGGTACAGCTCCAGAAGGTGGGCGGCGTCAACGACGGTGATCAGCCCCTTCAGCTCAATCCGCTGATACAGCGAGGTTTCAGTCACCGCATCAACAATCTCCAGCGGGTTCGCCGCTCCGGTCGCCTCAATGACCACAACATCCGGTGACTCCTTCTTAACCAGTGTGGCCAGCTCCGTGCTGAGATCACCGCGGATAGAGCAGCAGATGCAGCCGCCGAGCATTTCGGCCATCGGTACCGACTGCTCGACCAGCAGACCGTCCAGGTTCACCTCACCAAGCTCATTCATCACTACCGCCGGTCTGAGCCCTTGGGTTTTCCAGTGGTCCAAAAGGCGCTGCAGCAATGTTGTTTTGCCGCTCCCGAGAAATCCTGACAATATATAAACCGGCAAAGCCTGTTCCATGCTTCATCTCTCCCTGCACAAAATTCCGTTATGGTAGCGAGTGTACTACAAGTACCAGTGCGGGTGCAAGGCTTCGGCAAGCTTGTCTTTGCCGCAGCCATCGCCTATCATGAAGGAGATATTCAATGATGAAGGAGTTGGTCCGCTTGTCATCCGTAGAAGAACACCGGCGCGAAGCCCCGCAAAGTGTGGCCTGTTATATCATTACAGTCTCGGACACCCGTACACCGGAAACCGATACCGGAGGCGCGCTGGTTAGAACCATGCTTGAAGAAGCTGGCTATGAGGTCACTGGAAGTACCATCGTCAAGGACGATTACGAAGCTATCCGTGAGCTGATCTATAAAAGCGCCGTTCATTCCGGCATTGAAGCTGTACTTCTGACCGGAGGGACAGGAATCTCTCCCCGCGATACCACGTATGAGGCGGTGGCCTCCCTGCTGGATAAGACACTCCCGGGCTTCGGAGAGATTTTCCGGCTGCTTAGCTTCACTGAGGACATCGGCTCCGCAGCGATCTTGAGCCGGGCAATTGCCGGCACCATCGGCAGCACGGCAGTATTCTCCATGCCCGGTTCCACGGGTGCAGTCAAGCTCGCTATGGAGCGGCTGATCATTCCCGAGCTGCGGCATGTCATGCGCGAGATTTATAAGCGCTCCTAAACTGCGGGAGCTGCATAAGAACTGTTAAAGGCGAAAGAACCAAACATGCGAAGAATGCTGCGCTATTGGTGCTTTCGTCTTTTTTTTGCTGTGAACATTCAGGGCAATCGCTTAGGAATAAATAATTGAGCTGGAATTTCTCCACTTCATTCCGATGAGTGATCTCTCCCCTGAAGGTTAGCGGGAAAAACTCCACTTATTTCCTTCTAAAATCACTGAATGGATAGAAATGGAGAGAATTAAGTCTACTTTTTCCATCTAATCTCCATAAAATCGGTGAAATCCGCAAATTAAGTTTCCTTTTTCCACTTCATCCAATCTCGCGATTCTCCTTGTTTCCCCTGTTTTTTTGTTCATTTCGTAAGCGATTGCTTGTGGGGATATTAGATTTCATTGACAACCGGAGACGTTCTATTTATACTATTGAACACTTTTCGCGAAAGTGGTTTTTGATTAACCAAATGGTTAATCGGAAAGGAACGAGATGAGCTCACTCGAACAATTGCATAGAATCGTTAAAACGGTAGTCAGTCCCTATCATGAGCTGCTGTGCAGCCTGCATGTCCTCTATCAGCCGGAGCATCACCCGAAACGCTTGGAATGGGCCAAAGAGATCAGGGCTGCAATGCCAGCTGCTTTGCTGGAAGACATATATACTCTAGGACGCTTGACAGACCACTGGTTAGGACTCATGCTTCCCGGCCATAGCGGCAACCCGCTCACAAGCACCGAAGGGATCAGTCTGCTAAAAGGATTACCCGATGCCGAACTCATTCATCTATTACTGAAAAATAAGGTTTCACTGGGCACCATACTGGAATGGCAGCAAGCGTATGGGAGAGGAAGGTTCCAGCCTGACTCTGGGCCGGATGAAGCCAGTGCGTATCTGCTGCAGCATCTGGTCTCCATCCGCAAGCAGCTGTTCGCTACCCTGGAGACGTATGAGCAGAATTATTTCCGTAAGGAATGGGATTATGTGATGCCATGGATCAACACCGCTGCCGCACAATTTCAAGATCAGGTCTCCTGTTCTGCGGAAAAAGCGCTAAATACCCTCCACCCCCGGCTTCGGGCCTCCGAAGGGAAATTTACTGCGCAGAAGGCGGAAACCTATTATTTTGCCTATGAAGATTTGCGGCATGTGTATGTGCTTCCCTCTACCTTCATTTTTCCGCATCTGCTGATTGATTGGACTGCGGACAGTCTAATGCTGCCGCTCGCCGTAGATATTCCTGGCTTACCCTTCAGCGAGGCTCCACCGGAGGATCTGCTGCGGCAGTTCAAAGCCCTTGGCGACGCTACACGCTTGCGCATTCTCAAGCTGCTCTGGCAAGGCCCGCACTGCACGAAGCAGCTCGCCCCAATCCTGGGCATTTCGGAGGCTGCCGTATCCAAGCAGCTCAAGCTGCTGAGCGAAGCCGGACTGACAAGCGCCGAGCGCAAAGGGAATTACTTGTTCTACACCAGCCAGAAGGAGGCCTTTGACAGTCTGATTGTTCTACAGCGGCAGTATCTTGAGCAATGAAGTCTGAAGGCTAAAGAATTTTAAAAAAAGGAGTTGTCCGCCGTGTGGCAAACTGTTTTTGCGACCGCAGCCAGGAACCAGAGAGCGAATCTCCGGGCGTTTCCCTGGGCTTTTACCCTTGGTCATATTATTGAAGGCGGGTATCTGGTCCTTGTCTCCTATTTCTCCTACGTGTATCTGATCCAAGGGGATCTGGATGGCAGATTCGCCTTATATACCGGAAGCAGCAATTATCTGGCTTATGCCATCATTGGCGGTGCGCTGAATGTGTTCAGCGTCAGCATGATGATGAATGTATCCCGGGCGCTCATCACCGAATGGCGGGAAGGCACGCTGGAAGCTCTGCTGCTCTCTCCCTCCAGCCGGAACGGATATTTTCTGGGCACAGCTCTCCAGCAGTTTTACCGCAGTGGAATGGTGCTGCTCGCCGTAACCCTATTCGGGATGCTTGCCGGAATGCGCCTGTCCACACCCAACCTGCTGTCAGCAGTTATAGGCGGCTTACTGTTCATTCTTTCCTGCTACGCTATGGCGCTGGTGCTGGGGAGCATCATGCTGTACACAAGAGATACGTACATTGTCCAGAATACGTTATTTGCGGTGACCACGCTGCTATGCGGTTTTCAGTTCCCCAGACAGTATTTGCCTGAATGGCTGCAGGCGGCAGGCGAAATATTCCCGCTAACCTCCTCGCTGCAGCTCCTGCGGGGTGCGCTGTTAACAGGGGAAGCAATCTCGCTGCCCGATATTGCCCCTGCCCTGCTGCTGTCTCTGATATACATAGCGGTTGGAATAGGCTGCACGCGGCTTGTGGAGCGAAGATTATTTGAGCGGTTCTAGAGATGAAAGGAATGAAAGCTTATGATTGAAATGAATGAGGTTACCAAGATTTACGAAACCAAAAACAGGCTTGGATTGTTCCGTTCAGAGCTCAAAACCGTGACCGCCGTCCAATCTCTCACGCTTAACATAGCAAAAGGAGAGATTGTGGGTCTGCTGGGTCTGAACGGAGCCGGCAAAACCACAACCATCCGCATGCTGTCCACTCTGCTTGACCCGACTTCCGGGAGCATTGAGATCGACGGCATGCCGATGGCGGACAACCGGCGTGCTGTGCAGCAAAAAATCAATATGATCGCCGGGGGCGAACGCATGCTGTACTGGCGGCTCACAGGCCGGGAGAATCTGCAGTATTTTGGCAGCCTATATGGGCTTGGCGCGGAAGCACTGCGCAAGGAAAGTGCAAGGCTGCTAAGCGAAGTGGGACTCACCGAAGCGGCAGACCAGCCAGTGGAGCAATATTCCAAAGGAATGAAGCAGCGCCTGCAAATTGCCCGCGGCCTGATCAACGATCCGCACTATTTATTTCTGGATGAGCCGACGCTTGGCCTGGATGCGCCGATTGCCAGACAGCTTCGCAGCACCGTACAGAGCCTGGCCAAAGAGCAGGGCAAAGGCATCCTGCTGACCAGCCATTATCTGCAGGAGGTCGAAGAATTATGCGACCGGGTCTACGTGCTGAACCGCGGCCGGTTACTGCTGTGCGACAAGCCGGAAGCGATAGTCCGGCAGGTCGCCGGTCTGCAGACTGCCCATCTGGAGGTTAGCGGCTGGAGTGAAATGCTGCGCCCACTGCTAGAGGAGCATCTTGCGCGGCTGGGACACGGGGCAGATGTGTTGGTTAGCGGTATAAACGGTGATGCCGGTAATGCCGCGCTCCAAGCAGGCGAGTCTTATCGGATTTCCGTACAGTCAACCTCTGCCGACAGACTGATTACAGAGCTGCTTCCCTGGGCCACTCAACATGGGCTTAGTATTAATGGCTTCACCTGCGATAAGCCGAACCTGGAGGATGCCATTATCCGGCTCTCAGAAGGAAGGGCATCATGAGTCCCGGTGGTGTATGGCATGCCACTCTTGCTGAGATCTCCAAGCAGCACCGTAACCGCTCCAAAGGCAAGGTGGTATTCTTCTCGCTGCTGCTATGGCCTGCCCTCAGCTTCCTGACCTCCTACTTCACCATGAAGCCTTACCGCAGCGGGGCAGGCTCCGTGCTCTCGCGGATCATTCCCGATGAGCGTATTCCCTTGTTTTTGCTGAGCGGCTATCTGGTGTTTCAGCTCTTTTGGACCGTCGTTGAAGCTGCCTGGCAGTTCGAGCTGGAGCGCAAGGCTGGCACGGTCGAGACCGTTTTTCTGACACCTTCATCCAAAATAGCCTTTCTCTACGGCCGCTCGCTGTATTCCCTGTTTCATGGAATCTGGATGTTTGCCGTCTTTTCGCTGCTGACCTTTGTCTTCGTCTCCGACGCCTCAACTGTGAATTGGGCCGCCCTGATCCCGGCTTTGCTGCTGATTATGGTCTCGGCGGTCATTTGGGGAGCACTGCTGTGCGCGGTATCTCTGTTTTCCCGGGAGTCCTCGTTTTTGTATTATATTTTTCAGACTCCGATGGAGCTGTTCGGCGGTGTGCGCATCCCCCCTGCCGTCTTCCCGGTCTGGGCGACCGGGCTGTCAGCGCTGTTTCCCGTGACCTACAGTCTGATCCTGGTGCGCGGAGCTTTATATGGCGGCATCGGCCCAGGCTGGTGGTGGTCGCTGTTCACTCTCCTTGCAGGCAGCATCCTGCTTGCCTTCTGCACACGTTATCTGCTCTACCGTGCTGAAAAGCATGCCCGGATGAAAGGCAATTGGACTTTATTTTAGACACCCGGGTCCAGCAGAGTAAGAGACGCTCCCTGAAGACTTCGAAATTAGATTTCGGAGTCTTTTTTTTCACATCTTGAATTCCACTGCGTTCTATGTTAAATTATGACTAACTTGTATTACAAAGTAGTTGTAATGCACATTTTTTTGCGATACTATATTGTATAACAAGTTAGTGTGGTTTTTACTCAGGGAGGGGATTTATTGTCTCACAGTCAAATACTAAAAGGGATCTTAGAGGGCTGCCTTCTGTCCATCATTGCCAAGGGTGAAACTTATGGATATGAAATGATGGAAAAGTTATATGCCTATGGATTTACCATGGTGAGCGAAGGAAGTATTTATCCACTATTGCTTCGTATGAAAAAAGAAGGGCTTGTCATCACTAGCCAGAAGGAGCTTCCTTCCGGTGGCCCAACGCGAAAATACTATTCATTAACAGAACAAGGAAGTGAAGAACTGGAACAATTTAAGCAGCGGTGGAGTGATATCTCAAGCAGCGTAAATAAATTATTGGGAGAGGAAGTTTAAGCTCATGACAATATCTAAGGAAAGCCAGGAGTTCTTAGAAAATCTAAGGCTGTATTTGTTCTCCGGCGGCAAAAACGAAAAAGAAATTGAAGACATCATCGGAGAATTGCAAGATCATTTATCCGAGGCTGAACGTAATGGGAAAAGTGTAGAAGATATTATTGGCAAATCGCCTAAAGCATACATGGCACAGTTGGCAAATGAAATGCCTTTTGATTTTAAGGGCCTGCTAAAATATATACCGATTCTTGTTATAGGCGGATTTTCATACATTTTAATGGGGGACGCTATACGTGGAGAATTGGAATACTCATTACTGGATATGATTGGCTATCCGTTCATCTTCTTGTTTTCTATACTGATTACCTCCGTTTTATTTAAATATGTAGCAAGCAACAAAATCTCAAAAATCAAAGAGTGGGTCATCTTTGGAACGGTTGGTTCTGCTCACATTGCTTTATTTATTGCTGTAATCTTACTAAATAGATACTTTGACACACCGAAGATTCAGTTTGGGGCTACCTTGAGTATCGTTGCAATTGTTTTTTCAGCTCTAGTGTTCGTTGGAATCGCAATTTGGAGTAAAACATGGACATCAATTATTATTCCTATCCTTTTATTTTTACCGAAATATGTAATCCATCAAACGAGTCTTCAGGAAAGCACCAAGCTGCTTGCGAGCAGCATTATTGTCCTTGTTTGCATCACCATTTACTTTCTCATTGTTATAAAGCTGGAGAAAATGAAAGAAAAGGCATAAATCGAAGATCAGGCTCTGCTCCAAAACAAACAGTCTCAAGCCAACCGGCTTGGGACTGTCGCCTTCTACAGAAAAAGTTACCGGGTACCAACCCGTTCCAACAGCTCCGATCGGCTGGAGAATACATGCACTGTTACATTCTGCGTCGGTTGGCTGTTGATCAGAAATTGATAGCTTGTATTGCCCCGGTTATCCTCGGTAATTTACTCTACAGGAGGATCTGTATGAATGTCCGTATCGGGAGCCGTCTTCACCCAGCGTGTGAAGCTCACCCTCAGCCCTGCTCTGGTAGGAGCGCAGATAAAAGGACCTGCTTGCTTACCGGTCTCATACGGAAAACGGGCCACCCGAATCGTGCGCCAAGGATGGTTTTCTGTCCGGGCACGGATCACAACCGCATCGTTCAAACGTGATGCACGGATTGTTACCACCTCGCCATCCCATTCAGACACAGGTGACAGCGACCAGTCGGAATACATGTCCGTCACAACGGCGCCAATATGCGGCACACCGTCATTCAGCTCAATACCGGCTTTTATCCACACCGTGGGGCTGTGCCACAGCATGATTCCCGCTTGATCATACAGCCCGGTAAAGCCCTGCAATGAAAAGCTGATTTCCACCGCCTCACTATCCTCCCACGAAGCCAACAGCGCGTGACCATTGTCATGCTGGAAGCCATACATCGTTTTTTCCCAATAATCACTGCCCTGCACGGCTTCCATAACAAACATCCCGTCTTGAACTTCCGTGGAGACCGGTTCATGAGTCCAAATTCCATCCTGCCAATCGACTGTCTTGATCATATAGCCACCTCTTCATATCGTATTTTCATCACTGCATTTATCCCCCATCTATTCCGCAGATTTGGTTAAGTGTAGATCAGGCTCCAGCGTCTGCAGGGTTAACACAATCATGCCTGTCAAATAATCAGCGGCAAAATCGCTGCTAAGCAGCAGCTCAGGAACCGCACCCGGCGGCAGCAAGTCCGCACATTGTTCCGCAATCTCCCTAAGATGCCCCACCTGCAGGAAGCTTCCGTACAGGACGACTGCATCCGGGTTCAGCACACTGGTGACTGCCACTGTCAGCCTGGAAATCGCCTCCACCAGACCGGCTGGTGAAGACTTCCATTCACCACTGGCCCAGGGAATGCCCAGAGGAATAAAGGTTACTTCCCCCGCAAAGCCCTTCCCTCCTTTATGGAGCTTGCCGTCGATAATAACCCCGGCCCCAGGCGGAAAACGGTCAGGAAAGTATAAATATACAGCGCATGCTTCTCCTTCTGCTCCCCCTCTACTGTTATAACCGACCGCAGCGGCATTGACATCATTTTCGATGATAATCCGCTTCTGATACCGCTTCCTGAAATGCTCTGCCACCGGAACGCCGCGAAGAGCATCATAGTCTGACACCACCAGTCTGCCGTCGGCTTCGGAACCGGGCAATCCGAACCCAATAGCCTGAATAGAGGGATACTGCTTAAGCAGCTTATCAATAATCTCTTCAAAACAAGTTAAATCCACCTTCTGCACCGGCGTATTCGCTTCATGCAAACAGCGTCCAAAGAGTGTAACCACCGTACTGCGAATACTGATCCCGCCCCGTTCTTCAAAGGGAAACAGGATCAACGCTAAAGCATGCTCATCATTATATATGTACTGCTGGGCCGGTCTGCCGCCGCTGGATGAAACCAGCCCCGCCTCCAGCACCTCATTCTGCTGAACCAAAATCTCCAGCACCGTGCCGGCCGTGACAATGCTGAGCCCCGTTGCCTCGGCAATTTGCCTTTTGGTGGCTGCTTGTTTGCGTTCCTTCAGAATACGCCGAACCAGGTTGATATTCACTTCTTTAATTACGAGGGCATTGCCGCCGATATTCTTCATTTACTTTCACCTCGTTTATTATAATACTTTATAAAAGTGTTTTGGTAAACTTGCGCGGCAATGTCTGCAGAATTGCACTGCCAAAGAACCAACTCTTTCATCCCTATAGAAAGAGCCTGGCAGATGTACTCTGCCAGGCTCTTATCTTCATATAATGCGAAAAATGCTATAAGTCCTACAAATCCGGATGCTCGTGTTTAGCCTTGAGACGGCTCCAGCGGCGCTGAACCTCGTTCTCGAAGGCATGCAGAGCCGGCTCGTTCTCCGGCTTAAGCAGATGGCGGGTTTTGCCCATCGTCTTCAGCCAGGCAGAAACCTCAACGCGTTTGTCCTTGTCTTCCGGATTGTACGTAATATTCGTGATTCCCTGTTCTACTTCATAGAGCGGGAAGAAGCAGGATTCTACGGCCAGCGATACGATGTTCGTACCATCCTTGTCCTCAGACATCCAGTTGAGCGGGCAAGCGATCAGAATCTTGCCATAGACCAGACCTTCGTTCTGGGCATACCATTGTGCTTTGGCCGCTTTCTTCAGCAGATCCTGCGGGTAAGCTTCGCAGCCTGTGAACACATAAGGAATGTTGGTCGCCGCCATAATTTGCGCAGTATCCTTATGCTGGGTCAACTTACCTTGCTGCGTTTTGCCAATGCTGGATGTTGAAGTACGGTGGCCAAGCGGTGTGGAATAAGATTGCTGTGCACCAGTGTTCATGTATCCTTCGTTATCATACTCAACAATAATCATTTTGTGGCCGCGCAGCGCAGCACCGATCGCCGGACCCATGCCGATATCCATACCGCCGTCACCAGTAACCATTACAAAGGTGAAGTCTTCCTTCAGACCAAGCCCGTCCAGCTCACCCCGGCGTTTGCGCTCCCAGAACATTTCCACGACACCTGACAGCGTAGCTGCACCGTTCTGGAAAAGGTTATGGATGAACGTCGATTTATGCGCCGAATAAGGATAACCTGTAGTCGTTACCATCGCACAGCCGGTATGGTAGAGCGCAACTATATCGCCTTCAATCCCTTTGAAGAAAAGCTCCAGACCGGAGAATATTCCGCAGCCCGGACATGCGCCATGCCCCGGAGACAAGCGTCTCGGTTTCTTCATCAGGCTGCGGACCGGCGGTACCTTCACACTTAGCTTGCCGGTCTCTTCGTCTTGCTTCACAGTAATCAGGCCGGTCTTGAGCGCTTCGAAATTCATCGGCTTCAGCAGACGCTTCGGCGCATTCTCTGGTGCACCAGGATTGTGACCGTAATAATCGAACGGAACTTCAACCCGGTCTGCAACAACAGCATCCATAGCGAGCTGGAAGAAATGATGACCGTCTTCTGCATAGAAATCCTTGCCGCCAAGTCCATAGATACGGCTGATTACCTTCGTGGTAGTGTTGCCATATGTGAACAGCGCTGCTTTGATCTCATTAACCATATTACCGCCGTGTCCGCCAACGGAATCAGCGCGGTCGCCAACGGTAATGGCTTTGACATTCTTCAGCGCTTCAGCGATTTGCTTCTGCGGGAATGGACGGATCATGTTCGGAGATATGGCTCCGGCTTTGACTCCTTGCAGACGAAGCTGGTCAACAACATCCTTAATGATCTCGGAAGCAGAGTTCATCAGGAAGACGGCAACGTCGGCATCCTCCATCCGGTACTGCTCAATCATCGGATAGTGGCGGCCGGTCAGCTCGGCGAATTCCTGGGCGATCTCTTCGAATACTTCTCCGGCGTTATACATTGCGACCGACTGCTGGTAGCGGTTATTGATATAATCAGGCTCATTCATGTAAGGGCCCACGGTAACCGGATTGTTGCGGTCCAGTGTGTCTGTGAAGCCAACCGGCGGCTGCTCGCCTACGAACTTATGCACATCCTCACGATGGACAAAAGTCTGTACACGGCGCTTCTGGTGAGAGGTGAAATAACCGTCGGATGCAACCATAACCGGAAGACGTACCTTTGCATGTTCTGCCAGCTTAAGTGCCATCAGATTCATGTCGTAAACAGACTGCGGATCACGACACATCAGAATTGGCCAGCCGGTATTGAGCGCAAAATACAAATCGGAGTGATCACCATGAATGTTCAAAGGCCCTGAGATCGAACGGCAGACCAGGTTCATGACCATAGGCATACGCGTACCTGCTTGTACAGGCAATTGCTCCAGCATAAACATATAGCCTTGTGCGCTTGTGGCATTAAATACGCGTCCACCGGCTGTCGAGGCTCCATAACAGATACCTGCGGAGCTGTGCTCGCCGTCGGAAGGAACCAGCATAATATCATGCTGTCCGCTGGCTTTCATAGTATCCAGGAACTGGGCAACTTCCGTCGATGGCGAGATCGGGAAATAACCCATGACATGATAATTGATCTGATGGGCGGCATAAGCAGCCATTTCATTGCCGGATTCATATAGGAATTTCTGCTCCACTTTGGCGGAGCCTACTTCTTTTTCATAGTCAATAGCCATTATTCATCCACCTTTCTTCCGAATATTAGAGCTGTGAGATTAGATCAAATTGGTGATGCACCGTGTGGCTGTCCGCATAGCCTTCCGTCTCACGCTGGCTTGACAGCGCCGAAGTCGGGCATGCCTCTACACATTTTAGACAGCCTTTGCAATATTGATAGTCAATGCCCAGCAGGAACATTTGCGAACGGCCCTTGCGGTCCAGGCGCTCTTCCCATACAAAACACTGATCAGGACATGCGGTATCGCATTGCGCGCAGTTAATGCACGCTTCGATATCGAACGCCGGAATCATTCCGGAGCGGGAAATGCTCAGGTTCTTCAAGAAAGTGCCGCCGGGATTGGTAATCGTGCCGCCCATAGGCTGGGTGTCATATCCCAAGAGACCAATGTCAGAGCGGACATATTCAGGCATGCTGTCGCCTGCGGCCAGCTCGAATTGCATGAATTTCACTTCATTATAGCCTCGGTCAAACGTTGTAATCGCCGACTGAACCGCCTGCGGATATTTTTTGCCCAGGGATTTCTCAATAACGCCCTTCATAATATCGGTATCAAGGAATGGACAGAGCCGGAACAGCGCGCCCAGCATCGCCATGTTAACCCGGTTCTTCTCCTTCAGGGCAATGCTTGTCGCGTCGATCACGGCAATGGTTCCTGCCTTCATCTTGAGCAGCTCTTTCAGCTCCTCCGGCGTCTTGGCCGAGTTCACTAAAACCGTACTGTGCTCATGAATGCCGCTTGTAACGTTAACGGTCTTGGCCAGCGCCTCATGGAATACTCCCACAACATGCGGACGCTCAACCGGCGACGTATCACGGATGTGCGTGTCCAAATCGCAGAAACGGATATGCGCCTTAACGGCAGACCCCTTTTTCTCTGAGCCGTAAGACGAGAAGCTGACACCATTCAGCCCTGCACCAACCACACCTGCTTCCGCGAGCATTTTACCGGCCAGGTTCGCCCCCAAGCCTCCAATGGACTCCAGACGAATCTCAAAGAATCCAAGTTCGTTAACAATTGGTAATTGTACCACCGACATAACCCCTTTCTAAGTGTCGAATAGATAACATCCTTATGACTTTTTCAACGATTGTAACTTGATTTTGCTGGTCGGGAAGTGACAAATCTTGCATTTTCCACACTTGGGGAATCACAATTATTTATAGATTTCAATTGATTTCTTTATATGCGACAGCACCGCGTTACTATAATAGAAGGAAATCTGCCATAAAAGCAGCGAAATGTGAACTTTATGTGTATAATGCGTTTCCCAAGTTAGACGTGGATAAAATGTCACCTTATTATTTAGCAATAAAATAAAAATTTAAGATGTTAAATTTGTCACATAAAACATGATAAATATCACAGGTAAGAAAACGCATTCCGCCCATATGAACAGCTATACAGCAACAAACATAATTTCCAAAAACAAGCTTACAAAAAAGCCCATCCGCACGGATGGGCTTGGGACACGTATATTGCGGACCTTAGTAGGTCCACCAGTTGCCGGACATCACTATCATAGAGAATAGCTTGATGCTGTCTTCGTAATAGTCTTCTGCCACACTGCCTGACGTATGGCTCCACACGGAGTTCAGCCAGGCCTGGTTGGCCGAGGAGGTCATTGCACTTACACCAAATGGAGCATAAAAAGCGCCGCTGTTATAGCTTCCGAATGTCGTGCCGTTCAGTTTGTAGCCGTCTTTTATGTTGCCTGGAGTACTGCTGACCTTGGTTTTGATCCAACTGTTCATCTGATTTAGCTGAGCCAGCGCACGGTTATCGCCTGTGAGCAAATAATCGGTGGTGATCCGCCAAGGGGTGCGGCAGGAGTTATAGTTGTAGTTTCCGTCGTTGGCGTCCTCAAGAAAATTGGCTGCAGCAGGCTTGTAGGCGCCTCCCGAGTACACAACAAAATCCGGCAGAAGTCCTGTGCTGGAGCTATATCCGGTATAGAGGCTGTTGATAATGGTGTAGGTCTTGTCCGTCACATTCTGCCAGCGGGCATCTCCTGTTGCCGCCTGGAAGGCTTTCAGATGATTCAGCATGAAGTCCGAAGGACGGGTAGCCGTATTGTAAGCTCCACTGTTCGCCCAATCCCCAAGGCGGATGGTCCACTGGCTCTGATTAATCTCGTTATCCATAATCGCATTGATGATATTTTGGGCTGCCTGCAGATAGTTGATTGTGCCGCTGCTTCCCCACTGCTTGTCGGCAAGGAGCAGCGAGAAGGCGATATCCATATCTCCATCCGTCGCGGAATCCTCGCCTTCAATGTTCTGAAAGCTGCTGTTCTGTTTCCAGGACATCAAATACGGATCGATAGAACTTGGGTGCGCGGTATAGTAATTATAAAGACCGTTGTAATACGTCTGCGCGTTGCTGTCGTAACCGGCCATCAGAACTGTGAACAGCATTCCGTAGCCGTGCGCTTCAGACACCGTTTCCCCGGCTGAATTATATTTAACATAATATTTGCCGGTTCCGGCCGGTTTGAGATACGCCGTCTTCCAAGCATCCCATTTCGTCTTTACTGTATTATCCATTGCGGTTTGGGTTACATTGCTCGGCTTGATCGTTCCGCTGGTATAAGTTGTATGCTGCGGAAACGGCTTATTCACTGCTGCAAACGCAGAGCCGGCTGGAAGGATGAAGATAGCCAGACATAACAATACGAAACTCTTCCATTGCAATACAAGCTTCCCTTGCTTTTTCATAATGATTCACTCCTCAAAGTTTTGTAGACATAGGCTTCAAAAAAATCAGCTTTGTGCAAAACTCGCCTCGGAAGCATAATGCTAGGTAATGGAATCCATTTCGAACATCGGCAATGCAGGCTGACCCAATCACCTCCTCCAGAGAATCTACAACGTCTCTGCGAGCACGAAAGTTAAAGCGTTTTAACTTTCATACGAAAAAAATAAGCTTCAGTCGCAGAGAAATTGTAAATGAGAACATATTTAATATATTATTCCATATTCATAGTGTCAATAAGTTGAAGAACTTTAAAGTCTCAATTTTTGCCAAAAAAAGGCCGCCCTCGGCATAAAAATCATGCTGGGGACAGCCTTTGCCTCTGATTAGCTATATTTCAGATCAACGATTATTCCTCTTCGGGCATCATATGCTCAGCGATTAGCTGCTGCTTGCGGTTCCATACCTTCTCACTGAGATTCACACGGTACACCTCAGGATTCAGCTTGCGCAGATACTCCGGCCAGAACAAATCGAGCTGATTCTGGTGGTAACGGCGGATATCATCCAGATCAGGCAGCTTGTAGACCTGGAAGCCGTTTACAAAAATCGGTTCCAGCATGGACAGGGCCTCGTACCGCTCCACATACTTCTGCATGTACGGATGCAGTGGATTGAACAGCTTCAGGCGTGCGCCATTACGTGGCGTTTCTTCTCCAGGGAAGCTGATGTAGTCGGCCAGCGCCTTGCCTTTGGGACCGATGATGCGGAATACATCCTTTTTGCCGGGAGTTGATACCTTCTCGGGGTTGGACGAAATCTTGATCGTCGGCACCATTTCTCCAGTAGGGGATTCTATCTCTACAAGCTTATATACCCCGCCAAGCGAAGGCTGATCCGAAGCGGTTATGAGCTGTGTGCCTACCCCCCACGTATCAATAGCCGCACCCTGTGATTTCAGGTTCATAATCGTATTTTCATCGAGATCATTGGAGGCAACGATCTTAACATACTCAAGTCCCGCATCGTCCAGCATTTTGCGCGCCTGGATGGACAGGTAAGCAAGGTCACCGCTGTCCAGCCGGATGGCGTTCATCCGTTTGCCCATCGCTTCCAGCATCTTGGCGGTATTGATCGCATGGGGCACGCCGCTGCGCAGCGTATCGAAGGTGTCCACAAGCAGCGTAACGCCGTCCGGCATCACCTTGGCATAGGCATCAAAGGCCTCCTGCTCGCTCGCAAAGCTCTGCACCCAGGAATGGGCATGTGTGCCCTTCGTGGGAATGCCGAACATTTTGCCTGCCAGCATATTGGAGGTAGCGTGAAAACCGCCCACATAAGCCGCACGGGCGCCCCACACTGCCGCATCCGCTTCCTGCGCACGCCGTGTGCCGAATTCCAGCAGAATGTCCTTCGGTGCCACCTGCTTGATCCGTGAAGCTTTGGTGGCGATCAGGGTCTGGTAGTTCATGAAGTTCAGGATGGCGGTCTCCACGAGCTGAGCTTCCATAATGGTGCCTTCAACGCGGATCAGCGGCTCTTCCGGAAAAACCAGCGCCCCCTCCTTCATTGAATGAATGCTGCCCTGGAAATGGAACTGCAGCAGCTCCTCCAGAAATGCGGGCGCATAATCCTCTTCCTGCTCCGACAGGTAACGGACATCCTCTTCGGTAAAGCGCAGCCCGCCGATATACTGGACAATACGCTCAAGTCCCGCAAATACGGCAAAGCCGTTGCCGAACGGAAGCTTGCGGATATAGGCTTCAAATACAGCCTTGCGCTTATGGCTGCCGTTCATCCAGTGGGCATACATCATATTAATCTGATATTTGTCGGTATGTAGAGCAAGTTCTCTCCTCAAGTCGTCATCTCCTAATGTCTTCGCTGATGCTTCTGAAGAAACTATAACCGCCGGCTATTCGCCCGAAACTACGCTCGCTCCGAGACTGCCCCGGAAATGGCCCAGCGCCCAGGAATGTCCGCCAGGGTTGAAGCTGGCTACTGCGTCCTCATGTATGGTAATGCTGAATCCCTTATTATAGGCATCCACAGCCGTATGCAGGACGCATATATCGGTGCAGACTCCAATGAGGTGCAGCTCGGTAATCCCCCGTTCACGCAGCTTCAGCTCCAGATCGGTACCGCAGAAGGCGCTGTAACGTGTTTTGTCCATCCAATAGATCGAATCGCGGTTCTGTTCATAAATATCCTTCAGACTTCCATAAAGCTCGCGCCCGCGGGTATCCCGCAGATTATGCGGCGGAAACAGCCTGCTCTCGGGATGATGCGGATCATTCTCTTCGTGCAGATCCACTGCCATAACCACATAGTCGCCGCTCCCCACAAAAGCTTCCGTCAGTTCGTTGACTCTCGGCGCAATATCAATACCGGGCTGTCCCACAGGCAGACTGCCATCCACAAAATCATTGGTAAAATCAATGACGATCAATGCTCTCATCGCGTTACCTCCTAAGCGTATATGGGCCAATCTAGGTATAGATGGACAATAAAGGCTCATGGTCTGTGAACATATAGAGCTGCGCCGGACGCTGGGAATACTGGTTGGAGCTGACCGGATTGCCCGCTTCGTCCCGTACTTCCTTTAATATACCCTGACGGCTGCGGGTTGAAGTGATTTTCCGGATAAAATTAGGCTCCTTAAATTCCGGCACAACCGTCTGGATTACCTGATACAGCTCACTGAGCGTAAAATGCCTTGGCAGAAACTGCCGCGCAATCGTAGTCTGCAGCATTTGCTGCTGAATCCGCAGGTAGGCGTCGGTAATAATATCATGATGGTCAAAAGCCAGCTCAAGCTCCTCAAGCGCTTCCTGCACTGTAAACAGGCCGACCTCTCCGGCATCATCGGAGGCTTGTCTATGCTCCAGCATCCACTCTTCAACCAATGCGAAAAAAGCATGGCTGATAATCCACCCGCGCGGATCGCGGCCAGGCTTGCTGTAGACACCAAGGTATTCCAGATGGCCGCCGTCCACACCCGTTTCTTCCTTCAGCTCGCGGGTTGCGGCATCGTAGATGGACTCATCCTCCTGGCAGAAACCGCCCGGCAGCGCCCACATGCCCGCACAAGGCCATTTCTTGCGTCTGATCAGCATAACCTTCAGCTCACGCAGCGGAAGTGTTTTGGTTACGGTCTTCCGTTCGCGTTTGGTCAAGGTAAACATAACAATATCGGCCGGAACCCCATCCGGCGTGCGGTACTTTTTTGCGTTATAGGTTTGTTCCCCGTTCTCGCTCACTATAGATCATCCTTTGCCGCAGCATAAATTTGCTGTTCGTATCTTTTAATGTACCAAACCTGCTCTTCTAAAATCAACACTGTGAACTTCCAGCATGGTGCGCAAGGAACCAGAAAGAGGCGGATTTGCATCCGCCCCCCCAGTCCTTTACATTAATCGCCGCATGTCGATGGAGGGGCTTCGGTGCCCGCTTCGACATTGATTTTTTCCGAAACGGTGTCTCTGATTACAGAAATGACGAGCTGCAGCAGATAGTTGATATCGCTCTGGCTCTGCTGAAATTCATTCACTAGCGGAATTCCGTCGATCTCATCCTGCAGCACTTCAATCTCACGTTCGATTTTGGCGACCATCTCTTTATTCTTGAAGCTTTCGAAGGCGACGATTTCCTTCTGCTTCTTCTTGATGGAGGCAATCAGACTCTGCACCCGTTCGTGGTTCTGTATCTTCTGTTCGGCCTGCTGGAAATGCTTCACCTCTTCGCTGGTGGAAATGAGTGATGCAAGCTCCTTTGCTTTGCCCATAATATCCTCGCGCACGATCAAATCACGGGTATTGTGGGTCTGCATGCCATATTTATTCACACGCGGTTCATTCTGGCTCATTGTCATCTCCCCTTTTCCTTATGCATTAGAGTAGAGCAGCGGCTTCCGCCACGCAGTCCCCTTTGATGTACCATGTCTTCGTATCCGTAATTCTTACCTGCACAAAGCTGCCGATCAGCTCCTTCGGCCCTTCGAAATGCACGAGCTTATTGGCGCGGGAACGGCCGGAGAGCACATTCGAATTGTTCTTGCTCTCTCCTTCTACGAGAACCTCGACGATCTCCCCGAGCATCCGGTCATTGCTGACCCGGCTCTGCTCTTTAATCAGATCATTCAGGCGCTGCAGTCGCTCACTCTTGACCTCCAGAGGCACATTATCCTCCATTGAAGCGGCAGGCGTCCCTTCACGCGGAGAATAAATGAACGTATACGCCATATCGTAGCCCACTTCACGCACCAGCGAGAGTGTATCCTCGAACTGCTCCTCGGTTTCACCAGGGAAGCCGACAATGATATCGGTGGTCAGCACGGCATCCGGCACGCTGGCTTTAATCTTGCGGACAAGCTCTAGATACGATTCGCGGGTGTATTTGCGACTCATTTTCTTAAGAACGGCTGTGCTTCCCGACTGCACCGGCAGATGGATATGCTCAGTGAGATTGCCGCCTTTGCCGAGCACTTCTATTAATTTATCGTCAAAATCACGGGGATGCGAAGTCATGAAGCGAATACGTGGAATATCGATCTTCCGCATGTCGTCCATCAAATCCCCGAATGTATAGTCCATATCCGTAAAATCCTTGCCGTATGCGTTCACATTCTGCCCCAGCAGCGTCACTTCCTTGAAGCCTTGGCGGGCCAGCTCCCGCATCTCGGCGATTACATCCTCCGGACGGCGGCTGCGCTCCTTACCCCTCGTGAACGGCACGATGCAATAAGTACAGAATTTATCGCATCCGTACATGATGTTGACCCAGGCGCGCATCCCCTCCCGCTTCTTCGGCAGGTTCTCAATAATATCGCCTTCCTTGGACCAGACCTCAACAACAAGCTCCTTGCTGAAAAATGCTTCCTTAACCAACTGCGGCAGCCGGTGGATATTGTGGGTTCCGAAGATCATATCGACAAAACCGTGCTTGGACATGATCCGGTTGACCACGCCCTCCTCCTGGGACATGCAGCCGCAGACTCCGAGTAAGAGGCCCGGCTTCTCCAGCTTCAGGTTTTTGAGATGGCCCAGCTCCCCGAACACTTTATCCTCGGCATTCTCACGAATGGCACAGGTGTTCAGCAGAATGATGTCCGCTGCATTGCGGTCCTCTGTGCCCAGGTAGCCCATTTGCTCCAGGAGCCCCTTCATCGTTTCGGTATCATGCTCATTCATTTGACAGCCGTAGGTCGCTATCGAGTAATAATGCTGCTTGTGGCGGTTCATTTCTCTGAACTCTTCCATAATCTGGTTCGTTTCATCATTCTCGAAATCAATTACCGCGATGTCCTGCTTGCCTCTGCGCTTGCCCTCTTTGTAGTCCGGATTCGAATTGATCTGAACGGTTCGGCCTTTAATCCGGTACGTAGTCTTGCCCTCTTCTTCACTGATGACCTTGGCATCAGAAAAATCAAAATATTTGGAGTAATCCTTCGAACCACCCTTGCCGGATTTTAAGTCCGGTGAGTTATTCCCCATTGTCATTGTTTCACGTCCTTATAATGAAGCTTTGCAGATTTTGCAAGCCCGGTTAGGTTATGCTCATATGCTCAAGTAGAAATTATAGCATAAAATAGCCGTTCGGGTAATCGGAGGGGGCTATACAAGTTGAACTTTAGATTCTCATATTTGGGTCTGGCCGTAACTGCGGGGAATGTTTGGACTTCCGGCCGCTGTTATGTTTGGATTTCTTTGACTGGAACCGCTTATCGCGGTAGAAATCCAAACATAAAGGCGGACACTATCGCTCCTCCAGTTCCAAACTTCCCCTCCGTCACTTCGTCCCTTTTTATGTTTTCTTTAGTTTAGCTTATATAGCTGGAGTAAAAGAAAAAGCCGCCCCAAAGCGGGACGGCTAGTACTCGGTGAAAGCCCGGCCTGCGCCGGTATGATTATTTTAAATTAAGAATGCCTGCTTTTGGCGTTACGCGGAAAGCCGCAGCCAGATCAGCCAGCTGCTGGTCCGTAATCTTCTGCTTGATTGCTCTGCCGCCGATCAGATTGTAGACAATCGCTGCTTTTTCAATCGTTTCCACGAGTCCGAAGGTTGCGTCCATCGTCGCGCCGGTAACAAATATCCCATGCTGCGGCCAGACCACCACACGGTAATCCTTCATTTTATCAGCGGTAGCCCGCCCGATTTCACTGCTGCCGGGAACGATCCAAGGGATCACGCCGACCCCATCCGGGAAAACAACCAGACATTCGGTGCACATTTCCCACAGGGTTTTGGTGAATTTCAGTTCATCCAGATCATGTGTGAAAGTCATGGCAATGACATTCGTAGCATGCGTGTGAAGCACGATGCGGTGCGACGGATCAACCTTCAGCCGCTCAATATGGCTCATAAAATGCGAAGCCAGCTCACTCGTTGGCACCGCTCCATTACGCAGCCCCCACAGGACCTCCACGCTGTCCCCGTTGCCGCTGACACGCAGCACACCCAGGTTGGCTTCAGGATCTTTGATCACGTTGCGGAAATATTTGCCCGATCCTGTAACGATAAAGTATTTGCCCGCCAGCTCCTGCACAGGGAAAGTGAGGTTAATGGTCCGCAAAGGCTCACGGATATTGATGTATTTGGCTACCTCTTCCTCGTCCAGCAAATAGCTGATGTTGCCGCCGTTTATCTCATCCCACCCGAGTGACCACATGTGATGGGTAATCTCAGACATCTCCTGGATAAAAGGCGCTTCCACGCCCGCAATGTAGCCTTTGGATTCAATGACAGATGTACTCATAGGTTTTCTCTCCTTTATATGCACCGCTTAATGGGTATTCGTTCCTGGTTGCCCTTATCTTGCAGACAGCACTTCCTGCTCATAGCTCTTCACTTCAGCCAGCCACTCTTCACGCACCGGCGTATTCTGCGAAGCACAGTAGTAATCCCAGACCGCGCCGAACGGATAGGACTTGAATTCCTCTACCAGGGCAAGACGTGAAGTGTAGTCTCCCGCAAGTTCAATTGCTTTCAGCTCGGCTACCGGCTCCAGCATAGCGCGCAGCAGTGCCTTGATGGTATTGCGCGTACCGATGACCCAAGCGGCGATGTGATTGATGCTCCCGTCAAAAAAGTCCAGGCCGATATTCGTACGTCCCAGCAAATCTCCGCGAACCAGCTCACGGGCAATCTCCAGCAGCTCATCGTCCATCGTGACAACGTGATCGCTGTCCCAGCGGACCGGTCTGCTGACATGCAGGAGCAGCTGCTCGCTGAACATCAAGATCGAGGACAGCTTGTTCGAGATTACCTCTGTCGGATGGAAATGTCCGGCATCCAGGCAAATCGCTTTGCCCCGGGTCAGTCCATAGCCCATGTAGAACTCATGCGAGCCAACAACATAGCTCTCCGAGCCAATCCCGAACAGCTTGCTCTCCACGGCGTCGATATTGTACTGCGGGTTGATCTCCTCGCTGAACACTTCATCAAGCGATTCCTTCAGCCGCATGCGCGGCGCCAGTCGGTCCACAGGAGTATCCTTGTACCCGTCCGGCACCCAGAAATTCGTCACACAGGGCTGGCCCAGCTCGCGGCCGAAATACTCGGCAATACGGCGCGAGGCCTTGCAGTGCTTGATCCAGAAGCTGCGGATTTCTTCATCCGCATGGCTCAAGGTGAAGCCGTCAGCGGCTTTGGGATGGGAGAAGCAGGTCGGATTGAAATCGAGGCCCAGCCCCTCTGCCTTCGCCCATTCAACCCACCGTGCAAAGTGACGCGGCTCCAGCTCATCCAGATCCACCTTCTCGTCCGTGTCGGCATAGATGGCGTGCAGGTTAACCTTGTGTTTGCCCGGAATCAGCGCGAGCGCCTTCTCCAAGTCCTGGCGCAGCTCCTCCGGTGTTCCGGCGCGTCCAGGATAGCTGCCGGTTACAGCGATTCCTCCGCTTAGTTCTTTGTCCTTGAAAAGAAACCCTTTGACGTCATCTCCCTGCCAGCAGTGCAGTGAAATTTTGATCTCTGCCAGCTTGCCAAGCACTTCATCCACGTTGATGCCGTGGGCGGCATATAATTTTTTTGCTGCATTGTAGCTGTCAATGATGCTCTGATCCATGCTGCAACCTCCTAAAAGTTTTGTGAGCATCTGCTCCCTGATAGACTTCGTACAAAACTCACTTCGTAAGCATACGCTTAGTTTTGTGAGCATCTGCTCCACTGGTTTACTTCGTACAAAACTCCTGAATTTCTCCAGCTCAGCTAAACGGAAGTGGAAAAAGTACATCTAATTGAGGTTTTCCACCTCGCAAGCTATCTTTAGTGGGAAAAAGTAGAACTAATCGGGCGGGATTAGCCTGCTCAGCCTGAATTGTGCTGATTTAGGTGGACAAAATCCCACTAACCCCCTCCGCAATGCGGATTTCAGCAAATTAGTTGGACAAATTCCACTCTGCGCCTCACCGCATCCCATTATTCTCGCAGCAGCATCCGCACCTGTTGATCAGATCTATTGCAAGCTTATTGCAATGTTCCGGTATAGCCTTAAAGACTGCCTTCGCCCCAGCGCCCGAACGTTCCTATAAGCTGCCACCTGCAGTATCCGGGGCATGGAGCGCATCCCAGCGGGCCAGCAGTTCCTTAAGCTGCGGAACGGGACGCGGTGTATAGGCGGTTATCGGGAATGAGTTCCCGATGATCGCTCTCGCCTCAGCGATGTCGGCAACACGGCCCGATTGAATCAACTGAACGGCAAGGTTGCCAAGCGCCGTCGATTCAGTCGGTCCGGCCAGCACCTCTCGGCCGGTTACATCGGCTGCCAACTGGCACAGCAGCTCATTGTTGGCTCCACCGCCGACAATCTGAAGCACATCCACCTTTGTCCCCGTGAGTGCTTCAAGCTCCTGGAGATAGCTGCGGTAGGATAAGGCCAGGCTATCAAAAATACAGCGCGCCAGCTCGCCAAGGCTTTGCGGAACAGGCTCTCCGCTCTCCGCGCAGGCTGCTCGGATTTCATCAATCATGTTCTCCGGGTTGAGAAAACGCGGCGCATTACACGGAATCAGGCTGCGGAAGCCTTCGGCCTCCCCGGCCAAGCGGGCCAGCTCGGCGAAGCTGTGACGCCCGCCGTCCAGTCTGCGCACCTCCTGGATGAGCCACAGTCCCATAATATTTTTCAGGAACCGGTAAGTGCCGTAGGCGCCCCATTCGTTGGTGTAATTAGCTGCCATCGCCTGCGGGTTGTTGACCGGCTGGCTCAGCTCTACGCCAAGCAATGACCAGGTGCCGCTGCTGATATAAGCCGACGAACGGCCGCTCTGCAGCGGAACACCAAGAACTGCAGAGGCTGTGTCATGCGTAGCGGCACAAATCAGCTCACACTGCGGCAGATCATATTGCTTGACCAGGGATTCAAGGATGGGACCCAGGCTCTCACCCGGTGCGGTCAGCGCTGCGAACTGCTCCCTGCGCAAATGAAGCAAAGACAGCAGATCCGCATCGAACTCGCCTGTCTGCAAATTCAATAGCTGTGTGGTCGAGGCGTTGGTGGTCTCGTTGATCTTCCGGCCGCTTAATCTATAGTAGAGATAATCGGGCACCAGCAGAATTTGATCCGCTCTGGCCAGTTCTTCCCGGTCATGGGCATAGAGCTGGTATAAAGTATTGAAGGTTAATTGCTGGATACCTGTCTTGGCATAAACCGCAGCAGGAGAAATCAATTGCGCCATTTCCTCCATCACGCCGTCTGTGCGGCTGTCACGGTAGGCGTACACCTCCTGAATACGGTTCCCGTCAGCATCCAGAAGGACATAATCCACCGCCCACGTATCGATGCCGAGAGTGCATTCGGATATGCCCCGGGCTTTGGCTGTCTGAAGGCCAACGATAATCTGCTCGAACAAATAATCAATGTCCCAGAAGCACGAGCCTTCACGCTCGGTGAACCCGTTGCTGAACCGGTGTATTTCCTCCAGATCAAGCTTCCCGTCCGAAAGAGTCCCGATTACAAGCCGCCCGCTGGAGGCGCCGATATCGACAGCGATATGTTTGTTCATAGAAGTTCTCCTTAGCTTAAGGTTGTTCTAAAGAATTTTACGGAACAAGGCGATAACCTCTTCCTTAGTAGGAATAAAAGGATTGCCAGGCGCACAAGCGTCCTTCATCGAGTTCTCCGCGAGCAGGTCAAGATCGACCTCGTTCACGCCAAGCTCGGATAATTTGGACGGAATACCAACTTCCTTGGACAGCGCCTTGATAGATTCAATGACAAAATCGGCGCATTCCTTGTCGCTCTTGCCTTCGATCTGCAAGCCGATGGCCTTTGCAATGCTTCTGAATTTCTCCGGCACATGCTTGGCGTTCTCTTCTTCCACATATGGCAGCAGCATCGCATTGCATACGCCGTGCGGCAGATCATATACCCCGCCAAGCTGATGCGCCATCGCATGCACGTAGCCGAGTCCGGCATTGTTGAAGGCCAGGCCGCCGAGGAAGATGGCATAGACCATTTGCTCCCGGGCTTCAATATCATGGCCGTTCTTCACCGTCCGTGCCAGGTTCCCGAAGATCAACTCCACCGCAGCGAGCGCCGTTGCATCCGTTACCGGATAAGCCCCTGGTGTCACCAGGGCTTCGATGGCATGGGTCAGCGCATCCATTCCTGTAGCTGCGGTAAGTGCAGCCGGTTTATCGACCATCAGCTCGGGATCATTCACCGAAATGGTTGCCAGGCTGTTTTTATCGACCATTACCATTTTTACCTTGCGTTCCTCATCTGTAATCACATAGTTGATCGTTACTTCAGCCGAGGTGCCTGCGGTTGTATTGACGGCGATGATCGGCAGAGATTTGTTTTTGGATTTGTGCACACCCTCATATTCCTTGATATGGCCGCCGTTTGTGGCGATAATGCCGATGGCCTTCGCCGTATCCTGCGGTGAGCCGCCGCCGATGGAGATCAGATAGTCGCATGCATTCGCATTCAGGAATTCCACGCCGTCATGGACATTTTTACAGGTGGGGTTCGGCTTCACTTCATCATACACAACATAAGGGATGCCCGCCTCATCCAGTACAGCCAGCAGCTTGCCGGCAATTCCGCTCTTGATCAGAAATTTGTCTGTGACCACAAGCGCTTTCTTCAAATTCAGTTCCTGAATGTAAGGAGCAATATCCTTCAGACAGCCTTTGCCCATAATGTTGATGGACGGTACATAATAGACATGAGTACTCATTGATTGACCAGCCTCCCAGGCAATTTGTTGTTATGACAACGCCATGTTAATGCTCCTCTGCAAGCTTGAAGCTGCAATTCCCGGCTGCGGCACCTCAGGCTGGCCTCTTTGGAATCACAACCGGCCGGCTCTGGCGCCTCTCGAAAAGGTATCGCTTTCAAGGATGAATTAACATCCTCATCGTATCCCCATAAATCTTTGTTGTCAACAAATAAAATATTAATTATGTTGTTTTTATTTGTTTAATGTCCGTTTTGCGAATATAATAATGAAAACAGGTGTTATCTTTGTTTATTTTGTTGCAAAACACAGATATTCAGGTCTATAGTTAAGCAATATAGCTTCTGGAAAGGTGATTAACATGCTGGCAGCCGAAAGACGCAAGAAAATTATTGATCTCGTACACCAGGACAAACGGGTGCTCGTCTCCGATCTAAGCCGGATGTTCGAGGTAACCGAGGAAACGATCCGCAGGGATTTGGAGAAGCTGGAAAAGGACGGCATCCTGAGCCGCACCTATGGCGGAGCCATGCTCAACAGACATACTAACGAGGATCTGCCGTTTGTGACCCGGGGCGCTATCAATACCGATATGAAACGCAACATCGCGCTTAAGGCGCTTGATCTTATTAATGACGGGGACACTCTGATGGTGGACCCCAGCTCGACCTCATTTGAATTTCTGAAGCTGCTGGAGAGCAAGCACAATCTGACGGTCATTACGAATTCGATTAACATTCTGCATGAGTTCTCGAACTCCGGGATGAATATCATTTCCTCCGGCGGTTCCCTGCGCCACCGTTCGCTGTCCCTGGTCGGGCCTGTCGCTCACGATACCATTCAACGCTATAATGTGGATACTGCCGTTATAAGCTGCAAAGGCATTGATCTGGAGCGGGGAGTCACCGATTCCAACGAGCCGGAATGCGAGCTGAAAAAGTATATGCTGCGTCAGGCGGAGAAGGTTGTACTGCTTGTCGATCATACCAAATTTGACAAAACAGCCTTCACGAAACTGACGGATCTGGGGAGAATCGATGTTCTAATCACAGATCGCAAGCCTGCGGATATCTGGCTGAAAAGGCTCGCCGAAGAGAATATTGAGGTATTGTATTAAGCGTAGATTTTTAAAAATGAGTGCACTCTCTGCAATTGAATGCTCCGAATGCTGTGTTGAATTACATTCTGCTGTATTTCTTACAACAGATTTTGAGGATTCAGGGTTCAAATGGGCCTTTTGCGGAAAATCTGCTGTAAAAATTGCAACAGATCCTGTTTTTTGGCGTATTTAGCGGTAATCTACTGTAGAAAGTGCATTAGATTAGATATGAGCCCCCCTAAAAAAAGACCGCCCGATCCCCATATCATGGGAACCGGACGGTCTTCTTCATAATGAAGCTGTTACAAAATGCCGCCTTTGGACAGCATGATGTTCAGAATAGCGGTATCCGTCTCAGCCAGTCCTTCCTGAACCAGCCGCTCCATATTGCGGATGGTGTCTTCAACCTCATTGAAGATGACTCCATCTTTGGTTGACGGCGACAGATTATTCATCGCCAGTGTAGCCGCCTGAATTGCCGCATTGGTGGAGGTGGAGATTTTCAGCGCACAGGTTGATTTGGCGCCGTCGCAGATCATGCCCGACAGGGAGGCAATCGTATTTTGTATGCCATGCTTGATCTGCTCCAGAGTGCCGCCCATGAGATAGATCATCCCACTATTTGCCCCTACTCCGCCGGCAATGCCGGAGCCGCATAAAGGCGATAAACGGCCTATATAATGCTTGATGTGCACGGTGACCAGATTGCTTAGTGCCAGAGCGCGGGCCAGAGTCTCCTCGTCTTTCTTCAGCAGCTCTGCCAGCGCAATAACCGGCAATGTGCAGGCAATACCCTGGTTTCCGCTGCCCGCCGTCGTCATGACCGGCATTGCGCTCCCATCCATCCGGGCATCGGAGGCTGCGGCTGTTGCCGCGATAATTGAATTCGCGACATTGTTGCCGAACAGATTGACCGCAGATTGCTGGCTCATTTTTTTGCCCACCTGCAGGCCATAATCCCCCCGCAATCCCTCATCGGAAATCGCCTTATTCATTCTGGCCCCTTCAAGCAAGAAGCTCAGATCCGTGAATGGCGTTGTACTAATGAACTCGAAGATCGCCTCAACGGAGCACGCATAGGCATCGGATTCCGAGTGTCCGGGCTTAGCGCAATCGGCTTTGACCTTCGGAGGATTAATTCTCTTTCCGTCAATGGCCAGGAACTCCACGCGGGTATGTTCACCGGCTATAATCGCTGTGGCTGTGTGGTTTCGGCTGGATACACGGGCCTCAATATACAGCTTCTCCGCTGTATCCTTCAGCTCCACCTCCAGCAGCTTGCGTTCAAGCAGCGCATTGGCCTGCTCAATCTCTTCCGGCGACAGGCCGGACAAGATTTCCAGCTCCTTGTGGGAGCGGCCAACCACCGCCCCCAAGGCGGCTGCAATAGGCAGACCGGTCTGTCCTGTACCGGGAATACCTACCCCCATTGCGTTCTTGATAATATTTCCACTAAGCAGCAGATGGATCGCGGTGATCTCTTCCTGAAGGAGCTCTGCCGCCAGGGAAACGGCGTAAGCGACAGCGATCGGTTCTGTGCAACCCTCTGCCGGTACAATTTCTTTCTTCAATATATCCAATAAGCTGATCATGCTGGCTGTCACCTCTTCTATATGCCGGAGTTACTTATATATAGTACAACAGAGTGCAGCGCCAGGGAATCCCTGATCTTGTCCGGCAGACCACAAATCGGCAGCTGTAGACCATCCGTATTGAAAAGGAGAAGAAAACATCTGGTTTAATAGGGGGGATAAATTGAGCGCTAACCGGACGATGCCAGAAGCGAGACTTGGTGGAGGAAATCCATTTGAAACTAATGAAGACGAAGCCCTCTCTCACTTCCTTTATGTGGGGAGGGCTTTGTCTATTAGAAGCTTCAGACTGATCATCTGCATCCCGGTGGGCAGTTCAAACTAGATCGGCAGAGCAGAGTACGGGTGAACAGGGATGCGCATTGGCGGCTCGGCGAGAAGTGCAATAATCTCGTCACGGAGTTCGTCGGCGAGAGCACTGGTTTCGTAGCCTTCCTTTGCTTCGATGGAACGGAATACCTCAACGTTCCAGAGCACATCCGGGTCGGCGTCCTCGCGAAGGATGATGAACCGGTCGGACGCGCCGGACTTTTCCATGCCGATTGTAGCCAGTTCGAACAGCTTGTCGCCGTTTCCGGGCTTGGCGCGCATCTTGATGATGTACGCGGGTAGGTCTTGGAGTGCCATGTTTTTTCTCCTTTCAAATTCTCCTTAACTAAGAGGAATTAGCTCGAGATCGGCCTATAGCATCCGTACGACCACATCGGTATATGCATGCGGATCACTAAATTCTTCATTAGTTTCGGATTAATCTAACAGTGTTAGTTTGTCCCTTACAGTATTAGATGATATCATTCACCTATAGATGTGTAAAGCGAAATCTTACACTGTTAGATAAAGGGGCGGATGACGACGAAAAAGCAGCAACCTTCTATTTCGGAGGAAAAGATTTTGGAAACCTCGTGGGTACTTCTGGGTGAGGAGGGCATCGAGAAATTCAGTTTGAGAAGATTGGCTGAACGGCTGGGGATACAGGCTCCCTCTTTGTACTGGTACTTCAAGAGCAAGCAGAGCCTCTATCAACGTCTGGCCAATCAGGTATCGAAAATTATTTTAGAGGAATTTCACTCTGAGGGGGACTGGAAAGAGCAACTGACAGAGTTTGCGAAGACGGTCAGGATTGTGCTCAGTCGGTATCCCTGCTCCACGCAGCTCATGATGATGACGCTGCCTCACGAGCCGGACATCATCCGCTTCACGAATCGTATGCTGCTCTGCGTGGAATCGACGCCGCTTGAGCAAGCACAGAAAATGCAAGTGGTGACTACGCTTGTGAACTATGTCTTCTTCTTCGTTCTGGACGATTATCAGCATCAGCGCAATGTCTCCGCTATCCTTAAGGACCAGGGAGCAGTTCCAGACGATGAGATGATTCAACTTTTGGACTCCATGACTGATAAGGATGCGGGATTGTTCCGGAGGATGTTTACGAACGGGCTGTTCGAGCTGATGGGGACCGACCTGGCGTTTGATTTTGGCGTAAATCTGATTTTGTTGGGAATAGAACAAGTGATAAAGGAGCAGTAACAACAGATAAATAATGACAAGCTGGAAATTCTTAAGCAACTCGGAACTAAAAACAAATACGAAAGCTACAATTTATAAGATTTATTTCGTAGCTTTCAGAAGAATTTAGCTATAGTTAAATGAAAACAGCGACAGTTAGGATTTTATTCGTCCTTTACTGTCGCTGTTTCAATTTCTTGATTTAAAAGTCTAGCGAATGCCCAGCGATACTGAACAGCCCTTTCTGCGTTCCAAGGGCTGCCGCCTTCTTCCGGCAAATATATACCAAAGAAGGCGGATAATGAAATGGAACAAATCTGACATGCTCCAGATGAAAGACTTGCCGGATCAGCCATGTCAGCCGGGGTGGATAACGGTAAGCGATAAATATCCCGCCATCCCGGAGCGAAGCTGCAATCTGCTCCATCAGCCGGACCTGCATCACCCGGGTGTAGCCGGCAAACGGAAGGCCGCTCACAATGCAATCCAGCTTCTTCATGCTGCTGTTGTGCAAGGCCAGCTTAAGGCGCAGGCTGTCAGGAAAAAGGTGGAACCCGGGGTAGCTCGCTCTCAGCTTGCTCCTTCTGAGCGGATTTTTCTCAAACAGCAGCACCTGGGTATGATCCGGTTTGGCGGCCTGAATGTGCTTCGTCAGCTTGCCCGTACCTGCACCCAGTTCGGCCATCGCATTCACTTGATGCCACGGAATTTGTCCGATAATCGTATCGGTTAATGAAGCAGAGAATGGCAGCATGCTGTAAATCCGGTCTTTCCATTCTGCAATCATGCTATACGCACCTGCCTCAGCATCCTTTCTTAGAAATTCTCAACCTCTTTTGTCTTGCGGTTTTTCCAGACCATTTCATAGATGACCGGCACGACAATCAGGGTTAACAGGGTAGAGCTGAATAATCCGCCGATTACTGTAACTGCCAGCCCGCCAGAGATCAGACTTGTGGATGAACCGGACAAGGCCAGCGGCAGCAGGGCGAGCATGGTGGCGAGCGCAGTCATAAGGATTGGTCTGAGACGGGTTGAGCTGGCTTCGACGACAGCCTCACGGACAGGCTGTCCGGCCTTGCGGTTCTTCTCAACACGGTCCAGCAGCACAACAGCATTGGTAACAACGATGCCCACCAGCATCAGCATACCGATCATTGCGCTCATAGACAAGGCTTGCCCGGTAATTAACAAGGCGCCCAGCGCCCCAACCGGAATAAATACCAGAGAAGACAGGATAATCAGCGGTGTGACCACGCCACCGAAAGTAATGCTCATCACCAGGAATACCAGGCCAACCGCAGCAGCCATAGCAACACCAAGATTGGTGAAGCCTTCGGTGATCATCTCAAGCCCCCCGCCATAGCTCAGCTCCACACTGTCTGGAAGAGTCAGAGCGGCAATATCTGTCTTGACGGTGTTAGTAACGGCAGCGGTATCTTCTCCTTTGACCGTTCCGCTGACCTCGGCATAAGTCTTACCGTCGCTGTGATTCACCGTACTTAACGCTTCCTTTACGGTGACATCTGCCACATCGCTGAGATTTTTGATTCCTGCCGCAGTGATAATCTTAATCTGCTTCAGCTCGTTGAGAGACGTGATCTGCTGGCGGTACGACAACACAACCGACTGTTCTACATTGTCGAGCATGAATGTGCCGGCATTCACCGGTTTGAGCTGCTCTGTCACCGCCTGCATAATAGCATACGGACTAACCTTGGCGTCTTTTCCCTGCTGGTTCAGCGTCAGCTCCCATTTCGGAGTCACCTCATTCATATTGTTGGTGATGTCCTTCAGATCGCCGTTCTGCTTCATCAGGGCTTCTACCTGCTTGGAGGCCTTAGACAGATCCTCTACATTGTTCGAATACAGGCTTACATCAATGTTGTTGCCGGATGGCAGGCCCTGCTGCTGGCCTTCTTTGACATCCACAGTTGTTCCGGCAACGCTTGCCGACACCAGCTTAGGCAACTCGGCTTTGATTTTATCGACGACTTGGTTCATATCGGTTCCATCTTCGAATTGGACGGCAACGGTCGCCCGGTTAGCGGTGCTTCCCATAGACATAAACGGATTGCCTGATGAGCCTCCAATAGAAACCTCAACATTCTTCACATCTTCAAGTGTCTGAATGTATTTCTCCGCTTCGATGCTGGCTTTATTGCTCTGCTCCATGCTGCTGCTAACCGGAAGCCCAAGCTGTATGGACGCAGTAGGCACGGAATCTGCCGGAAGGAAAGCCACACCCAGCAGCGGGATAGTACTGAGCGAACCAGCCAGCAGCACAATGGAGAGACTTAAGACAAGCCACTTCCGCTTAAGAGCGGACACAATGAATTTTCGATAAAATCCCGCTAAACGGCTCTCTCTCTTATGCTCTTTGACGTTCTTGAAGAATGAAGCTCCCAGCACAGGAATCAGCATAACCGCTACAAGCAGGCTCGTTGTAATAGAGATTACAACAGCCAGGGAGAACGGACGGAAAAACTCGCCGATGATCCCGCTGACAAAAGCCAATGGCGCAAACACAACCACCGTAGCCACCGTTGAGGAGAATACCGGGCTGATCACCTCTTTGGTCGCTTTGTAGACCAGTTCCTTGCCTTTTAGCGTGCTGCCTTTTTCCTGACGCCATCTGAATATATTCTCAATGATCACGATACTGTCATCCACAATCCGCCCGACGGAGACGGCAATCCCGCCCAAAGTCATGATATTCAGTGTATAGCCTAGATCGTTCATCACCGCCATCGTAGCAAAGATGGAAATCGGCAGAGAAATAATAGAAATAAGTGTTGCACGCACATTGCCCAGGAACAGGAAAATAATTATGATGCAGAACAATGCGCCATACAGACCTTCACGAATCAGCGAGGACACAGACTCTTTGATCTCGTCACCCTGGTTCGTGATCACATGGATTGCCACATCCTTACTGTAGGAATCCAGCAGGCTCTGGACAGCATCGGCCACATCGGCCGTGTTGGCATCCTGATTCTTGACCACTGACAGCACATAGCTCGCCTCACCGTTGAAGCGGGTAATCTCTTTAGCCTCGGACACCTCAGTGACTGTCGCCAGATCCGAAAGTTTGACAGCTTGGACAGCAGCAGGTGTATTCTGCTGCGCAGCCGCAGCCCCTGCGTTCTTCGCAGCGCCGCCTGCTGATGCACCAATTCCCGGTAAGCCTGTTGCGGATGCGCTGGCTCCACCTAATACTGAAGCTGCCCCAGCTCCCGCTCCCGGACTAAGCGGCAAATCCTTGATCTGCTGCAGTGTTGCCGCCGAACCGGAAAGACGAATCGGAACAGTGATCTCGTCTTCGTTGACCGATCCCAGCGGGAGCGCATAATTCATGCCCTGCAAGGCGCTTTGAATGCTGCTCAAGGAGATCCCCAGTCTGCCGGCCTTCTCCTTGTCCACCACGATGCGCAGTTCATTGGAAGGTGCGCCCTTCAAGGTAACGGAGCTGACACCTGCCAGCTTCTGCACTGCCGGCACGATTTCATCCTGCAGCTTGCGGGTCAGTGCGGCGGAGTCGTCGCTTGCGGAGAAGACTGCCGCCTCATAGATAGGCACCGCACCTGCAGATAGCCGGTGAACGGTAACATTCGCATTGTCCGGCAGATTCAGCTTAGCCAGCATGGTTTCAATATCGGCCGACTGCTTATCCATATCCGACCCGAACGGAAACTGGATCGAGATGCTTGCAGCATTCTCGGAGGACGAGCTGGTGAATGAATCGTAACCTGTGATGCTTTTCAGGCTGTCTTCAATCGGTCCTGTAATCTCCGTCTCCATCTCTTCGGTTGAGGTTCCCGGACTGACCGCTTGAATGAATATGGCCGGGAATTCAACGTCGGGAAAGGTCTGCTGTTTAATTTGCGTGGCAGAAAATGCGCCGTAGCCCAGGATGAGCACGAACAGAATCATGACCGCCACAGAATTTTTCAAACTTATTTTACTTAGGAAACTCATAGGTTTCTCCCTCCTCTATGTGCTCCCCAGTATAAAACCCGAATTTGTACCCAGTGTGTACTGGGGATTACAATTCGGGCTTGGCGTAAACTAGAGGCAGCCACAGAGAAATGGTCGTTCCCGCTCCCGGCTCGCTGTCAACGTCAATCCGGGCATGATGCAAATCAGCGATTTTTTTGACAATGGAGAGTCCGATTCCGCTGCCGCCGGCTTTGCGTTCCCGCGCTTTATCGAGCTTATAGAAGGGCTTGAAAATATGCTGCTGCTCCTCCACAGGCATGCCGATGCCGTTATCTGTCACCTTAACCAGCACCTCATTCCCCTTCTCGGCTGCCGATATGACAACCGTACCGCCTTGCCCGGTGAATTTGATGCTGTTGCTGAGCAGATTGCTCCAGACCTGGCTGAGCTTATCTTCATCGGCAACGATGGCTACTGGCGCAAGCTTAAGCTCCATGCTGATCCCTTTGGCTGACCACTGCGGCTCCAGGGCAATGACGGTCTTTCGGAGCTGCTCATCCAGCGAGAACTGTACAGGCTCCAGTTGAAAATGCTCATACTCCAGCAGTGACAATTGCAGCAAATCTCCGCTCAGGCGGGAGAGGCGGTCACTCTCCTCCTCGATGATATCCAGCAGCCGCATCCGGCTGGCCTCATCCAGTTGCTTACGCTTCAAAGCCTGGGTGAAGCCTTTGATTGACGTCAGCGGTGACTGAATTTCATGGGAGACATCGGAGACGAACTGCTTGCGTATCACCTCAAGCTCGCTCAGCTCACGGGCCATGACATTGAAGCTTCGGGTTAATTGACCGATTTCATCGCTCCGTTTGGTAGGCAGGCTTACATTGAAATCACCTTTGGCCATCCTGCGGGTCGCCCGGGTCAGAAGCTGGAGCGGTCGCACAATATAACGGGCCGCGATCAGGATAAGCACACTCCCCAGACCGAGAACGAACAAAAGCTGGGTCTTGAGAAATCCGCTCATCATGCTGAGAATCCTGGAAATCTCAGGCGTAATGAACAAGGCTCTTGGTGAACCTTCAACGGTAAACGGCAAGCCGACGCTCAAATGGCTCTCATTTATTCCACTCCGGTACACCCCTCCGCGCAGCACGTTCTTTATTTGCTCTGCATCCCTCTCCTTCTGCTTCGCCGGAGCCACACCGCTGGAATATATTTCCCTCCCCTCACTGTCATACATGCGGACAGAATACAGCGGCAGCGAGGTGATCCCTTTCATCAAGGAGTCCACATTGGCGCCCTTGGCCTCCTGGTAAGCTGTGATGATGGTTTTGCCGCTGTCAATCATATTCTCCTGCACTGCAGCTTTGATCTCTCCAATGAAGATACGGTTGACCAGCAACGAGGCGATGACAAGACTGACAATAACTGCGCCCAAAAAAGTAAACACCACACGGACATACAGGGATTTAATCACGGAGCACCTCCAGCCGGTAGCCCATCCCGCGCAAGGTTACAATACGAAAATCCTCGCTGTAGCTCTGGAACCGCTCTCGCAGCCGCTTGATATGCGTATCTACGGTGCGTTCATCCCCATCGTATTCATATCCCCAGATTTCACGGATCAGCATATCACGGGTGAAAATCTGTCCCGGGTAGCTGGCCAGCTTGCACAGCAGCTCAAATTCCTTCAGCGGGAGCACAGCCGACTGGCCGGTGTCGCTGTAATGGACCTGATAGCTCTTCTTATCGAGCGTAATGGCCCCGAGCTTGATTAGCTGGGAGGTTGAAATACCGTAACGCTTGAGCAGCGCTTTTACACGCAGCACCATTTCCATCGGATCAAACGGCTTTACCAGATAATCGTCCGTACCCAGGCGAAAGCCTTTGATTTTGTCGGCAGGCTCACCTTTGGCTGTAATCATCAGCACCGGCTTGTCTCCCGCCTCCCTCACCTTACGGCACAGCTCCCACCCGTCCATCCCCGGCATCATGATATCAATAATCAACAGGTCCACAGGATGGCTCTCAAAATACGCCCAGCCCGCGGCACCATTGCTCTGTTCAATAATCTCCATGCCCTCATCTTCCAGAAAAAGCCGCACCAGCTCCCGGATATGCGACTCATCATCCACCACCATAACTACCGCCATGCCAGTTCACCCCAACCTCTAAAATTTCCCCATCCTATATCTACCTATTCTACCTTATTAGTTTGAACTCAGGGTGAACGGAATATTACGGCAGATCCCGGCAACAAGTTGTGAAAAATAAAATTGACAGACTTTTGGAAAAGTGGTGAAGTAAGTGAGGGTAAATAGAAATTTTTAACATTTAAAGTCATTTTTATATAATAAAATTCTATATATTAAGGATGATGATGATGATGATGGAACAACACTCGGAGCAGCATGAAAGCATTATTCGCTACCGCCGGGGGCGGCTCAGCCGGGAAGAAGATACGATTGTGACTGAGCAGCCGGTAACTGTCAAAATCAACGGGGAGGAATTCGTCACACTGGTGTGTACGCCGGAATTTATCGAGGATATGGTAGTGGGCTATCTGGCCTCTGAAGGCATGATCAGCGGAATGCAGGATATTCAGAGTCTGTGGACACAGGAAGAGGAAGGATTTGTGCATGTGGCTATTGACCGCTGGAGCCCTCTCCACCGCCAGTTATTCGGCAAACGGTATGTCACTTCCTGCTGCGGGGCGAGCCGTCACGGCTTTGTCTTTGTCAACGATGCCCGAACGGCAAAAGTGAAATCCGCGGTTCATATCACGCTGTCCTTTGATGATTGTTTTCATCTGATGGATGAGGTGCTGGACGGAGCGGAATTGTTCCACCGGACGGGAGGCGTACACTGTGCCGCACTGTGCGATGCCGAAGGTGTTCTGCTGGCCCGCAGCGATATTGGACGCCATAATGCGCTCGACAAAATATACGGCCACTGCCTCAGAGCGGGAATTGACGCCGGGAATAAAATCATCGTTTTCAGCGGCCGCATCTCCTCGGAAATTCTGCTCAAGGCGGCCAAAATCGGCTGTGAAATTATTTTGTCCAAATCCGCCCCTACAGGCCTTGCCATTGAACTGGCTGAGCAACTGGGCATCACTGCCGTGGGTTTCATCCGTCAAGACTCCTGCAACGTATATACGCATCCTGAGCGGATTACGGATTGTGAAAATTGGAAATGAACGCATAATCACTACATTTTCAAGAAGAAAACTCACTGTTCTGTAATTTAACTTTTGTTACAATATTTTCAAGCGAAGAGCTGAGGGAGGGATGTAACACGCATCATCTATTGGAACATTTAGCGGCTGGCGGTTCATTGGAAAAGCAGGAGTTGATCCTGCTGCTCAGCCATCTGGACGGGAAGCTCCGAAGGCGGCTGCGTGATCTTGCCCATCAGAGCAGACTGCAGGCCTACGGAACGAGGGTCTATTTGCGCGGTCTGATTGAATTTTCAAATATTTGCAAGCAAAACTGCTTGTACTGCGGATTACGTTCCGGCAACAAAAGCCTTAGCCGCTATCGTCTGCTGCCTGAAGAAATACTGGAATGCTGCCGTGAAGGCTACATGCTGGGCTACCGCACCTTTGTGCTGCAGAGCGGAGAGGATGACTGGTACACTGCGGAAAAGCTGGTGCTCCTGATCACCTCCATTAAGCAGTTGTTCCCGGACGCTGCTGTGACACTCTCCATTGGAGAGCGGGACGACGAAACGTATACACGTCTGTTCGAAGCTGGAGCAGACCGTTATTTGCTGCGCCATGAAACGGCTTCTCCCGAGCTGTACCGGGCGCTCCATCCGACGATGGGCTATGAGAACCGCCGTGAGCGTCTCGGCGCACTGCAAAGGATTGGCTACCAGATCGGGGCCGGCTTCATGGTCGGTCTGCCGGGGCAGACCTTTGCGGATTTGGCGGAGGATCTGTTGTATTTGCAGCAGCTGCAGCCTGACATGATCGGCATCGGCCCTTTTTTGCCGCATAATGCCACACCCTTAAAGGACGAGCCGCCCGGAACGATTGAGAACACGCTGGACATGATTGCACTAGCGAGGCTGATGGTGCCGCAGGCCTTGATTCCGGCGACGACGGCGATGGGCACCGCGCACCCGAATGGACGGGAGTTGGCGCTGCAGGCGGGTGCGAATGTAGTGATGCCGAACCTCTCCCCACTGTCTGTCCGGCCCAAATATATGCTGTACAATAACAAAATCTGTACGGGCGACGAATCCGCACAATGCAGAGTCTGTCTGGAGCAGCGGATCGAGTCCGCCGGCTTCTATGTCGATATGGGACGGGGAGACAGCTTGAGGCATCTCTCCCGCGTCCATGAAGAACATCTGATTCCCTGATCCAAAAGATAATCCAGAAAGAAGTGGATACGAATGAGCAAGGTGAATGAACGTCGGCCGGCAGATTTTATTCGAGATGAAGACATTATAGAAGATTTAGCATATGGCGCAGAGGCGGTAGCCGACAGTGCAACGGTAGCTGCCATATTGGAAAAAGCAAAGGACTGCAAGGGCTTAAGCTCCCGCGAGGCGGCAGTCCTTCTAAATGTGGAGGATGAGGACACGCTGCTGCAGCTCTATCAGGTATCGCGAGGAATCAAGGAGCAGATTTACGGCAACCGGATCGTCCTCTTCGCTCCGCTCTACGTCAGCAACTACTGTGTTAATAATTGTGTATATTGTGGGTACAAGCATTCCAATTCGGAGTTTGCGCGCAGCCGTCTGAACTCCGCCGAAATTGCCGAGGAGGTCAAAGTGCTGCAATCCCTTGGACATAAACGGCTCGTGCTTGAAGCTGGCGAGGATGCGCGCAACTGCTCAATTGATTATATTATTGACTGCATTCAGACCATCTACGATACCACTCTGGACAATGGCAGCATCCGGCGGATTAATGTCAATATCGCGGCGACCACCGAAGAGGATTACCGGAGGCTGGCCGAGGCCGGCATTGGAACCTACATCCTGTTTCAGGAGACGTATCACCGGCCCAGCTACCGTTATTACCATCCCGAAGGCCCCAAAAATGATTACGATTGGCACACAACGGCGATGGACCGGGCCATGAATGCGGGAATTGACGATGTCGGCATCGGCGTTCTGTACGGCCTTTACGACCACAAGTACGAAACGATAGCCATGCTTAAGCATGCTGAGCATCTGGAGCAAGCCTTTGGCTGCGGCCCGCACACTATCTCCGTCCCCCGTTTGCGCGCAGCCGAGAATGTAAGTCTGGACAGCTACCCGTATCTTGTCAGCGATCATGATTTTGCCAAAATCGTCGCCGTGCTCAGAATGGCTGTTCCCTACACGGGAATGATCCTCTCCACGCGTGAAGATTCGGAGTTCCGTGATCAGATTATCAAGCTCGGCATCTCACAGATCAGCGCTGGTTCCGCCACCGGTGTGGGTGCATACAGTGTCAACAAACACAAAGAAGAAGCGCCGCAGTTCACTGTAGGGGATCACCGCTCTCCTATGGAAATCGTCAAAAACCTGTGCAAAGACGGTTACGTCCCCAGCTACTGCACCGCTTGTTACAGGGAAGGACGCACCGGAGACCGCTTCATGCAGCTGGCGAAATCGGGCCAGATTCACAATGTCTGCCAGCCGAATTCGCTTATGACCTTTCAGGAATATCTGCTTGATTATGCTGACGAGGAGATGCGGGCCATCGGCGAGCAGACGATCCGGGACAATCTGGAGCGTATCCCCAAGGAAGGTGTTCGGAACGCTACCCGGAAGCAGCTGCAGCGTATCCGCGCAGGCGAAAGAGATCTTCGCTTTTGAGCTGCCTATAACACATAAAGACCCCTTCGCAGCCAGCATAGCCGTGAAGGGGCCGTATTTCATCTTATCGGATTATCGAAGCAGGCAATTACTTGGCAGCCTTGGCCGCATCCAGAATCGCTTTCAGATAGCCTTGGGTATCTACAAGTGTGGCCCCGCTGACAGCGTCAACCATCTGCTCTTTGCTCTTATTGCTAAGCGTAGCTTCAAGCGATTTTATCGTTTTGCCGGTCGCATATTTCTCAATGGCAGCCATGTTCTTGTCATAAGAAACCGTCGATTTGGCTTCTTCTTTCATGTGCTCGCTGTAATATTTGGCATTGGCCTTCTTCGAAGCCAGGACCATCTTCGGATCTTTGTAATTCTGGCCGAAATCCGAGTCGGAGTTCGGAACTCCCTTTGCCACATCTGAGCTCAGGAATTGATAATCATCCAGCGAAGCGGCGACGATCACTCCATTTTGAACGACTGCAACAGCCACCGTGAAGCATTTCTTGCCATGTGCTGCTGCTTCTACCCGTCCTACCTTGAGCGGCGCACTAGCTGCCGAAGACACATTGTTCAGTGCCCCGCTATTGCCAATCCCTACAACCGCCAATGAAATACCAGCTACCAGCAATAATTTTGTTACGTTTTTCACAAACATTCCCCCAGTTGATGTTATTAAAAACGCTTTCATACTATATTTATCAATTTATAGTTTCCAAGTCTGTTACAAATGTTACTAGATAACTGTTATTTTATGGTATTCTCCCAGGCCAGCATAGCTGAAGGGAACATTTCAATCGCCCGGGGAAATACACCTTGGACAAAAGCAATAAACACACCGTAATTCACAATCGGTACCCCGGCAGCACAAGCCTCCTCCAATCTGAGCAGCATGGCCCTGCGGTTCAGCATGCAGGCGCCGCAGTGAATGATCAGCGAGTATCTTTCCAGCTCTGGCGGGAGCTCACTGCCTGAAGCATGCTCGATAATGAGCTGCCTGCCCGTGATCTCCCGCAGCCAGCGTGGAATCTTCACAGAACCGATATCATCTGACTGCCTATGATGTGTGCAGGCCTCGGCAATCAGTACCCGATCCCCATCCCTCAGCCTGCTGATTGAGCGCACACCGCTTACCAGCCGGGGAAGATCGCCTTTATAGCGGGCGAACAGGATCGAGAATGACGTAAGCGGCACATCTCTTGGAGTGTCCGCCTGGACCTTCAGAAACACCTGCGAATCCGTAATGACCAGACGCGGCTTGCAGGCCAGCTGCTCAAGCGTGTGCCTTAGCTCTTGTTCTTTGGTTACAACAGCAACTGCATCACACTCCATAATATCGCGGATCGTCTGCTGCTGGGGCAGAATCAGCCGGCCCTTGGGGGCGGCCTTGTCAATCGGAACCACCAGCACAGCGACATCCCCCGGCTCCAGCAGATCTCCGACAAGACGGAAACGTTCCTCCTCCTTCGCCAGTGCTCCAGCCACGGCTTGCTTCAAGGCTTCCATTCCGTAACCGCTGACCGTGCTGACAGGCATCACCTTAACAGAAGGTCCCGATTCCAGCCGTGCGGCCGTTTCATTGCAAAGGTCGTTCTGCGCTTGCGGACCAGCAGCAATTAAATCTATTTTATTTAATACAATCATCACTTGAAGCCCTGCCGCTGTAATCGTCCGCAGCAGTCCCTGCTCGAAATCACCGGCTCCGGCGGCAGCGTCAATGATTAAAAGTGCCAGATCGGTTTTATTCAGCACATTCATTGTTTTACGGATACGCTGCTGCCCCAATTCCCCATTGTCGTCAAGTCCGGCGGTGTCTATCAGCAGAACGGGACCTGCCGGCAGCAGCTCCATAGGCTGATAAACCGGGTCCGTCGTTGTGCCGCTTTCAGGGGATACAATAGAAACCCCTTGTCCGCAAAAAATGTTAATCAGACTCGACTTTCCGGCATTGCGACGGCCGAAAACGGCGATATGCGGTCTTTCTCCGCGCGGTGTATCGTTCAAGCCCATCTCACTGAAACCCTCCTTTATGGTTAAACGCCGGATCACCCGCTATGGCCGGGGATGCCCGGCTTGGTCACCTCCAGCGGATGCAGAATTCTGGCAATCTGCTCCTCTGTCATGAATCCCCGCTCCAGCAGAAGCTGATTCAGTGAACGCCCTGAAGTCGCGGCGGCTCCGGCCAGCTCCGCTGCAGTGTCATATCCGAGATAGGATATTATAGCCGCAGCCATCACCCCCGAATGCTCCACATGCTCCCGGCACCGGGCTTCATCCAGCGTAAGGCCGCTGACACAGCGTTCCCGAAACTGCGGGAGCGCACGCAGCAGCAGCTCAAGGGATTCCAACAGCGCTTCGGCCAGCACAGGCGTAAATGCGTTCAGCTCCAGCTGACCGCTTGCTGCCGCCAGGGTTACCTGCGTATCATTGGCAATGACCCGCATCGCCACAGAGCTTAGCATCTCGGCGATCACAGGATTTACTTTGCCGGGCATGATGGAGGAACCGGCCTGCATGGCTGGCAGGAGGTATTCGCCAATCCCCCCGGCAGGACCGGAGGACAGCAGCCGGAAGTCACCCGATATTTTCAGCAAATTCACCGCCGCCGCTTTTAGCAGACCCGACACTTCCACAAATACATCCATATTCTGTGTCACATCCATTGGAAAATCACTGCGGCTGAGTCCGAGACCGGTCATTTCGCGCAGCTCGTCGGCTACAGCATAAACATAGGCAAGCGGAGCGTTCATTCCTGTACCAACAGCCGTACCGCCAAGATTGATTTCCCGCAGCCGCTCCTCCGCCTTGTACAGCCGCCAGCGGTCGCGGGCGACCGCCTTGGCGTAAGCGCCGAAGGATTGTCCGGCGAGAATCGGCAAGGCATCCATCAGCTCAGTCCGCCCGAGTCTCAGCAGATCCGCATACTGGTGTTCTTTCGCCTGGAACGCCTCCTGAAGGGAAGCGAGCTCACCGGCCAATTGCCGCAGCAGCTTTATTACAGCGATACGCAGTGCAGTCGGATAAACATCGTTCGTCGATTGATAGAGGTTCACATCATCGAGCGGATGGACGATGCTATAATCGCCCTTGCTCCCTCCCAGCCGCTCAATCGCCCGGTTCGCAATCACTTCGTTCACATTCATATTGCTGCTGGTTCCCGCTCCGCCCTGATAGGCGTCCACCACAAAATGAGCGTCCAGATGACCCTTCAGGATATCATCGCAAGCGTCAAGAATCGCCTGCACCTTTTGCTCAGGCAAGCTCCCGTTTCGTCCGTTCACCTTCGCCGCGGCTTTTTTGACCAGAACCAGTGCCCACATCAGCTTCAGGTTAGCTGGACGCCCGCCGGCTGCGAAATTATCCCTCGCCCGTGCGGTATGAATTCCATAATAAGCATCGAGAGGGACGGGCAGACTGCCAAGGGAATCCCTTTCCATGCGGAAGGCTGCTTGATATTCAGGCATCCCCCTTCACCCGCCAATCTGCGACATTTGGCGGATTGTACTGCTCAGAAGAGTCTGTTCAAGCCCGAAGCCCGTGCCCCGTTGCCCCATCTCATGCCGGACAGGCTTCCCCTCCAGTGAGCGAAGGAACAATTGCTTAAGCAGCTCATCCTTCCCGATGTACGGCCTAACATTCCATTCGTCATTCCAGTAGAGGCATGGCTTGATATGTCCGCCCGCTGTGATCCGCAGCCGATTGCAGGACCTGCAGAAATGGTTGCTGACGGGATCAATCAGTCCGAATTGCCCCACCGCTCCGGTGATACGGTAATAACGGGCAGGACCAGAATCCGCAGCATCATAGGGAGCATAGATGGATTTAGTCCCAGCCTGATCTGTCAGGACCGGTTCAACCTCCCACCCCGCTCTGGCACAGCGCTCCAGAATTCCGGCAAGCGGCATATATCCGGCTTCCCATCCTTCAATACTCCTACCGATCGGCATGTACTCAATAAAACGGATTTGCAGCGGATATCTTAGCGTAAGCTGCAAAAAAGATTCAATCTCATCGTCATTTACCCCCTGCATGACGACGACATTAACCTTCACCCACTCCACACCGGCCTCCAGGCTGGCACCGATGGCGTGGAGCACCCGGCTGACATCGCCGCCCCCTGTGATCCTCGCGAACCGTTCCGCCTGCAGGGAATCCAGACTGATGTTAACATCAGTCAGCCCGGCTTCGCGCAGCGCCCTTGCTTTGGAGGACAGCAGCAGTCCGTTGGTGGTCAGCCCAATGCGGCGAATGCCGGAAATATCATGCAGCCTGGCCACCAGCTCCTCCAGCCGGGGACGCAGCAGCGGTTCCCCGCCGGTAAGCCGCACCTTGGTTACGCCCATGTCAGCAAGTACGGACACGACTGAGGATATTTCGTCAAACGTAAGCGGCGGGGACTGCGTAGCCGCTCTAATGATTTTATCAGGCATGCAGTATTGGCAGGAAAGATTGCAGCGGTCCGTGACCGAAATTCGCACATAATTGTGTAAACGGCCAAAGGAATCAGTCAATGTCTGGGACAAAAAATTCACCTTGCTTCCTAAAAAGTTACGATCAGTAACGGATCAATCCGCCGAACTGCTGCAGCGTCTGCGCACTGGCGAGCCTCTTGGCAGAGATGCTCTCCGCCACCTGGCTTGGCGCCACAAGCTGAAGCGCATGGGTAGGACAAACCCGTACACACTCGGGACCACTTTCTCTCTCCTCGCACAAATCGCATTTACTGGCAACCAGCCGCTCCTTGCGCGCCCAGATCCCCCCTGCGTTCGAACGCAGACCGGCCTGATATTGCTTATCCCCGTCTTTGTAGGCCGGAACCATCGCAATGGCTCCATATGGACACACCAGCATGCAGGTTTTACAACCGATACAAGTATCCTGGTTGATAGAAATACTATTGTCCTTATTTATTATTGAACCGTTCGGGCATACATTCGCGCATGGCGCATCCTCGCAATGACGGCACTGCAACGGGGCAGTAACCACATTGTTCTCCGTTACCCTCAGCCGCGGATAAAAGTTCGGGCTGTCCGCTTGCTGCAGGAACATATCTTTGGGGGAATGGGCAGTAACACAGGCGACTTCACAGGTATGGCAGCCAATGCACAGACCAGTATCGGCAAGAACAAAGCTGTTCATTTTACTCCTCCTTCACGCTTACATTTGGTAAGGTCATAGTCTTCTGCCTGGAATGAAACGCGGTGTGCAGCAGGTGATGGGAGGTATGGCCCAGCGGCTCACCCAGGAAGTCCTTGTATAGCTTAATAATGGCCGGATTCTCATGTGATTTCCGCACCTGCTGATGGGTGTCGTGACGATAGACGGAGCTTTTTCTGGCCTGGTAAGCCGCCTTGCGCAGGCTCTCCAGGAGCAGCTTGGGTTGACCGCCCCCGCTGACGCAGCCTTCAGGACAAGCCATGACTTCAATAAAATGATAGGGGCAGCTGCCAGCCTTAACTTGATTCAGAATGGCGGATACATACTGGAGCCCGGCCACAACAGCCACCTTCAGCTCCAGGTCGCCAAGCTGCACCGCAGCCGTCCGAATCCCTTCCTCACCCCTGACAAAATCGAGCTGCAGGCTCGGGATCTTCTCATGCGTAACCAGTTCATAGCCCGTGCGGATCGCCGCTTCCATGACGCCTCCCGTGACACCAAAGATCGAACCTGCCCCGGAATACTTGCCCAGCGGCGAATCAAACGGCTCATCGGGCAGGTTCACGAAATCAATGCCCGCATCCTTGATTAAGTGGGCCAGCTCTCTGGTGGTGATAACAACATCCACCTCCCGGTGTCCGTCTACCTCCATTTCTTCCCGGCTGCATTCAAACTCCTTGCAGGTGCAAGGCATAACCCCCACACTGTAAATATCCGCCGGATCAACCCCATCCTGCTTCGCTCCGTAGGTTTTGATGAGCGCCCCGGCCATTTGCATCGGCGACTTGCAGCTTGACAGGTGTTCAAGCAGCCCCGGCGCCACTGTCTCTGCATGCTTGACCCAGGCCGGACAGCAGGAGGTGAACATCGGCAGATGTTCACCGGATAACAGCCTGCCAATCAGCTCCGAGCCTTCCTCCATAATCGTTACGTCGGCGCCAAAATTCGTATCATAAATCCGGTCGAAATTCAGCCGCCGCAGCGCCGCAGCCATCTTCCCGGGAGTCAGCGTACCCAGCGGCAAGCCAAATTCCTCAGCCAGGGAGACGCGGATGGCCGGAGCGCACTGCACCACCTTATGAAGCCTGGAATCGGCAAGCGCAAGTTTGACCTCCCGCACTTGACCGGCGGAGTAGGCGGCGAACAGGGGCTCGCGTACGGTGGACAATTGCCCACGCTGCTGCCTTTTAGCCGCATGGAAGTCTTCAGACTCCAGGCTGCTCCCGGCATAAGCGGTGCAAATCTGCACACACTGGCCGCAGATGACGCAGCGGTGGACGTCAATGGTTTGCGGCTTGCCCGGCTCGCCGATGACAGCATCCACAGGACAAACGGATGCGCATCTCCGGCAGCCCGTGCACAAGTCCGCATCAATGTTAATAATAGGATCACTGTATGGCATCGCAGATCAACCCTTCTTTTCTCCGTTTATGCTTCCCGGGTCCCGGGCTTGCAAGCACCAGCGCCCCTGTCGGACAGCTCGAGACACAGGCGGGAAGCGGGTCCCCGCTGCGCAGCGTCTGAGTTATGGAATCTTCAGCAGCAGCCAATCCACCGGTACCAGAATTTCCGCCCAATTCGGTATTTCTGCACAGGTCACATTTGTACGCAATAATCCTGGTCTTGCGGTGCAGCCTTCCACTCTGCCGTTCCTCTAAGCGTGCCTGCGGAAGCTCTTCACCGCCGCTGTAAGCCTTGTAGAGACTGATCGCCCCGAACGGGCAGGCGAGTGCACAGGCCTTGCAGCCGATACAGGCACCGGTATCAATATTAATCACCCCATCCTCCTGCCGGATCGCCTGGACCGGACACGCCCCCGCGCAAGGAGCGTTCTCACATTGCCGGCATTGAACCGGCATCGTGAAGCTGTCCGTGCGGATTACATACAGCCTGGGCAGAACCGGGATCGTGACCGTTCCGACTGCGGCACCTACTCCGTTGTCACGGTTGTGCACCGCGAAGCAGGCCAGTTCGCAGGCCTTGCAGCCGATGCATTTGGCCGCCTCGGCAATGACCAATGAACCTAGCTGCACGTTGTTCATTTCTGTACCACCCCCATCTCCTTGCGAAGCGCCGCATACTGCTCGCGGACCTGCGTTTCTGCCCGCTTCTGGTCACGGATTGCTTCGACCCGGACCGCGCAGTATTTATATTCCGGCGTTTTCGAGACTGGATCAAGAGAGTCGGCTGTCAGCTCATTGCAGGCTCCAATCCAGAAATGATAGGTCATATAGGTTGCGCCTTGATTAATCCGGCTGCTTATTTGTGCCCTGGCCACAATTTGCCCCCGGCGCGAACAGACACGGACCAGCTCACCGTCCTCAATATCAAGCCCTGCGGCATCCTCCAGACTGATCTGGATGTTTCCCGGTTCATCGGACAGGCTGCTGAGCGCCCGGCAGTTGCCGGTCATCGTGCGCACTGAGTAATGTCCAACCTCACGGACGGTGGAGAGGGTCAGCGGATATTCAGCGTCCGGCTGCTCCAGCGGGGCCCTCCATTCACACGCAAACAATTGCCCCTTGCCGCTCGGCGTAGTAAACTGATTGCCTTTATACAAATACGGTGTTCCTGGATGGTCCTCGGAAGGACAGGGCCACTGAACACCCCCGAGAGCTTCCATCTTGCTGTAGCTGGCTCCGGTGAAGCTTGGGGCCAGGCTGCGCATCTCATCCCAGATTTCCTCCGAATTCCTGTAGGCCATCGGATACCCCATCGCCGTGGATACCTCGCTGATAATTTGCCAGTCCGGCTTCACCTCACCCGGCGGCTCAATGGCTTTGCGGATGCGCTGGAAGCCCCGGTCAGCCGAGGAATAGACCCCGTCATGCTCGCCCCAGGAAGTGGCGGGCAGGATCACGTCGGCATGGAGGGCCGTTTTGTTCATAAAGATATCCTGCACAATCACAAGTTCCAGCTTATCCAGCGCTTCCCGCAGCTCGGCGGCATTCGGATCGCTCTGCACCGGATCTTCACCAAAGATGTAATAAGCCTTCACCTTATTCTCCTTCAGGATGAGATGAGGCACCTCTGTCAGACGGTATCCAACCTTGCCCGGCAGTTGAACGCCCCAGGCTTTCTCGAATTTCTTACGGACTTTGGCATCCGTAACCGGCTGGTAGCCGGGATAGACATTCGGCAGTGCACCCATGTCACAAGAGCCCTGCACATTATTCTGGCCGCGCACGGGACCGATTCCGACGCCCGGTCTGCCGAAATTACCGGTCAGCAAAGCCAGCGAGGCCAATCCCTTGACCACATCCACCGCCTGGGAGAATTGGCATACGCCCATACCGTAAAGGATCATCGCCTTGGGAGACTTGGCGTATTGACGCATGACCTTGCGGATTTCCGCCGCTTTTACCCCGGTAATCCGCTCTGCATATTCAGGCGTATACTTCTGCACACCGGCCTTGTAATCGGCGAAGCCCTCCACAAATTTAGAGACATAATCCTTGTCATACAGCTCCTCTTCAATAAGCACATGCCCAAAAGCGTTCACCAGCGCCATGTTCGTTCCGCCCTTAAGCGGCAGCCAGGTATCGGCAATTCTGGCCGATTCGGTCTTCCTTGGATCGGCCACGATCAGCGCCGCCCCCTTCTGCTTCGCTTTTACAATTCTTCTGGCGACAATCGGATGGGTAACAGCGGCGTTATATCCAAAGATCAGCAGCAGGTCGGTGTCTTCAATTTCAGGAATGGAATTCGACATCGCCCCATCGCCGAGTGAATAGGTCAAACCGGCAACAGAAGGCCCATGACAGACCCTGGCACAGTGGTCGATATTGTTCGTGCCAATGACCGCCCGCATGAACTTTTGCATCACATAATTGGCTTCATTGCCGGGGCCCCGGGCCGAACCCGTTCCCATAATTGCATCCGGGCCATATTTCTCCTTTATTGCCGTAAGTTTCTCCGCCGTGAACTGAATGGCCTCGTCCCAAGATACCTCTTCCAGAACCCCCTCTTTGCGGATCATCGGCTTACGGAGACGTGCGGTCAGCAATTGCGGATCATTTAAGAAATCCCATCCATAATGCCCCTTCAGACACAGGTTCCCCTCATTGGTTCTGCCATTTGCAGGCTCTGCGCCTACGACCTGCCCATCCTCCACAAGCAAATACATCTGGCACCCGCTTCCGCAATACGGGCACACCGTTAATACTTTGTTTTCCATCCGATAGCACCTCTCCTTGTGATTTATCACACAATCTATGCAAACAAAAAAATAAGCCAATACAAAGCGTACTCTCGGGTACACCGTGTACTGGCTTATTAAAAAGCGAAGAAACCAAGCTCTTTCTCTCTAATCAAACCGATTTATTAAGTTGTATGATAACGGTCCGGTCTTCCTGAGACAGATCGCACAGCCTCCAGGAATATGTAAACCGGCAGCCTATCGTCTCTATCATTTCCTCCATAAAACCCCGTTCCAAATAAGGCTTAAGCACTTTCCAATATTCTGCGACGAGATCGAGAGCGCCTTCCTTCACCAGAATTTCCGACAGACTGGAGAGGATGCCCCTGATCTCAATTGTGATCTGCGACTCGTTGTCCAGCTTCACCTTCACATTCTCCGGCCCTTTCCCCCGATAATGCTTCACGATCTTCACGGCGAGCTTTCTAATCTTCTCCTGGTACTCAAAATCAGCTTCAGACATTCAAATTCCCTCACCCGATTATGCCTTTTTTTGGGATTTACTATGAGCAATTCATATGTTAAACCCATCCATAAATGTTGTCAATTGATAATTTCGCTATATAAAAAAGAACCTGACACACCAAAAAACCAGCATATCTCCGTAAAGCCGGGAAATGCTGGTCTTCTTGTTTGGGGCGCCGCTATCTTGCTTACTGCTTCGATTCCACGGCATGGCCGCCGAATTCATTGCGCAGGGCGGCAACGACCTTGCCGGTAAACGTGTCAGTCTCCAGCGACCGGTAGCGCATCAGCAGCGACATGGCAATAACCGGCGTAGCCGCCTGCAGGTCAAACGCGGTCTCCAGCGTCCATCTGCCTTCCCCGGAGGAATGCATAATACCCTTGATTTCATCCAGCTTGGCATCCTTCGAAAAGGCGCGTTCAACCAGCTCCATCAGCCAAGAACGGATGACGGAGCCATTGTTCCATACCCGGGCCACTTCTTCAAAATTAAAATCATAGCCGCTTTTTTCCAGCACCTCAAAGCCTTCTCCAATGGCAGCCATCATCCCGTACTCAATTCCGTTGTGGACCATCTTCAGAAAATGGCCGCTGCCGGATTTGCCGGCATATAAATATCCGTCCTTTACAGACGTATCCCGGAAAAGCGGCTCGGCAATTGCCCAAGCCTCCTCATCGCCGCCGACCATATAGCAGGCCCCATTGCGTGCGCCTTCCATCCCGCCGGAGGTACCGGCGTCAAGGAAATAGATGCCCTGCTCCGCAAGCTCCTGATGACGGCGAATCGACTCCTTGTAGTGGGAATTTCCGGCTTCGATAATAATATCGCCCTTGGACAGCAGCGGTGTCAGCTCGGCAATGACAGAATCGACAAACGTATGCGGAACCATGATCCAGGCGATTCGCGGAGAATCCAGCTTCGCAGCAAGCTCAGTCAGGCTCCCTGCTCCGGCTGCTCCTTTGGCTTCAAGCTCCGCTACTGCTGCGCTGTTCACGTCAAAGGCCACAACCTCATGACCGTGCTCCAGCAGATTTTGTCCGAGATTATACCCCATTTTTCCTAGTCCGATTAATCCAACCTTCATTGATAACCCCTCCGAATGTGATTAGTAGTTCTTCTGTTATGCCCCGGGCCGAATCATCGCTTCATCCGTGGCATCGTCTGCGCTTAGTGCATCAGGTTCCGGGTCATCCAGCCACCAGTGCGCATCTCCAAGCAGCTCATCCGCCGCTTGCGGGCCATTCGAGCCCGCCGGATAGAGATGAAGCGGAAGCTTCCCATCCGTTGTCGCTTCGATTATAGGCTGAACCCACTGCCATGACAACTCCACTTCGTCCCAATGGGCAAAAAAAGTGGCGTCTCCCAGCAGCGCATCGTAAATCAGGTTCTCGTAAGCCTCCGGCAAATCCGGATTTGCCGAATCATGCTTGATGCTGACCGGTGCGAGCTCACCGTGCTGGCGCGGATTTTTTGTATTGAGCTGCAGCGAGATGCCTTCGCCGGGACCAATTTCAATTACCAGCAGGTTCGGGTCCAGATTCAGTCTGTTCAGGTTGTGCAAGTCATTGAACGGTTCCTTGAACTCAATTACGATCCGTGTCGATTTCTCTTTCATGCGTTTCCCGGTACGGATATAGAAAGGCACCTCATCCCACATCGGATCATCAATAAAGAGGCGTGCCGCAATATAGGTCTCATTCTGCGAAGACGGCTTAATCCCCGGCTCGGAAGTATAGGCAGCAGCAGGGCGGCCTTTGATTTCACCTTCGGCATATTGCCCGCGGATCACATTCTGCGCCAGCTCCTCCGTAAGCAGCGGACGGACAGAACGGATGACATGCCGTTTCTTGCTGCGGACATCCTCCGGCGTACTGCCTTTTGGCAGCTGCATCGCCATCATCATTACCAGTTGAAGCATATGGTTCTGGAACATATCGCGCAAAGCACCTGCTTTGTCGTAATAACCTGCGCGTTCCTCAACACCAACCGTCTCACTGGCGGTAATCTGTACATTGGCGATATAGCGGTTCTGCCACAAAGCTCTCAGCACAGGATTGGAATATTTCAGCACTTCCAGGTTCTGCACCATCGGTTTGCCCAGGAAATGGTCGATGCGGAAAATTTCCTCTTCTGCAAAAGCAGCGCTCAGGCTGTCATTCAACACCCGCGCCGACTGCAGATCCGTGCCGAACGGCTTCTCGATGACCAGGCGTTTCCAGCCCTTCGTGTCGCCGAGTCCGCTTGCATTAATATTAGCGGCAATTTCGCCGAAAAACTCCGGTCCTACCGATAGATAAAACATCCGGTTCTGCGGCAGACTGAGCTGCTCTTCACGGCGGAGCACATGTTCAAGCAGCTTCCGGTAATCCTCGGGATGTCCAACATCCAGCACGCTATATTCAAAAGACTGCAAAAAGCTCTGCAGCTCCGGCGAGTCCTCTACCGCGCGCCGTGAGAAGGTGTGCAGCGAATCCAGCACTCCTGCCTGGAAGGCTTCATTCGTCAGTGCTCTTCTGCCCAGACCGATGACCGAGAGTGGACCGGAAAGCTTGCCGTCTGCGAACAAATTATATAGAGCGGGATAGATTTTTCGTTTTGCCAAATCCCCCGTTGCGCCAAAAAGTACAAATGTTGATGATTCCACTTTCATTCCTCCCGTTGTTATCTTTTATTTATAAGGTTACTTATTATTACTCACAAACTTTATATCACACATCATACGACTGTAGAATTCATTCGTCAACATCATTTTGACAATTACAAAAAGTACTTATTTTCACGAACTTTTCACTGTGTTATAGTTAGTGGGATATTAATAATAACTGTGTGAGAAGAGGAACAAGCATGTCACAGGATTTCAAGCTGCTTGCCAAGGTGGAGCATGTCCATCAAATCATCGGGAAGAAATGGGTCAACCTGATCATCCACGTGCTGAATGAAGGTCCGAAGCGGTTCAGCGAGCTTCATGCCTTCATTCCCGATCTAAGCAAACGCGTGCTGAATGAACGGCTGAAGGAGCTTGAAGAGTGCGGTTTGCTGAATCGCAAGGTAATACCTGACCGGCCGGTAAGGACCGAATATTCATTGACAACCAAAGGTCAGGAGCTTGGCGAGGCGCTGTGTCACGTGGAGGCTTGGGCGATGAAATGGCTGTAATGGGGGATCAATTAACACAAAAAACCAGAAGACATCCCATGGGAGGCCTCCTGGCTTGCTTGAACTCAAGTCGATATTCATTATATAGAGCGGCTGTCCTTCCGGGCACCGGCAAGGAAATAGACCAGTGCCACATTCGATAACAGCAGACTTGCTGCGGCCAGACACCAGATGAAGGTATAACCCAGCTTCCCGGTCAGAACCCCCAGCAGCAGGGTAATGACGCCGCCTGCAAGAGATTTCAAGGCTGATAAACCGGAGGAGAAGGCCGCTCTTTTGGAGCGGGGAATGAAGTCCTGCACCCAGGCGCTGAACGATGAGAATTCCATGCCGAGTCCGAACTCGAACAGGATCAGACCGCCGATGAACACCGCTGGATTTGGGAATATGGCTACAAGCAGCAGTCCCAGAGCGGATACCACGGTTCCGCTGACAATGATTTTGACTGCCGGCACCTGTCTTTTCGCCAAAAAAGCTACAAAAAAGCTCGCCACACTGATCACCGCCATAAAAAGCACCAGCAGAACACCCAAAGTGCTGACCGGAAGCTGCAGCTTGTTCACCCCATACACCTGCCAGGTGAGCAGAAAAGCAAGCAGCGCCCCATGCGTAAAGATACTGCGGAGCAAAATCCGCCGCATGCTGGAATCTTTGACGAAAGCGGCCGTTGTGGCATAGACCTCACGGACAATATTGCTCTCGCTCCGGGTCCCGTAATTATCGGTAAAGCGGAGCCAGACATAGACCCCAATGCCCACTGCAAACACTCCGGCAACAGCCACCGGGAAATAAAGGTGAAAGCCGCTTAAAAGCGCCGCCAGCAATGCGCCAGCCACTCCGAAAGATGAGACGTAGCCGTTCAGCCTGGGCAGGGCTATATTTTTATAATCCGGCATGCCCAGATCCTCAAGCTTATCTATATACCACGCCTGCGGAGAACCAGAAATCAGCGCGATGCCGAGGGACATCATGACCGCCGAGACCACAAACAGAACAAGGCTGCCCGCCGCCGCAAACAGCCCCAGCCCCACACCCCAAGCCACAAATCCGATGGCAGTGATCCGCTTCCTTCCATAAATGTCGGACAGATTGCCGCTAGGGTAATCAAAGACCGCAAGTGACAGGGATGACACAGCAAAAATCACACTGATCTGAAAAGGATCAAGCCCCTTCAGACTCATCAGCACAATGTATACTCCACCGTAGAGCTTGTCTGCTAAATTGTAGCCGGACAGAATGATGCCCATAAAAACACTGTACTGCTGATGCGCCTGCATCTTCCGCACCTGCCATCCCTCCCTATTAATGAATAAGTGGGATTAAAAGGCAGTCCGCCCGGATCTCATTCAGATCCTGCAGACTGCCTTTACCCTGCCCAGCAATCAAATCATATCCGTGAACTTTCTCCCTTTAAGCGGAACGTACTGCTGCCCCCATTCCTGAGCAGACATAACTCCTGGAGAGTAAATAGGAGCGGTAGTGATCCTCTGAAAAGGATACATAGAATAGCTTGAGCTCACTGCTTCAGCTTCTTGAAGCTCCTCAGCAGCTTGACGAGCTTTTTGTGCTTTTTCTTTTTGCTTCTCCGCTTCTATTTTCTTTCCTTTTCCCACCTCTTCAGGCGATGTTACACCTGCAGACCAGATCGTGTAGGTCCCGTCCTCATGGACAATCAGACTGCGGCCAACGATTTTCACGCCTCCTATTTGCTCCAATTGGTCAAAAGCTTGCCGATCCTCAGTGGTGTAATAGTTGATATACCCGTATATCTTCTCTTTCAATGCGGGATCAGTCTTCATTTGCTGCAAAATATCCGGCGCAATCACCACATCCTGCAGATTTCCTGATGTTCCACGTCTTACAATGTCGTTTTCATTCTTTGCAATAGCCTCGACTCCAACAGAAAGCCCGTACTTTTCGGAGATTACTTTGGCCTCATTGGATTCATATCTGCTGGCAGCAGCGAGTGTATCTTTAAAAGCAACTGAGTACGAACCGGGAATAGCGTTGCTTCTCGTTTGTACTGAACGCGATGCAGGAGAGGAATTTAATGCTGCTGTTATCAGATTCATCTATCAACCCTCCAAAGGAATATTTTGTTATATTATATTCATCGTCCCAAAGCAGCAAAGTTTTAAGATTTTTGCGGCTTTCAGGCCTAGAATTTTCCTTGCAATGAAGCACTATACCTTTCATAGTATCCCTGCTGCTTGGGAGTCTTTCCCTGATCATGTTACAATACAACCAGCAATTATACATAAGGGCGGGTGAACCAGATGATCTATGTTATAAAATTTCTCTACAGCTTCGTGCTGCCGCCGGGCCTCTTCGTCGTGCTGCTGCTCGGCCTTACGGTCTGGCTGTGGCGGAGCCGCCGCCGTCCGGCGCTGGTGCTGCTTGGCGTTACCCTGCTGCTCTACCTCTCCATGACGCCTCTCATTGGCGACCTGCTGATCGGCAGTCTGGAACGGCAATATGATCAGCCGAAAAAACCCGCGGGTGATGTCATTGTTGTCCTGGGCGGAGGAGCCTCCTCCGGCACGCCGGATATGGACGGGGAAGGTAATCTGTACGGTTCGGCGGCGAACCGGCTGCTGACCGCAGTCCGGCTGTACCGCCAGACTGGACTGCCAATCCTGTTCTCTGGAGGCCAGGTGTTTGCCGACTCCGGCAATGAAGCGGATATCGCCAAGCGGCAGCTAATCGCCCTCGGGATACCGGAGGGCGACATTCTGGCCGAGAACCAGTCGCTCAACACCGAACAGAATGCCATAAATACAGCGGCACTCATGAAGGCTAAAGGGCTCAGCCGGCCCGTGCTGGTCACCTCGGGCTTTCACATGCCGCGCGCTATGGTTCTGTTCAAGAATGCCGGACTATCTCCGCTTGCCTATCCTACAGATTATGCCGCAAGCCGGGGAGGCTCCCTGTATCCTGCCAAATTCTCGCCTTCTCCCGGAGCGATGAGCAATACCGGAACGGCGCTCAAGGAATATTTGGGCCTGCTCGCGGCCCATTTCTAAGCGGACAGCGAAGCAGCAAAAAAAGCAGTGAGCCGGATGCACGGTTGCATCGGCCACTGCTTTTTTTAGTACAGAAAGTATACTCGCTCTACTGCTATTTAATTAATTCACTGAACCGGGCGTCCAGGGCCCCGGCAAGCTGGTTCGGCTGAAGCTCCATCTGCATGCCGATCTTCCCGGCGCTGACGGCTATCGTTGCCAGCTCCACGGCGCTGCTGTCGATAAAGGTCGGATAGAGCTTTTTCATCCCTACCGGTGAACAGCCACCGCGTACGTAGCCCGTCCATTTCAGCAGCTCTTTTACCGGAAGCATCTCGATCTTCTTCTCGCCCGCCGCTTTGGCGGCTTTTTTCAGATCCAGCTCTTCAGCAACAGGGATTACAAATACATACAGATTCGCACCGCTGTGCGCGACCAGCGTCTTATAGACCGTTTCCGGGGGCAGATTAATCTTCTCCGCTACCGCCGTCCCGTGAATCTGGCCGTCCTCGTTGTCGTACTGATGAACCTCATAGGCGATGTTCCGGGTATCCAGAATCCGCATCGCATTGGTTTTGGTGATTGACATCCCTCATCGACCTTTCCTGCAGCCCTAGGCTTCCATTCTTCAATCTCTGGGATAATTCATAGCCATAATATCCATAAAAGGAACTTTGATCAGCTCCTCATTATAGCTTACATGCACCTTGCCGGTCCGCGGGTCCATACCGACAATAGTCCCCCGCACCTCCTCTTCTTTGCCCCATACCGTCAATAATATCTCGGAGGCTTCCTGCATGGCTTCTGTCAGTTGATTGCCAATTTCCTCCAGCACAAATTCATCTCTTGTCGGCCGTTTGGCCACCTTCGCTTTTGCCACGCTGTTCCTCCATTAAGTTAAAGATGTTTCCATGTGTTAACCTAGTGATTATTTTGTGATTTCATATTGTTGCTCTGATGTATATCAGGAGCATGACTCTCATGAGCTTAACATTTTGCACAGGATCAAACAAGTTATTTAGTTGGTGATATTAACAGTTTTGGTCTTAGCTTCATACTTTACTAAACTTACACTATCAAAAATCATGTGCGCAAAATATAGAAGATAAAAATAGCCTTCCAGGTTATCCCTGTGCTGCACTGGTCAAAACACGCAGGCGGCGCTAATGCTATCCATAATAGCCAGACGATGGCTGGAAGGAAACCGGCAGATACAGCCTATAAATGGGCTGTTTGTCGAGGGTACATTGGAAGATTCAATTGAACTCTATACTGGTGACGACAAAGACAAATATAAAGAAGCACTGAGACTTATCAAGGAGAAGAACATTACGGATGTCGAAAAAATTTACAATGAATTAAAAGACAACTAAAAAACGATAAACAGCCCTGCAGACCATTATGGCCAGCAGGGCTTGATTATAGAGTCCATCATCTTGACTGTCTGGAATGCTCTTTTAGCAGCACGCCAACCTCCGATGTGTCATCGGAAACCGCTCCTCATACTCCGATAAATGTGTTGGTAGACGAAAAAATCAGTATGTTCCTCGTTAAATTTTAATGTTGCGTTGCTTAAATTCCCTTTGAAGCCGGTATTAATACTGAATGATCCGGGTTAGAACAGCATCCCCAGCCATTGAGTGCAACCGCTTGAGGATATTTGTGGAGTACTCTATATCTGCAAGACTCTTCTCAACCTTAGTACCATGTACGACAGGAGAATGTAGTCGCGAAGCATGGTGCGCTCCTCTATGGCGATGATAAAAGCTTGTTGTTAACAGTGCTCATGCCGTGGCTCATTTACGTACTTGTTGCCATGCGAGTATATTGGCGGTCAAAAACACACGTGGCACGTCTGTGCTCAGATAGGTCGCCCGAATGCAGCCGTCACGTATCCCGAACCCCTCAATCTTTCACTGAGTAATCTCCTCACTCTTTGCTTGATATAAAATCCCGACGGTTTGACCAATAGCTATTTGCATAATTGATCTCCCGCAAAATAAGAACATTTGTTGTATTATGACCACGTTCTATATACAACAAGTAACTTATTCACTTACTGGGATAAAAAGCATTTAATGTTATACGTTATATTTATTACACATATAGGTATTATTGTCTGGACACGTATAGTAAATATTTGTATTTTTATTAAGGCGAGTGTGTAAGATCCTTAAAGAACACTTTAGTTTATTACTTTATTTGGAGTTGACCGCCGCGCAAGATAATTACGTAAGGGCTAGCTTCCCTTCAGGGAATACTCATTCTCATAATGAATAGAAAGGAATGAAAAAATTGCATTTCTAAAAATAGTACCGGATATTGAACTTATCAGAAATTTTCGGGAATTTGTTTTCAGACTGGATGCAGATTCTTTAGAATTAAGGCAAGGCACTGAGAACGCACTCAATGATCTTAGACAGGAATTTCCTGATTATAAATTTAGCGCCACCTTCGGAGGAGGGAAGTAATATATGGCAATTAGTGTGCAAATTGATAATCCACAAAATGACTTTGAAAGTCGGTTCTACATTCAAGTTGCTTATTTACCTTTCTTCAGAAAATGTTGGATACCCGGAATTCAAGTCTTAGGTTTAAGATGGATAGAACTTTTTGAATCAGGTGTTAATGTAACTGAAAAGGAATTGCCAATCATTCTTGAGGAGCTAAATCAATTAAAGAAGTGGGCAGCCATTAATTTAAAGAATACAGATAAAGAGTACTTCTTTGAAAATGTCGATCCGCTTGTGGAAGAACTACCCACTGCATTTCAGCGTAAAGATGCCGTTGTCTTTATTGGATAGCTAACTGCTATCATGATTAAAATCTATAGCATGCTGTGGAAGTCACATAAAATAACCCGTCAGGCATAGGCCCGGCGGGTTATTTTATGTATACTAACCGAACACCGATATGCACCCTCAGGCATGATTCATCCCCCCATAAACAAGAACATTTATTTGAATTATAACTACACACGTTCTATGTACAACAAGTAACTTATTCACTTACTGGAATAAAAAAGAATTTCATCGGATTCACTCACTTAATTGACAATTGGAAATGATATTAATACAGGAAACACAACAACTTATAAATTAACAGATGGTGATCTGGTTACATTCGAAAAAGTTGGAAATTATAAAGATTCCCTTACAGGATTTTGGATAAAGTTATCTGAAGAGAACTACATTTCTAAACTTAAAGTGAAATTTGAAAACACTGGAAATCAAGTTTTCCGCTATTTTCTATAATGATCAAGGTTCTAAAATAGGGGAACGTGTCATTGGTAGTGAAATATTAACTGAACAAGAGCTAACTGTGGATATTGACAATGTCGCCTATATTTTTTTGGTAAAGCTAATAATGATTTAAAAGTTTATGAGATTAATGCATATGGATACTTATCCACACAACCAACACCAACGCCAACAGCGACGCCGATACCTACATCAACTCCAACTCCAGAAATACCATCGGGTGATCGTGCATTTCTAAGCGTTACTCTGACAACGGGTGATGAGAAAGAATATGATCTTCCAATTTCAGAAGTTAATGCATTCCTTAATTGGTACGACAGCGCAAACGGAACAGCAAAATATGGGATTAATAAGCATGACAACAATAAAGGCCCATTCAGCAAACGCACCGAATACGTAATACATGATAAGATCCTCACCTTTGAAGTAAGTGACTACTCCGCAACTGAATAAAACAATAGGCCCACCAGCGAGATCTTGGTGGGCCTATTACTATTCTTTGGGCTTCCTTCTTTCGATAACAGCCTGACTCATCAATCTTCATAAGATTGTATGTTTATGTACATTTTTTGACTTGGTTCTATTTATTCCAAATATAAGAATTTTTGTTTAGACGCATTTCAATTATTGTCTTAGGATAGTCAGGCAACATGAATACAAATTATTCAACGAAAGGGGAAATAAAACTATTAACTAATCAGATACATAATTTTTTTGAATGAATTTAGAAAATAATATTATTGTGAGGTGTGTAATATGAAAAAGTTACTATTGATCATTGTTTTACTATTTTTGGCACTGCCAGTGCAGGAGTCTTTTGCTGCTATATCGTCGGGTGACACTCCGAAGGTAATAAGAATAAATTTTGATAAGAGTTACACCTCGGCTGAATGGCATATTAGTGGGTCTGGTAGATTTAATACCTTCAAACTTTTTAGTGCAAGTGGAAATCCGGTATTTGAGTTTCCGAGTGGAAATGCTTTGCCTCTAAGTGCAAGCACTAGCGTTGCCATTACTGCTAACTATATGGAGATAACATTAGCTGCTAAATCGTCTCTCAGTAAAGTTGAACTGTTTAATGGAGGCTTCACTCCACTAGCGAGCTTCACCGATGCTCAATTTATTGATGTTACACCGCCAAATTTTAGCGGGGGGCTATTGGATAATAAAGTTATGCAATTTTATATCAATGGTACGAACCCAGGAAATATTGGAATGACAGCGACTGGAGTTACGGATAACAACGTTAACACTAAAAACAATAATAGTAATGCGGGATACCATTATATGGCGTTTAAGCTCACTGGACCTATTAATCTATCAGGTTACCGCCTACTGACAACCAACGTTGTGGACGTACAACTTTATGCGCTTGACGGTGTAACACGGATAGCATCATCAAGTACTGTGAAAGATGGTTCATTGCAATCACTTAATGGTTTCGAGTCTAGCGACGCTGCTTACATTGTTTTGTATAAGGCGGATGCGACCACTCCATGGGACGTTAAAGAGTTCAACGTATATGCCGGGCCGATATCAACACCAACGCCAACAGCAACGCCGACAGCAACGCCAACAGCAACGCCAACTCCGACGCCAACACCAACTCCGACACCAAGCCCAACACCTGTGCTGGAGCCTACTCTTGATGTAGCCATCTCACCAGAGAAGATTGGTTTAGGAAAAGAATTCACGGCAGATGTATCCCTTAAAAACGTGAAGGATATCTACGCTGAAGACTTCGAAATAAAATATGACAAGGAACACCTGCAATACCTTGGATTCGAAGAAGTAACCGGCTATAAAGTATATAACACGCCAACCGACTTAAATGGTGCTGTTCGCTTTGTAGTTGCCAGCCAAGGCGAAGAATATGGTATTAGCAAAGATACTGTAGTTATAAAACTTAAGTTTAAGGCTAAGGCTATAGGCACGGCGGTAGTAGATTCCACTAAGGCAAGAATTGCAGATACCGAAGATGAATATGACTTAGATAAGGATAACTGCTTGGAAGACAGCATTGTTATAGAGGCGACGGACGTGAACAAATCGGGAAAGTACACTCTCGTCGATCTCGCGATTGATGCCAGATACTTCAAGTATTTTGCTCCCGATGTCGACCCGGTTAAGTACAACGCACAGCAAGCCGGTGATGAATACGTAAATGATGACGACTTGCTTTTTATCGTCAATCAGATTTTAAACAATCCAGATTATTTGCCTAATACCTAAAAAAATAACCCGTCAGGCATAGGCCCGGCGGGTTATTTTATGTATACTAACCGAACACCGATATGTACCCTCAAGCATGATTCATCCCCCCATAAACAAGAACATTTATTTGAATTATAACTACATATGTTCTATATACAACAAGTAACTTATTCACTTACTGGGATAAAAAAGAATTTCGTCATGTTTAGATTACTAAATTACATATATAGGGATTTTTGTTTGGACAAATATTACTAGTCCGATTATTCTTAATCACATTCATACTTTATCTTTGAGGAGTTGTGTATCATGCTCAAAAAATCAAGATTAATATTTATCTTATTATTCATCGCAATATTTATATTAACATCAATAAGTTATACGGTTGCCGAAGGATCTACTGATGGAAAAACCTACTACAAGCAATTCTCAAAAGTAGACTATTATTCTGACATCAAGATTGTTGGCAACGGCGATCAAGTTATTCTAAGCTTCTATGACGAAAAAGGTAACTTACTTGAATCTACAACCAGTCAGTATGATATAAAATACTCTTTGCCTCCTGGTACTTTTTATGTCAGTGCTTATACTCCCGCTAATTCTAATGTTACAAACGTAATGATGTGGATTGGTAGTTCAATTCAATATAGCAGTGGTACCTTTCCTTTTTGGTGGACAACAACCAATATGATTCCGAAACCTTCGCCAACATCTACTCCTGACCCTACACCTAGTCCAACTTCAGAACAGCACTCTGGTGAACGAGCAATACTTACCATTACTCTTTCGGCTGGTATGGAGAAAGAATTTGATCTTTCCATGTCTGAAATCAACGCCTTTTTGAATTGGTACGATACAACGTCTGGATCTGACCGTTACGGAATAGACAAACACGACAACAACAAGGGACCATTCAGCAAGAGGACTGAATACGTACTACATGATAAGATCCTCACCTTTGAAGTAAGTGAATACACTACAAAATAGATTACTTTCGCCCCGTGAACCGAATATGGTTTACGGGGCGTTTTTATTCCTAATAAGAACTCACAATTCAATATCCTCTTAAAAAAATAATTTCGTCGTGTTCACTCACTTAATTGCAGATATAGACATAAATGTTTAGACATCCCTTGTTAATTTTTGTAAAGTGAATATCTATAATACATAATGAGGAGTGTTTTAAATGCGGAGATTAATAAAGTTAAATCTGCTGTCAGTGCTAATATTGGTGATGATTCTCGCCGCTTTACCTATTAAAAGTGCTTTTGCATATCCTAGTGGTCTTTTGAATGGAAAATCTCTTTATTTCGGACCAAGCTCTTATGTCGCGCAGAGCATTACTTCTCTTTTAACTGATAATAATCTTAATACCCAAGTTAACACCAACTACCCCAATACTTCAATCTGGTATGATTTTGAAAAGGAAAAAGATATAGCGGGATATTACTTAAAAGCGAATAATGGGACTAAATTTTCGCTGTATCTATATAGCGCTGGAAATAAAATCTTGTACAATGAAATGATTTCGATCAATGACAACATTGTTCAGATACCAAAAATCTCAGGTGTTAAGCGTGTTAGCTTGTATTCCTTTGAATCTTTATCTAACGTGCAGGAATTTGACGTTTTTGCTCCGATAACAACACCAGAACCTACAATCGAGCCAACGCCAACTCCTTCACCGACTGCTACAGCGACACCAACACCTACGCCAACTCCAAGCGCTACACCGGTACCAACAGCAACACCAACAACGACTCCAGTGCCAACTGCAACTCCAACACCGTCATCGACATCGACTCCGAAACCAACAGCAACTCCAGAGCAACCCTCAGGAGATCGGGCTATTCTTACCGTAACGTTGATTAACGGAACTGAAAAAGAATACGACCTTCCAATCGGTGAAATTGAAGCATTCGTAAACTGGTATGATTCCCGCGATGCAGGTAGAGGCCCTGGTATGTATGCGATTGACAAGCACACGAATAACAAAGGCCCCTTCAGCAAACGCAAGGACTATGTTGTGTTCGATAAAATCTTAACCTTTGAAGTAAATGAGTATACAGCTCAATAAACAAAAACAAACCCGTCAGGCTTATTAAGCCCGGCGGGTTATTTTATGTATACTCTAATTTCAAATCTTTCCGGGATAGCCGCAATAAGTCGCGTCAGATTCGTCATATCATTCCCTCGCTAGTATCTAGGTTTATATGATCAAGTAAAGTACAACTTAAATGTATATTATCATCAGGAATTAAGTCCAATCTATAATTGCGGATTCACATAATAATAATATATAACCTTGAAATGGAGTGATGATAATGGCAACAATTATAAGTTATGGTTCTCAGGCAAAAATCCCGTTAGACCCGTTTGCTACTGTTTTAACGGTTGCGGGCATTCCTGGAGCTGGAGCGGAGCTAGCCACAGCGCAAGTAAATATTAGTCCGGCTAATCCTGACTCTTTCTCCAGTAGAGTCGAGTTAAATGGTAGTTTTAGTCTTACTGCACTTGCTAATAGTCAATTCTTTGTTATAATTCGGCGTGCTGGAGTCGATATTTATAGATCCTTTTATCGTTTTACTACAATTACTGATATTCAATTAAATGTTCTGTGGGTTGATGGTCCTTATCTTGGAATCCACAACTATGAATTGGTAATTCAAAATGATAGCAACTTGCCTATAAATCTATTTGGACCCATAGCATTCACAGCAACTGCTATTGGAGGAGCGGGCGTAATTTAAGTTATGCACATTTTAATAAGTTGTTGAACGCATAGAGCAAAAAATATTGACGATGTTAAAAAAATATACGAAGAATTAATAATTAAAAATAAAGAAAGCCCTGCAGACCATTACGGCCGGCAGGGCTTTAACCGAATTCCCGAGCATTTAGGAAACTCCCCAATTTTTTTGGGGGTGAGTCGTGGGAACATGCTACGAACTGGCCGTGCATGGCTGGTCTTTACATATTAATGTTCTTTGTAAAATACATAGATTGCCATCCCTTAATCTGGTAGAATAAATTGAAATTATTATCAGATTTAGGGGATGAAAAAACATGACTAAAGCTTTAAAATGGGTGGCCTATACTGTGCTAGTATTAGCCTTTATTGGTGGGATGTTGCGGGAAATACTTACGGACCGGAACCTGAGTATTCTTTTGAGGACAAAGAGTTTGCATGGGGTTATTTGCTGATGTTTTGGGTTGCTGGCGGGGCGTCCGCTATCTTCACTCTTGCATTCGCCGCTCTATTGCAATATGTAGAGTCTATTTCAGATAGAATGTCTAAAATTGAACAATACACCGCACGATTATACGAAAGACAATCTTAGTTAAAAATAGCCCTGTAGACCACAACGGCCAGCAGGGCTTCTCATATTCTCAAACGTTTGGGGATTTTACTTATTTCCTTTCAGTCGAGCTGTCAGACCCAACCGGTGCAGTACCGTAAATATTCGAGCCTCCGTCTTTGTGGCTTTGTCTGGCGTATCAATAACCGGCGTGCCGTTAATAACAGATGGCGTATCATGGAGCGCTTGAATAGCCTCCAAGGACCATGCTGGCGGCGTGGTGTCCGTCAGTTCTAGTACCGCCGTCTTTAACTCTTTAATCTCCACGGCCTGCTGCAGCGCCTGATCCTTTAGTGTATCTCTGCTATTAGTCAACGCTTTAACTGCGGCCTCCAGGTCTTCAATCCGTTTTTTATCCTCTACCGACAATTCGTCCGCCTCCTCTTGAAATTTATTAATAACGGCATATGCCGCTTGTACCTGATCTGCTGTTGGCTGCTGGCCTGCTCGCAGATCGGCCGTGCTCAGTCCATACGTCATGTCCAAGTGCGGATAATCCTTAAAACTGGACCAATCGCCGCCCCAGCCAAAGCCCAGAGCCTTGGCCTCTTGAACAACCTCCACCCAGTCCGCCACCCTATCGCCGTCACCGTCCCGCTTCATATCCCAAGAAACGCTGGAGCCGTCCGGCAACAGCAGTGCGAAATCAATCGCCAGGCCGAAATTGTGATAACTATAACCACCTTTGGCATTGGTGACTTTGGCCCCCGGCTTGGTACGGCCCTGTGCATACAGCGCGTCCTGCTCGGCGATTGTGCGCAATCCCTGGGTAATGACTATATTTACTCCCCGGGCGTAACAGCGCTCGATCAGCGCCACGGTAGCAGCCCGAACAACTGGCTGCAGCCCATCCAGGCGTTTTGCGGATTTGGCTTTTACTTGCTCCAATGTGAGCGCCATTATTCATCACCGCTCTTTTTTATCGCCTGTTTCACCAGTTGATTACCGTAGACCGCTACAGCTCCGCACAGGACGCCCTGCAGGATGCTGTCAGCTGTAAAGCCCTGCATAATGCATACAACGATGATTGCGACCACTGTAACAGCATAAACGATAGTCCAGTCCGGAACTCGCGGTGTCTGCTTCAATACGTACCCAATCACCCAGCACACAGCCACCACAATCAACAATTCCGGCTTAATAAAATTAGCTACAGCACTCCACTCCATTCAAATCAGCTCCCTTATTCTTTTTCCTTCATTTTTTCATCAATTCTGTTGTGCGCTTGGTCTTTAAGCCCGAACCGCACATCATCAATACCATCCGTTGTAAGCTCCACATAATCCCCCCCTATAAGTAAGTAGTCCCCGGACCGCAAAACACAATCAGAGGGCAAAATAAAAACGCCTCTATGGGCGTTCAGGCTGAGCAAATTCAAATGCAATCAAAAACCCCTTCTCGTTTTTGGTCACGGTAAGGGGTTGATCTGCCATTGTATTGCTGTTAGTATCCAATAAGTCATTACAGGGATTATCACAACTACGTATGAATGCTCCCAAATGTTATAACATGGCTTTGCGAAAGTCCTCCACAAGCCGGGTATATTCCACGAACTGCTGCTCCCATGCCTGCCTGCGGTTCTGCAGCTCCTCTCCGTCCAGCAGTACGGATATGACATCCAGGCACACGTGCCAGCCGGAAAGGTCTTTTGCCGTATGATCAGTAATCTCCATTATCGACTCAACCAGCAGCAGACGGCTGCCCTCCGGCTCAGCATCCAACTCAAAACGGACCAAGTCATTGCCCCAGGTATATTCCAATATGGAGTTCGTTTTCACATCCGTAATCTCCAGCTCAATAAAGTTCCCGTCCTGCATGTCAAATTTAATGACTCCGCCAGCAGACAACTCCTGAATGCTCAGCTCGGGAAACCATTTAGCCAGCAGCGCATTCTCAGTCAGCATCGCCCAAACCTTGTCCACCGGATGCTTAAAATGACGTTCAAATGTAGCCGTTACGCCCTTCCGGGCGGTCTGCAGTGTTGCAATCAATTGAATTTCCTCCTTGTCCTGGACTCATAAAATGACGGCAATCCGCAGCATCCTGCACCAGACCCGCGTTAGATAGACTGTAAAGGATAACCGACCGAATAGCAAATAAGAGAGCCATTCCAAGATTTCCATTCAAAAGCCCTTTCCTCACGTCCAGACTTGCCGGCACAAAGAACCCCCATAGGCATCTAAAGAAATGACCGCTGGGGGATGTACTTTTTTTGTTCAATCAATATTATTTTCCGCTAACAGAATAATGCTCCAAAGAGAACGGATTCCCGTTCAGATGAGCTTCTGTAGAAGTATTGCCCACCAGCAATTCCAACAGTTCTCCTCTAATGGTACGGTAGTTGATCCTCAACCCGACCCCCACTTCAAAAGACGGGGCGTTCGTCGCCCATTCCTCAGCAAAACCCGTAAGTCCGCCGACGATTCCCCGCTCCGCAGCATCTTTGACACTGACCGCCTCTACTGCGACGCCACCCGGCATCCCTTTCACGGAGACCTCCAGGTAACCTTCCCGTTCGAGCAGTTGGTAGGAATGCGACAGGTATACTGCAAAATAAACGCCGCCCACCTGGCCGAACAGTGCGGAAGGCTGCTTGATCCATTTCCCTTTGGGCAGCACACCGATGATTGTATCCTTCTCCCCTTGAGGCACAGGGAATAAAGCAAGAATCGTGTTCTTGTGGTAAAGCACTTCCATATACCGGCTCTGGTGGCGGGGATCACCTTCCCGATAGCCTTCACCGGGGTGAAAAAAGTACAGCCGGTTCACAGCATACTCAGCGGACACCGGCAGTGAAAAAGCCCAGCGGAGCTGTTCATTGTCAAACTCCTCGACCCGCTCCCAGATGCCGCCTGCCGCAAAACTCTCAGTCAAATATGCATAGGTATGAAGCAGAGGCTGAGTCTGTGGAGCTTCAGGAACAACCTTTTGCGTAATTCTTGTGACTTCCACCGGCGATTGCCGGTTCAGAGCGGCTGTCCGCACCTGTTCAGGGGCTTCATAGAACAGAAATCCGGCATATTCGGTGCGCGGCATGCCTTGCGGAAGCTGGAAATCCCCAAACTGCACATAGTCGTGCAGGACATTGGCGTCAGCCGGAACATCATGCGGCCAGCCCCGGGAATGCGCTCCGGCCCAAGCCCCTCGAAGATACCACTGTCCCCGTTCGGTCCACAGGTAGTCCAGCATTTCCGCGAGCGTCGCTTTCAGACCGCTGTCCTCCTCCAGCTCCCAGGCACAGGTGAACGCCTGCACCCAATGCCAGAACCACGGCAGGCTGCCGTACTCCGGCATTCCCTTCTCGCGGATATACGCAAGTGTGTTCTCCAGGCTTTGCTGCCCGTCCGCAAGCAGCTCCGCGTCATCGAAGAGCTTGCCGAAGATCAGCTTGGCTGCCGTATATTTGGCTTCATGATGCCCATAGTTAACTACAGGCTTACGGTAGAAGCCACTGCGGTAGATATGCCCGAGCGCAGTATGAAAAGCAATCCGAAGTCCCGCATTCAGCCTGCTTCCGTACTGCCTGCTGAACCAGACCATCAGGCTGCCCATGATCTCCACCGGCAGCTCGTGCGGAGCCGCCTCGCGCGGCACAGGATTCAGCCCCAGCGGCCAGTGGCCGTATAATTCGGTGCCGGGCTGCCTATTCTGCAGCAGCACTGTTTCCAGCAATACTGCCTCTGCTTTGCGCCGGGCCGCCTCCCGCTCAAAAGGCAGCTCAAAAGCCGGATCAACAGCAGCCGCAAACAGATAGGAAGCATAATAAAAATTATTGCGCACATCATCGTGGAACCACAAGCCGCTGTCCAGCAGCGGGAGGCGTTCCGCTTCAACAGCTATATAATAGATGATTTCATTTTGGCGAGCCTGATAGGCACTCACAGCAGACTTCCTTTCTCCCACTTTCGTTCACCCTCCACCATTTGCCAGATTCCAGTAAGCTGGTAATTCATCCTCATTTCACCTCTATTGTGCACGCTTTCGGTTCATATGGCAACGTACAACTTCAATAAATAAACTAAAATAAACGCACTAAAAAAGATTATCTCTTGTAAAATGAACGAATATGAATTAAATTGTACCTATACGAACGAAAATATGTTTGCGAAGGAGATTGAACATTCGATGGAAAGACGTTTCGCATCCCATCCCAATGAAGTGAAGCAATTTGACACCGCACGTTTGCGCAAGGAGTTTCACATTCCTGTCATTTTTGCTCCGGATGAATTGAAGCTTGTCCTGACCCATGAAGACCGCATGATCGTCGGTGGTGCCAATCCGGTAAAAGAAGACGTCGTGCTCACCACTGACCTGAAAGAGCTTGGAGTCACTTACTTCCTGGAACGCCGTGAGCTGGGTGTTATCAATGTTGGAGGCAAAGGCTCGGTTGTTGTTGACGGAACAGAATATGAAATAGATTTCAAAGAATGTCTGTACGTAGGCCAAGGCGCCAAGGATGTTGTTTTCAAAAGCGCGGACAGCGCCAAGCCGGCGAAATTCTACCTGAATTCGGCTCCTGCACATCAATCCTACCCTACTACGAAGACTACGTTGGCTGAATCCGAATCCGGCGCAATGGGCGGCCTGGAAAACTCCAACGAACGCACTATTCACCGCTTCATCCATACGAACGGCGTGCAAAGCGCGCAGTTAGTAATGGGGATGACCCAGCTCAAGCCGGGCAGCATGTGGAATACAATGCCTTCCCATACTCACCCGCGCCGGATGGAAGCCTACTTCTATTTCGATCTGCCGGACGATTCCATTGTGTTCCACCTGATGGGTGAGCCTACCGAAACCCGCCACATCGTTATGCACAACGAGCAAGCGGTCATTTCTCCAAGCTGGTCCATCCACAGCGGTGTAGGTACGCACAACTATACCTTCATCTGGAGCATGGCCGGAGACAACAAACGCTATGATGATATGGACCCCGTAGGTATGAAGGAATTACAATAGAACAAAAACAACTACGGAAAGATGAGGCAGGCGGATGAACCCGATACGGCGGCACGAGATGATTATGGAAGTTTTACTCAACCAGAAGGATGTAACGGTGAATGAGCTGAGCGACAAGCTCCAGGTGACAGGAAAAACAATCCGCGAGGACTTAAGCAAGCTGGAGGAGCAGGGACTTATTATGCGTGTCCACGGTGGAGCCGTGCTGGCACAAAGCGATCAGTTCGGTATTTTGCCATCCAAAAACCCGCTGGTTAAATATTCCGATGAAAAAACGGAGATTGCGCAGCTTGCGCTGGCCCATATCGCAGAGGATGACATCATTGCGCTGGACGGCGGCAGCACCACGCTCGAAATTGCCCGGAGGCTGGACAACATGCCGCTGACGGTCATCACCAACGACGTGTACATCATCAGCGAACTGGTTCAGAGAGACAACATCCGTCTCGTCGTTCCCGGGGGTTACCGTGTCCGCAATATGCTGGCCGGTCCCGAAGCCGTCTCCTATGTCCAAAAGCTAAATATAGAGAAAGCTTTTCTGTCGGCTACAGCCGTTCATATCGAACATGGGCTGTCAATTTACACCGGTGACTTCATTGAATACAAGCAAGCTCTGGTATCCACCGCCCGTACCGTATTCGCCACAATAGACCATCACAAATTCGGGCACACCGCGCTGCGCACGTTCGCTTCACTGCAGGAGGTTGACGTGCTGCTGACTGACAGCGGGCTTGCGTCCGAGACCGTGGAGCAGTTCCGGAGTGCTGGCGTAAATATCGAATGCGGAATTCAAATGAACAATTAAAAGGAGAGAATATCATATGTCATCTTTATTCAGTTTGGCAGGTAAAACAGCAATCGTAACGGGCGCTGCCCAAGGTCTTGGACAAGGGATCGCTCTTGCATTTGCTGAAGCAGGCGCAGACGTCATCTCCGCTTCCCTCAATCCAAGTACTGAAACTGTAGCGGCTGCCGAGGCCTTTGGCGTAAAAGCACTGAGCATCGCAGGCGATCTGGGAGATCACAGCAAGCTGCAAGGTATGTTCGACGAAGCGGTTGCCTTCACTGGCAAAGTAGATATTCTTGTAAACTGCGCAGGCATGATCCGCCGCACTCCAGCCAAAGACCACAGCGAAAAAGACTGGTTCGACGTTATCAACCTGAACCTGAATACGGTGTTCCTGCTGTCGCAAATCGCCGGCCGCCACTTCCTGGAAAGAGGAAACGGCAAAATCATCAACATCTGCTCCATGCTCTCCTACCAGGGCGGCATCAACGTACCTGGATACACTGCGAGCAAGCACGGCGTAGCGGGTCTGACCAAAGCTTTTGCCAATGAATGGGCTGGCTCCGGTCTGAACATCAACGCCATCGCTCCTGGTTACATGGCTACTGAGAACACTGCGCCTATCCGCGCCGATCAGAACCGTTCCGACTCCATCCTCGACCGCATTCCAGCAGGACGCTGGGGAACTGCCGAAGATGTTAAAGGACCTGCTGTGTTCCTGGCATCCGCTGCTTCCGACTACCTGAACGGTCACATCCTGAATGTAGACGGCGGATGGATGGCCAGATAATAATCGGCTAGCTTCCTCCTAGGCATACACATACAAATAGGCTGCACTTCCTCAACAAAGGATGGTGCAGCCTTTTCTTTTGCAGCCCGACTATATTCTCATGTGCCTTAACAAAGTCTCCAGTGAATCGGTCACTGTATTCCATGCCGATGACGACGGATCGATTATTTGAAAATGCTCGACTTCTGGGAGCACTACCAAACTAACTTTGTTACCCATTTCGTTAGCTCTAAGATGATACTCAATACTCATCTCTACTGGAACATGGCGGTCTAGCTCACCATGAATCAATATTTGCTCGACGCTCATCAAGGGCAACAGTTCAATCGGTGAAGCCAAGCAATAACGGTCAGATACTTCTTGAGGTGTTCCGCCAATAAATGATGCCACGGGACTGCTAATCCCCTTTTCGACATGGATCTCCCACATTTTCCGCAAATCTGAAATCCCTGCCAAGCATATTACCCCCTTAATAGGTATAAGCAGAGGATTACCCATCTCGTCTGTTTGATCTTTGCTAATTTGGGATGCCAACCAGAGAGCCAAATGTCCACCGGCTGAGTGCCCCAGGATTATCACACTAGAGAGGTCTAGCTGATAGCGATCCTCAAGCTGAGACAGGTGATTTACCGCATCTATAACATCATGAAATGTCCTTGGCCAACCTCCTCCATCGTCTCCTGTTCGGCGGTACTCAATATTCCAAGCGGCGTAACCACGACGTGTCAAATCTTCGTCAAGTGGGTCAAATTCTTCAAGTCCATATTCCGATTTCCAAAACCCCCCATGGATAGTAACAACTACAGGACAAGGAAGGCCAGACAACTCGGGCAAACGCAATACACCGAATTGTGAGGGGTGGTCTCCATATGCTATACGGATCGAAGAAATAGCTGTCAATTTATAACCCCCTTTTCAATGTGAGATGTAACTATTCTTTGGACACCAATCACTCTGTTTTTTCACTTTCCTGCTCCTTATCACTTTCTCCAATTCATCTGCTAAATTCCACGAACTCATACGGGTGAGCACGGATATAATCAGCAATAAGACTCAGGCTATGCGGTGCAATCTGCTGAAAATGCGCGTACAAGCCGTTGACCGTCTCCATCAGCTTTTGATCAGCCTCGATATCCTTCAAGCCAGCATCACCCCAGCCCAAGCGGAGCCTGCGGTTTCTGGCATCCAGTCTCTCCCGCGTCTGTTCAAGCAGCTCCAACATGGCAGTGTCTGCAAAAAAACGCACACCCTCCAGCACCCCGCTCCAATAACCCGGCTGGTCCAGCAGATAAGAGATCCAAGCGTAATATTCCGCCGCTGACTTATAGCTATGGTCATACATGATACGGAACATGCAAAGTGCGGTCTGTCCCTTGCCCAGCTTTGAGATTGCCGCCGCTTTTACCGCCGGAGATTTCCCGCGGATCAGCATGAAGGTCGGCTCCATGCAAGCCCACCCGAGTCTTTCATCACTTAACGAATAGAAGGTTTCCCTTTCGATTGCCACAAGCATCCTCTCACCCCTCTCCCATATTATACTAGTTCGAGCAATGCATGCCGAGAGCTGTCTTACTAGTGATGGGCTTAATTACAACAATAACAAAGGAAAATCAGCGCAGGGCACAAAACTCTCTATCCCACAGCGGCAGAAAGCCCTTCTATATAGACTTAACTTTAGTGATTTTTTATAATTTGGATAAAAAGAATGGTGCGGTGATACGAGTTGAAGACATATGCGCATGTGTTTCAGGGAACCGCTTTTACAAGCCACACACCCAAGGAACTGCAAATTCTCAAGGATCATCTGTTTTGCATTAATGAAGATGGGATCATTGAACGGGTGGCCGCTCCGGGGGAAGAGGGCTATGACGATATCCTGACCGCCTATCGCGTTAACCGCCTGTCTCCGGGACAATATTTGCTCCCGGGATTTATTGACCTCCATGTTCATGCGCCGCAATGGGCGCAGGCCGGAGGCGCGCTTGATGTCCCGTTATACGATTGGCTGCATACCTATACCTTTCCACTGGAATCCAGGTTTGCGGACACAGACTTTGCAGCAGAGATATACAATGACATGGTCGGCACACTGCTTGCGAACGGAACGACCACGGCGCTTTATTTTGCGACTATTCACAAGGAAGCGAGTCTGCTGCTGGCTGAGATTTGTGCGAAAAAGGGGCAGCGGGGCCTCGTCGGCAAGGTCGTCATGGATGATCCGGATCAGAACCCGGACACTTACCGGGATGAAGATACCCGTACGGCACTGGAGGATACGGAGGAATTCATTCTCGCCGTCAAACAGCTCGCGCCATCCGTCAAGCAAGGAGTATACCCGGTTGTTACCCCCCGGTTCATTCCAAGCTGCACCGACGGGGCGCTCAAGGGACTGGGCGAGCTTGCCATGAAGCATGATGTTCATGTTCAGTCGCATTGCAGCGAGAGCGATTGGGCTCACGGACATGTTAAGGAGAGGTTCGGCAAGCACGATGCGTTCGCACTCCATGACTTCGGTCTGCTCGGGGACAAATCCGTCATGGCGCATTGCAATTTCCTCAGCGAAGAGGATGCGGCTCTGTTTGCGAAGACAGGAACGGCGATTAGCCATTGCCCGATCTCCAATGCCTACTTCGCGAACAGCGTGATCCCGATTGCCCGCTGGATGGACAAGGGCGTCGAGATCGGCCTTGGCTCTGACATTTCCGGCGGATTCTCGCCGAGCCTGTTCGACAACGCCCGGCAAGCCGTCATCTCTTCCCGGATGCTGGAGGACGGCGTGAACATAGAGCTTCCGGCCGAGGAACGCGGGGTACCCAAGTCGCGGATTACAATTGACGAGGCCTTCTACCTGGCCACAGCGGGCGGCGGCGAGAGCCTGAGCCTGCCGATCGGCCGTCTGGCCGAGGGCTATGCCTGGGACGTCCAGCTCATCGACACAGCCGTCCCGACTGCGAAGCTGCCCATCTACGGGGACGAGCCCCTCCATGATATTTTTCAGAAAATCATGTATCTCAGCCGCCCTGAGAACATCCGGGAGGTCTGGGTCCAAGGCGACAAAGTCCACTCCCGGCAATCTTAACATTGCGGGGTAATTGCTAGGGGTAATCCGGCCTGCGGGGCCTTTAACAACGGCATTTTTGCCGTTGTTCCGAGGCAAACCGGCCTGCGCGCCTTCAACAACGGCATTTCTGCCGTTGTTCCCGAGCAAACCGACCGCAGGGCCTTCAACAACGGCATTTTTGCCGTTGTTCCGGGGCAAGCCGGCCTTACGGCCTGCAACAAAAAGCTGTCCCAGCCGCCTAATGGCTCCGGACAGCCCCAGTCTATGACAAAAAGGACCTCAAACCCGCTACTCCGCCCGGGAATGAGGTCCTTCCTTTTTTCATACAACAAAAGTTCACTATTGCCTGCCGGGAGCAGCTTCCTCCAGTACGGCATTGATTCGGCTAATTACGTCATTCATCTTCTCATAAGTGATCACGCCCGCCGAGTGCATATCCATGAAGGACAGGATGCCCCAGAATGAGCCCGTTAATATCTCTCCCAGCTTGTCATCGGCCTGCTCGGGAGCAACCAGCCCGTTCTCGATCATAAATTGATAGAAAATTTGCTTCGCCGTCTCATTCTCGAACAATTCCGGGAACCCGCTGTCGGTTCTGAACCTCGCTGCTGGCTCCGCCGGATTGCTCACCCGCACATCAGCCGTTAGCCGAATGTCCCTGCTGGAAGCTCCAATGCGGATGGTATAGCTTCCGCTCTCTGCACTCCACACGCCATATTCGGGATTGTAGCAGGCGAAATCCCGTGCCTCCAGCAGTAATTCCACAGATTTGGTCTCGCCCGGGTGCAGGGCTATTTTCGCGAACCCTTTTAGCTCCTGGGGCGGCCGGGGCTGCTTCGAATCGGGCTGCGCAAGATATAACTGGACAACCTCTTTGCCGTACACCTCGCCAGTGTTGGTAATGTCCACACTAAGCTTAAGGACTGAGGGCAGATGGACCTCAGGTTCGGACAGCGTCAGATTGCTATACGCAAATTGCGTATAGGAGAGCCCGTAGCCGAACGGATACCGGGGAGCGATCTCTTTCTTGTCATAATAACGGTAGCCGACATAGATTCCTTCGCTGTAATGCAGCTCGGTCAGATTGCAAGGGAAGCTAAGAAAGGCTGGCGTATCGCTCAATTTCTCCGGAATGGTCGCGGACAGTTTGCCGGAAGGATTCACATGGCCGAAGAGAATTTTGGCGAGCGCTTCTCCCATGCCTTCCCCGCCGAACCAGGTCTCAAGCACAGCCTTCGCCTGATCAGCCCAAGGCATAACCACCGATTCACCGGTAGCTAGAAGCAGCACTGTATTCGGATTGGCAGCGCACACGGCAGTAATTAGCTGTTCATGCCCCGGCTCGATATTCATATCCTTCCGGTTGTAATCGTCGCTCTCCTCCGGCAGGAATGCCCCGGCAAAAACCAGAACCACATCCGCCTCGCGGGCAAGTAGTCCGGCTTCCTCCAGCAATGCCGCATCGGTGCTGCCGTCCGCATGGTAGCCGGGAGCATACTGCACCTCCATTCCCTCCGGGCACAGCTCACGGATGTGCTCCAGAGGAATGTCCACCTCCTTGGCGTTAACGATGGCGCAGCCTGTCCCCTGGTACAAAGGCTCGGCAGCCAACCGGCCGACGACCGCGAGCTTCTTGGCCTTACCCAGTGCAAGCGGCAGCACCCCCTGCTCATTCTTGAGCAGAACGATGGACTCCGCCGCTGCCTCGCGGGCAAGTTGGTGATGCTCCCTGAAACCCACTTCCGCGAGCGGTTTATACTCCTCCGTCAATTTGAAGATTAACCGCAGAATATTCTTAACCCTAAGGTCAATCAGCCCCTCGTCCAGCTCACCCTTCTGCACAGCTTTCTCCAGATAGGCTGATGAGCTTAAGGACAAGGGCATCTGCAGGTCAAGCCCCGCCCGTGTGGCAGCGGCAGCATCCTTGACTGCCCCCCAGTCGCTGATCACAGCGCCGTCAAATCCCCACTCTTCGCGCAAAATCCCGTTCAGCAGCTCCGGGTCCTCGCTGGTCTGCACCCCGTTGATCTTATTGTACGCGCTCATTATAGTTGTTGGACGCGCTTTGCGGACCACGCGTTCGAAGCCGGCCAAATAAATCTCCCGCAGCGCTCTTTCCTCTACGGTCACATTCACCCGGGTTCTTTTCGTATCCGAGTTATGGCAGGCAAAATGCTTCGGAGACGTCCCTACCCCGCCATCCTGTACGCCCTTTACCATCGCTGCTGCCATATCGCCCGTCAGACATGGATCTTCGGAGTAATATTCAAAATTCCGGGCAGTCAGTGGATGCCTGCGGATGTTCATGCCCGGGCCCAGCAGCAGATGGATGCCGAGGCGCCGGCATTCCCTGGCAATCGCCTGACCAATCTCATAGACCAGTTCCGGGTTCCATGAGCATGAGACGGCAGAATTGGATGGAAAGCAGGTCGCCTCGTGGGTATTAGCCACCGCCTCCGCACTATCGAAGCTCCCGCTGATGGATTCATAGAAGGACGTGCTTCCGCCCGCATCGGAGTTTTTCTGAAAGCGGACGCCGCTTGAACCGTCGCTCATCAGAATGGAAGGGATGCCCAGATGCTCATAGGCTTTAGTCCTCCACATGTTATCTCCGGTGCATAACATAATCTTTTCATGCAAGGTCATTTGACTGACAAGCTTATCTATATCGTTAACCATGATTACCCTCATCTCCGCTATAATATCGTATTAGTTCGCCAGCCGGTCCCACTCATTCTGCAGCTCCTGCAGGAAGCCGTCTGTATCCACCTTGCCGCCGACAAGCTTCTGGACAGCTTCTCCGAAGGCCTGGGCAACGCCATCCGGGTAATAGGAATTGAAGGAGCCGTAGATTTTGCCTGCCTTCACATAACTGGACAGATCCGCTCCCAGCGCTCCAATATCCGCATCATCCGCAGAAAAGCTGCTAAATGCCGGGATCATCTGCATATCCTTGGTGACATGTGCCTGTCCCTCAGGCGTAGTGGCGAGCCAGTTCAGGAAGTCCTTGGCCTCCTGCTTCACTTCAGAATCCTTGCTGACCCCCCAGTAACCGGTGACACCCATATAGAGCTTGTCGTTCTCTTCCGGGTTGTCATTGACAGGCAGCGGCATCAGCCCCATGCTGAGGTCCGGGTTCGCGCTGATGCTTGGCTGCAGCCAGTTACCGCCGAGAGTCATAGCAACCTGCCCGCCGAACAGAGCGGTGGTCTGGGAGTTGAAGTTAGTGCTGAGCCCGTTTTTGCCCTGACTGAAATCATATTTGATGAATTCGGCTACCTGCTTGAAAATATCATTGCCTACGAAGGTGGATGTGCCGTCATACAAACCTTTAATAAATGCCTGCGGGTCCGGCTGGCGGGCAATTCCCATATTGACAAGGAAGTTCCCTGACTGGTACCAGTCCATATACGCACCGGTCAGCGGCTGTATTCCGGCAGACTTCAGCTTCTCGACATCTTCCTTGAGTGCTGTAAGCGTGGTAGGCACTTCGGAAATCCCGGCCTGATCAAAAAGCTTCTTATTGTACACATACCCGTACCCCTCAACAGATACCGGCCATCCGTACACTTTACCATCGTCACCGGTAATGCCTTGCTTCGCAAGATCAATCATGTCCTTGGTCCACGCCTGGTCCGACAAATCCTCCAGCTGGGACTGCCACAGCTTCAAATCCTGATTGCCCATCACTGTAAAAATATCGGGCATTTCCCCGCTCGCCTGCTTCGTCTTAAGCCCGGTGCTGTAATTGTCGCTGACGGAATCAATGACAAACTGAACGTCAGGATGAAGCGCTGTATAAGCAGCAGCGGTTTTTTTCAGAGCCTCGTCAATCTCAATCTTCATCTGATAAATATGAATCGTTTTGACGTTGTTTGCAGAAGCGCTTTTCTCTGTATTCTCTTTCGCTTCCTTCGCCCCGCCGCCGCATGCTGTGAGCAGCACCGACATTCCCACAATTGCTGATACAAGCGTACTTGCCTTTAGGTTTCTCTCCATCATTCCAGTTCCTCCCTGTTCACTCTGGTGCAATTTTTTTACAGCTTAACCTTTCACAGAACCCGCCAATACGCCGCCGACAATCATTCTTTGGAACAGAATAAACACAATAATTATTGGAAGCATGCTCATGGTTAGAGCAGGCAAGGCCACATCCCAACGGCTGTTGTACATGCCGAACAAGCGGTTAACTGCCAATTGAACGGTGCTGAGCGTCTCATTGTTCAGCAGCACCAGCGGAATCATAAAATCATTCCAGACCCAGAACATGTCCATGATAAACACACTGAACACCGTCGGACCAAGAAGCGGGAAAACAATTCTGAAAAAGATGTATACCTTGCCGCAGCCGTCAATTTGCGCAGCTTCTTCAAGCTCATATGGAAGAGTCTTCACCCCGCTGCGGATTAGAAAGAAAGCAAAGGCGAAGCCAATTCCCCAATAGGCCAACACTGCTCCGCCAATGGTATTATTGAGGTGCAGGAACTTCATCACTCTCACCAGGGGGAGCATGATCGTGGCGAAGGGAATGAGCACCGACAGCATAATCAGATTGCCGAAGATGCGGGAGGTTAGCGTAGGATACCGCTCCGACCAATACGCAGTCATCGTGGCAAGCAGGATAATGCCGCTGACTGCCCCCAGAGAGAGGATCGCCGTATTCCTCACAACTCCTGGAATATCCAGCACCTTCCAGGCTTCCTGGTAGTTATCCAAGCTCCAGGTGGCCGGAAGCCGGAGCGGGTCGGCGAGAATATCGCTGAGCGGCTTGAAGGAGTTCATGAACATAATCCACAGCGGAGCGATAAAGAGGAGCGCCCCGGCAAGTGCAAGGATGAAGCCGGCTAGGACGTCCAAGCGGATCTTTTTCATAAGAGCTGATTCTCCTTTCGCTTGCCGAGATACATCTGAATGGAGGTAATCACCATGATAATGACGAAGAACACCAGTGCTTCGGCTGTAGCCAGCCCGTATTTATTATTGGCAAAAGCATCGGTATAGATATTGAGTGTCATCGAGGTGGTCGAGCCGTAAGGTCCGCCCTTGGTCAACGCCAGATTAATTTCGAACATCTTCAGTGCGCTGGACAAGGTCCAGAATAAAGCGACAGTAATATACGGAATGCATAGGGGCAGCTTGATCCTGAGCAGGGTATGAAGCGCACCCGAGCCCTCCACCCTGGCGGATTCGATCAGCTCCGAGGAAATTCCGGCCAGGCCGGCAATCATAATGACCATCACATACCCCGCGTTCTGCCATACATTGACGATGACCAAAGCTGCGAAAGCCGTATTTTCTGTCCCGAGCCATTGCTGTGCAAGAAAATCCAGATTCAGTCTTTCACCTATCGCCGGCAAACCCGACACGAAGATGAACTGCCAAATGAATCCGAGAATAAGCCCGCCCATCGTCTGCGGCAAATAATAAGCGGCGCGCAGCGGGCTGCGGAGCGGAATGCGTGAGGTCAAGGCGACGGCAAGGACGAGGCCCAGCAGATTGATAAATATCACGCAGACCGCGGTCATCCGCAGGGTGAACCAGAGCGAGTCCAGAAATCTGGCTTTTCCAGAGAAAATATCGCGGAAATTGTCCAGGCCGATGAATTGAATCTCCCCGGAAATGCCGTTCCAGTTACTGAAGGAATAGATCAGGCTGATTGCAAAGGGAATGATCACCACAATGATAAAAATCAGTATGGAGGGTCCCAGGAACAGCAGATGGCCCGAAAGCATGCTGTATTTTTTCCTCTTCCTAAAATCCGTGTCTGCCATGTTCAGATCCCTTCAATCCAATTAAATGTAATGTTTATTGACATATACTTTACTTGTTATTATTAATTATATAAAATATGATTCATAATTCTTCGCTTTTTTTAGCTGATTTATAGCGGAAAATTGATATTTTTCAAGGGGAGAAGAGCTATGAATTATGTGCATGAGAATATTATGGTTCCCGATGGGTTTCTAGCCTGGATTTACCTGCATTCTGAAAATGAAATCACCTCGGTCGAAGAGCATTGGCACCGCAGCCTCGAGCTAACCTTAATGCTCAAAGGTGAGAGTATATACCATGTTGATGGCAACAAAACTATCTTCAGGGAAGATGAGATGATTCTGATCAACAGCGGGGTGCTGCATAGCTGCCAGGTGAACGAAGAGATGCCCTATGATGCCTTGACGATCATTTTTCCATTTGAACTGCTGAAAGCTGCCAACCCGGACATTGAAAAATATGCCTATAGCTTAGACACCGCCTCGCCCGATTATGCCAAACTCATTTCCTTATTCAAGGAAATCCACCCCTTGTTCAAAAGGCGGAGCTCCCAGCCCTTCTATCAGCTAAAGCTTAACAGCATGTTCTACGAAATCCTGTATATTCTGATGTTCAGCTTCATGGTAGAGAAAAAGCCGACACTGACGGTCAAATCCCAAAAATACTGGGACCGCTGCCAGACGATCATCCAGTACATTGACGATCATTATAATGAGCAGTTAACGCTTGACTCGGTATCGCGGGAGTACGGCATCTCCAAGGAGCATCTGTCCAGAACCTTCAAGGAATATATGGGAACCACCTTCAAAAAGCATCTGACTCGCGTCCGTCTGTTCTACGTGTATCAACTGCTGGTCTACACCGATTTCTCCCTGCTGGAGATCGCTATGAAGGCGGGGTTTACCGACAGCCGCTCTTTGATCAACTGCTTCAAGGAGCTGTACGGCATCACTCCACTAAAATACAGGAAGACACTGGCCGATCATCATCTGCTCCGGCACAAAAAATATTTACTCTAGCGTTAGACTATTAGAATGAGACATTAAGGAGCGATCAGCATGAACGAGGAAATTCTCACTACATTCGATGCACAAGGCAACGTGACGGGCACCGCCCCGCGCGCTGAAGTGCACCGGAAGGGACTCTGGCATGAGACCTTTCACTGCTGGTTCGTCCAGCAGCGTGGCGATGATCTCTATATCTATCTTCAGCTTCGCAGCAAGGACAAGCGGGATTATGCCGGCCTGCTCGATATTACCGCCGCAGGGCATCTGCTGGCGGATGAGACCGCGATGGACGGCATCCGTGAGGTGGAGGAGGAGCTGGGGCTGCGTATTTCTTATGATGAGCTGATTCCACTAGGGATCATCCCCTACTCCATGACGAAGGAAGGGCTGATTGACAACGAACGGGCGAATGTGTTTCTGTACAGCAGCCCGTTTACCCTGGAGCAATTCCGGCTCCAGCGGGAGGAGGTTGCCGGAATCGTCCTGGCTGAGTTCAGCGACTTCCGCAAATTCTGGCAGGGAGAGCTGGAGCAGCTTGATGTATCGGGCTTTCGTGTAACCGACAGCGGTGAGCGCATTACCATTCACGAAACGGTGGACATCACTCATTTTGTGCCGCATGATACGGACTATTACCAGCAGGTTATTGCTGGAGTCGAGGCGGCGTTCAGCTAGAGCTATAGCAAAAAGGCAGGAGCCCTGAACTACCGGGTCCTGCCTTTTTGAGTATTATGAATCCTGCTCTAGTGTGCCCGCTTCAGAATAGCCAGGCCATGAACCGGAAGTGTGAGCACCGCCGGAACGGCCTCTCCCGACTCCAGAACGGTATAATTTCTGCCATCCATGACAACGGACTGCTCCACTCCGCTGAAATTCTGCACAAATACATAATCGCTTTCGCCATCCGTCCGAAGCTGGGCAGTAACACCTGCCGGCAGCTCGGTATCGAGCGTGCGGGTGATGCCTGCTTTCTTGGCAATCGCCGCGTACAGCTCCACGTAGAATGCGGCATCCTTCACGCGTGTTGCCAGATGGTACGCCCGTCCTTCGCCCAGACGGTTCACCGTCAGAGCAGGCTGGCCTGCGTAGAAATCCGTACGGTACGTGCCTAGCGTTTCCGCGCCTTCCAGATGGATCAGTTCGGCAATCTCATGGGCATCATAATCGCCGCTAAGGTTCAGTGCATTGCCGGCTTCCATAACCAGACCGTTCAGATCGCGGCTGTGCAAGCCTTCCGTCTCCTCAGCCCAAATGCCAAGCGTACGGCGCAGCGGGCCAGGGAATCCGCCCAGATGGCACAGGTCCGTCTCTCCAACCACACCCGACCAGTAGGTGCCTAAGAAGGTTCCGCCCTGCTCTACATATTTCTCAATCTGTTTGCCATTCTCTTCGCTGATCAGGTACAGCATTGGGGCAATCACCAGCTTGTAGGCTGACAGATCCTCTTCCGGTCCAATGATATCAACAGGAATGCCCAGCTCCCACAGAGCACGGTGATGCTGACCCACAGTTTCTTCGTATTTCAGCCCGGAGTTGCGGATACCTTGCGCATCCTTAATCGCCCAGCGGTTGTCCCAGTCATAGATAATTGCTGTCTGCACAGGTGTAGTAGTACCTACAACCTCTTGAAGCTCCGCCAGCGTCCGGCCGACTTCCGCAACGTCGCGGAAGACGCGGGTCTCTGCATGGCCGCTGTGGTCGATTACAGCGCCGTGGAACTTCTCGCTGGAGCCGCGGCTCTTGCGCCACTGGAAGTACTGCACAGAATCCGAGCCGTGGGCAATCGCCTGCAGGGAGGACAGCTTGTGCATACCCGGGCGCTTCAGCTTGCTGACCGACTGCCAGTTCGTGAGCGAAGGCGTGCTCTCCATCAGCAGGAACGGCTTATGCTTGAAGGTGCGGTACATATCGTGATGCATCGCCGTCCAGGCCGCGAGGCGGGCATCGTCATTGTCTTCGGTATAATGCCAATCCGGATAGGCATCCCAGGAGACGACATCGAGAATTTTGGCCAGCTTGCGGTAATCCACGCCGTCAATATTGTGCATATTAGTCGTTACAGGCAGCTCTGTATTGTAATCGCGCACAGAGTCAATTTCATGCTGGCAGAAATCAATCGTCGATTCGCTGACAAAACGGCGCCAGTCCAGATTAAGTCCGTGAACCTGTGTTTCACCGTGCGGTGCAGGCGATTCCACCTGCTCCCAGGAGGTGTACGTATGGCTCCAGAAGGTCGCCCACCAGGCATGGTTCAGCTCATCCAGGCTGTTGTTGTACTTCACCTTGAGCCATTCCCGGAAGCTCGCCTGGCAAAGATCGCAGTGGCATTCGCCGCCGTATTCGTTCGAGATATGCCAGCCGATAACCGCCGGATGATGCGCATACCGTTCAGCCAGCTTGCCGTTAATGATGGCTGTCTTCTCCCGGTAGACCGGCGAGGTATAGCAGTGATTGTGGCGGACGCCGTGCAGATTGCGTACCCGGTTCCGTTCTACACGCAGCACCTCGGGATATTTCTCCGACATCCAGGCCGGGCGCGAGCCGCTTGGAGTAGCCAGGAAAGCGTAAATGCCATTCTCAGCGAACGTATCCAGGATGCTGTCGAGCCAATCGAAGGTGAAGACGCCTTCCTCCGGCTCAAGCGACACCCAGGAGAAGATGCCGATGGACATTACATTCGCATTCGCCAGCTTCATCATGCGGATATCCTCGCGGAGCACCTCGGGGTATTTGAGCCATTGCTCGGGATTATAATCGGCACCGTGCAGCATCACTGGAATTTTGCTGCTGACCGGGGGTAATTTCATATTCATTGGCAGATTCATCCTTTCGGTATATTGTTCATGTCCGGATGGGACTATTCTCTGATGAAACCTTTGGTCTAGCCCTGTCCATTTCATGAATCATCCTTTATACTGTTTATCATATAGGAGAATTCGATTCAGGCAGTAGGAATATACTCTCGATTTACTAGCACAAAATGAATATGAGGTGAAGCATCATTCTTCCTTTCTCTCTGATTGAACTGCCGCGGGACCTGAACAGGTACCCGCTGTACCCTTATTCCGTTGGACGGCATATCCAATACCATCATGTGCGCCCCGGCGGCTTTCCCGTATACCAGGTCTTTCTGATCCGCAGCGGCAGAGGCCTGTTCCGGGACCTTGTCACCGGCAATGAAACGATTCTGGAACCGGGAATGGCCTTCGCCTATCCGCCGGACAGAGGGCATGAATATTATCCGCTGTCGCACGATCCTTGGCATGTAGGGTTCATTGGCTTCCACGGCGAGCTGTCTCATGACCTGCTGGAAGGCATCGGCTACCTCCCTTCCGCCCCGTTTCACCCGGAAAACTTCGACGAATGCTGGGAGCAGATCGGCAGCATCTGGCATACGGTGAACCAGCAGGCAAGCCGCCAGGATGAACGGACCATGCTGGAGCTGTCCGCTACGCTCTATCGGCTGCTGCTCCTGGTGCGCCACACGGCTCAGACAGCCGGTTCCGCTAACCGGCTCGAATTCGAAGCTGTGCGCAACGAGGCGCTGCAGAAGGCAGTCGGCCTGATCAACGAGCATTTTACCGAACCGCTGCTGGTTTCGAATCTTGCGGCTGCCGTAGGTTACTCCGTACAGCATTTCCAGCGTCTGTTCGTTCAGGAGTATGGCATTACGCCGCACAAATATTTGCAGAATCTGCGTCTGGAACGGGCGCTGCAGATGATGAGGGAGAATGGCAATACTCCGGTTCAGGATATCGCACTGCATCTGGGCATGGAGACCAACTATTTCATCCGCGTCTTCCGGGCGGCCTACGGCTGTACACCGGGAATGATGCGCAAACGGATGCATGAATCCTAGTGCCCCCGCTTTAAAACCCGCCGGAGCGCCGGAATAGCCATTCGTTTAACTGGATTTGCTTAACTGGTTCATAATTAATAGAATCCCCAGGGGCGAATGTCGGCAGCCTCTAGGGGACTTTTTTGTACTTCCTTCCTGTTTTTTTGACCTTTTATGACAAATTATCCCATATATCAATGTATATAAATGTTACTTATTTACTATATACATAATGTTTTGTTAAAGTTATCCTGTTTATAGGAAATTATTAACATTCCGCAAATTACAGCTTGGTTTCAAAGTTAAGGAGGGATGAAAACACAAAAAGTGTGCAAACGTATGAATTTTATCCTTGTCGGCTCAGGACCCAGGTGAAAAAATTTAAAATTAGAGGAGAGAGTACAATGAAAGCAATGAAAAAACTATTTGCCGGATTGATGATGTTTACTCTGATTTTTGGTGTATCCTTTGTGGGATCGGCATTTGCCAGCGGTGATGAGGTCAAGCTTATTGACTCGGATGTCAGTGTTATTTATAAACCCGGATATGTCGGATTCAGCGGAAATATTGATGTAGCTAATCTGGGACCGGTGAAAAATGTCACTGTCCATTACACGACAGATAACACAAATTGGTATGATACGAGTGCGAGTTATGTAGGGCCGACAGAAGTAAACCATGAGAAATGGCATTTTATCGTGTCCACAAATGGTTCTACAACAGATCATTCCGAGCTCAAGAATCTGAGCTCCATAAAATTCGCAATTAAATACGAAGTGAATAACCAGATCTATTGGGATAACAACGGGGGAGTGAATTATTACAATGAAGTCAATAGTACAGTTCCCCTGAGTTCCGTTATTTTGGGATATCCAAATGTGCTTAACGCCAATAGCACTCTGAGCAATGGTGAATTCAGCGGAACCATCTATGTTAAAAACCTGAGTCCGACGAAAACTGTAAAAGTAGTGTACTCAACGGACAATTGGGCAACGACTCATGAGGGCTACGCTACTTACAATGGCTCCTTGAATAATTTTAATAGTGTTGAAAGATGGAGCTACAGCTTCAATGTTCCTGGTGCTACAGATGTTAAATATTCGATTTCGTATACAGTTGGCGGGCAAACGTATTGGGATAATAACTATGGCCATAATTACGAGGTCAACTAATTCATTGTAAAAATGTCTATTAGGTCCATAAAAAACCGCCAAAGCGCAGCTTATCCAGCGTTGCTTTGGCGGTTTTTTCAACCTCTATTAACCTGTATTGACAGAGCTTATTTTTTCTTGCCGGCCAGATAGACATCCGCCTGAGCCTGTACCTCTGCCTTCACCTTGTCCAGACCGGCGCTATTCAAGTTTTTGGCCAGATCGTCAAAGGCTTTGTTGACATCCTTCACCGCACCGATATAGATCGGATTGGCGTACTGTGTCGAGGCATTCGCCAGGTTCGAAATCTGTGTCTTCACTTTGTCCGAGTTAAAGGTAAAGCCGTTATACGTAAAGTCGGTCAGGAAACTCTTCACCTTCTCCTGATGGTCAATATAGGCTTGCGGCCAGTTCTGCATTGGCTTGAACAGGTCCTTGTTCACGAACCAGAAGCCGGCAGCGTCCGGAGGATACGTATTGTTCTCGGAAGTGACGCCTTCAGGCAAGCCGATTTTACCGTCTGCCGTCATAGCATAGTTCTTGCCTTCCAGACCGAAATATGTGAGATAGACATAGGACGGATCTTCCATAATGAGGTCGAAGGCCTGCATTACGCGCTCTGGATTTTTGGAATTGGCGGCGATGGAAATGCCGTTGTTGGTCCACGAGTTTTGCGGCGCTTTACCGTCAGCGGTCAATGACGATACCACATAGGTTTCGATGCCTTTGGCTTGAGCAGCTTCCATAATGGACGCTACGTCAATGGTATTGCCAAGCGCCACCGCAGATTTGCCTTCCACAAAATTATCCTTGGAGCGGATTTTGTTCGAATACGGGTTTTTGTTGACATATCCTTTGTCGTACCAGTCTTTCATAATGCCGGCAGCATATTTCTGTGCGCTCAGGTAAGGCTCCTCCACCATGCTGTAGAGCTTGCCCGTAGGATCTTCGAAGTCATAAGCTACGCCTTGGGCCATAGGGTTGCCGGAATCAATTGGAGCGCCCGGATAACCAATTTTGTCACGAAGCAGGTATTGATAAGGAGTCGGAAGGTCGAATTGCGAATCCAGGTTCAGACCGATCATATCCGGGTGATTTTTCTTCACCGCTTCCAGATAAGGTCCAAGCTCGGAGAACCGCTTCACCTCGGTGAGACCCGCTTCTTTCATAATATCCTTGCGCAGTACAGCCACACTGACCTTGCGGTCCGGGGTAGACGTTGGAATCATGAAGATTTTGCCTTCAATCTTGGCGGCATCCCAGGCAGCCGGATTGATGGCAGCCGATTTCTTCGGCATATATTTCGCGATATCCTCCGGCTTCAGCTCATAGAAAGCACCTTTGGTCGCCTGCTGAACATAATAGTTCCAATCCGCTGAGAAAATAAAGTCCACATCTTCGCCGGAGGCCAGCACCAGCGGATATTTCGATTGCACGTCGCCCCAGCCGATATAGTTCAGCTCGATGGTGGCATTGATGTCTTTCTTCAGCTTTTCGTTGAGTGCAGCGAGCACCTCCGGCATACCCTTCGGAGCTTCACCGAGCAGATAGCCCTTCAGCACAACCTCTTTCTGATCCGATGCCGAATCTGTCTGAGCACTGTTGCTGCCTGTATTCGCAGTGCTTTCGGCTCCGGTGTTCGCCTTGTTGCTGCTGCCGGAACAAGCGGATAACAGCATCGTCAGCGACAACAGCATCGTCAGGATGAACATGACATTTTTCTTTGCTTTTCTCACTCTTATACCCCCTTAAGTGATGGCAATTCTATATAAATCCCCGGGCTTGCAGGATTCATAACCAAGCAGCACCGGCCCGTCCGGTCATCAGCCTTTTACAGCGCCGATGGTGATGCCTTTAACGAAATACTGCTGAAGGAACGGGAACAGGATGACGATGGGTCCGGTGGCAATTACCGTCATGGCCAGCTTGAACGTTTCCTTCGGCGTGTCGATGCTCGACACATGCTGGGCCATCGCCGCCGACATGTTTATCGAGGACAGCATTTTATAGAGCAGGTATTGCAGCGGAACGTATTGGTCCTTGTCGGTGAACATCATCGGGGTCCACCAGTCATTCCAATAAGCCAGAATGGTGAATAGACCGATTGAAGCAAGCGCGGGCTTGCAGAGCGGCAGCACCATTTGCCAGAAGATGCGGAAGTCCCCTGCGCCGTCAATTTTGGCGGATTCCACCAGCGGCTCCGGTATGGAGCCTTGAATGAAGCTGCGCAGAATGAGGACGTACATGACGTTGAACATTGGGACCAGAATCAGCACCGCGAGCGTATTTTTCAGATGCAGATAGCTGGTAATCCAGATGAAGTATGGGGCCAGGCCCCCGTTGAACAGGGTCGTAAAGAACAGGAAGAACGCCAGCTGATTGCGGTACTTCACTTCCTTGCGGTACATCACATAGGCAGCCATCGAGGAAATGAGCAGTGACAGTATCGTCCCGACAATAGCTACGATCAGCGACACCCGGTAGCCGGAGAGCACATCGCCGGGATTGCGGAAGATAAATGCGTAGGCATCAAGCGAGAAGCCGCGCGGCAGAAAGGAATACCCCTTGGCAAGCACCTGGCTCTCATCGGAGATGGAACCGGAAATCAGAACGATGAAGGGCAACAGACACACCAGCGCAATCAACGAGACAACCGTGTACGAGAAGGCCTGAAAGACAGGCGCGGAATTGAGTTTATTTTTCTCCATGATTATTCACCCCTTACTTGCGATTTAATTAGAACAGCGCATTATCCTTGTCATAGCGGCGCACCAGATAGTTGGCGATCAGGATAATGATCAGCGTCAGCACGGATTGGTACAGACCCACAGAGGAAGCCATTCCGAAGTCCTGCGTACCCACAAGTGACCGGAACACCAGCGTATCAATGATATCCGTGGCATTCATCAGCGCACCGTTGTTGCCGATGAGCTGATAGAACATATCGAACTCGCCGCGCATGATCCGTCCAAGACCGAGCAGAACCAATACCACCACTGTCGGCTTGAGCAAGGGCAGGGTGATTCTCATGATTTTCTGGAACCGTGTTGCACCGTCGATGGTCGCCGCTTCGTAAATCTCCTGGTCAATGCCGACAATCGCCGCCAGATACAAGACACTCCCGAAGCCGACCCATTTCCAGATATAGAGGAACGGCAGCAGCAAATACCAGTATCCGGTGTTCGAATAAATATCAATCGCCTCAAGCCCGATATTCCGCAGGAACACGTTGACAATCCCGAACTCATAATTCAGAAAATTGTAGACGAATGCGGATACGGTAACCCATGAGATAAAGTAGGGCAGAAACATAAACGTCTGTGCAGCTTTTTTGAAAAATTTGTTATACGTCTCCGAGATCAGCACAGCGGCCAGAATCGAGAAAAATGTATACGCTCCCAGAAACACGAGATTGTACATCATCGTATTCTTCGTTACCAGCCAGGCTTTGCCGGACTGAAAGAAATAATCGAAGTTCTCCCAGCCGTTCCAAGGACTCATAAAGATGCCGTCCCTGTAGTTGAATTCCTTGAACGCCATGATCACGCCTGTCATCGGGATGTAGGCAAAAATGATAAAGAAAATCGCAATCGGCAAAAACATCGCATACAGCACCCAGTTTTTTCGCAGCTCCCGCAGCGGCGACCGGTTTTTGGCTGTCTTTTTTTTCTTTACAGCAATTTGTTCCACCTTGGTACCCATAAGCAGCCCCCTCAGTTTGGTTTCTCTTCCTCCTCTTTTATTGTAAAATGTTCGGGAACACGCACCTACGGGGCAAAGTTTCGATCTTCTTCGAAAATCTGTGTCAACGCTTACTTATCACTGGATTTGGGAAGCCTGATGCGCACACAGGTCCCTTCACCCGGCCGGCTTACAAAAGACAAACCGTACAGCGGTCCATAGTTGAGCTGAAGCCGCTCTTGAATGTTCCGTATACCGAAGCCGCCGGTTCTCTTGCTGGCCGTCTTGGTTAGGATTGTTGCCAGCGTCTCCTCGTTCATCCCGATGCCGTCATCGCTGATATCCACCACAAGATCGCCCTTCTCTTCGGCGGCGGACACCCAAATCGTGCCTGTCTCCGAATCCTTTTCCATAATGCCGTGCAGAATTGCGTTCTCGATCAGGGGCTGGAGCATAATTTTGGGCACCTCGCAATCCAGCAGCAGCGGCGGAATCTCAAGCGTAAGCGTAATAGCGTTGCCAAACCGCATATTCTGAATCGACACATAGGATTCCACATGCCGCAGCTCACTGTCCAGAGTGACAGTCTCACTGCCGTTCGACAAGCTAAGCCGGTAGAATAACGCCAGCCGGTCCACGACTTTTGAAATATCCCGATTCCCGGATTCAATGGCCATAATATTGATCAGATCCAGCGTGTTATACAGAAAATGCGGATTGATCTGCGCCTGAAGCGCTTTCAATTCCTTATTCTTCACTTCCCGGCCCAGAGTGTAGGTCTCCTCCATTAACCTCGACACATTCTCCACCATCACATTGAAATTGTAGGTCAGCTCGCCGATCTCATCATGGTTGGCCGGAAGCGGAGCGATGCGGAAATTGCCGTTCTTGACCTTGCGCACATGTAGAATCAGCCGCCGCAGACGTTTGGTTGCCGAGCCTGCTACAATGAAGGAGAGCGCGAAGGTGACCGGAACAATGAGTGAAAAAATAAGAATAAGCCGGTTGCGCATCTTGTTGCTGGATTTCAGAATATCGGAATAAGGTACAATCATCGCCACGCTCATATCGGTCTCGGGAATCGCCTGCAGTCCGAACAATATGCGCTCTCCGCCAAATTCCAGGCGGTCTGTCCAGTAGGTGCCCATGTCGCCATCCGCCGAAGCGCGGGACACCATGTCCGTAAAATCCTTTGCCGAATAAGGAAAACCGCCGGAGGTGCTAAGTATATCGCCGTGGTCATTGAACAGCGCAACGGAGGTAGACGGAGTGGCAATGGCATGATTCAGGACGGAGCGCAGCGTGCTCTGGGAGATCTGGGCGCGTACGATGCCGTCGGTCTGCTGAATATTGTGGGCGTTCGGAATCACACGCAGCACGGATACCTTGTCACTCTCACCATCCTGAGCGAAGGCGGATGAAGGCAGCCAGGCAAACGCAGAATGCGAGGCCATGAATTCCTTGAACCATTCACTGTTCTCCACATTGCCCAAATTCATATAGTCGGGATTTTCCGTGGCTGACGCCAGCCCTTGCTTCATATAGAGCTGCACAGTTTCAATATCCGAATTGTAGCGGAATTGGCCGAGCACGCGGGCGAGCTTGTTGGCGTCCGTTCCCCACACATTGACGTCCTCATACCGTCTCGGGTCCTCGGCCACCAGCGTCTGGACGGTATCATTGAAGGAAATAAAGTTCAGCACCTCTCTGACCGTTTCCGCGCGGTATTGCAGATAGGATTTGGTCTCCTCCAGCATTTTGCGGGCCGAATACAGCGCCTGCTTCTCATTTTCATTTGCGGTCAATTGCAGATGGAGAAAGAGCAGCAGCACAAGCGGAATAATGATCACCAGCATATAGGTGGCGAACAGCTTATAGCGGATGCTGAAATCGGCGAAGGGCTTCCGGGGTCTCCATCTCATTTCGCCATCCTCTCCCGGTATTCCGTGGGCGTGCAGCCCGCATATTTTTTGAAGAAGGTCGTGAAATAGTTGGCATCGGCAAAACCGAGCCGCACCGCCACCTCGTACAGCTTCATTTCCTTGTCGAGCAGCAGCTCCTTGGCCTTCTCAGTACGCAGCGAGGTGATATATTCTTTGACCGTCCCGCCCCGCTGCTTCTTGAACAGGGAACATAGATAAGTCTCGCTCAGCGCCACATGATCGGCGATTTCCATAATCGTGAATCCCTTTTCATGAAAATGCTTGTGAATATACTGCAGGATTTCCCGCATTTTGGCGGAGGTGCCTTCCGGGCCGGGGGTGATCAGGAACAAGTCCAGAAAGGAGAGAATGTACTTCTCCATGCTTGCCAAATCGGGAATCCGGTCGATCTCCTTCCAGATATACCGGCGCTCCGTATCTTCATCTGTATCTGTGAAGCCGAGCTGGACCGCCACATCGAGAATGACCAGCAGGAACTGGAAATAGGAATCATTCAGCCGCGCGATGTCCAGATCACGGGCATGTCTTGCTTGCTCCGTCCAGTTCCGGATCAGGCTGCGGGCTTCCTCCAGCTCGCCCCGCTTCAGCAGCTCACGCAGATTCCGCACCACATTCCAGTCCGTCGCCAGCTCCCGGTTGCCCCCAAGCGAACCTGGAAAGATCAGCCTGCTGCCCTCATTGTAATAATGCAGGCTGCAAGCATCCAGTGCTGTCTGGTAGGACTCCGGAATCTCCATCCGCTGCTCCGCCGGTTCTCCGGCCCCCATGCGGAAACGGATGCCGCCGCCTATGATCCCGGCTACTTCGGCGTACAATTCCTCCAGCACACTCCGCTGATCCCGGTAGCTGCTGCCATAGGCTCCCGGCAGAATAATGATCAGAAAATGGCGGGTATCGAACCCGCAAATGCCCCGCAGCGACGCCAGCATCCCGTTCATGTTCAGCGCCCGGAGCACCGCCTCCTGCACCAGCTTGGGATCTTCGGGATATTGCGGCGGCTGCCAATACAGGGACGAGGCAATCACGGTGTACGGCCCCTCCGGCGGCAGCAGGAAGGTCTCCCGGCTCTCCAGAGCCTTCGGCACATTCGGTGATTCAGGAGCCGTAATCAGCTTGCGGACCATCTCCTGTCTCAGATAGGGCAGGCCTTCATCATACGCATCCTGGAGCTGGCGTTTCTCCAGCCGTTTCTTATTGTCCAGCTTTCTGGCCTCTACTGCGGCTTGGACCGCTTTTTGAACCTTATCCGGGTTAATCGGCTTCTCAATATAATCCAGTGCATGCAGCCGGATCGCCGACATCAGATACTCCTTGTCCGAGAAGCCGCTCAGGAACACCAGCTTGCACGAATCGTCGCTCTCCCGGAGCCGCTGCGCGAATTCAATTCCGTCCATCTTGGGCATCCGGACATCACAGAGCACAATATCGGGCCGGAAGCTCCGGCACAGCTCCAGCGCAACCAGGCCGTTCCGCGCCGTCTCCACCTCCTCAATTCCCAGTCCCCCCCAGTTGATATGCTTACGCAGCATTTCCCGGGTTCTCTCTTCATCGTCTACGATAAGCAGCTTCATCTTGCTCCCCCTTTGCTATGTCTCTTGTGCAGGCTGATCTTGACTCTCCAGAAAAAATAGCAAAAGCAGACCGCCTTGGCGGACTGCAATTGGTTCTTAGCGGACTGCAATTGAAGCATAATTGAATACAATTGATCCATCCAGGTATTATTTGGATAGCGGTTTCACCGTGAGCTTCCATTCAGGAATCAGCTTAGTCTCCCGAATTTCGGCAATCTCCTGGCCAATAAAAGTATGCTGAACCGCCATCGCGGAATCACTGCGCACCAGTTGGCCCTTCCGGTCAGGGGCGATATAGAGATCCAGCGAATGCTCTCTCAGCTCCTCCTGATGCCGAAGCAGTCCCAGCTCCCAAATGTCGCCATTCCAGAAATGGTCACCGGTCAGCCTCCCGTTAATCGACGCATTACCGACATCACCATCATAGTCAATGGCTAGGAAAAGCTCATGCAGGTGCGGATGCTCCCACACTTCCACCGGAAGGTTCAATGCTGCCTTGCGGCTGCCGCTCATTTGGCGTTCTACCTCGAAGGAAGCATCCGGCAGCTCCAGCTCATATTGTATAAATCCGTGAACATCGGCCTCCTGGCACTGGCGGATCTTGCCGAAGCTGGAAGACAACTCTTGCCGGGGCGCAGGATACATCGCAAATGTGGTGCTGCCGCTGCCCCGGCTGTAAAAGGTCAGCTCACCTTCATTTACCGTGAACGGGGTTTGTGACAAGACCAGTCTACGCTCCCCGCACAGTTCGATCTCCCATAGATTCAGTGCCTGCTCACGCGTGAGCAAATGCACAATCACCGTCTCACCGGCCAGGGTAACCGCCTTCACAACTCCGCTCTTATCCTCTGCAAAAGCTGCAAAAGCACAGCCCTCCTCATAACGGATAGTTCCATGCTCAGCAGTGATCTCCGCCAGATCGCTTTCATCAAAGCAAAATTCCGAGGACATTCCTTCAGGTGTGAAAAAGAAATACTCGGCAACGCCTTGTTTGGTGACGCAGGTGACCGGCTGAGCTGTTGCATATTTCAGCAAAAGGCCGCCCATGCGGAAATTAAAGGGCAGAATCGCCGACACGCCTTTTTTCAATCTGAATCCGCCGGATGCAGGCAGGCGCAGCGGTCCCTTGTCCAATTCGAGCTTCAAGGAAACGCCTTCATGATCCTTCATTTCTGCATGGTCCTGCACATTGTTCAGGAAAACATACCCCGAGCCATTCCGCACCCGCACGGCGTAACGCACCTGTCCGGCATCCTCCGGCTTCAGCCCTGCCGCACTATCCGGCAGCACCGTAGCCATACCGCACAGGTTCTCTCCAAAGGCGCGCGCGAAGGAGAAAATCAGCTTCAGCCGGCGGTACGATTCCCGGACCTGGCCAAATTCACCGATTGGCGCCTGATAATCATACGAAATCCGCGGATTCGTTCTTTCATTCATATAGGCATGCTTGCCGACAGGCTGGGAGCCGCCGTGGAACACGTAATAGCCGATGAAGTTGCAGCCTCCGGCGAGCTTTTGAATGCTCATCGCCTCCACCGTCTCCGGCGCTACCTGGAACCGGGCCAGATACCAGGCCTGCATCCCTCCACCCATCTCGCAGCAGGCATAAGGGTAGTCCTCCGGCGCATAGGGAGGCGCTTCAAACGCAGGGACAGGCGTGGTGTTGCTGTGATAGTCCTGGAACAAAAATTCAGTCGTTGGCGGCTGCTGCGGCTGCTCTGCAGTCACATTCCACGGTGTGTAGGCATACCCGCCATATAACGGCAGCACCTCATCCTTAAGCACCGCCGCCCCTCCCCAGCCTGTGGAGGTATACACCGGAGCTACAAGACCAGCTTCCACAGCCAGCTCTTTTAGCCGCCGCATATGCTCCTCCCCATCCCTCCCGGAAGGAATGAACTCACTAGACTGCCCGCTTGTCATTTCCCAAGGCGCACCCGCATGCATATACTCATTCTCCAACTGGATGCCGATAACCGGTCCCCCGTCCTTGAACATCAGGCCCGCTGTCTCTGCGCCGATCTGCCGGTAGAGCTTCTGCACTAATTTCAGATAGTCCTCATCATTCGAGCGGACCTCGAACGGACGGCCATACAGCCAGTCAGGCAGCCCTCCGTTGCGGCATTCCCCGTGGCAAAACGGCCCCACCCGCAGAATCACCTTCAGGTCATGTCTGGCGCACAGTTCGACGAATCTCCGCACATCCAGGTCTCCATCCCAGCGGAATTCCCCCTGCTCCTCCTCATGATGAATCCAGAAAATATAGGTAGCCACAATATTAATTCCCGCCGCCTTCATCTTCAGCAAGCCTTCCTCCCACTTGTCATGGGCAAGCCGCGAGAAGTGAAGCTCTCCGCAAATCCCAAAAAACGGGCGTCTGTTCCACTCCATATAAAAGTTCGTAAATGAGATTTCATCCCCCTGCGGGTTATGCCCGCCGAGCTTCAGCGTGCCCGGGCGGATATCCTTAGATATACCCCGCAGATCAATGCCGGGTTGGTGATTGTCTACCGTCTTTGTCATCATTCTCCGCTCCTTTGTTACATTCCATTTCTCTCTATGATATAACGGACTCTCCACGTTGACCTACCATCAAAACTTACGTTTTTCTCTAAAAATCTACTTCTAATATATCCGGGAGCAATCGCCGATCCAATTGACGAAATGCGGGATTTGATGGATTATATTCTTATCTGACATCAAAGGAACAAGCAGATAGATGGAGCACAAGGAGGCATACTTTATGGAACAAGAACCCTTCCCGAAAAAAGATGGCTTTGCCGAGGAGAAGCTGTTCGTGCTGCCCGAATCCCAGCTTAAGGCGCTGAGCGAGCATGAGCTGACCGCTTCCCTTTTCGTCAGCGATATCGGCTATTTCCCCCGCGCCGAGCATCACCTGCGTGAGCGCCCGGAGGGCTGCGACTCCCATATTTTTATCTACTGCGCCGCAGGGGAGGGCTGGGTTCAATTGGATCAAGACCGGACCATAGTGGTGAAAGAGCATCAGCTAATGGTGATCCCGGCCGGAGCGCCGCACCGCTATGGGGCCTCCGCAGCCGAACCCTGGAGTATATACTGGTTCCACCTCAAAGGCGCCCACGTCCTGTCTCTCATTCAAATGTACGGACTGGACCAAGGGCCGCTTGCGCTGCCCGTCAGCAGCGCAAGCCGTCTCATCGAAGAGTTCGGCAGCGTCTTCGAGTTGCTGATGGACCGGACTTACCAGCTTCCGGCCCATGTCCATGTCTCCCAGACTATGCGCCATCTGCTGTCCGGCATCGGGCTGCATACCGGGCTTGCTGCCGGGGACAAGAAGCGAGGGCGTTATCTGGAGCAGGCCATCGAATACATGCAGGAGCGTCTGAACAGTTCGGTCAAGCTGCCGGAGATCGCCAGGCATACCGGACTATCCCAGCAGCATTTAATCCATTTGTTCAAGCAGGAGAGCGGGTTGCCGCCGATTGAATACTTCCTGCGGATGAAGATGCAGCGGGCCGGACAATTGCTCGATCTGACCGACCTCAGCATCAAGGAGATCAGCAGCGCCGTCGGCATTGCCGACCCATATTATTTCTCCAGGCTGTTCAAGAAAATCACCGGCTACTCCCCTTCCCGGTATCGGAGTATTCCTAAGGGATAGTCTAGCCGACGGACTAGTCACGAACTTGTGGAAAGTCTGAATACCCGGGCTGAAGGCTCCAACAACGGCATTTCTGCCGTTGTTGGAGCACAAATCTGGCACGAAACCTCTAGCAACGGTATTTTGCCGTTGTTTCTACACAAATCTGGCACGAGGCCTCCAATAACGGTATTCATGCCGTTGTTTCTGCAAAACCCGGCACGGACGCTCTAACAACGGTATTCATGCCGTTGTTTCTGCACAAAAAACAGCTTCTGCCAAGGACATCATCAGATATCCAGGCTGAAGCTGTTTTCATTTTCAAATCCTATCCATCAAAGCTACACCGCCGCAAACTGGCTGTTATACAGCCGGGCATAATGGCCGCCGCTCTCCAGAAGCTGCTCATGTGTGCCGCTCTCGACGATATCGCCGTCCTTCATATAGAGAATCACATCCGCCTCACGGATCGTGGACAGCCGGTGGGCAATCACGAAGCTGGTGCGCCCGGAGATCATCGTAAGAAAGGCCTTCTGGATACGTGCCTCGGTCAGGGTGTCGATACTGCTGGTGGCTTCGTCCAGGATCAGCATCGGCGGATCGACAAGCATGACGCGGGCGATAGTAAGCAGCTGCTTCTGCCCTTGGGACAGATTGTCTCCTGAGCCGGAAATCTTCGTGGCATAACCTTCGGGCAGCCGCTTGATGAAGCTATGGGCGTTCGCAGCCTTGGCGGCGGCAATCACTTCTTCCTCTGTCGCCTCCGGCTTGCCGTAAGCAATATTATCGCGGATCGACCCGCCGTACAGCCAGGTCTCCTGCAGCACCATCCCGAAATTGCGGCGCAGGCTGTCGCGGGTAATGGAGGTGATATCTACCCCATCAATCTTGATCGTGCCGCTGTCCACATCATAGAAACGCATCAGCAGGTTGACCAGCGTTGTTTTCCCGGCCCCTGTCTGTCCGACAATTGCAACACGCGTACCCGGCTTCACTTCCAAGCTGAAGTTTTTGATCAGCGGACGCTCAGGGGTATAAGCGAAGCTTACCTTATCAAAGGTGATGGTACCTTGGCTTACGCCCAGCACATGCGCCCCTTCGGCATCCGGCGTTTCCGGCTTCATGTCCAGAATCGCAAAAATCCGCTGTGCCGAAGCCGTGGCCGACTGAAGCTGGGTGATCACACTGGTGATTTCGTTGAACGGCTTCGCGAACAGGTTCGAATAGATCAGGAAGCTGGAGAGATCCCCCACCGAGAAATGTCCCCCGATCACCAGCGCGCTGCCGATCATCGCAATCACCGAGAAGGTAATATTGTTCACCAGCCGTGTGGTTGGATTGGACAGCGAGCCGTAGAACTGCGATTTGACACCGGTTTGATACAGCTCGTTATTTCGTTCGGAGAAACGGGCAAAGCTGCGCTCCTCATACCGGTACGCCTGAACGACCTTCTGGCCCCCGACAATCTCCTCCACATAACCATTCAGTCCGCCCAGAATTTTGGCCTGCTCCCGGAACAGCTTCTGGGAACGTGTAGTAATAAAACGGGCGACATAAAAGGTTGCCGGTGCCGAGAGCAGCACAACGAGTGTCATTACCGGACTGATATAGAGCATCAAGCCGATGGCGCCGGCAATAGTCACGACCCCGGTCAGCAGTGTGGAGAAGCCCTGCAGCAATCCATCCGAGACAGCATCCATATCGTTAACGAAGCGGCTGATGCTGTCCCCTTGGGGATGGTTGTCATGGAACTTCAGCGGCAGCACGTTCAGCTTGTCAAACAGCTCACGCCGCAAATCGTAGACCGTCCGGTAGGCGATCCGGTTCGTGTAATAGGTCAACACCCAGCCGAAGAAGCCGCCGACAATGTAGACTATAGCCAGAACCAGCAGCAGCCGGAGAACTCCCTCAAAGTCCACTTGCCCCGGACCGAGCATCTTATCCACAGCGCGGCCAATCAGGAGCGGGCCTATCAGACTGGCGAGTACGCTCAGTATGGCGCAGAATACAGCGACAATGGCGATGTTCCTATGTTGTTTTGTATAGCTAATAATTCTCTTCCAGGTTGCTCCGGCATTCATCGCGCGCCCACCTCCTCACTAGATAGCTGGGACTCACAGATGTCCTGATACACTCCGCAGCTCTTCAATAATTCTTCATGTGTGCCGATGCCGGCAATCCGTCCTTCGTCGAAAACGATAATCTGCTCCGCCTGGCGCACGGTGCTTACCCGCTGGGAGACGAGCAGGACGGTTGCATCCCGGCTGTTCTCTTTCAGTTCCCGGCGCAGCGCTGCGTCGGTGGCGAAATCAAGGGCGCTGGAAGAATCGTCCAGAATAAGAATCTGCGGGCGCATGGCGATGGCGCGGGCAATGGTCAGCCGCTGCTTCTGTCCGCCGGAGAGGTTCATGCCTCCCCGGGCAACCGGAGTAGCAAGCCCTTCGGGCAGCTTCTGAATGAATTCCTCGGCCTGGGCGACAGCGGCAGCTTGCATCAGCTCATCAGGTGTGGCATCCTGCTTGCCCCAGCGGATATTGTCTGCAATCGTGCCGCTGAAAAGCGTCGCCTTCTGCGGCACGATGCCGATTCTGCTCCGCAGTTGTTCCAGCCCATAATCCTTGACGTTTATGCCATCTACCCGGATTTCGCCCTCTACCGCGTCATAGAAACGCGGGATCAGATTCACGAAGGTTGACTTCCCGGAGCCTGTGCTGCCGATCAGCCCGACCGTCTCTCCGCGCCGAATGGTTACCGAAATGTCGTGCAGCGCCAGCTCACCGGTGGTGTTGTAGCCGAACGAGACATGCTCGAAGACAATCGCCGGAGCCTGCTGATCTGCCGGTGGAAGCACTTGATTCCCTGTATCCACAACGGAAGATTGAACAGCCAGCACTTCGTTTACACGGTTGGCAGAAGAGGCAGCTTTGGTGAAAAGAATGACCAGATTGGAGACGACAATGAGCGCCAGCAGAATCTGGGTTACGTAGTTGATAAAAGCGATAATTTCACCTTGGGACAGCCGTCCGGCATCAATATGGATGCCGCCTGCCCAGAGAATGGCGATAATCGCCGCATTGACCACCAGCGTGGTCATTGGCCCCAGCCAGGCGGAAATGCGGCCGACGCGGATAGCCGTCGCCGTCAGATCCTCTGAAGAGGCATCGAAGCGCTGCTTCTCCCTGCGGCTCTTGGCAAAGGCGCGGATCACGCGGATGCCGGACAGATTCTCGCTGAGCACCAGCGCCATATGATCCAGCTTCTGCTGGTATTTACGGTACAGCGGCGAGCTGCGTGTAATAATGAAGTACAGAATCACACCAATAACCGGAGTCGCCGCGAGCAGAATCAGCGACAAACGGAAGTCGAGAATCATCGACATGATGATTGCCCCGATGCAGATGAACGGCGCGCGGATGACAAGGCGGATCAGCATCGCTACCGCAAGCTGCAACTGGTTCACATCATTTGTGATCCGGTTGATCAGCGAAGGCGTGCCGAAGATGTCCAGCTCGGCATAGGACAGCGACGAAATATGCTTGAACATCTTATTGCGCAGCGAAGTGCCGAACCCCTGCGAAGCACGGGCGGCATAATATTGGCAGACCAGCGAGCAGCCGAAGCCGAGCAAAGACATCACCACCATCAGCCCGCCCATCCGGTACACATAACCGCTGTCATGGCGGCCGATCCCGTTGTTGACGATCAGCGCCACAATTGTCGGCAGCAGCAGCTCCAGAATCGCCTCCAGCAGCTTGAAGATTGGCCCGATAATCACTTCCTTGCGGTACGGCTTAAGAAATGCGGCAATTTTGAACACAGTAATCCTCACCTAACTTAAGTAGTATGTAAAAAGCTATGAAAAATATAGAAGACCCGTTATGATTATGTCATACCTGCTTACATATTAATAATATTGGTTTCGTATCTATGCGATATGTTTTTCATATACCAACCAATCACAAACCGGAGGTTAGCTTATGGATATACGCCAGCTTAAATACTTCCTGGCTATTGCCGAGGAAGGACAAATTACATCAGCAGCAAGAAAGCTGCAAATGGCTCAGCCCCCGCTCAGCCAACAGCTCAAGCTGCTGGAGGAAGAGCTGGGAGTCAAGCTCGTGGAGCGCGGGCCGCGCAGCATACAGCTTACGGAGGCCGGGATGATCCTGCGAGAACGGGCACAGCAAATTCTGGACCTGACCGATTCCACCACCCGGGAGCTTAAGGATTTTGTCAAAGGCATATATGGCACGCTCTCCATCGGCACCGTCTCCTCTTCTGCGGCAACGCTGCTCCAGGAACGGCTGCTTGAGTTCCACCAGGTCTACTCCGGGGTTAAATTTGAGATTCATGAAGGCAATACCTACCGGATCCTCGACCTGCTGAACAAAGGCATTGTCGAAGTCGGCATCGTGCGGACCCCGTTCAGTAGTAGCGGCCTGGAGTGTGTCTATACCGCCTCTGAACCTATGATTGCCGTCATGACACCTGATTATGACTGGACCGTCGGGAAGCCGGCAATTGATATCGGCGAACTGAGGAGCAGACCGCTTATCATCTACCGCCGCTTCGAGCAGCTGATCCGCGAGACGTGCCTTGAGCACGGCTTCGATCCGCAAGTATTCTGCATGAACGACGACGCCCGCACCACCCTGCTCTGGGCCAACGCCGGCCTGGGCATCGGCATCATCCCAAGGTCCGCCTTCAACCTCGCCAATAACAGCAGCCTGATATTCAAAGAAATTGTCAGCGATTCACTGAATACCCGTGTAGCCGCAGTCTGGATGAAGGACAAATACCTGTCCTCCCTGGCTGAGAAGTTCATCGAGAACTTTCAGAAATAGCAGCATTAACAACTAAATGCTAGAGGTGATCATAGTGTCAATAAAAGGGCTTAATCATTTTTTATTTTCAGTTTCAAATCTGGAAAACTCCATCGCATTCTACAATAATGTATTTGATGCAAAATTGCTGGTCAAAGGCAGAAGCACCGCCTACTTTGATTTGAAGGGAATGTGGCTCGCCCTCAATGAGGAAAAAGATATCCCCCGCAATGAAATCAGCCAATCCTACACGCATATTGCTTTTTCAATTGAAGAAGACGAGTTGGAAAAGATGTACGAGAAGCTGCTAAAAATGAATGTAAACATCTTATCCGGTCGCCCCAGAGATATAAAAGACAAGCAGTCCATTTACTTCACGGACCCGGACGGTCATAAATTTGAGCTTCATACAGGGACTTTGCAGGACAGATTGAATTACTATAGACAGGAAAAGACTCATATGGAGTTTTTCGATTAAATAAACTGAACTTTAGATTTTTATATCCTGGGTTATGGTCATCACTACGGGGAATGTTTGGACTTCCGGCCGCTGTTCTGTTCATTTAATTATTTTGTTATTAATTTCAAAAAACCCGCCCCGGTCAGCACCGGAGACGGGTTAAGCTTCCTAATACGGGGCGCAGCCGCCGCGGATTAGATCATGATTTTGCAAATATCGTTAGTGAACTGCACTGGATCACTCACCTGAAGACCTTCGATCAACAGCGCCTGGTTGTAGAGCAGGTTCGTGTACAGGCCCAGTTTCTCCTTATCACCTTCGGCTGCAGCCTTCAGGGATTTGAAGACATCATGGTGAATGTTGATTTCCAGCACCTTGTCCGCCTGCACTTCCTGGCCGTTAGGCATCGCTTTGAGGATTTTCTCCATCTCAATCGTCAGCTCGCCTTCCGTGGAGAGGCACACCGGATGGGACTTCAGGCGTTTGGATGCCTTGACGTCCTTCACTTTGCCGGAGAGGAAACCCTTCATGGCCTCGAACAATTCCTTGTTCTCATTTTCTTCCGCTTCCGATGGCTTGTCGTCGGCATTCTCTTCAATGCCCAGATCGCCGCTGGATACGTTCTTGAATTCTTTTTCCTTGTAGGACATGATCATCTTGATCGCGAATTCATCAATATCGTCGGTGAAATAGAGAATTTCATAACCCTTGTCCGATACCAATTCGGTCTGCGGCAGCTTCTCGATCCGTTCTACCGATTCCCCGGAAGCATAGTAGATATACTTCTGATCTTCCGGCATTCTTTCCACGTATTCGGCCAGCGTCACCTGTTTCTTCTCCTTGGAGGAGTAGAACATCAGCAGGTCCTGAAGGGTTTCTTTTTCCATGCCATAGTCATTGTAGACCCCGAACTTAAGCTGTCTGCCAAAAGAGGTATAGAACTTCTCATATTTCTCTCTCTCATCCTTCAGCAGGCTCAGAAGCTGGCTCTTGATCTTGCTCTTGATGTTCTTGGCAATCAGCGTCAATTGACGGTCATGCTGAAGCAGCTCGCGGGAAATGTTCAGAGACAGATCCTCGGAATCGACCATCCCTTTGACGAAGCTGAAGTAGTCCGGCAGCAGGTCGCCGCATTTGTTCATGATCAGCACGCCGTTGGAGTAGAGCTCCAGGCCTTTTTCGTATTCCTTGGTGTAATAGTCGAACGGTGTGTTCTCTGGAATGAACAGGATCGCGTTGTAGACCACTGCACCGTCGGCACTGATGTGGATGTGCTTCAGCGGCTTGTCGAAGCCATAACGTTTCTCTGTGTAAAAGTTATTGTAGTCCTCTTCGGTCAGCTCGCTTTTGTTCTTGCGCCAGATCGGCACCATGCTGTTGATGGTTTGCTCTTCCTTGGTTTCCTCGAACTCGCCTTCGCTGCCTTCCTTCGGCTTGCTGCCGGTGATGTCCATCTTGATCGGGAAACGGATGAAATCGGAATATTTCTTGATGATGGATCTCAGGCGGTATTCTTCCAGAAATTCATCGTAGTTGTCTTCTTCAGTGTTAGGCTTGATCTTCAGCGTAATTTCGGTACCCACGCTGTCCTTCTCTGTCTGCTCAATGGTGTAGCCGTCCGCGCCTTGGGATTCCCATTTGAAGGCCTGGTCGCTGCCCAGCGCCTTACTGACTACCGTCACATCGTCTGCCACCATAAACGCGGAATAGAAGCCGACCCCGAACTGCCCGATGATGTTGTGGCCGTCCTTCGCTTCATTATCCTTCTTAAAAGCAAACGAGCCGCTGTTCGCGATAATCCCCAGATTGTTCTCCAGCTCCTCCTGAGTCATCCCGATCCCCGTATCGGAAATGGTCAGCGTGCGGCTCTCCTTGTCGGCGGTCACTTTAATGAAATAATCCTCTTTATTGAACACCAGCGCATCATCGGCGAGTGCTTTGTAATAAATTTTGTCAATGGCATCGCTTGCATTCGAAATCAGTTCCCGCAGAAAAATCTCACGCTGCGTATAAATCGAGTTAATCATCATTTCCAGCAATCGTTTGGATTCGGCTTTAAACTCTTTTTTGGCCATGAATAAATAAATCTCCTTTCAAAAATAACTTCTGGTCATTTCCGGATGATTAGCACTCCACTCTAATGAGTGCTAACACTTCCTTTTATATACCATATTAACGTTTTTGATGTCAATATATTGCTGCAGTTTGAGACTTATTAGGTGAATTGCAATAGGCATTTATACAATCATTTCCAATGTGATCCCATAAGATATCACCGTAACTATAAGGAGGTGCCTTATGGCTCAGATTAAAGTAACACCACAGTTCAAAAGGCTCTGTGACCAGTTCTCAAGAATTCTTGGCGGCGAACATGAGATTGATCCAGGACCTGTATGCTTTGTCAGCCGGGCAAGGCAGCTCAACGCAACTATTTTAGGGAGAAAAACGACGTCGCCTTTAGTGCGGTATCAGCTCTTTTCGTTCGAATCCCTGGACCCGTCGGGCCGCGCTCTTTGTCTGGGTGAAACGGCTCTCTTTCAAAATCAGGCGAATCGTCTGATCCGAAATCTGCAAAAACACGGCATCAAAGTAACTGCACTCCATAATCACTGGCTGAACGAAAAACCGCGTTTGATGTACATTCACTGGGAATCCATTGACAATCCGGTCGCTTTTGCAAAAAAAACGAAGGAATCCATTCGCTTTCTTGGCTAAGTCCTAATTGAAAACATGAGCTGCAGTCTAAAACAGGAAGATGATGGTTTAGACTGCTTTTTTTGTGGAGTTCATGTTCTCCGTTCGCTCCTCCATCGCAGAATCACTATTTTTTTCTGCCGATATAGAGCAGATGTGAAGCGTTTGCTCCCAATATATAGGGGTCTTCAGCCGAGTTCAATTGCTTTCTCCTTTGCCACATTCACTAACCTTGGTGTTAAATCAGTCAACGTTACTTACTTGAATAATAATCAATAATGTCACTCATCCGGCACCTCCAAAAAACTATTTTTTCCTCATTTTAAAAAAAAAGAATGAATCTAATTTTATATCATGTTAGCATTCGAATTGCAGTGAATATTGTTAAAGAAAGGAAAATGAAACTATGAATATGAAGCTCGAAACTCTTCCAAATTATCGCATTGCCTATGTGCGGCAAGTTGGTCCGTATGGTCCTGCCAATGCCCAAGCCATGGAAAAGCTAAAAAAATGGGCCAGGGAGAACAATCTGCTAACTGAATCAGCCATTCTATTCGGAATTCCGCAAGACAATCCTGCAACAACACTTCCTGAAAACTGCAGATATGATGTATGTATTGTCATTTCAAAGGATTATCAAGTGGATGCTTCAATGGGTGAAGGCGAATTTGCCGGAGGGAAATATGTTAGCTTCACAATCACACATACAGCAGAAGCCATTCAACGAGCATGGACTGAAATATTCCCGGCTTTACAGAGCAGCGGTTATCAAATGGACACAGGCAAACCTATTGTAGAAAGATACACTGTGGAGATGATTAACAATCATTTGTGCGAAATATGTGTTCCTGTTATAGCTTCAGATAATTAATTATAGAAAAAGAAGAACAAGTGAGTTCTCAGCAGCGATAACCTCTTGTTCTTCTTTCCTCTCTCCGCCTTATATTGTTAATTTCCGCCGTGGTAGCAATAATAATGTTTTGCCTGAAGATTTTTTAAAATGTTCAAAGATTGCTCTGCGCTCTCCCGGTCCAAACAAAATTGCGGATTTGCAATAACTAATTCATCCGCCTCTCTAACTGCCGCATCTCCTGTAATGACACTGTCCAATTCAGGAAAATATAATGAAATATGGCCTGACGTATGCCCTGGCGTTGCAATGATTTTACATGAATCGTGCAAAATCCATTCCCCATCACGGACGGTTGTATTGACTGAAACATGTCTTAAAGCTTTCAATTGCTGAATGAACCAATTTCCGAATTCTTTTTGTTCCTCAGGCATATTGTCCAGCATTGCTTCAGCTTGAGCTAATCTCTCAGCTTTCGCTTCACCGCTGATAAATTCCGCTTCCACATCGCTCGCAATAATAGTAACCAGAGGGTACTTTTCCTTGAACTCGTATAAAGAACCGATATGGTCATCATCGTAGTGGGTGATAATGATATTTTTCAAATTGTTCATGTTATATCCGTTTTTCACAATCTCAGCTTCAATCAGAGGCAAAAAGTTGGTATAGCCCGTGTCAACCAAGGTTAATTCATTATCAGATACAATCAGGCTTGGATAAATATAATTTTGTTGACCATTAAACATAAATCCAATAGGAAGCTCCAGTATTTTCATTATACCCCTCCATTACTCTCATGCAGGCCGCACTTTACAGCGCTTCAGCCTTGGCCTTCGCGTCCGCCAGCAGCATTTGAATCAGCGACTGCAGCGGCAGTGATTTCCATTTCTTCGGGTGGATCAAGAGCTGCAGATCGAAATGAATCTCCGGGTGTCCAAAGGACAGCTCCGCCAAATTGCCGCGCTCAATCTCTTCTTCGGCTACGATTCTCGGAAGCAGGGCAATGCCCAGCCCATTCCGCACGCAGCGCTTGATCGCCTCCAGGTTAGACAGCTCAAAGCCGATACGGAAAATAATCCCGTGCTCCCGCAGCAGATTCTCGAACATACTGCGGTAGATGCAGCTCTCCTCGGATACGATCAACTCGCAATTGTTCAGGTCCTGCAGCGTCACACGGTCCAGCTTGGCCAGCGGATGGCTCTTCGGTGCCACCAGCACCAGCGGCTCATCCCTGATGATCATACGCTCGAGCTGTGAATCTGTCGTGCTGCGGTCGAGCATCAGGCCGATGTCCACCTCGCCGTCCCTGATCTTGGTGATCAGATTGGCCTCCTGCTCGGTCTGCAGATGGATATTCAGCCCGGGAAACGTTGTCCGCAATTGCTGCAGGAAGGGCGGTAAATAAAAGGCCGCGAGCGAATCAATCGTCCCAATCGTCAAGGTTCCGCCGATCTGCTGGGCAATCGTTTCTTTGGAGCGGTCATATAAGTCTAGAATCTCTACGAACAGCTTGAGCAGCTCTTCCCCTGGAGGAGTCAGCCGGAGTGCGCGTCCATGCCGCTCCATCAGTGGAACCCCGTATTCCTTCTCAATCTTCTGGATCTGCATCGTTACGCTGGACTGCGCATAACCCAGCTCTTCCGCCGCACGCGTAAAGCTCTGCCGCTTCGCCACCTCACGAAAGGTGCGCATATATGTTAAGTCCATATCCTCACCCTGACATCAATATTTTTGATAACCCATATCACTTATTATAGCTAACACCGATGAAATATTCCATGCTACAGTAAGATAAAAGGATTTTACATTGTTGGAGGACGATATTCATGTTAACAGAAGAACAGATTTATGGAGTCTATGTTCCCGTGGTAACCCCGTTTACAGAAGCTGGCGAAATTGACCTCGAGTCGTATCAGCGTTATGTGAACAACATCATCAAGAACAATATTCATGGTCTGGTCGTTAATGGAACAACAGGAGAATCGCCGACAGTCAACATACAGGAATTGCAGACACTCGTGAACGCTTCACGGGAATTATTGAAGTCCAGCGGCATTCCGCTGGTCATCGGTACCGGCACTAACGATACGGCTTCCACTGTGGCCCGCACAGAGCTTGCTGCTAACTCGGGTGCAGACGCTGTATTAGTGGTTGTTCCTTATTACAGCCGCCCTTCGCAGCAAGGAATTATCGAGCATTTCCGCAAAGCCGCAGAGGTCGGAATCCCGGTTATGGCCTATGACATTCCGGGACGCGCCGGAGTCGGCATGACCGTCGATACGGCACGCACCATTCTTGACATGAACAACGTTGTAGGACTCAAAGACTGCTCCGGCTCGCCGCTGCTCGTCTCCGAGCTGTCCCGCCTCGGCTCGAAGCCGGTGCTGTGCGGTGATGATCTGCAGTTCCTGAATATGCTGGGCTGTGGAGCCGCCGGAGGCATGCTGGCCTCGGCTAACGTGCATACCGCAAGGTTCCTCAGCATCTACGAGCAATTCAAAGCCGGACTGCTTGAGGAAGCCACCGCAGCGTTCAACGAGCTTGTGCCGCTGATGAAGCTGCTCTTTAAGGAGTCCAATCCAGCTCCGATTAAATGGCTGCTGAGCGCCTATGGAGAGATTGCCTCGGATACGCTCCGCCTGCCGATGACCTCGATTAGCTCCGGACTGCGCGAGGAACTCGGGGCTTATCTCGCCGGGTAACCACCGCCGTCATAACCGCATATTTCCGTTTCCACAACACAACAACCGCCAGGGCGCAGCCAAAGACTGTCCAGGGCGGTTGTTGTTATATAGGCGATAAACGTATAGGTACGGATCTCTCCCCGGGGAATATCTTACCTTGGTACGACTGTTTTTCTTGCCGATTCTTAATGAGATTTCATTGAAAAGAGGTCAGCCAATAAACTGGCCGGCCTCTTTGTGTTATTGCGGAGAATGTGTAATTCAATAATAGCCGTCCGCTATTATCTGCCGATACGTGCGAATGGAGCAGTCAATAAATCGATGTCGCCCCACTCTTTAGGAGAGTTGGAATCCGAAACCCCTGGCGTGTTCGAAGTCGCTGGATCATTTGGAAGGGTATCCATTGGCGAGTACTCGCCTTGGTGCAGCATTACGCCGATACCTGCATTCTCAATATCCGGATTTCCGAGTGCGCTGAGAGGAATTTTCGCTTCATAGAATGTGTCACGATTTGGATCGTGGCCAAGTGCCATGAAGTTTACAAGCTTGCTTGGATCATTAACATCATCAGCATCCTTCACGCCCCACAGGGATGTATAACCTTTGCCCTTAGCATATTTAACGGTAATTCCTGCTGCTGCGCCTGTCTTATAGTTCACTCCGGCATCGTCGACAGGGAACACACCGTTTACGGCTCTGGAAATGTAACCGGAGTGGAACATATTTGAAGCAATGTTGAGTTGATAATCAGGAAGATCCAGCCCGCCCCAGAGCGGCTGATTCCCATTCTTCTTCCACATATCATTTGTTGCGCCTGCACCACGAATCGTATCAATGGCAATCGTCTGCGGCATATCCATGGAGCGGATCGGTGTACCGCCTGCAGAGCCAGCGTTAGCAGGATCAACGATGTCTGTAACATCTACATACTGCCAAGCCAGATACAGGAACTCGTTGTCCCATGCTGCCCACAGATGGCTAAGATCCATTGGCGATTCATGAAGAGACCAATTGCTGCCAAGTGTACGCGGATCATCACCGGCCATGTCGATAGCAATCAGCATGTCATCTGTCCATTCTCCACTGTTAGTTCCATCAATTGTGATTGGAGTAGATACGCGTTTACCAAATGAAGGGTTAGTGGAATACGGCTTGTCACCACCAGGAATAACGATCGTTCCTTTCAATGTCACCGCTGTAAGCTCAGCGCTTGCTGCTGAGAAGTTGTTTGCAGCATCGAAAGCTTTTACAGTGTAGGTATACGATGTTTCTTCAGCCAAACCGGTATCCGTGAATGCAGGAGTTGTTGATGTTCCTACTTTTACTGCACCACGATAGATGTCGTAGCCTGCTACAGCCACATTATCTGTTGAAGCTGCCCAAGACAGACTCACCGTTGAAGCTGTCTTACCGGTCGATATAAAACTGGCTGGAGCGCTAGGCGCCTCTGTATCGGTTCCGGCTGAAATTTCAACGGTTATTTCGTTGCTGTTAGCGGAGAAATTATTTGCAGCATCACGAGCACGGACTTGGTATTTGTAAGTCGTACCTTCCGTTACCGTGCTGTCGATGAAAGTTGTTGCATTTACTGTAAATATCTCCGTGCTTGTGCCAGCCTTACGAGTAATTTGATAATCTGCTACGCCAACATTGTCAGTTGAGGCCCCCCAAGTCAAGGTGATCGTCTTAGGAGTTCCACTGCTGAGATTGCCAGTCAGGTTAGCTGGGACTGAAGGAGCAATCGTATCTGCTCCCACCGGTTTCTCCCCAAGCTTCACTTGTCCTGCAGCATTATTGTTGCCAGGAATGTAAATATTGTCGCCCGCGTTGAAGAAGTAGTTCTTCTGACCGTTGCTATCCCAAACGTTGCTTCCGTTATTGAAGCAAGCTTCTAGACGGCTAGCGGTTCCAATATCAACTGTTATTATTTTGTAGCCAGGGTTCAATGAATCATTCTCCATCTTCACGCCTGGAGCGGATGTCCAAGTGCCACCCTCTGCGCGATAATGAATGTTAACATTTGTCCAGCCCTCTTTGTAATAAACGGTAACTTTATTGCCCTGATTTGGAGTTCCCGGTTTACCGGCGGTCACTTTACCTGAATCATAGGTATTGTCGCCTTTGTTGAAGAAATAGTTCTTCTGATTGTTGTTATCCCATTGACCGCTGCCATTGTTGAATGCTACCTCTGCGCGTATTGCCGAGGTTCCAAGGTCAATCGTGTGCACAGCATATCCCGGAATTTCAGAATCCGCCATTTTCACGCCAGGAACGGCTGTCCAGTTGCCACCTTCAGCGCGATAATGGATGTATGGAGCTGTATATCCTTTTTTGTAGTAAATCGTAGCGGTGTTGTCATTGCCTTGTCCAGACGGCTTAGTCTTAACGCTGATCTCGTTACTTGGATCGGATGTGCCGCCGGATTGGCTCTTTGCAATAACTTTATAGGTATACGTTGTTTCTGCAGTCAAGCCTGTATCCGCATAAGTTGTTGTTGTTGACGATCCAACCTTCGCATTGTTGCGGTATACGTCGTAACCGGCAATTCCGTAACTGTCAGTGGATGCATTCCAAGTTAATGTTACTGTCTTGTCTGTCTTTACAGAACTAGCCAGGTTTGATGGAGCCGTCGGTTTAGTCACGACACGCGGATCCGTATCGGACCAAGCGCTTCCGTCATACCAGCCTGTTGCAGTTCTGGTGAATCCAGCTTGGTTTTGGGCAGGTACTTGTTTGCCTGTGTTGTCTTTAAAGATAATTGTAGCTTGTTCAGCTTTGTCGAAACTGTAGACATACCATTCTCCGCCAACGCTTGTCATAGCTGGAGCTGTGGCCCAGGTTGGGTCATTATCCTTTGGTGCTGTGGCGTAGAAGTATATGGATGGTGTTCCCCATCCGGATGGTTTCTTGAAGTAGACTTCCAGCTTGGCATTAGGATCGCCCTTCGTGAACTCGTACGAAGCCGTACCTTCGCCATTTTCATTCGTGGCGTACATCTTCAGCGTTTTCGTATCATTAATGGCCATGTCTGCGCCAATGGTGATTGTTGTTCCATTGGTAAATGCAGTTCCGTTACTCGGATCACTGCCATCCAGCGTGTACTTGCCGCTGTCCGCATTCTTGATCGAAAGCGTTACAGTTGTGGTTTCGGTTTTGAATTTACCGCCAGCTCGTGAAGCAGTCAGAACCGGGAACTTCTTGTTTACGCCAACATTTTCAATCAGAATAACGCCGTTGGTTCCAGCGGTAAATTTGGCCTTGCCTCCGCTTACAACCACTTCGTTCTGCGTGTAAGCATCGCGTACAGTAGTGCCATCCGGGAAGATGCCGGATACATTCACTTCCACAGTTCCAGAAGCTCCAGTAGCCACGACTACTTTATCCAGAATATCACCTTCCTCATAGGTACGTGAGAACGTATACGGACTGTCTGTAATTTTCTTATGAGTTCCTGCACCTACTGCAATGTGATTGTTTCTGAATTGTCCAATCTTCTGCCAGTGTGACAGGACACCTTGGTTAATGCCGCTCCAGTTCATCTGTGAGCGTGCGCCTTGGTCCGGGTCAGAGCCGGTAGGCCCGAGCGGTCTTGCCGTTTCATCTCCATAGTACGTTTGCACTCCTCCCGGAAGAAGCAGAAGCGCGGTACCTGCTTGAATCAGGTTTCCACGATTGTACAACCCTCTATCGTGGGAAGAAAGATAGCTGAGCATATTGTAGTTAGGCAGATCTCCGTTTAATTCACTTGCATATCGGGAGAAGAGACCTTCCAGATCGCTCATATTTGAGCTTTGGAAGGAGAAGTTGATTAAGGAATCAAACCCGTTATCGAAATAAGTGCCGGTTCTTCCAAGGCCATGCCCCCAAACTTCCCCGGTCATCCAAAAGTTATCTGTCCAATCTGCACCTGGTTTCGTCGGGTTGTTCTGTCTCCACTTCGCAAGCGCACTGCTTGCGCTTATCTTGAGTTCTTTCCATCTATCTGCTTGAACATGCTTCGCAGTGTCTACACGGAAACCGTCAATTCCGAATTCTTCGACCCATGATGACAGCCACTTAATCATGTAATCCTTAGGAGCGACGTTCAGGTCTTTGCGGTATTGCTTGGCAGCCGGAACGATCCAGTTGTCGTAACCGCTTGTTTCTTTGTTGAACTTCGTTTTCAGTACCGGTGGCAGGCCTGTTCCGCTTATGGATTCCGTCTTGATATCAGGCAGAAAACCTACGCACAACGTCTGATCGTTGCCGCCGCATTGATCGTATCCCGCAATATTGTTGGCGCGAATCCAGCTGCTGCCCCACCAGGAACCCCAAGCACTCGAATTATTCGTGTTCATAATGTTATTGTGCGAGTGCCAGTTCTGGCCCAGGCCCTTGTTGGGAGTCCAGTTCCCGGCAAGTCCGCCGCGGTCACCGTATCCGTATTCCGCCATATCCACAAGTGTCGGATAAGCAACATGGTTCATAACCACGTCAAGGACAACGCGGATTCCCTTGGCATGAGCAAGGTCAACGAACTCGCGCATTTCATCGATGGTACCCATGCTCTTGTCCATTGCAGTGAAATCAAGTGCATAATAGCCATGGTAGCCATAGTGAGCAAAGTCACCATCTTTACCGCCTACCCAGCCGTGCATTTGTTCCCAAGGAGCTGTGATCCAAATTGCATTTGTACCCAAATCTGTGAAATAGCCTTCTTCCAGCTTCTTGGTCAAACCTTTAATATCTCCGCCGTGGAATGTACCCACATCCGAGCCCCAGGCATCTGTCTTAGGTCTGCCATAAGCGCCGTCATTGCTGGTATTACCGTTGCTGAAACGGTCTGTCATGACGAAGTAAACGTTTGCATTATCCCAGCTGAATGGGCTTGCTTTTTGCTGCCGTACATCGTTGCCGATTTTCACAACATCAGGGACACTGTATGCTGATTTCTGTTCGTCAGTAACCGGCAGGCTGGTTGCTGCAGGCGCTGCTTTGGCCGTTGCTGTCGGGGTCACTGTGGCCGCTGTTGCTTGGCCCACTGGCAATACTGCAACGCTCCATAGCATTGAGCAGAGCAGCATTATGCTTAGTAATAATTTGCAACTCTTTTTTACCATTAGCTTGTTTCTCCTCCTGTACCTTTTGGTGTGAAACGAGTAACGTGATCCGTAAACCAGCAAGCGATATAATACTAAGAGCTGGATTTATCCGGATTGCAATCGTTTGCACTCAAGTCCATTTTACCAACTTATGTTAAAGTCTAGTTAAAGTAATGAAATAAGTTTTAGGAAAAGTCATAAATCATTCAATAAGCGGTGTTAGTGAAGCCGATCCGTTAAACTTATAGCCGGCACCTCTGACAGTATGGATATATATCGGTTCACTCGGGTTTTTCTCAATTTTTTGCCGCAAGTTATAAATATGAACCATGACGGTTCGTAGGTCCCCTTGCTTAATGTCTTTCCAAATAAGATCATATAAGGTTTCGGTGTGGAATACGCGATTCGGGTTCTTTGCCAGAACAACAAGGAGTCGGAATTCTTTAGAAGATAAAGAGACTTCCTTGCCATAGGCCATTACTGAGTGGGTAGTAGGATCGATCTGCAGACCTGGGTAGAGTATCAAATGACGCTGATTAACAGGGAAAGCCCGTTTATACCTACGGAGGTGCGCTCTGATTCGGGCGTGCAATACTTCAAAGCTGGAGGATTTGGTAATAAACTCATCTGCCCCCCGGTTCAAGGCTTCAATCCTGAGATAATCTTCGGTATGGTGACTTGTAAAAAGCACTGGTTTATCGCTGAATTTGCGCAATTCCGTGCATAAGTTCAAGCCGCCCGCCCCTGGCATTGACAGGTCAAGAATAATTAAATCAGGATCATGAGAATGTATGAAGCTGACTAATGCTTGTCCGCTGTGAGTATATCCAACAGCTTCATATCCATGCTCTAGTAAAGATTGAACCAATAACTTGCGAGTTTCAGTATCATCATCAATGATTATGATTTTTTCCCGCATTCATTTTTCTCCTTTAATAATATTTGTAAGCGCTCTCTTGATTATGTTAAAAAGACAGCCCAACCGCATTTCCCTGGCGGTCGTTTGTTGGCCTATTCCTAGTAAAACATAGTCAAAAAAAACGCTTTCAATTCCTTGTATATATTTATATTGCAGGCAAACTTTAGATCGTATACAAAGGATGTTATTTTCATACAAAAATATCATATGCTGTAGAGTAGTGCAACCAGATAGACCACAATTAAGAATATAATACATACGAACCATATCCTGCGTTATTGACCAAAACGTCAATTTTCAGCCTCCATTATTATTAATTGACTTACAATCGAAATTAAAGAGCATGTATCATTTAATGTGAATATAAAAAACCCGCGCTTGGCGCAGGTCAGCTTGTCAGAAACCCAGGTCCTTTTGAAGACCTTGGGTTTCTTTTTAGGTTCTAGTCTATGCAGAATCGGGAAAACGAGGGAATTCCCCCCGTTTGTCCAATTCAATGGCCTGCCAGTTTACTGAGGTCTGCCAGCTTGGGCAGAAGGTCTGCCGCCTTGTCCTGTGGTAGGTCTGCCGGTCTGACCGGCTCCGGTCCGTTCAGCGGATCTGCTGCTTTGGCCGCCGCCGTTCTTACCGCTTGCCCGGCTGCTAGAACCAGCTCCGCTGACGGCGGCACTTCCGGCTCTTGCGCCGGCGCCTGTCTTGCGGGCCGAATCACCGCCCGGTCTGCTGCCGCTCTTGCTTACGCCGGAGCCGCCACCCGGACGGTTGCCCTGCGTGAACCACTCCTGCTTCGGCTTGCGCGCCGGATGGGTCTTTGCTTTGACCGGCTTCGCTGGCGCCTTTGCCGGGCGTTCGTTCAGCAGTGCCAGAGCGCTCTGCGCCATCGGGTACGGATGGTCCTTGACCTCCGGGATCGTCTTGCCGATCAGCTTCTGGATATCCTTGAGGTACGGAAGCTCTTCCGCTTCGCATAGGGAAATGGCAACTCCGCTCATTCCGGCACGGCCGGTACGGCCGATACGGTGAACATAGGTTTCCGGAATGTTCGGCAGGTTGAAGTTGATGACATGCGACAGCTCGTCAATATCAATCCCTCTGGCGGCGATATCCGTAGCAACGAGCACGCGGGTAGCTCCGCTTTTGAAGTTGCGCAGCGCGTTTTGCCGCTCATTCTGTGATTTGTTGCCGTGAATCGCCTGAGCGGTAATATTGATTTTGCCCAGATCGCGGGCTACCCGGTCTGCGCCGCGTTTGGTGCGGGTGAAGACCAGTGCGGAGGCAATGGATTTGTCCTGCAGCAGACGATTCAATTGCTTCTGCTTGTTACCGTTCTCCAGCAAATAGATGGATTGCTCGATTCTGTCCACCGTTGAGGAGACAGGGGTAATCTCGATTTTCACCGGATTGACCAGCAGGGTTTTGACCAGATTTGAAATCTCTGCCGGCATCGTAGCCGAGAAGAATAACGTTTGTTTTTTGCTTGGCATCTTGGCGATGATCCGCTTCACATCATGAATGAAACCCATATCCAGCATGCGGTCCGCTTCATCCAGCACAAGGAACTGCACATACTGCAAATCGGCATGTTTCTGGCTGATCAGGTCGATCAGGCGGCCCGGAGTCGCAATCAGAATATCCACACCCTGGCTTAATGCCCGCTCTTGGGGTTTCTGCGATACGCCGCCGACAATAGCCGCCGAACGGATACTGGTGAACTTGGTGTAGGCCTGGATATTTTCCAGAATTTGCAGAGCCAGCTCTCTTGTCGGTGTAAGAATCAGCGAACGGATGCGGCGTTTCCCGCCGGTTACGGGAGGCTGCTGGCTCAGGAGCTGAATAATGGGCAGCGAAAAAGCGGCCGTTTTGCCTGTTCCGGTCTGCGCGCAGCCAAGCACGTCCCTGCCGGCCAGGGCTGCGGGTATGGCTTCCTCCTGAATCGGGGTCGGTGATGTATAATTTTCCTGGCTGAGCGCCTTAAGGATCGCTGGGTTAAGCTTCAAATCATTAAAAGTCATGTTGTCTCCTTCATCTACAATACATATATTTTGATATCATGTGGTGATTAAAACTATGAAAAGTCATAACGCATAATGATACCACAGATCCGCATATATGTGGAAACAACTTCACCGCTGCTATTTAATCGGAATGTATATATCCGTTTCAGAAGTTTCGTCCACAGCACCCTTAAATCTTTCAGTGAAGCATTCTATATCATCTCTCTCCGCGAGTTCAATTTTATTATACGGTATCCATGAACCCCATATGTATTGGTAAGTATACAGGAGCGAAGCGGTTGTACCGGTATGGATGAAATGTGCATATTTTCCGCCGCGAAATTTTTTCAGCACCATGCCGTCTGGTATAGAATCATAGGCGATTACTGCTACACCAAGAAAGGCGGTAGTTGCAGCCTGGGCATCGAAAGAATCATAATCACATTTTTCATGTGCTTCATAGATGCAATACCGCGCTGAGTTTTGAACCCGATTTCTAATTTCATGTATACGGTTATTGAAAACAGGCCACATCTCTATACTGCTATTCTCTTCAATACTCACTGGAAAACGCGTGCCTACAAGGTGCATATCGGGAACCATTACAATTTCGGGTTGCAACAACACTCCCTGGCGGTGTAAAAGAGCGTCAGAGCTTAATGCTGCTTTTCGTCCTATAATGGTGTCTATTTTGTTTATGCGATACTGCATAGGTGTTACCTTGTAGAGCTTTTTAAAAGCACGGCTGAACGCCTCGTGAGACTCGAATCTAAAAGAAAGAGCAATCTCTATGATGCGTTTGTCAGTATACAATAGCTCCTCTGCGGCTTTGGATAAGCGGCGTGAGCGGATATACCCACCCATCGTTTCACCCACTGCCGTTTCAAACACCCGATGAAAATGGGAATAGGAATAAGCCGCCGCGCCTGCGACATCAGGAGCTGTAATCTCATTTTTGAGATTCTGCTCAATAAATTCCAGAGCATGCTCTATTTGCTCAAAATACTCCACGGCGGCACCTCCTCTCCAACCGTTACAGGTTAATCATAGTATAGAAGCCTTCCGGAACTTCTTCATAAGGCAAAACAGAATGAAAAACACGGTTCTCACAAAACTGATTTATTTTGAATTTCCTCCAAGGGTTATTTTGCGGAGAGCCAAAGACAATTTCCGCCGTTCTGTCCTCAACATCAAAAATAACAGCATGAAGCAGACCGAAAAAACCTTGATAGTAATGACAGCATAAACCATCCGGATAGTTTTTTGTAAGTAGCGTTCTAATCTTTTCTTTTGTCATTTTTTCATTCCCCGAAAAAGCACTCTGAATGAGGCTGTACCGATGTACCGAATTTTCAAGACGGACTTTCTCTTGTGATATCAACTCCTGCAACACAGTGTGGTTTGTAGCGCATATGTAAGCATCCTTGTCCGCCGCAGTCACTGTCTTAGAAGATTTGCTTCCATTCAAGCATTCAAAAAGTGCGATTTTTCCAGTTGCATCTGCTAATAGCAGATTCAGATTATAACCAATAGGCATCTCTTTAAGGCTTACAAGCGCCTGTTCAATATTTTTGCAATTTTCCAAAAGACTGCGAATAATCGACCAGAAGGTTAGGCCCGAAACAGCCGCCTTCAATCCTCCCACAAAATTTCCTACAGGCATCCCGTTTGAAGACTGACAGACTGCCAAACCATGCTCATTCATGCCATTTGTACGCCCAAAAATATTACCTAATGTACTTGTATGGGCATACCTGCCATTGACCCGGGTTGAGGTAAGACATAAATCTTCAAGTTCATCATTAAAGTCAAACGTACAAGCCATAAGGGTATGACCATCCTCATTTTTCTCAGGCAATGAAGCCATAAGACTGCAGCCACGTTCAAGATAGCTCATTGCATAAAACAGCACCTGTCCCGGCGCAATCCCCAGTTTGTCGGCAAACCCCTCGATTTCTTCATTGACCCCCGGGCAATATTGATTAAATAAATTCATGATTTCAAGAAGCTTATCTTGTGGAAAGGTGTCAGGTGGGAGCAATAGCTTGTTCATTATTTCCGGCCGTGTGGAAACCCATGCTGCAAGCTGCTCACCTACTTGATAATTTGTACCTGAAAAGTTCATATAAAATGCATCGGTTGTTTTCATTCGATTGTCCTCCTCGTTTTTCATAATTATAGCCAGGAGCAACATTCCAGGCTTGATATTTACTGCTATCCTCACAAAAAAGAGACCCCGCATCCCGAATTCTGAATGCTGAAGATCCCTTTCATCCACACTTGCAGCAAATGCCGCAAATTTTAGTCTGACATCCTATTTTACCGTAACCTTCATCACTGTACTTTCGCTTGTACCGGCGCTGTTCACCAGCTCTGCACGGTACTCATAAACTCCGGCCTTCCGCTCCTTGATGGACGTAACGGCAGTCTGTGCGTTTGGCGTGTCAGCCGTTAAGGTCTGCGTATCGACCAGCACTCCATTTTCATAGAGCCGGTAGGTTGTGCCATTGGTCCCCCACCATAGATTCATGGTTACCTTATATGTCCCATCGCCGTCCCAATTGTCATTTGACAATACCGGAACAGCCGGGGCTGCATTCGTAACGGTAACGACAAGCGGACTGGAGACTGTAGTTCCATAAGAATTGCTCAGCTCCGCTGTGTAGGTGTATGTTCCGTCCGCCTTTCCCGACAGATTGGTCAGGAGGGTCTGCGCCGCAGGAGACTCATCGCTCAGTGCGCGGCTGTCAATCAGCTTGCCGTTCTCGAACAGCTTATAGCTGGTTCCGTTATTGCCCCACCACAGATTCATTGTAATCTGGTAACTGCCATCCAGCAGTCCGGTGTCATGGCCGTTGTTGCTGGACAGAACCGGCTTCCCTGGAGCCCCTGTTGCCTTCTGCTGGCTGCCCACGATCTGAATGGCTGGTGCTGGAGGCGCTTCCATGCCTGCGCCGAGATAGAAGCTTGGATGCGGCGGCTGATTGTAGCCGACGTTCTGCCAGGCCACGGCCAGACGGTAGACCGGATCATGCATCAGCGTGCGGATGCGGGTATCGGTCAGATCGGTTGTTGTGTAGATCCGCAGCTCAGTGCTGTCGGTGGAACGCCACATAATTTCCTCGCGCCAGTCTCCGAACAGATCCGCCTGCAGGCTCGGATTGGCTTTTGTCCCGTTGTTCGAAGCCGCCCCCTCCGCCGTCAGCAGATTAACGGTCGTCTGGTTCACATAATCCCATTTGTCCACCCGGTTCGCATCCATCAGCTCCCGCAGCAGATCGCCATCCCACCACACGCCGAAGTTCGTCGAGGTTGGAAGTTTCTTGGTAATCAGTTCCCCCTTCGCGCTGTAGATGCCGGTAACCGGAATTTGCTGCCCATTGGTAATCGTCGCCGCCCAGACCTCTTCGCCCAAGTAATTCGGATCAATATCCGCCGACATGCCCCGGCCGGTATCAATGCCCGTAAATACACCCCAGAGCGCTTCTCCTGTCGCCGCATCCCGCATTTCAATGCCGTATTTGGCATCCACATGCTCATGCACATCAAAGACCTCAAGGCCCGGTCTTGCCGGGTCCAGATCCCCGAAGTGAATCGCATCGCCGTGGCCCAGCTTCGTATTGTAGAGCGGCAGACCGTCATCATCAATCGCCATCGCCCCGAATGTAATTTCATCCTTGCCATCACGGTCCACGTCGCCTACCGACAGATTGTGATTGCCCTGTCCGGCATACTCCGCATAACCTTCATCGTTGGAGTCGAACCGCCACACCTTGCTCAGCTTGCCATCCCGGAAGTTGTATGCCGCCAGTACAGTTCTTGTGTAATAGCCCCGGCTGAAAATAACACTGGGGTGCTCGCCGTCCAGATAAGCCACCGCCGCCAGGAAGCGGTCCACACGGTTGCCATAACCGTCTCCCCATGCGCTTACATCGCCGCGCGGCGGATCGTAATCGACAGTGTCCACAGCGCGGCCGCTCAGACCGTCAAACACGGTCAGATATTCTTTGCCCAGCAGCACATAACCGGAGCTGTTCCGGTAATCCGCCTTGGCATCGCCAATCACCGTGCCCTGGCCGTCAACTGTACCGTCCGCGGTTTTGATCACAATCTCCGCACGTCCGTCACTGTCGAGATCATAGACCATGAACGGTGAATAATGCGCGCCCGCACGGATGTTGGGGCCCATATTAATCCGCCAGAGGCGTGTTCCGTCCATTTTATAAGCATCCATATAGACGATTCCGGTATAGCCCGCTTGCGAGTTGTCCTTGCTGATAGAAGGCGACCACAGCATAACAACCTCATATTTCCCGTCGCCATCCAGATCCCCTACACTGGCATCTCCGGCACTGTAGGTGTAGGGCTGACCATCTTTCGTATAATCATCTGCAGGCTTCTGCATCGGCACAGACAAGTATTGCTGCTGCCATACGCCGAACTCCCCGGATGCGGATTGCTCCACACCGCCAAGCACTGTCTTCAGAGTATACTTCGAAGCCTTTGTGCCTGCGGCATCCAGGTAATTCGTGCTGCCTGTCAGAACTGAAGCGTTTAGCTTCTTTCCGTCCCGATACAGATTGAAGCCTATCCCGTCAGGATCAAGACCCAGCAGCCGCCAGCCGATATAGTTCCCGGCATCCGTCTTGACTGCCACAGGCGCGCGGTCCAGCTTCTCCATGTCGCGGTATAACGCCGTTACGACTGGAGTTTCCAGCACTGCTGACATTTCAGAAATGCCACCTGCATTGACCGAAGCTACCTTGTAATAATATGGAATAGTGCTAAGAATAGTTGTATCCGTATAGGATGCAGTTTTCGATTTGCCTACCAGAGCATACACTCCGGCTGCCGATTTTGAACGGTACACATTGTACATTTTTGCCGCAGCGACTCCGTTCCAGGTGAAGCTGACAGCATTTTTATTCGTCGATAGCAGCTTTAGACCTTCTGGCACGGCGGCCTTGGCTACCGAGGGGTCAATTAGAGATACCGGCAGTACATTCGATGCTACTGATTCCAGGCCGGTGTTATCCACTGCTGTGACCGAGTAGCGGTATTCAAGTCCAATATCTGCTGTCACATCTACATAGCTTAGTCCAGTGGTTTCACCCAGCAGTTCAGAGCTCTGAGCGTCAGCTGCCTGCCGGTACACACGGTATTTAGCCGCTCCATCAATGCCGCTCCAGGACAGGGAAACCGCAACCGGGTCACTATCCAAATCCAGACGATCCAGCTTGAGTCCCGCCGGAGCCAGCATCAGCGGTGTAATCTCCAGCCCGTTGAGATGGGCGGTAGTGCCGCTGAACACCAGATTCATCTGTCCGTCCTTGACGGAAATCTGGCTGTATTCCTTCTCCGCAATGCTGCCTTTGCCGGAGGAGACGGTTCCATAATCCTTGCCTTCAATGGCCACATTCGTTTTAGTCGAACCTGTCCAGTCTCCGGTATAAGTCTTAACAGAATAATAGCCGTTTGGCAGATCCACCTTAAATTCATAAGAGCCGCCAAAATAAATCACAAAATCCCTGCGCAGAGTATCCGTCACGGCACCCCGGTCACGGTCGCTCATCCCTGCACTTGAAACAAGACCATAACCCAGCTCAGGGGTATAGATCGCATTCCGGTTCACTTCGGTGTAGCCCTCGGCAACGGGTGCGCCTACAGGACCAAAATCATAGCGGTACTGCGACAGCTTGGTCGCAATCGTTGCCGGATCAGAAGGCTCTGATTCCCCCCGCCCGTTGACAGCGGTCACCCGCACCGTGTAGCTCTGGCCTTCGGCCATCCCGCCAAGCGTAATAGCTGGAATTGTAGATGTGCCAACAAGGACGTAGGCAGATTCAGCGTCTGCTGCCAGCTTACGGTAGATTTTGTAGATATCTGCCCCCGCCACTTCATCCCATTTCAGCGTTGCCCCCGCATTGCTGATGCTCCCGGCCAGCAGGCCCGCCGGCTTCGCCGGAAGCGCATCAGGCGGTACGATTTCCTTCACTGCGTCAGCAAGTGGAATGTTCAGGTCTGCAATGCCTCCTGCGATCAGACGGGCCATTTGAATAGCCCCATATTCCTGGAAATGGGTATTGTCGCTAGATCCTTTTGGAAAAGCCGCATACACACCAGGATCAAGGTACAGAAAGACGGAGCGTGTCGCTTCAAAACCGATAGAATTATAATAAGCGACACTCCGTGCGCTCAAATCAACCAGTTCCACATTCAGCTCGTTGGCGACCTCTTTCATGGCCTGTACATACTCAGGGAAGCTTACATTAAATTTGCCGCTCTCCGTATTGAAATCTCTGCGTCCCATCGGTGTTATCAGAATCGGCGTTGCTCCGCGCTGCCTTGCACCTTCTACATAGGTTTTCAGATAATTCTTGTAATCTGCCGGCGAGGCATACCGTTCAGGCACACTGATCGTCGCATCGTTATGACCGAACTGCACCAGGAAGTAGTCTCCCGGCCTAATCTCCCGGAGAATGGTATCCAGCCTGCCTTCTACGATAAAGGACTTGGAGCTGCGGCCTCCAATCGCTTGATTATTGAAATTTACCGCCGAGCTGAAAAATTTACCGATCATCTGTCCCCAGCCTGCCTGCGGCTTCCAATACGGGTCATATGTCTGCACCGTTGAATCCCCGGCTAGATATACGGTCGGCTTCTCTCCTGCGGTACGTTCCGGCTGTTTTTTGATCACAAGCGCATTCAGGACAGGTCTCGTTCCGCTGAATACGAAATTCATCTGACCATCCACCAGCGCAATATCGAAGTCCATCTCCAAATATTGTCCCGCCGTCTTGCTCGTCTGCTGCACCTTCTGCATAGATTCAGCTTTGATCGCTATGTCCGTATCGCCGCTGCTGTCACCGGCAATCAGTGATACGGTATAATCCCCATTCGGCAAGTCGATAGCAAAGGCTGCATCCTTAACGGCTACAAAATCTGACCTCAAGGCATCCGCCGTGCCCCTGTCCTCCCCGCTTACTTTTGACGGATCAATGAATCCGTATTTGCTCTCGGGAGTGTATGCTGCCCAAGCCTCGACCTTTATATAGCCTTCCGCAACAGCTCCGGGCCCGAAATCAAAAGCAACTTTTTCCCCATCCGGCAAAGGGGCTTGCGGCGTATAGACTGCATCTGTCACTGTGCTGGAGTGGAGAGGAGCTTGCATGGCACTATCCCCCTCCGCCCGCTGTTCCCCATATGCAACCGCCGGAATCAAGGATGAACAAATCATCAGCCACGATAGCAGAACCATTACCATTTGCTTTCCTGCTTTATTTTTTCTCATATTCTATGGATTCACCCGCTTTCTTGTTTTAAAAAGCTTGTTCGTTTTGTAACCGCTTACCAAAAAATCAATCGGCAATATGCCTTCACCTCCAACACCTGGATTGTAACCCTGTGAATAGTTTTCCATAAATATACAACTTCGGATCAATACTATCATTTGCCCTCTAAACTGAACATGCAAAAATCCGATCTTTTCATACACAAAACCGATCACTTTGCAGCTAAGAGGAGGATCCTGGTTTCCAGAACAACAAAAAAAGCGGAGGATTGCTCCCCCGCCCCTTCTTTGCTATTAAGTATAAAAACTAATCCACAATTTCAGCAGTATCGCCGTTATTGGCACCTGCAGCGTTGGCTTCGTCGGTGTCGATGTGCATATCAAGTGCAAAATTGTCTGATACACGTGCGATTACATTCTCCAGCACAAGGCCGCGTTCGCCGCCAAGGCGTACCTTCAGCATTTGCTTGTCAGCAATGCCCCAAGCTTCAGCTTCGGAGGTATGGAAGTGGATGTGGCGGGCTGCCACGATAACACCTGTCTCCAGCTCAACTTCACCGGCAGGTCCTTTAAGCGTAATTCCTGGAGTTCCTTCGATGTGGCCGGATTCGCGGACAGGGGCTTTCACGCCGAGGCTGAATGCGTCTGTGCGGGAAACTTCAAGCTGCGATGCCGGACGGACAGGTCCAAGAATTCTTACTTTGTCAAATTTTCCTTTGGTGCCGATTACAGCTACTTGCTCATTTGCTGCAAATTGTCCAGGTTGGGAGAGCGGTTTGAACTCAGTCAATTGATATCCTGCGCCAAACAACGCTTCCACATGCTCTTGCGTAAGGTGTATATGTCGGGCCGACACACCTACGGGTACAGTCTTGCTCATTGTAATGTCACTCCTTGAATTTTCTCTAGTATCTGTACAAGCCACAGATCATTATACATCTATTTCTTCAAAAATAAAAAGGTCCTCCTCACATCGAGGGTCCTATTTTTCGACATTTTGTGATTTCGGAACAGGATTGTCATGAAATTGCCACTTGCTTGTTCCCGGTAACTATATAAGTTAAACTTTAGATTTTCAAAATTGGGTCTGGTCGTAACTGCGGGGAATGTTTGGACTTCCGGCCGCTGTTGTTCACAGATTTCTTGATTTGAGACCGCTGATCGCGGTTGAAATCCGTGAACAAAGGCGGACGCTACCGCTCCTACAGTTCCAAACTTCCCCTCCGTCACTTCTGCCCTTTTTATTCTTTTTTTTAAGTTCAACTTAAATAGATATTCGCTGTCTTCGCAGGCAAATAGTTTGCCAGAAAGCTCTGGGCATTGCCGTAGAGCCAGCCCCTCACGTCTTCCTCCGAGTAGTGGCGGAGCAGCAGCTCGGCGAATTCGGCGTATTTTCCTGGATGCTCCAGCCCCTCTACCCACGATTCGATACCGTCAAAATCCGAGCCGAACATGATATGCCTGGAACCACCAAGAGTACAAACATGCTCAATATGACGCAGGACATCCGCTGCCCGCGCCTCCCCTCCCGTAGTGACGAACCAGGGCACAAAGGTCAGCCCCATTCTTCCGTCCATAGCCACCAGCGCCCCGATCTGGTCGTCGCTCAGATTACGCGGGTGTCCGCAGACACCGGCAGCATTGGAATGGGAGGCAATGAAAGGACGGTTGCTCCGCTCGGCAAGCTCCCAGAACCCCGCGGGTGCCAGATGGGACACATCCAGCAGCATACCGCTCCCGTTGCACCATTCGATCAGCTTCCGGCCCTGCTCCGTAAAACCGCCATTCCGCTGCTCCAGCACTCCATCCGCTGCCCAATTGGCATAATTCCAGGTTAATCCAAAGAACCGCACTCCCAGCTCGAAGCATAACTCAGCGTAGAACAGATTCCCCTCCAGACCGTCCACCCCTTCCAGAGAGAGCATTCCCCAGCGCGAGGATGTAACGGCCATCTCCGCCGCTTCTTCCTTCCAGCGCAGCCACTGCAAGCCTCCTGTGCCCGCCACTTTGGCCCTGTAAGCTTCAATTTGTCCCAGAATCCGCTCAAAGCTAAGTTTTCCCTGAGTAGCCGACAGGTAGATCGCAAAAACCTGCAGTTCGACACCTCCCGCCAGCAGACGATCAGAAGTTACGTCCAGACGGTCGTCCTTTCGGAAATCAATATCCGGAGCAGACTGCAGCTTGCTCAGCACATCACAATGAAAATCCGCCACCCGCATTTTCCCAGTTCCCATTCCCCGGTCAGCCCCGCTTTCTTTTGACTTGAAACCAAGCAAGTAGAAACGGCTACGCCGTCCATAAAAGGACGGTATCCGTTTCAGCGAGAAATTTAAGAGATAAAGTATAGCGTAAAACTTATTCTTTCTTAAATTTCAAAAAACCTGTTTACCGAAGTAAACAGGCTCATCCTGAAAGGTTATCTGCTATCTAGGCTCTACAATAAGCTTAATCGCGGTCCGATCCTCCCCATCAATCACTATGTCTGTAAAAGCTGGGATGCAGATCAAATCGACACCGCTAGGTGCAACAAATCCCCGGGCGATGGCAACGGCTTTGACTGCTTGGTTCAGTGCTCCGGCTCCAATGGCTTGCAGCTCGGCCGATCCACGTTCTCGAAGAACACCCGCTAGTGCGCCGGCAACGGAATTAGGATTGGATTTAGCTGATACTTTTAATACATCCATAGTAAGTACCTCCCCTGGGAAAATGATGGTGTTCTTCCACTACTGTAGATGTTATTCGCGAGCGAAGAAATAATTCCTTCTTTTTGCGGACCACTCCAGAGAAATTTGTACAAAAGATACTCTTTTTCGATATAAAAAAAATCACACTTTACCCAAAACTAACGATTTCCTCAAATACCCTGTATATTGCCGCTAAACCTAATCCATCACCCACTCATCTTCGCGCAGCCGAATCTTCTCCATACGTGTTGCCTTGCCCGTAGCTTCATCAAGCTCGACGAACAAACCGTTCAACTGCCACTTGCCTTCGTCCACCACAAATCTTGCCGGAAGCTGAGTTGTAAATTTGTAGATCACTGCATCCTTTTCCATACCCAAAATTCCTTCTCTTGAACCAACCATCCCGGCATCTGTCAAATATGCGGTTCCTCCCGGCAGAATAACCTCATCATTGCTCTGCACATGGGTGTGCGTTCCTACTACAATCGAAGCTAACCCATCCATGAAATAACCCATGGCAATCTTCTCGGATGTTGCTTCTGCATGAAAATCCACAAGAATACACTTAGTCTTCTGCCGCAGCTCTTGGACAATCTCTTCACCCATACGGAAAGGATCATCAATCGCCGGCAAAAAAGTGCGGCCCTGCAAGTTGACAATCGCCAGCTGCTTGCCATTCGCCTTGATCACCGTATACCCGCGACCTGGCGTTCCCGGAGGAAAATTGGCCGGGCGAATGAGCCGCGGCTCGTCGTCGATAAACTCAAAAATGTCCTTGTTGTCCCAGGTATGGTTGCCCATCGTAATGCCATGAACACCCCAATTGAAAAACTCATTGGCAATAGCCGAGGTAATCCCTCTGCCGGCAGCAGCGTTCTCCCCATTAGCGACAATGATATGCGGCTGATATTTATTTTTCAGGGAAGGCAGCATTTCCCGCAGCGCTTTTCTGCCCGTATTCCCACAAATGTCACCAATAAATAGTACTTTAATGATATTCTCCTCCTGAAAGAAAAAAGGCCCCACAGAGGGGCCGATTTCCTTAGTTATTTAGCATATTCAACTGCCCGTGTCTCGCGGATTACAGTGACCTTGATATGACCCGGATAATCCAGCTCACTCTCGATCATCTTCGTAATGTCGCGGGCCAGACGGAATGCCTCAGCATCATCAATCTTCTCAGGCTGCACCATCACGCGAACCTCGCGGCCCGCTTGAATCGCATAAGATTTCTCTACGCCTTCGAAGGATTCGGAAATCTCTTCGAGCTTCTCCAAACGCTTGATGTACGTTTCCAGGGTTTCGCGGCGAGCGCCCGGGCGTGCGGCCGACAAAGCATCGGCTGCTCCAACCAGCATTGCGATAACCGAGGTAGCTTCGCAGTCTCCATGATGGGACGCGATACTGTTGATAACCACTGGATGTTCCTTGTACTTCTTCGCCAGTTCGACGCCGATCTCTACGTGCGAACCTTCCACTTCATGATCCAGCGCCTTGCCGATATCATGCAGCAGTCCGGCACGTTTTGCAAGCACGATGTCTTCCCCAAGCTCACCGGCCATAAGTCCAGTCAAATAAGCAACCTCCATGGAGTGCTTGAGTACGTTTTGACCGTAGCTCGTGCGGAATTTCAGACGGCCCAGGATTTTGATCAGATCCGGATGCAAGCCGTGAACGCCCACCTCAAAGGTAGCCTGCTCCCCGTACTCGCGAATCCGCTCATCCACTTCCTTGCGGGATTTCTCCACCATTTCTTCGATTCGGGCCGGATGGATACGTCCATCGGCAACAAGCTTCTCAAGTGCCGTACGGGCCACTTCCCGGCGAATCGGATCAAAGCCTGACAGAATAACAGCTTCCGGCGTATCATCAATAATGAGATCAATACCAGTAAGAGTTTCCAGTGCCCGAATATTGCGGCCTTCGCGGCCGATAATCCGGCCCTTCATCTCTTCATTAGGCAGCGTTACCACGGAAACAGTTGTTTCTGCAACATGATCAGCCGCGCAGCGCTGAATGGCCAGCGTAATGATTTCACGGGCCTTCTTGTCCGCTTCCTCTTTGGCCTGCTGTTCAATTTCCTTGATCATCTGAGCGGTTTCGTGGCGAACTTCCTGCTCTACATTGCTGAGGATGATACTTCTGGCATCATCAATACTCAAATTGGAGATACGCTCCAGTTCAGTAACTTGGTTCTTGTAAATAACATCAATTTGCTGTTGTGTTTCGTCAATTCGTTTCTCTTTGTTAGCCACTTGTTCTTCTTTTCGTTCAAGCGATTCCATTTTTTTATCCAGAGACTCTTCCTTTTGCAGCAAACGTCTCTCTTGCCGTTGGATTTCATTCCGACGTTCACGAGTTTCTTTCTCAGCTTCGGTACGGATTCTGTGGACTTCATCCTTAGCCTCAAGTACCGTTTCCTTCTTCAGCGCTTCCGCCTCTTTCTTCGCGTTCTCCACGATGACTACGGCTTCCTTCTCAGCACTGGAAATTTTAGCTTCTGCAAGGGATTTACGAATAAAATAACCGAATCCAAAGAATAATGCAGCTACAACGAGAACGATTATGACCCAGATCGCAGTATGCATCTGTTCACCTCCTCGTTGGTTCCTCCAAGGACTATCCTTGGGAATTTGTGCAGTTGTTAAACTAATCCGTTCATCACCATACAAAAACCGGTAATACACCGATTGCCATACTGCACATGCTGCACATGCACATTGCCCGCCTTATACGGCGATTACATTTCATATGAGTTGTACGCGAACCGCATAGGTAAGATTCTGCTTTTTGGGAAGGAAAAAGGATTCTTATTCTAATGCAGATTCATGTTATATTTTATTATTTATAAAAAGACGTTGTCAAGAGAGTCGATATGCGCATTAAAGTCAAGAGAATCAGTCAGGGAAGTAAATCTCTTCCTCTTCCCATTCAAAATCCTCTTCCTCACGCAAAATATTCAGTACCTGCCGTACCATATCCCCGGAAAATCCCCGCCGCATGAGGAAGGCTCCTGTCTTTCTCCGCTTGTCATTGACATCCCCGCGAATCAGGCTCCATTTCTTCCGCCCCGTCTGCAGAGCGCTCTCCAGCTCCTGCTCGGGAGTAATATTCTCCAGCGCCTCGGAAATCAGCGTCTTGTCGATTCCTTTTTCACGCAGCTCCTGGCGTATCCACAGCTTTCCCTTGCGCTGATTCGTTATCCGCTGTTCCGCCCACTGCTTGGCATATAAGGGATCATCGAGAAAACGTTCCTGCTGCAGCCGCTGCAGCACCTCGGCAATAATAGTCTCTCCTATTTCCTTCTCCCGTAAACGGCGGGCCATCTCCTGGGCTGTCCGCGGCTTGCGCTCCAGATAACGCAGTCCTTCCACATAAGCCCGCTGGCGTTCGTCGGCTACAACAATTTCCTCCAAATCGGCCTTCATAAAAGAACTGCCGGTAATCATCCGGTATTTAATCATGACATCCTCATGAACAGTCATGTTGTAAGCACCAAAATGAATGATATAGCGGTGGTCAGACTTCTTCTGACGTTCCACTCTTGTGATCTCAAGCAACTGGTCTGCCGGGAAGTCGGCCAGCGCCTGATCTTCCTGCTTTTCAGGCTCGGGGTTCAGTTGTATTACCATTGCTGTCTGTCACCTCATTGATACATAAATTTCCGTAAAGTTATTTTTTTTATGAAAAAACGCCCTGCTATGTTCATTCACAGGGCGCCTTCTAAAATTAAAAATCAAATATCAAATTATTCGATTTCAAGCAGCAGATTTTCTTCTTCCTCTTCCTCTGCCGCTATCTCGGCTTCAGTCGGTGCAGCCACAAGCGTTGACAAATTGCTTGCTTCACGGATCTTGTTCTCAATCTGCAGGGCAATCTCCGGATGTTCCTTCAGGAACTGCTTGGAGTTCTCCCGCCCTTGACCAAGACGCTCACCATCGAAGGAATACCAAGCGCCGCTCTTATTGACGATATCCATTTCCGTACCGATGTCAACAAGACTTCCTTCCTTGGAAATCCCTTCACCATACATAATATCAACATCCGCTTGCTTGAACGGAGGAGCTACCTTGTTCTTCACAATTTTGATCTTCGTACGGTTACCCACAACATCGTTGCCCATCTTGATGCTCTCTACCCGCCGTACATCCAAACGAACGGAAGAGTAGAACTTCAATGCCCGGCCGCCAGGCGTGGTTTCCGGGTTACCGAACATAACGCCGATTTTCTCGCGGAGCTGGTTGATGAAGATGGCAATTGTGTTGGACTTATTGATCGCCCCGGACAGCTTCCGCAAAGCCTGGGACATCAGTCGGGCCTGCAAACCTACATGGGAATCCCCCATGTCGCCTTCAATTTCCGCTTTCGGTACCAATGCTGCCACTGAGTCAACAACAATGATGTCTACCGCTCCACTGCGGACAAGCGCTTCGGCAATTTCCAGTGCCTGTTCACCGGTGTCTGGCTGGGACAGCAGCAGTTCATCAATGTTTACGCCGAGCGCATTTGCGTATTTAGGATCGAGCGCATGTTCGGCATCAATGAAGGCAGCTTGTCCGCCTACCTTCTGTACCTCAGCAATAGCATGCAGGGCAACGGTCGTCTTACCGGAAGACTCCGGTCCATATACTTCAATAATACGTCCTTTGGGAAGTCCGCCAATACCCAGTGCGATATCAAGTGCCAAAGATCCGCTAGGTACGACCTCCACTTTCATGTGATTGGATTCTCCCAATTTCATGATGGAGCCTTTACCAAATTGTTTTTCTATTTGACGAAGCGCCATATCAAGCGCAGCACGACGATCTGACAATCAGACCACTTCCTTCACTGTTTATAGTAATATAATAGCGTGTTTTGGAGGTCTTGCCAAGCTTTTTTTCGAACATACATTCGTTTTTTTTGTTTCCCCGGTTAATACTCCCTTTTATTGTAAGCCTCCTTCAAGATATGGAACTATAGCAGAATACCCGGCCACCGGAAAACTTGGAACGCCTTTCTGAAGGGCCCGCTGCGGGCGAAACTATATAGCAGACAAACAAAAAACCGCAGCAAAGATCTCTCAGTGCCACGGTTCTTCCGTATAGATGAATTATATACCGGACCGGAAGGTTATTGCAAGGCTGATCCCTCAAGCGGGGTTGCTACCTTACGCTCCTCCAGCCTGCGCCAGAGACGGTACAGCAGCGCCTTGACGGTCCGAAGGCGGATGTTTTCACGTGTTCCTTTGAGATTAAGCTCATATACCTCCGTAGGGCGGCCGCGTTCGGCCAGACCGACAAATACAAGACCTACAGGCTTGCGCTCCGAATACCCCGGACCGGCGACGCCGGTAACAGATAATCCAAAGTCACTGTCGGCTGTCATCCTCACCTGGTCCGCCAGCACTTCCGCCACCTCGCGGCTGACCGCGCCGGGAGCATTCGGGCCCTCCAGCAGTGCGGCAGGCACATTCAGCAGCTTTTTCTTCATATCATTGGAGTAGCAAACGATTCCCCCGGCAAACATAGCGGCACTGCCTGGTATATTCGTTATGCTCTCCATCAGCAGGCCGCCCGTACAGCTCTCCGCCGCACTTAAGGTCAGGCCTGCATCCGCCATCCAATCAACAATTAACTGCTCCAGCGGCACATCTATGTTGGCATACATATGCTCCGGCAGGATCTCCTGAATGGTCTTCTCCAGCACGTCCAGCTTCTGCATAGCCTCGCGTTCAGAAGGGGCTTTGGTGGAGATACGAACCGTCACCTCGCCCTCCTTCGCATAAGGCGCTATGGTTGGATCACTCTGGCCCCGGATCAAATCAATCAGCTTATCCTCAAGCAGCGATTCCCCGATGCCGGCGAATTTAAGCATCTTGGAGTAGATCGGCATTTCATTCGTCAGCGCATGCTGCAGCAGCCAAGGCTTGGCCTGCTCCGTGAACATGGGTTTCATTTCCCGGGGCGGCCCCGGAAGAACGATGTAATACTTACCCTCCTCCTCAAGAGCAAGACCAACAGCAAGGCCTGTTGAGTTCGAAAGCGGCGTTGTTCCTTCGATTATAAGTGCCTGCTTGCGGTTATTCTCGGTCATCACAATCTTCCGCTCGTCAAAAAAGCGTTGAACATGATCCATCGCAAGCTGGTCAATATGCAGTGAACAGCCTAGGGACACAGCCAGGGCATCTTTGGTCAGGTCATCCTCAGTCGGGCCAATTCCGCCGGTGAACAGAATAACATCCGCACGGCTGCGGGCAATTTCAATCGCCTGCTGAAGGCGGCTGCTGTTATCTCCGACAACGGTCTGAAAGTAAACATCAATTCCCAGCGCCGCCAGCTCTACAGATAGGAACTGGGCATTGCTATTAACAATCTGTCCGAGCAAAAGCTCTGTGCCAACGGCAATAATCTCTGCTTTCATAAACTTACTTTCTCCTCCTGGGTGTAGAGTAAACAAGGAATTCCGCTCTTTATGCTTAGGCGTTATGAAGCTCAAGCAATTCCTTATTCTTCACGAAATAATCAATTCCGGAGATAATAGTGATGACCGCCGCTGCCCAGATTGCAATATCGTCCACAGGAATGCTGACGAACTGAAACGGGAAATTATTGAGCAACAGAAGTGAAATCGCAACAATCTGCACCACTGTTTTTAACTTGCCCCATTTGCTGGCAGCAACCACTTTTCCTTCAAGCAACGCAACCTGCCGCAGTCCGGTTACCGCAAATTCACGGCTGATAATGACGATGGCGATCCAGGAATCGCATCTGCCCAGTTCCACCAGGGAGATCAGCACTGCGGAGACGAGCAGCTTGTCCGCAAGCGGATCGAGCAGCTTGCCAAGATTGGTGACCATGTTATATTTCCGGGCTATGTAACCGTCTATACCATCCGTACTGGCCGCAAGCAAAAAGATTACTGCTGCGATCAGATGGTTAAATGAAAGCTGAAAAGATCCCCAATGTATCGGTTCCGGATAAAAGCTGAAATTCACCAGCAAAAAGAACATCATAATCGGGATAAGACAAATACGAGCAAGCGTAATGCGGTTGGGCAAATTCAACAGAGGTTCCTCCCTTGATCCATACGAATCCGATATTCACGAAAACACCCCGCGGAAGAGAAGTGCATAAGCACTGCGGGGTACAAAAGCTTACTTTAAATTGTTAAACTGCAGGTCCAGCGGCAAATCGGCTTTCCGCAAAAGCTGGATAATTTGCTGCAAATCATCCCGGCTCTTGCCGGTTACGCGGATTTGATCACCTTGTATTTGGCTCTTCACCTTAAGCTTGGAATCGCGGATCAGAATGTTGATCTTTTTGGCATTTTCATGATCAATTCCTTGTTTGAGGCCGAGGCGCTGGCGTACAGTCCCAAGCGAAGCTGGCTCGATTTTGCCAAAATCCAGATTCTTCAGCGTAATGCCGCGTTTGACCATCTTCGACTGCAAAATATCAATGACCGCATTAAGCTTGTATTCGTCCTCTGAAGCAATAATAAGCGCATCCTTCTCCAGCTTCAAGCTGCTCTTGCTGTTCTTGAAATCAAAGCGGTTATCAATCTCTTTCTCTGTTTGGTGAACCGCATTCGTCAACTCCTGCATATCCATCTTGGATACGATATCAAATGAACTTTCCGAACTCATTACTCCACGTCCTTTGCTAACAATTATTCTGTTCCTATTATATGAGAAAGCAGCTCTCAAGTCTAATTATGAACTGCAACCGGTTATATCGTAAAACATATAAAGTCTTATCATTTCAAACAAAACAGCCCCACAATGTGGAGCCATTCTTGTTAAGCAGGCGGGCTATTGTCTGCTGCGCGCAGGAGCCCGGAACATATCCAGAATCCCAAGCAGAACATGCGCCAGTCCGAACCCCAAAATTCCATAACCCCAGGCGCCCGGTGTCATATAATACCCGAGGAGACTGACGATGATACCCAGCGCTGTTACGATCCAGCTAACGGTCATGAGCGAATGCACCCCGCTTTGGCGTAAGAACTTAAATCATTCATAGGTTCTCCAAAATGCCAAAGCCTATACTTCAAATGCATTATTGGGTAGTGACGTTCTCCTGGGTCGGTGCAGCATTGTCCTGTGTTCCTCCGTTGCCGCTGTCTTGTGTTCCTGTACCTTCATCCAGTTCAAGGAGGAGGCGGGAGGAGCTTTTGCCATCAGTGATAACTTGTCCATTAACTGTTATTTCCGTAGCAGGAGAATATCCGGATTTGATATACATCCCTGCACTGTCAAGGGTAAAGGTCAGATTGTCACCGGCTGCGGTATTGCCGAAGCTCAGCTTCTCGCCTTTGGAGTTTACGCCCTTGTAGACCTCAAGCCAGCTCACCCCGGTTGCGGCAATCTGAACCTGCACCGCGCTACCGGCAGGAGCAGTAACCTTAAACACCGTCGTTTTACCCGATTTCCGGTCCTGCGCAACCGTAACTCCTCCTTGTGCGGAAGGCGACGGAAGCGGCGTTGATGAAGGCGCAACGGTTGTCTCAGGAGTAGCTGTAGCAGCAGTGGTATCCGTCGATGCCGAAGCTGAAGGAATTGCCGCTCCGCCTCCTGCCGCCGTCGGCGATGGCTTCACTGCCGAAGGGTCCTGTGTCGCAGCGGTCAAGTTGGCTGTATCGGTTTTATTGGGATCTGACTTGTTCATATTCGAAGAGGCATACCAATAAATAACCACAATAATCAATACAGGAAAGGTCCACATCAGAAGCGTAGGCAGCCACTTCGCATTCCGTTCGGGTTCAGGCTTGCGGCTGCGCTTCTGAATAACTGTCTCCATTGTGGTATCTTCCGGAGGAGCAGCAGCAGGTACGCTGCCATGTTCCTCTATCAGCTCATCGGGATTGACACCGACCGCCTCTGCATAGGTTTTGATGAATGCCCGGACATAAAAACTTCCCGGGAGCACCTTATAATCCCCCGCTTCGATGGCTTCCAAATATTTTTTGCGAATTTTCGTTACTTCCTGGACATCATCAAGGCTCATCCCTTTCTGCAGACGCGCCTCCTTCAAATGCCGGCCCAGTTCCGACATACCATCACCTCCTAAAAGTTTTGTGAGCATAGCTGCTTGATTCACTTCGTACAAAACTCGCTTCGTAAGCATAAGCTAAGTTTTGTGAGCATTGCTTGTGTTTCTATAGATCATCACTGTAGCTCGTCGTAAACGAGTCGTACAATATCTCTTCGCTGGGTGAGTTACGCAGCTCGATAATGATATCAAAATCATCATAGGTGTAGCCGGATTCCCGCACAAAAATATCCGGGTGCTCGATCACCTTCGTGCTGGGCATGTTCATCACCTGCTGCAGCAGGTTGTAATGCTTCTCATTGGAGCGGATCGTGCTGACAATACCGTCAATGATGAACACATTATGCGGATTCATCTCATCCTCGGCAAGCTGGCTGCGAACCGTTTGCCGCAGCAGAGTCGAGGAGACAAAGGTCCAGCGTTTCATGGCGCAGACGCTGCCGGCAATAATGGACTCCGTCTTGCCGACACGGGGCATGCCGCGCAGGCCAATGACCTGATTTCCGTCTCTCTTAAAAAGCTCACCAAGGAAATCCACCAGCAGCCCAAGCTCATCCCGCGTAAAACGGAAGGTTTTGCGGTCATCCGAATCACGGTCAATATAACGGCCATGCCGGACGGCCAGCTTATCCACAAGCCGTGGCGAACGCAAGGCCGTAACCGTTATATTATCTACTTTTTTGAGCATCTCGCCCATCAGCATGATCTTCTCATCGTCGCTGGTTTCCAGCAGCATCCCACGGGTTTTGCCTTCTACCCCGTTAATGGTCAGGATATTGACCTCCAGCATTCCAAGCATTGAAGCGATATCACCAAGCAGACCGGGTCTGTTCTTATGTATCTTATACTCCATATACCATTGTTTATATTCCACGATTGCACCTCATAGATTCCTTTTCCCATACCTTTGCTATACGTCAAGAAGAAACGGTTATGCCGTCCAAAAGGACGGCATCCGCAAAGTGTTCTGAAACACGGGTCATGTTAATGATATATAAAATGAAATTGAAAGGCAAGTTCACCTCTGTAATAATTGCAGAAAAGCTCCCGCAGGGGGAGCTCACTGCCGCATACTATGCGTTTTTCTTCGCCAGCTTGACCATGAGTGAAGCAATGGTGTGCTTCTCGTCATCCGTGCCGACATCCCACAGCTCTTTGATCGCCCGGTTGGAATAGTTCCCCGGATCAACTTTTTTATCAAGGAATTCCCCGATTTCAAAAGCCAGCTTGGAGATGGTTTCTTCACTCATCCCCATTTTCTCAGCCTGAATGACCCGTTCGCCCAAGAAGCTTTTCCAGGTATCAAAGTTTTTCACTACGGAGTCTGTTGACATCTTAAATCCTCCTCAAAATGTTATGGATTACGTGAGATTTAAAAGCAACAGTTATAATATGTCTCGACCCGGACGTTCTTATGCTGGAGCATTTCTCCAAGCAGCACATGGTAAGCTTCAGGTAATCCATCCGCCGTTCGGACTGATGATCTGCCCGGTGATATAGCCGGATTCGGGGAGTGCGAGAAAATATACCAGCGAGGAAATCTCTCCAGGCGTAGCCAGACGTCCCGCCGGAATCTCCTCCTCCAGCATGCGCATTTCATCCTCCTGCAAATTGGCCAGCATCGCCGTATGAACCGCTCCCGGTGCTACGGCATTGACCGTAACCCCTGAAGGGGCCAATTCCTTGGCGAGCGCTTTGGTAAAAGCATTCACACCGCCTTTGCTGGCAGAATAGGCCACTTCGCAGGAAGCGCCGGAGATGCCCCAGACGGAAGAGACATTGATGATCCGCCCGTAGCGCTGGGAGATCATATAGGGCATGAAAATCTGGCTGCACATAAAGGTACCCTTCAGATTGACTGCCATGATGTCATCCCATTCCTCCTCCGTAACATCGGCAAGCATGCCGTAATGCGCCTTTCCGGCATTATTCACCAGAATATCCGGCTGCATGCCGCTGCTCTCAAGTCTTTCCGCCATACGCTCAAGCTGGCTGCGGTCTTTCATATCCGCCGCCACCGTCATTACCTTAGCCCCAAGCGCCATACAGCGCCGGGCTACATCATTCGCCGCTTCGTGCGAGTTCATATAATGAATCACAATGTTCATTCCTACGGAAGCAAAACGCTCGGCAATCGCACCGCCGATCCCCCCGCTGCCTCCGGTAATAAGCACTGTCATTTCCCCGATTGGCTTACTGTTCTCTCCCGAAAGCGCCATTAAGGACTCACCACAAGCGACACGGCCAGTTGTTCCCAGTCCACATGCGCGCGCAGGCGGGCATTGACTTCTTCAAGAGTGATCGCTTCGTACAGCGGGAGCACTTCGAACAGATCTCCGCCACGGAACTGGTACCGTGTAAATTCATGGGCAATACTCTCCGGGGAGTTCAGCATGCGCAGGTAGCCGCCGATTTTCTTTTTGCGGGCACGCTCAAAATCCTTCTCAGCAAAACCCGATTCAAGCACAAGATTAATCTCTTCCTTGATCCGCTTGAGCAGCAGGTCCGGGTCCTTGGTATCCCCGCCGATGGCCGAAAATGCATATTGCGGTGAGCTGTTGAACTCATGCCCAAAGCTGTCGGAGATGAGTTCCTCGTCATAGAGCTTCTGGTACAGCGACGTACTGCTTCCCAGCAGCAAATCAAGCATCAGCTTGGTCGTCAGATCGCGGCGTACTGCTGCTTCTCCGGTGAGGCCCTCCGCCTTCTCCTTAAATCCGAAGAGGAGCTTCGGCATCGACACAGCCAGCTTGGTTTCCTTCACTTTGGTAGCCACTTGAACCGGCTCTTCCTCAAAGATGCGTTCGATCTCACCCTGCTTGCCGTAGGATTTGGCGTTCTGATTGCTGCGTACCAGCTCGAATACCTTTTCCGGCTCTACGCCGCCAACCACAAACAACAGCATATTGCTGGGATGGTAAAAGGAATTGTAGCAGGTGTACAATGTTTCTTTGGTGATTGTTGCAATGGACTTGATGGTTCCGGCAATATCGATATGAACCGGATGTTTGGCGTACATCGCTTCGATCAAGCCGAAGTACACGCGCCAATCCGGATTATCCGCATACATATTGATTTCCTGGCCGATAATCCCCTTTTCCTTTTCCACATTCTCATCGGTGAAATAAGGCCGCTGCACAAAATCCACAAGCGTACTCAGATTGGTCTCGATGTTCTCCGTAGCAGAGAAGAGGTAAACGGTCTGATCAAAGCTGGTAAAAGCATTCGCTGAAGCCCCATTAGAGGCAAAAGTGGCAAAAATATCGCCTTCCGGCTCCTCGAACATTTTATGCTCCAGAAAGTGGGCTATGCCATCAGGCACTGTCGTTTCTTCGCCGCCCGCAACCTTGAAGTGATTGTCCACAGAGCCGTATTTGGTGGCAAAGGTCGCATAGGTTTTGAGAAAAGCCGGTTTCGGCAGCACATACACCTGCAGACCGTTATCCATAACCTCGTGATAAAGTGTCTCTTGAAGCTTCTCGTAATGGATCTTTTCCACCGCTATTCCTCCTTCCCTGTCAGGAAATAAATCGTATCCAGCTCGAATGTGCCTGCCGCAGCCTTCACATCCTCCGCTCCCATGCCATCCACCTGAGTCAGCAGCTCCTGTGCAGAGCGGTCTTTTCCGGACAATTGGCGGTTGAAATCAAAGGAAATCATTTCAAAAGCGGAATCCTGGATTTCGGAAAGCAGATTGCGGATCATGGCTTTGGTCTGGCTAAGCTCCAGATCACTGATATTGCCGGCCTTCAGCTCGTCAAGCTGTTTGCGGATAATATCCACCGCTTTGCCGTAATTCTGCGTTTCAATCCCCGATTGGATCGTGCCAATGCCTTTATGTCCGTCATAACGCGAAGAAGCGTAATAAGCCAGACTCTCCTTCTCGCGCACATTGACAAACAGCTTGGAGTGCGGATAGCCGCCCAGAATGCCGTTATACATCAGCGCAGAGGCATACCGGTCGTCCTTGTAAGTGATTGAAGTGCGCAACCCCATATTAAGCTTGCCCTGGTTCACATCAAGCTTCTCTTCGACCGTCCGGACTTCAGTAACTGTTACCGGTGTAAAGTCTGCGGAATAGGTGGCAGTTTCGGTATGAGCACGGCCAAAATGGCGGACCACCAGCTTCTCCACTTCCTCCGGCGTTGTGTCACCGACCACATACAAATCCAATATAGCTCCGTTCAGCCATGAATTATAGGACTTATACAGCGATTCCGGCGTAATGCCGTCAAGATCAGCTCTTTGGCCGAGCGGATGCAGACGGTAAGGCTCCTTGCGGCACATTTCCTCGATGCAGCGCTCCGCTGCATAGCGGATTTTATCATTAACGATTGAATCCAGCTTCTTGCGCACCGTCTCGCGTTCTGTAGCTACATAGGAAGCGCGAAAGCTTCCATCCTCCAGCAGCGGCCGGGTTAATACCTCTCCGAGAAAAGCAAAGGATTCACCAAGAAGGCTCTCCTTGCTCTGCACGAAGGAATCATTGATCGTATCCATGCGGAATTGAACAATCTGGTAATCGCCTCTTTTGTAAATGTCAAAGCCGAATCCGGCACCGTACAGCTCCTCCAGCCGTTCACGGAACTGGGTTGTCTCCGGGTAAGCCGATGTGCCTCTTCGCAGCACGAAGGGAACCAGAGCCGTGGGAGTAACCGTGCTCTCATCGAGAGGAACGCCGGCATAAAGTGAGATGGCGAATGTCTTGAACGCCTTTGTCGGCAAGACATGAATACGCATGCCTGCAGCGCTGCCATGTTGAAATCCATTATTTGTCAAGTCCAAAACTCCTTTACGGCGTGGATAACTGCAATATAAGCTGATCTTAAGAAAGAGGACAAGCCGAATTCTTAAGTTCGCTCTCTATACAACAAGTTTATGAAGTATTATCCATTCTAAACCATTCCAAAGTAAGGAAGCAACCGGAAGGAACATACCGGTTGCTCTATGGCCTACGTATTCATGGTTACATGCAGAAAATATGCTGTCCAATCGTCTTCACTTGCGGACGGGTCCAGATCCATTTCGAGGTGGCCGTCTTCGGATTAAAGTAATAGATGCAGCCGCCGGAAGGGTCCCAGCCATTTAGTGCAAGCTGCACAGCCTTGCGGGCCTGTTCGTTAGGCTCCAGATAAATCTGGCCGTCAGCTACCGCCGTGAAGGCGCCTGGCTGAAAAATCACACCGGAAGGCGTATTTGGAAAGTTGGGCGATTTGACGCGGTTCAGAATTACGGCAGCAACGGCGACCTGACCTTCGAAGGGTTCCCCCCGCGATTCTCCGTACACCGCGTTCGCCATAATCTTCAGATCATTTTCAGACAGCCCCATAGTGTTGCCGGAGCTCAGCTCCGCTGTGTTCGAGGTACCTGCATTAGCATTGTTACCGCCTGTATTATTTGCCGTTTCGGTGGGCGGCTCTGTCGGCCGCCAGGCTTTTGTGGCATTATACAGCTTGAGCTTTGTTTTAGCGCCTACAACGCCATCTGCCGGCATGCCAAATTTCCACTGGAACCAGGTTACCGCATTTTTGGTCTTGCTTCCAAATTCACTGTCTATGGCTCCTGCATAAAATCCGAGATACTTCAGCCTTCCCTGCAGCTCATAAACATCCTTTCCGGAAGAACCCAACTGAAGCGGAGTTGTTCCGAAAGCGGGCAAAACCTGCCCCTCCGGTACAGTATTTTCCTTCATACCAGACGCGTTATTTAGCTGATTTGCGTAGACTACGCCATGTTCCTTAACGAACGTGCCTGCAAACGGCGCTGCCGCCAGCGTAAGGGTTAGCGCGGCAATTACCCACTGCTTATGCTTTTTCATAAGGGATCGCTCTACCTTTCTCTTGTAAGTTCTGCATGGATGGATAAAGTTATTATGACGACTGGCAGGACATCCTATGCATTACTTGTCTGGAATGACGAGATCTAAGGCGCTCTACCCTTGCACCGCAACAAAAAAGCACCCTTTCCGCTTGGGAAAGAGGTGCTCGGTAAAGACAATCCATAACTATTATGAACTGATCCGGTTATGCTGGAATTGCTCCAGGGACATCAGCACCTCACGCGGCTTGCTGCCCTCGTACGGCCCGATGACCCCCCGGGCCTCCATCGAGTCAATGAGTCTGGCCGCGCGCGTGTATCCGACACGCATGCGCCGCTGAAGCAGCGATACGGAGGCCTGCTTCGCTTCCAGCACAATCTGTACCGCCTGATCATACAACTCATCCTGGGGCTCCTCATCCCCCGTCACTGTCTCATCCACTTCAGGCACGATGGATTCATCGTAATTAGCTTCGCCCTGGCTGCTGACATACTGCACAATGGTTTCGACTTCCTGATCGCTCATAAAAGCGCCCTGCACACGTGTAGGCTTGGAGGCGCCCATCGGCAGGAACAGCATGTCCCCACGTCCAAGCAGCTTCTCTGCGCCAGGCATGTCCAGAATGGTCCGTGAATCCACATTCGAAGATACGCCGAAGGCGATGCGTGAAGGAATATTGGCTTTGATTAGCCCGGTAATAACATCGACAGAAGGACGCTGGGTGGCAATAATCAAGTGAATTCCCGCTGCACGCGCCATCTGTGCAAGCCGGCAGATTGCATCCTCAACATCGTTCGCCGCAACCATCATCAGGTCGGCAAGCTCGTCCACGATAACAACAATATATGGCAGCACCGCCGCCGGATTATCCTTCATGAGATTGTTGTAGCCTTCCACATTGCGAGTGCCTGAATTGGAGAACAGCTCATATCTTTTCTCCATTTCCACCACAATCTTCTTCAAGGCGAGACTCGCACGTTTGGGGTCGGTGACCACCGGTGCAAGCAGATGGGGAATCCCGTTGTACACATTAAGCTCGACCATCTTGGGATCGACCATCAGAAATTTAACCTCATTCGGCTTGGCCTTGTATAAAATACTGGTAATAATGCCGTTGATGCATACCGACTTCCCGGAGCCTGTTGCTCCTGCAACCAGGAGATGGGGCATCTTGGCCAAATTACCCACAATGGTCTGGCCGGAAATATCACGCCCGAAGGCGATCGACAGCCTGGATTCGGCATCCTGGAAAACCTGCGTCTCCATAACCTCGCGCATCGTTACAATAGAGACCTCGGGATTCGGCACCTCAATCCCGATGGCCGACTTGCCCGGGATCGGCGCTTCCATACGGATATCCTTGGCTGCAAGCGCAAGCGCAATATCATCGGTCAAATTAACGATCCGGCTGACCTTCACCCCAATATCAGGCTGAATTTCATACCGGGTAACCGCCGGTCCTCTTACGACCTCAAGCACCTTGGCCCTTACTCCAAAGCTTTCCAGCGTTGCTTCCAGCTTACGTGCTGTCTGCATGTAATCATTCTGGTCACCGGCTTTGCCTCCGTTGTTAGGCTTCGCCAGAAGGCGGAAAGGAGGCAGCTTGTAGGGCTTAGGCGGCGGAGGAAGCGGCGGAGCGGGAACTTCTTCCCCTTCTGCAGCCGAATCCAGCAGTCCATCCAATTGAACCGTAACCTGCTCCTCCGGCAATTCGTCATCCACAGGCTGAGCATTTGGAGGGCTGCTAACGGGATCAGCGGCTCTGATGCCTCCGCTCCGCGCAGCAGGCGAGAACTCACCCCACTCTTCACGGTCCTCCGCATTCAGTCCTTCCGAGCGGATATGCTCGAAGAAATCGCGGATAATGGGGGATACAGGCTCTGCATCATCACCGAAATAATCATCATCATCGTCAAGCTGGGACAGGTCATCATTACGAATCCCCGAGATAATTGGAATCGAAGGTGCACCTGCCGCCACAACATCAGAATCCGTCTGATCCTCCGGTTCGGTCTCGGCTGCAGGCTGGCCGGTCCGTGGAGCTCCGCTGAACCAGCCCCCGATTCTCTGCAAGAACTGCGGCTGGCTCCGGCGCGGCAGCTGCTCATCATCCTCTTCATCCTCATCGTCATCCTGCACAGGCTGCGGAGCAGGCGCCCGGCTTGCTCTAGCAGCTCTGGAGGTCACCGGCACCGCGGCAGGCCGGTTGGCAGCTCTCCGCCGGATGCCCTCCACCAGCTTCACCGCCCGGCTCCGCAGCAGGGCGAACAGCTCAACATAAGAGAGGTTCGTAATCAGCATGAAGCTGATCGCCAGCATGACAATCATCAGGAGCTTGGCTCCAAGACTGCCGAACAGCCACAGCAATACCGCATACTCCAATGCTCCGAGATATCCTCCGCTGATATCCTTGCCCAGCATGTACACATTGCTGTCGCTGGAGCCTGGCGAGAGCGCACCCGACAGGTCGTTATGTATTTGCGCAAGCACATTGCCTGGATGCAGCATCGACAATGGCCCCAGCTTCTGCTCCATTGCCGATATCGTGCTCATCAGGCACATGGACAGCACTAGCAGCAGCACGCCGGAATGGCGGCTGTTCCAGGAGGAAGGCCACCTTCTGTGAATCATCACCATCAAGCCGTAAAATATGCCGGTCAGCGGCAGCACAAAATAAAATCTCCCGAGTAAATACCCAGCCATGCTGGAAAGGGAGCGCCCTACCGCCGCCTCACCGGATAAAGCAATGACGGATAATGTAATAAGCATAATCCCGTAGATTTCATATTTTAAAACGCTGCCGAGCAGCGCTTTTTTCTTCTTCTTTCTTCTTCGTTTAGCCACACCAGCCACCCCCGGAACACTATTATACCATATAATGGCGTGGCGTACCTATGTTCTCTTTTGTAAAAAAATGCATCTTCCTGGCACTCTGTTCGCCTTTTCTTATAGGCTCCGGGATGAACTGAATTATTTATCGTAGCTGATAATCGCTCCCGGGGAGAACGCCGGGTCGAGATATTTCTGCAGCGGGCAATCCAGCAGTCTGACGATCCGCGCCTGGCCCCGTTCCAGCGGCTCCACCTGCATCAGCATGCCCTGGATGCTCACCTCCTGCAGCGGCTGGACAAAGCTGATCGCACCCTCAAACACCTGCTCCACCGGTACCACAGAATACAAGGTCATTGAGTCAATCCTCCCTGTATCAAAGGCTCCGAAGCCGAAGAAATATTTCCGGCGATCATACCATTCAGCCGGTTCAGCGCGGCGCCGATGCCGCCAACCTCATCCATCAGGCCGTATTTGACAGCATCCGCTCCGCCCACAGCCGTACCAATATCGCGGTTCAGCTCGCCGGTCTGGAACATCAGATCCTTGAACTGCTTCTCGGAAATCCGTGAATGTGAGGTTACAAACCGCACCATCCGCTCCTGCATCCGCTCCATATATTCGAACGTCTGCGGCACTCCGATCACGAGACCGTTCATTCGGATGGGATGTATGGTCATCGTTGCGCTCTCGGCAATAATGGAGTAGCTGGAGGATACCGCAATCGGAACGCCAATGCTGTGGCCGCCGCCGATCACTACCGTTACTGTCGGCTTCGACAAAGAAGCGATCATCTCCGCAATTGCCAACCCGGCTTCTACATCACCACCAACTGTATTGAGGATAATCAGCAGGCCTTTAATATTTTTGTTCTGTTCAGCGGCCACCAACTGAGGAATAATGTGTTCGTATTTGGTCGTTTTGTTATGCGGAGGCAGGACGAAATGCCCTTCAATCTGCCCGATAATTGTCATGCAAAAGATATCCGGTTCTCCGGCTGGAACCGCCGCCACGCCAAGCTCCTTCACAGTGCCCGCCGCTTCCGGGAGAACAGGCTCAATGCTTCCCGGTTTCCCTTCGTCAGGAAGAGTCTCCTCGTTTATGGCGTCGTTATTAATTCCTTTTGTTACATCCATCGTTCGCAGCACTCCCTTTCCGCCTGCAGCACTTTTTAGCTGGAGGCATGCTAATCTTCATTAGTATGACATTCCAAGTGACTCCGTTATGCACTCCTTAACATACAAAAACCCCTTCTCCCCTGGAAACCGTCCAATATTTCCGGGGAGAAGGGGCCTTGGCCCTGCTTATTTATTTGTTAATCGTTAGCTTCTTAAATTACACTTCCATGATAATCGGAAGGATCATCGGTCTGCGGCGGGTCTGCTCATAGAGGAAACGTCCAAGCGAATCCTTGACGCTTGTCTTGAGCGATGCCCATTCATTAACCTTCTCGCTCATCAGGCGCTGGAGCGTGCCGGATACGATACGGTTGGCTTCGTCAAGGAGTCCTTCGGATTCCCGTACATAGACGAACCCGCGGGAGATGATATCCGGTCCGGAGACGATAGCGCCATTCTGCTTGCTAAGCGTAACAACCACTACCAGAATACCGTCCTGGGACAGCAGCTTGCGGTCACGCAATACAATGTTGCCTACATCGCCTACACCTAATCCGTCAATCAGCACGTTGCCTGCAGTCACCTTACCGGCTCTGCGTGCCGCACCGCCGGAAATCTCAATCACTTCACCCAGTTCTGTGATGAAAATATTGCTTGGATCTACACCAACGGATTCTGCAAGCAGTGCATGCTTGCGCTGCATCCGGTATTCACCGTGAATAGGAATGAAATACTTCGGTTTCATCAGGTTGAGCATCAGCTTCAGCTCTTCCTGGCTACCGTGGCCGGAGACGTGAACGCCGGAATTGGAGCCGCTGTAAATTACGTTGGCGCCAAGGCGGAACAGCTCATCAATCGTACGGCCGACATATTTCTCATTGCCCGGTACCGGTGTTGCGGCAATAATTACCGTATCGCCCGGCAGAATATCCACCTTGCGGTGGCTGGAGCGCGCCATACGGGTAAGCGCCGACATCGGCTCTCCTTGGCTGCCTGTGCACAGTACTACTACACGGTTGGCGGCCATTCTGTTCATTTCCTCAGGTTCGATCAGCATGCCGTCCGGCACGTTCAGGTATCCCAGCTCGGAAGCGATGGATACTACGTTAACCATACTGCGGCCGATTACAGTAATCTTGCGTCCCGTTGATTCCGCAGCATTAACCACCTGCTGGATACGGTGCACGTTGGAGGCGAAGGTTGCCACAACCACCCGCTGATCTGCCTTGCGGAAAATATCCTCCAGAACGATGCCGACATTCTTCTCCGAAGGAGTGAATCCGGGCTTCTCAGCATTGGTACTGTCCGAGAGGAGCGCAAGCACGCCCTTCTGCCCGATTTCAGCCATCCGGTGCAGGTTGGCATATTGACCGTTGACTGGAGTGTGGTCAAATTTGAAGTCGCCTGTATGAACGACACTGCCTTCCGGTGTATCGATGCAAATGCCGACTGAGTCAGGAATGCTGTGATTTGTTCTGAAGAAAGTCACTTTGAGCGAAGTGCCCAGCTCAATTTCCGAATCTTCATTGATAAGAATACGTTTCGTTTCCCCGAGCAGGTTCGCTTCCTTGAGCTTATTCTCTACAAGCCCCAGGGTAAGTCTTGTGCCGTAAACCGGAACATTCAGGTTCTTGAGCACATATGACAAGCCGCCGATGTGATCCTCATGGCCGTGGGTAAGCACAATTCCTCTTACCTTGTCACGGTTCTCTGTCAAATATGAGATGTCAGGGATAACAATATCAATACCGAGCATATCCTCTTCCGGGAACTTAAGCCCCGCATCCACGACTACAATGTCGTTTCCGTATTGAACCACATACATGTTTTTCCCGATCTCGCCGACTCCGCCCAAAGCGAAAATCGTCAATTTATCGTTGTTGTTTTTTTTGGACAAATGAATCTAACCCTCCTATGATGTTGGACGTCATACTTTTTATTTGCAAAACAATAAGCTTCATTATTTCAGCGGCGCTGAACACATTTTCAAATTGCTAATAACTTCCATAAAAAACAGAAATTCCATAAGTCTATACAATTCCGCACTGCGAATAGCTCCCGAATCGGGCAGTGAATACATTGAATGAAGCGGACAAACGCCGTCAAAATTCACCGTCCGCGCCCCTTGCGCGGAAATCTGGCATCATTAGCGCAGACTTAATCAAGGACCTATCCTGTCTCACAATGTAAAATCCATTGACGGAAGATTACCGCATATTTAATTTTAACCGCACCCAGTCACTTAAGGACATTATACATGATTTTTTTGGCAAAAGACAAGTCATCCGTACGAATGCCTATTCTTTCCTTGCGTTCAGGGCTTTCCAGGCGAAAAAAACTACAGAAACCAGGGGGCCAGCGTTAATACAGCGTTTACGATTTTGACATTGAACAAACATAAAAAAGGCCGGCGCTCCTAGAATAGGAATGCCAGCCTTTGAGTTCAAACCCCGTCTTATTTCAGCAGCCCTGCGATAAATACCGCCTCTTCTTCAGTGGGTGGAATGAGCGGAAGCCGTACAGAGCCGACATTCTGCCCGCGCAGCCCCAGCGCATATTTGACCGCCGACGGATTCGGCAGCGGCTCCGGACATTCAAATAAGCCCTTGAACACAGGAAACAGCTTTCGGTGAAGCTCACCAGCCCGCTGTACATTTCCTGAGATAAAGGCGTTAATCATCTCTGCCATCTCCGCCCCGACTATGTGGCTGGCTACACTGATGATTCCGTAACCTCCGACAGCAAGCGCAGCAAGACCTGCAGAATCATCCCCGGAATAGACGCGGAAATCAGGCGGACAAGCAGCAGCAATCAATGTAACCTGGTCAACGGAAGCACATTCTTTGGTAGCCACAATGTTCGGAATTTCAGCCAGCCGCAAAGTGGTCTTCGCACTCATGCTTACACCGGTACGGCTGGGCACATTGTACAAAATAACCGGCAATGAAGTCTCACCGGCTATGGCTGCAAAATGCTGGTATAGTCCTTCCTGGTTCGGTTTGTTGTAATATGGAACGACTAGAAGCACGCCGTCCACACCGATTTTCTCCGCTTCCTTCGTCAAATGTATAGAATGTCTGGTATTGTTGCTGCCGGTTCCGGCAATGATTTTGCAGCGTCCAGCAGCCTTCTCCAGTACAAAAGCAAACAGCTCAAGCTTCTCTTCATCGCTTAAGGTGGGGGATTCTCCGGTCGTTCCGCAAACTACGAGCGCTTCGGATTTCTGCTCCTCTATGAGGTAATCGACAAGCCGTGAGGCGGCTTCCCAGTTGATCTCTCCAGCCCCGTCAAAGGGGGTCACCATGGCGGTTATTAATCTTCCGAAGTCCACATTGAATTCCTCCTTGTCAGCGGTGTAATTCAAACTTGGCATGCAATGCGCGCAGCGACTGCACCATGTCTTCCTTTTTGACCAGAACCCAAATGGTTGTATTGGAGTCCGCTGACTGCAGGATTTGAATATTCTGCGAGCTTAGCGCTTCAACGATGCGGGCCATGATGCCGGGAACGCCATTGATGCCGCCGCCGATGACAGAGACCTTAGCGCAGCCGGACAAGCTTGAAGGACGCAGTCCCAGCTCCTGCAACGCGGCGATCGCTTGCTCCGACTTGTCGTCATTTACGGTATATAGGGCCTCGCTTGGCGTCACATTGATGAAGTCCACGCTGATGCCGTTGTCGGCCATGCTTTTGAAAATTTGCAGCTGCACGCCGGTTCCGTTGCCTTCCGGGCACTCCACCGAAATCTGGGTAACATTGCTGACATAGGCGATTCCTGTGACATAGCGGTCCACAACCCCATTCGAAACATCGCTAAATCCTTCAGGATGGGTTACAAGTGTACCTTCGGCTTCGGAAAATGTAGACCGTACACGCACCGGGATCTGAGCCTGCATCGCAATCTCAACGGCGCGGGGGTGAATCACCTTGGCCCCTTGATAAGCCATGTTGCAGATCTCCGTGTAGCTGACATAGGTCAGTTGCTTGGCATCCTCGACAATCCGCGGATCGGCGGTAAGAATTCCATCGACATCCGTATAAATGTCAACCATGTCCGCACGCAGTGCAGCGCCGAGCGCAGTTGCTGACGTATCGCTTCCGCCGCGTCCAAGGGTCGTGAAATCACCGGCTTCGGTCTGACCCTGGAACCCGGTTACAATAACTACCTTTTGTTCGCGCAATTCACGCAGAATGCGCTCGGTCCGCACATCGAGAATTCTTGCATTGCCGAAGCTGTTATCCGTGAGAAATCCCGCCTGCGCACCTGTCAGCACTGTCGAGCGGATGCCCTCCTGCTCCAGCAGCCCGCACAAGGTTGTTGCCGAGATGATCTCTCCGCAGCACATCAGCAGGTCCTTCTCCCGGTCCGGCAGCGAATTTCCGTTCTGCACCGCCAAGTCCAGCAGTGTATCGGTCGCATAAGGCTCACCTTTGCGGCCCATGGCTGACACTACAACAACCAGGCTGAAGCCGCTGGCCAGCTCCCGTTTGACATGACGGATAACGTGTTCTCTGGCCGCAGGTGTGGAGAGTGAGGTTCCGCCGAATTTTTGCACCAAAATACCCATGAATAATTCCTCCATTACTTCTCTAAGCAAGCACACTAATATGTACGCAACCCATTATTCCATGAATGGAATAAATCAGCTTGCGCCTGGTCTTTTAAAGTGTTGAACCGCCCTCAGGTTGAGGACGGCTTATATGAGCCTTATAATCGGAGTGCCTGCATGAAACGAATCTGTTGTCTATGCTGAATGAAACCGTTCGATGATCATGGGCTGCAGCTGATTGCCCTGCAGCGCCGCATAACAGGCCTCGGGAATGAGATCCATCTGCGCCACAAGCGAATTAGGCTTGCCCTGCGGGTTATCCTGGCCGAACGGCACAAAATAAATATTCTTGGTTACCAGCAGCTTCGCAATGTTCGCCGCATTCAAACCCAGCCCGTCGTTGGTCGAGATCGCCAGCACCAGCGGACGCCCATTGCGCATTTGTGACTTGGCAGCCATAAGCACAGGGCTGTCTGTCATGGCGTTAGCCAGCTTGCTCGTCGTATTCCCTGTGCAGGGAGCGATGGTCAAGACATCCAGCAGCTTGGAAGGACCCAGCGGTTCCGCTTCAACAATTGTAGAAATGATATCATTCCCTGTTATTTCTTTCAACTGTTTTAGCCAATTTTCCGATGTGCCGAAGCGGGTATCCGTATTTAGCACGGATGCGGACACAATCGGGACCACTTTGGCTCCGCCATCCATAAAACGCTGAATCTGCGGCATGACCTCCGCAAACGTGCAGTGCGAGCCGGTAATCGCGTAACCTACTGTTTTTCCATGCCAATCCATTTATTCGTCCCCCCTGTTCAAACTCTCGTCCGATATCGACTGTACCAGTGCACCTGCCATAATGATGCCTGCGCTTTTGGGAGCAACGATCCCGGGCAAGCCCGGTGCCAGCATAGCTTTGATTCCGCGTTTTTCCGCATAGCGGAAATCGCACCCGCCCGGAGCGGAAGCCAGATCAATAATTACACAGTGCTTGGGAAGACGCGAAAGCACCTGCGCGGTGATGATCAGGCTTGGAATCGTGTTGAAAATGAGGTCGACCTCCGCCACATGAGCCAGCAGCTCTCCGGTCATAAATGGCTTCCAGCCCATCTCTTCGGCGCGTGCGTAATGCTCCTGTTTTCTTACCCCTACCTTCACGCTTGAACCCAAGCCCTGCAGTGCCCTTGCCATTGTAAATCCGGTTCTGCCCATACCCAGCACCATAGAGGTAGAGCCGTGAATAGTAAAATCCGTATTCTGAATGGCCATGACCAGCGCACCTTCCGCTGTAGGGATGGAGTTGTATATAGCCACATCGTCCCGGTTCAGCAGCTCCACCAGCTTAATTGAATTCTTAACGCACAAACTGCGCAAATAACCTTTGGCCATGCCGGTATAAACCGTACAGTGCGCCGGCAGCGCCGCGATATGCTCCTCCCGCAGCTGTAAACGGTGATTGGAGAACAGCGCATTGATATTTCCTTCGTCATCACAGCCTACCGTAGGCAGCACCAGCACATCCGCACTGCTTAGCAGCTCTGCCGACATCTGTTCCAGGCTTACCCCTGGGCTTGGGGCATCCCACTTTTCGAACCCGGCAGCGCTTACCGTCGCATCCATTTCCACACATTTCCGAATCACTTCAATCTGTCTCGCGTCCCCGCCCAGGAACACGATCCTGATGCCAGTAAGCATAGGGATGACGCTCCTTTCAACATACACACTATTGACTATAGAGCATCTTATGCCGCAGGCGGCGGATGGGTGATGAGCGGAGAAGAAATACTGGGCGCTCCACATAGATCATAGAAAACTTACAGAAATCACTCTATAGTTAACTAAAAATGTAAAAGGAAGGATTCCGGTGCACAACATGAAAAACAAATGGACAACCTATGCTCTTCCGCTGCTGGCGGTGATCATGATTGCAGCCGCTGTGCTTTTCATCACCAAAAAAGAACAAGCCCTTCCCCCTTTGCCCTCTTCAGCTCCAACTGCCCAAGCCGTATCCAGTCCTCAGTCAAGCGCTGTATCTACTCCCGTACCTGACGAAAAGAAGCTGACCCCTGACCAAATGAAAGCAGATCTGAACTTTCTGGTGAAGACGCTGGCGGAAATGCATCCGCGGCTGATTAACGGCTGGAGTGCCGGAGAGAAAAAAGTGATCGCGGAAGCCTACTCCAAAATCCGGCAGCCACAGACAACGGGGGAGTTCTATTTCATTGCCGATGAGATTGTGTCTCTGCTGCACGACGGACATACTTACATTTACAGCTTCTCAGCACGGCGCCTGCTGGATTTGCCCTTGTACTGGAGCCGGGAGGGACTGGTGGTAACTGAGGATAGAGGCGACCTCAAAACCGGCGATATTGTGACAGCCATAGGAAACCGCAGTATTAATGAGCTGGAGCAGGAACTGGACAAAGCCATACCGGCGGAAAATAAACAATGGGTGCGGGAGCAAGGCACTACCTTTGTAATATCCGATATTTTTCTGAATCATTTAGGGCTTACCTGTGACAATCAGGCCACAGTTCAAGTAAAACGGGGAGTTCAAAACGTAGAAGACACCTTTACATTTACAAGCGACAACTCTGAGAAGTTCTATAATCCATATCCGGGCACCGAGGCTGATGTGAATTATTATTTTGATAAAAAGCTGCCTTTGGGTGTTTTTGAATTAAGGACGTGCAATTACGATGATCACTATGTTCAGATGGTTAAGGATTTTTTCGCTGAGGTTAACAAACGGGGAATACGATACATAGCGGTCGATTTGCGAAACAACGGGGGCGGCGACTCCAGGGTAGTGGATGAGTTCATGTCCTATCTGAAGGTGAAGTCATACCGTACTTACGGGTCGATTATGCGCTTTTCACCACAGGTTCATGCGGCATACGGCGGGCAGGATAGCGGTACTGCAAAATATGCTCCCAGTGTGACTGATAACCCGCTGAAAACGGCGTTGCCCTTCAAAGGAAAGCTGTACATTCTAACCTCACCGCGAAGCTTCAGCTCCGCCAATATGTTTGCTGTGACGGTTCAAGATAATCAATTGGGCCTGATTCTCGGCGAAGCCACCGGAAATAAGCCTTCCTCCTATGGCGACGTCCTTCCTTTCAAGCTGCCATCATCAGGCCTTGAATTTCAGGTTTCCTTTAAAAACTTCACCCGTTCCAATCCGAAGCTCGACCCTGCGGATGCGGTCTTTCCGGATATTGAGGCTTATACCACGGTCAAAGATATCATCAAGCGGCGTGATGCCCAGATGGAGAAGTTGCGCGAGGTAGTTGAAGAGAATCTACAGGCGAAAGTGTCAAAATAGAAAAAAAGCTTGCGGACAACGCCGTTACCGGCGTTCTTCCACAAGCTTTTTGTGTAGTGTAATGCAGCTTCTTATTTGCCCGTATGCCCGAAGCCGCCTGCTCCACGCTCTGTTGCGGACAGTTCCTCCACTTCAACCATCGTTACGGACGGTACGGCCTGGAAAACCATTTGGGCAATCCGCTCATTACGGGCAATGGCAAATGGCTCCTGCCCCAGGTTGATCAGCAGCACCTTGATTTCGCCCCGGTAATCGGCGTCGATGGTACCCGGTGTGTTCAGGCAGGTGATGCCATGCTTCAGCGCCAGGCCGCTGCGCGGACGGATCTGCGCCTCCAGGCCGTCCGGCATGGCCAGCGATATACCGGTAGGGATAAGTGTGCGCTCTCCCGGAGCAAGCACGACAGGCTCGCCCACAGCAGCGTACAGGTCATAGCCTGAGGCTTGCTCCGACATTTTGCGGGGCAGCAGCACATCCTCATTTCCCGGTAGCTTGTTAATTTGAACGTAATAAGACAAGATCATCTCTCCTAACATTGGCTATAGCTTTGTCTGTAGAACCTACCATCGCCAGCGCGAGCGGCTCGGCAAACATATGGTCCAGCAATTGATTGACGTCATCCATTGTCACCTGCTGGATTTTGGCGATCATCTCATCCAGTGTATCATGTCTTCCAAGCATCAGCTCATTTTTGCCGAGGCGGTTCATCCGGCTGCTGGTGCTCTCCAGGCTGAGGATCAGACTTCCTTTGAGCTGCTCCTTACCCTTTCTCAGCTCGTCCTCGCTCAGTCCCTTGACCGCAAGCTCATACATCATCTCTTTGATCAGCACGGTCACCGCTTTGGTCTGTTTCGGCGCAGTCCCGGCATATACAGTGAACATCCCGCTGTCTGCCTGTGAGCTGTGGTAGGAGTATACCGAATAGGCCAACCCGCGTTTCTCGCGGATCTCCTGGAACATCCGTGAGCTCATCCCGCCGCCGATGGCATTGTTCAGCAGCACCATTGGATATTGCAGCGGACCACCGCTTTGGACGCCCGGCAAGGAAAGGCAAATGTGGTTTTGCTCGGTTTTCTTGCGGTGAAAGAGCAGCCCACCATGAAAATCAGGTGCTGTCAGCGTGGAGGCTTCTCCGTGATTGTCGAAAGATCCGAAATGCTGCTCCAGCAGCTCGATTAATCCGTCATTGATATTGCCGGCTACGCTGATGACCGTATTCTCTATCGTATACTGCTGCTTCATATAAGCGCGCAGATCGTCGGGTGTCATCTCCAGCAGCCGTTCCTTCAAGCCCAGGATAGTATAAGCAAGCGGGTGTTCGCCGTAGGCGGCGGCACACATCAGATCATGCACCAGATCATCCGGCGTGTCCTCGCACATGGCAATTTCCTCAAGGATGACGTTTTTCTCCTTCGCCAGCTCTTCTGCATCCATCCGTGAACGGAAAAACATGTCCGCCAGCACGTCCACGGCAATCGGCAGATGCTCATCGAGCACTTTTGCATAATAGCATGTATATTCCTTGGAGGTAAATGCATTGACGTTGCCGCCAATGGCATCGAACTGTTCAGCAATATCCTTGGCGCTATAGCGGTCGGTTCCTTTAAAAAGCATATGTTCGATAAAATGTGAAATCCCGTTATTAAGCGGGTTCTCGTTCCGGGAGCCTGTTTTGACCCAGATTCCGAAGGAAACGGACCGGCCGGTAGGAATGGTTTCGGTAACCACCCGCAGACCGTTTGATAATACTATTTTTTCCACTTCTAAGTCCTCCTGGCATAGACCTGTTTCTATCTGTATTTGGTATTCGCGCCTCTTATCCTACCAGAAATAAGCGGCTCACTCAACATCTGCGGGGATCAGGCGCTCCGCTGAGAGCGTTTGACTGACTGTCCCAAGCTGCAGGCCTTTGGCTCTAATCCCCCGTATCATGCCCCGGAGCGCCTTAGAGGAAGAGTCTGTCGGATGCATCAGGATCAGAGTTCCCGGCTCCACCTTGCTGCTGATTTTGGCTATAACCGATTCCGGTGAAGGATTGCGCCAATCGACCGTATCGAGCGTCCACAGCACTGTTTTCAGCCCCAAGGAAGCGGCAATGTCCACCGTCTCCTGATCAAAATCGCCCGATGGCGGGGCAAACCAGGTATTGGTGACCCCAAGGCTCTCCTTCAAGAGCTTCTGTGTCTTCTCAATCTCGGCGGTGGCGCGTTCCCGGCTTAAGGTGCTCATATTGGGATGGGTGTAAGCGTGATTCTCCATTTCATGCCCGCGCTTCAGCATTTCAGCGGCAAGCTCTTTATTATGGCTCAGCCAGCTTCCGTCCAGAAAAAAAGTAACCTTCACCTTCTCCTGATCAAGAATATCGAGCATCGGCATAATATATTGATTGCCCCATGCCACATTAATCATCAGTGAAACCATCGGCTTGGCCGGGTTGCCCCGGTAAATCGGCTGCGCTCCCAGGTCGTTCAGCGAAACCTTAGGCGGTATTTGCCGGTACAGGAGCTTCACAGGATCTTTTGCCCCCCGAAGCAGTGCCGTCTGGTACGTAGCCTCAATATCCACCTCAAGCCCGTTATAGCCCGGAATGGCTTTCCATACCCGGTCAACCGTGGCATCCACCGCAGGACTGTTCAGCTTGGCTGCCTTGTTCTCAATCAGTGTGCGCAAAGCATCCCTCGGCTCTGTGGCAGCATTGCTCCATACAGCCAGTCCAGTCTGCGGTTTAAGCTGGGCCAGCATATCCTTCACCGGTCCGTAAGTGCTGCCGATGCCGATAACTACAGTAATGCAGGCCAGTATAATCGCCGCTTTATCCGTCTTCATGACGTTCTTCCTCCCTGGCAGAAACGGTTCGTTGGTCCGTCCCGCACAGGTTGAGTGCACAGGACGCTTTGTCCCAGCCTATGTATCCCCGGAAGAAAATATGCATATTAACGCCCAGCAGCAGCACTCTGCGTGGATCATTGCATTTTCAAATTCCTATTTCCCGCATTTTCTCAGTGACTTTTTTGATCCTGTCGTCAATACTTGTGCCGCTCAATTTCGGAATCCGTATCTCGCTCACAATATTTCCGTCACGCATAAACATAATTCGATCCGCCCGAGCCGCCACCTTTGCATCGTGAGTTACAAGCATAACCGTAGTGCCTTCCGCGTTGATTTCGGAGAAAATGTCCATAATCTCCTGTGCGGATTTTGAATTAAGCGCGCCAGTCGGCTCATCACCGAAAATAATTTTTGGATTGTTCATAAGCGCACGGCAAATGCCCACACGCTGAAGCTGCCCTCCCGAAACTTGTGTAATATCACGTTTTTCCAGTTCCGCAATACCTGTCTTTTTCATAAGTGCTTTTGCTTTCCCGGTAATCTTCAGGGCGCTTCTTCTGTTGTCCCGCATTGAAGGAAGTATGATGTTGTCGAGGATATTCAGATTTTTCAGTAAAGTCGGCTGCTGAAATACAAATCCCATTTTTGTTCTCCGTATATCTGAAAGCTCATTTTCACTCAGTGCAGATAAATCCCTGCCGTCAAATGCAATCTTTCCGCCGTCAATGCCATCCATTCCGCTCAGCGCAAACATCAGCGTCGATTTTCCTGAGCCTGAAGGCCCCATAACCGCAACGAACTCGCCTTCGTCAATTTGGGCAGATACTCTATCCAGAGCAGTGTATTTTTCCTTGCCCTCGCCAAAAGATTTTACTATATTTTCACCGATGATAATCTTCTTCATAAGCTACTCCTTTATATTTTCGGATATTCTAATTTGCTGCGCACCCGATGTGCCGATTATGGTTGCGATAAGTACAGAACACACCATCATCAGCGGATACAGCAAATACGCCGAAAGCGGATTGACCACAAATTTAAACGACGAAGCTCCAAACGAGGAGATCACCGCACCTGCAAGTATTTCTCCCAGAGTATTTGCGAGTAGCGTACCGGTAACAATTCCGGCAATCAGCACGAATACCGAACGGGAAGCATACTGCGCCATTATATCCGAGTTTCTAAAACCTAATGCTTTCATTATGGCAATGGAATGTCTGTTCTTTACGACAAGCAGCTTCATAAACAGCAGCGTAACCAGTACCGTTATTATTAGCGCGACGGCAATTGCGACACGGGCGGCTTTCCCGACGGAGTCTATGGTTGAACCGAAGGTCTGAGCAATATATTCATCAATGCCCGATACCTTTGCAAAATCATATTTTTCCGCATATTCCGAAACCTTGCTGGCAACAACAGATTTATCCGCAAGCTCCGCACAAATCACGCTCCACATCGTATCCGCCGAATTGTCGGCGAAAATTGCTTTTGCAGTTTTGCCGCCATTGGTGATGTCAGAATAAATTCCGCTTACCGTGAGCTTCTTCTCCTTCCCCTGGGCCACCAGTGTCATGACATCACCGACTTTTTTGCCAAGCTCATCGGCGTTCATTGCTGAAAGGGCAATTTCATCAGCTGCGGCAGGCGCTCTGCCTGCGGAATATTGCAAGGGGAAGATCGAATGATCGCCTAGCTCAATTTTTATACGTTCCTCCGAGCCTTCCTCTGTCTTGGCTGTAAATGTCTTAGTCGTAAGCACGGTAAATTTGGATATAGACCTGTCGTTCTCCAAGGCCTTTGCAATTTCGGCTGCTTTTCCAGAAATATTACCGGTCTGCTGAAGGTCAAAACGCATATCGCTTTTTCCCATTCCCATATATGTGATGAAGCCTTTTGAGGAAATCGTGTTATACAGGTTATGTGGAACAAGCATAATAAAAGCCGAGATCACAAGCACCGCAAGCATTGTGGCGTAAAGTCTTTTCCTGGAAAGAACATCTTTGATGCCGAGAAAAATATTCGTGTTAACCAGTCTGTTTCTGCTCAAGCGAAAATGCTTCGCGCCCGCAGATTTCTCCTGTGAAGTACCGAAGCGTATAGCTTCCACTGCGGATATTTTCTGAAAACGCTTCAGCACTCTGCTTACATAGGCAATAATTGCAAAAAAAACCAGCAGGACACCCATGATTCCGATAAACAAGCCAACGGAAGAATTTCTGCTTTCCCCCATATAAAGCCTTATATTTTCTTGAAGATTGCCTCTGAACACAAACGAAAGTGCAAATCCAAGAAAACAGCCAGCAGCTGAAAGCGCAGCGTATTTTGCAAGATATATTTTCTTTATGTCGGAGACACGCAGCCCAATTGCCTTCATAACACCTATTTCGCGGTAGTCGTCTTCGATTTTTGCTAGTAACGTGAAGCGTATGCACATCAGGGCAACTGCAACGACAAGCATGCTTACAAGAAGGATTACGGCGATCATTAGTCCGTCGGAAATTGCGTTAAGCATTTTGAAGAGCGAATATGTAATCGTCGGCCCGCCCGCTTCAAGTCCGGCAGAGGTGTAAGCGGTCTGGAATGCGCCAAGCAGGGACAAGTCTTTTAATCTGAATTCAATCAAATATTCTTTATTTCCGAAATCCTTGATTTCAGCATAGTCATTCTCGCTCACAAGAAACCGCTTTGAGGAGGCGAGCAACGAATTCATCTGCGAATCGCGTAGAACTCCAGCAACGGTAAATTCCTTACCGGATATAACGGCCTTGTCGCCAATCTGTGCGCTGCCGTTCTTCATGTAGCTGATCGGGACGTAAAGCTCCCCATCGGATACCTGTATAGGTTTTCCGTTAAGGTCAAGAAGATAATCGAATTTTTTGCTTTGCGTGCTGAATCCGTTGTCCTGAACGCTGTCCGCAAGCGATCTTCCGCCAATCACAATTCGCGCACTGTCAACGTTAAGAAATTCAAGCACCTGAAATTCGGCGACATTACTATTCTGCTCTGCAAAAGCCGCAAGCCGCGCAGTATCAATTACACCCGAATGCATCTGCATAAAATGCGGGGTTTTCGCCTGAGTCATCAATGAATCTATCGCACCGGATAAATTTACAACAAGCATGGCCACAAGAGAAACAAGCATGGCAGCGGCTGCTACAAATCCCATAGTTATCAGCGTTATCAACTTGCTTTTTGAAAAATCATTACGAAGGATTCTACAATACATAATTCCCTCCATGTTCAAGCTTTGCAACCGATTTTATGTTATATAGAATTACTGAAGTCACACATGCCAGTACCCCGGCGATGAAAATAAGTAATCCGGCGCCCCTGCCGCTGCCCGTGCCGATGATCCTTCCCACACTGTCAGCAAACCTTCCGCCGTCAACCAGCAAAGGAGTGAATACATAATCGGTAAGCACACCGGATAGCGCATAAGCGGCAACAAAGCCAAGCTGAGAAATGACACCAATAAGTCCCCACGCTCTACCCTGAACTGAATTATCAATGTTGGTGCGAATCAGAAAATCCAGGCATGTATTTATAATGGGGAGCATGGCGAAAAACAAAAATCCGGAAACACAGATGAGCACAATATTTTCACGCAGTCCGAACATCGCCATAAATATCCCGGTGAAAAACATGGATACCGAAAGTATTTTCACATAGCCTTTTTTTATCGTAAAAATTCCTATCAACACGCTGCTCAAGAGCATTCCCAAGGCGATTATGGTTTCAACCGTTCCTAATGCGTAGCTGTCTGAAAAAGCGAGGATCATGGGGGTGGAAAGTGTCTCTATAAAGCCGAGGAAAAAGGTCAAGACCGAAGTCATTATCACAAGAACAAGCACTCCCCTGTTCCCGGAAACGGCGCTCCAGCCTTCTTTGAATTCACGGGTCAGTGATTTTGCCTGTTCAAATTTCTTTGAAACAAGACCACTGCGTACAACAAACGTTGAAGTAACCGTTACAAAAAAGGTGCAGATGTCGATAACCAGCAGCAGCTTTATATTTGAAACGGTAAGCAGAAATCCCGCAATTACTGGCGAAATCAGATATTTGGCCGATCCGGCCACCTGAACAAAACCGCTTGCCTTGGTATATTGCTCCTCCGTAAGCAGATCCGTAACTGTAGCTTTATATGCGGGATCAAGCAGCGATGAAAACACCGAGCTTATGGTAACTCCCACACAAATCTGCCATAGCTCAGCTTCTCCACGGAACATACACATCAGAATGAATACAAGCCCCAGGCCGGAAAGACTGTCACCCAGCATCATTAAAAGCCTGCGGTCATAGCGGTCCGCCAGCACTCCCGCCAAAGCACTTAAAAGAAGTGATGGCATAAACGCAAGCAAGGTTACAAGCGCCATTGCCGATGCCTTGCCCGTCTGCTCAAAGACATAAACTCCAAGCCCAAACGATGTAAGCCCGCTGCCTACTGCTGAAATAAACTGTCCCGACCACAGAAGAAGGAATTTCCCGAACGATTTACCGGAGTTATTCATGGCTGTCTCCACTTTCTCCGCCAAACATCTGCATTACGTGCATTAGACTTCCGTTTTCGGCACCGAGCAGCCTTTCTGCGTTGAATGCAAACGCCTGCATTCGTGAAAGGTGTCCCTCATCCGTCATTTCCACCATATCGTTATCAAAAATGGTATTTAAATAGATCACAATCATCTCCATGCATTCATGTGGAAACGGTGTATTGAAGAGGCCCTGCTCAATCCCTTCCTGGATGATCCCCCCCAGAATCGGCGGAACGACGCTGATGATAACCCTTTGTATTTTCTGATGCATAAGCGCGTTCTGCGGCTTGTGAATATGCTCCATAATTTCCTGAGAGCTATTGCCGCTTATGTTCAGTGCCATTACAACGCGCATAATGCGCTCATATACAGGGATGCTCTTGTCTAAGGCAATTTCCTGCGCTCCACCTATAAGACGGGTATTATATCGTTCAATCAGCGCATCCATAATATCCTCCTTCGACTTGAAGTGATAATATAGCGTACCACGCGCAATTCCTACTTTTTCGAGAAGATCATTTGTACTTGTGCCGTCAAAGCCCTTCTGCCCAAATAGCTCATCCGCTGCGTCGAGGATCTCATTTCTGCGTTCTCCAGCTTCTTTTACTGTTCTCATTTTTCGTACGTCTCCTATTTATAGACCGACTGTCTGTCGGTAATATGTTAGCACACTCCTTATTAGCTGTCAAAGGGGGGAAGCTCAATGGACTAAGCCATAAAAAAAGAAGCCGTTCAACGGCCCCCTGTGAAGTAAAAAAAGAGCCAGAACGCAATTGCTTCTGTCTCTTCTCATTCATTCAATTGACTTCGATTCTATGCTTATAGCGAAGTTACGCTTTGGCTGCACCTTCAGAGGTCAGCACAGCTTTACGCGACAGGTTGACGCGGCCCTGCTGGTCGATTTCGGTTACCTTAACAGTAATCGTGTCGCCAATGGCTACAACGTCTTCCACTTTGGCTACGCGCTCAGTAGAAAGCTGAGAAATATGCACCAATCCGTCTTTGCCGGGAATCAGTTCGACAAAGGCGCCAAACTTCTCGATACGGCGGACTGTGCCCACATAGATTTCACCGACCTGGACTTCCTTCACAATGCCTTCGATAATGCCGCGGGCCTTCTGAATCATCGCTTCGTCGGAAGAGCCGATAAATACGCGTCCATCCTGTTCGATGTCGATCTTTACGCCGGTTTCTTCGATGATTTTGTTGATGATCTTGCCGCCTGCACCGATAACATCACGGATTTTGTCCGGATTGATGTTGATGATGATAATCTTAGGCGCGTATTTGGACAGGCTTGCTCTTGGTTCGGAGATGGTTTCCATCATTTTGCCCAAAATGTGCATGCGTCCTTCTTTGGCCTGCTGCAAGGCATCCTGAAGAATCTTGCGGTCGATGCCGGCGATCTTGATATCCATCTGAATCGCGGTAACCCCTTCAGCCGTACCTGCTACCTTAAAGTCCATATCGCCAAGATGGTCTTCCATACCTTGGATGTCTGTCAGAATCGACACATGCTCGCCGTCCTTGATCAGACCCATCGCTACACCGGCTACAGGCGCTTTAATAGGCACACCTGCATCCATCATAGCCAGAGAGCTGGCACAGATGCTTGCCTGGGAAGTCGATCCGTTGGACTCAATAACCTCGGATACAAGACGAATGGTGTACGGGAATTCCGTTTCACTTGGGATAACTTTGGACAATGCGCGCTCACCGAGTGCTCCGTGGCCAATTTCGCGGCGTCCTGGCGCTCTAAGCGGCCGGGCTTCCCCAACGCTGAAAGGCGGGAAATTGTAATGGTGCATGAAGCGTTTCGTCTCAGCCGGATCAATGCCGTCGAGAATCTGCACATCGCCCAGGGCGCCAAGTGTACATACACTAAGTGCCTGCGTCTGACCGCGGGTGAACAGGCCGGAGCCATGCGTACGCGGCAGAAGGTTGGTGTCGCAGTCAATCGGACGGATCTCATTCAGCTTGCGTCCATCGGGACGAACCTTGTCATGCGTGATCAGCCGTCTGACTTCTTCCTTCACGATATCATGCAGCACTTCCTTGACATCCTTAAGAAGCTCAGGAGCTTCTATGTATTTCTCTGCAAAATACGCAACAGTCTCATTATTTACTACGTCAATGGCTTCCTGGCGGGCATGCTTCTCAGCAATCTTAACCGCTTCTACCAGCCGGGCCTCGGAATAAGCGCGGACTTCGGCGTTAACTTCCGCATTTACGGCATGCAGCTGCACAGCCATCTTTTCTTTGCCGGCGATCTTGACAAGTTCCTCGATGGTGGCAACGATGTTCTGGATTTCCGCATGTCCGAACATAATCGCTTCGAGCATGTCTTCTTCCGGTACTTCATTCGCTTCCGCTTCAACCATCATAATGGCGTCTTTCGTTCCGGCAACCACCAGATACAAGTCGCTGGCTTCCTGCTGGGCAACATCCGGGTTAATTACGAATTGCCCGTTCACACGGCCTACGGAGACTCCACCGATCGGACCGTCAAACGGCACATCGGAAATGCTGAGCGCTGCGGAGGTACCGATCATGGAAGCAATGTCAGGAGCGCAATCCTGATCGACGCTCATTACCAGATTAAGCACTTGCACATCGTTGCGGAAGCCTTCCGGAAACAGCGGGCGAATCGGACGGTCCGTCAGCCGGCTGGACAGAATGGCTTTCTCGCTCGGTCTGCCTTCCCGTTTGATAAATCCGCCAGGAATTTTACCTACTGCGTATAATCTTTCCTCATAGTTCACCGTAAGCGGGAAAAAATCCAGATCTTTAGGCTCACTGGAGGCCGTAACCGTACACAATACTGCAGTATCTCCGTAACGGACCATAACAGCGGCGTTGGCCTGCTTAGCGAGACGTCCTGTTTCCAGCACGAGGCGTCTTCCGCCAAGCTGCATTTCTACACGTTTTTCCATAAAATCCCTCCTTGAATCTAAAATGAAACGGAATCCATATTCCCAAAGGAAAATGACCGGTTCTGTATGGTTTACAAGCAAAAACGGCTTGTCCTCTGTGAGGTTAAATAGCCGTTTTTACAAATAATATCTACTTGCCGTCTGCCATAGTTTTCCCTAAATTTTCAAAAAGCAACCCGGCTGTCCCGCTGTCGCTCGTAAGAAGGACATACGGTATACAACCAGGCTGCTTTAGGGTCAAGCTTATGGAAAATTAGCGACGCAATCCCAGTTTTTCGATCAGGGCGCTGTAACGTCTGATGTCTTTGTTCTTCAAATACGCCAGCAGTTTACGACGTTGTCCAACCATCTTCAGCAGTCCGCGGCGGGAATGGTGATCCTTCTTGTGCGTACGCAAGTGGTCAGTCAAATTAACGATATTCTCCGTAAGGATAGCAACTTGCACCTCAGGGGATCCAGTATCGGATTCATGAGTTTTGTGCTCGTCGATCAATTGGTGTTTACGCTCTTGAGTCAATGCCATCCTGTTCACCTCCTTCAATATAATCGCCAGTAGCCTCGTCACCGTCGGTGAGAACATGCAACCAAGCTAAGGTTATGGTGCTGTCATTCCAGCAACGTTAATCAGTATAGCATCTTCGAACGCAAATGTAAACGGCATGTCCGGGCATAGATTAGGATTGATAATTCAGCAAGCGTTTTGCTGTCTCCGCATCGTCGCCGATTTGCGCAATCAAGGCGCCAATCGAGTCAAACTTGCGCTCAGGACGGATGAATGAGACTAATTCCACCTTAAGCTCCTGCTCATAAAGATCCCCTGCAAAATCAAAAAGATGAACCTCAAAGCTTGGAGCAACAACTCCCTCATGGAAGGTTGGCTTCACCCCGACGTTCATTACACCGTAGAGCACTTCAGCTTTATGATAAACTCTGACCGCATACACGCCCTTTGCCGGAATAACATAGCGGTCTTCAAGTTGAATATTCGCAGTAGGGAACCCTATGGTGCGTCCGCGCTTCTCTCCATGCACTACTGTGCCCCGCAGATGATAACAGCGTCCAAACCATGCATTCGCGAGGGCAAGCTCCCCGGTCTGGAGGCTTTTCCGTATGCCGGAGCTGCTTACCTTTTGACCCTCAATCAGGAAAGGAGCTGTAGTCTCCACAGTCATCACACCCTGGCCCAGCTCACGAAGCCGGTCAGCATCGCCTTCACCTTTGTACCCGAAACGGAAGTCGAAGCCTACTACAGCCGTAACAATATGCAGCGGAAGCAGCATAACGGAGACAAAATCCTCAGGACTTACCCGGGAAAGCTGCTCATTAAATTCCATGATATACAAAATATCGACACCCATGCCGGCAAGAATCTCTTGCTTGTCCTTCGGCGGGGTTAAGTATCCATCATAATCGCCTTTGCCCATTACATCCTTTGGATGCGGATGAAAGGTCAAAACTGCTGCCGGTACACCCTCTTGGCGGGCCAGAGCTACAGCAGAAGCAATGACGCTGGCATGCCCGAGGTGCAGTCCGTCAAACTGCCCCAGAGCGACCACTTGCGGCTGAGCCCACTGTGCTGCCGTCTCCGGCGGCATGGGATAGCTTAAGGTTACGGTTCTCACGCTGATTCTCACCTACAATTCACAAATGAAATTAAGAATTACGCTTGTGCAAATACTTTAACAGGTGCAATCGCACCCATCTCATCCAATTCATAGATCCCCAGGAACTCGCCAAGAAGATCATAGAGGCGGAAATGTCCGGCCTGCTTCACTTCCGGCGCAACATGGCGGACAGAAAGTCGCTGCCCCTGCAGAGCAGCCTTCTTCTTCTCCTCCATCACCGTGTATCTGGGCAGATGGGAAATAGCTTCATCGGCAGCAATCAAATGCTCTTCAAGCGTTCCAGCTTCCTTATGAGCAGCAATTTGCTCCAGGGTCAGGCAGTGGCTGGCGGTTATTCCGGCGGACATTGTCCGCTCGAGCTTCACCATCACACCCGGAAGTCCAAGCGCCTTGGCAATATCGACACATAGGGTGCGGATATAGGTTCCTTTGGAGCACAGCACACGAAATGTAATATCGGGATAATTGCCGCTCCAGACCATGTCTGTCATTTCAATCTCATAAATCTCGACCTCGCGGCTTTTGCGCTCTACGGTCTTTCCTTCTCTGGCGAGTTCATAGAGACGCTTACCGTCTACCTTCACCGCCGAATACATAGGAGGAACCTGAGAAATCACGCCTTTAAAAGAATGAAGCACAGCGAGTACCTCGGCTTCCGAAACGCGCACCTCATCTACAGATTCCGTAATCGTTCCGGTTAAGTCCTCCGTATCACTGGATAATCCAAGTCTTAAGGTGGCGACATATTCTTTGGGCAGCTCCTGAATATACTCCACGACCCGTGTGGCTCGTCCGAGACAAAGCGGCAATACACCCGTTACTTGAGGATCAAGCGTTCCAGTGTGGCCGATCCGCTTCATGCCAAGTATGCGCCGGGCCTTAGCTACAACATCATGGGAAGTGAAGCCTGCAGGCTTATAGACAGCCAGAACACCTGTAAGCTCACTCATAGATGGCGTCTGACCTCCTGAAGCACCAGCGGAATCGCTTCTTCAAGTGTTGCATCAATACGCGCACCAGCAGCCCGGGTATGACCGCCCCCGCCAAAAACTTGCGCCAGCGCTGCAACATCCACTCTGCCTGCAGAACGCAAGCTGACCTTCACCGCACGCTCATTAATGACCTTGAACAGCATGCCAACCTCTACACCGCGGATGTTGCGCGGATAATTAACAATTCCTTCGAGGTCTTCATTCGCAGCATCACAGTCCAGCATATCCTGCGGCGTCACACTCACCCAGGCAACATCACCTTCCGGGGATAGCTGCAGTGTGCTTAGGGCACGGTTCAGCACCTTGACTTGCCCCAGTGTCAGCTCCTCAAGCAGCGTTTCCGCCAGCTCAGGGCCATTAACACCGAGTGCAAGCAACTCCGATACAGCTGCCATCACTTTAGGCGAGGTATTGGTGTAGCGGAAGCCGCCGGTATCCGTGAGGAGGCCCGTATAGATTGCCGTGGCAATATCAATATCCCATTCCACCTCAAACGTCTTCAGCAGGTCGAACAATATTTCAGCAGTCGCAGCAGCGTCCGGTTTGATCAGCGTAGCATAGCCATACCCGTTGTTAGTGGGATGATGGTCTATATTCAGAATGAGGGCATCGCTGGCAAAAAAGCGCTGGGTCAGTCCAACACGCTGAAAGTCGGCACAGTCCACGCAAATGACATGACGGTACTGTCGGGGCAGATCACCCTCAGCCAGATTAACAATCTCATCGGCATGCCATAGATACCTCATACGCTGCGGGATCGGTCCTTCGTTCAGCATAGTATATTTTTTGCCCAGACATGAGAGAAGCCAGCCCACCGCGAGGGTGGAGCTGACTGCATCTCCGTCCGGCTGAACATGCGACACTACAAGATAATCGTCGTGTTCCAGCAGAAACTTACGGGTCTGCTGGAGACTTTGTTCATAGCTATGCATTCGCCGTCTCCTTTATGTTTCCTAGCTTTCTTCGTGTTTGCCAATTTCACCAAGCAGCTTCTCGATATGACTTCCGTATGCAACGGATTCGTCAATCTTAAAGATCAGCTCAGGGGTATGGCGCAAGCGGATCGCTTTGCCAAGCTCTGTGCGGAGAAAGCCGTTCGCTTTCTCAATCGCTTTGAGAGAACCTGTAACCTGCTCCTCATCCCCGAATACGCTCAGGTATACTTTGGCCTGCGACAAATCGTTTGTCACATCTACGCCGGTTACTGTTACAAACCCGACACGCGGGTCCTTGAGTCCACTTTGGATGAGCTGGCTCAGTTCTTTTTTGATCTGCTCGCCAACCCGTCCGGCTCTGATTTTAGACATCTATATTCACCTCTTCGCTTAGCGCTCTACCGTTTCCATAATGAACGCTTCGATAATGTCGCCCTCTTGGACGTCATTATAGCGTTCCAAAGTTATGCCACATTCATAACCCTGCGACACTTCTTTGGCATCATCTTTGAAACGTTTCAAGGTGTCAATCTTGCCTTCGAAGACAACGATACCGCTGCGGATCAGGCGCATCTCGGCATTGCGGGTAATTTTGCCGTCTGTAACCATACAGCCTGCAATGTTGCCCACTTTGCTGATTTTGAAGATATTGCGCACTTCGGCATGGCCGATAACGTTCTCTTTGTAGATGGGATCAAGCATCCCTTTCATGGCACTTTCAATTTCTTCAATTACGTTGTAGATAATGTTGTGCAGACGAACATCCACTTTCTCCTGCTCGGCAGCCGCTTTAGTCTGGGCATCCGGACGTACGTTGAAGCCGATAACGATAGCATTCGAAGCAGCGGCCAAAGTAATATCGGATTCCGTAATCGCGCCGGCACCGCTGTGAATGATCTTCACGCGCACGCCTTCGACTTCGATTTTGGCCAAGGAGCCCTTGAGCGCCTCTACCGAACCCTGCACGTCACCTTTGATGATTACGTTCAGGTCTTTGATTTCGCCTTCCTTGATATGCTTGAACAGGTCATCCAGAGTTACACGGGTATTCGTGTTCAGCTCGGATTGGCGCTGTGATGTTGAACGTCTGTCCGCAATCGCACGGGCTTTACGTTCATCTTCGAACGCCATAAACGGATCGCCAGCCTGCGGCACTTCCGTCAGACCGGTAATTTCCACTGGAGTGGAAGGGCCTGCTTCCTTGATCTTGCGTCCTTTGTCATTGACCATGGCGCGTACACGTCCGAAGCAGTTACCTGCGACAAAAGCGTCTCCGACCTTAAGCGTACCGTTCTGTACGAGAACGCGGGCTACCGGTCCACGGTTCTTGTCAAGCTCTGCTTCGATGACGGTACCGCGTGCCCGTTTGTCCGGGTTCGCTTTGTACTCGTTCACTTCGGCAACGAGCAGGATCATTTCAAGCAATTCTTCAAGGTTGATGCGCTGTTTGGCGGACAGGTTAACGAAGATAGTGTCGCCGCCCCACTCTTCCGGCACCAGCTCATAGTTGGTAAGCTCCTGCTTCACTCTGTCAGGGTCTGCGCCCGGCTTGTCGATTTTGTTGACAGCAACGATGATTGGAAGACCTGCCGCCTTAGCATGGCTGATTGCTTCCACTGTCTGCGGCATTACACCGTCATCGGCAGCTACAACGATAATCGTCATATCTGTAACCTGTGCGCCACGGGCACGCATTGCGGTAAACGCTTCGTGGCCCGGTGTATCCAGGAACGTGATTTTTTTGTGGTTGATTTCAACCTGATAAGCACCGATATGCTGCGTGATCCCGCCGGCTTCGCCGCCGGTTACATTCGTTGAACGGATAGCATCAAGCAGCGTCGTCTTACCATGGTCAACGTGACCCATGATGGTTACGACCGGAGGACGCGTCTGCAAATCCTCTTCGGAGTCGTTCTCTTCCACGGTTTCGAAGCTGTCCTCGTCCACAGGAATCTTCACTTCTACTTCCACTCCGAATTCACCGGATAGAAGCAAAATCGTATCAATGTCAAGCTCCTGGTTGATTGTCGCCATTACGCCCATTAGGATCAGCTTCTTAATAACCTCCGAAGCGTCCTTATGAAGCAGTTTGGCAGTTTCTCCGACAGTCATGTTGCCGCGGACAATAATCTTTTTTGGAGTGTTGTCAATCTTTTCACGGCGTTCCACCGGCTGATTGTTTCTGCCACGGTTGTTCTTGTTGCCGCCACGGCCGCGGAAGTTGCTGTTGCCGCCTTTTCCGCCGTCTTCAAAACGCTTTTGATTGCCGTTGTTGTTCGGTCTGCCGCCGGTTGCATTCTTCTTAGGACCTCTGTCGCCGCCGCGTGAATAGTCTCCGCCGCCTTGACTTTGCGGACGGCTATCAGCAGTACGTGCTGCGCCTTGTCCTTGTGGACGGTCGCTGGAGCGCGAAGCGCCGCCGCCCTGTCCTTGCGGACGATTGCTGCCAGAGCCGCCCTGAGGGCGGTTGCCGCCAGCGCCGCTGCCTTGTCCTTGCGAGCGGTTGCCGCCGCCGTTACTGCCTTGCGGGCGGTTGCCGCCGCTGGAGCTGCCCTGAGGACGGCTGCCAGTGGAGCTGCTTTGTGAACGATTGCCGCCGGTGCTGCTCTGCGGACGTGAATTTTGTGTGGAGCCTGAAGTTGTTCTGCGGGAATCTTGTCCGCTCTGGGGCCTTGGGGACGTCAACGATTGGTTGTTGTTTTGGTTACTGTTCATACCTACCTGCTTTTCCGGTTGATTTTTGTTGGCATTCTGCGCACTGTGGGGCTCGGCGGTTGCCGTTCCGGCTGGTGCCGGACGGCTGCTGGTGCCGCTGTCCCGCTTGGCTGCAGCGTTTGATTTGATATCCTTGAAAAACTGCTCTACTTTGGTCACGGAGTCATTCTCCATCACACTCATATGATTATTCACAGGGACGTTCAAACGCTTCAGAATGGTGATGATTTCTTTACTGCTCATATTGAGCGATTTCGCGTATTCATAGACGCGCAGTTTATCCTTATTGTCTTCTTTAGTCAATAACTCCACCTCCGACAGTATCTCCAAGCCCTCTGGAGATCATTTCCGCGAATCCTTTATCCGTAACGGCCAGCACCACGCGCTGGTCTTTACCAATACTTGCACCGAGTTCATCCCGGTGAAATGCGATTACTAGTGGAATATCGTAGGTTCCGCACTTGTCGCGGAACTTTTTTTGAGTATTAGCTGAAGCGTCACCCGCCAGGACGACCAGCTTCGCCTCCGAAGACCGCACCACTTTCAGTACAGCCTCGTCGCCGGTGACAATCTTGCCCGCTCTCATGGCAAGCCCTAAATAAGAAAGTGCCTTACTCATTGTCCTCACTATCCTTTGCTGCCAAAAACTGCTCCTCCACGGATGCGAAATCCCTGGCAAGCTGGGCATAGATTTCAGGACTCACCTGACATTTCAATGCACGGTCAAGTGCTTTATTCTTTTGTGCCAGCTTAAAACATTCCAGCTTGCCGCAAATATAAGCGCCCCGGCCCGACTTTTTGCCTGTCAGGTCAATCAGCACTTCGCCCTCAGGCGTTCTCACCACGCGAATCAGCTCTTTTTTGGGCATCATCTCCTGGCTGGCAACGCATTTGCGCAGCGGCACCTTGCGCTGTTTCATGTTAATCGCCTCCCCTCTCGAATAGAGCAGGTAAATTAGTCAATGGAGACGGAATCCTGATGCATTTCATCACTGGAGGTTCTTGGTCTGCCGTATTCCTGCTCCGCCTGGCTTTCGCTCTTGATATCAATTTTCCAGCCGGTCAGCTTGGCGGCAAGACGGGCGTTCTGCCCCTTGATGCCGATCGCGAGCGACAATTGATAATCAGGAACGATAACCCGCGCCATTTTCTCCGCTTCAAAGACTTGAACCTCAAGCACCTTGGACGGGCTGAGCGCATTCGCCACATATTCCTGTACTGACTCGGAATAACGGACGATATCAATCTTCTCCCCGCGCAGTTCGGTAACGATCGTCTGAACACGGGTGCCTCTTGGGCCTACGCAGGAGCCGACCGGATCTACTTCTTCATTACGCGAGTACACGGCAATCTTGGACCGGAAGCCGGCTTCACGGGCTACAGAACGAATCTCAACCACGCCGTCAAAAATTTCCGGAACCTCCAGCTCGAACAGCCGTTTCAAGAGGCCGGGATGGCTGCGGGACAACATGATCTGCGGTCCTTTAGTCGTATTCTCAACCTTCGTGATATAAGCCTTGATGCGCTCGCTTTGCTTGAACTTCTCGCCAGGCATAAGCTCGCTCAGGGGCAGAACCGCCTCGATTTTGCCAAGATCAACATAAATGTTGCGCATATCCTGACGCTGTACCAGGCCGGTAACAATGTCTTCTTCCTTGTCGATAAAGGCGTTATAGATAAGTCCGCGTTCCGCTTCCCGGATGCGCTGGGTTACGACCTGCTTGGCCGTCTGGGCGGCAATGCGGCCGAAATCACGCGGCGTCACTTCAAGCTCAGCGATATCCTCAAGCTGGAAATGAGGGTTAATCTCCCGTGCAGCCGGCAGCGAGATTTCAGTCCGGGTATCCAGAACCTCCTCGACAATCAGCTTGCGGGCAAACACCTTGATTACGCCTGTGTTGCGGTTCATGTCCACACGCACGTTCTGCGCCGCATTGAAGTTGCGTTTATAGCTGGAGATCAGCGCAGCTTCGATGGCTTCAAACAGCACATCCTTGCTGATGCCTTTCTCCCTTTCCAGTTCATTCATAGCTTCGATAAAATCCATACTCATGAAATTCCGGTCCCCCTTTCAAGACGTTAAAAAATAATGGCCAATCTCGCGCTGGCGACTTTGGCATAAGGCACAACATGTTCTTTTTTGCCCGCGGAGATGAGCAGTTCCTCGTTCTCGAACGAGAGCAAACGGCCTTCGAATTCTTTGAGTCCTTGAATCGGCTCATAGACCGTCACATATACGTCCTTGCCTACCGCTTTGGCAACATCCGCAGCTTTTTTGAGCGGACGTTCAGCGCCCGGCGAAGAAACCTCAAGAAAATAAGCTTCAGGTATAGGATCATTCTCATCCAGCTTTTGGCTGAAATATTCGCTGATGGCACCGCAGTCATCAATATCAATGCCGCCTTCTTTGTCTACGAATATCCGCAAAAACCAGTTGGAGCCTTCCTTCACGTATTCAACGTCCACCAGTTCGAAACCATTGTCCTCAAGATAGGGACCGAGCATCTGCTCTACCGTTTGTTTGATTTTGGATTTGGGTGTGCTCAAAAGAAAATAACCTCCACGAACTTGTCTTTTGCTATATACCAAAGATAAAGAGTGGGTTTCCCCACTCTTTACACAACGGACTTATCTCATTATTACCAAAAAAATTATAACATAGTGCGTGTGCACTGACAAGTGCTAGCCCTTGACTACCCTATCCGGCAGGCGATGAAAGGCTGTTAAAAGAGGGAAAGCTGGTTGCTCTCCGGAAGTCCGCGGAAGCAGCCCATGCCGGTCAGCAGTTCAATGACTGTCTTGCTCGCCTTCGATTTCTGCTGGAAATCCTCAATGGACAGGAACTCTCCGGCATCCTTGGCTGCGGCAATATTAATGGCGGCATTCTCGCCGATTCCCGCAAGTGAGGAGAACGGAGGAATCAGGCTGGTGCCATCCACTGTAAATTTGGTAGCATCCGAACGGTACAAGTCAATATTTTTGAAGGTAAAACCGCGCGCAGTCATCTCCAAAGCCATCTCAAGCACCGGGAGCATCGCTTTCTCCTTCGGCAGTGCCTGGAAGCCCTTCTGCTCAATGTCTACAATTTGCCGGCCTATAGCCTCGTAGCCTTTGCAGCATAACTCAATGTCAAAATCCGCCGCTCTGACCGAGAAATATGTCGCATAATATTCAATCGGATGATACAGCTTGAAGTAGGCGGTGCGCACTGCAGAAATAACATAAGCGGCCGCATGCGCCTTCGGGAACATGTACTGGATCTTCAGACAGGAATCAATATACCATTGCGGAACCTTGCATTTCTTCATTTCCTCGATCCATTCGTCAGACAAGCCCTTGCCCTTACGCACGCTCTCGGTAATTTTGAAGGCCAGGCCCGCATCCATTCCCGCCTTGTAAATCAGGAAGAGCATGATATCATCACGGCAGCCGATAACCGTCTTGATGTTACAGGTGTTATTCTTAATCAGCTCCTGGGCATTGCCGAGCCAAACCCCGGTGCCGTGAGACAGTCCCGAAATCTGCAGCAAGTCGGCAAAGCTGGACGGCTTCGACTCCACAAGCATCTGGCGGACAAATTTGGTCCCCATTTCCGGTACCCCATAGGTTGCCACCGGCGTGCGGATCTGCTCAGGAGTGACCCCCAGCGCCTCCGTAGAGTTGAACATGCTCATGACCTTGGGATCATTCATTGGAATGGTCGTCGGGTCAACTCCGGTCAAATCCTGAAGCATACGCATCATTGTCGGATCATCGTGCCCCAGAATATCGAGCTTCAGCAGATTGGCATCGAAGGCGTGATAATCAAAGTGGGTTGTTTTCCATTCTGCAGTTACATCATCGGCAGGGTATTGCACAGGTGTGATATCCTCAATCTCCATATAATCCGGTAAAACAACGATACCGCCGGGATGCTGGCCCGTGCTCCGCTTGACCCCTGTGCAGCCTGCGGCCAGACGCCCGACCTCGGCTCCGCGCCAGCGCTTCTGATGATGCTCCTCATATTTCTTCGCGAAGCCAAAGGCCGTCTTTTCCGCAACCGTACCGATAGTTCCGGCGCGGAATACGTTGTCTGGACCGAACATCGTCTTCGTAAAGTTATGGGCATTTGGCTGGTATTCACCGGAAAAGTTAAGGTCGATATCGGGAACCTTATCGCCTTTGAAGCCAAGGAATGTTTCAAACGGAATATCCTGGCCTTCTCCTTTAAGCTTGCCGCCGCAGTTCGGACATACCTTGTCCGGAAGGTCGAAGCCGCTCGGCACACTGCCGTCGAGGAACCATTCGCTGTGCTTGCATTCCGGATTGACACAAATGTAATGGGCCGGGAGCGGGTTAACCTCGGAGATGCCAAGGAAGGTTGCAACGACTGAGGAGCCTACGGAACCACGTGAGCCTACCAGGTAGCCGTCCTTATTCGATTTTTTAACCAGCCGTTCGGAAATCAGATAGTTGGCAGAGAAGCCGTATTTGATGATCGGAGCCAGCTCTTTTTCCAAACGGGCGACGACTACCTCAGGCAGCTCTTCGCCATAAATAGATTTTGCCGTATTATAACAAGTACTGCGGATTTCTTCGTCGGCCCCATCAATGATCGGTGTGAACAGATCGCTTGGGAACAGCGGATAATCCTCGAACCGTTCAGCCAGCGCCACCGTGTTGGTGACAACAACCTCCATCGCTTTTTCCGCGCCAAGAAATTCAAATTCAGCCAGCATTTCGTCCGTAGTGCGGAAATGGGCATCCGGCTTCTGCTGGTCCTTCAGCGGGCTGAAGCCGGTAATTCCATGAATCGTAATATCGCGGAACAGCTTGTCCCTCGGTTCAAGATAATGCACATTGCCTGTGGCGATAACCGGCTTGTTCAACTGTTCGCCGATTTCGCATATTTTGCGCACAACTCCTCTCAAGTCCTCAGGAGTGGCCACAAACCCTTTTTCCACCAAATGCATATACATCGTCAACGGCTGAATCTCAAGAACATCATAAAATTGTGCGACTTCCATCGCTTCTTCCACAGTCTTGTTCAGTACCGTCTCAAAAAACTCGCCGCGCTCACAACCGGAAATGATCAGCAGACCGTCCCTGTGCTCTTCGAGCTTGGACTTCGGAATGCAAGGTACCCGCTTGTAATATTCGGTGTGCGACATGGAGATCAGCTTGTACAGATTCTTTTTGCCCGCTGGATTAAGTGCGTAAATACCGCAGTGAAACGGACGGGTGTTGGAGAGATCATTGCCGACATAATCATTCAGCCGGTCCAGCATGGTAATCCCCTTTAGCTTCTCCGCATCGGCCAGCAGGCCATTCAGGATGCCGCCCAGCGCAATGGTATCATCCACCGCACGGTGATGGCTCTCCAGCAGCACTTTATATTTATCCGCAAGTGTATTCAGCCGGTGATTCTTCATGGTCGGGAACAGCAGACGCGCCAGCTCCAGGGTATCCAGCGAAGGGTTAGGCAGAATAGGCTTGCCCAGCTTCGCCAGCGAAGCCTGAATAAAGCCCATATCGAATCTGGCATTGTGCGCAACCAGGATGCTCTCCCCGACGAACTCTACGAATTCCTCCAGCACAGGCGCGAGGTCAGGCGCATCCTTAACCATCTCATCGGTAATATTGGTTAGCTGCTGGATGTGGTAAGGAATCTTCTCATGCGGATTCACAAACGTCGTATAACGGTCCAGCTCCTTGCCTTCGCACATCTTGATCGCCGCAAGCTCGGTAATGTTGTTGCGCGTAATCGATAGACCGGTGGTTTCGATATCGAATACCACATAGGTAGCTTTTTTCAGCTCCAAAGGCTGCGGATTCTCCACTATATTTACCGAGTCATTGACCACGTTGGCTTCAACACCATAGAGCATTTTGATTTTGTGCTTATGGGCGGCGTGGTTCGCATCAGGAAAGCTCTGCACTACACCGTGATCGCTGACGGCTATCGCCGGATGCCCCCATTTTGCGGCTGTTTTGACATAAGCATCAATCGGTGTCACCGCATCCATCGTACTCATCGTCGTGTGCAGATGGAACTCCACTCTTTTAACCGGAGCGGTATCCTTGCGGGCAGGCGGCGCCTGAACCTCGGATAAATCCGATGGAATCATCACCAGCTCAGGAATTTGCATAAAGCGGTCATATTCCACCTTGCCCCGTGCTCTAACCCACTTGCCGTTGGCAAGCTGCCCCATGATCTTCAGATCCTCTTTGGTCTTCGCGAACATCTTCATCTGCAAGGAATCGGTAAAGTCGGTGAGACAGAAGGTGAACAGCGTATTGCCGTTGCGCAGCTCCTTGCTCTCAAGGGCAAAAATAGTTCCCTGAATCGTAATCTTCTTCTCTTCATCCTGAATCTCAATGATCGGCACAGCCTGCTCCTTGATTTCATAGCCTACCTGGAGCTTAATAACCTCGTTCGGGTCCCCTATATCTTCAGGCTCTTCCGGCTCACTTGCCATCATCATCATTTCTACCAGCTCACGCTGCTCCTGCTGCAGCTTCTGCTGGAATTCCTCCATGACATCTGCTTTGCTCTCATCTTCAGCAATTTGCAGCTTGACCTTCAAGGAAAGACCAAAGAACTTATCGTAAAATTTAACGATAGCGCCTTCGATCCCTTTTTTGCGGGCCAATTCAAGCGACATGGAATCACTCAGGCTCAGCACCAGCGTACTGTCCTGCAGCTCTTGGCTGGAGCGTGTCAGCCAGCCGTTAACGGAAGGAATCTCCCGCTGCACCCACTCCAGAAAAAGTCCCCAATATTCCTGAACAAGCTCCGCCCGGCTGATTTTCTCGTCATATAGGAACAAGAAGCTGACTTTGGCAATATGCTGCAGCTTCTCACGCATTCTTAGCACAAAGGTCCGGTACGTCTGGGCCGGCACCAAACTTTCTTTGGCAATAACAATATGCCAGTCATGATTCCCGCGGCTGATCTCCACCCGTTCAATATGTCCATCCAAAAAGTAGGGATCAATGATCGCGGGAGGTATCTCTCCCTGCTTCATCAAGAGCTCGAACCGCTTTCTTCTCTCGACGTTCTGTTCCATGCTTCCCCCACCTAACTAATAAACAAGATTGTAAAAAGCTTCCGGCTTAAAAAGCATTGGGTTCTTTCGGCCCGCCGACTCCTCTCACCAGAAGCTAGATTTAAGTACCAGAATCTTAATAACAAGCAGAAACGGCTACAGCGTCCATAAAGGGACAGCATCCGTTACAAATCTGAAGCAAATTAGTAGGCTTTGGCAAAAACAACCGTATGCTCGGCCGGCTTGCCGCAGCAGATGCAGACCTGCTTGGTCTCCGCCGGGTTAAACGGAATGTTGCGGCTGGTTGCGCCGGTTTCTTCCTTCACCTTCGACTCACATTCCTCGGAGCCGCACCAGCCTGCCAGCGCAAAGCCGCGTTTCTCCTCCATCGAGGCCTTCATCTCATCCAAAGTGTCAACCGAATAGAAGTGATCCTCACGGAATTTCAGCGCGCGCTCGAACATTTCATTGTGCACTTGCTCCAGCATGGCCTGTACTTCTTCCACCAGGTTCGCCTGTTGAATGACTTTTTTCTCTCCGCTGATACGGGACACGAGCACACAGACGCCGTTCTCCATATCGCGCGGTCCAAGCTCCAGGCGGACAGGAACACCGCGCATTTCATATTCGTTGAACTTCCAGCCCGGTGTTACGTCCGCACGGTCGTCCACACGCACTCGAACGCCTGCACTTTTGAGTTCTTTGAACAGCTCATCCGTCCGTGCGATGACTGCATCGCGTGTTTTTGGAGGGCCTATCGGGATCATAATGACTTGAGTTGGTGCAACCTTTGGCGGCAATGCAAGTCCGCGGTCATCGCCATGAACCATAATCATCGAACCGATCAGGCGTGTGCTTGTCCCCCACGAAGTGGTGTGCACATACTCAAGCACGTTGTCGCGGCTCAAATACTGGATTTCAAAAGCAACCGCAAATTTGGTGCCCAGGTAATGCGAGGTTCCCGCTTGTACTGCGCGTCCATCCTTCATCATCGCCTCAATCGAATACGTGTCTACCGCACCGGCAAAACGCTCCGAAGGAGTCTTCTGTCCGGTGATTACCGGAATTGCCAGATAACCTTCAACAAAATCACGGTAGATTTCCAGCATCTGCATCGTTTCTTCACGTGCTTCCGCCTCGTTCTCATGGGCGGTGTGGCCCTCCTGCCAGAGGAACTCACTGGTACGGATGAACGGCAGCGTGCGTTTCTCCCAGCGGACCACGTTGGCCCACTGATTGATCAGGACCGGCAGGTCACGGTAGGATTGAATCCATTTGGAGTACATATGCCCAATCATCGTTTCCGAGGTCGGACGAATCGCCAGACGTTCTTCCAGTTTATCGCCGCCCGCTTCCGTTACCCAAGGCAGCTCGGGATTGAAGCCTTCAATATGATCCTTTTCCTTCTGGAAAAAGCTCTCTGGAATGAACATTGGAAAATATGCGTTCCGGTGTCCGGTTTCCTTGAAACGGCGGTTCATTTCCTCCTGAATATGCTCCCAGATTTCAAAGCCGTCCGGCTTGAAAACGATACAGCCCCGGACCGGAGAGTAGTCCATCAAATCCGCTTTCTTGATTACATCAATATACCAGCGTGAGAAATCCTCGCCCTGCGGCGTGATCTCTGTAACGAACTGCTTATCTTTGGCCATGTAATGAAACTCCTCCTAATAAATAACCCCACAAAATGTTAAACCAATACAATCAACCGCTGATCAGACGCAAAATATCGTTATAGGTAACAGCAATCATGACCAGGAACAGCATCGCGAAGCCGACAAAATGAACCATCCCTTCGTGGCTCGGATCAACCGGCTTGCCGCGCAGCGCTTCAATACCGAGGAACACCAGCCGGCTTCCATCAAGAGCGGGTATCGGCAGCAGATTAAAGATGCCCAGGTACAGGCTGAGAATTGCCGCCCAATAGGTCAAATACTGAATGCCCTGCTGCGCAATCTGGCCGGTCATTTTCGCCGTGCCCACAGGTCCGGAAATATCATTCATGTTAAAATTATTGATCAATTTCTTAAAGCCCTGGAATATCGCCTTGGTTGTATCCACCATAGCTACTCCTGATTTCGTGATCGTCTCGCCAAAACCTGCTTTACGCGTAGGCAGCTCTGGAGTGATACCCACTTTACCACCTTCTTCGCCTTCCATGGTGCGGGGAATCATGGTGACACTATATGTCTCTTCGCCGCGCTGCAGCGTCCATTTCATCTCCTTGCCTTTGGAAGCCGAAGTTAGCGAGATCATCTTCTGATAATCGCCGCCAATGGCCTCCCCGTTCACCGAAACAACGATGTCACCCTTCTTGAGCCCAGCTTCCTGTGCCGGCATGTTTGCACTGACATCACCGATCTTCACATAAGTAGGATTCTTAATAGGGATTCCGGCCATTTGCAAATGAAGGGCGAACAGCACAAAGGCCAGCAGGAAATTCATCACCGGTCCCGCAAAAATCGCTATTGCGCGTTGTCCAACAGTTTTACTGCCAAATTGGCGGTCCTTAGGCGCAATCTGCGTCTGCTGGGTGCCTTTGATCATCATGGCTTGCGGGTGGACATCGTACACCGTTACTTCTCCGTCCACATCAAGCCGGATCTTCAGTTCATCCTCAAGGTCAGTATATTGCGCTTCGCCACGAATCACATTTCTGCGGGTATCGAGCGAATCCAGATAAATATTCTTAACCTTGTTATCCTGTCCCAGCCTCACGGCGATGGTCTGTCCGGAACCTATCTCAATAATCTCGGGATCTTCACCAGCCATACGCGCATATCCGCCAAAGGGCAGCAGACGAAGCGTGAACTGGGTTTCCCCGCGTTTATAAGAAAACAGTTTCGGACCGAAACCGATAGCAAATTCCCGTACAAGAATACCGGCGCGCTTGGCAAAATAATAATGTCCCCATTCATGCACTGTCACCAGAACAAAGAACATGAACACCGTCAAAAAGACGACTCTTACCATTTCCATGCGTAACATTCCCCCTTTAGGTGTAAGACCGAAGTATGTCCTCTTAATTTATCATTATTCTCCGATCAGGCACAAGAGAATCAACAGTCCCAGCCTATTTTCCAGGGTAGAGCAAATATTCCAGTCAAATCACTATATCCATGGATCAAAGCTTGGCCGCAAGCTCACGAGTCAAACGGTCACACTGCTCTATTTGCTCCAGATTCGGATAAGCAACCAGCTCATGGCGCTGGAGCACATCCTCAATAATCTCTTCAATCCGCAGGAACGGAATTTCATGACGCAGGAAACGCGCCACTGCAACTTCGTTGGCAGCATTAAAAGCGGTGGTACTCGTTCCCCCAGCCTTGCCGCATTCGATCGCCAGCCTCAGGGCCGGAAAGCGCACATAGTCCATCTCACGGAAGGTTAGCCGCCCGGCTTCAGCCAAAGACAAGCGTTTGGCCGGTGATGCCCACCGTTCCGGGTAGGTAAGCGCATATTGGATAGGAACGCGCATATCAGGGGTGCCCAGCTGGGCTATAATACTGCTGTCCCGGAACTCCACATACGAGTGAATTATGCTCTCCGGATGGAGCAGCACATGAATCTGTTCATAAGGCAAGCCAAACAGCCAATGGGCTTCAATGACCTCTAGCCCTTTATTGACCATGGTTGCCGAATCAATTGTGATTTTGGCCCCCATGCTCCAGTTCGGGTGGCGAAGCGCATCCTCTACTGTAACATTCTGCAGCTGATCACGGGTGTAATCCCGGAAAGAGCCGCCAGAGGCGGTAAGTGTGATGCTGGCAATATCCCCACGGTTCTCACCGTTCAGGCACTGAAAAATAGCGGAGTGCTCGCTGTCGACAGGCAGCAACCCGACTCCTTTGCGTCCCGCAAGCTCAGTCACCAAATGACCGGCTGTAACCAGCGTTTCTTTGTTGGCCAAGCCGATATGCCGGCCCGCTTCAATAGCCGCCAGTGTAGACTGCAGGCCAACGCTGCCCACAACCGCCGTTACAACCGTATGAGCGTCTCCGCCAGCAGCGATTTCAACCAATCCTTCACTGCCGCTAAAGAGCTCAACCCCTGCCGGCAGACTCGATTTAATCTCCTCGGCAAGCGCCTTCGTGGATACAGAAACGCGGCGCGGCTTGAAGCGCTGAACCTGCTCCAGCAGCAGAGCGGTATTGCTTCCCGCCGCCAAGCCCTCCACTTCAAAGGCTTCCGGGTGCATGGCAATCACGTCCAGCGTCTGCGTGCCAATTGAACCGGTAGAGCCGAGAATACTAATTTTCTTCACAGTTGAACCTTCTTCCTGTCGTTAATAGTAAGGCATAAGCATTACGATATGTACGAAAGGAAATACGATAATCCAGCTATCGCAGCGGTCAAGAATACCTCCATGACCGGGCAGCAGCGAGCCTGAATCCTTAATACCGTACACCCGTTTATAGGCTGACTGCACAAGATCTCCAAGCTGACCGAGAACCGCACAGGAAAGTCCAATTAGCAGCGCACGCCAAAGGGTCAGCAGATCTGGAACAAACAAGGCAAACACAATCGCAATGACAATGGAGATGAGCACCCCGCCAAGGGCTCCCTCCACTGTTTTGTTGGGGCTAATCGCCGGCCACAGCTTATTCTTGCCGATGCTTCTGCCTACAAAATAAGCGCCGGCATCACTCCCCCAGATACAGCACAGCAGAAGGAAGGTCCAGACCAAGCCATGCCCATCGCCTGCTGCGCGGGCAATCGCCATATAGGAAAACCCCATTCCTATGTATACAATTCCAGTGAACATAAGAGCAGTGATTTTAATATCCAGCTTATTCTTACTAAATACTGTAACTAAGAGGAACAACAGCAGCAGCAGCCAAATTCCTTGTTCCCATGACAGAACCTGGGAGACGCCAAGTAATTCCCAAGGTATCATAAAACATAATACAGATAGATAACCAATTATGGCAGTACCGCTAAAGGGTTGTATCCCCATCATTTTCACAAATTCATAATAGCCGATAAGGGCCATGGCGGTAAGCAGCATCTGATACGGCCAGCCACCCCAAAGACATAAACCCAAAAATACCGCTCCGGCAACTATCCCGGTGATCAATCGCTGCTTCAAAGGCTCCCATCTCCCATCAGGCTACTTCAGTCCGCCATAACGCCGTGTGCGGCGCTGATATTCCGCCACAGCCTGCAGCAAATGCGACTTGTCAAACTCCGGCCAGTAAGCATCTGTAAACCAGAACTCACTGTACGCAATCTGCCAGAGCATAAAATTACTGAGCCGCATCTCCCCGCTAGTACGGATCAGCAGATCCGGATCGGGCAGCCCGGCAGACAACAGCCTGTTATTAATCAGCTCAGAAGTAATCTCATCCGGAGACAGCAACCCAGCCTGAATATCCCGGCCCATGTCACGCATACAATCCTCAATCTCTTTACGCGAACCATAATTGAGTGCAAAATTTAAGACAAGTCCAGTGTTGTGCTTCGTCCGGGCAACTGCTTCTTCCATCGCGTTGCGGGTATGTGCAGGCAATGCATCGGTATCCCCCATTACGCGGACTTGTACATTTTTTTCGATAAGCTCATCCAGCTCAAGAGCCAGGAACTCCACAGGCAGACGCATCAAGAAATCCACTTCGTCCTTTGGCCGTTTCCAGTTCTCGGTAGAGAAAGCGTACATGGTCAAAAACTCCACTCCCAAATCATTTGCTGCAATTGTAGTGCGTTTGACCGCCTTCATCCCGTTCTGGTGTCCAACAATGCGCGGCAAGCCACGGCGTTTGGCCCAGCGGCCATTGCCATCCATAATTACAGCCACATGCCGGGGAATGTTATCCGGTGAAATCTCAACTGGCTGCTGCCTGTCTTTACGGCTCAACCACGCTTGAATCCGTTTGATCATTTCCGTTTCCTCCAAGCTCTTATCAGAAAGAGACAAACCCCACCATAAACGGAGGGGCCTGAAGTCTCTTGAATTTCTTTATACTTCCATGATCTCTTTTTCTTTAGCCAAGAGCACTTTATCAACTTCAGCTATGAACTTATCCGTTGACTTCTGAATGTCCTCCTGGTGCCCATGGGATTCATCTTCCGAGATGCCGTTTTTCTCCATCTTTTTGATGTCATCATTCGCATCACGGCGGATGTTGCGAATCGCCACCTTAGCTTCTTCACCAAATTTCTTGGTGAATTTTACGAGCTCGCTGCGGCGCTCTTCGGTAAGCGGCGGGATAGAAAGGCGGATGACGGAACCGTCATTGGCAGGTGTAATCCCAATATCGGATTTCATAATCGCCCGTTCGATGTCGGACATCGAGGTTTTATCCCAAGGCTGGATCAGCAATGTCCGGGAATCCGGTGTGCTGATGTTAGCCAACTGATTAATAGGGGTAGGCGCACCGTAGTATTCAACTTGGATGCGGTCGAGCAGCGACGCAGAAGCGCGTCCTGCACGCAATGTTGCCAGGTCGCGTTTTAGCGATAGAATCGCTTTTTCCATACGCTCTTCGGCATTTTTCTTGACCGATTGTGGCATTAATCTACACTCCCTTTAACAATCGTCCCGATTTTTTCACCCAGAACGACACGTTTGATATTGCCTTGCTCTGTAATGGCAAACACAATGAGCGGTATATTGTTATCCATGCACAGTGAGGAAGCGGTGGAATCCATGACGCCAAGGTTTTTGTTCAGCACTTCCATGTAGGTAAGCTGCTCGTATTTCTCGGCTGTACTGTCTTTGAAAGGATCGGCGGAATATACTCCATCCACTTTATTTTTCGCCATCAGGATGACCTCTGCCTCAATCTCGGCCGCTCTAAGCGCTGCTGTCGTATCGGTCGAAAAGAACGGATTACCCGTACCTGCGGCAAAAATAACTACACGGCCCTTCTCCAAGTGCCGAATCGCACGGCGGCGAATATAAGGCTCGGCAATCTGCTGCATGGAAATCGAAGTTTGCACCCGTGTCGGCACATCAATTTGCTCAAGCGCATCCTGCAGAGCGAGGGAGTTCATTACTGTTGCCAGCATCCCCATGTAATCGGCTGTTGCCCGGTCGATACCGCTAGCACTGCCCGCAATTCCGCGCCAGATGTTGCCTCCGCCACACACAATAGCAACCTGAACTCCAAGCTCGACAACTTCCTTGACCTGCTCCGCGATGGAAATAATCGTATCGGCATCAATACCATATCCGTTTTGTCCTGCAAGTGATTCACCGCTAACCTTAAGGACTACTCTCTTAAATACCGGCTGTTCCAATTGTATACCCTCACTTTCTTACAAAAGACGGAACACTACGTGTATGTGTTCCGTTCTTTTGATGCTTGCCTTTATTCAATTCTATATGCTATAAGCAGCTATCTATTATTGATTTACTTGTGCCATTACTTCTTCTACGAAGTTGTCGACTTTCTTTTCCAGACCTTCGCCCAGCTCGTAACGGACAAAACGACGGATGGAGATGTTTTCACCGATTGTGCTGATTTTTTCGTTCAGCAATTGGGAGATCGTCTTGTCTTGGTCTTTAACGAAAGATTGTTCAAGCAGGCAGTGTTCTTCATAGAACTTGCTGATGCGGCCTTCTACCATTTTTTCAACGATTTTCTCAGGCTTGCCCTCGTTCAGCGCTTGAGCTTTCAGGATTTCTTTTTCTTTTTCTACTGCTTCTGCAGGTACTTCTTCACGACGAACATACAGCGGGTTTGCTGCTGCGATCTGCATAGCAATATCACGTGCGAATTCTTTGAAGGCATCTGTTTTGCCTACGAAGTCAGTTTCGCAGTTGATTTCAACGAGTACGCCGATACGTCCGCCAGCGTGGATGTAAGACTCAACAACGCCTTCAGTGGCAATACGTCCTGCTTTGTTGGCTGCAGCGGAAAGACCTTTCTCACGCAGTAATTCAGCCGCTTTGGTGATATCACCATTAGCTTCTTCCAGCGCCTTTTTGCAATCCAGCATACCTGCGCCTGTTCTTTCACGAAGTTCTTTTACTGCTTTTGCATCTACTGCCATTGTTTATTCCCTCCAGATAATTGTCGTTATGTTGCACGGCTTCAAGTTCATTATCCTAAAAAAAGGGCAGTGAGAGGTTATCCACCTGCCAACCACCCTTTTCATTTAAGTTCTTGTTAAGTTCCGGCTACTGCTTAGGCTGTAGTTGTATCTTCGCCCTGGTGAGCTTCCACAACAGCATCAGCCATTTTACCAGTCAGCAATTTCACAGCGCGGATAGCGTCGTCATTGCCTGGGATTACGTAGTCGATTTCATCTGGATCACAGTTGGTATCAACGATAGCTACGATAGGAATACCCAATTTGCGAGCTTCCGCAACAGCGATACGCTCTTTACGCGGGTCAATGATGAACAGCGCGCTAGGCAGACCTTTCATGTTCTTGATACCGCCCAGGAATTTTTCAAGACGATCTTTCTCTTTGCGGAGAAGGATAACTTCTTTCTTAGGCAGTACTGCAAAGGTACCGTCTTCTTCCCACAGTTCCAATTTCTTCAGGCGGTCAATACGCTTCTGAATAGTTTGGAAGTTGGTCAGTGTACCTCCGAGCCAACGTTGGTTAATGAAGAACATACCCGAACGTTCAGCTTCTTCTTTTACGGAATCCTGTGCTTGTTTCTTAGTTCCTACGAACAGGATTGTTCCGTTGTCGGCAGCTACACTCTTTACAAAGTTGTAAGCTTCCTCTACCTTTTTAACCGTTTTTTGCAGGTCAATAATGTAAATTCCGTTTCTTTCAGTGAAGATATAACGATCCATCTTTGGATTCCAACGACGAGTCTGATGACCGAAGTGTACCCCAGCTTCGAGAAGCTGTTTCATGGAGATTACTGCCATCTTCACACACCTCCTAGGTTTGGTTTATTGTGTGTCTCCTCCGCCGAGTGTCATTTCTCTGCAAGACTTTCTTCAGAAGAAAGCACCACTTGCAGAAATCAACCGGCGTGTGTTTTAACACCGTCAACTAATATACCATAATAAAATAACGTATGCAACGCTTCGTGTAAATTTTTTCATTTCCCTGCACAGAACCAATATTTATCTCACGGTGATCAGCTTATCAATGATAGAGTTAATGCTCTCGCCTTTTGCAAAAGAGTAGCTGCCGTACTGAATTCTGGTGTTGGCTTTACGGTCTTTGGCAGTCTTCAGGAACTTATCCTTGTCCTTAACAACTCCAGCTTCGATCAAAAGGTCTGCGGTTTCGGTGAGTGTAATTCCGTTTGGAATCTTTACAGATACCGCTCCGGCAGCCACAGGCTCAGGTGTAGAAGGTGGGCTCACTGGTGAAGCCTTAACTTGAGGTTTGGCCGTAGCAGAGGAGACTGGAGAGCTCGGCGCTGCCGGCTCCGCAGGAGTTGAAGCTGCAGTTGGCTCCGAAGCTGCCTTAGGGGATGCTGCCGGAGACGCTTTCGGCGATGCCGAAGGCTGAGCGGAGCCAGAAGGAAGAGCGGACGCAGAATTATCCTTTGCGGCATCCTGCTTGCCCTGCTCAGCATTCTGTCCCCCTTCAGCCTGGTCCCCCGCCGCTTTATCGGCTACTGTCAAATTAAGCTTGGCCGCTTCCTTGACCAGCTGTTCTTTGGACATTGGAGCGGCCCCCGCAGAGATCATCAGTTGAAGCAGCAAAGCGCCGATAATCAGCCCGGCGCCAAGACCAAACATGAAGGAACGATTCTTGATCATACGGATTCCTCCTGCTTGGCAAGCTGCAGAATCAGTTGCACTTCACCACGCTGAAGCCCAGCCGTCTTGGCAATAGAGTCAATTGACTTGCCTTGCTCATGAAGCTCGAACAGACGCGGATAGCGCAGCTTAATTGAACTGACTGGTTTCGGCTTCGGTTCAGGCAATTCCACAGCCGTTTCCGCAGTCGCTGTCTTTGCGGCGGCCGAATCTTTGCTGTAAGCAGCCGATAGCTGAAGCAAACTCTTTTCTTCTGCAGTCAGTCTGGCGTCAAGCATCACCGAGCTTTTTTGCAGCTCAGCCACCTGCTCCCGCAAAGCGGCAATCTCTTCCTGCAGTGCTTCCCTGTTATTCTGGGATTGTTGTTTGATGCCGCTGACAAGCTGCAGCATTTTATCATTTTCACGCTCGATGTCTGCCATATACAGCTCAAGTGCGGCCTCTGTTTCCTTCAGGCTCTGTTTCTCCGCTGTTTCGTTAGTGCGCGAAGGCAGTCTTAGGGCATAAACGATAGCGACAGCACCTACCAGCACGATATATACCCATGGTTGCAAGTGTCTTATCTCCTTTTGCTGTTCAATTCATTTACAAGCTCTAAAGACTAAGATCAATTCGGTGTCCCTTGTACGGATGCTCGGCATCATGGCTGGTCTCCGGCTTCTGTTCTTGCTGTGAGGAAGCATGGCCTCCCGCATGTTTCCCCCGGCCGCCATCGTCCCGCAGCGTGGATTCAGCGGACTCATCCACTTCGCTGCTCCGTTGAGCCAGCGCCTCGGCTTGTTTCACATTTTGTCCTGCCAACTGCTGCTGATCCAGCGCAGGACGATGCTGCAGACCATTCTGAATTTTCCCTGCTTCCGTTGTCCGGGGCAGAGCAATCTGGAGTTCAACCGGCTTCAGACTCATGATAACCCTCTCCTAACTGGAATGGACTTACAACCGAGATTTGCTATCCTAACGCCAAGGAATGGCCGGCCGCTGCCGCTGCCCGCCATTTTATACGTAAGGCGTAATCGTTATATCGCCTTCGCTATAAATAAATATAACACGTTCGGTCGGATCCTTAACGAATCGGGTGTATCTGCCAATTACGATTTTGGAGCCTCCGTAAATTGTCTTGATTACCTCAACTCTGGCTCTGCCGGTATCCTCTAGCATTCTCTCAATTTCCAGCACGCGTTCTTTAAGCTTCTTTTCTTCACGCATATGAGATTGCTTGGTAGCATTCAGCTTGACGCGAAGAGCCACCTTGTCGGGTGAGAGCTGACCATTGTTCGCGAGCTGATTGAGCAGATATAACGCTTTGTTGGTCTTGTCCTCATTTTCCAGCAGATGGCGAAGCTCCTGACGAAGCTCGTTAATCTCATTTCTCAGCTCGGGAACAACGCCCACCTCTATTGCCGTTGCGGTTGACATCGTATTGCCGATGGTCCGCGCCACCACACGTTCACCCGCCTGCACAATTCCACCCACGATCAAACCCTTGGCCCCATTGCACAAAACGTCCCGGCCAGCACGAATGTTGGAGTGCATTACGCTTTGCGACACAATAACATCCTCACCGGCAACTACATTTCCATCCTGGATAAAGGAGACCTTTACATTTTTGCCTGCGCTTACAAGTCCTTTGTTGTAGCCGATGATTCCGCCGGTAATCTCGATGGAACCTCCGGATATCAGCTCCGCTCCTTCAACGCCGCCAACTACACGGATATCTCCGGCAGACTTGACGGTAAACCCGGTCAGTACGTTTCCGCGAATAACCACTGTGCCAACAAAATCAATATTGCCCGTGCTGTAATCGACATCCCCATTGATTTCGTATACCGGGAATACATTAATCTTGCCTTTGTCGGTTAAAGTAACGAGACCGTCAATCGCAGCATACATGGATGTTTCTTCTTGATCGACAAGCACATTTTTGCCGACTTTGAAATGCGCCTCCCTCCCCGGTTTGAAGGGAAGCTCCTCGCCAGTAACCATTTTGCCGTTTTTCCCTGGCTCGGCCGGGATGATTTTGGCGATCAGTTGCCCTTTTAGAACGTTATGAAGCCGAACCAGATCCTTATAATCGACTTTCCCATCCGCCTTTTCCAAGGGCTTACGATCCTCTTCCAGATCAACAGTGAGCATTACTCTGCCGTCTATGCCGTTCACAGAGGGTTCTCCTATGGCTATAGGTACTCTGCTGAAAAAATACTCCTCCGGATTGCTGCTGATACGTTGAACGATGTCCTGTTGAATACCGTAACGAATCTCGTGACTGTGCAGGAAGCTTTCCAAATCTTCAATTGTACAGGAGAAATTTTCATCCTTCTTAATAAACTGGAGGTAAGCAATCCCCTTATCCTCCGAAAAGCTGATGCTCACATATTGGCTCAAAGCATAATGACCAATCAACTTCTGCTCCCCCTTGTCACCGTCGCCCGGTTAATCATTTTGCATGAGAAGATCGCGATTTTTCTCAAGCGTCCCTCTCAGCCGCAAAATGGCTTTCGAATGAAGCTGCGAAATCCGTGAAGGCGACAGTGACATCACCTCGGCGATCTCGCTCAAAGACAAATCTTCATAATATAAAAGGGACACTACTGTCCGTTCTTTCACTGTTAGTTTCTCGATGCCTTTGGTCAGGGTATCGCGCAAATAAAACTCATTTACTTTACGATCCGGATTCTTGGCTTTATCGTCCACCAATATGGACATGCGGGTCTCTGATTCTTCTTCACGAATAGGATCCTCCAACGAGCAGAGTGACATAACCGCTACATCCTGGAGCATATTTTGAAATTCCGACTCCGTAATATTCAGATATTCGCTCATTTCCTCGTCACTGACAGATCTTAAATATTTCTGTTCCAACTGCTGATACGCATCTTCGATCTTTTTGGCTTTTTCCCGCACGGATCTGGGAACCCAGTCGCTTTGCCGCAAAGAATCAAGAATCGCCCCACGGACACGCCAAGAAGCATAGGTCTGGAATTGAAACCCGCGTTTGTAATCGAACTTCTCCATGGCATCAATCAATCCCATTACACCATTGCTGGCCAAATCTTCCTTTGATACATTTTTGGGCAGTCCCACTGCCAAACGGCTGGATACGTAATCAACTATATGGAGGTAACTCTCAATCAGCTTTTTTTTGGCCTCAGGGTTTCCGTGCACTTTCCACTGTTCCCAGAGCTCGTCAGTTTCCGATTGAGTAGCTTTTTGCTCGTTCAACGGCTTTCACCCTTCCCAAAGTTTAGTCAGCGGGCATATTGCGGTACAAAATAACCGCTTCGCCACAGGACCCGCTTATTCTTCTTTCAGGTGACGAACGGCCTTGGCCAATTCTTCAGGATCTTTCATAGAAACCAGCTTTGGAGGCTGCAGCGGCATAAATCCACCACTGCCCTCGCCCCCTTCTCCCGGCGTCTGCTTCAGCAGGTTTATTAATTCCTCGTCCTCATCCGGAGTAGTAATATCAAGCTTGGCCCCAATTGCCTCAGCGCTGGGATTTTCCCCGAGGCTTTCCGAAGTACCGGATTGCTTCATAATAAAGCTCACTACCAATATCAAGAGGAAAGCAAGCAGAAACCAGACAATAAACCCAAACATCCCCCGAATCAGGCTGGTCCCAAGTAAATTATGCCCGTAATTCGTAAGAAAAGTAAATACAAAGCCAATCAATCCGACCAACAGACTCAGCAAAATTTTTCGATTCATCGCTATATTTCCTTAGTGCCTTTTTGCACACTGCGGATATAGAGTACTCCGGTGTTGCAGGCGATTTCTATCGTACGGCCAAAATTGCCGCCTGTGTCTTCCGCAATCAACGGAATTTTCAAAGCCTCCAGAGCAAGCTTGCAGGATTCCACATTTCGAGGCCCGATCCTCATGGTGTCACTCCCCCCGGCAAAAGCAAACATCTGTGAGCCTCCGGCCATCTTGGCCACGATACGGCTCCGGACTGCTCCAAGCGCAAGCAGGCGGGATAAGAGCTCCGGCACGGCGGTATCCGCAAATTTGGCGATATTCATCTGTCCATCCCGGGCGATGTCTGACGAGGGCAGCATTACGTGCGCCATCCCCGCCAGCTTCATTCCAGGATCGAACATAGTAAGGCCTACGCAGGAGCCAAGACCGGTTGTACGGACAAGACTGTCTTGACTGCCTACGTTGAGATCCGCCATGCCTACTTTTATTATGCTTTGTTCTTCAATCATTTTCAAAAGGTACTCCTAAAGATTTGAAGATTTTCGGGAAAGATTCCGGATCGGGAATAAGGAAAAATTGCCCTTCGATTTCATTCTGCCCTTCAAGAAAAGTTGTGTCAATGAGCAAAGCATCATCCCCCATTTGCCCGAACTGCAGCAGACCATAGCTCAGAATCGCTCCAGCCATATCCATAGCCAGTGCAGGAACAGTCGGATACATTGAAAGGGAAGTGAAGTCCGCTAGAGAAGACAGATAGGAGCCTGCCAAAATATTGCCGATTTCGCTCAGTGCAGAAAGCTCCATCTCCCCCAGTTCTCCCTCGTTCGAAAGCTCGATGCCTGCTACCCTGCTAAGAAGGTTCATCGCCGCTTCCGGTGTAAGAATGAAAAACAGGTTGCCCGGAGCTTCGCCTTCAACACGCAGGAACACAGCATACACCAGTTCCTCTGCTCCGCCTACCTTGTCGGTAATTTCTTCAAAGCTTAGCAGTTGCACCTTAGGAACTGCCATATCAATCGGCTTGTTCAGGAGCTGCGATAACGCGGTGGCAGCGTTGCCGGCTCCGATATTCCCCACTTCCTTAAGTACATCCATTTTGAAATCCTTGAAGTTTTTGAATAGCTCCACAGGTTAGCCCTCAAGACTTTCCAACTGCACGATTTCGCTCTTGTTCAACACTTCGGTCAAGTTGAGCATAATCAGCAGACGGTCTTCTCCGATTTTCGCCACCCCGTCCAAGTATTTCGCTTTGATGCCACCTACAACATCCGGAGGTGTATCAATGGAATCCCGGTTCAAGTCAATAACGTCATTTGCTGAATCTACGATGAAGCCTACTTCCATTTCATTCACAGCTACGATGATAATGCGTGTCTGATCCGTATGTTCCGCCTCTGCAATGCCGAACCGGCCGCGGAGATCAATAACAGGAATGACCACACCGCGCAAGTTGATAACCCCTTTGATAAATGCATAGGTTTTCGGTACACGGGTAATCGGCATCATACGCTCAATGGTTTGAACTTTTTCGACCTCAATGCCATATTCTTCAGATCCTAGTTTGAACACAATCACCTTGATATCTTCAGCCATGGAATGAACCTCCCTGTTCTATCCTAATTATTTAATAAAAGCATTCGGATCAATAATGAGTGCGACTTGTCCGTCACCAAGAATAGTAGCGCCGGAAATGCCTTGAACCTCCGGCAAATATTTGCCGAGATTCTTAATTACAATTTCGTTCTGTCCGATGAAATCCTGCACCGCCAGGGCTACCAGACGGTCTCCCTTGCGAATAACCACAATTTCGGTTTCCTCTTCGGTGCTTTCATCATAATCCGGTATTGAAAAAATCTTGCTGAGTGAAACGATCGGAATATGGCTGTTACGGAATTCCATCATTTTGTTCCCGTGAATGGTACGAATCTGGGATTGCTTCACAATTCCCGTCTCAACAATGGACGAGAGCGGAATAGCGTACTTCTCGGCGCCAATCCGAACCAGCATTGCCGCGATTATTGACAGGGTCAACGGAAGCTGAACCGAGAAGTTGGTACCCTTGCCCGGAGTGGAATAGATGGTTACGTTCCCGCCCAGCGAAGCGATCTTCGACTTTACTACGTCCAGTCCGACTCCGCGGCCGGACACGTCGGAGATGACTTCCGCCGTACTGAAGCCAGGGGCGAACAGCATCTGATAAGCTTCGTCATCCGACATGGCCGCAGCCTGCTCCTGGGTAATTACACCCTTTTTCACAGCGGACTTCAAGACCTTCTGCGGATAAATGCCTGTCCCGTCTTCTTCAATTTCGATAAAGACATGGTTGCCGCTATGGAAGGCGCGCAGATTAACCGTACCTGTCTCCGGCTTGCCGGCGGCAATACGGTCAGGAATGGATTCAATACCGTGATCGACTGCATTGCGCAGCAAATGCACCAGCGGGTCTCCGATTTCATCAATGACCGTGCGGTCCAGCTCTGTTTCAGCACCGGTAATGATCAGGTCAACCTTTTTATCCAGCGATTTCGCGAGGTCGCGAATCATCCGCGGGAAACGGTTAAACACGGTATCTACCGGAACCATGCGCAGCTTCATGACGATATTCTGCAGATCGCCGCTGACCCGGCCCATATGCTCAACCGTTTCTGTAAGATCGGTATTTTGCACTTCGGAAGCAAGCTGTTCCAGACGGACACGGTCGATCAGCAGTTCGCTGAACAGGTTCATCAGCACGTCCAGCCGCTCAATATCCACACGAATTGTCCGGGAAGGCGCTGCGCCGGTTCTGGCTGGTGCAGCTTTGGCTGTTTCTTCTTTGGCAGGTGCCGCAGAAGCCGGAGTGCTCGGGGCGGATGCAGAGGCTGCTTCTTTAACTGGAGCGGGCGCCTCGGCGGTTGCCGCTACCGAATCTTGTCCCATTTGACGCAAGGATTCCTGATCGAGAGCCACTGCAGTAACCTTGTCGATCTCTGACAGATTCAGTATCATCGCCTGAATCTCGCTTGCTTCCTTTTGAGTTATGTAATAGAGGGAGAAGCTGTAATCGAACTTCTCCTGCTCAATGTCCTGAACCGAAGGGAAGGATTTGACGACCTCTCCAGAACGCTCCAGGAGATCAAAGACCATATAAGCACGCACGGCCTTAAGCTGACAATCCGTACGGATGGCTACATCCACGTACAGGACCTTGTGGCCTTCCTGCAACGACTGCTCCAGAACCGAGTATTGGAACTCATCGAGAAATACCGGAGCGTTTGCCGCATTTTGGGGCGCAGCAGCAGTAACCTCGGCAGCAGCTCCAGCAGCGGCAGGAACCTCGCCCCGGACAATGGCCTGCAGAGCAGCTACAATTGCCGAGACATCGGCCTTGCCTGCTCCTCCGCTTGTAATGTCCTGTACCATGGATTCCAGGGCGTCCAGACTTTTGAAAAGCGTGTCAAAAATGAAATCCTGCATCCGCAGCTTGTTGTTGCGCACCAAGTCCAGAACATTCTCCATTTGGTGCGTAAGTGAAGCCAAATCCTCAAAACCCATTGTAGCCGCCATGCCCTTTAAGGTATGTGCGGAGCGGAAAATGACCTGTACAATACTTAGATCTTCAGGATTTGCTTCCAGCCCCATCATATTTTCATTCAATGACTGCAGATGATCATTTGACTCATCAATAAACATGGATAAATATTGATTCATGTCCATGAGCGGGCACCTCCCCTTCAAGTTCGCTTTTCCATTATTTTACGGCTTGCACCAGCCTTGGAGCAATTTCTTGCAACGGCAGGACATGTCTAACGCACTGCAATTCCACCGCAGACCGCGGCATCCCGTAAACCACACAGGTTTCTTCACTTTCGGCAAAGGTAGATGTAACACCCGAATCGTAGAGTGCTTTCATCATTTTGGCACCGTCACTGCCCATCCCTGTCATAATCACTGCATGGCGCTCCAGTGAAGTAAGCGGCAAAATCGACTCGAACAGCGTGTCCACAGATGGACGATGTCCATTGCGGGCTTCCTCCTTCGTAAGGTCGATGGCATACTGGCCGCCGGCTGACGGAACAACCTTGAGATGATAGCCCCCCGGAGCAATGTAAGCTGCTCCTTGCCTTAAGATCATCCCCTGCTCCGCTTCCGCTACATCAAGCGGACTGAAGGTATTCAGACGCTGAGCCAGCGATTTGGTGAAATTGGGCGGCATGTGCTGCACAATGACAATCGGAGCCGGGAAATCCGCCGGAATGTTCTCCAGGAATGCCTTTAGGGCACGCGGGCCGCCTGTGGAGCAGCCAACGGCGACCAGTTTGCGCAGCCCTTTACTCGCAGGCTTGCGGTCGGCCGCAACTGCAGGAGGGTCATTAAATGCACCGGATGCCGTTTCAGGCACAGGACGAGCTTCAGGAAATGCCGGCTTAGCTTCGGTTCTGGTGCGATTTCTAAGCTTCTCAGAAGCCGGCGGCGGGGCAGCAGGCGACGCCTTGGTTAAGTCTTGAGAAGGAGTCTTTTCAGCAGCAATTCTGCCTGGAGTTTTCCCCTTTGTATCCTTCTCAGGAGTGAGCCTCGTCTCCGGTTTTAGCTTCGTTTGCTCAACTGATGACTTACGTGGAAGCTCCGGTGCTTTCTTCGGAGGCTCCAGGGTCCGTCTTGCAGGCTCGCGAACAGGCTCAGCCGGCACTCTCGTCTCTGCAGCAGGACTCTCAGGCGCTTTAAGGGAGGAAGCTCTGGCTTCACGCTGCTGGCGGGCCAGCATAGCTTCTTTCATTTGCTCTCTGAGCGACTCCCCTACGGCCATTATATCCTGTGAGTTAGAGATGGACGGCTTGCGGATAAAATCAAAAGCCCCCCACTCCAATGCCAGAATCGTTTCCTTCATGCCTTTTTCATTGATACCAGATAACATAATTACCGGCAATGGACGCTGGGCCATAATGATCTTGAGCGCCTCCAGGCCGTTCATTTCCGGCATCTCCACATCCATGGTTACCAGATCCGGGGAAAGCGCATTTACCTTCTCAATAGCTTCCCGGCCGTTTGATGCCGTTGCCGTCACCTGAAAATTAGCGTCACTTTCAATCAAATCGGAAATGATTTTGCGCATAAATGCAGAATCATCAACGACCAACACCTGATATGGCTTCATATCATTTCCACCTCTGTTCCTCAAATTCAGAACAATTATTGTTTTCGCTTCAACCACTTATTGATGAATCCCTTGATGCCTTGTACTTTAGTGATGTCCGCCGAATCAGCGGCCAGATAGCTAAACGCTAGGCGTTGCACATCTTTGGCTGCCGCACTGTTCGGAAAAGCCACCGAGAATGGAATTTGCTTTTTTACTGCTTGCACTACATGAGTGTCGCTGCTAATAAATCCGAGAAAGGGAATATCCAGATTCAGAAAGCGGCTTGCAGCCATTCGGATTTTTTCACTGGTGCCTCTTGCCTCTCTCTCATCCCCCGCCTGATTGACAATCAGCTTGAATGGAATCTCGGGATGGGAATTATTCACTACCTTCATCAATGCATAAGCATCCGTTATTGCGGTAGGCTCAGGAGTTGTCACCACCAGGCAGTCATCCGCAGAAGTAATGAACTTCATCGTTTCTTTGGAAAGTCCCGCCCCTGTGTCAAACAGGATAAAATCCATCGTGTCAGCAATCCTTGCAATCTGGTCTGTAAAGTAGCTTAAATCCGCCTCTGAAAGCGAAAATAACTCATCCATTCCTGAACCGCCTGCGATAAAAGGAAGCCCGTTCGGACCGTTTTGAATGATCTGCCCGATTTCCGCTTCTCTTTTTAACAAATGATAAAGATTGTATTTTGCCGACACACCCATAAGCACGTCTATATTGGCCATTCCAATATCGGCATCGAACAAAAGCACCTTTTTGCCCATCGCTTTGAGTGCGAGTGCAAAATTCAGTGTGAAATTCGACTTGCCGACACCACCCTTTCCGCTGCAAACGGTAATAATCCGGGCGGAATTCCCGCCCCCGAGTACGCGTCTGGGATCCTGGCTGGATACAAGCTGCCTTAAGGATTGCGCCTGATCCATCACATGCCCCCTGTTCCCAAAAGCATCCCGCGCAACTGCTCCTTAGTAGCTGTGAGCAAATCGTCGGGAACATTCTGGCCGTTGGTTATATATGAAAGCTTAAGCGGGAAATCATTCAGGACATTGAAAAGCGGTCCATAGCTTCCCGTCTCATCCAGCTTCGTAAAAATCACCTTATCGAGCTGATAACGGCCAAAATGCTCAGCAATCATTTTCATATCACGGCTTTTGGAGGTCAGGCTAAGCACCAGAATAGTTTCACTCTTAAGCTCCTTGGCCAGCAGGCTCTGAAGTTCAGCAACCAGCATTTCATTCCTGTAATTGCGGCCTGCTGTATCCATTAACACAAGATCACAGCTCTCGAGCCGGAACAAAGCTCTCTGTAAATCGCCGGGTGACTGAACAACCTCCAAAGGCATATTCAGAATGGCGGCATACGTGCGCAGCTGCTCTACAGCGGAGATGCGGTACGTATCCGACGTAATGAGCCCCACCTTGCGGCCTTGCTTGAACAGTTGCTCTGCAGCCAGCTTGGCAATTGTTGTCGTCTTGCCTACTCCTGTCGGGCCGGCAATATACACAATCCGCGTATCCGGTGCAATGCCATTTGCAATACGCCCGGATAAAAAGCCATCCACCTGCGCTTCCAGCATTTCGCTGAATTTCTCCTCAGTCCAAGTGCGGCCCTCATCGTTCCAGCGTTCAAAAACATTGCTGATCCACTCATCCATCAGCACGGTATCCGTCTCCTGCTCAATGAGGCGGTCTTTCAGTAGCTCCAGCCGCTCCGGAAGCTCCACAGCCCCTGCAGAGTAGCGGGCAATCCGTTCCATCCAGTGCTTCATATCACGAATTTCCCGGAGTACATCACTATCCGCCTTTGAAACGCTAGCTGAGGCTAATTCTCTTCCCGCAGCTTCATCAAGGACCGGCTCGCTTAGCGGGCCTGCCTTGGAAGACGATAGGGGCTGCACATCACTCTTGTCTTCCGCATATTCCGCTGAGACATCCTCCTCGTGAGGCATTGGCAGAACAGCAACAGCCCCGCTTGGTTCGGAGGCTTCAGACAAGGCGGCAGCAATCTCGGCAAAAGCCCGTTTAGCCGCTGCCTCATTTGCAGGAGCGGCCCCTACTAGCTCATTTGCACCTGAAGCCGCCGGTGCCGAAGTTCCGGCGGCTTTTTGATAGGCTTGCGGGACCGCACTGCGGGGAATGTTCTGAGGGGCTGCCAGCGGCTTGTCTAACGCTCCAGGCTTTTTGGTATTTTCGACTGCGGCGACAACCTCAATTTTTTTCTTTTGAAACATTCCCATAAACCCGCCGACCTTAATCTCCTTTGTGCTCAAGATCACGGCATCGCTTCCCAGCTCGCTGCGGATGGACTGCATGGCGTCAGGCATCGTATCGACCACATAACGCTTCACTCTCATAAGTTCACCACCCCAACGCTTTGGATTTCAATATTAGGCTCCAGTTCGCTATAGGACAACACCGGAATATCCTGCATTGTCCGCTCTATCACCTGGCGCAAATACATCCGGATGGTCGGCGATGTCAGCACAATCGGCTGCTGTCCTGATTGAAGAAGACGATTGATCTGCTCGGTAAGCCGCTGATAGACCGTCTGTGTTGATACAGGATCAAGCGCCAGATAGCTGCCCTGCTCCGTCTGCTGCACGCTTTCGGAGATTTTCTTTTCCAGATTAGGTCCAACTGTAATTACCCGGAGCGTTTCTCCGGACTGGGAGAATTGCTGGGTAATCTGTCTGGAGAGTGCCTGGCGGACATATTCGGTCAGTATATCAGGGTCTTTGGTATAGGTGCCGTAATCCGCCAATGTCTCGAAAATTGTTACCAGATCGCGAATCGAAATCTTCTCACGCAGAAGCTTGCCAAGCACCTTTTGGACATCTCCAATCGCCAGCACTGAAGGAATAAGCTCGTCCACCAGCACGGGATAATTCTCACGGAGATTATCAACCAGTTGTTTCGTTTCCTGGCGTCCAAGCAGCTCATGTCCATAACGTTTGATGAGCTCTGTCAAATGGGTAGCCACAACAGATGGAGGATCAACTACAGTGTAGCCGGATAGCTCCGCCCGCTCTTTTACCGATTCGTCAATCCATAACGCCGGCAAACCAAAGGATGGTTCCACAGTCTCAATACCGTTAATAGACTCATCATCATACCCGGGACTCATGGCAAGATAGTGATTAAGTAATAATTCACCGCCGCCTACGTTATTTCCTTTAATTTTGATGACATATTCATTCGGTTTTAGTTGAATATTGTCGCGAATTCGGATAACCGGAACAACAAGTCCCATTTCCAGTGCACATTGCCGCCTGATCATAATGATCCGGTCAAGCAAATCCCCGCCTTGCCCTGTATCGGCCAGAGGAATAAGCCCATATCCGAACTCGAATTCGATAGGATCGACAGTCAGCAAATTGATTACACTCTCTGGACTCCGCACTTCCTCGATCTGCTTCTCTTCGACTAGCTGTTCTTCGGCAATCTGTTTTCGGTTTGCCTTTTGACTCATGCTATAAGCCGCATATGCCATTAGCCCCGCAAGCGGCAGAGTAGACAATACGGTGATCGGAGTGAAGAAGCCCAGAAAGGCGATGGTTACTGCAACAATGTAAAGAAGCTTAGGGTAAGACAATAATTGTCCTGTCAAATCCTCTGCCAGATTCCCTTCGGAAGCGGCGCGGGTAACAATCAGCCCTGAAGCCGTTGAAATCAGCAGTGCAGGAATTTGGCTGACGAGACCATCCCCAATTGTCAGTACCGAGTATGTTGACAAGGCCTCTTGAAAAGGCTTGCCGTGTACAGCAACCCCGATAATAAATCCGCCGATCAGGTTAATCAGCAGGATGATGATGCTGGCGATAGCGTCTCCCTTAACAAACTTACTTGCACCGTCCATGGCCCCGAAAAAGTCCGCTTCACGTTCAACATTGCGCCGGCGTTCCCGGGCCTGCTGTTCATTGATCATTCCGGCGTTCAGGTCAGCATCAATACTCATCTGCTTGCCGGGCATTGCATCGAGTGTAAACCGGGCGCCTACCTCGGCAACGCGCTCTGAACCTTTGGTAATAACGATGAACTGCACAACCACTAGTATCAGGAACACGATAAACCCAATGGCAATCTGTCCTCGCGCTATCCAACTTCCGAACGTTGCCACTACTTCACCTGCATGACCATCAGAAAGAATCAGCTTAGTAGTAGAGATGTTCAGCGCAAGCCGGAACAAGGTTGTGATCAGAAGCAGTGAGGGGAAAATCGAGAACTGAAGCGGGTCCTTCGTATTCATTGCGACCAAAATGATGGTTAGGGCGATTGAAATATTGATAATTAGCAGTACATCCAGAAGCCAAGCCGGGATGGGCAGAATCATCATAAGCACAATGCCGATAACACCCAGTAAAACTGTAAGATCTCTAGTCTTCAATGTCCTTAACCTCCCCCGGCTTATCTCCTCTTGCCTTTAAGCTTGTATACATACGCTAGCACTTCAGCAACCGCCTGGAACAGATCAGCAGGAACAGTATCACCGATTTCCGCCCTTTGGAATAATGCCCGTGCCAGCGGCTTGTTCTCCATAGTCACAACACCATGCTCCTTAGCCAGCTCCCGGATGCGAAGCGCCACATAGTCCTGGCCCTTGGCTATAATCTGCGGAGCCTCCATTTTGGAACCATCATATTTCAGGGCAACTGCAAAATGCGTCGGGTTGGTAATGATTACATCGGCTTTTGGAACCTCCTGCATCATCCGCTGCATGGCCATTCTGCGTTGGCGCTCCCTGATCTTGCCTTTAATGAGCGGGTCACCCTCCATCTTTTTGTATTCATCCTTGATTTCCTGCTTCGACATCTTCAAGCTTTTCTCATGCTCATACTTTTGATATATGTAGTCAAGAACAGCCATAATCAGCAAAGCCGCTCCAATTTTGATGCCTAGATTCAAGGTCATTTTTGCAGCAAACCGGTATACTCCTTCGGCACTTACGTGAGACAGAGAAGCGAAGCTGTCCTTCTCTCCCCAGAGCGTGCTGTATACCAGATAAGCAATCACAACCAGCTTAAAGATGGATTTCAGGAACTCAACAAATGAACGCATGGAGAAAATATTTTTGAAGCCTTTGATTGGGTTGATCTTGCTGAACTTGGGAGTGATCCCTTCGCCTGTTGCCATAAAGCCCACCTGGGCTAAATTCACTACAAGAGCAAGCACAAAGGTGATGCCGAGCAGCGGCGCCAGGAGAATCAGTATTTGCAAGCCATAATGCTTGAACATCACGGTCACATTCTCGGGAGTCACTTCCATCATCATGCGGTTCTGAAAGACATCCATGTACAGTGTAACGAACCGTTCCTTCATAAAACCGCCGAACAAGGTCAGCGTTATTAAGGCTGATAACAGAACAACCGCCCCGGACAGCTCCGCGCTTTTGGCCACCTGACCCTTTTTACGGGCATCCTGCCGTTTCTTCGGGGTTGCCTTTTCTGTCTTGTCTCCCCCGAAATGCTGAAGATTGAGTTTATAATGTTTCATCTTCGGCATCGCTCTCTCCCTTTACAGTCACCTAAGGACTCTTCCCTACAAGGCCCAGCAAATTGTGCATGGACTCAAACATAATGTCGAAGAGGTTCTGGAACAGCATGGCCAGACCCGGCATCAGTAAAAGAAGCAGCGCAAGGCCTACGATAATTTTGAGGGGTACCCCGATGACGAATACATTATATTGCGGCGCAGTTCTCGCCAGAAAAGCAAGACCAACATCTGTAAGAAATAAAGCTGTAACTAATGGGGCCGACATTTGAAAGGCCAGAATAAATGACTGTGCAAAAGTGCGTATCAGAAACTCTGAAAGGCTCCCATCTATCATTTTCATAAACAGAGCATTATCAATAGGAATCCAATCGTAGCTGTAAACGATAGCATTCAATAAATAATGATGTCCGTTCATACTCAGAAACATCAGCAGGGCGATCATATATTTGAAGTTGCCGATGATAGGTGCCGATGCGCCGGTCATAGGATCAATAACATTCGCAATCCCGAAGCCGATCTGAATATCAATGAAAGAGCCGGCCGTCTGAATCGCCATGAACATCAGATACCCAATAAACCCTAACAGCAGACCAATTAAGACCTCTCTGGCAATCAGCAAAATATAAGTCAAATCCTGCGGAACAGTAATCCCTGCTCCTCTGGAGCTGAAGACGACCAAAGCAACAAAAAAGGAAAGTCCGATTTTGAACGTTGCCGGCACACTTTGCGAAGAGAACACCGGGATTACAACAAAAAAGGCTGAAATTCGACAAAAAATCAACAGAAAGACGGGAAAACTTTGCAGCAGGGTCTCCATATCCATAGCTTCAACCGATATACATATTGAGATTGCCCAAAATTTGGCTGGTGAAGTCTACCATTTTTGTGATGATCCACGGCCCAAACAGCAGCAAAGCAAGCAAAACAGCGACAATCTTAGGAACAAACGCCAAGGTCTGCTCTTGAATCTGGGTTGTAGCTTGGAAAATACTGATAATCAAACCTACCACCAGACCAAGAATCAGCATGGGAGCGCTTGTTTCGAGCACTAAATATACGGCTTGGCCTGCTAGACCGATAATAAACTCCGTATTCATCCCTTATGCCTCCTCTTGAATCTCAGGTGTTAAAGCTTAACAGCAGTGATTTAACGACTAAGTACCACCCGTCTACCAGTACAAAGAGCATTATTTTGAAAGGTAATGAAATCATGACCGGAGGCAGCATCATCATCCCCATGGCCATCAGCGTACTCGCTACCACGATATCAATGATCAGAAAAGGAATAAAAATCATAAAGCCCATCATAAAGGCCTTTTTCATCTCACCAATGGCAAAAGCAGGTACCATCACCGTCAAAGGAATATCACTGTAGGTTGCAGGCTTGACCGAAGCTTTGTTGCCGGTGTAATTCATAAACAGCAGCAAATCCTTGGTGTTCGTCTGTTTGAACATAAATTCCTTCATGGGGTCCGCCGCTTTGTTAAGCGCCTCGGTTTGAGTAATTGTCCCCTTCATATACGGCTGCAGCGCCGTCTCATTCACCTTCGCAAGCGTCGGAGACATTATGAAAAGAGTCAGGAACAAAGCTAATCCGACAAGCACCTGGTTCGGAGGCATCTGCTGGGTACCTAACGAGGTTCTGACAAAACCCAGAACGATGACAATCCGGGTGAAGCTGGTCATCAGGATAAGGAATGCCGGAGCAACGCTCAGTACGGTAGTAAGCAGCAGAATGGAAATTGAACTCGTTCCACTGCTGGATCCATCATTATTGCCGACCTGAACGCTTATATTAGGTATAGGATCGGCATGTACGGGGTGCAAAAGCACAACACCGAATACAGCAAGCAGCAGAAATGAAAGAATCAGCTTTTTTTTCATAAATCCCTCGACTCATCCTGAAGCACATCTTCCCGGAGCAGCTCATCCATCTTCTCCTTGCGCTCTGGGGCAAGTGCAAGCTTGGATTGCAAGGTCTCGTAAAAAGAGGATGTTTCATTAAGTTCAATTTCCTGTGATGGTACCTCTCCGCGAAGTTTGGCTCTGATCTTAGCTATAAATTGAGCAAGAAAATTATTTTGTCCTGACGATTGATCCTCAAATGCTGAAATGATCAACGCTACCTCAGCCGGATCGGTGATTTTATCCAACTGGGATATATTCTCACCGACCCCGATCAGGTAGAGGCTGCCTCCGAGTTCAATAATCTGTATTGACTTGTTCGGCCCAAGGCCCAAAGCACCAAGCGTACGGATCGAACGCCCGCTCATCAAGGTCTGATTGCGGCGCCCCAGAAAACGGATGAGCAGCACTATAAGCACGATAATTACCGCAAGGACAAAAATAACGTAAAACAAATTCAGCAGGTTGTTACCCGTTCCTAGCGGTTCTACGCTGGCTGGCATGTATTCTTGTTACACGCCCAGCGTTTTGTTGATAGCTTCGATAACACGGTCTGCCTGGAAAGGCTTAACAATAAAGTCCTTGGCACCCGCTTGGATTGCGTCAATTACCATAGCCTGCTGACCCATGGCAGAACACATGATGACTTTGGCATTGGCATCCACTTTTTTGATTTCTTTCAGGGCGGCGATTCCGTCCATCTCAGGCATGGTGATATCCATCGTGATCAAATCAGGACGCAGTTCCTTAAATTTCTCAATAGCCTGTGACCCGTCTTGGGCTTCACCCACTACCTCAAATCCGTTTTTCGACAAAATGTCACGGATCATCATTCTCATAAATGCTGCATCGTCCACGATTAGAATTCGATTAGCCATTTTTACAAAATCCTCCCTAAGTATGCTTTATTGTAATCTTTGAATTCGGTCCCACTGGCTGACGATATCCGTAACGCGAACTCCGAAGTTTTCGTCGATAACTACGACTTCCCCTTTGGCAATAAGCTTGTTGTTAACCAGGATGTCGACAGGTTCACCGGCCAGCTTGTCCAGCTCGATAATCGAACCTTGCGACATTTCCAGAATATCTTTGATCTGCTTCTGGGTCCTTCCTAATTCTACGGTTACTTTCAGTGGTATGTCCATCAATAAATTCAAATTATTTTCGTCAATATTGCCAAACGCCCCGGCGCTCAGGTTAGCAAATTGTACTGGCTGTACATTTACATTGCGATTTGGAGCTGGCTGCTGAGGCGGAGCCTGCTGGTACGGCGCACCTTGCGGCGGCATACCATATGGCGGCATCCCATAAGGTGGCACTCCTGCAGGGGGATAATAATATCCTCCTTCGGGCATTCCCGGATAAGGCGGCGTTCCCTGCTGCGGATACTGCGGTGGAACTCCTCCAGGCTGTGGTGGAGGCGTCTGCTGAACCGGCGGTGCTGCCGGAGCAGGCGCAGGTGTATGTGCGGCAGGTGCAGCCGCGGGAGGGGCTTCCGTCGCAGTTGCAGCGGTCTCCTGATCACCTTGGCTAACATCTCCTAGCAGCATGGCTACCATATCCTTTGCAAACTGTACAGGCAGCAACTGCATAAGCGTGGAATCAATCAGATCTCCGATTTTCAGCCGGAATGAAATTTGAATCAATGTCTGATCATCCGGAAGACTGCCCACTCCTTCGCCGCTCGACATATTTAGAATATCAATACCCGGAGGAGAGATATTGACAAAACGGTTAAAGATGGTCGACATGGAAGTAGCCGAGGAACCCATCATCTGGTTCATCGCTTCCTGAACGGCGCTGATATGTATTTCATTCAGCTCTTCGTCCTTAGGCTCTCCTTCGCCGCCGAGCATTAGATCAGCAATAACCTGGGCATCTCTAATCTTGATAACGAGTGAGTTGATGCCCTGGAATCCATCCACATATTGTACGTGTACCGCCACATGTGGTTTAGGAAATGCTTCTTCGAATTCTCCGCGGGTGATAATGGATACCTCAGGAGTAGTAATATCAACCTTTTTGCCCAGCAGGGTGGAGAGCGCAGTAGCCGCACTGCCGAAAGTAATGTTTCCGATCTCTCCAAGCGCATCCTGTTCAAAAGGGGTTAAGAAATCAGTCACTTCCTTAGGCGTGGGATCAGCTGACCCTTCCGCTGACTGTCTTAGAAGAGCATCAATTTCTTCTTGGGATAAATAATCTTTACTCGTCAAACTCTTCAACTCCTTCGCTGACAATCTCGTCTATTTGCACAGCCACACGTTCTTTAATCATTCCAGGACTTCCGATGAATTTCAGCTTGTCGCCCACTTTGATTGACAGTCCGGAATCCACAGTCCTGTTGAGTGAAATGACGTCGCCGACGCTGAGTCCGAGAAATTCAGCAATGGATAACCTCGATTCGCCTAGCTCCGCCACAATCGGCAGTTGCGCTCTATGAACCCGCGCCCTGATGGCTTCAAGCTCAATCTCATCACGCACCTTCTTTTCAGAAACAAACCACTGATGAACGGACAGTCTGGACATAATCGGCTCCAGGACGACGTGAGGTATACACAGGTTGATCATTCCGGTCGTATCACCTATCTTGGTGCTTAAGGAAATGAGCGCTATCGTCTCATTCGGCGATACAATTTGCATGAATTGAGGATTTGTCTCCAAAGCCTCCATCCGGGGATTGATATCAAGCACTGTCTTCCAAGCTTCCTGAAGGCTATCAAAACATTTGCTAAAAATTCTCTCCATAATAGTCGTTTCAATCTCAGTCAAAGCATTAATCTTGGTGGGCGCCGCTCCAAAACCGCCGAGCAGCCTGTCAAGCATGGCAAAGGCGATATTCGGATGTACTTCCATAACCATTCGGCCTTCAAGCGGTTCCGCTTCGAAAATATTCAATATCGTCATTTTCGGAATGGAGCGGATAAACTCATCATAAGGGAGCTGCTCTACTTGAACGACATTGATCTGCACGAAGGTGCGTAATTGTGCCGAAAAGTACGTTGTAAGATAGCGAGCGAAGTTGTCATGTATCCGCGTAAGACTGCGGATATGATCTTTCGAAAATCGCACAGCCCGTTTGAAGTCATAGGAGCGAATCTTCTTCTGAGTTTCCTCTTTTTTAAGTTCGTCCGCATCCATTTCACCGGATGAAAGCGCAGCAAGCAGAGCATCTATTTCGTTTTGTGATAGTACATCAACCAATTCAATCACCCCCCTATCAAAGAATTAACCCGCCAGCAGCTAAATGGAAGCCAAAATGAATTTAGTGAATTCGATCTGGGTTATAGTGCCTTCGGTCAAATTCTTATTTAAAATATTCACTAGCTTACTGCTGAATTGATCTTTGCCGTTCGCCCCATTCAATTCCTCAGGCTTGGTATCGGCAATCGCCTTGATAATAAGCGGCGTGATCTTAATAGCTTTTATCTTTTCGAATTCCTCCTTGGACTTCGCTGTATCCAATTGGAACGCGATGTCTACTGAAAGGATGTAATCGGGGTCGGCAAGATTAGTTTTGATGTCGGTAATTTCTGCTGTCATTGCAACAATTTCATCAGCGCTGAGCTTCTTGGCTTCCACATTCTGGACAGCAGCAGTCACATCATTCGTATTGCTCGGAAAGATTTTATCCATTAATAAAAATGCAGCTACTACGATGAGTGTAATCGCCAATAAAATCGTAATGAGCCACGGCAGCATCTTTTTCATGAAAGCTCCTCCATAGACTGGACTTTAATGGTGGCAGCATATGTGCCTATGTCCCTGTTATAATCTCGGATCTTGCGGATGACTTCATCGGCCTTTTCCAGCACGATCAGTCTTTTACCAGTTACTAATGTGATGTACGTATCCGGACTTTCCTCTACCATTTCTACCAGCAGGGCATTCAGAAACATCGGTGCCCCATTCAATCTAGTTACCGCAATCATAACAGGCCTCCTAACAAAAAATAGGGGGAGGAGTTCTCCCCCACGATAGCGCAATAACAAAGCCATTCATAGGCGAAACCTTTTTATTATACAGCGAGTTTATGATTTTGGCTTAAAAAATTAACGTTTGAGGTTAACGACCTCTTGCAGCACTTCATCAGAAGTCGTAATAATACGGGAGTTGGCCTGAAACCCGCGCTGGGAAACAATCATTTCTGTGAATTCATTTGTCAGATCGACATTTGACATTTCGAGCTGACCCGATACAATAGCGCCAGTGCCATCCGCTGTATTATTGGCTGTTGTTGGGTTAAGCTCACCATCAGTGTTGGCATTAAGCGTCATCCGGTAGAGATTTCCGCCGATTTTTTCCAGACCTTGCGGGTTGGTGACTTTGGCTACACCAATTTGTACACCTGGGGTTGTGGTTCCATCAGCCATTGTCTGTATAATCGTGCCATCGCTAGAAATAGAGAATGCTGTTACCGTATCTTCCAACTGGATAGGCTGTCCAGTAGAATCCACCACGTGCAGCCCATCAGAAGTAAGAAGATTACGGCTGGCATCCATATGGAAATCCCCGGCACGCGTCAGAAAAGGTGTCTCCTGGGCATCCGAGAGCTTGACCAGAAAGAAGCCATCTCCATCAATACGCAGGTCGGTAGGATTGTTAGTGGTCATAGGGCTGCCCTGCAAATGCATTGTATCTACCGAACCAACAGTTACACCAAGTCCGATCTGCTTGGCGTTTACCCCGCCTTGACCTCCATCCACCGGAGCAGTAACTCCGGATACAGTCTGGCTCATGATGTCTTTAAACATAACGCGTCCAGATTTGAAGCCAACGGTATTAACGTTTGCGATGTTGTTGCCGATAACGTCCAGCTTTGTCTGGAAACCGCGCATACCTGAAACGCCTGCATACATTGATTTAAGCATTAATCGAATTCCTCCCGGATTATGAAGTCTTTGGACTCCAAATTTGAATTACAATAAATCTCGAGCTATGTCCGCGTCAGTCGGTCAGCGGTCATCCGGCTCTCCGTAAGGACCGGCCGGTTTATGAAATAATTACTGCACTGTCAATTTGCGTGAATACATTATCCTTCATCGAGCTTCCGTCCATAGCTGTAACTACTGTACGGTTTGGCACACTCACAATTAACGCCATATCCTTCATTAAAATCAATGATTCTTTACTTCCTTTAGCCGCTGCTTTGTCCACTGCGGACGAAATCTGATCCAATTGGCGGCTGCCAAGTTCTATCCCTCTTTGCTCCAAGCGTTTTGCCGCATGATTGCTGATCTTCAGCAAATTCTTCTGCAGCAAGCTTTCAAACGAAACTTCAGTATTCACAGGATTCTTGGAAACCTGTGGCCTTTGCAGCGTAGAAGGGTGCACACTCGAGGGATACAATTGGCCGATAGTCAGCCTTTCACTCATAGTGCCGCCCCGCTCTCCCCGTCATTCCCAGAAGATTTGCTGTCACTAACTGGAGTGGCTTCCGGTGCAGCGTTCTGAATTTGTGAGATGTTGGTTATTTCAATTTTTTCTTTGCCCACAACTGCGTACTGTACATCTTTGCTCACCACGATGGACTCCACATTGCCTGATTTCGGCTGATTTGTAGCTTTATCAGTCCATGTGATATTTTTGCCGATTAGGCTGGATACCGAACCAAGCGACTGGCTCATTGCAGTTAGCTGTGTTGAAATATTCGTCAGCTGCTCTACCGAAGTAAATTGGGCCATTTGGGCAATAAGTTCCTTATCCTCCAACGGCTGCGTCGGATCCTGATTCTGCATCTGGACCATCAAGATCTTCAAAAATTGATCCTTACCCAAGACAGAACTGCCTACCGTCTTTTTGGTACTATCGGGTACTGTGTAATTCCATTGATCCTTCGTTGATACTAGGGGTGTTTCTGCCATATCATTTCACCTCACTTATTTTTGGATTACACCTTAGCAGAGAAGCCTTGTGAGCGGGTATCCTGCTGGGCGTTAGCTACCCATTCTTTCCATTCCCCATTAAGCTCTGCAGCAACTACCGCGTCACTGTTCTCCTCGCTGCGTTCTTTGGAGCGTCTTTCCTGCTGCTGTCCGCCAAATCCGGACCCGCGTCCCTGCTGTCCATTAAATTGCGATTGGAGCGGCGTATTGTTCTGTGTAACCTCCAGCTTCTCCACTTGAAGTCCTTGGGACTGCAAAGCCGATCTAAGCTGATTCATCTGCTGCTCCAGCATATCCTTGGCTCCGGCATGTTCAGTCAAGAACTGGGCAACCAAATGACCGTTTTGCATTGTGATTTTTACATCAACCTGTCCAAGGTTCTCAGGGAAGAGTGAGATAGTAGCCTCAGCCACTCCGCCTTTTTGAACGATCTCAAGTTTACCTGTAATAAACGATGTCATCTCATGAGCGAACTTATGAACCGGTACTGGAGCTGCCTCTGCCTTTAGGGGTGCAGTGATTCCGCCACGCAAGGACAACTGGCCTGCAGTTACGATTTCATGATCGCCTGCGGCAGTCTTTACTTCAGGTAATGCTTCTGCAGTCTCCTTGGTTGTTGGGGCTTCTACCGCTCCCGCACCCTTAACTACCGGAGTGTTGTTGGTTTCTGTTCCTGCATCATCCGTTACGGGTACAACAACATTTACAGGTTTGGCGTTCTCAGTCTTTGCAGCAATGGTAACACCCGGACGAGCTTCCGGTATAACAGGCGCTTTTACTTGGGTGTCATTCTTCATTTCAGTAGTAGAAACTGGTTTCAGTGATACTGCTGAAGCTTCGGCGTTGCCAGTTGTGTTAGCTTTAGGCTTGCTCTGGGGAGCCTGGGTTTCCGCCAAAATTGCTGTGAAATTATTCAGCAAGGTGATGCCTGTGGAAGCTGTTTTTTCATCTCCACTAGCTACCGCTTGCTGAACCAGTCCCACTAGACTGTTAAGCTCGTCCTGAACGGCAAACCGCAGTGTCTCCGGGTTTTGTGCGAGAGGAGATAACGCCGCTAAAGCCGATTTTGTCTCGCCGCCGTTCTCCACAGATATCGCACCAGCCTGAGTGTTGCCGGATAGCAATGCAGATACCTGGACAAGCCATCCTTGAAGTGCAGACAGCAAAGCAGGATCGCTGCTGATGCTTTCGTCAAGCTTCTCAATATTCTCCACAAGTCCTTGCAAAGGATCGGCATTCTTGGCTGTATCTGCTTTTCCCGCTTCTTCCCCCGTTGCTTGCACGGCGTTCAGCAGTCCTTGCAGCAATGAGGCCAGGTTGCCCAGAAGAGGAGTCTCAGCACCCTTTGTTTCTGTCCCTACCATGCTTTGCACAAGGGTTTGGGCGAAAGGCATTACAGTTGCTGCTGTACCGGCAGCAGCAGCCGCCTGCGTACCCGTTGCAGTTCCAGTTGTCACCGGTGTTTTACCGCTAATTAAGGATTGAGCAACTAAACTCATTATTTTTCACCTCCTTTCAAGTGTCATTTACCGCCCATCAGCCGATTTACGACTTTAGCGGTCTGGGCGCTGTCTTTCTTCGTCATCTCTCCAAGAATAGAGGAGCGGACACTGTCGCTTACGTTATTCAAAATCTTAACAACCCTGTCCGGGCTGACCTTATACATGGAATCGAGCAGTGAAGCGGCGTCGGCCGCAGGCATGGTCGTAAATGTCTGGCTGACCTTTGCTAAGTCCAGGGTGCCGGTTGATGCTGCAGGAGTTGGTGAAGCCGCAGCAGCCTCTTGCTTGAGCCTGGATTGCAGGGCTGCAATAGCCATATCGGTCGAATTGGTGGTTTCCTTTAGCTTAACCGAGACATCGGCAGCTTTTTTAGGGTCCATCTTTTCCAATATCGCCGTTTTGCTCGCATTATTCATGACACTGAAGATTTGCACCATTTCATCCGTGGTCAAATTCTCCATAATCGGCGCAGCTTTGGAAGCTTTCATCCCCGAGTACAGCTTGGCTAATTCAGTAACCTGCTTCACATAAGGATCTTCCGTTTGCGCATTCTTGCTTGCCTCTGCCGCAGCAGCCTCTGCCTTCATCCCGTCAATTTGCTTCTGAAGCGCATCCGACTTCGTTTCCTGGGCAGCTTTGTCTTCAGAGGCTTTTCTGAGCTGCTCTGCCTGCTTTGCAAGCTGGGATTTCAGCTCCTTGATTGTTGTCTCAGAGCTTGCAGCCTGCTCTTCACTTTTCTTTTTCGCATCAGTCGAAGTGTCTCCCGTTTCGTCTTGCGGCGGGTCAGGGACCCATTTTTCCACAATGGGAATCTTGTTTGCAATCTCCAGGACATTTTTTCGAATATCCATATTAAAAAGAGTCAGCAATACCCCAAGCAGCACGAGAGTAAAGATAATAGGTATCATTAAAAATAGAAACCGCTCAAACTTGCTCGCTGACCCTTCGTTTTCAATATCCATTTCATTATTAGCCACTAGCGGAAACCTCCTGGGTTAGAGGGATTTCATCGCGAAGCGGACGGTAGCCATCTCATCCAGTTCGTTTTGTTCCCGTAAACTCATATTCTGCAGAAATGCGGTCTGAGCCTTGTCTCTGGCTTTCAGCCATACCTTCTCATCAAGCACCTTCGTGCTAAGGTGATTCTGCTTATGCTGCACTTCCAGATGCGCCCGGCTGATATCCAAGTGCTTGCGGGCAATACATTGATCCAGATAATCTACGTAATCCTGCATCTCGCGAAGCTTCGACATTGGTGTCTTTTGTTCCGCCGCATGTTGCAATGACAGCATCAATGCAGTACGCCCAGCAATTAATTCATCAAGACTTTTTTCCTGGGCTTGGAGTTCTCCGAGTGCGCTTGAGAGCATCCACTCTGCCTGTGTTTTTTCATTACCCTTCAAATCCACCACTTTTTGAAAAGTATAATGGAACCTCACTATCAATCAACTCCTTGAGAACTGAGAAATTAGAGACTCTTGAACCTCGGCCAGCGTGACCTTTTCATTCACCTTCTGCTTAGTGAAATCCCAGATGCTATCAATATAATGCATGGACTCGTCGATCTGGGCATTAGAGCCTCTCTGGTAGGCTCCAATGTTGATCAAATCCTCAGAATCCTTGTACACCGCCATTAGCCGTTTCACGTTCTCGGCTGCGGCGATCTGTTCCTCAGGAGCGATATCCTTCATGACACGGCTGATACTGGACAACACATCAATTGCGGGAAAATGCCCTTTGTTGGCAATACTCCGGTTTAGCACAATGTGTCCGTCAAGTATTCCCCGCACCGCATCGGCAATCGGCTCGTTCATATCGTCACCGTCTACCAACACTGTATAAAAAGCGGTTATAGAACCGGTAGGTCCCGTTCCGGCCCGTTCAAGCAGCTTAGGCAGGCTGGCAAATACGGAAGGTGTATACCCTCTCATTGCGGGAGGTTCACCAACGGCGAGCCCAACCTCGCGCTGCGCCATGGCATAACGGGTAACGGAATCCATCATCAGCATGACGTTTAAGCCCCGGTCGCGAAAATATTCGGCAATTGTTGTAGCGATAAGCGCCCCTTTGATCCGAATGAGTGCAGGCTGGTCTGAAGTAGCAACCACGACCACTGAACGCTGCAGACCTTCAGGCCCGAGATCGCGTTCAATGAAATCCAGTACCTCTCTGCCCCGTTCACCGATCAGGGCAATCACATTCACGTCGGCTGACGTATTGCGGGCAATCATCCCCATGAGCGTACTCTTGCCTACACCTGACCCGGCAAATATGCCGACGCGTTGTCCTTTTCCGATGGTCAATAGCCCGTCAATTGCCCTAACCCCGATACTGATCGGCTCATGCACGCGCGGACGGTTCAGCGGGTTGGATGGAATATTGAAGGTAGAGCTATGCGGCATACGCGCCGGGATTAGCGAGCCGTCGAGCGGCTGGCCCAGTCCGTCGAGCACCTTGCCCAACAATTCCGATCCTACTTGAACGCTCAGCGGCTTACCTGTACCTACAACATCACAGCCTGGGCCAATTGCCTGCAGTTCTCCAAGCGGCATCAGCAGCACTTTATTGTCACGGAAGCCGACAACCTCAGCCTGGAGCGGCTTATTGCCTTTTGACGGATAAATGTAGCATACGTCTCCGATACTGGCGTCCGGCCCTTCCGACTCAACCATCAGCCCGATAACTTGTGTAACCTTCCCGTTGATTCTTACCGGGTCGAAATTACGCAATTGCTCTTTATATCGTCTGCTGTCAAGCATCGTCTTCCCCATTTCTGTGCTCATCAGTATCCAGTGCGATTCTTACCAGCTCTTTCTTGATTTCCGTAAGCTGTGTATCAATACGTGCATCAATGCTGCCAAAGGAAGAGCGGATTACACAGCCGAGATCCTTTACGGTTGAATCGGGCAGTATCTGAAGCTCAGCCTGTGAATCCACCGCCAGTGCTAATTCTTCTCTCGCTGCATTCACAAAAGCGAATTGCCCCGGTGACACACACAATGAAATCAAGCCTTGTTCTCGTTTGCGGGCAAGATTATTGCGGATCAAATCAATGGCGAATTGCGGCTCTATTGTGAGCTGCTTGTCCACAATTTTCTCGGCAATATCACAGCTTAGCTCTACCAGAAATGGCTCGGCCTCCTGAATAATAACATCTTTGGCCCGATAGGCTTCCTGAAGCACATTGCTTGCTTCCTCCATCATCTCGGCCAGCTTCAACGCCATTTCTTGTTCAGCCTGTGCCAATCCTTCTTGATATCCCTGCTGATAGGCCTCGGATTTGAGAGCCTCCACAAGATGCTCATCCTGCTCCCGTTGCTGCCGCCACCATTCTTCGGCTTCTGTCCGTGCTGATTCCACAATATTCTCAGCTTCCTGCGCCGCATTCCGGACCTGATCTTCGGCAAACTCCTGGGCATCCTTGAGCATTTGCTTGCGGGCCTGCTCCGCCTCTTCCCTGGCGGTATCCTGATAATGCACCTCATGCGCTGATTCCTCTGAAGCAGCAGGCTCCTCGGTCAGTCCAGCATGCTGCCTGGCTTGTTCCAGCCGTTTCAGAACATCTACCGGAACATATTGAGAATGTTTGATCAGCTTAGACAATAATGTCATCTCCTCCGCCACGGGCGATGATTATTTCACCTGATTCTTCGAGTCTGCGGATCGTGCCTACGATGCGGGTCTGAGCTTCCTCGACATCACGCAGCCGCACCGGACCCATGTATTCCATTTCTTCGCGGAAGGTTTCCGCCATCCGTTTGGACATATTGCGGAAGATAACGTCCCGCACTTCTTCGCTCGCCACTTTGAGCGCAAGCTGCAAATCGGCATTTTCGATATCGCGGATAATGCGCTGAATCGAACGGTTGTCCACATTGACAATATCCTCGAATACGAACATCCGCTTCTTGATTTCTTCGGCCAGCTCGGGATCTTGAATTTCCAGTGAATCCAAGATTGTGCGTTCCGTACCGCGGTCAACACCATTCAGAATCTGCACAATCGACTCGATGCCGCCGGCATTTGTATAATCCTGAGTTACAGTTGCAGACAGCTTCTGCTCCAGCACCCGTTCAATTTGTGTAACAACCTCCGGCGAAGTACTGTCCATGATCGCAATTCTTCTGGCTACCTCAGCCTGCTTCTCCTGCGGAAGCGAAGAGAGAATTGAAGCCGCCTGTTCAAATTGCAGGTAGGACAGCACGAGGGCAATGGTCTGTACATTTTCATTTTGAATAAAGTTCAGAATCTGACTTGGATCAGCCTTCCGGGCAAAATCGAAAGGCCGAACCTGCAAGGTTGCTGTCAGACGATTGATAACCTCCATCGCCTTGCTGGAACCGAGCGCTTTCTCCAGAATCTCCTTGGCATAGTTGATACCGCCTTGGGATATATATTCCTGAGCGAGACAGATCTGATGAAATTCTGACATGATTGCCTCTTTCTCCGCGCTGTCCACCTTGCGGACATTTGCGATTTCCAGAGTCAACTGCTCGATTTCCTCATCTCTTAAATGCTTAAAAATTTGCGCCGATACCTCGGGCCCTAGTGTGATGAGCAGGATTGCCGCCTTTTGACGGCCGCTAAGCACCTGCTGCTGGGTGGCTTTTGCCATTTGTTCACCTCTGTTCGTCTGCAAGCCATGTACGCAGCAGATTTACGAATTCGTCCGGTTTCTTCTTGGCCAGACTTTCCAGTTGTTTGCGAACCTGGCTTTCGTTCGTTACGCTCTCCAAGTTGATAGACGGGAACTCTGTAGGAACCTGTAGTGGAATATCTTCTTCCACTTCTTCTTCCTTCTTTTTGCGGCTGCGGTAAATGAAGTATCCACCACCTGCGCCAGCAAGCAAAGCGGCCGCCCCTATCGCCCAAATCATCCATGTTGCAAGTCCGCCTGAAGCGGCATTTGCAGCAGTACTTCCGAATTGTTGCGAATATACCGAAACTTTTTTCGTTAAATCTGCGTCTGTATAGGTAACACCTGAATCTGCAAGAGAAGCGCGTACGATATTCACCAAGATGTTCTGAATTGCCGCTGAAGTTGTTGCATCTAAAGTTGTTTGTCCATTAGGTGGTTCAACTGCAACATTTATGGTTAAGTCTTTAACAGTATAAGGACTTGCAATAATATCCTTGGTGATTCGATTCACTTCATAGTTTCTTGTCTCCGAAGATTCCTCAGATGTAGAAGTGCCCGAGCCTGTAGACGAAGGATAACCCGAAACATCTTGCGAGCCTGTACCCGCAACCCCCCCGGTAGTGTTTCCCTGACCAGAATAGGAATTGCTGATAATCTGCGAGCTGATCTCAATCCCTTTCATATTCTCCGCATCTACCGGTGTGACCAGATCTTCTTTGCGGTTCTCTTTGTCAAAATTAAGTTTGGAGAACACAAGAACATCCACTTTATCCGGACCTGTGAGCGTACTAAGGAATTGTTTCACATTTTTCTTGACTTCCTCTTCAAATTTCTTTTGCAGAGCGAAGTTCTCTTCAACCTGGCTCGATACACCGGCTTGTCCGCCTTTAGCCGTCGGCATTAATTCGATTTCATTGTTAGCAATCGTAATGTTGTCAATCGGCAAGTTCGGAACAGCCGTCTTCACTAGATTGAAGTAACCGTCTATGTTGTCCTGAGTAGGTCTGAAGCCAGGATCAAAGGTGAGTACTACCGAAGCAGAAGCCTGCTCCTGATCCTGTTGTGATGCAAATACCGTTTCTTTGGGCAGATTGACCAGAACCTTGGCATCCTTGACGCCCTGCATCCGTCTCATCAACTGCTCCACTTCACCATTCAAGGCATTGTTGTATTTAACATTAAATTCGCTGTCCGTAGTACCGATCATCGAAGAAGACTGGTCGAATACTTTGTATCCGATGGAACCGCCTTGCACAATCCCCTTCGAACCAATGTCTACTTTGACTCGGGCGGCATCCGTACTTGGTACAGAGATGCTTTTGCCGTCAGGACTTAAGCGGTAAGAAATACCGGCCGAATCCAGATATGTCATTACTCCGGCTGAATCCGTGCTGTCCAAATCCTGAAATGCCACTTCATACTCCGTCTTCGATAACTGCATCGTTAAAACCACAATAATGAGTATGATGATAAACAATGTTGAGAAAAATAGTATTTTCTGTTTACCGCTGAATCTGTTCCAATACTGGGTAAGCTTCTCCCGGTACTGGGCAAATCTTTCATTCACAGTGTCACCCCATCCGAAACTAAGCTAGGATTATTTAGATTTGAGTTCTCATAATTTCCTGATAGGCTTCAATCACTTTGTTCCGGACTTGTGTAGTCAACTGCAAACTCAGCAACGCCTGTGAGGCAGAAATCATGGTATCTTCGAGGTTGGCCTCTCCCAGGACAAACTTATTACTCATATCCTTCGCCTGCTGTTCTTGATTAGCTACTTGATTCAAAGCATCTTGCAGATATGCGCCAAAGCTTTGACCAGAACCATCAACAGTTGCAGTTTCAGCAGTTGACGTTTTCATAGCGAGCGGCTTAATGGCTTGGGCTCCAATACTTAAATTCTGTATCAACTGTTTCCCTCCCGGTGTGTTGTAATTTTATCGTCCTATCGTCCAATTTCGAGAGCCTTGACTACCATGGCCTTCGATGCGTTCAGCATCGTAACATTCGCATCAAAGGAGCGTGATGCCGACAGCATGTCCACCATTTCTTTTGCCATATCCACATTGGGCATGTACACATATCCGTTAGCATCCGCATCCGGATGACTCGGATTATACACAGGCTTCAGTGGAGATGAATCATCAATAATCGACTGAACCTTAACTCCCGCGGCATCTCCGCCGTTCATCTTGGAACTAAGTACATCAGAAAAGCTATCGTTCTTCGCCGTTTCCAGCACAACCAGCTTTCGCCGGTAAGGTACCGCTTTGCCGTCAACTACAGAGGCTCTTGTTGTCTCCGCATTGGCGATATTGGAGGAGATTACGTCCATTCTGAGCCGTTGGGCGGTTAATGCCGAAGCGCTTATTCCAAAGCTGCTGCCAAAGTTCATTTACACTCTACCTCCCTTCAACGACAGTACGCATCATTGTTATTTGGCTGTTTAACTGCTCTACATATGAATCGTGCCTCAGTTGGTTCTCGGCGCTTAGCGCCTGCTCCCGTTCCATGTCCACATTGTTGCCGTTATTATTCATCGACGTGGTTTCATCTGTGCTGACGACTGCGGCTGGTACAATAGTACTGGTGCCAAATTGAAAGTGGCGAGAATCCGTCACCTTTGCATTAAGCGTTGGCTTAAGTCCGCTCTCCTGTTGCTGAAGGATACTCTCAAAATTAACATAAGAGCGCTTGAAATTCGGAGTGTCGACGTTCGCTACATTATTCGCCAAAACACTTTGTCGTTTGCTGGCGGCATCTAGGCCTCCTTGTAATCTTTGAAAACTGACACTGTTCAACAAACCCAATGCTAATCCCTCCTCCAAAGCTATCGTGATGAAAAGAATTCCACAGACTCTTTGCGAATTCCTGCTTGATTCGACAGAAAAAGCTAAAAAACTTCCTGATATGCCGAAAAAAGGTCGAAAATTGTCGGTGGGCAGTTTTTATGTCAATCTCACATACATTGATTCTCTTAGAATTTGTATATTATTACAATAAGAAATAAGCCCTATCTTTTCTGAAAAGAGAGGGCTTAAAGCATGTTTTTTCAATTTTCTTCCTTTTTATTTACAAATTATGTCATCGTGTAACAGTATATTACACTTTATGCTCCGTATCCGCTGAATTACGGTATACCACTAATTCTATTTACCTAATTTTGAAGTTCTGATGGCTGTCACACTATAGGATATACTGGCTTAAATCGCGGTTCTGGGCGATTCCTGCCAATTTTTCCCGAACATACTCCGGAGTGATCACCATTGTATCCAAAGTTAACTCTGGCGCTTCAAAAGACAGGTCCTCCAGCAACTTCTCCAAAATCGTATGCAGACGGCGCGCACCAATATTCTCCATATTTTGATTCACCGAGGCCGCTATCCGGGCAATTTCATAAATAGCCTCTTGTTGAAACTGGATTTCGAGATTCTCAGTTTGCAGCAGATTGACATACTGTTTGGTGAGCGCGTTCTCCGGTTCAGTAAGGATGGAGACAAAATCCTCAAGCGAAAGACTGCTCAGCTCCACGCGGATCGGAAACCGGCCCTGCAGCTCTGGAATGAGGTCGGAAGGCTTAGCGATATGAAACGCTCCTGCAGCGATGAATAGCACGTAGTCCGTCTTCACAGGGCCATATTTAGTCATTACCGTAGATCCCTCTACAATCGGCAGAATATCGCGCTGAACACCCTCACGGGATACATCCGGGCCGGAGCCTTTGCCTTGGCTTGCCACTTTGTCGATCTCATCAATGAAAATGATGCCTGACTGCTCGGCACGGGCAACCGATTCCTGGATCACATCATCCATATCAATCAGCTTGGCCGCTTCGTCCTGGATCAGCACCTTACGGGCTTCCCGGATCGGAAGCTTGCGCTTCTTAGTCCGCTTCGGCAGGAGGCTACCGAACATTTCCTGCATGTTCATACCCATCTGGTCATTGCCCTGTCCAGCGAACATATCCAGCATCGTAGGGGCGGTATCTTCAACATCAATCTCAATGATGTCGTCCTCCAGCTGCCCTGCCAGCAGCTTGAACTTGACTCCGCGGCGGCGCTCGCTCAGACTTCCGTCCTCGGCCTCTTCCTTGGTGTCCTCCGCCCCTGCATTGTTCCCGCCAAAGATCATTTCAAAAGGATTACGCTGTGACTTGTTCTTTGAGGATGCCGGCACCAGGATAGAAACAATGCGATCGTTAGCCAGCTCTTCGGCACGATCCTTTACTTTTTCAGTCCGTTCCAGCTTTACCATGCGAATCGAGGTTTCGACCAAATCGCGGACCATCGACTCCACGTCGCGCCCTACATAACCGACCTCCGTAAACTTGGTTGCTTCCACCTTGATGAATGGAGCGTTGACCAGCTTTGCCAGACGCCGGGCGATCTCGGTTTTTCCGACACCGGTCGGTCCGATCATCAAAATATTCTTGGGTACAACCTCATCCCTCAGCTCTTCAGACAGCAGACTGCGGCGATACCGGTTGCGGAGTGCGACAGCTACCGATTTTTTGGCCTGCTTCTGGCCAACGATATATTTATCAAGCTCTGCGACGATTTGTCGGGGTGTAAGCGATTGATTCACCATTGTGACTTCCTCCCTTTTTCTGAGGCACCGTGCCTATAATTGTTCAACGATGATATTGGAATTGGTATATACGCATATCTCGGAAGCGATTTTCAGCGCCTCTCCGGCAATTTCTGCAGCACTCATACTTGGAGCATGACGCTTGAGCGCCCGTCCGGAAGCAAGGGCAAAGTTGCCGCCCGAGCCAATCGCCAGCACATCATCATCCGGTTCAATAATCTCGCCATTGCCGGAAATCAGCAGCATGCCTTCCTTATCCATCACAATCATCAGTGCTTCCAGCTTGCGCAGGATACGGTCCTGCCGCCAATCCTTGGCTAGCTCGACAGCAGCCCGCTGCAGATTGCCATGATGCTCCTCCAGTTTGCCCTCGAACTTCTCGAATAACGTGATCGCATCAGAAACAGAACCTGCAAAGCCCGCAATGACTTGTCCTCTATACAGGCGGCGGACCTTTCTGGCCGTCGTCTTCATAATGACACTTTCTCCGAAAGTAACCTGACCGTCCCCTGCTATCGCAGCCTGGCCGTTATGTCTTACCGCACAAATCGTAGTCGCATGAAAGCTTGGCAACATAATAAGCATCCTCCCAAAAGTTTTGTTAGCAACCTAAGATGGATCAGACTCAGCGGTCACAGGCTCTTTATAAGCAAGACCGGTAGAGGCCGCAAAATTGGCGAGACTGTCCAAAGCGCGATGTGCAAGCAGTTCATTTTTTTCTTTTTTATTACGGATTTTCTTCTCCAGCTTTGGCAGCAGGCCAAAATTGGCGTTCATCGGCTGAAAATGGTCTGGATCGGCAGAAGTAATGTAAGCCGGCATGCTGCCAAGCACACTATCCTCAGGAAAAACCAGCATTTCCTTGCCAAGCGCCGCTCTCGCTGCATTCACACCTGCAATCAGCCCCGATGCCGCGGATTCAACATATCCTTCGACCCCGGTCATCTGACCGGCAAAAAACAGCCTTTCCCGGCCCTTCATTTGATAGGTGGGATGCAGAAGCTTCGGAGAGTTAATAAATGTATTGCGGTGCATTACGCCATAGCGGACGTACTCGGCATTCTCAAGTCCCGGTATCAACGAAAATACCCGCTTCTGTTCACCCCATTTAAGATGCGTCTGGAAGCCGACCAGATTATAAAGAGTTCCTGCAGCATTATCCTGACGCAATTGCACAACCGCGTAAGGCAGCTTGCCCGTATGGGGGTTTAGTAGACCTACCGGTTTCATCGGGCCGAACAAAGCCGTCTGTTTGCCGCGCTTCATCATAATTTCAATCGGCATGCAGCCCTCAAAGTAAATCTCTTTCTCAAAATCCTTGAGCGCGGCTGTCTCCGCTGAAATAAGCGCATCGTAAAAACGGTCAAATTCCTCCTCTGTCATCGGACAGTTCAAATATGCCGCTTCTCCTTTATCATACCGGGAGGCCAGATATACTTTATTCATGTCGATCGTATCTTTCTCCACTATCGGCGCGGCGGCATCATAGAAGTAGAAATACTCTTCGCCAAGCAGCCCCTTGATCTCTGCGGACAAGGCTGGTGAAGTGAGTGGGCCGGTAGCAATAACTACAATCCCTTCCTCCGGTATATGCGTGAGTTCTTCATTTATGACTTCCACAAGGGGATGATTATGCAGCGTTGTTGTAATTTCACCGGAGAATCCGTCGCGGTCAACGGCAAGCGCCCCGCCAGCGGGAACCGCATGACGGTCGGCTGCGCCCAGCACCAGCGAATCCAGACGGCGCATTTCCTCCTTCAGCACGCCTACAGCATTGCCAAGCCCGTTGGCACGCAGCGAGTTGCTGCATACCAGCTCGGCGAACTGATCCGTATGATGTGCAGGCGTCTTCACGGCAGGCCTCATTTCATATAATCTGACCGGCACTCCCCGCGAAGCAATCTGCCAGGCCGCCTCGCTGCCGGCGAGACCTGCCCCAATTACTGTAACTTTAGCTATATCAGTCAATTTCATTTCCTCCTGTAGAGCGTTTATTCTGCTATTTCTTCGTTGTCAAGAACTGCCTCTGTATGGTCACATGAAGTACATTGCAGCTTCGTACCCTGCTTGCTGCGCTTCTCAACCATCCAGGAGCCGCAGACCGGACACGGCTTAATCGACGGTCTGTCCCAGGAGACAAAGTCACAGCCCGGATACTGATCACAGCCATAGAAGACACGCCCCTTCTTGCTGCGGCGTTCTACAACCTTCCCTTCATGGCACTTCGGACAGGTCACCCCGATGTCCTTAACAATCGGCTTTGTGTTGCGGCAATCCGGAAACCCTGAGCAGGCCAGAAACTTACCGAAACGCCCCAGCTTGTAGACCATAGGCTTGCCGCATTTCTCGCACAGCTCATCCGAGACTTCATCCTCAATCTCGATCTCTTTCATTTCTTCCTCAGCAAATACAAGCCGCTTCTCAAAGGATTCATAGAATTCCGCGAGTACCTTGACCCAATCCTCTGCGCCTTCCTCTACATGGTCAAGATCCCCTTCCATGTGCGCGGTAAACTCCACATCAAGAATCTCCGGGAAAAACTGTTCCATTTGTTCTATGATCAGCTCTCCGAGCTCTGTCGGCATAAATTTCTTTTCTTCAATCGCCACATAGCCGCGTTTCTGGATGGTTTCCAGCGTCGGGGCGTATGTACTTGGCCGCCCTATGCCCAGCTCCTCCAGCGTCTTCACCAGCCGTGCTTCCGTATAGCGTGGAGGCGGCTGGGTAAAATGCTGCTTAGGGTCGATTTCATGCTTAACGAGGTCGTCTCCGGCCTTCAGCGGCGGCAAAAACTTCTCCTCATCCGTCGTACCATCATCATTGCCTTCCACATAGACCTTCATAAATCCCGGAAAGGAAACCTTGGAACCAACAGCTCTGAATACAGCAGTTCCTGCATTTATATCTACCGAGAGCGTATCCAAGAGCGCCGAGGACATTTGGCTGGAGACAAAACGCTCCCAGATCAGCTTATACAGCCTGAATTGGTCGCGGCTCATGAACTCCTTGACCATTTCAGGTTCACGAAGTGCTGAGGTGGGACGAATAGCTTCATGCGCATCCTGTGCTCCAGCAGCTTTTTTTGAATATTGTCTAGGGGCTTCAGGAACAAATTTCTCCCCGTATTTGGCCAGGATCAGTTCTTTGGCTTCTTCCTGCGCTGTGGTGGACAGTCGTGTAGAGTCAGTACGCATATAGGTAATCAAACCGACGGTGCCTTCTTTTCCAAGCTCAACACCTTCATAGAGCTGCTGCGCCACAGACATCGTCTTGGCTGCACGGAAGCCAAGCTTACGGGCCGCCTCCTGCTGTAGGGAACTAGTCGTAAACGGCGCCGAGGGATGACGCTGCCGTTCCTTCTCTTTAACCTCACTTACCTTAAAAGCAGCATTCTTGATCGCTTCAAGCACTTCCTGAACATCGCTTTCCTGGCCAAGCTCTTTCTTCTCGCCGTTCAGCTTGTGAAACTTGGCTTCAAAAATTGAATCCCGGATACCCAGCTTCGCCGTAATACTCCAATATTCAGTTGGCACAAACGCAGAGATTTCATTCTCGCGGTCCATGATAATCTTAACGGCAACGGACTGTACCCGGCCGGCAGACAAGCCCTTCTTCACTTTCTTCCATAATAATGGGCTAATCTTGTAGCCAACCAGACGATCCAGAATCCGGCGGGCCTGCTGGGCATTCACGAGATCCATATTAATTTTGCGCGGTGTCTTGAAGGCATCCTTGACAGCCTGCTTGGTAATCTCATTAAAAACCACCCGGCACTCCTGCGTGTTGTCCAGTTCCAGCGCATGCGCCAGATGCCAGGCGATTGCTTCTCCTTCGCGGTCCGGGTCAGCCGCCAGATATACTTTTTTCACTTTTTTGCTGGCGTCCTTGAGTTCCTTCAGAATAGAACCCTTGCCGCGGATCGTGATGTATTTGGGACTAAAATGATTCTCTACCTCTACACCGATCTGGCTCTTCGGCAGATCCCGAATATGTCCCATTGAAGCCTTTACGATATATTTACTGCCTAAATATTTACCAATTGTCTTCGCTTTTGCCGGCGACTCGACAATAACTAACGCATCCGCCATAGGTTGTTCCCCCTAAAATTTTGTAAGCATATGCTTCGTTTGACATGGTCTTCGGACAAAACCCCTATCGAAAGCATTGCTTAACCCTGTTACTTCTATATTAAATTACCTTATAGATTGCCCCTGGTAATTGTGATACCGCTTTTTTTATGATTAAAGATAACAGAACTGAATGCAAATGTCCAAAATCCCATCCCGTTCTGTCCAGCAGCTCATCCAGTGTAAAAGGGCCTTGATGCAGTATATGGTATAGGTGAGACTCCTCACTTGTCAATTTCTTTTCCGTCGGCGTCCCTTGGACTTCACGCAAATTAGCCGCTGCATCCCCTTGTTCCGAGAGCGTTGCGGGCAGGTAGGATATGTATTCTTCAACAATATCGGCAGCGCCGGTTACCAGCTTTGCCCCTTGCTTAATCAGGTCAAGCGCTCCCCGGCTCTTTGGAGATGTTATTGGCCCGGGTACAGCAAAAACATCTCTTCCAGCTTCAAGTGCGGCATCGGCGGTAATCAGCGATCCGCTGCGGCTGTCAGCCTCGACAACAAGCGTTCCGAGCGACAGTCCGGCGATAATCCGGTTGCGCTGCGGGAACAGGCCGGGATGGCTCTTGGTACCCAGCGGATATTCACTAAGCACAAGCCCCTCGCGTGAAATCTGCAGCTCCAGCTCCCGGTTCTCAGGCGGATAAACCTTGTCGAGCCCTGTAGCAACAACCGCAATTGTACCGCCCTTGCTGCCCAGCGCAGCTTCATGACAGACACTGTCAATGCCCCGGGCCAAGCCGCTGACTACAGCAAAACCTGCTGCACTCAGCTCCTGCGCCAGCAGCTCGCCTACCTTGCGTCCATAGGCAGTCGGCACCCGGGTACCGACCATAGCAATGGCAGGACTGGATGCCAGCTCCAGACGCCCGCGATAATACAGCACCCAAGGTGGCTGGGGCGCTTCTTTCAACAATTCAGGATACCCTTCATCCAGAATAGTCACCATCGCTACTCCGCTTTCCTTCATTAAAAGGTGACGTGCATTAATCCATTCTTCATTAAAATTACAAGCAAGTTTTACCGCTATTTTCGCGTTTATCCCCCTCTTTTCCCAATCCTCTGAACTACAGGAAAATACATTTTCCGTCAAAAGTCCCGCTTGGTGTATTTTTTCTATAGTCTTCCATCCAACTCCCTCGATTTCATTTAGCCCAAACAGCAAGTCGCGTGTTTCCAAGTCTATCTCTCCTTTGAATGGAAGGATGAGCCTTCCTAGTTAATAAACCTACGCAAAAATGTAAGATTATGCAGTACATCCCAGATGGAGTTATGCCTGGACGCCAAAAAAGCAACCTTTTATCCCCATTAGAGAATAAAAGGTTGCTTACCTTTAAGTTGATTATACCTGATATTGACGCAAATGTATTCCAATTATTAATGCGCAGTAAAAGCATTCAGAATGCCGCGCTCTTCCAGGACACTCACAAGCGTAGAGCCCATTTCTGCAGGAGTTGGTGCCACTTTGATGCCACAGGATTCCAGCACGGCAATCTTTTCGCTGGCCGTACCTTTTCCTCCCGAAATAATGGCCCCGGCATGCCCCATCCGTTTGCCCGGTGGCGCGGTGACCCCGCCTATAAACCCGACTACAGGCTTTGTCATATTCTCTTTGATCCAGACAGCTGCTTCTTCTTCTGCCGTGCCGCCAATCTCACCGATCATAATGACGGCTTTGGTTCCCGGATCTTCATTGAACAGCTTCAGAATGTCGATAAATTCCGAGCCTTTAACCGGGTCGCCGCCAATACCCACGGCCGAGGATTGCCCGATGCCGCGCTCAGTAAGCTGATGAACCGCCTCATAGGTCAAGGTTCCGCTGCGGGAGACAACCCCTACATAACCGGGCATATGAATATATCCCGGCATAATGCCAATCTTGCACTCTCCTGGCGTTATAACCCCCGGACAGTTGGGACCGATCAGCACAGTGGAACGCCCTTCCATGTACCGCGAGACCTTCACCATATCAAGCACCGGAATTCCTTCGGTAATGCAAATAACCAGCTCCAGCTCTGCATCCACCGCTTCCATGATCGAATCGGCGGCAAAGGCCGGCGGAACATAAATGACACTGGCGGTTGCGCCGGTTGCCGCCTTGGCTGCGACTACGGTATCGAATACAGGCAGACTGACCTCGCTTCCGTTCTCCAGCGTGATATTAACAGAGGTTCCACCCTTGCCCGGCGTCACCCCTCCAACCATCTGCGTTCCGTAATCCAGTGCCCCTTTAGTATGAAATAAGCCCGTTGAGCCCGTAATTCCCTGCGTGATGACTTTCGTATTTTTATCTACAAGAATGCTCATGCCTTGGTCACATCCCCACTTAAATTGTCGAATACGAGAACTGGCGCCTTCTATTTCCAGCCATTATTACACAAGAGAAACAATCTTACGGGCCCCGTCCGCCATGGAATCTGCTGCAACGATATTTAGTCCCGATCCGGCCAGAATCTGTTTGCCAAGCGCTACATTGGTGCCTTCAAGGCGCACAACAAGCGGTTTGGTGAGTCCAAGTTGTCTAGCCGCTTCCACCACTCCGCTGGCAATGACATCACAACGCATAATTCCGCCAAAAATATTAACAAATATCCCGTTTACCTTATCATCGGATAAAATAATTTTGAATGCTTCAGTAACCTTCTCGGTCGTCGCGCCGCCCCCTACATCCAGGAAGTTGGCCGGCTCTCCACCGTAATATTTAATAATATCCATAGTAGCCATTGCCAGACCGGCGCCGTTCACCATACAGCCGATATTACCGTCCAAGGCGATGTAGCTGAGATCAAATTTGGACGCTTCAATCTCCTTGGCATCCTCTTCATCGAGATCGCGCAGCTCCTGAATATCCTTATGCCGGAATAAAGCGTTGGAGTCAAAATTCAGCTTGGCATCCAGCGCCATCACATTTCCGTCTGCTGTCACAACAAGCGGATTAATCTCGGCAATAGAGCAATCTTTATCCACAAAAGCCAAATACAGCGCTTGCATGAACTTGACAGCTTTATTGACCAGTTCAGTTGGAATAGCAATGCTGTACGCTAATTTCCGGGCCTGAAATGTCTGCAGCCCTACTGCCGGATCAATGATTTCCTTGAAAATCTTCTCCGGATGTGTCGCTGCAACCTCTTCAATCTCCGTCCCGCCTTCCTCCGATGCCATCATGACAACTCGGCCGGTGCCACGGTCCACAACGAGTCCGATATAGTATTCCTTAACAATCTGGCAGCCTTCTTCAATTAGCAGCCGCTTCACTACTTTGCCTTCGGGTCCGGTCTGATGGGTAACCAGCGTTTTGCCGAGAATCTCTCCAGCGTAGGCACGCACCTCATCACTTGACTTGGCAACCTTCACGCCTCCGGCTTTCCCTCGTCCTCCCGCATGAATTTGCGCTTTGACCACTACCACCGGTGTACCCAGTGATGCTGCGGCTTCTACCGCTTCCTCCACTGAATAAGCTACTTTTCCGTTCGGTACGGCAACGCCGTACTTCTTAAGTACTTCTTTTCCCTGATACTCGTGGATATTCATACCGGAAGCCTCCTAAAGTGTTGCGGTGGCATAAGCAGGCAGCCTGCTCCCATTCCGCTTTCCGTTTGATTGTCCAAAGCCGGGTCCAGACCGGTGAAATGCACAATATCCCGGTACAAACAGAATACCTGTGCCGCCTTCTGCACGAAAACGGCACAATCTTCCGTAAGTAGGCATCCAAGCTAAATTACAGATAAATATCTGCAACCGCCATGATGCCATCATGTGAAACCCAGAATATTGTAACATGTTTTAAAAACGCTTTCCTTAAAAACTTTCACGATTTATACATACATTTTCGCTAAATTTCATGCCGAAATGCGAACGATTGCATTGACATCACCTGAACAAGCTATTTCGACGCATTGGTGTTAGCCTCATGAACACGGGCAAGCAGGCCCTTAAATTGTCCAAGCAGGCCCACAAATTCATCGGCAGACAGCATCGTGCCTTCCACCATTCTGCCGGGAATACAGGCTGCCTCACTGCGAAGCGCCCAGCCCTGCTCAGTCAATGATATCAGCACCTTCCGTTCATCCTGCAAAGAGCGCTCACGCACAATCAATCCGGCGGCTTGCAGCCGCTTCAGCAGTGGTGTCAGTGTGCCCGAATCCAGAAAAAGCGCTTCGCCCAGCTCTTTAACCGTGCATTGCCGTCTTTCCCAAAGCACCAGCATTACAAGATACTGGGAATACGTTAATCCAATCTTGTCCAAATGCGGCTGATACAGCTTCGTAAACTCACGTGAACAAGCATAAATGGTAAAACAAAGCTGATTCTCAAGCAACAGCTCGGGAGTTGTATGATTTGTTTCTTGCATATCTTCTTCACCTGCCTTCATGTCATTAGTTTATCACAATTCTAATCTAATATCATGTTAATAGCAAAAAATATATTGACTATTATTTTTATTGTGTTAAATTAAATTGTGTACAATACATTATGAAATGAACGGGAGCGATTTTATTATGATGACTATTCAACAAAAAATGTATGAAACTACGGTTAAAGCCGTTGGCGGCAGAAACGGTTATATCGAGTCCGAAAGTCCAAAGCTGAACCTTACTATAAGCACTCCACGGGAAATGGGCGGCGCCGGCGGCGAAGGCACTAACCCTGAACAATTGTTTGCAGCCGGTTACTCCGCTTGCTTCGACAGCGCACTTAACATGGTAGCCCGTATGGGTAAAGTGAAAATCGAAGGCAGCGAAGTTACGGCTACCGTAAGCTTCGGTAAAGTTGAAGACGGCGGATTCGGCATCGCCGTGCGGCTTGATGTTCTCGTTAAAGGCGTTGACAAAGAAACCGCTGCACAACTGGTGGAAGCAGCTCACGGAGCATGCCCTTATTCCCGGGCTACCCGCGGCAATATTCAAGTTGAGCTGAATGTGCTGTAAGCAAGGGTTAGAATTTGCATAGAAGCATGCAAGCCGTCCGGAAATTCCGGGCGGTTTGTTTTTGTAGCATTAAGAGAAAGATTAAAATTATGAAGCGGCTTCCATAAGTATATTATTCCTCTGCTACGGCCTGCCGATCCAGATTACGGTACTGCACAGCCTCTGCCAGATGGGCGGAAGTTATGTCAGGCGCTGCTTCCAAGTCAGCTATCGTGCGGGCAAGCTTGATGATCCGGTCATGCGCCCGCATGCTCAGACCGAGACTCTCCAGAATGTCATTAAGCAGCAGCCTGCTCTCCTTGTTAAGCCCGGCGTAGCGCCGCAGGGCAGCCCCCGAAAGCTCACTGTTCCAGGAAATCGGCAGATTCTTGTAGCGTTCCGCCTGAATGGCCTGAACCTTCAATACCTCAGAACGCATCTCTCCCGAAGATAATGAAGCCCCCTGCTCATCCCATTCCTTGGGGCGGGGAACATCAACCTGCATGTCAATCCGGTCCAGCAGAGGACCAGAGATCTTGCTCCGATACTGTGCGATTTTAGCCGGAGAGCAGGTGCATCTTTGCTGCATACTTCCTAAAAATCCGCAGCTGCACGGATTCATCGAACAAGCGAGTAAAAATTGGGCCGGGAATGTAAAAGCAGCACGGGCGCGGCTGATTGTCACCACACTGTCCTCCAGCGGCTGACGCAGAACCTCAAGCACATTGCGGGAGAATTCGGGCAGCTCATCCAGGAAAAGAATGCCGCGATGTGCCAAGCTCACCTCTCCAGGCCTCGGGATTCCCCCGCCTCCGATTAGTCCTGCCGCTGAAATGGTATGGTGCGGGGACCGAAAAGGACGGCTGCGCAGCAGCCCGCTATGAGCATCCTTCAGCTTGCCGGCAGCACTGAAAATCCGGGTCACCTCCAGCGATTCGGTATCGCTCAGCTCCGGCAGTATGCCCGGCAGACGTTTGATCAGCATCGTTTTTCCGGTGCCTGGCGGGCCCATCAGAATAATGTTGTGCATTCCTGCCGCAGCAATTGTCAGTGCCCGCTTCACATGATTCTGCCCGAGCACATCACTGTAATCCTCAGTCATCATATTTTCTGCAGCAGCAGCCGTACCCGAAAGCTTATATGACGGAACATATCTTAGGTGTTCCAATGTAAGCACTGTGACCGGAGGACGTTCCGGCGCGGCCGAGCCTGTACTGACAGAGACAGGGAAAGGAAGCTGATTCGTCTGTAAAAAAGACGCCGGTTCCGAATTAGAGTCTGCAGATTGGATTATTGCCGGATGGCCGGTGGCTTTTACATCATTCAGTCCCATATCCCCTCTGTCCTGGCCATCCGGTGAATCGCTTTCCTCGCCTCCCCGCTGCTTACTGACCGCTACGATCTTATCTGTTTCTTGCATCGGCAGTGGCAACTGCCGCAGATGATCGGCAGCATACACCTTCATGCCACTGATCAGCGAGGCTTCGGCGGCATTCTCTGCAGGCACCAAAACCGCCCGCAAACCCGCCCGCCGTGCAGCTTCAACCATCGACAGCACGCCGGTAACCGGGTGCAGGCTTCCATCCAGTGCCAGCTCCCCAATCAGCAGTATGTTCTCCGCCTCAGGCATGACAAGCTGGCCGCTGGTCGTCAGGATGCCAAGAGCGATCGCCAGATCGAACGCTGACCCCTCCTTGCGCAGGTCGGCCGGAGCAAGATTGATTGTGACGCGCTGCTGGGGATAACGGTAGCCGCAATTTTTGACGGCAGCACGCACTCTTTCTACAGCTTCGCGAATTGCAGAGTCAGGAAGCCCAATTATATTTGTTTGGGGGAGACCATTGGCCAGATCTACTTCCACACCGATCATTACACCGTCAATACCGTACAGGCACGCGCTGTGCATTTTTCCATACATAACAAAAAACACCTTTTCTCCCGAAATACGCTCATAACAGAGCGGTATAAGTTCAAGAAAAAGGGTGCTTCCTCAATTTTCCGAAAATTCTATTCTCTTAAGTATACAGAGCTTACCTTGATATAATCAATACCTATAGGCAATAATGCTCATTATCCTCAGAACCATGCATATTTATGCAACTCAATAATAAAAGGAAATTCGGTTAACCTTCCTCACTGACCACTACCGCATCCCTTATCTGCTCAAAGGATAACGGGGTATAGTCCCAGTGCTCCACACAAAGGTTGAAGTAATTTTTCCCTTCATATTTCTGTCCATGGATATGACCGTGCACATTCACGTAAGGCATATGCTTATTCATATACATAGGTTCATGCGAAAGAAAAAAGAAGTCTTTGTAAATAAGGGGATATTCACTAACCTCATTAAACCCGGCTTCCAGCCACCAGCTCCGGCCGCGGCTGCGGTCGTGATTGCCGAGGATCAGTATTTTGTAGCCGTTCAGCGCGGACACAATACTGCGGGTGTCTTCCAGCTTCAGAAATGAGAAATCCCCTAAGTGAAATACGGTATCCTGCGTGCCCACAACGGAATTCCAGCGTTCGATCATCGCCCGGTCCATCTCCTCGACATTCTTGAACGGGCGAGATTCAAAATCAATAATCAGCTTATGTCCAAAATGATGATCTGAGGTAAAAAAAACGTTAGACATTCCCATCCCCCCTTACTTGATAAAAAGACCCCGATGCCCCATTCCGCCGGATGCTTCGGAGTCTTAGATAATAGCTTCAGTATCGCTTAGTGGAACGCCGGTTATTCTCATCCAGATTAATCAATTCAGCAAGTGGCGGAACTTCATCATGTTCAATGAGCCAATTCCGCATTTCCTTGATCGCTTCTACCTGTCCGTTGCCTTTATCCCGCCAGGTCAGCAGCTCAATAACCCGGATTAAAAGCGACAGCAGACTGTCATTGCTGCTCTGGGTTTTTTCCGCCCGAATTTTTTGAAATAAGGCTTCATTCTTCCAATCAATCAATATTTCATCGGCGATGGCTGGCCGCATGACGGTAAAGGTCTTGCTGCACTTGCTGCAGCAGACAACGGATACAGGCTCTCCGCCCAGCTCCACTGCAATTTTGTTACCGCAATATTGGCAAGTAAAACTCACCTGTATATCAAATGGCTGATTTATCACGCAGGCAGCCCTCCTCATGGCGGCTATGAACATTACTTTAACAAGCAGAAACGGCTGCGCCGTCCTTAAAAAGCTTCACGGATATGACTGAGCGAAGCAACGCCCATATCGTCATTCAACATTACGGTGATAACGTCAAATGAAATCCGCCGCTCATATTGGCCTTTCATATGCAAATATACCTGGGCGGTGGACCGCACCTGACGAATTTTTCGTTCATCTACTGACTCCTCGGGAGTTCCCTGCAGACTGCTGCCGCCACGGCTGCGGACTTCAACAAAGATGAGAGCTTCTCCATATTCAGCAACAATATCCAGCTCACCGCTGCGGCAGCGCCAATTACGGTCCACAATCCTGTAGCCTTGGGCAGACAAATACTGGACAGCAGCCGTTTCCCCGGCAGCTCCCTTTTGCTTACGGTTATAATGCTCTCCGGCCGGCGATACACTCACTTCTGCCTCCGTTCTCCGGCAGAACGGTCACTCTGGTAGACATAGCTTAGAATCTCCGCCACTAACTGATACAACTGGGGAGGAATTTGCTGGTCAAGATCCAGCTTGGAGAGCACTTCCACCAGTGCGGCATCTTCCTGGACAGCCACTCCGTTTTCTTTGGCCGTCTGCAGGATTTTATCTGCTATTGCACCGTGTCCCTTGGCTACAACGACCGGTGCTTCGTTCTGGCCGGGAGTATATCTAAGCGCCACCGCTTTTTTGCGACTTGGTGTAACTTCGTTAACGGGTTCGCTCATATGCGGTAATCTACTCCTTTGTATGAATCCGGCACATAGTCAGCCAGCTTGGCTACATTTTTGGCAAGGGAAGCCGCTGATGACGCAGGTTCAGGTAATGGTTCGGTCCGCAGGCTAAGCAACTGATATCCTATAGATTCCACCGCTGTTTTAATCTCCTCACGCCGCTCTTCCAGCAGCTCCAGTACCCATGGTGTATCGTTGTGCAGCTTCAGGCTGACTATCCTGTCAACGACCTGAACATCCACCAGCGTCTGGCCGAGCTGCTTCATGTCCAGATCAAACCAGAGCCGGCAGTTCGCCGCATCCAGCTCGCCTTTACGTCCCCGGCGCGACTGGATATGAACGGAGGCCGTCTCCTGTCCATCCGGCCCCTTCAGCGGCAGGAACATCGTAACCTGCGCAAACGGCGCTGTGCGGTCCGTATTCAGCAGCAGTTGCTGCCCGGTGAGCTGCTGCACCAGTTGGCCCGCGGCTTCCTTGACCGCGGGCGGCGCCTCGCTGCTGCCCAGAACCTGCAGCAGCAGGCCCTTCAGCGTGTCGGCGGCGCTATCGCCTCCGCCACCCACGCTCGCCAGCGCCGCCTGCGGCAGCGCTGCCTCACGCCCTGCCGCGGCCGCCGGCACCGCCGCGCCCCGCGCCTCAGCGGCGGCATTCCCGCCGCCGCGCACGGCCTGCTGCTCGTGCTCCGCACCGAGCAGCTTCAGCACCCGCCCCACCCACGACTCCGTCTCGTGGGTAGGGGCGGTACCCGTCTGCGGCGCTGCGGCCGCAGACGGATTGTCCCCGCGCGGCTGCGCAGTCGCGGGGGCTTGCTCTTGCCCCGCCGCCGATGGCGGGGCAGTTGTGCCCTGCGGCTGCGCAGCCGCAGGGGCAGGGCCAGCGCCCGCCGCGTCAGCGGGCGGGGCCGTGGCGAGCTGCGGCAGCGTGCCGCGCAGCTCGGTGAGCACGCCCTGCAGCTTCGCTAGCAGGGCGGCCCCGGACGGTGCCGCAGGCGAAGCTGCGGCACCTTTGCCAGCGGCAGCGGTTGCTGCCGCTGGCTCTGCGCGTTCCGGCTCCGCCCCGGAACGCCCTACAACCTCTTCTGCAACCGCAGCAAAAGCATTAGAAGCAGCAGCAGAACTGCCCGCAGCAGCCGCACCTGCAGATGCAGCAGGCCTTGAGGCTGCACTAGGTTCACCATTTGCCGCTCTAGGCGAAGCACCGTTTTCTATAGTTTCGCCGCCCTCCACTTGCTGGGCAGCAGCCGTTCCGCCTTTCCCCAAGGAAGCAGCAGCCGGAGGCTGATCCTCATCAGCAACCAAATTGCCGGCAAGCGATGCAGCCGGATTACCGGCAGCATTTTCGGTCTTCCCGGCAGCAGCCGCTTGTGTCCCGGGCGATGGAGCAGCAGCTTTGGCAGCTTGTGACTCATCCGGAACTGTACGAGCCTGGCCTGCTGCGGTACCTTCCGCCGTATCAGCAGCATCGGCAACCTGCGCCGCAGCCTCAGGAGCCACATTCCCTCCCGCCAGAGGAGCAGCAGGACCCGGAGCGGATGTACCAGATATAACAGCAGCAGGCTTTCCCGCGCCAGCCGCATTAGAGCTTCCTTTGCCGCCGGCTTCCTGCTCCTGCTGCATCCATAGACCGATTTCCGTCTCCAGAGCAGCCAATAGCTGATGAAGCTTTGGCCCGAACACGGCCTGCTGTAGCCCCTTCACACTTTCAGCTGTAACCGGCAGCCCTCGTTTTACCGAAATCACCGCCGCCTCCAGCCATTCCGACACCGGTACGTTTGCCGGTTTGGCATTTATTATTGCATCCAGCTTTGCCGCCGTTTCTTTTGTCAAGGCTACTCCACCGGATACCATAGCTTGAATTATTTCCCGGCCCGCTTTGGAATCTGTTAGCCCCAGTGATTCCAATGCTTCTCCCATGCTCTGCGGGGAAGCCAGCGCCGCCTCGCCAAGGGAGACCGGCTTCAACACAGGCAAGCCGCCTTCTCCTGGCGGCGCAACCTGCAGATTCAATGTTTGTCCCGGCTGCAGCGGTGTTTCGAGCTCCGCCCGGACCGGAGTGCCCTGTATTTGCACCACAGCCTCTTTACCGGAATCGGATACGCTCAGCACTACACCACGGACAACCTGGCCTTCCTTCAGCTCTACTGTCTTGGCTTCTCCCGCTTTAGTGTCGCCAAGCAATCCGCGTATAACTGATCCGATATTCATCCCGTTTCCCCTCCCTTCCAGTTTCCCTTTCCATTTATATCGGCAATTTTGACCTTTTTATAAGAATCCTTCCGCTCCGCAGATAACAACCTAGAACAAAGTCATTTGGTCCGCCAGAATTTTGCCTATGAAGCTGCGGCGATGCATAGGGGTCGGTCCCAGAGCGAGTATTTGTTCACGGTGAAGCTTGGTGGCATACCCTTTATGTATTTTAATGCCGTAGTCGGGGTATAATTCCTCCCATAAACCTTCACATAGACGGTCACGCGTCACCTTGGCTACAATCGACGCCGCGGCGATGGACTGGCTGTTCGCATCACCTTTGATGATCGCACGCTGCGGCAGCGGAAGATCCACTTTCTCGGCATCAATCAGCATGTAATCCGGAGTGTGGGCCAGGCCCTCCACCGCTTTTCTCATCGCCAGACGTGAAGCCTGCTTAATATTAATTTCATCTATAACGGCCGAATCCACATGACCGACACCAACGGCCAGCGCCTGCTCCATAATGATCTCGAACAGAGCATCCCGCTTCTTCGCCGTCAGCTTCTTAGAATCATCCACACCCTCTATAATCAGGCCTTCCGGCAAAATAACTGCCGCTGCGACAACATCGCCGAACAGACAGCCTCTGCCCACCTCGTCAACGCCGGCAATGCGGCGGTAATCCTGCTCCCACCCAGCTTTTTCATAGTACAACATATCCGTAGCACTCACTATTTCTCCACCGCCAATTCAAATTTCCCAGTATCCTGTACAAGCCAGCTTATCACAATAATAGCCGTGGGGTCATCCCTCTTTTTGCTCATAATATTTAGCAACAGCCGTTGATCCATTTAAGTTGAACTTTGCCCCGTTTTATGTATTCAACTTACATAGTTTACTCTGGGTGCTTATACTCCCTCAAAATGCTGCCTGATGTTTCCACGTTGTCTCACAAAACCTCAACGCAAAAAGCCACCCAATACCATTGGATGGCTCTTCTGCGTTCGATTTGACGATTAAGGCGTTTCCAGCGTGAAGCGGCCAAGCTTGCCCGCCCGCAGATCATGCAGCAGGAGGCGGGAAGCCTTCTCCAGATCCACCCGGCCACCGCTGATAAGACAGCCCCGCTTGCGGCCTACCTCTTCCATTACCGCAACGATCTCGTCCGGGTTCTCCAGATCCTCGGGAAGCTTCCCGATTCCGAATCGCTCCTGAAAGCTCGCGCCGTAATCCTTGACCAGATACTTGACTGCGAAAAAAGCGATGTCCTCAACGTTCAGGATCTCCTCTTTAATCGCTCCGGTTACTGCCAGGCGGTAACCTACCTCCTGATCCTCGAATTTCGGCCACAGAATTCCCGGAGTATCCAACAGCTCCAGATTACCGCCCGTTTTGATCCATTGCTGACCCTTGGTGACACCCGGGCGGTCGCCGGTGGCGGCGATATTTTTACCGGCCATCCGGTTGATAAGCGTGGATTTGCCCACATTGGGAATCCCGACGATCAGCGCCCGGCTGGCCCGCGGATTGATTCCCTTGGCAATTTGCCGGTCGATCTTGTCCTTCAGCAGCAGCTTGACCTGCTCAGGAATTTCCTTGATGCCCGTACCGGTAGCCGCATCAACAGGATGGGCAACATGCCCTTCCGCTTTGAAATACGCCAGCCACTTCCGGGTCGCCTCGGGATCAGCCAGGTCTGCTTTGTTAAGAATAATCAGCCTTGGCTTGTCCCGCAGAATATCGTCAATCATCGGATTGCGGCTGGAAAACGGCAGACGGGAATCGAGCAGTTCTATCGCAACATCAATCAGCTTCAGCTTATCCTCGATTTGCCGCCTAGCCTTTGTCATATGACCAGGAAACCATTGAATGGTCATCGCCGTCACCTCCTTTGACTTCCGTCAACTTAATGGTTAATTACCGAAATATCTTTGACTGGCCAGAAGATCAGGTCTGCACGGCCGACAATTTCCTTCAGCGACACATAGCCAATCATCCGGCTGTCTGTACTGTCCGAACGGTTATCCCCCATAACAAACACATGTCCTTCCGGCACTTTGCCGTCGGTGAATTGTTCATTAGGGAAATTCTTATCGTTGTAGAGTGCATTATTCTTATGCGCCGCATCAATCGCACCTTGAATATAAGTCTCGTTCACCGGCTCGCCGTTAACCGTAACGACATCCCCTTCAACCTTAACCGTATCTCCAGCCACACCGATTACACGCTTAATGAAGTCTCTGCCCTCTGAAGGTACATGGAACACAATGACCTCACCGCGCTTAGGAGAGCGGATGTCATACAATATTTCATTCACAATCACCCGTTCACCGGTATGAAAGTTCGGCTTCATCGACGGTCCGTCAACAATAAACGGTTTGAACAAAAGCCAGCGTATCAATACCACCAGAACTAACGCGATGGCAATAGCCTTGATCCATTCCAATACTTCATTTTTGGGCTTACGGGGATTCTTGCCATCAGGCTGGGCAACCTCATCTTGTCCCTGCTGCAAATCCTGCTGCATGGCTCACCGTCCTCTCTATATATGCTACTCTCACTATACAACAAAAAAGCTCCTGCCAAAAACTCCTCCACGAATACTCCGTCAGGAGGCCTTTTCGGAGAAGCTGATCCTAAGGCGTATATATTTCAGGTCCATTGTATTCCTCAAGGATAAACGAAAGGGGCTTGAACTCAAGCCCCTCTCCTTTGCCGCTATTCTAGCGACGGATTTCTTTAATTCTTGCAGCTTTACCGCGCAGGTCACGAAGATAATAAAGCTTAGCACGACGCACTTTACCACGGCGAGCCACTTCAATTTTCTCGATCTTAGGCGAGTTGATTGGGAAAGTTCTTTCCACACCAACACCGTAAGAGATTTTACGAACTGTAAAAGTCTCACTGATTCCACCGCCGCGGCGTTTAACTACAACGCCTTCGAACAACTGGATCCGTTCACGAGTTCCTTCGATAACTTTTACGTGCACCTTCAAAGTGTCACCCGGGCGAAAACTCGGGATGTCTTTACGAAGCTGCTCTTGCGTAATCGCTTGTAGGATATTCATTCAGGACTTCCTCCTTCCGTACAGGTGTTCTTGCCTCTTCCGGAGAGACCCTCGCTCTCCCTCATCATCCGCAGCGGACCACCGTATTCCACGCAACAGAAATAATAATATCACAACTGAATAATAAAGACAACTTATTTCTTAGGAGCTACAGCGGCAGCATATCCCGTTTCTTCGCCTTGCTCTGGCAATCCTTACAGAGTCCCACGACAGTTCCATTATCCTGCGCATAAAAGATCAGCTTGCCGTTTTTCTTTTTACACGAAGAACATAGCTGATCTGTAGAGCTTTGTTTGGCTTTCCGGTGCCTATCCATAGAGATCACATTGCTGGTGGGTCCCGCCTTGGGGCCTGAGGGCTTGCTCTTCCGGCTGCGGGATACAAAATATAGAACCGCACCAACCAACAACACAGCTAGAACTGCTGTATATGTCATTTGCTCATCCGCTCCCCTGCTTTTTAGTCCAAGCGTGTTTCAACCCGAAACGCGTTCCGTTAAAATGTAAATTCTACTGTTATTTTAGCATACCCCTTCATTAAAATGTAGCCGGGTATCTCCCCTGGACTTTAGTCCAGTACAGCAACCCGTCTGCGGCCTGTTCTTCAATTTTTTCCATAATATATAATATTGATTATACATAAGCAGGAAGATTACCTTTGGGAGGGTCTGTAAATTGAAAAGAAATCATAATACCGCTATTATCGCGGCGATTGCCGTTGTCTCTATTGCTCTCTTGGCAGGCTGCCGGGAGCTGCCGGGCAAGGAAGCGGCTGACGCTCAGCTTGAACAGCGCTTGTCCGGAAAAAGCCATGAAGAGATAGTGGAGACAGCGAAGCAGGAGCTTGGCCAGATCACTGCAAATGTAGAGCAGGCCGTTCAGAATACTGCAGTTAAAGTGACCCAGGAGATAAATTCGAAGAGCATCAGCAAAGAGCTTACAGCCTCACTGAAATCCGGATCAGCCTCAGTGCTCAGTCTTGACAACGAAATCGGAGAAGTGCAGGTGACGTCCACCAAGGATGATTCCCTCACTGTAAAAGCAACGGTTGCCACGCATAATATTTCAGCCCATGAGACTAGCCTTAAAATTCTGGATAATGCCGAGGTATCCATCGAAGCCAGCGGTGACAAGCTGATCGTCTCCACACACGCAAAAGATAATCCCCAAAAGGATCTCTGGACTTGGGCGCAGAAAAAATTCGGCTCCTCAGACATTAGCATCGACTATGAAATCGGAGTTCCGGCCAATATCACTGAATATCAGATCAACAATAATATTGGAGCGATCGGGCTGCAAGACCTGGAGGGTACCTTCCATATCACAAGCAATGTCGGATCAATTCATCTGGAGAATGCCCAAGTCAGCGGCAAATCTGCAATAAAGTCCGACACCGGAAGCATCAGACTGGATATCAACGGAATGGAGGCCGGCAGCAGCCTTAACGTCAAGAGCGAAATAGGTAAAATCACCGCCTCTATCGCCAGCAATCTGAAATGCACCGTGGAAGCATCAAGCGAGCTTGGACAAATTACAGGCACCTCAAAAGGAAAAAAGGAGTTTAACGGAGGCGGCCCCCTGCTCTCACTCTCTACACAAATTGGTTCCATTGCCGTACAGAATTAGCCGTATACAGCATACAAAACTCTACATAATAAAAAGCGGGCCATCCCAAACGCCGAGGATGGTCCGCTTTTTATGCCTTTAACCTTAAATAAGCGCTATTGCCAGCAGGGTGAATAAACTCAATGTCAAAATTTCACTGCCATAGCCGTAAAATCCGCCATAATAATTGCCATAAGGATTATATCCCGAGGTTGTTACTCTGCCGTTGCCCTTCGTTCTCAAATAAACATTGTTTCTGTCCACATCTACAATAACCCCTTCATGACGCTTGCCATCATTTGTCAGGATGCGCACTCTTTTATTTTTGCATTTCAGACAATTATAATAAGCTTCCACCAGCGAACCCTCCTTATTCGAATTGCTGTATTTTATGCGGAAGGGGATAAGCCGGCAACGGCGAAAGCCACTAAAATAAATAACTATGACAAAAACACCTGTGAAACAAAGAACTTGTGAACATTGTGTATCATTTTCGATAAAAAGGAGTTATTATTAATATAACAGACACAATTAAAAGCGCTTACGATGTGCTTTGTATTTCAATATAATTTAAGGAGGCAGGAATCATGAGTACAGCAGGCAGAAGATTTATTAATGAAGGGGTGCTACGCATCGCCTGGTTTATCATTCTCGCCTCGCTCACCTATACGGTGCGCAACTACACATGGGCAGTTGTATTGCTTGCGGTTGTTTCCCTGTACGCGCTTGGTTCAGGAATCGTGATGCTGATCCGCGACCGCCGGGGCAGAGCCTAGAGCCAGCTAAATGGATTCTCCATCAAAAGCACTTCTAGCGGACAGCACCGCTTAGAAGTGTTTTTTTGTGCGACAAAAAAGAACCACTTTCTCCGGGGCACTGCCCAGCCGAACGTGGTTCCTTTGTAAAAATGTCCTTTTTAAATCGGAGTAACAGGATTTGAACCTGCGACCTCACCCACCCCAAGGGTGCGCGCTACCAGGCTGCGCTATACCCCGCAATTATGTACAGTAGAAGCCAAGGTGATATTTTACCTACATTTTATATATACCGCAGATTAGTATTAGATTCAAGTAAAAATTGGATAGCAAGAATTATCAAAACTCAATTGCACTGGTAAGGTATGCTAATTTCAGGGCACAGGAGGTGACCAGGCTGTATTACAAAATGGTTCACGATAGCATTGAATTTATTGAGCATCATTTGGATGAAGAGCTGAACCTTGACAGGATTGCGCAAGAGGCTGGATTCTCCAAATTTCATTTTCACCGCATCTTTCAGAAATATGTCGGTAAAAGCGTGGCTGAATTTATCCGCTCGCAACGACTGACTGGAATTATTACGCCTGTGTGCTGGATATCCCGCCAGAGGCAAACAGTCTTAACATCGGCATTATTCTCTCGGGAGCCGGAAAGGCTTGGCTGGATGACTGCACCTTTGAAGAAGTAGGAATGGACATTCCGGTCACCGATACCGACCTTCCAATGAAGCCGCAGAATCTGAAGTTTGAAGAGCGAAGCTATTGACCCAGGCTCAGAAATTCCCATTTCCTATGCTTTAAAATAGTATGGTTTTTTCGTATAGGCTGTGCTATACTCTTGGCACAAGGAAAGGAGGTGCGTTCACATCAAGCATGACATGTTGAACGTATCCCTTACCCGGACCAACGGCTGAACAACCGGCCTTGGTGGCGCGGGATACGGATCAAAGTTTCAATTAGCGCCTCGGGTAGAGAGACCGTCTTCGGACGGTCTTTTTTCATGTTCACACTTAGTCATATGATTTCCGGTTCTTATAAAAATCAATAATATCACTTACGGTGCGGAGCGGCTCCGCTTCCTTGTGGACAGTGTCCACGTCTGGCTTGAGTTCTTCGTGCGGCTTCGTAGTCACTAATGTTCATTCCTTTCAATAGTAGAGAAGCTTGCGGCTATTGCTGCAGAATAATTTCCTCTCCCTCTCTATTTACCCTAAATACAGGATGGTTACGCACACTTGCTCGTATTTTTTTAGCGCACAGATTTTTCAGTACACAGCAAAAAGCGCCTCCTCAACGTAGTATACGTTAAAGAGACGCAATAAATTCCATCTAATGGTAAATTTCCGCGAATTAGCTTTCTTACTTCTCCTGCTTCAGACGTGCAAGTATTGCTTTATCCTTGTCTGACAGATCAGCGGTGTCCAGCAAATCCGGCCGACGTTCCAAGGTTCGCTGCAGCGCTTGTTCACGCCGCCACACCTCAATATTGGCATGATGGCCGCTTAGCAGAATATCCGGCACCTTCCAGCCGCGGAATTCCGCCGGACGTGTATAGTGGGGATACTCCAGCAGCCCGGTGCTGAACGAATCGGTAACTGCAGAGGTCTCGTTGCCCAGCGCCCCGGGCTGCAGCCGCACCACAGAATCAATGACGGTAAGAGCAGGCAGCTCTCCGCCGGTCAAAACATAATCCCCGATGGACAGCTCATCCGTGACCAAATGCTCTCTGATCCGCTCGTCATAACCTTCATAGTGCCCACAGATAAAAATCAGGTGCTGCTCCTGGGCTAATTCCTCGGCGATACGCTGATTATAGGGCTGCCCCTGCGGACACATCAGAATGATTCGCGGCTTCACCGGCTCCACGTTGCCGGATGCGTCAAGCACATGCTCCACTGCGGCAAAAATCGGGTCTGGCTTAAGCACCATCCCTCCGCCTCCACCATAAGGCGTATCATCCACACTATTATGCTTGTTCCCTGAGAAGTCACGGAAGTTAACCGCGTTCAGAGAGACGATCCCTTTTTCACGGGCTTTGCCAAGAATGCTTGTACTGAACACGCCCTCGCACATTTCCGGAAAAAGTGTCAGCACATCAATCCGCATCATGGCAGCAGTCCTTCCATCAGGTGCACTGTGATTTTCTTAGCCTTTATATCCACATTCAGCACTACGTCGTCGATGACCGGAATTAGAATATCTGCTCCTTTAGCGGGCTTCACCACCCAGACATCGTTGGCACCGGGCTGCAGAATCTCCTTGATCGTGCCGAGCGGCTGGCTGGCATTCTCATCGGTGTATACCTCACAGCCGACAATCTGGTGGAAGTAATATTCATTCTCCGGCAGCTCTACGAGATCATCACTTGGAACCTTGAGCATGCTTCCTTTATATTTCTCGATCTGATTAATATTGGTGTATCCCTTCAGCTTGACGATATATACGCCTTTGTGCTCCCGGGCGGACTCCACGGTAACCTCAAATTTCGGGCTTCCGTCAGCGGGAACCACGAGCAGCTTTTTGCCAGGTGCAAAACGGACCTCCGGGAAATCGGTTGAGGACAATATTTTGATCTCTCCGCGGATTCCGTGTGTGTTCACCAGCTTGCCTACGTTCAGCTCTTCCGTCATTTAACCCTCTCCTTTACCTGCCCTGCGTGTAATGAACAGCTTCCTTAGCTATATATTTGAACAAAAAGGAGCCGGGATATACTATCCCTAGCCCCTCATTGAACGCATTCTTTAAGATAAAATATCCACGGTAACGCGTTTATCGCTCTTGACTGCTGCAGATGTAACTACGGTACGAAGCGCTTTGGCGATCCGCCCCTGCTTGCCGATAACCTTGCCAACATCATCTGGATGTACGGAAAGCTCATATACAATCAGGTGATCCTTCTCCACGGTCCGTACGGTCACATCCTCTGGGTGATCCACTAAAGCCTTAGCAATAACTCCAACTAATTCTTCCATAGAGGACCCTCGCAATCAGTCATTATTTCTGTTGCTTCAGCTCATGGAACTTCTTCAACACGCCTGCTTTGGAAAGCAGATTGCGCACGGTGTCAGATGCTTGCGCACCTGTTTGAAGCCATTTAAGAGCTTTTTCCTCATCAATCTTAACTACTGCCGGCACTTCAATCGGATTATAATAACCGATTTCCTCGATAAAACGACCGTCACGAGGGGACCGGGAATCGGAAACCACTACACGATAGAAAGGAGCTTTATGTGCACCCATTCTTTTCAGACGAATACGTACTGCCACGAAATTTCACCTCCTTAAAATAGTTTCGAACTGTTTCGATCCCTCCCAAACCCTCCCTTAGCCAAGGGAGGGCCCCAAGGGCTCTGCCCTCTGGACACCCGTCTAAGTGCAATTAGCGTAAGTGTTCAGACTGCCTGGACTTGGAGGAGTTGGGAGTAGGAGCGCTTGCCGTCCCTGCGGGACACGCTTAACTGCGGCGTGACCTAGAGACGGGGTAAAGATTTAAAGACTAAGATCAAAAGATTAAAGTCAAAGTCAAAAGATTAAGATCAAAACCCTTTTGATCATCTGATGTTGTACTATGTCTGATCTATGGGGAAGATAGAAGCAAACCCTTGAGACCAAGACATCAGCGGAATGGGAACTTCATTCCTTTGCCGGCAAGGCCTTTGAGCTGCTTCATGGCGTTTTTCTTGCCGCCCTTGCCTCCGCCGCCCATCATGCCGGAGAACTGCTTCATCATCTTGCGCATTTCATCGAACTGCTTGATGAGGCGGTTGACCTCGGCTACGTTGGTTCCGCTGCCGGCGGCGATGCGCTTGCGGCGGTTGTGGTTGATGATCTCGGGCTGAGCCTTCTCTTCCTTTGTCATGGAATGAACAATGGCTTCGACGCGGCCCATCTGCTTGTCATCGACCTTGAGGTCCTTCATGCCCTTGGCTTTGTTCATGCCAGGCAGCATGTCGAGGATCTGGTCGATCGGGCCAAGCTTTTTCACCTGATCCATCTGCTCCAGGAAATCATCGAACGTAAATTCTGCGTTGCGCATCTTACGTTCCATTTCCTTGGCTTTTTCCGTATCAATATTGGCCTGAGCTTTCTCAATCAGTGACAGCATGTCGCCCATTCCGAGAATCCGGGAAGCCATACGCTCCGGATGGAAAGGCTCCAGTGCATCAATCTTCTCGCCCAGTGCGGCGAATTTGATTGGGCAGCCGGTTACAGCCTTGACAGACAACGCGGCACCACCGCGAGTGTCGCCGTCAAGCTTAGTCAGCACTACGCCGGTAAGCTCAAGCTGCTTGTTGAAGCTGTCGGCGACGTTGACGGCATCCTGACCGGTCATTGCATCCACAACAAGCAGCACTTCGTCTGGATTTACAACGGTATGGATCTGTTTCAGCTCTTCCATCAGCTCTTCATCAATATGCAGGCGGCCTGCGGTATCAATAATCACATAATCCAGGCTGTTGTCCTTCGCATGCTGCAGAGCTTGTCTGGCGATTTCCACCGGACTCGTCTGATCACCCAGTGCAAAGACAGGAACCTTGATCTGTTCGCCCAGTATTTGCAGCTGCTTGATCGCAGCCGGACGGTAAATATCGGCCGCTACGAGCAGCGGGCGGTGATTTCCTTTTTGCAGCAGCTTCGCAAGCTTCCCTGAAGTGGTTGTCTTACCGGCCCCTTGCAGACCGGCCATCATGATCACGGTCGGCGGCTTGTTCGACTTGGCCAGCTTCGCCTGGCTTCCGCCCATCAGCTCGGTCAGTTCTTTGTTAACGATGTCGATGATTACCATGCCGGGAGTAAAACTGTCCATTACTTCCTTGCCAATGGATTTCTCCTTCACCTTGGACACGAAGTCCTTGACTACTTTGAAGTTAACATCGGCTTCCAGAAGGGCCAGCCGCACTTCGCGCATGGCTTCATTTACATCATCTTCAGATACTTTCCCTTTGCCACGCAGCTTGCTGAACACATTCTGCAATCTTCCGGTTAAACCTTCAAACGCCATATGCAGCTTCTCCCTTCATGCTACTCTAACCTCTGCAAACGATCCACAATTTCCGTGAAACGCAGTTTATATTGCTCAGGCAGCATCCCAGTCTCCGGCAGTCTGCGCAGTTCATCTAAGTATTTGTTGCGGCTCTCATGCTTCTTAAGCAAGCCTAGCTTCTCTTCGTAATTCTCCAGCACCTGCTCCGCCCGTTTGACATGCTCATACACGGCTTGGCGGCTGATATCAAACTCTGCGGCGATTTCTCCCAGGGAGAAGTCATCGTGGAAATAATATTTAAGGAACGTCTGCTGCTTGTCAGTAAGCAGGCGTTCATAGAAAGCAAATAACAGGTTGATCCGGTTGGTTTTCTCGAGCCTATTCTCCTGACTCATTAAGGGCACTCCCTTCGTCAAGGAAAAACACTTTACAGCTTCACAACGTCCCTTATGATACCTAAAACAAAGAAAGATGTCAAGCTTTTTTGCTTGTCATCTTTTTCTTTGTTAATCAGAGCAAAATTTCCCGGTACAGAGCGCGATTCAGCGTATCGGCAGCACGTACAGCAGCACTGCAAAAAAATGAACGATACTCCCGCCAAGCACGAACAAATGCCAGATCGCATGGTGGTAAGGAAAGCCCCGCCACACATAAAAAACCGTTCCAAGTGTATACAGCAGCCCGCCGGCAAGCAGCAGAGTCATGCCCCCATCCGCCATCACCGCCGAGAGCGGATTCCAGGCGATCACGATCAGCCACCCCATGGCAATGTAGAAGATGGTTGACATGAACAGGAATCTTTTGACGAAGAAGGCTTTGAAGAAAACACCAAACACCGCTATCCCCCAAACTACACCGAACAGGGTCCAGCCCAGTGTTCCCCGTATCGCTACCAGCAGAAAAGGAGTATAAGTACCGGCAATGAATAAATAGATAGAGGAATGGTCCATGAATTCAAAAAAGTCCTTGGCCCTTCCATCCCTGAGACTATGCACCAACGTTGAATTAATATACAGCAGCAGCATGGTAGCGCCGTAAACGGAGAAGCTGACTACATGCCAGGCAGTGCCGCTCTGAGCGGCGTAGACTACCAGCAGCACAAGTGCAGCTACGCTTAATAATGCTCCAATTCCATGCGTAATTGCATTCGCAACCTCTTCCTTGCGGCTGTATGTGTGTGTGTTTGCCATCCTACGATTCCTTCCATTGTACGCTTTTCTTCTATTATATCCTCTTCAGTGATGTCCTTCCACTTTACAGCAGGCTGTACGGGCCAATAAATTAGTTACAGCTTGTAGAGCTCTTTATACTTTGCTTCCAGATAATCGGCCAGATAATCGGGGTTCAGCGGCTCACCAGTCACCTGCTCGATAATCTGTGAAGGCGTAAGACTCTGTCCGTGGCGATAGATTTTGTCTGTGAGCCATTCCTTGATCGGCAGCAGATTCCCGGCGGCAATCAGCTCCTCGAACTCCGGCAGCTCTTTGCGCAGCGTATTCAGAATTTGTGCGGCATACATATTACCCAGTGAGTAGGAGGCAAAATAACCGAAGTCCCCGCCTGACCAGTGAACATCCTGCAGCACGCCAAGCGCATTGGTCGGAGGTGTGATTCCCAGATATTCTTGATACTTGGCATTCCAAACCTTTGGCAGATCCTTAACCTCCAGCCCTTCATTAAAGATCAGCTTCTCAATCTCATAACGGACAATAATATGCAGATTGTAGGTCAGCTCATCCGCTTCAATACGAATGAAGGAGTTCTCCACACTATTGATTGCACGGTAGAAATCCTCGACCTCCACACCGGCAAGCTGCTCAGGAAAATGCTGCTGCAGATCGCCGTAATAACGCTGCCAGAAGGAGCGGCTGCGGCCGATCATATTTTCCCATAATCTGGACTGGGATTCATGTATGCCCATGGAAGCTCCTTGAGCGAGTGTTGTACCAACGAGGTCTTTGCTGATATTTTGCTCATACAGGGCATGTCCGCCTTCGTGAAGCGAGCTGAAAATAGCACTCGGGACGTTGTCCAGCAAGTAGTTCGTCGTGATGCGCACATCTCCCGGATTCAAGCCGGAAGCGAACGGATGCACACTCTCATCCAGACGGCCTGCCTCGAAGTCAAAGCCCATTTGCTCCAGAATGAACAAGCTGAACTTCTCCTGCTGCTCCTTGGGGAAAATCTGGTCCAGAAACTTCGTATCCGGTTTGTGGGATGATGATGAAATGGCTTCAACAAGCGGCACCAGGCGGCTGCGCAAGCGGCCGAAGATGGCATCCAGCTTTTCTACTGTTAAATCAGGCTCGTACATATCCAGAAGCGTATCATAACGTGAGTCTTTAACGCCCCAGTAATTGATGAACTCCTGTTTATACGCAACAATTTTGCTTAGGAAAGGTTCGAAAGAGGCAAAATCATCGGCTTCCTTCGCTTCCTCCCAGATGGTTTGCGCATGGGCGGCGAGGACGGAATATTCCTCGAAGCTTTTGGCGGGGATGCTTTGGCTGCGCTCGTATTCCTTGCGGCGGTCCTTGACGATTTTATTCTGAATCTCGCTCAATTGGCTCTTAATTTCCGGACGGCTAAAATATTCGGTGAATGCTCCCATTTCCGGTGAAGTCTCCAGTCTGAAGATCTCCCCGCTGATCATCCCGATTGTGTTCGAGCGGATCTCTACACCCTTACGCGGCGCACCTGTGCGCAGATCCCAATGAAGAAGCCCCATCGTTTCTATGTACCCGCAAATTTTGGATAATAGCTCTTGAAATTTCTCCCATTCTTCCTTGACTAACTGTTCCATTCTCCAAACACCCGCTTTCTCTGTTTTTACCAGCTCCTCTTGATGATACTTTTTTAAATATATATAATCAACTTCAGAGCCTATATCTTTAATTTGAAATACTTCTGAGCCGTATCAAGCGATATCTAATGTAAAGGAGTGTGAGCAATCCATGAAGATTCAGGTTACATCTGTAGCCGGGAACAAGCTTAGAGCAAGTCTTAACAATAAACCGGGAATGTTCAAGCTCGGGTAACACGTTAAAGCGTAAAATATCTTTTCAAGCGAAACTGTGGCCTAGGGAGTATAATATATAGCAATCTAAGGCGGGCCGTTTGCAAGCTGTATGGAGAATATTCAAGAAATCTAAATACACATTACTTTTTGGGAGGCTGTATGGTCATGAGTCAAATCACTGATATTTTGGAGTTTAATAAGAACTTTGTAGAAAAAAAAGAATACGAAGCCTATCTGACCAGCCGTTTTCCTGATAAAAAAATGCTGATCATCACCTGTATGGATACACGTCTTGTTGAGCTATTGCCTAAGGCTATGAACTTCAAGAACGGCGATGTCAAAATCATTAAAAATGCCGGCGCAGTCATTTCACAGCCCTTCGGCAGCGTTATGCGCAGTGTCATGGTCGCTTTATATGAGCTTGATGCGGACGAGGTCATTGTCGTGGGTCACTACGAATGCGGGATGGCCTCCCTTAACGCAGATAGAATGATCAACTCGATCAAAGAACGCGGTGTTTCCGAACAGGTGCTGTCCACGCTGGAGAATTCCGGAATTAAGCTGACGAAATGGCTGCGCGGGTTCGACAATGTGGAAGAAGGGGTTATTCAGACTGTGGAGCTGATTAAGCGCCATCCCCTGCTCCCTCCTAACATCCCTGTTCACGGCATGATCATTGATCCGGCAACCGGAGCGCTTGAGCTTGTGTCGGACGGGTATGCTGAGAATCAATAATTGTGATATTTAAAAATTGAAACCTCCTTGGATGTGCTGCGTATTACCGTGCAGATACACAAATTCCATGTGAGCACTGCTCACAGAACCTTTAGGAGGGTACTTGTACTCGATGAAACCAATGAAACGCGTAATGATGATTCTCATGGCTTTTACTCTGTTCTTCGCCGTAACCGTTCCTGACTTTGCAGATGCGCGGCGCGGAGGCGGCGGCTTCAAATCCGGAACCCGGGGATTTACCACGACTCCGAAGAAATCAACCACAAATAATGTGAAACAAAGCGATAGCACCAAAGGAGCGGCTGCCGGTACGGCAGCCAAGACAAACCGTGGATTTTTCAGCGGCGGCAGCTTAATGAAAGGCCTGATGATCGGCGGAATCGCCGGCCTCCTCTTCGGCGGAATGTTCGCCGGGATGGGTGCCTTCGGGAACATTCTCGGATTCGCCATCAACATGCTCGCCATCTATCTCGTGGTGATGATGATCATGTCCTTCTTCCGCCGCAGACAGGAACGGCGCCGACTTGAAGAGCGGGATGGACGTTACTAATATGCAGACCACCATTCTCAGCATGGATGAAATTATTAACGCCATCTGCCTGCATATGGCTGAGCGCAAGGCGGTTCGTGTCGAAGAGGTTCAGGTAGAGCTTAGCTGGGAGGAAGACACCGGATATACTGCGGAGGTGTGGGTTCAAGGCCGCAGCCAGTACCTGGTAGAGTCCAATATGATCGAGGCCATCCTCCGCTATATGCTCAGCGAATACGGTATCCGGGCTTACCGGGAGGACGTAAGGCTGGAGCTGGATGAAGAGATCACAGCGGTAGTGAATGTGTAACGCATACGGCATCGCAATCCTCACAAAGCGGCGGTAAAAAAAGGGGTGGCCATTAACTTCGGCTGCCCCTTTTTATTATGTCTGCTACTCGTAGAAATATTGTGTTACGGTCCCTGCTCCATCAGCTACCGTAACCTCAGCGTATGCCCCGTTGATCAGCGTCATTTGCGGTGGAACATGACCGAAATCCAGATCATACACAATAGGCAGCCCCAGCTCTTCAGACAGCTCTTGGTATACATCTTCAATCATATAGTTTTCCATAGTAACTTTGGTGCCGCTTCTGCCGAACATGATGCCGGAGCAATTCTCGAACCAGCCGGCCAGCTTCATTTGCACCAAAGACCGGCGCAAATCAGCCGTATCCAGATTGCAATTTTCCAAATACCATAAGACCGGCTCATTATGAATCAGCTTTTCGCGGAAATGCCGTACATCACCGAATGGTGTGCCGATGATATGTCGTATGATCTCTACACAGCCCCCCAGCAGACGGCCTTTCAGGGTCACATCACCACCGGATACTGTCTTCCAGACAGTCGGAGTATGTAAATGAAACAGTGACGGCGAAGGCTCAGCGCCCTCCACTTCTTTATGATAGTTCTTTGAGGAATGCTGGATGACAGATCCTCCCGCCTCCGTGGACATCACCGTCTGCCACATTGCTGTCGTGTCATCTGTAACTTTTCCCCGCAAATCTCCTAAGCTTGGTCCATGCGCTGTCGCAATCCCCGTTCTCAATGTGATTACAAGCAGCAGCAGGCTGATATCCGAAAAACCCAGAATCCATTTATTCCTCACCTGCTCAAAATCAATGAATTCCAGCATCTCGATCAGCAGTTCTCCGCCCCAGGGCGGGATAATGAGGTCGATGGCATCGTCACTCATCATCCGGTTAAACTCCATGCCGCGCTCTTGCCCGGATGATGATTTGGCCTTGTCATGCTTGAATACTGTATCTCCGCAGACTACCTGATAACCTCTCTCCTTCATCCGGCTGCGGGCCTCATCGAACCCCTTCAGGGATTGCGGACTTACGCCTGACGAGGAAGCAGTCACACCTATTGTTGCCCCGCTTCTAAGATTTGGGTATGTAATCATCTTGTACCTCCTGAATTTCTGTTACATTACTTTACTAGTGTATCACGCTTTCGAATCTTTGGTACCCGCATGTACAGGATAGCTCTGCATTCATCATTCTTTCAGGAAGATCTGGTATATTCTCTCAGAGCCTTTGCTCTGCATAATGCGGTGAATGACCACAAAACACGTTCAGGAGGTTTAGAGAAAATGTTCAAAGCAAGAAAATGCCTCTTCACAGGCCTGCTTCTGGCCGGGCTGCTACTGACCTCATGCGGTTCAAAAGCGGACGAAACAACCGTTCCGGTTGCCAGTCCAGATGATGCCGACACCAATTTGTCAGCCCAGAGCTTCACCGGTAAAATCAGCAGCATCAGCGGAAATGAAATCACGCTCTATAAGGCAGGCAGCGGAGTTCAGGAATCCGCGGTTGCCGTGCCAGAGACAAGTGCTGGAAACAATTCGGCGGAACCGGCTGGATCAGAGGCTGGACAAGCTTCTGGCAGTGATACCACCGGAGAACAGAAGCCGGTTGCCAAAGAAACAGGGGGTACGGCGGAGAGTGCACTGGATTCCGCTCTTCAGTTTACCGATGAGACGGTAACGATCACAGTTGATGACAACACGGATTTTGTCCAGTTGGCGGGTGCAAGCAAATCTGCGGACGAAGAAAGTGCAGACGGCAAGTATACGCTCGCCGATCTGAAAGCAGGCGATGTAATCAGGGTTACGCTGAAGCCGGATTCACTGACAGCGGCCATTATTGAAGTGCAAGCCACGTTAGTAACAGGCGGCGGCAATATGGCGGCGGAACCAAGCCCCGGCGCCAGCCCTTCGCCGCAGCCGAGTGCGAGCCCTGGCGGCAAGGCATTGCCGAGCGCAGGCGCGGACAGCCAGCCGAGCCAGAGCCCCGGAGCCGCGCCAGGCGGCAAGGATGGACAAGCGCCGGCAGGCGGCAAGGGCGGCGGCAAAGGCGGAACGCCGCCAAGCGGCGCGCCGGGCATTGCACCCGGCGGCAGACCCGGCGCGGGCGGAGCGCCGGACCCGGCTGGCGCAGCGGCGCGGCCAAGCGGCAGCGCTAGGCCGGCAGCGTCGGCGGGCAACAGCGCTAAGCCAGCCGCTTCGGCAGGCAACAGCGCTAAGCCAGCCGCTTCGGCAGGCGACAGCGCCAAGCCAGCCGCTTCGGCAGGCGACAGCGCCAAGCCAGCCGCTTCGGCGGGCGACAGCGCCAAGCCAGCCGCTTCGGCAGGCGACAGCGCTAAGCCGGCAGGCGGCAATCCGACGGCTGCGCTGAGCTTCGGCAAAATCAAGAGCATCAGCGGCAGCGCGATTACGATCTATACCGCCGATGCTCCTTCCGCTCCTCCGCAGAACGGAGCGGGACCTGCCGGGGCAACCGGGGGTGCGTCTCCGGCGAGCAAACCTATCGCCTCACCGGGATCTTCCGGCGGAGAGCTGCCGGGGAATATGCCGCAGGGCGGCGGGCAGATGAGCTTCTCGGAGACTACGAAGGTGATCACCGTAACTTCCAGCACGAAGCTGCTGAGCGTCACTTTTGACAATGGTACACGCAGTGAAGCCACCCTTGCCATGTCTGCACTAAAAGCCGGTGACATTATTCAGTACACGCTTAAAGCGGGAACAACCCAGGCGGAGAGCATCACTCTCAGCAGCGGCGGCCCCGGCGGTGGACAATAATACAGGCGGTCTAGTGAACAGACACACCTGAATGAACGGCAGGATGCCAACACCAAAAAGACATGACCCGTGATCGGCAGAGCTGCCGCGAATACGGTTCATGTCTTTTTTTTGGATAGCCAAACCTAGATTAAGGAGATCGTCAGCAGTCCGTAAATGAATTTTGCTCCATTCTATGCGGATGCCCAGATCAGGGTGCCTGCAACAGACTTACGGAAGGGCCAGCTTCTCCACCCGGATGTTTATAACGGTCAATGACAAGCCCAGCATATTCTCAACAGCACTGCGTACATTGTGCTGCAGGCTGCTGCAGACCTCATGAATCCGGCACCCGTAATTGATAATGACCTGCAGATTAATGGCAACATCAGCCTCCGTAACTTCCACGGACAAGCCTTTTGTGCCGATTTTTGCTCCTAGCCATTTGGCCAGATTCCCGGTAACAGAGCTTCCCGACATCCCGGCGATCCCCGGAGTTTCCCGCACGACATATCCAATGATGGCCGACACCACATGATCTGAAATATGAATAAGCCCTTTTGCCAAATTTGGTTCCATTCTTATTCCTCCTCAACTTTTGGTAAGTCCCGCCAGACTCATTCAGCATCCGCACCCAGTTGCGGCTCGTCTTTGTTATGCTGTTGAATAAATAGCTGATGCAGCTTCACAACAATGATCTTAAGAATCATGTAGACCGGAATAATCAGCAGGATGCCAATAATTCCGCCAAAGTCACCGCCGGCCAGCACCAGAATAATCGTCGTCAGCGGATGGATATCAAGGCTTTTGCCAAAAATGTAGGGTGCCACCAGGTTGTCCTGAATCTGCTGCGCAACAAGAACAACGACAATCGACCAGATCGCCGTCGAAGGTGACTCAATCAGCCCGATAATGAATATAGGTATGGTGGACACGATTGCTCCGATAAAGGGAATGAAGTTCAGCACCACAGCCATCAGTGTCAGCAGCAGCGCGTAAGGCAAGCCAATCAATTGAAACCCAACAAACATCAGCACGCCCAGCGCCAAATTCACCAGTACTCTGCCAACAATAAAACCGCTTAGCGCACCGTCGATATCATTCATAACCGCCGTGCCTTCCTGGTGATACCGCCTCGGAAAAAAGCTCACAATCCTCGCTCCGAACTTCCCGCCTTCTTTAAGCATGTAGAACAGCAGAATTGGAAAGGTGAACAGCACAACGGCGAAATTGGATACAAAGGAGAACAGCTCCGACACATAATTTGACATCAGCGAGAAGCCTTTGTTCAAATATTCCATCAGTTGGCTGGCCGGATTCATATCAGCCGGAATCAGGGAGGACAGCAGCTTGTTGTTCTCCAGCTTGGTTAGCTGTTCACCCACCGCGTTGAACAGATTTGGCATATTGTGGATCAGATTCATCAACTGGCTCTGCAGCGAAGGCCATACGCCATTACTGAACGCCAGCAGCAGAATTGCAATTGCCAAATACACAAGCAGAATAGCTGCCGTACGGTTCAGCTTGCGTTTCTCGAGAAGGTCAATCAGCGGACGCAGCAGGTAATAGAAGAATACAGCCAACATTAACGGCACAATTACCACGCTGAACAAGGATAGAACAGGCTTGAAAATAAAATTTACTCGCGAGCCAAGATAGATAATCGCCAGCACCAGCAGCACAGCAATACAAATACGGATAAACACATTTAACTTAGCCATAGCTCTCCCCCCGTTTCTAACTTCAGCCAGCAGCTATCCTTCTACTTCGGAACCCGGATCGTGAACACCGTCGGCTCATTATCTCTGCTCTCAAGCACCAGGGAGCCGCCCATTTTTTCAGCGTTTTTCCTCGCAATGGATAAGCCCAGACCCGTGCCGCCGCTTGCTGTCCGGGCTTCATCACCGCGTACAAAAGGATCAAATATCGTGGACCAGAGCTCTTTGGGAATCCCCACCCCATTGTCGGCAATCTCTACCGCAACCTCAGTGTCCTCGGGAATCACCTGTACCCTTAAGACTGTACCAGGCGGATTATAGGCAAGTGCGTTTGCGATCAGATTATTAACCACGCTGGCGAACAATTCGGGGTCAAATCTGGCGTAAACCTCCTGTTCGGGAACCTGAAGCTGCAGCAGGAACGCTTTTTGCTCAATCTCCCCATAAGTATCGGCAATAATCTCCCGGAGGGAATCCCCCAGCTCCAGCCGCTGCTCATGAAGAATAAAATCCGGTGAATCCAGCTTCAGCAGCTCAAGCATATTCTGGATCAGCTTCGTGACCTGCACAGATTTGTTATAGATATAATTCAAGTACTTCGTCTGCCGTTCAGAATCTGTCCCCCGGCCTTCCACAAGTGCCTGCGCATAACCTTGAATACTCGTAATCGGCGTCTTCAAATCATGGGACAGATCGACCATCAGGCGCTGCTTGCTTTTCTCGGCCCGGCGCTTCTCTTCTGTAGTTCTCTCGATCACATCCGCCATATAATTGAAGGTTTCGCCGATTCGCATAAATTCCTTTTCCGCATACAGCTCAATCCGCGTGCTGTAATTCCCGCCAATCATCTGCTTCAGACCAAGGTTCAGAATGCGCAGTGGCTTCTTGATCCGTCTGGTGACCCAAGAGCTGTATACAAAGATCAAGATGAGGATTAACCCGCTGAACACAATGACATAGAAAAACACAGAATGGTTCAAATAGGAAACCAGCACTCCGTTATTAATGGAGACTTTAACCACATCACGGGGGACTTTGAGCAGCAGCCAGCCGCTCTGACCGTCCTCATTCAATCGGGTAAGCGAGTAGTAATACGGCTGATCCGCACGGTTCTCCAGTCCCAGATACAGACTCTCTTCATCGTACGAATTGGTCTTATCCAGCTTGTTTCCAACGACACGGACGACATTTTTATCGTTATCCAGGATCTCCAGCCAACCCCCGCTCTTCAGCAGCCTACGGCTCTCCTGTCCCTTCCCCAGCTCTTCCCGGTAATCTCCGGCTTCCACCGACAGATCCGGATCGGCAACCTGTTTGTTAAGAATCATATGAGTTACATCCATGCGGATGAACAGGTACACCCCTAGCACCAGCAGGAGCAGCATGCAGTTAAACAACAGAAAATCCATTGTGAGCGACGTCTGCAGCGGCCGGTTGTCTCTACTCTCCCACGGGTGCTTCAATTTTGTACCCCAATCCCCTGATTGTTTTCAGGTATTCCGGTTTCTTCGAATCACGTTCGATCTTGTCGCGGATATTGCTGATATGCACCATAATGCTGTTGTCCTCGTAGACGTAAAAATCCTCCCAGACCGCTTCATAGATCTTTTTGCGGGTAAACACCCGTCCCGGCTGCTCCATGAGCAGCTCCAGAATTTTATATTCGGTTGAGGTCAGCGCGACAGGCTGCCCGGACAAATAGACCAGACAACCGCTGCGGTCCAGGGTTAAGCGCCCGAGGACGATCTGATCCGCTTTCTTCTCTGGTACGACCTGAGCGTCAAAATGATGTACCCTCCGCAGCATCGCTCCGACACGGGCAACAATCTCAAGCGGATTGAACGGCTTGGAAATATAATCGTCCGCTCCAAGCTCAAGTCCCAGGATTTTATCGTGATATTGGCTTTTGGCTGACAGGAACAGCACGGGAAAATGCTGGGTTTCGCGAATTTTTTTCAAAAGCTGCAGTCCATCCATACCAGGCATCATAATATCGAGAATAGCCAGGTCAACATTATGGCTCTGCATCAGCTTCAAGGCTTCGGTCCCATTGTGCGCTTGCAGAATGTTATATTCCTTCTCCAGATAGAGCTGCAGCAGCTCAACGATTTCCGATTCATCATCGGCGATCAGAATAGTGTACATCGTGAATCCCCCTCTAGTTCACTTCCGCAAGGAGCGTTAATTCTAACTATAGCGTGCCATTCTTAATCCAGTCTAAACCAAATCTTAAGAAAAGCTAAATTTCACCGCACCGCCACGCTAAGTTATAGCTTCTTGATCGAAAAAAGCCGCACTGTGGGCAACTCCCCATGCACGGCCTGGTTATCCAATATTACAGCGCTAGGCTCAAAAAGCCACGCCGATTCCGCCTTCACCGGCATAAGTCCCCATCACAGGGCCCATGCTGGAGAACAGCACCTCCTTGAAGGGATGCTTCTGCAGAATACGTTCCTTGATTTCCAGCGCCAGCTTCTCACAATTGCTGTGCACTATGGCAATCACGGCCTTCTCGTAATCATGCTGCTTGCTTTCGAGCTTCGCCAGCAGATGGGTAAGCGCCTTAGGCAGACCCCGCGTCTTCTCTACCACCTCAACAGTGCCTTCGTCGCTGATCTTAAGCAGCAGCTTGATGTTAAGCACAGACGCCACTGCGCCTGACAGCCGGTTCAGCCGTCCGCCCTTGATCACATTCTCCAGCGTATCTAGCGTAAAGTATGCGTTCACATCTTGAATTTTGTCCAGGACCATTTGTTTGAGTTCACTCAGGCTTGAACAGGTAAGCGACCACTTCGCTGTCAGGGCGACAATGAGGGACAGCCCGCCGGAGAAGTTTTTCGAATCTATAATTTCAATCGCGTTCGGATGACCTTCCTCTTCATACATTTCCTTAGCGATCATCGCTGTCTGATAAGTGCTGCTGATATTGGAGGACATGCAGACAACCATAATATCTGTACCTGCTTCCACTTCCCTGAACTTATCCAGAAACACCTGCGGACTGGGACTTGCTGTCGTCGGCAGCTCCTTGGATTCGCGCATTCTGGCATAAAAAGCCTTCGTCTCCATATCCTCCGGCATCAGCTCATGCTGGAAATGAACAGGCAAATGAACGATAGTAACGTTATACTTCTCAATGTACTCAAGGGGTAAATCGGAACCGCTATCCGTAATAATCTTGATGGGCATCAGGGTGCTCTCCTTTCAATTCTATCTCATTATAGCCACCCTGATTTGCTATCAATAGTATATTTTATAACTTGTCAAAAGGAGTGTTTTATGCTATAGGTTCTTTCTTAACCTTGTATGATGTGATATGGTTGAGGCATTAGCCTACAGAAATGGAGTGTAAAGATGAGCAAGAACACCGTGTGGAACAGAGGCAAGCATAATGGGCGCGGACTTTCGAAGAAGCCGGCGGCAGCCCGGGAAGCCGCAGAGCTGAACGAATCCGCAGCTCCCGCTGAGGAGCTGCCCAATCCCCGGATTGATACGGTCAAACCCATGAACCGCAGCAATTGGGTAACGCGACCGGCGCGGGTAAAGCCTGAAAATAAATAATCAGTCACACTATAAAAGGGATGACCCGTTACTGTACCGGGCACATCCCTTTTGCATGATTAAATGTTGATTAAGCGGTGAACTCCGCCTCTTCATCCCTGGATGGGGCTTCGCCGTGCATTTGCTTCAGCAGCTTTTTCATCATGATGGAGCCTTTCACCTTGGTGTGGAGGCAAGGCGAAAGTTCAATGGAATAACGACCCTGCCGCACCGCCTCCCGCAATTCCTCAACCGTAGAACAGAAATCCTCCAGCTTGTTAAACACACTGCCGTATTGCAGGCATTGATGGCTGTCACTTCCGGCAATCACCGGAACGCCCAACCCTTCAGCAAAAGGGGTAATCAGCGCCTTATAAGCCTCTGCCCCCTGCATATATATATCTTTCGCATTGAAGTCAAAAGCGTCCAGACGCGCAAGCAGCTGCGGGTCCAGGTGATGCAGCGGTGTGGAGATACGGAACGGGTGGGCCCCAATCTTCCACAGTCCCCGTTCATCTGCCCTATCAAGCAGCTCGCGGAAAGGAATGAAATGTCCTTCCTTTGTATATTCCGTAAGGCCGGAGCGGACAGCCAGAATATCCTCCTTCAGTCCGATCAGCAGGATATGCCCGGTTTCGAATATATCCACCTCCATACCTGGAAAAATCATAAGACCGTCAGCCTCGTAGTAATGCCCGTTGTACGGATACATGGTGTCGAGTGTCTCGTACATTCCGAAGAAATCGAGGGTATTGAAGTGCTCGGTCAGGGCGATCGCCTGCAGCCCGTTGGCCTTGGCCTCCTGTACCATTTCCCGGAAATAATCCTTAGAAAAGCGGGATTTCTTCGACAGCTTGCCGTGTGTATGCAGATCAATATTCAATAGAGTAGTCTCCTTTGTGATAAAAGTGTCAGTAAAGCAGATTAGGATACAACGAACCCAGCGAAAACAGCAGGATAATATATAGAACGGAGGCTGAGGCAAATATCCAGTCCATCCGTTTCAGCTTCAAATAGGACAGCTTCAGCTTTTTTACCTTGGGATTGTTCAGGGCGTACGTATATCCTCTGGTCTCCAGCGCCTCTACGGTGGTGCGTGACCGTTTGGCTGTGTTCAGCATCAGGGGATAGAAGACCAGAACGATGATCTTCAAATAATAAACTGCTGTCCGAAGGTACAGAAATCCATGCTTTTGCGGTCTTTGCCCCCGTAGCCGGAAGGACAGCAGAATCTGGTGGAACTCCTCCAGCAGGGTTGGCAGGATGCGGTACCCGTAAGACAGGCTGAAGGCAAAGGCATCCGGGATACCCAGTGAGGACAGCCCGTCGCTTAGCCGCTCGGGATCAAGGCTTGTGAAGACGGTAATGCTTGCAAGTGAAATGACCGATAGCTTGAGTGTGAGCGTCAGCATCGGCAGCACCGACTCGGCCCCGCCTCCAAAGAACAGCGACAAGAGAAACATCCAGCCGATCTGGCTGATCAGCCCAAGACAGAGTATGAAGATAATATAGGGACTGACCCGCGATAGAACTGTGGTAAAGACCATAAAGACAAACATGCCAAGCAGAATCGTCCGGTTGTGCACGAACCAGGGCGTGATGGCGAAGAATAAATACCAGATCAGCAGCGTGCGGGGGTCCAATTTGCCTAGAAAAGTGCTGCTGCTGTTATAGGCATTGCCCAGCAGCTCCAGCTTGATTTGCTCAACCGAGATCCGGTTAAGTGCCCGTTTGACGGCTTCCACCATGATCAGCTCCCCCTTCTCTCCACTGGACATGCTGCACAAATTCATCAAGATTGCTGCAGATGACGCGAAGTCTGAGCATCCGGCTCAGCTCCATAAGCTGGGTTTCTGCCAGTCCCGCGCGCCTTAGCAGCTGACCATCAGCAAAGATCTCCTCTTTGCTGCCGTCCGCGATAATCCGCCCTTCATTCATTACGATAATCCGGCTGGCCCATTCCGCCACCAGCGCCATATCATGTGTGGCAATCACCACCGTCTCCACATGGCTGCGCAGCGTCTGCAGCACCTGGATCATCTCCTGCTTTGTCGAGATATCCAGATTGGCCGTCGGTTCATCCAGCAGCATAACCGCCGGACGGACAGCGGCGCCAATTGCAAGCGAGACCCGGCGCTGCTGTCCGCCGCTGAGCAGACGGGCATCCCGCTCCGCGAGTGCTTCCAGGCGGAAAGCCTTCAGCATCAGTTCTACCGTTTGCTCTGTATCGGCCAGCCGCCTGGCCTTAAGATAATAGGCGATTTCCTTGCGCACACAATCGTCGATGAACATGTCCTCCGGGTTCTGGAACACGTAGGCGGCAATCCCGGCCAGACGCTCAGGCGGCTGCCCGTTGACCCGCATTCCCTTAACATGCACATCCCCTTCCGTAGCCGAGACCATCCCAGCAATCAGCTTCATCAGCGAAGACTTGCCCGCTCCGTTATTGCCGATAAGCGCAATACGTTCCCCGGCCCGCAGCTTAAGGCTGATTCCGTTCAGCACCGGGTGCAGGGTCTTGTGAATCGTCCGGTAGGACAGCTTAACCTTCTCCATGCTCACAACGGTCTCGCCCGCCATTTCCGCTGCGGAATCCGCCTTCCCGGCAAGCGCTGCCGGGGCTTCCGGCACTGCATGTCCTGCCGCCTGCATCTGCTCCCATCGACGTACAAAGCAGCCTTCGCCCTCCCGGCTGTTCAGCGGATAGGTTGCCCCGGCATGCGGCCCGGGCTGAAGCATCCACGCCGCCCGGGTCACATCCGGCGGATAAATGCCAAGCGCGAGCAGCTCCTCCACCGAGGAGAGCGCCTCACGCACCGGCTTATGCCAGCGCAGGCTGCCGCCATCCATCAGGACAACAGTCCGGCAGTATTCGGCGATAAACTCGGCATGATGCTCGATGACCACGATGGTCTTGCCGTGCTGCTCATTCAGGCGGCGCAGAATATCATAGATCTGCCGGGCATGCTGCGGATCAAGCTGGGCCACCGGCTCGTCAATGACAAGAATATCCGGGTCCATGGCAAGCGCTCCGGCGAGGGCAAGCAGATGCTTCTGGCCCCCGCTGAGCTGCCAGATATATTGGCCTTCAAGTCCTGTGAGCCCGGTCAGCTCCAGTGCGCGCCGACCCCGCTCCTTGTAATCGGGCAGCCCGTAGTTCAGCGGGGTGAAAATGACATCATCCAGCACAGTTGGACGGACCAGCTGGTTCTCGAAGTCTTGGTACACGTACCCCAGATGCCTGGAGAGCTGGCTGACCTTTTGACCCGCTGTAGAAACCCCGTTCAGCTTGACCTCTCCACAGAAGTCACCGGTGTAATAATGCGGAATCAGACCGTTGAAGGTTTTACAGAGGGTGGACTTTCCTGATCCGTTGCTGCCGATGACAGCAGTGAAGTCACCGGCGTGAAGCGTCAAGGAGACATCCCGCAGCACCGGCAGCTCTGCTCCCGGATAGGTGAAGCTCACTTGGTCCAGCTCCAGAATCGGCTGCGGCTTATCCATCCAGCTGCCCCGCCTTCTGCCGCCTGCGGGCGGCGCGGCGCAGTAGTGCCACTATTACCACAGCCGCGATAACAGCCGCTACAAGCATGCTCACCCAGATCAGGCTCCCCTCATGCGACTCCGCTCCCGGCACTTCGAACTCGCCGATGCTCCAGCCGGATTCCGACAGCAGCTCTGCACCGAGAGCAAGCCCGGCAAGCAGCGTGCCGCCGATAACCAGCTTCGGTGACAGCCAGGCTCCAGACGTATACTGCATCCCGCGCTCACGCGGCTTCATCCCCAGCAGAGGTTCAATTTTTCCATAAAGACGTGGCACCAGATACATCGTCGGCAGCAGCGCGAACAGAATTCCGGAGAACAGCACATCATTCAGGAACCCGACCCCTTCGATCACAACAATACTTTCGGCCAGCCCTTTAACAGCCTCCAGCTCTTCCACCCCTACCCACACCTTGACAATGTCGATCACTGAGCTGAAAAACTGATGGATCGCTACCCCGCTAATCGCCGCAACCCCGACCTGCAAGCGGTTCTTAGGGTCGGATACCATCCGGCCTGCCGTGTACATCGCCAGAGAGAAGGTTATGAATTTTTCCAGCTCCCCAAGGCCGCCGAACTGGCCGAGCATCAGCTCGCCGAAGATCACTTCTCCGACTGCCGCGCCGACTGCCGCATACAGCGGATGAAACAGCATGCACAGGGTAAGCGGGATAAAAGCGAAGTATTCGACAGACAGCTCAATAGGCCCCAGTTGAACGCTGGGAATCAGCTCGGTGAACATGTTGGACAACCCGTACAGTGACATCGACAACACAAAAACCATCATTTTTTGCGACTGGGTCAGCGTATAACGCGACTTTAACGTACTCATGAACAATCGGCCCCCTCCAGGAATTTATCTTAAGTATAGGAAGGGCGTGTCACGGCAGCTTTTCCCGATTGTTAAGCCAGCGTAATGTTTTTTTCATCATTTTTAACGCTGTAAAAATATTTACATCATAATTAGGGGCTACTATTTGGATAAGATAGAGTTCATTCCTCAGGAGGCAGGCCGACATGTACAAAGATTGGAACCGCCGTGCTTTTTCACCCAACCAGCGGATCATTGCCGATTTTATTCAAAAAAATGAGCAACGCGTTCTCTATATGACGGAGCAGGAAATTGCAGATGAGCTGGGCCTGAGCATCGCTTCTGTCTCCCGCTTCTGGAAAGCAGTAGGCTACAAGCATGCCAAGGAGTTCAAAAGCCGGCTGCGGTTCCGCTTCGAATCCACCCCTTCAGTTAAAATGCGCGATGCGATGCAGCGCACGGACGGCGGATCTCTGCCGCAAATGCTGCTGGAGGTTGCCTCGCATCACTTGGCTGAAACCGCCCGCTATCTGAATGGGGAGCTGCTGGAACGTGCGATTGAAGCTTTGTCCGGGGCTAGGCGCGTCTATATCTACAGCCCCGGCCCCTGCGCGGGCCTCGCCGAACTGATGGCATACCGGATGGCCCGCTTTGGGCTGTCAATCAAGCGAATGGCGCCAAGCGGCCACGAGCTGTTGGAAACGCTGATGCATGCCGGCAAAAAGGATGTTGTGCTGGTGTTCGGCTTTGTTCAGCTTTTGCCGGAGACGGAGGTTATTCTGGATTACGCCCGCGAAGCGGGTTATCTGGTCATTCTGATTACGGACAGGCTGGTCTATCCCCGCTCGCAGGATGCCGACATTGTACTGTATGCGGGACGCGGCGAGGTCTGGGAGTTTCATTCCATGGTTGCGCCAACCTACATTATCGAGAATCTGATTCTCGGTGTGGGACTGCTGCACAAGGACAGCAGCCTGCGTAAGCTGGACAAACTCCAGCAGTTGCGATCGCGGTATGGCAGCAAGCTCCCCCGGAACTGAAGCTTCGCGACTCCATTAACGCTGCTAAACGGCAAGGACCCTCACTTCAACAACGAGTGAGGGTCCTACCAAAAAAGAACACCACCGAAGTGATGTCCTTAATGTCCAACCTGTAATGTATGCAGTACCGGCGTCTCCCGCCCTACAGCTCAAGCGACTCCCCGTATGCAAGCAGTGTTCCTGCAATTCCGGCCTCGCCAAGAGCCTGAACAAAGGCTACAGCATCCTGCTGAATCGGCGGGAAAGTGTTGTAATGGATGGGAAGCACCTGCTTAGCGCCCAGCCATTTGGCAGCGATTAGCGCATGCTCCGGCCCCATCGTGTAGTGTCCGCCTATCGGCAGAATTGCCAGATCAATGTCATACAGCTCGCCGAACATTTTCATATCCCCGAACAGCCCGGTATCTCCTGCATGCAGAATCGTACGTCCTTCCGCCTGAATGATGAAGCCCGCAGGCACACCACCATAGACTACTGTACCATCTTCCAATGTAATGCCCGAAGTGTGAAAAGCATGAATCATCGTTGCTTTGGCAAAACCAAAATCAACCGTTCCCCCAATGTTCATCCCAATGGTCTGGACGCCTTTCCCCTCCATATAGGTTGCCAACTCCACATTTGACACAACTGGCACGTTATTCTGCAAGGCTATCGGTGCAGCATCGAGAATATGGTCCATGTGGGCATGAGTCAGCAACACCATATCCGTCTGAATATCCTCAGGTTTGGTGACCGCAGCGGGATTGCCTCTAAGAAACGGATCAATAATCAGCGACTTGCCGTTCGTCTCCATCTGTATGCAGGAATGGCCGTGATAAATGATTTTCAAGCTTGATCTCTCCTCTTCTTCTAATGGACTTGGGCCGTGCAAAAACATAAAGTTTACGTTACAATGACACCAAAGTGACAAAAGGTTCGGTTCGGCACCAGAAATCAAATATACTCAATTAATTGACGTCCGTATGTATTTATAATATATTTTATTTTCATCACCTGTCAAGAGAGGCGTGAGACGAGTTGCTGTCCGTTGAAAAGACAATGCTGTTCCTGTTATCCAGAGTCGATCAGATGGGAGCCCAGCAGTTTGTTGAAATCTACGAGCTGAGGGGCTATACCTCCACCTATATCCGCAATGCCTTATCCCGTCTGAAAAAGGAAGGATATATCTCATCCCCGTCCCGTTCCTTGTATCAGATTACAGCAGCCGGACGTTCATACATCCATTCCATTAACAGCAAGCCGGCCCGCTCTCTCGAGCCATGGGACAAGACCTGGGACGTAGTCATGCTTGAGGTTCCCGAACAGGAACGCAAGAAACGCGATCAGTTTCGCACTGCAATTTTGCAGCTTGGCTTCGGGCTTCTGTATAACAGTGTATACATCTCGCCCTGGAATTATCGGAAGGAAGTTGCTGAACAGATTCAGCAGCTCCAGCTTGAGGGCAAAGTCTCGATTCTGCACGGGCAATTTGAGACAGGCTCCATCACCCCCGACAAAGCCTATGCCATTTGGCAGCTTGACAAGATTGAGGCTATGTATGAGGAAAAACAAAGCTGGCTGCAGCAGGAGTTCACTCCATTAATGGACGAGGCACTCCGGGAGGGACAATCGCTGCTCCTCTTCTTGCGCTATCTGCAGATTGGAGAAGTGCTCAGCGGCCTGCTTATGGCAGATCCTTCATTGCCGGATGAACTGCTTCCCGCCAACTGGCCGGGGAAACGTGTAATCACAGAGTTTACCGGACGCTGGCAGCTACTAGCTGCAGCCATCCCCCGTGATTCGTTTTATGCGAAATTTAGTTAGATTATTTGTAAAAGCGCAAGAGCAGCCCTTACCGCAGGCTGCTCTTGCGCTTTTTATTCTGTGGTCTCCCGCTTGCCGGGGGCCAAAAGATTCTTAAGGAGCCTGCTTCATCTAACAATTCCAAATCATTAGATTCACGGAAAGCGACAAAAAGCCACCTAATATGACCTATCAAGCTGAAATCATGGAATTCAGCGATATGGCTTTTCGCAAATAAAAGGCGCTACCTATCGACAAGTAAACGTTCGTTTACTATAATAAGCAGTGAACGACGGTTTACTGCTGCTGAGAGAGGGTTTTTAGATGTCGGATACAAAAGAAAATATTTTGCATACCGCGCTCCGCTTGTTTGCGCGAGATGGCTATGAAGCTGTTTCGGTTAGCGCTATTGCCGGGGAGCTTGGAATGACAAAAGGAGCTTTATATAAGCACTACAAGAATAAGCGGGATATATTTGACAGCATAGTGGAGCGTATCTATCAAATGGATTATGAGCGAGCGCGGGAATTTGAGGTTCCAGAAGAAGTATTCGAGAAAGCACCATTGCCATACCACAATACTTCTATGGATAAAATAAACTCCTTCATCAAGGCGCAATTCCGCTATTGGACAGAGGATGATTTTGGCTGCAATTTCCGCAAAATGATTACATTGGAGCAATACAGAAATCCTGATATGGCAGATCTGTATCAAAAGTGCCTTGCAGGCGGGCCGGTAGATTACATGGAGGATTTGTTCCGTGAAATGATAGAGCAAGGTATTTTGAACAAAAGTAATCCGAAGCAATTAGCACTTGAGTTTTATGCACCATATTACCTGTTGTTAAGTATTTATGACGTATCTCCGGATAAAGAGGAAGCCGCGAATCTTTTTGCGGCGCACATCGAGCGCTTTATGCAAAAAAACATAGCGAAAATGAGTAAAGATAAGGAGTAATCACAATGGAATATATTAAAAGCCAAAAATACGACTTACCCAGATTACAAGCAAAAATGATGGGACCTAACCCCTTAAAATTGCAGGAGGAAATGCTTATTAAGCATAAAATTCCCGCCGGAAGCCTCGTTTGCGACTTGGGCAGCGGGCAGGGGCTTACAAGCGTTATGCTTGCTCACGATTATGGCTTCACTGTTTACGCCGCCGATTTGTGGAGTGACCCGGAGGAAAACCGCAAATTCTTTGACGAGATGGGGCTAACCCACGAACAGATTACAGCAGTCAAGGCTGACGCCACCGATTTGCCATTTGAAAAAGAATTCTTCGATGCGGTAGTCAGCACAGATTCTTATAATTATTGGGGACGCGACCCGGAATACTTGGATGCAAAGCTACTGCCTTTCGTCAAAAGCGGCGGTTATATTTATGCCTGTGTCCCCGGCATGAAAAAGGATTGCCATGATAATCTGCCGGAAGAATTGCTTCTCTCGTGGACACCGGAACAGCTTATCTATCTGCGTGATATTCACTATTGGACAGAAATTGTAAGTCAATGTAAAGACGCCGAAATCATTTCCATATACGAGATGGAGGGCAACGAGGAACTTTGGGAGGAGTGGCTGAACCAAGAAAATGAGATTGCGGTCAATGACCGCAAAACAATGGAAGCTGGCGGTGGGAAATACCTGAACTTTATCGCTTTCGAACTGCAAAAGAAGTAAATCCGAAGAAATGGATTGTGGATTTGTAACACCAACTACTGGTTTATAACGAATACACCAACTTGCTCTCCAAACTGTCCAATCCACAGCTCTCCGTTTCCAATCATAACACCTTCCGAATTGACAAATACTTTATCAACTTTTTGTGCTAATAGAGCCTTCTTAATTTTAGCAGTCATGATTTTGTCGTATTTTGCAATAAAATCCTTCTTGGTTTTGATTTGTATGGTTTTTCCCTTATTATTCACTTTCAATGGGTACACCATTAAATTGGCTACTTCGGATTTTTTTCCTTCTTTGACGACTTTCTGGAGCAAACTAAAGTTATGCTCAAATACGATTGGATTGTTGATGCCTGCGACTTCATATGGATTGGTACTGATATTAACCGCAATAACTCCAAGCTTATTGTTTTGCTTACCCATCCACAAATCTCCATCTCCAACCATAATTCCTTGATAGTTCACAAACAGCTTATCGACTTTTTGAGCTAGCAGATGTTCACGTGCAAGAGAAGTGAAGATGCGATCGTATTTCTTAATAAATTCATTCTTGTTATAAATAACATACTTTTTGTTGTCTTTGTTTAAATTCATTGGATAGGAGATCAGATCTGCCACTTCTGCGGGCTTGTTCTCCTTAACAGCTTTCTGTAATTTGGCAAAATAAGCCGTAAATTCTGCCGGATCGTTTATGCCAGCAACCTCATAAGGATTTTTGCTATCTGAGCTCATTACATAAGCAGGTGCTGAAGTATTTGTACCTTGCCCAGCCCAAGCCTGACCGGAAAATGCAGTTATAAGAATCGAGAAACTCAATATAATTACGGCTTTTTTCATGTTAGTGTTTGTCATCTTGTTTCCTCCAAAATAAAGTTATACTTCGAGTATATAACTAAGATGTGTACAACAAGTTACACCGCTTTTAATTATTCATGCGTAACAAAAAACTCCCGCCAAATAACAGCAGAAGCTTCTTTACATAATTGATTCACGTGAACCTCCCATTAATGACAGGTACGTGTGGGTCAATGACTAGCTATACCTAATAGATAAGAAGACAGACCTTAGCTTGGCAATCAGTCGTATATTAATTTAAACCAAAGTTTTTTTCAATATATTCTGAAGGTTCAGATATAAATTTGATGACGAAAAAGTTTCATGCTGTAAAGGCATGAAACTTCGGATACTGCTTTAGATAAATGTAGCGCTCATTGTCCTCACTAGCAACACACGGCTTTCAATATGCTTTGATAATTCGCATTGGAGATGCTGACCTTTCGCGGAAGCCAATCATGTATGTCAAATAGATTTGTTATTGCAACACTGATGCTATATTAAACATTTCGTCAAAATAAGCTTTTTCAACTCGTATTAAATTTTCATCAATACCATAATCATATATAAATCTCTGCTTCAATTCATCAGGTGCAGGATTAATTATAACAATTTTCGGCATAGTACCTCTTTGGCAAAATGCTTTTTTAAACAATTCATCTGTTCTATAATCCGTTCTTGGAAAGGAATACCCAATAATTATGATATTATCTGCCTTTACTAAACTTGCTTTGGCCTTTTCCCATAACGTTTCAAATACATCACCAAACAAATTATACTCTTTCTGCTTTACTGGTGGGATGATTACTGGCATTGATATTAGTCCATCTGATCCTGATATATTGTTCTGAATTCTTGGATCAAAATTCGAAGATAACCTAGCCATAACATATCCCTCGGGTGCTTTTTCGCCCTTATCTGGAATGTTTGGCGGATAATAACCGTAAGAAAACGGTTCATACCCGCTCCAATATCTCCCTCTAAAAGTATCATACGGATTAAATGTATTTCTGTAAACATAAAAAACATCTGGAGATAGTTCTTGTGTTAACTTCCAAACTCCATTTTCAATTCTCATATGGCTTGTTAACCAATTAGTTGAGCCATGTAACTTTATTAAGAGTGGCGCATTGTTGGTTGACTTGCCATTACATGCAACCCAACCGTCATTATATATTGCTTGAGGGGTTATGTAATAACCACTATCTACATTCCAGTTTGTAACCTTTTCCAATGATCTATCCATTAATGTATCCCAATTAAAAGTTAAAATCACATCATCAGATTTCAGATTCTGGGCAATGTTTTGGTGTGGCTTAGAAATATCACCATTTTGTATCTCATTTATTACACTATTGAACAAAAACAGTACCTGCATATAAGCTTTATAGGCAAGAATTTTCTCATCTGGATTATTACCATCAAAATAGTATTTACTTTCTTTTGCATAACTTATAACTTTATCACTTATTTCAGAATGAATATTTTCAATATCCTCAGAATAGTTCATGAAATCTAACGGCTTCATTTTATGATATTTCCTAAGATAATTAATTAGATCTCCAACCAATACATCAGGTTTTTTAGATATTTCTAATCTGTTAAAAGTTTGAAAAAAATCTTTAGCTATTGGCATTTTAATCTTTGTTTTTGATTGTGCATATGCTTTGGATGCTCCTGCACCTAGCAACAAGACATTCATTTTTATCCTCCCATATAACAATTTATTAAGCTTTTTCCCTAAATGCAGCATTTGATCCTATTCATAAATGACAGTAGTAATAGAACAGACCTCTCAAGGGCCCATGATTCGTTGATGGTAACTTATGTAGAAGGATTTCTCAAAAATTAAAATGTGTTAATAATCTTTGCTTTTGTAACTATTAAAAGTATATTACAAAATGAAAGACATCCTGGTCATTCCCTAAAAATAAACAGCTATAGTCTACGTCCACTTCTCCAATCAAACTCACAGGTAAGACCTTATATGCTGCATTGTTATAATTGTAGATCAAATCACTTGTATAAGTTGGTACGTTTTTTCTTCTGAGAAAGGGAAAGTAGCATATTTTATGTTCGCTGGCCAGTGGTCTATTCCCAGCAGTCTTCCCATCACCCAACTGGATTAGCGAAGAGAAATTGCTAACACAATTAAACCACCCAATAACAAATGCTCGCTTACCTTTGTTTCCTTCTCCTATTTCATTTGATAACCAGTTAAAGTCATCTTGATAAACCCTCCAGTTCTTACTTGCAGAATTTGTCCCGGATGAACTTTTCCAATTTTTCAGATACTTCACTTCAATTTTGAAATCCTTTGATTTTACATAAATATCATGGTTCAGCTTTCCAGAATCTCTCTTTTTTGTGTCCCCTACAGTATAGTGAGCCATATGTCGGAACGGGTACCCAAGTCTTACACAGATGTCCATTTCGTTATAACTTTCATCTGCGATTCTTTTTAGGTCTTCTTTTGAAATGTCTTTATACAACTCGTTAAATTCATCGATAATGAATAAACAGGTTGAAAGTAAATATTGGTCAATAGTTGGACCAGGACTCATCTTATCACCACCAAATATAGTTTAGCTTTACCATAAAACGCCCCATCTCATAGTAAAGAAAAATCATTTTTTATCATTTTAAAGATGTTAATTAACATAGGAAGCTCGCCCCCCTGGCCTAATCATCTGTATTTTTCAAATGAAATTAATATGAAAGCTGAGAAGCACTCGTATATGCTTCCCAGCTTTCATAAGTACCACAATCTTTTCTCGCATATTCTTAAATCATTTATTGTTCCATGACCTTCCAAATAGTTCACTACCGTTTGCTGAAAGCTCTAAAACCTTTGTTTCATTTAGTATCTTTTGACTTTCTGTTGTATATGCTGTTTTTTTATCAAATGAAATAAAGATTTGCTTGTCAATATTCTTATACTTTTTCAATATTTTCTCTATCGCTTCATCAGCTATTTGCTTTAATACTACAGAATCATGAATCAAGACTGGTAATACTGTTAACTCCAATACACTTAGATCGTATACTACCAAGTTCTTATAAGAAGTGCCTGTACCAGTATCATCAATAGTTTCAAAATTATATTGATTTTTTTCAAATGTAATAATTGGCGGTTTTTTCTTACCAGAATAAATATAATCATTTATTTCTTGCATTTTGGTATTAATATCCATTTGTAGTCGCTGTAATTGTTCTTTTTTCATTTGATCTCTTCTAGCTTTGGTATCGTCCCTGGAAGTAGTAAGGCTGATCAACTTTAAATATGCGTTATTTTCACTTTCTAGTTCTTCACTCTTTTTTTGTAAACCTGAGTATTTTGCTAAGATCGCCTTTGATAAATTTGGTATGTGAATAATTTCTTTTATGTTTGATTCAATAACATCAATTTCATTTTGTGAAATGGATATTAATCGGTTTAACTCCTCTTTCTTTTCTTTCAATTCTGACTTTAAGACATTTCGTAACTCATGATGAAACTTTTCCACTTCTTCAATACTTCGTATATTTACATCAGGAAAGAACCTTAATAAATCATCTAAATGTTCTGACTTTATAGTAGAAGTTTCTTTTACATTATTTTCTATAATTACGAGTTGGGAATGATATCTGCTTCTCTGTCTCCTTACAACGGAAAGTCGTTGTTTCAATTTAATTAATTCGTCAGCTTTTAATGAGTCTATATCCAATAATTTATTATCCAGATCTCTGGAAATGCCCTCTTTTTCTTTTTCAAGCTCAACCAGTTCTTTCAAGTTCGCATTATACTTTCGTTTTCCAATAGATGATACAAAATTGTATTTTTGTGCACTTTTAAATGCGCTTAATTCAGTTTCTCTTTGCTTTAGTGAAACCTCTAATTGTGAGATTACATTGTACAATCCAAATAATTTCAAAAGAGCATTAATTGGGGCTCCAGCAGATTCATTATGAACAATATCTAAAGGTCGCTTTTCGTTTAAATTGTCTTTCCCATATATTCTTGAATATCTTCCAACAATATCACGGAAGCTAATATCAGATAGATTTACATTATATTGTTCCTTTAGAAAGTCACAGTATTGAGTAAGTGTTACATTCGCGACAATATTATACTCCTTGTCACACTTACTCACTGTTTCCAAGTCATCAGTATTTCTTAAGAAAAAAAATTTCACTTTGTTAAAAATGAAACAAAACTTAATTGTATGGCTACCAACATGTCTTTGAATTTCTGAAGATTTCAAAACATAATCCTTCCCACCAAAAGCAAAGTCAACAACCATTAAAAAAGTAGACTTTCCAATAGAGTTAGTCCCAATGTCATCCCCTAAAACAGTATTTAAGTTAGGAGAAAATTCAATTCTCTGCTGTTTAAATTCTTCACATATGATTTCATATAACATTATAAACTCTCCTCAATTCAAAACTATATTCTATTTTCCCTAATGCAAATAAACACTCTAGAGCATCTAGAAATTCAGTAGTATCCTCCATTTTGTCGATAACACTTACATACAAATCAGAAATAGTTAAATGTTTGTCTTTAACTAAAGCATCTAATATAATAGGAAATTTGCTTATAGTGCTGTCTTTATAACTATATAATTTATTGGGCAACTTCATGGAACACCTCACAACTTTGAACAAAATACGATATGACTGCTTCGCAAGCTTCATTTGTAGAACCTGCTGATTTGGATTTTATCCATCTAACAAGAGCTTCAAATATTTCACTTTTACTTGTAATTTCTTCTTCACATTTCAAAAAGCTTATTCTGATTTCAGAGGCAACTAGATCAAAGTTGATTTGCTTAGATTGATCCAAGTTCTGGAATGTTTCTTTTATGAAATTGAAATAAACACAAACGTATGTTTCTATTTTAACCTTTAATATCGTATATGTCTCCTCAATTTTGCTTGATATTCTTAAGGCTTGATATTCTAATTTCATTTTTTGTAGCGTTAAATGATCAATGTTCGATAATGAATTTATAACTAAAATTATTTCTTGTTCTAAGTCTTGATGTGAAGTGGAAATCTTGGCTTTAGCGGCCCTTAATAGAGTTTTCTTAATGCTAACTAATCTCAAATACTCTTCTTTAGCCTTATGGTCATCATAATATCCATGACAATCCTTACATAAGGCAATCTTATTTTCGAATTCTTCACAGTTAGTACCAAGTCTTTCAAGTCCCTGAAGCTCCTTTACTTCGTCAAGAGTTGGACTATTCGGATATATATGCGCAATTTGATACTTTTTATTCATGCGCTTACCTTTTGGTATAAGCAAGTAACTCCCACATAAAGGACACATCCCATCTACTTCTAGCAAATGAGCATTGTCTATATTATCTGTAATGGAAATTCTCTTTATGAGATAAGGATCATTTAGTTCTTCAGGCATTTCCAATATTATCACTCCATAACTTTTGACATTATTTAATTTGCTTGTCGCTTGAATAGTATAGTTCACTTAATTGCATAAAAAAGGATATAACCTAAGGTAAGAAGAAATTTTTTAAATGAGTAATTGGTTTGTACTCCTCCATAACAACACACTATGTATCGACAATATGTTCCATTTGACAAAACCAAAATTACACTAATATACATATTTCGAGATTTGATATCCACATCCTTCCAAACTAGTGTTCTGTTTTGACCTTTTGAAACCCCATAACGTAAAAAACCGATCTAAAAAGATCGGATTTTCCGCTAAGAGATTTAAGGAATAATTACCCGGCCACCACCTCATCATTAATAGCACTGCTCTCTTAATGTATCTCCTAAAACTTCATCGACATTATGTATTTAGCGAGCCTATCACATCTCATGTATGACCATCAATATGACCGACTTCACATCTAAGGACACAATACTAAGAAAAAACATACCTATCTTCATTTATAACAAACCGTCAACTCCACCCGATTCCTTTACGATCATACACAATCCGCTCCACGCTTCTTCAACGCCCGATTCTTCTCTTCACTCGTCACTGAAGCGCTCCACAACTCCCTAAACTCACCTATCCGCTCATTTATTTGGTCTACTGTCGGATAATTCCCTTCATCTACTACAACCTTCCACAAGTCCTTCAACTCTTCCTCCAGCTTCTGTATCTGCCTAGACCGGATAGCTTTACGCTCCAAAAATACTTGCTTCGTTATCATGTCCTCTTCATATGATTCATGCAGCTTGTCCAGCGCCCGCTTCTGCTTTTTCAATTTCTGCTCTTTGACCTCGATGATCGCCTGTGTATCATTGTAACGGCTGCCATGCAACTCAATCTCCCGCAGGATTTTCGGAACAACATGAACAATCCGATCATATAGAGCATTAAAAAAATCGGCGTCCATTACCTTGCCAAGCTGTTCACATTTGCTGCCATCTTTGTACTGGTGATAGCACAATGCACTCCAGTGCTGCCCCTGCTTCTTGTTCTCTCCCACCCGAAACCTCATCCGCGAACCGCATTTTTCACAATAAAGCAAGCCTGACAAAGGAAAAATGTTATGTCTTGAATTGGGATTCAACATGCGATTCTTAAGCAACCACTCCATAATCGCTTCATGTTCTTCCGGTGTTTTTAGCTTTTCATGTGTTCCCATGACTTTAATCCGCTCTTCTTCGGGTACAAACTCCACCTGACCACGCTTGGAACGGGTTTTACCATAAGTGATGTAACCCAAATGGATTTCACTTGCCAGTAAACGTTAACCGTAATGTTCGACCAGCCCTTGTTCTTTCCATTCGGCTTAATATGATATGGTGTCGGTATCTTGTTATCCGTCAACCAAATGGCGGTATGCCCCAGGCTTGTTCCGTTCGGATACTTCTCGACAATCGCCCGATAAATCGGACGTTTCGTTCATCGACCAGTATCGACCTTGTATTCTTATCATAGTAATAAGGCAATGGTGGCTTACCATTCGTCCACATGCCTTTCTTAGCTGCTGCTTCTTTTCCTTGCTTCATTCTGCGCTTAATCGTTTTATACCCAATTCTGGCGGAGATGGACATAAAATCAAACGATACATCGTCATCGTTCACCTCCAGATCGTATATCTTGCTTGGGGTGATGATTACCGTCTCCGAGTTCAAGAATGGATCTTTAATGAGTGCCCAATCCTTATTCTTTCCACGGCCAAGACGCCATGACGACCACACCATCATACAATTTGTCTTCAACATGCCAAAGTTAAAAAAAGCTCCCGTGAATAGCCACGAAAGCTTTTAATATTTTTCACCATCCCCCCACCAATATCAACAGATTAACATACGAATACGCCCCTCGCTTACCTATATTGATGAAGAATGGATCAATTCTATTCGGTTTGCAGGTTTGCAGGTTTGCAGGTTTGCAGCATTCATTCCAAATGGCTCGGCTTCGGCAGACACAGACGGAACACGCTTCCCTGTTCTGGTACAGAGGTTACCGAAAGGCTGCCTTCGTGGTCTTCTACTATTTTTTTACTGATATATAAGCCCAATCCTCTGCCTTGAATTTGCCCGGCTTGCTCCACCCTGTAATATTTAGTAAACAACCGCTCATGCAATTCTTCGGGGATTCCCATGCCATAATCCTTTACTTCCGCGAAAAAAAATGGTCCGTCTTCTCCTATGTGGATATCTACACGGTTGTGTCCGGGAGAGTATTTCTTGGCATTGCTGAACAGATTGTACAGTACCTGGATTAATCTGCTCTGATCAGCGTAGACAAAAGCGTCTTCAACCTCGGAATGCACATAAACATAATGGGAGGATTTCAAATTCCACTGTTCGGCCATCTTATGGACCAGTTCAACCAGCGATACATATGTTTTGTGATAGGTAAGCTGGAAGGACTCTATCTGCTCAATATCCAGCAAATCGTCAAGCAGATTGGACAGCCGGTTGCCTTCGGCACTAATAATCTCCAAAAAGCGCATTCTATTCTTTTCAGAGAGATCGTGTTCCATCAGCATTTCCACATATCCCATCATCGTCATTAGAGGAGCCCTTATTTCGTGGGTGACAATACCCAGCCGCTCTATCCTCATTCTGTTCACCTGTTCCTCAGCACTGCAAGCCCTAAATTCCAGCAATATACCATGATTCTTCATCTTGCGGGAATCCATTACCGGATTGAGATACAGCGAGAACAGCCGCTCCTCTTTGCGGGCATACACAAACTCAATCCGCTTAAAGGACATTTCCCCTCTTAAAAAATCTTGTATACTCTCAGTTAGGGTATAAGCCGCCGGTTGAATATATCGTTCCAGCGCTTGGGTTACATCCGTAAGATTTCTCCCTGTCATCTCCCCCAGAGCGAACCATTCCTCTGCCTTGTTGCCTATGTAAACAATTTTCCCCCCGAGGTCGCATAGAATGATGCCTACCTCCGAGGATTCCATATCCCGCGCATTGCTCCGCTCTCTCTCCAGCACTATTTTCACCATCACAACTCCCTGTTTCACTATATCTTCTCATCGCATATATACTTTGGTTTCCCTGTCCTCTTTTCCCCAAGGATTGTCATAATGGACAATGTCATGGTCTGAAATTTCCTTGCCGATCCGGGACTCAATCATTTCCAGTTCACTGTAGGCCAGAATGGAGTGCTTCATGCCCAACTCTACAATAATGACAGAACCCGCTTCAACCGGGAACTTAACACCGTTTAGGCATGCCTCGCCCGCACCGTCAATAACGGTCCACACCTCTTTGCGCAGGGTATGCTCATGATAGCTGAGAAAACAGCCCGCAGAAATAACAATCCGGTTTGTGACCACGCCGCCTGCATTGGATTGCTTGCGTGACAGCACCGTTTCCCTTCCCCACCACCTTTCTTCAAACCGGGAGGCGATTTCAACTTTCGCGACCATCTCTTTAATGTCCGTTGACGCTTCCCGGTCCGTAACCAGAATGCCGCCGGGACCGGCTGCCACGACGATGTTAGGCACATTCCATATGCTGACAGGGATATCCAGCTCATTGATGATATGAGAATCAGCGGACAACGGACACACATATCCGTTCCCGCTCACCCGGTTCTCCATCACTTCCGAGAGCGAGTTCCAAGTCCCTATATCCTTCCATTCCCCCTGAAAAGGAACCGCTACGATCTGCTCTGCCCGCTCCACGATCTCTATATCGAAGCTGATGCGCGGGAGCCGGCTGTACATGGCCCGCAGCTCTTCATAGTTCACAGGCAGCTTCCGCCTCCGCAGCTCAGAGAGTATATATTTCAGCCGGAACACGAAAACCCCGCAATTCCATAGAGCACCCTCATCAATCAGCTTCTGTGCCTTAGCCGCCGCAGGCTTCTCCACAAAGGAATGAACAAAGTAGGCGCCGGTGCTTTCGTAGGCTTGCTGCAGAACGATGTAACCAAACTTGGAGGAAGGTGTACCGGGAGCGACTCCCATCAGCACCATATCCGCGCTCAAGCTCTCCAGTACACCGGGGAGTTCACTTAAGGTCTGAAAAAAAGAATCGTCGGTATAACCATCCACCGGCATAACCCCGACAGTCTCCTCCGGATCACAGCCGGCCTCACTGTATAAATACGCCGCCGCCAAAGCAATTGCCGGAAAGGTATCTCTGCGCTCCGGTTCCTCTACAATCGGAGCTTCCTTGCCAATCTGTCCATGAATAAGCTCACGCTGCCCGCTGCTGGCCGAGAACAGCGACACCTCTGCCAGCCCCGCATCTGAGATTTGCCGCCATACCCGCTGCAGCATACTCTCCTGCCTTCCCTCGTGCTGCAAAACCGGTAAAAACTGCTTCGGACGATGGGTACTCGATAAAGGCCATAAGCGTTTGCCCGCTCCGCCTGACAATAATATTAGCCGCATACTCCCACTCCCTTAATGACAATGACAATTTATTTTATATAATTAACTATAGGTAATATTTTCAATCTATTTCTGCAAGGAGGATTCATGATGAACAACAAAGTACTTCTTATTGATGATGAGAAAAACCTAGCCGACATGATCGCTATTTTCCTTGAAGAGGAAGGATACCAGGTTACAAGCTTCCACCATGCCAAGGAGGCGCTGCAGTCACTCAGCACATTTGAGCCTGATGTTATTATCATTGATCTCATGCTGCCCGAAATGGACGGCAACGCGCTGGTCAGGGCGTTCCAGACGCGTTCCTCCACACCTATCCTGATGATTTCAGCCAATACCCAATTGTCGGAGCGGATTCGCGCGCTCAACAACGGAGCTGACGATTTTCTATGCAAGCCCTTCAGCCTGAAAGAGCTGAATGCCAGAATCAAGGCGCTACTGCGCAGGTCCTCTGCTGTCGCACAGCTTCCACCCTCTCCGTCCGATCCCCCGCAGCAGGACGAGATCGCCGTGAATGAGTATAGACACAGTGTTTTTGTCAGTGGCAAAGAGATCGAGGTAACCAACATTGAATTTGAGATTATGAAGCTGCTGCACAGCTATCCCGGCAAAGTATTCACGCGCAATGAACTGCTGGACAGGATAAGGGGAAATAATCGCGCTTACTTAGACCGCACCATCGACGTACATATTGCCAGCCTGCGCAAAAAAATTGAAGCCGACCCTAAAAATCCGCGTTTCATAAGAACGGTCTGGGGTGCCGGATATAAGTATGTTTTATGAAGTCCGCTTAAATTATAGAGACCGCTCCAACTTCCGGTTTTTGCGCAACGATCTGCTTAGAGGAAGCATGTACATCCCTCCGGCCAGTACACCCACAACCAGCAGCCCAATGCCAAGCCAATAGTGGCGGCGAAGAATGATGACGACCTTCCCGCTTCCGCTCTCACTGGTGATAAAACCCGTTGTCACCCCGTTGACGGCGATGCGGGCCCGCTGCTTGTCCCCGTTCAGTTCAAACTCCCACAACGGATTCGGCGATTCGATTTCATTGATCAGCAGCCGCTCATGCTCCGGGTTATTCAACGTAAATCTGCGGCTCATCGCGTTTTGCCGTTTGAAGTTAATTTTCTCCTCTTGCGGCGGGGTGATGAAGAATGAGGCGGCATCGTTGCCTTCGGCAAGCAAAAATTGATCGAGCATAATCATGTCCTTATACGGGATGACCGAATAGTTTTTCATCCGGAAGCTGCCATCCGCCTGGGTATCCCCCCGTGCCAGAACCTGAAGCTGCAAAAATGCAGTTCCTTCCGGCGCTTTGAGGATCTGCTCATAATGGTTCCATTTATTTTTGTAGCTTTCCTCGATTTCGTCAATAAAGGCCGTTGCAAGAATTTCCGAGTTCTTGTTGAGGAACACAGCCTTGAGGTGCCGGTCCGGCGCGTTCTCCGAAATCGCATCGAACCTTACCAGATACTCCTCGTTCGCCGCCGCCGGTATTTTGGCAGAAGCATAAGTATACCAGTTGGAAGAAAGGGTTGCCGAGTACCGAAGCTCAAGCTGGCCCTCCGACTGCTGCATCTCCGATTTGCCCAGGCTGACCTCGGGATTTCCCTCAGAGGGGGGCTGTCCGGAAGCCTCCGTTGCGGCGGCAGGCTTCACTTCCTTCGAATCCAGAAGGTGAAAATCCTTAACCGAGCTTAGCGATGGGACAGCGCTTTTGAACGTGATCGACAAGGTATAGCTGCCTTTGGTCAAATGCATGCCTCCGATTTCCTTACGGGTGTAGTCCGACAACACCGTGGGAAGCGAAATGAGCTTTTTGGCAAAAACCTCCTGCAGATTGTCGGTTTCAATGACCTTGTCTGTGTCTGAATGCCCGCTTTGGCTTGGCCCGCTCCGAATGGTTCTCGTCACAACGGCCCCTGTCGCCTTATTAGTGAAGGTTACCGTGAGAATACCGGGATAAGCGGCTGGTATATTGGCAAGCAGCGCTGCTGAATAATCTCCGGTTTTCAAAATTTCCACTGTCCTGCGCAGCTCACCGTCCTGGTAGCTGATTCCGCGTCCCATGCTCAGTTCCGGGTAAGCCCGCTCGCTCTGCACATTCCCCGAACCGATAAAGTCGTTCTCGGCTTCCAGAAGCATGAAGAGCTTTCCCCGGTCAACCGCCTGCCTGACGGGAAGAGCCAGCTCCTCGCGTTCTTCCTCAGGAACGATTGCCAGTACGTTAACCGCATTGAAGCCTTTCAAGTTCGTTACGGAGATGTCCACCTCCCCTTTCGGCAGCAAATGCTGTCCCAGATCCACCCATTGAAACTGATTGACACTGGCATCTTGCGTGGGAACATCCACTGTTCCATCAGGAAATGCTACACGGAGGGTTCCTCCCGACCGGTTGACGAACACCCGTGCATACACCTGCGTCAACTGCTGCTTGGCTACGGTCTTATGCATAACGAAGGTATTGGGCTTCTTGTATGCCCCAAGATCATCCAGCTTCATGTCGTGGATCCACCAGTAGCTTTTCTGCTCCGGCCGCTGCTCGGTCAGCAAATCAATCCGCATCCACTTCGTCTCTGGCGGCGTTACAAATTCCCCGTAGAAGCGGGCCCCGTCAAAGTTGTTTTCTGTCGTCGGAGCCACCACATAGCTGATGTCCAGCTCGTCCACGCTTGCGTTGTAAAAGCGGACCTTGAAATGCAGCTTATTGGTTCCGCGGCCTGAGGCCGTAATTGAAAATTGATAGGGGTTGTTCTCCTTCGCCTCCATCAAACCCGATTTGGCGACCTGCCAAATGTTATTCGGCTTCCCCTCTACAATTTCCCCGTGTAGCACCGGCAGGGGATTGTCCGGCCCGCGGGGAGCAGCCTGCACACTGAACAGCTCCGGGTTGTCTGGAGTAAAAAATTTGTCCGTCTGCAGCACCTTATTGAAATCGAGGACGGTGTTTCCTTTGATCCGATCCAACAAATAGGCGGGAACATCCAGCTTACTCGTTGCGAAGGTAACGGCCGTACCGGCATTCATATCCATATCAAACGCATAGTTATGGATATTGCGGGAGGCCAGATACCACAGCCAGTCATTGTTGGACAGCAACGTTTTGGACCATTTCAAAAAAGGATTACCATCCTCAATGGCGTCGAACGGATACAGGTAATGATCTGCCGGAAGCTGCGACAGCAGCAGATCATTAAAGGAAGCCGCCTCCACATAATCACCTTCGTTGACGGACTGCAGGAGAGGCAGCGCAGGATTCAGCCCCGGAAACAGCACACCGTACTTGGAAAATCCAAAGCCGGGCTGGTGGCTGTAGCCTTCCATGCGGCTGAAGCCATACGGAGTAACCACCTTGTGCGGGATAACAGACATGTAGGGCAGCTTGTCCGCCAGCTGGTACAGGGTGAAATACGGGTTGCTATAGGTATTCTCAAGTCCCTGCTGCGCATCCAGCATTTGTACATTGAATGCCTGCCGCATCTCCTGTCCGGTATATTCATGATGGTAGGCAAGCTGATTGATTCCGAACGGAACAAACAGCTTCCCCAATTTGGAGCTGAACCCGTTATCCAGCAAATATTGGAGAAAGTTTATGTAGTAGGTGATGCTCGGCTCATTGCCTTCATGATGGAACAGCGTATTGGCCGGCGAGGAGTACACCTGGAAATCTCCGGTCGCTTTTTCCATCCAGGTATCTCCCTTGTTCCACGCCGGTGTGGCTACGCCATTGCTGCTTTGGATCATATTGTCAGCGACCGGGAAATAGAGCACCTTGTCGTCCGATTGCGTGGAGTCCGGCAGTTTCCCGGCTAATTGGCTGTATTCCTCCGGCACCTTGACCGGTTTATAGTAACCCTTGATGAATGTGTCCCTCAGCGGTTGGACATATACCCACAGGCAGCCGACCACTGCCAGCACTGCTGCCGTTTTGAACACACGCCCGAAGAAAGGGCGCTTGATCCGCTCAAGCGCCTGAAGCAAGCCGAAGGACAGCAGCACGCTGAAGTTGACAGCGATGAGGCCGACGATTTTGTTCGGATCACGGAAGATGGAGCCGATCACCGGCGTCTTGGTCACAAGCTGCACGAACATGCCCGCAAATAAGGGAATGTTGACCCCCGTAGCTATAACGGTGAACAATACCGTCAGCAGCGTAAACATCAGAATCAGGGAATACCGGAGCGAACAGCTCAGCATGGCCCAGCCAATCAGAGCCAGCAGCACGCCGCCGCAGATGTAAAAGGACAGCGGCAAGGAGGACAACGGGAACATCGGCCACCAATAGCTGATCAAATACAGTACATTGACGGGACTGCTGTTTCTACTGAACAGCGTCAGCGTGTCCACCACATTGATGTTGTGCTGGGACACCTGCGCACCCATCAAGATGCTGCCAAAGTACAGAGACAGCCAGTAAAAGCTGAGCAGTCCGAAAAACAGGCCAAATATGGCGCCTTTGAGCAAAAAATTCCGGTACAGCGCGCCAAGCATAGCCCGGCCACTTTTCCTGTGAACCCAGCTCAGTTTGATCAGCAGCAAAATTGTGAGCATGGCCAGATAGATGAGACCATAAAAAAAATAATGAATGGCTGCCGCACTGACGGTAAATACAGCGGCCAGCATAAACAGATCAATCACGTTGCGGCGGTACAATTGGTGGAAATTGTAGTTCTCGATCCGCTGTATTTGAAACTTCGGGTCGAAGGCGTTCAGGAAAAACATCAGCACAAGCGGGAACAGGCTGTACCCGCACAGCAAATATACATGTTGAATACGGAAGATCACCCAAGGGTTCAGGGCATAGAACAACGCACCCGGGAGCAAGGCGATAATGCGGACAAACGTAAAATGTCTGGAATAATATACGCTGACCAGCCGTTTAGTGAAAAGATACATCGAAAGTGCCGAAACGAGCAGCACGCAGGTGATGAACGACTTAAGCAGAACCGGGCCACTGTCCCCGCTGGCAAGCGACAACAAGTAAAAGGGAAGAATATAGAGCAGCCGGGGCGCGTTGAGCAAGGTTGAGGTCGACCATCGTTCGTTCCAGACACCGACAATTTCCTCCATATAACGCTGTGATGTGCCGCCAAAGTCCAAATCGCTGAACACAATCTGTCCCTTTCCGTAAAGAGGAAGAATATATAACAGCACAAGCACAATGATCGCACCGATGGCATAAAGATCGTATCGGTATATCCAAATCCTTTGTTTCAAGACGAACGCATCCTTATTTGTTGTTATTCCACATCCGGCTTCCCGTTTCTCTTCCGCCGCTGCTTCTCCCGGCCAATGTATGAGCGCAGCAGGGCTGCGGCCCCGACAAAGCTCAGGCAGCCGTACATGAAGAACATCCCTGCCGCCAGCAGCGGATGCCGGACATACCGCTTCATGTTAGCCCGCGTATACAGTACAGGGCGGAAGAAATACCAGCGCTCCAGCGCTTTGCGGAAGCCCCCGCGCTCCGAACTTAGCGTCCGGTCCATCACTGAAAAGTAATAGGCTTTTTTGCGCAGCAGCTCCCGCAGCAGCACTTTTTTCTCATCATGATACACACGTGCAAATGTTGCGCGGCGGATAATCCCTCCTCGCTCAACATAACGCAGCGTGGGCTGAATTTCCTCAAACGAGATTTGTTGCGCTTTGAAGCCGCCGGTGGAGCGATAGGCCTCCATCCTCCAGAACCGCGCTGCCTCAATTGAGCGTTTCCCGAGAACTTCCCCGCCGTTGTTAATGACATTCCGTTCAAACACCTTGACTCTGGATATAAAATTGTCAGCATCGGTGTATGCTTCTTCGGGAATGACAAGCGCTCCCACTTCCGGATGAGCCTCGAAATAATCAATGACTCTCTGCACCAGATGATCATCCATAATCATATCGGAATCAATCACAAGGATATATTCGCTGCCCGCCTGCTCCGCGGCCTCCACCGATTTCACCCGCGCAATGCCGCGTTCCCCGTGAGGCAGCTCCAGCAGCGAAACCGGGTACGGACAAGATGAGAGCTTGCCCTTAAGCCTGGCAACTGTATCATCAGTGGAACCGTCGTCTCCAATCACAATGTGCAAGCCGGCGTAATTTTGCCGCATACAGCTCTCCAGACACGCTTCCGCAGATGAAGCATTATTGTACGTGGTGAATATAACTGCTGCTTTCTTCATGCTGCTGCCTCCTCCCGTTCCCCCGGCTCAACTGGTCTATCCATGTACTGAACGCAGCTCCCGTATTGTTGAAATGATAGTTCAGAGAAAACTGGTGCGCCCGCCGGCGTATAGACGCATACTCGGCGGTGTTTCCCACCGCCCGCTGCATTTGCGCAGCCAGCCCAAGCACGTCTCCATGAACCGCCAAGTAACCGCATTGGCCGAAATCGGTGGCATCCATCAATCCCGCCGTATTGCTCACGATGCTCGGTGTGCCTACCGCCGCCGCCTCCGTGACGGTCAGCCCCCAGCCCTCGCGCTGCGAAGGAAAGACGAGTGCATGGGCACGGCTCATCAGCTCCAGCTTCTTGTCCTGCGTCACAAAACCGTAGAAGAGAACGTCCGCGGACTGCGGACCTTCCCGCGCCCCCTCGGAACTCCCGTCCCATTCCGCGCTCCGCAGACCATACTGCTGCATAACGGGCAGCAATTCCTTATGTACATACGTTTTGTCAGTCTTCCCGGCAATCCACAATACGGCCTCAGGATGGTTTCGTTTAAATTCTCCAAAAGCACGGATTGCCAAAGCTATTCCCTTGTATTTGACAAACCGCCCGACATACAGAAACGTCGGCCGCGGCTCTTTGGCGGAGAACCGGTCCTCGGGCCAGTGCTCAAACTCGATTCCTTCCGGTATAACCTGTACCCGGTCCGGATGGAAGCCCAGGCGCAGCAGATCGTTACGGGTGGATGCAGATACCGTGATCGTCCAGTCCCTTCTTGCCAGACGGAGCAGCAACGGCTCCAGCACATACCCGAGTACCGCAAACGGCAGGCGCATATTGTGAAACCAGATCTCTCGGGTCAACTGGTGGATAAAGAAGATCCGCTTGGACTCCGGTACCCATAACCGGGTAAAAAACTGATGGGTATTGCACTGATTGACGACAAAATCAATGTGCTTACGGTTCCGCCAGTAATAGCGCATCGCGTGAAGAATCACACTGAGCCTGTTGCCTGCCCGCAAATAAGTGACCCCATCTGCTTCCTCCTGCAATTTGGACCCGGCAAAACGCGGAGAGAAATGAATAAAGCGGAACCGGCCCTTGGCTGAGCGTTTCAGCATTTCATGCGTAAACACTTCTGCCCCGCCGCCATTCGGGGAGAACACGTCCCTCCAGGATAGCAGCAGAATGACGGTTTCACCAGAATTAGCGCGCAATGTTCTCATATAATGCTTTCTCCTTTATTCGTCTGAATCCAACAATAGCATCAGTAATAAAACCGGCCGCAAACAGCCCGTATATGACAACCTGCGCCAGCAGCAGCTCATCCGGCGTGCGGTGCCAGACGCCAAACGATAACACCAGCGCCGCCGCACCTGCCGCCATCCACAGCATAAAGCACCTGCGCCCCGTCAGCACATGCAGGTGTACAAAGAACAGTACTACCGAAAATAACCAATATACCGCGCCACCGAGGGGAAGATAACGCGCCGCCTCCACATAGGCGGGACCGAACAGCAGCGGAAGGGAGAGCGGGAACAGCCAGGCGGTCCCGGCATAGACCATACCCGCGCAGACGGCCATATAACCTCCAAACCAGAGCAGAATTTTCCGCAAGGCCGGCAAATTCCCGGCCTGAGCGCCAATTTTGGGGATAAATACGGCGATGACGCTAAAAGATACGAAATAGACGAGCTGGCTGTACTTTAATGCAATCGCATAAATACCAGCGTCCTCTGCCGCATAATGCTGCACAGCCAGCATGTCAACCGAAGTGAAGAAAAGGACGAACACATTCATAAGAAGTGTATTTCCCCACTCCCGGCCCAGAGGCTTCCACGGACGGTCATGCTTCAGAGCAGCTTGGCCCTGTCCGCCCCGCAGGCTCCCCCCCTCCATTAGCAAGCCATGGGCAAGGGAGAGCAGCATACCAGCGCCAAGTGCAAGCATCATCTGCCACAGTTGCAGCCCATGCGGGACAAAGCTGAAGAAAACAGCCAGCTTGCCCGCCACCTCAAGGTAAAAATTGATGTTAAGCGCCTGCAGCCGCTCCTTCCCCTGCATGATCCCCCGGAACAGGCTGACTATAATGTGCAGCGATACGACAGCATACAGGAGGAACAATGGCCCGCCGCCCACTGCAAGCGCATTGCCGAGCAGCGGATGTAGGACGGCCAGCGCTACAAACGCACCAGCTGCAAGCAGCGCCGTCAGAGACGGAAGAAAGGCTCCCCCCGGTAAGCCGGCACCCGGTTTATTTTGTGAAACGAGCTTGGCAGCCATCAGCTGTACGGACAAGCCGAGCACGGACAGCAGCGCGAACAAAGCCAGCAGTGCGTTGGCCTGCCCGTATTGTTGTTCCGGCAAATACCAGCTTGCACTAATATGAAAGAAGAAATTGAACCCGTTCAGCAGCACATTAAAGAACGGAAAGACGAGCACCCGCCATTGTCGCAGCATCCCTGACATTCCCGGCCTACCTGATTCGCCGGTCAAGCCGCCAGATGTTCACAAGAGAGCGCACAAAGCCGAACGAGTCTCTCCAGACATCAATATGCGAACCGTCGCGGTCAATGCAGGCAACAGGCAGCTGGAACACGCGGAGCTTAAGCCTTTTGGCGATAAACATCATTTCCAGATCGACAGCCAATCCGAGTTTTTCTTTTAAATGGGGAAACAGCTGCCTCACAGCCACTGCACTGATCACCTTCAGCCCGGTCTGCGAGTCAATGACCCCTTCCGGCAAAAAGGGCTTGGACACAAGCCGCTTGCCCAGGCTCATCCAAAAACGCAAAAGTGGACGGTTTTCAGCCGAGCTGTCTTTGGTGCCGATAATGATGTCATAATAGCCCAGCTTGACAATATTGATCATCCGGGCAATATCCTCGATAAAAAAAGAATCGTCTGCGTCCACAAACACGTAATAATCCGCTTCAATCGCGCGCATGCCTTCAAGATATGTACCGGCTTTATGGGTATTCCTCCCCAATTTCCGGGTGTTCATCAGCGGAATGACATTTCCGTTAATCCGGTTGTCAGTCAGACTTGTCTGCTGCTCCATCCCCTCCAGCAGATCTGCAGTCCCGTCCTCGCTGCCGTCGTCGATTAAATAAATAGACCCTTCAACCAAATGCAGCCGGATATACGTTTGCAGACGTTCACAAAAACGGCGTACATGCTTAAAGCGCTGTTCCTCGTTATATACGGACAGAATAAATGCGATATGCGGCGTTTCTAAGGGATACTCCGGGTAAAGGAGCCTTTTGATTTCCGCCAGCAGCCTGTCCCTGGAATTCTCCTTCCAATGCAGCAGGCTGGTCCTTCCCACTCCCCGGATGCGGATGAGGTGGCTGTCATTCATGACAGCCCGCATATCGGTAATGACGAGCAGGGGAAGCTGCGGCAGCGTAACACGGATAAAATTGGAGGCCTCAATGGCCTGTTCGGGCTGAGCATAATCGACAATACCGCAAAGTACAGAAGAAAACGACTCTGCCGCGTAGGGCTCCTCCATAAAAACTATGGATTGGAATTGAAATATTTCTGCAAAATCAATGTTCCTTGCCCTGTCTGTAAAAATAACAATATCTCCCACAATAGTTTCCTCCATATTTTTCTACCTTCATTATGCAAATCAAGCCTTAAAAATGTTTGCGCGAAAGTATAAAAGAGTTATGAAGATTTTTGTGCTTTTTTAACAATTTGCGTGCCCTTTTGACATGAAACCGATCTGCAATGCGAATCGCTTTCGGAAAGCATTAAAAAAACTCCCACCAATATTTATTAGTAGGAGTTTTATAATCATGATTCACACGAATATCCCATCAATGACAGGTACGTAAGAATCAATAACTAGCTATACCCAATAGAAAGGAAGACAGGCTTGATGCCGTGCTTGGCGATTTCAAAAGCAACTTGGGTAAAGCAAAGAGGAGGAAAGAACAGGGAACGTATGAGTTGTTCTACTCCTTGCAGTATGAAACATGAGAAGAGTTCTTCCATATTTAATCTCTCTGCCTTCCCTTCGGTTAGTCAGTTTGATAATGCTCTTCTGATACTTTTATCAAGATATTCTTATTCTTATTCCAGACGAGTTTTTGTCTAATCCCGGAGTTTGCATCTGCTTTTTGCTGATTTAACAAGTATCCATCATACACATCAAATTCTGAAAGCATCTCTTCGCATTTTACTTTAACAAAATTTTTGGCAGAATCATCCCATACATATAGTGCATAACTATTATTGAAAGTACCTGAATTTTCCAGAAACTGAATATCTGCATAGCCATCCATATTAACATCTAAAATTTTAATTACATCATAAAAATCTCCATATGTAGATAATGTCAGCAGATTTTTGGCTTTCTCATTTTTCAGGGTAAAATGATATTGATATTCTTCGTCGCGGCTTAATTCAGCAGAATATGTTGTTCCATCTTTGCCTTGAATGATATCATATTCCGCATTTTGGAACTCGTTTTCATTGTAGGAAATGGTTTCGTTAATATAAGTTGTAAAAGAATTGGCGCATTTTATTTTTAGTTTTTCCATCTTATAATTCGCTGTAGGGTTATTTTTGAACAGATAAACGTCTAAAGTGCTATAATCAGATTCAACTAAATAACAAGTATCACTGTAGCAGACTACATAATTCGTAAGCCCACTTCCTGTTACACTATATAAACCGATGATTCCAGAATCATCGGTTACATTGTTATAAATCCTTATTTCCTCATAATCAGGAGACATACTGCCTAAATATGATATGACACTCTCCTTGTTTGGGAAATTTTGCTTTTCTATTACCCGAACTTTTATGTTTATATAAGTTGCTGACCCAGAATCTCCTTTATCGATTTCATACTTGTATGTTTCAGTATTGTCATTGCTTGTAACAGAGACTATATGATAATCATCAAAATTAATAAAAAGTTTACCGTATTGTAATTCCTTATGAGTTTCATCTGCATATGTTTTAACATAATTAGACGAATTACTGGTTGAATCTAGTTGCCTATTTGTTACTAGATTATTGCAACCAACTAACATCAGTGCAGCCATAATAATTATTCCTGATGCTATTTTTCTCATAATTCGTAACCCTTTCTCACTGAATAATATTAATTCTTACCCTCAAAAACACTATAGATGTTTTTGGCGTTATCTGCCCTAATTTTAGCTTGTGCATCAGTATCGTGCGGCACTTCATACTTGTAACACACTATACTACCTGCACCATATGCGGCATCGACTCCATTACTTTTACTATATTGGGATTTCCAACTATTGTAAACATATTTGTGACTTCCATTAATTTCTTTTACAACCATTGCATTCTCTGCTTGAAGGCATTGTGTTGCTGTTGGATAAGAATCTTCTCCACCACACACTTCAATATAACACTTAATTAAACTCATAGTGCGTGCACCAGTCCATTGACAAGCTCCAAGCCCAAATTTCCCTTTATAATTTACTTTTTCTAATTTTTTCAACACGTTATATGTCTTTTTTACTCCAACCTCCGAAATGTGTCTCCCGGAAAATTCCTGTTTATAGTTAAAATTATCATCCATATATTTCAAATATTCGGGTTCATTTTTTTTATAAGCTGAGCTTTCAAAATAGCCAGCAGCTCCCTCAGCTAAAATATTACCAAGAACGCCCGCTACAAATGCTGGTTCAAATCCTTTGTCAAGTAAAGAAGAAAGCACAGCTACCATTGTCTCCTTTTTGGATTGAGCTATACTTAAACTGCTATCATTTCTGAAGTTGTCTATAATGTCATTACCCGTTGCCTTGCTACTATCTTCATTTTTCTGATTATTGTCAACATCCAGGTTCTCCTCAGTCTTTTCAGTAGATGGTTTCTCTTCATTTTTAACCTCTGGATTCACATTCTTTGTTGATGGTATTTTCAATACCTGTCCAACCTTAATTGTATTTTTATCTTTAATATTATTAAACCTTACCAATTCAGCTTCAGATACATTAAATTTTATTGCAATTCCGCCCAAAGTGTCATCTTTCTTAACGGTATATGTCTTTTCCTTTGCTACCGCTCTCTGTATAATCTTTCCTTCACTCAATTGGGGCTGTGTTACTTTAGAACTCACCTGTTGTGTACTTACATGACTTCTGTATCCTTCAGTTGCTGTCCTGCCCATATCATCAGCTTCTTTTTCCAAAGCTCCATTATCGTTTAAAAGTGTTCCTGTTTTTAACTGTATGCTAGATTCAACTCTTCCCTGCTTTTGTTGTACAGCATGCCAGCCCTCATGTGGAAGGTTCCTTTCCTGCCCGGGAGCGATATATATGTCATTTCCCTGAGTATATGCCAAGGCACCAACCTGCTGTGGCTTATCAGAGTTTTGATGTACTTTGACATCTGAAAGGTCAATGCCGGATAGCTTTTCAAGTCCGGCTTTTAAATTGTATGGTATAGCTGAGCTTGAAGCAGCCGTATTGCCATCATCCTTTTTCATTTGCAACGGATATTCTTCATCAGTATTAATTCCTGAAGCTTCATTTTCACTATCTGATTTACCATCTGAATCTTCTTTAATTTCTGAATTTGATCTTTCTAATACAATTGGCTTCATCGCAACATTAGTCTGCTCTATATTTTTTTGCCGCTTACGTAGCTTCGCCTCCTTTCTTATTGTTACTGCTTGCCGATATCCTATAGTAGACTGCAGAAGCTGGAATTCTTCACTTGTTATGGAATCCTGATCATTAAGCATTATTTGCAGCAATTTCTTGTAATCTGTTGTTCTTACATTTTTTTTATTTCCAGCAGGCATCTTCATATGATTATTATTCACAGGTTTAAATGCCCTGCCTGAAGCTGGCTCTGGCTCTGTTTTTTTTACTAACATCTTGCTCTGCATTAGATCACCCCCATAAAATCCATACAATTATATGTGAATTTTTGCGGACTTTTAACAACCATACCACTATTTATGTAAATTATTACATTTTTAAATCAAAAGCATTTACAGAGTCTTCATATTCGCTCCAAGTTCACGTGCAGTTTCCTTCCGAATGTATGCTGAACTCTGACCCTATAACTCATACAAAAAGAGTCCAAAATTTTTCATTCACCATATATTTACACAATTTGATACATATGCTATGTTAACTATGAAAGCGCCATCATGAATCGGTAGATTGATAAGTTATTCATCAAATTTCATATCGAAAGGAAGATGAAGATGAAAAATTTGCTCAAAAAAGCAAGCTTGATGATGCTGGCATTTTCTCTGCTGCTTGGATTATTGATGACAGTGCCCGCTCATGCAGACACCGCGCTTTTCACCATTGAGGGCGAAAACGCTCAGCTCACCTCAGATCTTCAAGTGGCGACTCAAATTTACGGACAACCTAAGCCCGGATATTCCGGGAGCGGATTTGTCTGGATGCAGAATTCCGGCACAATAACCTTCACAGTGACTGTCCCGGAAACCGGCATGTATACAATCTCCACCCGGTATATGCAGGAGCTCAGTCCTGACGGCAGGCTTCAATATTTATCCGTTAACGGCGTTACCAAAGGTTCGTATATGCTGCCCTACACGACCACATGGTCGAATTACGATTTTGGCTATCATAAGCTGAAGCAAGGAAGCAACACCATCGAGCTGAAGGCCGGTTGGGGATTCGCTTATTTTGACACCTTCACTGTGGATTATGCCGCTCTTGATCCCTTGATTGTCCAGCCTGTCCTCACGGATTCTCAAGCCACACCGGAAACTCAGTTGTTGATGAATTATTTAACAGAGGTGTACGGCAAGCATATCATCTCCGGCCAGCAGGAAATTTACGGTGGCGGAAATGACGGCAATTCTGAACTCGAGTTTGATTGGATTCATAATTTAACGGGAAAATATCCGGCAATCCGCGGCTTCGATCTTATGAACTATAATCCGCTCTACGGCTGGGAGGACGGTACAACCAGCCGGATGATCGATTGGGTGAATAACCGGGGCGGGATTGCGACAACTTCCTGGCATATCACCGTGCCCCGGAATTTCACCGCGTATCAGCTCGGGCAGCCTGTGGATTGGAAGGAGGCCACCTACAAGCCAACGGAAACCAATTTTAATACAGCGAATGCGGTGGTTCCCGGTACAAAAGAATATCAATACGTGAAGTTGGCCATTAAGGATTTGGCGAAACAACTGCAGATTCTGCAAAATAACAATGTGCCGGTTATTTTCCGTCCTTATCATGAGGCAGAGGGCAACGGCGGGTTGAAGGGGGAAGGCGCGTGGTTCTGGTGGGCTTCGGCAGGCGCGGATGTGTACAAGAAGCTGTGGGACCAGCTCTATACCGATCTTACGACAACGTACGGCTTGCACAACTTGATCTGGACCTATAACAGCTACGTGTATAGCACTTCTCCTGCATGGTATCCCGGCGATGGTCAGGTGGATATTGTCGGCTATGATAAATACAATACGATCTACAACCGCTATGACGGTTTGTCTGGTGTACCCAATGAGGATGCCATTACCTCGATTTTCTATAAGCTTGTTGATTTAACCGGCGGCAAGAAAATGGTGGCCATGACGGAGAACGACACCGTCCCAAGTGTACAGAATCTGACAGAGGAAAAATCAGGCTGGCTCTATTTTCTGCCCTGGTATGGCGAGCATCTCATGAGTACCGCCTTTAATTATCCGGCCACCTTGAAAACGATTTATCAGAGTAATTATGTAATCACGCTGGATGAGCTGCCCGATTTAACAGTTACAAATCCAAACCCAAGCGCGTCCATCACACCTGTAAACGTCGAGTTTGACAAATATGCGCCTAATCAAAGCGACAAGACCGTAACCGTGAATGCTAACGGCAATACGTTAACCGCTCTCCGGGAAGGCGCCAATGCATTAACAGTAAATCAGGATTATACCCTGAGCGGAAGTACGCTGCTGCTGAAAAAATCATTCCTGGCCGGGCTGCCGGTTGGCGAGCATTCGATCGTCTTTGATTTTAATCAAGGACAAGATCCCGTATTAAAAGTCAAAATTGTCGATTCAACTCCGAGCGCAACGATTTCGCCTGTGAATGCGGCATTTGATAAAGCGGCGAATCTGCAGCAGGATATTCCCGTATCCCTTGCCTTAAACGGACACCAGCTTGCAAGCATAACGAATGGAAATTATACTCTTGTATCGGGCCAGGATTATACGGTATCAGGCACATCTGTCGTTCTGAAGAAATCGTATCTTTCGACTCTGCCGCTGGGCCAGAGCACAATAACCTTTCATTTCAGCGCAGGAAATAATGCTGTTCTGGCAGTAAATGTAGCGGACAGCAGTGTTCCTGTACCTGCAGGGAACTTGACGATCCAGGCCTTTAACGGCAACACGAGTGCCTCCACCAACGGAATTTCACCCAAGTTCAAAGTAATCAACACCGGAAATTCGGCGATTCAGCTCAGTGATGTCAAGCTCCGGTATTACTATACGATTGACGGGGACAACGCACAGAGCTACTGGTATGACTGGGCCAGTATCGGGAGTGCGAATGTAACCGGCACATTCGTGAAACTGGAAACTCCGGTTGCCGGAGCCGATTATTATCTGGAAGTTGGCTTTACAAGCTCGGCTGGAACGCTTAATCCCGGCCAGAGCGCAGAAATTCAAGCACGTTTCTCCAAAACCAACTGGTCCAATTACAACCAGGCTGACGATTACTCGTTCAAGGCATCCGGCAGTCAGTTCGCAAACAATGAACAGGTTACCGGGTATATCAACGGTCAGCTTGTATGGGGGATTGATCCGTAAGGAAGTAAAAAAAGGGTTGGATCGGGGGTTCCCCCCTGCTCCAACCCTTTTGATTCAATTCTTATTTTTAAAATCCTTAATACTTTCATAAGGGGTAGTCAACAAACCTTACACAACTTAAAATATTATGAAATATTCATTGTCTTTGTAGAAAACCTGCAAGTTGAGCATGTCTTCTTAAAGTAACTTTAATAGCATCTTTGATTGAAGAAGGTTTTGTATTTTCTGAAGAATACGCCTTTATTTCAATTATTAATTTATTTTTTTGCACTTCTTGTTTTTTAATAAAGATATCAGCTCTAACTGAATTAAATTCACTTCTAATCTCATGTTCATGTGTAGCGTTAAGTCCACATTCATTTAATATACGAGAGATTCTTTTACCTAATCCAACTGGGTTTTCTGTAATATTCGCATACCATATTCTTGCATCTGCAGCTCTTTGAGATTCACGTTCTCTTAAAGGACTAAAATTATATGTTTGCCAATTATCAGAGATAACATGATAAAAATGAGTTTCTCTAAAGCGTGTTAATGAAGATATCGGAAGATTGACATGATCATTTTCTAGGTTTAAACATAACCTATGCAGGTCAGCAACACGAACTGGAATTATTCTAAAATCGAAATATAGTCTTGTTCTATTGAATTCACGTAATGGGAGTTGAAGTTTATCGTCTTCATTTAATTCTCGATACCAAGCTTCCCAATTTAGTTTGTAACCTTCACGGGGTTTACTGAATTGAAGCACTCGTTGGTTGCGTGTGCTATCTGCCACTGGCCACATTAACACAACCTGATACTCTGATAAATTATCTATATCATCAAGATTTGAAGCTAATAAATAACCTACTTGTTCAATTGCAGCCCCAATGGTACTACATTCAATACTAACAATCTTTAAATCATCTTCTAAAACACCAAAATCGGCCAACGACTTTTGCGAATTATGAAAGGAGAATGTCTCTTCAATTATTAAAGGCCACTCCTCTTTTCTTGGGCCTTCTATGCTGAAAGTATTGTTAAGTAGTATCCTTTTATTTCTACTCGTAGCTCTTATCAAGAGTTCTTGAAAATCCTTATTAGTAGTTAACCAGATAAAAATAATAGGTATTGTTCGAAGATCACCACGGTCTAATAAACTTAAATACTCTACAAATTGAGTTGGTATTGTTTCTCTTCCAACTACACCTTCTTCATATTGATCTACTACCGCTATTAATATTTTATCTAAATTATAAAGTTTTTCTATTTTTATTCGTTCAAGCAACGCATCTTTATTTTCAATTTCATCTCTTTTAAGCAAGAATGTAAAAGTACCCGGGATATGAGTACTGATTTCCCGTACTGCCGAAGTTTTACCAGCCCCACTTTCTCCATATAATGGTAAAAACCGTATGCCTCCACTTATCTCCATTGATTTACTAGCGTGGTTTATTAAAGCTAAAAGCTTAGAATTGGGAATAAGTCTGCCTCTATATGCTACATCAAGATCCTCATATCTTGATGGTAAACTAATTCGCTGACTCATGTTTATTATCTCCTCTCAGATTAATATAAACATTTATTGGAACTTTTCCACTTCTTATTAATCAACATTTTTTCCAATATTACTAGATTTAAAGTACTACCAATCTATATCCGCATTACGATCATATTTTTCCAATTTTTTAAACTTTGCTAATTCTGCTTAAAAAACACTCAAATCAATTTCCATCACTATATCTTTATTTATTGAATTAAAGGCTCGTGTAAAACCTGATTTCTCATAAAAGTCAATTAATTTCTTTGTCTTGTTATTCCATTCCTTATCTATCTCTCCAGTAATACGTTCCTGTGGAATCACAAAAAGAATCCCATTTTTATCTCTAATCAGATTTCCAAAAGTAAACCGAAGTAAATCAACAGCAAATTTACTACTATTAAATTCATGATGTATCTCTAAATCTTGTACATAAAATAAACTTCCAAATTCAAATGGATCATCATCATAAATACCTCGCTCCAGAATTTCATCAGCTCTGGAGCCAATCACTGCATGGTCTCCATCTAAAGCGTCTAGCCAATACGCCCAAGATTCATCTATTTGTTCTTTCCACTCATTAGGAAACTCGGTAATGACCAATTTAGCCAAAACGATTTTGTCTTCCTCTTTGTTTATCCAGTATTTTTCTGTGAGTTGGTGTATTACTGTTTCAGTCAGTTCATATTCCTCTCTTATCAGGTCAAGAGATGAAATAACTTTAATAAAATGATAAATAGGTCTCATATCTGCGCTAAAGTCAACCTCTGGAAATTCCAAAAAAGTACAGGTGGATGAATATTCAATAAAAGGAGATAATTCAACTTTCATTTTTTCATTCAAGTCGTCAATTTCCATAAACATTATACTCCACCTCATTTAGATTATTTTAGTTAACTGTACGCAGTGGCTACCCACCAGAAAAACGCATTAAGCTTGAATTATCGTTGTTTCACTTATTTCTACATATTCTATTATTTTCCTTCATTTTTCTCCAAATTGGATCAGTATAAGAAAATTCGATTGAGGAATTTTCTTTATTTCAATAAATATAGATCTACCCAATATTATAATTCTGACTGATAAGGATTAGCATAGAGGTCGAAATGAATTTCAGCGCCTATATTATGTACAAAATCAATTATTTTTTTGTTTATGACCAGTGCAGGGGTATAGCCATCGTTCATTGTAATTACAATCATGAACATACTTTGTAAATTGTATTTTTCACTAAAATCTGCAATGCTGCTTTCTTTACCATAAAGTTTGTTCAATACCTTAAATATCTGTTCCTCAACATCTAAAGAGTCTTCATACTCAGTCCCAAGCTCCCATACAGTTTCATTCCAAATGTGTTGCGAACTCTGATTGAATTTAGATGAATATTTCCGCTCTCTCTTCTCTCCCTTAACATGAGCATGAGTGGGTTGTAATTTCAATTCATTAGAAACGTGGTATATTGGGAATTCATCACCGTACAGACTAAAATATACTTTTACTTTTGTCATATCCAGATGAGCACCTCCTCTAATAATTAGTATAGCAGAGGTTTCTTCTTACCTTTACTTTGCGCTTGTATCCATTCCAGCACCAGACTCCAGCCGCATGAGCAGCGTCGCAATTAGAGCGATTAAGAAGCCAGCCCCGCAAGCGATCAGAAAACCGCCGAACCCGTCCCCCAGGTAAGCGGGCAAAGTCGCCAGTCCCGGAAAAGCAAAAGAGATCGCGGACGAGCCGAACATCCCGACCATTCCGCCGCCGATGCCTCCGGCGAAGCAGACGGCGATCATCGGCTTGCGCAAGGGCAGGTTCACACCGAACATCGCGGGCTCGGTGACTCCGAAGAGGGCCGAAATGGAGGCGGACAAGCTCAAGGTTTTGAACTTCTTGTCTTTAGCTTTGATGAAGACCGCCAGCGCTGCCCCCGCCTGCGCGAAAGCGGCCGGTCCCATTAGTGCCAAGAGGGTATCCGAACCATTCAGACTGATATTATTGATCGCCAGCGGCACCAGACTCCAGTGCAGACCGAAGATGACCATCGGCTGGATGATTGCGCCCAGAACCACTCCCGCGCCTACCGGACTCAGCGTATACACCAAGCGGTAACCCCGAGCAAGCGCATCCCCGGCAAGTGTACCTAGCGGACCGAATACCAGCAGCGTCACAGATGATACGACGACAATTGAGATCAACGGGGTAAAGAACTCACGAATGATCTCGGGCAACACTTTAATGCAGATTCGTTCGACATAGACTAGCAAGCCTACTGCGAGAATGATTGGAATGGCACTCGCCGGATAGTTGACGGAAGTAATGCCCATACCGAGAAACCGGATGCTCTCTGGGCCTGCAAATATCGTGGTCAGACTCGGGTACAGCAACACCCCGGCGATCACGACGGCAGTAAATGGATTAGCCTTGAATTTACGGGCTGCAGTATAAGCCAGAAGAATAGGAAGATAGTAGAACAGACTGTCCGCCATTGCGTTAAGCACAGTATACGTATCTTCCGTTTTGCTGATCATCTCCAGCGCCACCGCACCAGCCAATAACCCTTTCATAATCCCCGCTGCACTCAGAATATTGACAATCGGAAGAAAAATTCCGGAGATGCCGTCAATAATGATATTGACCGCGCTCCTCTTGGACTGCTTCACAGATGTTACCTGATTATGTACCTCCATACGCTCCCCCTGCATGCTTCACTTTATAGCCGGTACTTGATTTCGGCCTATCTATCGACGTCTACTATAGCATAGCAGCCAGCGCGTGGGGACCCCAACAATTAGTGCATTTCAACTCCACCCATATTCAAATCCAAGACAAATAACCCGTAAGAAGGTCACTTTTATTCAAAGCTTCCAGCTTACGGGCTACTATTCAGACCAGCATTATTGCAGGCCGATTAAAACACTTTTGTCGTCCACGATTCGCAGTTCCACGTTTCTGTCACGATATCGCGGTAAAATTCAGGTTCATGGGAAATCAGCAAAATGCTGCCCTTATACGCTTTGAGCGCGCGCTGCAGTTCGTCCTTTGCATCCACGTCGAGATGGTTCGTCGGTTCGTCCAGTACAAGCAGATTCGTCTCGCGGTTGATCAGCTTGCACAAACGGACCTTGGCTTTCTCGCCGCCGCTTAAGACTGCGACCTTGCTCTCGATATGCTGTGTCGTCAGACCGCACTTGGCCAGCGCTGCCCGGATTTCAAACTGGGTAAAGGACGGGAACTCGGTCCAAATCTCTTCAATACAGGTATTGTAGTTCGTTCCCTTGATTTCCTGCTCGAAATAGCCGATTTCCAGCAGGTCGCCGAGTCTGGCCGAACCGGAAATGGCCGGGATTTGGCCGAGAATGCTGCGTAGTAGCGTCGTTTTCCCGATCCCGTTCGCGCCGACGAGAGCGATTTTTTGCCCACGTTCCATTTGCAGGTTCAGAGGTCTCGACAACGGTGAATCGTAGCCGATCACGAGGTCCTTGGTTTCGAAGATCAGCTTGCCGGAAGTGCGCGCATCTTTGAAGTTGAATTGTGGCTTCGGTTTTTCCCTCGCGAGCTCGATAACCTCCATCTTGTCCAGCTTCTTCTGCCGGGACATTGCCATATTGCGCGTAGCCACACTGGCCTTGTTCCGGGCAACGAAGTCCTTAAGATCCGCGATTTCCTGCTGCTGGCGTTTAAAGGCGGATTCAAGCTGCAGCTTTTTCGCCTCGTACACCTGCTGGAAATAGTCGTAATCCCCCACGTAACGCGTTAGCGACTGATTCTCCATATGGTAGATCAGGTTGATGACACTGTTCAGGAACGGAATGTCATGCGAGATCAGAATGAAGGCATTTTCGTATTCCTGCAAATACCGCTTCAGCCATATGATGTGCTGCTCGTCGAGATAGTTGGTCGGCTCGTCAAGCAGCAGAATGTCCGGCTTCTCCAGCAGCAGCTTAGCCAGCAGCACCTTGGTCCGCTGTCCGCCGCTGAGATCATGAACATCCTTATCCAGACCGATGTCTGTCAGTCCCAGCCCGCGGGCGGTTTCGTCGATTTTGGCGTCGATCATATAAAAATCCTGGCTCGTCAGTGTGTCCTGAATCGTTCCAACATCCTCCAGCAACTGTTCCAGTTCCTCAGGAGACACATCGCCCATTTTGCCGTACATGTCGTTCATCTCTTGTTCCATATCGAACAGATATTGAAAGGCCCCGCGCAAAACATCGCGAATCGACTGCCCCTTCGTCAGCACCGCGTGCTGGTCCAGATAGCCGGCCCGCATGCGTTTTGCCCATTCGACTTTACCTTCGTCCGGCTGAAGCTTGCCTGTAATAATGTTCATGAAGGTAGACTTACCTTCACCGTTGGCGCCGATCAGACCAATATGCTCGCCCTTCAAAAGACGGAAGGATACATCGCTGAAAATCGCGCGGTCTCCAAACCCGTGACTCAGCCGTTCTACATTTAATATGCTCATGAATTTAACACCTTTTCCTTTATACAGTATACTCGTCATATTATAAAGGCTAAAGCGCCACAACTCCAGACAGGTTTTAAAAAAATGAAGAGGTTAATCATTTAGCAGCATGTATTGGCAGATATTGTTGGGGGGATTCTAGGCGGAGAGTACTTTATCTGGACTATTAACGGCCTTTACGATAGCCTATTTTGCAGGAAGACTATTCGGCCGCTGAAGAACGTATTTTGAAAAAAGAGGGGACAGTCCTTAATGAATACAATCCTTGTTGCAGATGATGATCCCGAGATTCGGGACGTCATTCATGTATATTTACGAAATGAGGGATACCATGTAACTGAAGCAGCCGATGGCCAGGAAGCACTGGATGCAATAAAAACAACATCGGTTCAATTAATTATCCTCGATGTTATGATGCCTCGAATGGATGGTATCAAGACATGTCTCAAAATAAGGGAAATATCGAACGCTCCAATTATTATGCTGTCAGCCAAGCAAGAGGATATTGATAAAATCACGGGGCTGACTACCGGTGCTGATGATTACATGATCAAACCTTTTAATCCGCTGGAGCTGCTTGCCCGTGTAAAAGCCCAGCTACGGCGTCAATCCTTAATAGGGAAAGAAGAATTTAATTCACTTCTTATTATTAAAGACCTGATCATAGATAAGAGTAAACATTCCGTGAAGGTAAAAGGAAATGAAATTTCGTTGACTCCTCTGGAGTTTGCTATATTAGCATTGCTTGCAAGCCGCCCTGGACAAGTCTTTAGTTCGGAGCAAATTTACGAAAGTGTATGGAAAGAGCCTTACGGATACTCTGATAATACCGTGATGGTCCATATTCGCAATTTACGCGAGAAGCTGGAGGAAGCTCCGAGAGAACCGCAATATATTAAAACAGTGTGGGGAGTTGGCTATAAAATTGACTGAATGTGCTTCGCTTGAAGCAATAGGATGAACAAGTACAGGTCCCCCCAATATAGCTCATAGTGACGCTGCCCGTAAGGTACACCAACCAGGGGCTGTTGCTGTGGGCTTCTTTGTCTTGCCGATAGTCTTCAGAATTTCTTTAGAAATATCCCCACTAATTCCTCAGATTTTCTCGTTACGATTAGACAATCATACGAAGTCAATCAGTATGGTTATCTCATCATTTATCCCAACAATAATGGAGGAATACCAGTTGAGTATAAATAAAAATCTTTTATTTTTGCGAAGTTTTATTCACAATCCAAAACGAGTAGGCAGTGTTACACCGAGTTCCCGGTTCCTGGCAAATAACTTGGTTAATCAAGCGCCATGGCATGAGGTTAAGGCAATTGCTGAGCTTGGATCCGGTACAGGGGCGATCACCCGTGCAATCAGTACTAAGGTGAACAAAACAACGGATGTACTATTATTTGAAATGGATGAGACCATGAGGAATAATCTGAAGACAGAATACCCGGACTTCTCCTGTCATCCCAATGCTGCACACTTAGTAGAAACAATGAAAGCTCTGCACATTGCTCAGTTGGACTGTATTTTTAGCGGACTGCCCTTTTTTAATTTTGAACGTGAACTCAGAGACACCTTGGTCGAACAGATCTATCAATCGCTCAAACCAGAAGGATTATTTATCGCATTTCAATATTCACTTCAAATGAAGAAGCAGTTCTCCGAATATTTTATTATTGATAAAATAGATTTCGTGCCCTTTAATATCCCTCCTGCTTTCGTTTACGTTTGCCGTAAAAAAGGATGAATACGGTTTGTTTAACTGATGGTTTAACCTGATCTGCTATAGTGTTTGCTTTACTGGATCGGGTTATTTTTCTGTTGTTCTGAGTATTTCAACTATCGAATCAATAACAACCTGCGGGTTCTCGATGTGTATGTTATGTCCGCTATCCTTTACTTCAACCATCCTTCCATTAGTTGACAAATTTTTCATGTCATCCGCCACTTCCGTGAGCCTCTCTCTTATTATTTTCTTTGTATCTTCTGAAGTCCCAGGATAAAATTCGTTAACTATCCCAGACTTTAAAACTATTAATGGAATATCTTTTAACTTCAAGCCCCTTACTTTACTGTATCCTTCCTGAACATTTGAGAACTCATTATATGTAGTGGCAATAGACTTTTTTTGAAAAGAAATTTTCCATAAAAGATCCTGAGTTTGCTGTGAAAATGGTCTAATGGTTTTTGTGAAACCAGGAAATATTTTTAAACCAGATGACAATTTTACCATAAAAAAGAAGCCACTACTCTTTCGCGTTCTTCCCCTCCCCCATTCAAATCGTAAGATTTCCGTTAGAATTCCTTAAGTAATTAGTTAAATCACAGCGGATATTTTCGCCTACACTTATGGAGTCATATCCAGTTATATTACAAAGGGGAGCTTTAGATGGAAAAGTTAAAAACTTATGCTTTTGGTCGGCCTGTAATGTTTTCTATTATTTTGATTGTTGTGTCCGTTGCCTTCACGTTCATACCTTTAGATCCTTTGTTTGTGTCTTTGTTAGGTCAGCAATCTAGTGAATATGCAACAGGTATAATTGAGCAGGTACTCGCTAGTTTTGCTTTGATATGGGTTCTGAAACGGTGGGGGTTATTGAAGCGCGCAGGATTTACCCGTCCGAACTGGAAGGGATTGTGGATTTACTGGCCTATAGTCATGTACACGCTACTTAATGGGTCAGATTTTATATTTGGCAATATTGTTATAGATATCTCAAAACCAATCGTAATTGTACTGTTCATCTTAACTTATCTATCCACGGGATTATTTGAAGAGGTGTTGTGCCGCGGTGCTGTATTGTCTGTAATGCTGCGTAAATGGGGGGCAACCCGAAGAGGATGTTATGCTGCGGTGATTATATCCAGTGTATTGTTTGGTTCCGCGCATATCATCCATTTTTTTCTTCATCATTCTTCATTACTTGCTACCCTTACACAAATGACTTATGGAATATTTATCGGTGTGTTTTTTGCGGCCTGTGTTATCAGGAACAAGAGCATATTTCCGGCAATGCTTGCTCATGGTGTATTTGATATCTTTGGTAGTCTTCAAGAGCACAAAACCTATCTTACTATGACTGTCAGTAACTCCGTAATCTCAATTCTAATCTTTCTGCCCTTATTTATTTATGGACTTGTTATCCTCCGCAAAGTAACACCTTCTGCAGATCACGAATCTAATTGATAGAGTTAATTTATACCTGCCGCTATAATAGTGATACTACAGAGTGTAATTTGGAAGGGATCTACTATGGAGCAATACAGTATTCTAATTATTGATGATGAACATGAAATTGTTGAGTTAATTGAGATTTATCTTGTCAATGAAGGGTATCGGGTATTTACAGCCTTTACTGGAACTGAAGGTTTGGACATTCTGAGCCATCAGAAGATAGATCTGGTTGTGCTCGATATTATGATGCCAGGAATGGATGGAATGGAGACCTGCAGAAGGATAAGGCAGACCATGAACTTACCCATTATTATGCTAAGCGCCAAGTCGCAGGATATGGACAAGATTCTCGGGCTTGGGCTTGGTGCGGATGATTATTTATCCAAACCTTTTAATCCAATGGAGCTGATTGCACGGATCAAATCACAGTTAAGACGTTATATCGTTTTAAATGTACCCAATCAGCAAAAGAATGAGGATAGCGTCGTTCATATCAAGGGTCTAGTGATCAATAAAAATAATCATTCCGTCTCCACTGACCACGGTGAGATCAATTTAACCCCAACCGAATATGAAATACTGTTATTGCTCGCTAGTAGTCCCGGCACTGTCTTTAGTGCAGAACAAATTTTCGAAGCGGTGTGGAAAGAAAAATATTTTGAATCCAACAATACGATTATGGTTCATATTTGGAGATTACGAGAAAAGGTAGAGAAGCTACCAAAAACGCCTGAGATCATCGAAACCGTGTGGGGAGTTGGCTACAAAATTGAAAAATAAACTGGGCACCATACGCTACAAGTTGATCCTGATCTTTTTTACCAGCGCGGCTTTGACCGGTTTATGTATGTTTCTGATATTTACTGCCTTAATCAAGGCGTCCGAAAACCACCCCTTCGCGGTATTTTTCATGCAAAATTATATTGTATTTTCCCTGATACTGTTCGTCATTCTTGTCCTGCTGATGATTGGATTTCTTCTGCTGCTGACCAGAAAGAGCATCGTATATCTCGAAGATATAACGAAAACACTGGAAACCATCTCGAGAGGCGATTTGGAAGTCAATATACCTGTAAAAAGCTCTGACGAGCTTGGAAAATTGGCCACCACCGTCAATAGCATGGTTTATAAACTAAAGATTTTGATGGAAGAAGAAAAAAGCTGGGAAAAAACCAAAAACGATTTGATTACAAATTTATCGCATGACCTAAGAACACCCTTGACCTCCATCCTTGGGTACATGGAATTGATAGCGAACCTAAAATACACGGATGAAGAGAATTTGAACCACTATGCCGGTATAACCTTCCAAAAGTGCAATGAACTCAAGGTTCTGATTGACAATCTTTTTGAATATTCAAAGCTGACGAATTCGGGATTAACCATCAATAGACAAATGCTGAATCTGGGAGAACTTGTGGAGCAAGTGATCCTTGGATTCATCCCTGCATTAAACGAGGCGGAAATGGAGTACAGACTATTCTTCAGCAATGAAAAAATCATCATGAGTGCAGACCCGCTGCTATTGGTCCGGGTATTTGACAACCTGATTAGCAACGCCATCAAGTATGGCAGTGAAGGGAAATACCTTGATATAGAGCTAAGTAAAGCCAATAATGAAGCGCTCATACGAATTATAAACTATGGGGAGCCGATACCAGATGAGGATTTGCCCTTTGTATTTGAACGATTCTATAAAGCCGATAAATCACGCCTTGAACAGACCAATGGATCAGGGCTAGGGCTTGCTATTGTAAAGAGTATTATTGAGCTGCATGGCGGTACGGTTACGGTGAACAACTCAGACAATAGGACTGCTTTTGAAATTAGGTTTGGGGTGGGGGCTGTGTAATGCAGTATCTACTAGCTATGCCCAATAGATACTGTCAGAAGCTTCTTCCGACCAGGGACCAGTTCACCGGGGTGTGAGCGTGATGCGGCAGATAAGGTGACTTTTTCTTGGGTAATCTAATAGGGTTTTTGAGGTGTTATGGGGTAACACCTCATTTGTTGGATTTGGATATTACATGCTTAGGGTAAGTTTAGTCAATATGAAAATGAAGTCTCAAGGGATAGGAAAAAGTAATCTTAAGAAAAACGTATTGCCCATATGTCATCGACTGTTTTGTGTATATCTTCATTAAACTTGTAGGTTGTTTAAAATATTTGGTATTTCATCAAATGAATTTATCCAAATTACATTTAGACCCAACTCATTAGCATCTTGCTCTTCTAACAAAGATGCTAGGTTATCCACGGTGTTGTTTTCAGAAATATCAGGTATTTTCTTTATTATGTAGTGATTTAATTTCTTATCAGGATTTTTTCGATTTGCGACATCAAGTAATCTTCTTAAATTTGGGTCCGTCAAACTTAGACCAATAAACAAGCAAGTGTTTTGACTTAACTTATTAAGTTGTATTAGGTTAGACCAACTAAATGGTTCAATAAATTGGCTATGGTATGCATCTTCACTAAATACTATATTCGATTCAAGTGGTATTTTTCCTATTCTTGGTAAGTATCCATGAACGTGATAAATTGGTATTTCACCTGAATGATGTTTAATTCCTTCAGAATAAATAACTTTAAACTTAATATTGTGTCTTTCTAACTGTTCTTCTATTAGGGAATCAAAATTAAAAGTAATTATTGAATCCAATGGTTTCCTATCTCTTTGCGGTCGAGATAAATTAACTATTGCGTTAATAGTTTCAGTTTCTGTAACTTGTGAAGAGTAAAGTGCTTTCCTTACTTCTTTTTGAAAGTCTCTTCCTAAATTATTTTTAAGAAACTTACCAATAATTAAATTTGAATATTTGAGATTATATTGTTCTATATTTTTGAAATTTATTGATATATTTCTATTATTTGAAATTTTTTTCATCATTGATTCTATAAGTGTAGTTAGTAATTGATCCCATGCTGGAATACCGGCACTTATTGAAACTCCTGCCCCACATACAAGTGTCAATCTTCCTTCATGTAACGATTTCCCTAATGATTTAATATCGTTTTCGTAAGATTTTAGTTCTAATTTTTCCTGCCGCTGTGATAAAACAAATTGTTCTCTGTTATCTATCACTAATGAGCCAATTAATTCCTTAATTCCTTCTTCAAACTTTGTTGAAAGATCTAAATATTTATAGTTAGACAGATAACTAGGAACACTACTTTTATCAATAAGAACTGGTATAATTCTACTAATACCCATGGAAATTTCACCAAATGCCATTGAAGAAAGTTCCTTTGAAACCCATTTTGAGTTCAGTGAATTCTGACTAATAACAACTATAATAGCATCTGCCCTTTTTATACCTTCATTGATTTTATTTAGTATATTATCTCCTGGTTTTATCTTCCAACCATCGAACCAAACGGAATGTCCCCCTTCTTTAAGAATAGAAGCAATCTTAATAGCAATTTCTTTATCTTCATGACTGTAACTAATAAATATTTCCATTTGATCACCCCATAAAATTCCATGTACTTATTGCATATAACATTATATTCACAAACCTCGTGAAACTACCAACTCAATCTCAATATTCAAATATTACTCGGTCGAAGGTCTTGATGAACTATAGTCATATTATACTATGAAATGGAAAAATATTACGATTGCTATTATTTCATACTTGTAAACAAAAAACTCCCGCCAAAACATCAGCAGAAGTTCCTTTGAATGAATGATTCACACGAACATCCCACCAATGATAGGTACGTGTGAATCAACAACTAGCTATACCCAATAGATAAGAAAACAGGCTTATTTTCGCGCTTGGCGATTTCAAAAGCATCTTCCGACTTAGGGGAACCAGTTCATCGGGTTACAAGTATGTTGCAGCAAATACGACGACTTTTCCTTGGCTAATCTATTGGGTACTTTTTGAGTTGTCATGGGTCATCACCTCGTTTCGTGTTGGATTTGGGTAAAGTAATTGCTTAGGGTTACCCAAAATGGTGGGTGAACGCGCAGGAGGATAAAAAAAGGTATCATAATCAACACTGAACATAACAAAAAAAGAGGGGATCCCCCTCTAAGTTAAAAAAACAATTGTAAAATAATTCCTGTTGCAACAATACCAATCAGAATACGCGTAAAAACTGCCTAATTTAGATAAACAATCCCACGCTCTAATTAACAGTGGGATTGTTTTTAACCTTATGACATCGAACTTTAATACCTTTTTACGAAGTTACAATTCTTTATGATCTTCTAACCCAACTAATAACTCTTCTCTTAAATTATAAACTTCTTCATAATTGTCCTGTTTGTCTTCATATTCATATCTTAAGCATATATCAACTAAGTACCAATAACATGTTATTTGATATTTATGAAAATCAATACTGCTTAGTTGCATTTCATCATCTAGTTTATAATTCAGCCATGGACAATTTTTAAGAAGTCTCGAATCGACTCTACCATTTTTATGAACTATTGAATTTCTTATTTGCGACATTTCTAATATATTCTTCTTAATAGTATTAGGTATATGCCCACCATATCCAACCGTTTCTAATAGAGTCTCAAATCTTCCAATACCTATCTTTAATGAAGCCTTCGTCTCAGATTTCAATGATTCCAGCAAATACTCCGCTTTTTCTTTTTCACTTAGTTGAACAAATTCAAATAGGTTACCTTTAATTTTATTCAAATACTCGTGTGTTTTCATTTTTTTCGTTAATAAAACCTCAATCACGAGCTCATCAATGCAAGCTTCAAGTATGCTCCAAAGCCTAATCAAAGCCAAAATGTAGAGATATGAAAATCCATTATTTTGTTGATCTTCCGCAAATCTTTCTAGTTTCAGTGCTTTTTCTAGCTTTTCTTTTTTCTTCTTATTATTCGATTTATTTAAAGCTTCTACCACCCGAGAAGCATTTCTAGCATAATCAAATCCAACCCAACTAAGTTCCAAAAATGTATTTAACTTTGTTATTTCATCAAAATGTGAATCTATTATATTTGTTTTCTTTCCCTCCATAATGTTACTGCCTCCTAGATTTTAATACCCGCAAGAGTCTACGATGTGCCTAAAGAGAGCTGTTTTTCCTTCAAACATAGGGTGAAAATTATAAATCCAATGGGTTATTAGTAACTTCGTGACTTTGAAGAAGCATATCTAGCTATTTTTCCAATTTGATCTTCAACAGATTTAAAAGTTACCTCAAGTATTCTTCCATAATACTCATGGAAAAATCTTAAATAGTCCTCAGAAATAATGATTTTATCACCTAATTTGTGCTTTGTTTGGATTTTATTAGCCTCTAAATTTTGAATAAAGATATTGTTTACAATCCCTTCATTATGTATAAGTAAGTTTCTTGTATTGGATGCTATAATCAATAGATCCAAATCGCTTTTATCAATACCAATCTCTAATCCAAATATTTCTTTTAATTTTAAAATTACTTGTTTAATATTACTGCTTTGAATAAGATCTTTGACCTTGTAGTCAATTAGTTTATTTCTTACAACCAATATATTTTCAGAAAGAAATAACTCTTGTGCATCAACGCTCATTTTTTGCCCTATAAATTGAGGAAAAAACCAAAACAAGATTTTATATATATTTCCAAATAAAACTTCAAAAGCTTGATAATAGTCTATAAAGCATTTTTCCATTGAATTATTATAGTAACTGCTTCCATTCATAGAAAACAATTCAGCAAAAGTAGTGGTCATTTCAGTTATACTTTTATCACTTAAGTTAGTGTACATATTAAGCTTTTGGTCTGATTTCAGGTACTCATTAGTTATTGTCACCATTCCTAAAGTTAATGCAGTAAAAGATGTTATCTCACTAATAGTATGCAATACTGAAGAATAAACTTCCATTAGGGAAATTTTTAGAATTTCTTCTTTCTTTTCTTCTGGTAAAACATTAATGTCAATTATTGTATATTTCATAGTTACTCCTTAGAATTAGCTATAGCTAACATTGATTACGAGGTTCGGAATATAGTAATCACAATTTCAAATAAATACAAATTATTTGGAGGACATAGTCCATCTAACTAATAGTCTTAGTATACTATGAAATGGAAGAATATGACGAATATTATTTTATTCTTCAAACAAAAAATTCCCACCAATTTTTAGTTGTTGCTTGCAGTTCGTACTCCCGATTTGAAATTTCGTATATATTCAAAAATTCTGGATTAAGCATTCTTATAGTCCTCTTAATATGTTCATAATAGCTTTCTACAGTGAAATTCCAGCTAGCTTCCTCTACTGTATATGCACCCAATCCATGAATGGAAAGCTGATTCCCGACCGGAACCACTGGAGATAACCAGCCCGCTTCAATTTTGTTTTTCAAGCCGTTTAGATCTACGAGCTCCCAACAATTCGTCATACCATCTTCATATATATCTACATTGATGTAGATATTGTGGCCACCGTTATTGATAATCCCGGGAATGGAAGTACCCTCTATTGTTTTTGTTCTACGAATCACTTTCATCTGGAACCTCCCGCTTTAGACTCAATTATACTCTGACACTATTATAGTTGAACTGTATATATGTATATCACACAATGATTGTTTTAACGAAGCAGTTCTGCTTTTCTCCCGAAGCCATCTACTCATTACCTGCCCTTTTAACTCTTTCCCCCTGAAACCCCAACACCCTTCTCCCCCGCCGCCAACACCTCTATCATCATCAAAGCCCCCATCCGAAACCCTTCCGTATACGCCGCCGCAGAATACATAGATGTCGATTGCCCTAGCAAGTCCATTAACTTCTCCAAATTATCGTACTCTTCTGGTGAGAGCTTGTTGTGATAGTCGTCCATTAGCAAAGAAATTTTGCGGTTAAGGTTGTGATATTCGGAATTTGTAGGGTGTATGCTTTCGTCAGGTCTGATATTTCCATAGAATAAGTTTTCCAAAATATTGCCCATGATTCTCCTCCTTTGTATTGCAGATGTATGCTCCCGGGCACAGTGCCCTGTGTGTATCATACCTCATCTAATTGCTGCACATTGTATTTTAGCGATATAATCGCTAACATCCTCCATGCACCCTAAAGCAACATTATCCAAGAATCCTCCGATAGTTCATATTATAATAACCATACATTACTGAAAAAGAAGGTGCAGGCGGTGGCTCGTGAAGTTCGGACGGTCGTTTTTGATGCGGATTTGAGGCTTGAGGCGTATCAGTTTGAAGGGATTATGCAGAAGTTCCCGAACCATTTTCATGACTATTATGTCATTGGTTTTATTGAACAAGGCAAGAGAAGTCTCGTATGTAATCATAAGGAGTACAGCCTGAGCAGCGGAGATGTGGTCATCTTTAATCCGCAGGACCCACACGCTTGCGAAGCGGTAGACGGGAGAGCCCTTGACTATCGGTGCATCAATATTCAGCCCGAGGTTATGCGGGAGTATGTGCAGGAAATTACGGGAAGCAATGTTTTGCCGCGATTTACACAGCCCGTTCTCTACCAGAGTGAGCTGGCGTTGTCCTTGCATGAGCTGCACCTTATGATTTTGGAGGGCCATTCCGATTTTCAAAAGGAAGAATTGTTCATGTTCCTCCTGGAGCAGCTTCTGAGAGAATATACAGACACAGAACCTCCTTGCCCTACCCGGGAGCTTACTGCTGAAATTAAAATCATCTGCGAATATATAGAGTCCCATTATGCGCACAGCATTACCCTGAATCAGTTAAGCGAGTTGGCAGGCATAAGCAAATATCACTTGCTGCGTTTATTTACCAAGCAAAAAGGAATATCGCCGTATTGTTACCTGGAAACCATTCGAATTAACCATGCCAAAAAGCTTTTAGAACAAGGAGCGCCTCCTATCGAAGTGGCCTCTCAGACCGGGTTCAGTGACCAGAGCCATTTTACTAATTTTTTCAAAAAACTGATCGGCTTAACCCCTAAGCAATACATGCGTATATTTGTTCAGTCACCAGAGGCCACATCATGATGGATCAGCGTAAGGCCACCACTGGACACCTGCTCGCATTCATTACGATTGTGATCTGGGGAACTACCTTCATCTCCACCAAAATACTGTTAACGGACTTTTCCCCCGTTGAAATTCTGCTGTTCCGCTTTCTCATAGGGTACGTTGTGCTGTCTCTTATCTATCCGCGTCCAATAAGGACTGCAACGTTTAAAGAGGAACTGCTGTTTATTGCGGCTGGGCTGTGCGGGGTGACTTTATATTTTCTAATCGAGAATATAGCCCTTGTCTATACGCTGGCTTCCAACGTAGGAGTGATTGTATCCATTGCTCCATTTCTCACGGCGGTGTTAGCTCATTTCTTTTTAGAGGAAGAGAAGTTGAATCTGCAATTTGTTACTGGCTTTGTGATTGCGCTGGCAGGAATTATAATCATCGGGCTGAACGGTAGTTTTGTTCTACAACTGAACCCTGTCGGAGACTTGCTTGCCTTGCTCGCCCCCGCTGTCTGGGCCATTTATTCTGTGTTGATGCGAAAAATAAGCGGGCTGAAGGTTCACCCCATTGGGGCTACGCGCAGAGTGTTCTTTTATGGACTGGCGGGTATGTTGCCTGCAGTATTTCTGTCGGAATTCCAGCTTGGCCTGGACAGATTCAGTAAAATCTCAAATGTAACGAACCTTTTATACTTAGGGCTGGGAGCATCGGCCTTGTGTTTTGTGACCTGGAACCGGGTGGTAGGTATCTTGGGAGCGGTAAAAACAAGCGTGTACATCTACATTGTGCCAGTGGTTACAGTCGCGGCCTCTGCCCTTATTTTGCATGAAAAAATCACTTGGGCAACCATTGTGGGAACCTTCCTGACTCTGACCGGTTCCTATATTTCCGAACGTAAAATCAAAACGACCCCCAAGGAGAGGGTCGCTGTGAGGAGTATGGAATGATCGCTGCTTGCAAATATTACATTTCCTTTGCATTTAACATTACATTAATACTGTGCAGTTCAATCCTGTCATTCTCTGCCCTGTTGTCTGAATACTCATGTTCCTTGTCAATAAAGATCTCATTTCTTCTTAAGAACCCAAGCAACCTGACTGCTTCTTGTCTTATACTATCCATGTAACTATCAAACTCGATAGGATCTCTCTTTAGAATCTCCTTGTACTCGTCGGATGTCATAATGAAGGTTAATGCAATATATCTTAGAAAATTGTAACCATCACAGTACTCGTCATACAGCATTGCCAACGTTTCCAACGTCTCAGCTTCATCTTCATTAGTTAAGAGATCATTTAGAGCCAGCTCTAGTCGCTCTTGTTCAAATTGGCCAAAATTGATCAGTCTTCTGATTTGTTTTTCTGTTTCGTGATATGCAAATTTGTCTTTATAGTCTCTGGAGATGAGTTCGTAGTATTCATTTTTACCAAAAATCTCTTCCAATTCATCATTCTCATACACCCATCGTTCGAAGTTCAAAATTGACTGCTTATTCTTCCTATTGTTAATGAAATAGTACAAGTAACGTTGCGCCGAGGTTTTATCCATTAATTTCATCAGGCAACGAAAATGTCCCATCCAGGTTAGGCTCGAACGCAACAGTCTTCAATATAGCATCGAGATTGAGCTCTCCGTATATATGCGGATATTCGCTTCCTTCGTTGTATAGGTCTTCCCATTTGACTTCAGACTTTACTTTTGACTCCTCAATGCAGAGTAGAATCAACCCTTTTACTCCTTTAAAGTTATAATCCGCGACGGCTACCATTTTTTCAACCGGTGAACAATGAATGAATCCTTCGGTCTCTAGGGTGTTGCCTTTATAGACTCCGTTCACAACCGCTGTTTCCCATTCGGTTCTCAATACAGCATGCAGAAATATCATCACGAACCCCCTCCTATTAAATATTGGCATATGTACCAGTTTAGTAAATAAGCTCTAAAAGATCAAAAAGTATCTTGGAACCCTTCTTGCATATCTCTCATACTCATCACCAAACATAGAATACAAATGCTTCTCCTCTTGCAATATTAATAAGTGAAAGGCAAGCAGATTCATGACCAATACAATCAAGGTAAAGAGGTTGGCGTAGGTAACGAATAGCCCAATAAACATCAAATTAAAGCCTACAAAAGCAGGATTTCTGCTGAATTTGTAGATACCGTCCGTTACAAGCGATGTTCTTGTGGTTTTATCTATCCCTACTCTCCAGGAGCTTTTCATATACACTATTGCCGCAATAAATATCCCTACTCCTACAGCTGTTATCATTATGCCAATGTACGTCGTGTAAATATTATTGAACATGAACCCGATAACAGAGGATATTTGCTCATGAAATATGATCTCAGCAGCCCAAGCCAGCAGCCACAATGCACTTGATACTTTAACCAACAATTCTGCACTATAAATTGAAAAATCTTTATTTCTTTTTGCTAATACATTAGCATGAATTTTCTCTCTTTGCTTCAACAATACCAGTTTGATTATGTATGCTGCGCCAAAAGCAACCAGCAAGACCAAAGAAATAATATCTGTTATCTGCATATTGATTCCTCCTATAAAATGAACACTTGAACAAACATTCATATGTATTATAATACATTATGTATTAGCAAAAAAACAAACTATTTATTCTATGAGGATGAAGCACGTGAAAATTCTTATTTATGGTGCGGGTGTAATTGGGAGTATTTTTGCCGGGAAACTTGCGTTGTCGGGACACAACATCACTGTCCTTGCAAGAGGGGAAAATCTTGTTGAACTGAAACAAAACGGGGTCATTCTCGTGAATCCAGCCAGCAGCCGGGAAGAAATTGCAAAGGTACATAACTGCCTATCTGTGTTCTCTGCATGACTACGATGAATTGAGCCTCCAACACGGCAAAAGCCGTGGGATTCCTAGCTAGTTAACGCACGCAAGCCATTTCTGTTTTGTGCAGACTGCTAAGTCAAGAGCTAGCTCATTAGCTCGTCCTGGATCAGAGCCTATAGCTATCCAG